>CAWCZJ010000004.1:0-117069 GCA_963799955.1 uncultured Actinomycetes bacterium
CAGGTCGAAGATGCCGATCGTGCTCACCAGCGCTGTGTTCTTGAGCATCCCGTTGGTTTCGTTGCCGGTCGGCGGCACGATGACGCGCATGGCCTGTGGCAGCACGACCCGGCGCATGGTTTGAATCCGCGTCATGCCGAGCGCGTACGCAGCCTCGCTCTGGCCCTCGTCGACAGCAAGAATGCCTGCGCTCACGATCTCCGACATGTACGCGCCCTCGTTCAAGCTCAGGGCGAGCAATGCGCTGAAGAACAAGGTGATCAGCTTGTTGGTGCTTTCACCAGCAAAGTGCGGCCCGAACGGAATCCCGAACGCCAGCGTCTTGAACAGCAGACTGATCGAAAACCAGCCGAGAATCTGCACGAGCAACGGAGTGCCGCGGAAAAACCAGACGTACACCCAGGCCGCGCTTCTCACACGGGGTTCTCCGACAGCCGCATAACCGCCGCCACGATCCCAAGCACGATGCCGATGGCCATCGATAGCACGGTCAGCTTGATGGTCATCCACACGCCGCGCAGGATGATGTGGCTGAACAGGTACTTGCCGTACGGAATGCCACTCGAGATTCGGGTTCGTGAACAGCATGTGCACGAGCATCGCCGCGAGCACGGCGATCACGACGATGGCAACCCATCGCCCCGGATGCCGAACGGGGACGGCCCGAATGTTCTCGGGCCGTCCCGTCACGACGGTGTCAGGTGGTGTCACAGAAGCGTCGCCACTCGACGTCATATCAGGGTCAACTGGTAGCGCCGTTGATTGCCGGTGCCGTGATCGCGCCTGCGTCGTCGCCGTACTTGTCGAGGATCGTCTTGTAACTGCCGTCCGCGATCATCGACGCGAGTGCGGCCTTGATTGCCGGCGCGAGCCCGGGCTGCTTCGGAATCGCGATGCCGTAAGGCGACGTCTCGTAGATCTGGCCCGCGAGCGCAATCTTGCCCGCAAGCTGCTTGACGGCGTATGCCGCGATCGGCGAGTCCGCCGAGCCGACGTCAGCCCGGCCACTGGTCAGCGCGAGGTTGGCGCCGTTCTGGTCGTCGGACGACAGACCCGTGATTGCCTTCTTGCCGGCGTCGGTGCACTTCTTCGAGAGGGCGGGAATCTCGCTCTCTTCGGTGGTGCCCTTCTCGACGGCGATCGTCAGGCCGCACAGACTGAGATCTGGGCCAGTGACGCCCTTCGGGTTACCTGCAAGAACCATCAGCGATTCGCCCGCATTGAAGTAGTCGACGAAGTCGACGGTCGCTTCGCGCGCCTTCGTGTCGGTGAAGGACGACAGGCTGAGGTCGTACTTGCCCGCGGCCAGCGCCGGGATGATCGCGTCGAACGTGACGTTCTGGAAGTTCGCCTTCAGGCCGAGCTTCGCGGCGATCGCGTTGCCGAGGTCGACGTCAAGGCCGATGATCGTCTTGCCGTCGGTGTCGAAGTACTCGTTGGGGGCGTACGACGCGTCGGTTGCGATGTTCAGGACGCCCGCCGTCTTGATTGCTGCCGGCACCAGCGATGCGGGGTCGGCTGCACTGCCGCCGACTTGCAGCGGCTGCGGAAGCGGGTGCAGACTACTGGCAGCGGTAGAGGGAGCAGCGGAGGCTGCCGCGGTCGTCGCGGGGGGTGGCGCTGCGGAGCTCGGGCTAGAACCGGCCGTGCTCTTGCTGCTCGAGCAAGCGCTCAGCGCAAGGGCCGCCGCGATCGCGACGATGCCGGCTGCTTGGGTTCGTGGTCGAAGGCGAAGCGGTGTCACAGATCCTCCAGGTAGTGGCCGGCTCTCCGGCTCCCAATACGGGCCCGTATTCCGGCGATCGCAAGCCGGGGGTCGCCCGGCCTGGTGCACATCATGCTGGGTGCATCTTTCCAGCAGGTTAAGTGCCCACTCGCGGGCACTCGGTAAAGATCCGGACACGAAAGCGGACGGCGCGCCGCGGGACGTCGGCGGGTGGCGGCCGCGGGACGGCGTACCGTCGCTTTCATGCTTGCTGCGAGCGTGACGTCCTTTGATGCCGCCGATCCATTGGCCGGTCTGAGTGTCGGTGAGGTACGGAATCCGTTGCCCACCGGGGGCTGGGCACGGGTGCGGGTGAAGGCGGCGGCACTGAACCAGCACGATCTCTGGAGCCTGCGCGGGGTCGGCCTCAGCGCCGATGAATTGCCTCGAGTTCTCGGCTGCGACGCGGCGGGAGTCGACGATGACGGCAATGAAGTCGTCGTCCACGGCGTCATCGGTGATCCCGATGCGGGTCGTGGGGACGAGACGAAGGACCCGAATCGGAGCCTGCTGTCGGAGCGATTCGATGGCGCACTTGCGGAATTCGTTGTCGTACCGGCTCGCAATCTGGTGCCGAAGCCGGCGGAACTCAGCTTCGAAGAAGCTGCCTGCTTGCCGACCGCGTGGCTGACTGCCTATCGGATGCTGTTCACCAACTCAGCCACGCGCCCTGGCGACACCGTGCTGGTGCAGGGCGCCGGCGGCGGTGTCTCGACTGCGCTGATCGCCTTGGCCAAGGCTGCCGGCCGCCGCGTCTGGGTGACGAGTCGATCGCTGGATCGCGGGGGCCTCGCACTTCGAGTCGGCGCGGACGCGGCTTACGAGTCGGGTGGCCGGCTTGCCAGAACGCGTCGACGCTGTGTTCGACAGCGTGGGTGCAGCGACGTGGGCGCATTCGCTGCGCTGCCTGAAGCCAGGCGGCACGATCGTTACGTGCGGCGCGACCAGCGGCGACGCTCCGTCGGCCGAACTCAGTCGGGTTTTCTTCCAGCAACTGCGCGTGATCGGGTCGACGATGGGCACCCGTCAGGAACTCGTCGAGTTGCTGAATTTCCTTATGGTTACTGGCGTTCGGCCAACCATTGACCGAGTCTTGCCGCTGTCGCAAGCACGTGAGGGGTTCGCTGCGATGGTGGCGGGCAACGTCTTCGGCAAGGTCGTCTTCACGGTCTAGGCGCGCGGCGCACGCATGTCGATACGATCCATGACGCGTGTCAGGTCGGCCAGATCTCGGTCGTCAAGTGCGTCGCCGAACAGTTGCTGCAACCACGCGTGGTGGCTTTGCCTGGCCTTCTTCACCAGCGTCTTGCCGCGGGTGGTGATCGTCGCGAATGTCGACCGAGCATCGTGTGGATCCGCCTCGCGACGCAGCAGGCCGGAGGCTTCCATCCGATCGAGAAGTTTCGACAGGCCGGACGGCGACAACACGATCGCGCGCCGCCAAGTCGGTGAGTCCGAGGCGGCCGCCGGCCATCTCCAGCTGCATGAGGACGTCGTAGCGCGGCATGGTCAGTCCGCTATCGCGGCGCATCCGCGTCTCGACCTGGTCCCATAGCCGGGCATGCGTTCGCAGCAGCGCTAGCCACGCCGGCGTCCAGCGCTCGACGCTGTCTGCTCCATCGTGTGCTCACAAAACGAGTCTACGACAAATGCTTGACATGCCAAGTAACCAGGTCTATTACTTGGCATGTCAAGTATCCTCCAAGCCAAGGGAGCAGCACATGAGCACCAAGCCGTTCGGGGTCGTGCATTTCTTCCCAGGAGGTACCGCGGAGCAGTACGAGGCATCGATCGCTGCTGTTCACCCGGCAGCAGGCCAGTTGCCGGCGGGTCAGCTGTTTCACGCGGCCGGCGCGTCAGCCGGTGGTTGGACGATCATGGCCGTGCACGACTCGCAGGAGAGCTGGGAGCAGTTCCGTGACACGATCTTGCTGCCGCGGATGCAGCAGGGCATCGACGGGGGCTTCACATCGCCGCCGCAAGAGACCACCATCGACGTCTACAAGGTGATATCGACAGCAGGAGCGTCCTGATGATGACGGCAACGATGGTCGTGGCGACGATCCCGGTGACCGATCTCGAGCGCTCAAAGACGTTCTACGGCGAGACCGTGGGCCTGACGTTCCTCTGGGAGACGCCCGTTCGCGGCTCGCTTCCGATGCGGAGACGCGAGCGAGCTCTCGATCTTCAAGCGGCCACCGGTGACGACCGAGCACACCCTCGCCCATTTCGAGGTCGACGACGTCGAGCTCGAGGTCAAGAACCTCGTCGCGAACGGCGTCGAGTTTCTCGACTACACCGAAGGTCCGCTCACAACGACGGATCACATCGCGCAACTCGGTCCGGCACGCTGCGCCTGGTTCCACGATCCCGACGGGAACACGCTCGGTATCAGGCAGGCATAAGCGCTCGGCTACTCGTCGTCCGCCTCGTCGTCGAGCCTGGCCAACCAGGTGGCGAGCCGCTCGAGCGGGATCTCGAACTCCGGATTGAGATCGACGAACGTGCGCAGCTGATCGGCGACCCACGCAAGCGTGACCGACTCTTCGCCGCGGCGCGTCTTCGAGCTCTTCGATGCCGCGGTCGGTGAAGTACACGAACTACTCCGGGAACGCGGTTGCGAGCAGCGTCTCGTTTTCCTGCTCGCTGCGCACGTGTGAGCCGGTCGCCGGCGACGAGCTCTCGGGACGGGTGACCGGCGTGATCGGCAGCCCGAGCTGTGCGTGCAGCCGCATCGCGATGTGCGACCAGGCGCCCATGTTCGCGGGTTCTTCTTGCACCCAAAGGATTTCTTCGACGTTCGGGTACTGCGCAGCAGCGGCTTTCAGCTCGGCAACCGGCAACGGGTAGAGCTGCTCGACGCGCAGGATCGCGGTATCGGTGCGGCCGACGCTTCTCGCGCCGCTCGACGAGATCCCAGGTGACCTTGCCGCTGCACAGCATCAGCCGCCGCACGCCGTCGGCCGGCTTGCGGCCGAGGATCGGGCAGCACCGGCTCCCATCGGCCCTCGGTGAACGCGGACGCCGACGAAGCCGCGGCCTTGTTTCGCAGCATCGACTTGGGCGTGAACACGATCAGCGGTCGGTGATGCGGGCTCTTGGTGTGCCAGCGCAGCAGGTGGAAGTAGCTCGCCAGCACGACGGCATCGCGACCGTCATGTTGCTCTTCGGCGCACAGCTGCAAGTAGCGCTCGACCCGCGCCGACGAGTGGTCGGGGCCTTGGCCCTCGTAGCCGTGCGGCAGCAGCATGGCGACGCCGGAACGCTGGCCCCACTTCTGCTCGCCGGACGAGATGAACTCGTCGAGGATCGTCTGCGCGCCGTCGGCGAAGTCGCCGAACTGCGCTTCCCAGGCGACCAGCGCTTCGGGGCGCACCACCGAGTAGCCGTACTCGAACCCGACGGCTGCGTACTCCGACAGCAACGAGTCGTAGATGTGGAACGGCGCCTGCTCTGGGTCGAGGTTCGCCAGCGGCGTGTATTCGTCGCCGGTCTGGCGATCGATCAGCACGGCGTGGCGCTGGGTGAAGGTGCCGCGGCGGGTGTCTTGGCCGGCGACCCGCACCGGGTGACCGTCGAGCAGCAGCGAGCCGATCGCGATGAGCTCGCCCATCGCCCAGTCGATCGCGTCGTCGTCGACCATCGCCGCGCGCCGTTGCAGTTGCGGCAGCAGCCGAGGGTGCGCCACGAATCCGGGCGGCAGATTGATCTGCGAGTCGGCGATCTTCTTCAGGACGTCGAGGCTGATCGCCGTCTCGACCTCGGGCGCGGCAGCCGGCGCGTTGCTCGATGACGGTCGGCTCGTGCGGCGCGCTGGTCGAGTCGCGGGTCTCGGTGAAGGCCTTCTCGAGGTGCTCGCGGTAGTCGCGCAGCGCGGCCTCGGCCTCTTCGATGGTGATGTCGCCGCGGCCGATGAGGGCCTCGGTGTAGAGCTTGCGGATCGACCGCTTCGAATCGATCAGGTTGTACATCAGCGGCTGTGTCATCGACGGGTCGTCGGCCTCGTTGTGGCCGCGACGCCGGTAACACACGAGGTCGATGACGACGTCCTTCTTGAACGCCTGCCGGAACTCGAGCGCAAGCCGCGCGACCCGCACCGCGGCCTCGGGGTCGTCGCCGTTCACGTGGAAGATCGGCGCCTGAATCATCCGGGCGACATCGGTTGCGTAGACGCTCGAGCGCGCCGCCATCGGCGACGTCGTGAAGCCGACCTGGTTGTTGACGACGACGTGCACGGTGCCACCGGTGCGATAGCCGCGCAGCTGCGACAGGTTCAGCGTCTCGGCGACGACGCCCTGACCCGCAAACGCGGCGTCGCCATGGATCGCTACCGGCAGAACCGGGTAAGCGGCGCCCTTGTTGAGCACGTCCTGCTTCGCGCGCACGATCCCCTCGAGCACCGGGTCAACCGCTTCAAGGTGGCTCGGGTTGGAAGCGAGCGAAACGTCGATCGTTGCACCGTCGGCCGTGGTGTAGTGACCGTTTGCGCCGAGGTGGTACTTCACGTCGCCGGAGCCGTGCGCGGACTTCGGGTCCATGTTGCCGTCGAACTCGCGGAAGATCTGGCCGTAGCTCTTGCCGACGATGTTGGCCAGCACGTTCAGCCGGCCGCGGTGGGCCATGCCGATGACGACCTCGTCGAGGCCTCTCTTGCGCCGACTCGTCGAGAATGCTGTCGAGCAGCGGGATCAGCGTCTCGCCGCCTTCGAGTGAGAATCGCTTCTGGCCGACGTACTTCGTCTGCAGGAACGTCTCGAATGCCTCGGCGACATTGAGCCGGTTCAGGATGTAGAGCTGCTCTTCGCGACTTGCCTTGCTGTGCGCGAGTTCGATGCGGTCTTGAATCCAGCGCCGTTGCTCGGGGTCGGAGATGTGCATGTACTCGATGCCGATCGTGCGGCAGTACGAGTCGCGCAGCACGCCGAGAATGTCGCGCAGCTTCATCACCGCCACGCCGCCGAAGCCACCGGTGGCGAACTCGCGATCGAGGTCCCACAGCGTGAGGTTGTGGTTGACGATGTCGAGGTCGGGATGCTTGCGCATCTCGAACTCGAGCGGGTTGGTGTCGGCCATCAAGTGGCCGCGCACCCGGTAGGCGTGGATCAGTTCGATGACCCGAGCCGGCTTGCCGACCTCGTCGTCGTGCGTCGAGACGATGTCTTGCACCCAGCGCACCGGCTCGTAAGGGATGCGCAGCGCCCGGAACAGGTCGTCGTAGAAACCGTCTTCGCCGAGCAGCAGCCGATGGATCTGCCGGAGGAACTCACCCGACTGCGCGCCCTGGATCACCCGGTGGTCATAGGTCGAGGTGACCGTCATGACCTTGCTCACCGCGAGGTTGGCCAGCGTCTCGGCCGACGCCCCCTGGAACTGCGCCGCGTACTCCATCGCGCCGACGCCGACGATGCAGCCCTGACCCTGCATCAGCCGCGGCACCGAGTGCACGGTGCCGAGCGTGCCGGGGTTCGTCAGCGTCATCGTCGTGCCGGCGAAGTCGTCGGCGGTCAGCTTGTTGGTGCGGGCTCGCCGGACGATGTCTTCGTAGGCCGCCCAGAACTGTGCGAAGTCGAGGTTCTGCGCGCCCTTGATCGACGGAACCAACAGCTGGCGGGTGCCGTCGTCCTTGGTCATGTCGATCGCGAGCCCGAGGTTCACGTCGTGATGCCGGATGACGCCCGGCTTGCCGTCGATCTCGGTGTACGCGACGTTCATTTCCGGTAGCGCGGCCGTCGCCTTCACGATCGCGTAGCCAATGATGTGGGTGAACGAGATCTTGCCGCCGCGGCCACGCTTGAGGTGGTTGTTCATGACGAGGCGGTTGTCGGCGACCAGCTTCGCCGGGATGTCGCGCACACTCGTCGCGGTCGGCACGTGGAGGCTGGCCTCCATGTTGGCGACCGTGCGGGCGGCCGCGCCCTTGAGCGGGACGATCTCATCGGCGACAACAGGGACGGCGACGTCCGCCGCGATCGACGGAGCGCTGTCCGCGGAAGCAGCTGTGCGGTGCCGCCGTTGCTGCCGGCGCCTGCAGCGGCTGCGACGCTCGGGTGCGGCAGCCGCCGGTTGCAGTCGGCGCGCTGGTCGCGACGGCGAGCAGGCGTTGAGGCGCGCGCCGGTCGGCGTCCCGTTGCCGTTGGCGCCGTTGGCTACTGCCGCTTTTCCGTTGGTCTGCGTTGCCGTCGCGGGGTCGGCGGGGGAGTAGTCGGCGAAGAAGTCCCACCAGGCCTTGTCGACCGAGCTCGGGTCTTTCAGGTACTGCTGGTACATCTCGTCGACGAGCCACTCGTTGGCCCCGAATCCGGCAAACGGATGGGCTGATGTGGAAGACACTGCGGGTTTTCGCCTCTTCGCCAAAAGGTGCGGATGTCAAGAATCTCAAGGCTACCCGTACCCAGGCGGTGACCGGGGATAGCATCACCGCCAACCAACTGCCCTCGAGCCCCTGGGGACGCCAAGACTGTGACCGCCTGCCAGCGCCGCCCGGCGCACCAGCCAGCGTCGCCACGGCTCCCGGGGCAACGGCTGCGCGGACGGCGGCGGCCACGCTGGGCCGCGTTGGCGATCTTGGCGCTGGTCCCGGCCCTCGCCCTCACCTGCGCGGTTCCGGCGCTGACGGCGTCGGCCGTCGCGGCGACTCCGCCGACACCCACCTTGGCGGCGCTGACGGCGCAAGCCGCCGCCGTCCAGGCTGAACTGAGCGCCGGTGCGAAGACCCTCGACGCTGCCCGCGCGAAGCTCGCCACCCTGCAGTCGGCCGCCGCGTCAGCGACCGCGCAGGCGGCAGCACTGAATGCGCAGCTCGCCGGCCTGCGCGACCAGCTCGCGGAATACGCGGCGCAGCTGTACGTGGATCCGACCGCGCAGGAGTCGATGGCGGCCCTCGCGCAGGGCTCCGACCTCGCGGTGACCGTGCAGGGCGTGCAGATGCTGTCGATCGTGAACCGCGGGCGCGCCGAGGTGCTGCATGCCGCGGTGTACGACGAAGCAGCAGGCGCAGCAGCTGGACGCCCAGGCCGCGCAAGCTGTCGCCGCGGCGGCGGCTGCGCAAGCCCAAGTGACGGCGCAGGTCGCCGCACTGCAGCCAAGTCCGCGCAAGCGCAGGCTCAGTTGACCGCCGCGCAGACGGCGTACCAGACGTCGTTGGAGAAGGCCGCGCTTGCCAAGATCGCCGCCGCGACGGCGGCGCACAATCGGCCGCCCGTGCCGCCGCGGTGAAGCAGGCCAACGCGCTCGCGGCAGATACCGCCGGTGCGCCAGGCGGCGCGGCGCTGTGCGACGTTGCGTCGGCCGGGCCGTATCCGTCGGGTCCGTGGGGTGGATACGCCGACGGCTTCATCCCGTCGTCGCAGCTGTGTTCGATCACCGGCGGCGGCCGACTGCGACCAGACGCCGCGGTCGCGTTCGACAAGATGTCGCAGGCCTACGCGCAGAGTGTTCGGCTCGAACATCTGCGTCACCGATTCGTACCGCAGCTACACCGAGCAGGTGAAGGTGTTTCGCCAACGGCCGTCACTGGCGGCGGTTCCGGGCACAAGTAACCACGGCTGGGGTCTGGCCCTCGACCTCGGGTGCGGCATCCAGAGCTCGCGCTCGGCGCAATATCGCTGGATGGTCGCGAACGCGGGCCGCTTCGGTTGGGTGCATCCGGCGTGGGCGGTGCACGACCCGTTCGAGCCGTGGCATTGGGAGTTCGGCCACCTAGCGCCGGCGCCTGGCGGCACCTAGGCCAGGGTGGCGAGCGGGTTCTCCAGCAGCGCGGTCAGGTCGGCGAGGAACTTCGCGCCGGTCGCGCCGTCGAGTGCGCGGTGGTCGACCGACAACGTGATCGCCATCGTGTAACCGACCACGATCTGACCGTCGCGAACGACGGGCTCCTGCTTCGTGGCGCCGACAGCGAGGATCGCGGCCTCGGGTGGATTGATCACGGCGGTGAACTGATCGACGCCGAACATGCCCAGGTTGCTCACGCTGAACGTGCTGCCGGTGAACTCGTCGACCTTCAGCTTGCCGCTACGGGCGCGGGTGGCCAGGTCGCGCGTCTCGGCCGAAATCTGAGTGACCGTCTTCGTGTCGGCGTCGCGGATCACCGGCACGATCAAGCCATCGGGTAGCGCCACGGCGATTCCGACGTGAACCCGGTGATGCCGGATGAGCTTGTCGCCGCCGAACGAGACGTTCACCTCGGGATGCGCGCGCAGCGCGACCGCTACGGCCTTGACGACGATGTCGTTCACGCTGACCTTCGTCGCGGCTGTCACCGCGGCTAGTCGCCAGCGCGGCGAGGCCTTCGTTGATGCGCGCCCGAGCGGCGACGAGTTCGTCGGCCGCGACAACGCTGGTCAGGTAGAAATGCGGAGCCTGCTGCATGCTCTCGACGAGCCGGCGGGCGGTGATCCGCCGCACATTGTTGAGTGGGATCTCCTCGTCGTCGGGACCCGTCTGCAGTTGCACTGCGGCGCGGTGCGCACGGCGCGACTGCGGCAACCGGCGGCGCGGTCTGCGCGCTCGGCGCCGGAGCTGAGCCCAGCGCCGCGATCGCGTGCTCGACGTCGGCGCGCACGATGCGCCCGCCGGGGCCTGAGCCGGCGACGGTGCGAGGTCGAGGCCCGCATCGCGGGCGATGTTGCGAGCCAGTGGCGATGCGAGCGGGTGCTTGCCATTGGCGGACGCCGGGGGCGTTCCGTTCGGCGCGGCCGCTGGCGCTGACGCGGGTGCGGCGACCGCGGCGCGGGCGCCGTTGGCGGGCGGCGACCGCTGTCGGCTCGGCGGAAGTCGGCGGCGCAGGTACCACCGGCGTGGGATCTGCGGGTGCCGCACTTGCCGGCGCGCCGCAGGCGCGGCTGCTCCCGAGCCGTCGCCGATGACGGCGATGACCTCGCCGATCGGCACCGTCTTTCCGACGTCGACCAGGATCTGCTCGAGGACGCCGGCGTCGTAGGCCTCCAGTTCCATGGTGGCCTTGTCGGTCTCGATCTCGGCGATGACGTCGCCCTTTTCGATCCGGTCGCCGACACCCTTCGTCCACGTGCTCACCGTGCCTTCCGTCATGGTGTCGGAAAGCCGAGGCATGAAAACCTGAGGCATCAAGAACTCCCTAAGCGGTCGAGCTCAGCCGCGGAAGCGGGTGGCGTCGAGGGTTTCGTGGATAACTTTGAGCAGCGCGGTGGCGTCCGGTAGTGCGGCCAGCTCGAGCGGTTTCGCGTAGGGCAAAGGAATTTCGGCCGCGGCGACTCTGCGCACCGGTGCGTCGAGGTAGTCGAACGCACCTTCCTGGATCGTCGCGGCGATCTCGGCACCGACGCCGTACGACAGCCAGTCCTCTTCGAGGACGACCGCCTTCCCGGTCTTGCGCACCGACTGCCAGAATGGTCGAGCGGTCGAGTGGCCGCAGCGATCGGAGATCGACGACTTCGACCGAGATGCCTTCGTCCTCCTCGAGCCGTCGCGCGACGTCGAGGGCGACGGCCGCCATCCGCGAGTACGACACGATCGTGATGTCGGTGCCGGCCTTGGTGACGGCCGCCTTGCCGATCTCGGTCACATAGTCGCCGTCCGGTACCTCGCCCTTGGTGTTGTAGAGGGCAAGGTGCTCGATGAACATCACCGGGTCGTCGTCCCGGATCGATGCCGCTAACAGACCTTTCGCGTCGGCAGGCGTCGAGGGCATCACGACCTTCAGGCCGGGTACGTGCGCGTACCAGACCTCGAGGTTTTGCGAGTGCGTCGCGGCAAGCTGCTGACCGCCGCCCCCCGGCGTCCGGATCACCATCGGCACTGTCGACTGGCCGCCGAACATGGTGTGGATTTTCGCGGCGTGGTTCACGATCTGGTCCATGGCGACGATCGAGAAGTTGATCGTCATGATCTCGACCACCGGCCGCAGGCCGAGCATCGCGGCACCGATCGCGGCACCGACGAAGCCTTCTTCGGAGATCGGGCGTATCGCGCACCCGCTCCGGGCCGAACTCGGCGAGCAGGCCGGCGGTGATTTTGTAGGAGCCCTCGAAGATGCCGATCTCCTCGCCCATCAAGAACACGTTGGGGTCGCGGAGCAGTTCCGAGCGCAAGGTCTCGTTGCAGCGCTTGGCGATAGGTAATGACAGCCACGGGAATCGCCTTTCGCTACACGGACGAGGAGCGGGTCGCCGGGCAGCTCGTGCGGTGCGTTCGCCACCGGCGGTGGCGTACGCGTGCGCGAAGAGCTGGTCGGGGCTGGGGTTGGGACTGCTGTCAGCGAACTCGATGCAGTCGTTGACCTCGACCTCGACGTCGGCGTCGATGGCGCGCGGCTTCGTCGGCGTCGAAGCACGCCGGCCGTCGATCAGCTTGCTTCCGAAACGCCGCGAGCGGGTCGAGGTCGTGCAGGCGCTGGACCTCTTCCTTGCTGCGGTACGTCGCCGGGTCGACGACCGCTGTGCCCGCGCAGCCGCCAGCTGGTCGCTTCGAGGATCGACGGCTGCCGTTCTTCGCGCGCCAGCCGCAGCGCTTCGGTCATCGCTTCGCGGGTGGCGACCACGTCATTGCCGTCGACGCGTACGCCGGGGATCCGAAACGCCGACACCGCGCTTGTAGAGGTCGGGCTCACCTGACGCCCGCTCGACCGAGGTGCCCATGCCGAGGTGGTTGTTGACGATGAGGAAGACGATCGGCAGCTTCCAGATCGCGGCGAGGTTCAACGACTCGTGCCATGCGCCGATGTTCGTCGTGGCGTCGCCGAGCTGGCAGACGACCGCCTCGGCGTCGGGGCCGCCCGGGCCGCGGTAGGCGATCGCCAGCGCTGCGCCGGTCGCCGGCGGGATCTGACCGCCGACGATGCGCGTAGCCGCCGAGCAGCCGCTTCTCGACGTCGTACAGGTGCATCGAGCCGCCCCAGCCCGTGCGAAACCCCGGTGGTGCGGCCGAACAGCTCGGCCATCACGCGGCGCGGCTCGATGCCGCGCGCGATCGCGTAGCCGTGCTCGCGGTAGGTCGTGAAGAGGTAGTCGTGCGGCGCCATCGCGGCCATCAGGCCGACGACGGTGGCCTCTTCGCCGAGGTTGAGGTGGCAGTAGCCGCCGATCTTGGCCCGCTGGTACATCTCGGCGGTGCGCTCCTCGAACCGCCGGATGAGCTGCATCTGCGCGGTAGTAGTCGCGCAGCCGGTCGGCGCGGTTCGCCGGGGAAGGCCGAACGCGCGGCGGCCTTGGCGCGGATGCCTTCGTCGCGGTCTTCTGCTGTGCGGGCGGCACGGCGTCTCCTTCGGGGCTCGAGCGGTGTTGCTGGCAGTCGTGGGTCGGCGGGCTGCACTCACGTGCCGGGCGGCTGTTGCAGATGGACGAAACGCACGGTGTCGGCTGCGCACGTCGGGCAGGACGCCGGGGGGTGCTCGCCGCGAGCCTGCGTGCCGCAGACCTCGCACACCCACTCCATGGCGATCAGCGCGACGATGTCGGCGCGACTGACGATGCCGACCAAGCGGCCGCCGGACATCACGGGGACACGGCGAATCCGCCGATCAACGAGCAGGTGCCGGACGTCGTCGACGTCGGTGTCCTCGGTCACGCTGACGATGCCGGGCGACATCACGTCGAGCGCGGTCGGGCCCTCACGGGAGATCAGGTCGTGCTCGCTCACGAGGCCGACGACGGCTCCGGAGGCGTCGACGACAGGTACCGCGCTAATGCGGTGCTGGACGAGGAGCTTGGCGATATCGGCCGTAGGCACGTCGACGCCGACCGTGTAGACCGGCGCCTTCATGATCTCTTTGACCTTCAACGGTTCCGCCCCGCGCTGCTCCGCGCCGGGCGCCCGTGGACCGCCGGGCTTTAGCCCGGGTCGGCAGGTGGGTCGCGCCGACGACTTGTGGTCGATTGGCGTAGCCGAGCCTACCGGCCGGTGGCGCAGTTGCGTCAGGTCGCGTCGAGGTCGTACGGCGCGGGCTCGGTGAGGGCCCCGAATGCGGCCGGGGCTGGCGGGGCAGCGCCGCCCGCCGTCGCGCTAGCGGTCGGCGCCGGCTCGTGGCAGCCCGGCCTGGTCCTGGGGACGTGAGGTCGGAGTCGAGGTCGTCGAGCAGGTGCTTGCGCACGAACGTTCGCGGGTTCAGGTCGGAGAAGTCGAAGTCACCAACGGTGTCACCGAGCTCGGACTTCAACTCGGTGCGTGCGGTTTGCGCCATCTCCCGCAGCTGGCGCAACGTGCGGCCGGCGTCGCGCGCCAACTGTGGCAATCGGTCGGGGCCGAAGACGATGAGTGCGATGACGCCGAGCACCATCAACTTCCACATGCTCAGGTCGAACGGCACAGTCGCACCTCCCGTCACTTAGTCGCAGCTCTTAGGTTACTGGCGGTTCGTCGCGACGGGAGGGTTCGGATCCCCGATTAGTGGCCGGCCTCGCGGTAGCGCTCAAGCACGGCAAGCGGAATGCGGCCGCGATCGGGGACCGCGACCCTGTTGGCCTTCGCCCAGGCGCGCACGGCCCGCGGGTCGGCGGCGACTTCGACGCGGCGTTGAACGACGGTTCGCCCGCGGCCACGTCCGGTGGTGCGTACCAATCGACGTCCGGCCTCGCTGTAGGCGGCCATCGCCGCCCGCAGGCGATCGGCGTTGCGCTTGCCGAGGTCGATTTCGTAGTTGACGCCGTCGAGGGAGAAATAGATCGTCTCCACCGCGCTGCCGCCATCGATGTCGTCAACGAGATTGACCGAGACTCTTTGCGCCATCGCGTGTCCTTGTCCTCGACTAGGTCCTCGCTACCGAAACTGGCGCAATCATCGCAGCCCGCGCGTAGCGCGCTGCCTTTCGGGTCGATGCGCCCGGGTGACTGCCGGACGACGGTGCGCCGAGTGCCGAAGGACTGACCGCCACCTGGCGAAAGACCTATGGACATTCGGATGATGGAATATCAAATTGGATCAAGACAGACTTATCCCCTTAAGCCTGGAGGTCATGCATGGTCAGCGCGGATGTTGCAGGTGAGCGCTGGCGCAATGCCCTCGCGGAGCTTGAGTACGCGGAACGCCACGGTTCGCCCGCGGAGGAGGTCGCGCAGCTTGCCAGGGGCGTGATCGAGGCTCGCGTTGCCATGTTCCAGGCCGGCTGTCGCACGCGCTCGCGCACTGCCTGCCCACCTGCTGCCCAGTTACGTGCAGGTCGTCGCGCTGCCATAGCATCGCGCCTCATGGCCGACGTCGAACAGCTCACCGGACCCGTTGCATTCCACGCGGAAGGCCCGGTCTGGTCGCCGTCGTGGGGCGGCTTGCGCTGGGTCGACATGTTCGCCGGCGACGTCCTTTCGACGAGCCTCGACGCAGCGATGGCGCGATCACGCGCCGGCATGTCGGCGCGATCGCCGCTGCGCTTCGCCCGCGACGCGGCGGGGGAGCAGTCATTGCGGTCGAGCGAGGGTTCGTGCTCGAAGATGCGGACGGCGAGTTGAATCCGCTGCCTGATCTGTGGACCGATCCGGGCCTTCGGATGAACGAAGGCGCGTGCGATCCCGACGGCCGCTTCTACTGCGGCTCGATGGCGTACGACAAAGGACCGGGTCGAGGCACCGTCTATCGACTCGACGCCGACCACGCGACGTCAGTGGTCTTCGGCGGCAGCACGATCTCCAACGGTCTTGCGTGGAGTCCGGACGGCTCGCTCGCCTACTACATCGATTCCGATACCCGTCGCATCGACGTGTTCGACTACACCACCGACGACGGCCTCACGGGACGACGCAGGTTCGTCGAAATCACCGAAGGCGCTGGCGATCCGGACGGCATGACGGTCGACGCGCAAGGACATCTGTGGGTCGCGTTGTACGCCGGTTCAGCGGTCCGCCGCTACCGGCCGGACGGCACTCTCGACGGCGTCATCGAGTTGCCCGTGACCAACGTGACGGCGTGCACGTTCGCCGGCCCCGACCTGGACCAGCTCGTCATCACCACGTCGAGAGAGGGCCTGCCGGAGGGCAGCCAGCCCGAAGCCGGCTCGCTTTTCCGCAGCCGCCCCGGCGTGACCGGTCTACCGGTCGCTGGCGTTCGCCGGCTAGCGCTGCAAGTCGACGGCCGACGGGCCGACTCCGGCCATTCTCAGCAAATTCGTGGTCATGTCACAGCAGACGTACAGCTTCACCTGCTGACCTGTCTTCGAGCCTGAGACTCTGACTGCGAGGAACGCACATGCGGGTCACCAAATGGACTGCGGCCAACGTCGTGCTGGCGGCCGTAGCCCTCACCGGCGGCGGGCTTGCGTACGCGACGGTGGGCACGCCGACCGCCGCTTCGAGCAAGGCCGTCACCCGTACGGCAACCATCGCAAGCGGCACAGTCATGACGACCGTGAGTTCGACCGGCAACGTCACCGCACCCAACAACGTCAACGTGAACTTCGGCACGAGCGGGACGCTCACCGAAATCGACGTGAAGGTGGGCCAGACCGTCAAGCAAGGTCAGGTGCTCGCCCGGGTCGACTCGACGGCCGCGAAGGCGAGCTACGACTCGGCGAACGCACAGCTCGCATCGGCGCAGGCAAACTTGACCGAGCTGCAGCAAGGCGTCACGCCGCTGGTGAAGCAGAGCCTGCAAATCTCCAACGCGCAGGCGCAGCAGCAGGTGGTCTCGGCTAAGACGTCGCTCACGAACGCCGAGCAGAATCTCGGTTTCGACACGACCAACCTCGCGGCCGCCATCGTGAAGGCGCAGCAGCAACTCGCCAACGACCAGGCCTCGGCGGCTCAAGACGCGACAACTCTGCAGCTCGCCGTTACGCAGGCGCAGACGCAGTCGCAGAGCCAGCTCACGGTCGACGAGGCGCAGCTTTCGGCCGACGAGAGCACAGAGAGCACCGACCAGACTCAGCTGAATACCGACCAAGCGAAGTTGACAGCCGACCACGGCACCGGCCCGACGCTGGCTGCCGACACGGCTGCAGTCGCAGCCGATCAGGCGAAGGTTGCGAAGGACGCGATCGCCGTCACCAAGGACCAAGCAACGGTGACGAGCGATGAGAACGCCTCGAGTGTGACGAATGCGCAGAACTCGCTGACGTGGGCTCGATTGCCGTCACCAAGGACCAGGCAACCGTAACGAGCGACGAGAACGCGACGAGTGTCACGAACGCTCAGAACTCGCTGGCATCCGGCGAGCTGCGCGACCAGCAGACGATCAGCAACGATCAGACCGCGATTAGCAACGCCCAGACTGCACAAGCGCAGGGTCTCGCCAAGGACCAGCAGTCGATCACGAACGCGCAGCAGGGTGTGACCAACGCCCAGCTGTCGCTCGAGTCGACGGAGAACCAAAACGCCCAGAAGACCGCCGCGCCGTTGGCATCCGCCGTCCAGACCGATCAAGCAGCAATCGAGCAGGCGCAAGCACAGGTCGACACCGCGAAGACCACGCTCGACGCGACCGCGCTGGTGGCGCCGGCTGCCGGGACCATCGGCGCAATCAACGAAACGGTCGGGCAGACGGTGAGCGCCGGTACCACCTCGAGCGCCTCCACAACCGGTTCGACGACCGGGTCGTCGACCTCGTCGAGCAGCAGCTCGTCGTCCGCCTTCATCACGCTGACCAACCTGACCAATCTGCAGGTCGTCGCCGATGTCGACGAGGCCGACGCGTCGAAGGTGGTCGTCGGCGCGCCCGCGACGGTGACCCTGAACGCGCTACCGACGCAGGAGTTCGCCGCAACGGTGATTGCGGTCGCGAACAGCTCGACGGTCGTGAGCAACGTGGTCGAGTACCAGGTCACCTTCGAACTCAACAACACCAACCCCGCGGTGAAGCCGGGCATGACGGCGTCGGTCACCGTGACGACGGCCAAGGCCGACGGCGTTCTTAACGTGACGTCGTCGGCGGTGCACACGGCGGGCGGGACGTCGTACGTGCTGGTGATGCAACCCGACGGCACACAGAAGCAAGAAGACGTCGTGGTCGGCCTCAAGGGTGACACCACGACCGAGATCACCGGTGCGGTGAAGGCCGGCGACGTCGTCGTGCTGCCGGCGACGACGGTCGCGACGAGCACCAGCAGCACGACGACGAACCGCACCGGTACCACCGGGCTCGGTGGCGGCGGCGCGGCGATCTTCGGCGGCGGCGGCTTCGGCGGGCCGCGCGGATGAGCGAGCCCGCGTCGTCGCCGCGCCGGTTCCGCGCCCGCCGCGGTCCCGGTGATCCGGTTGTGGCAGCTGACGAAGACCTACGGCGACGGCGAAGCTGCCGTGCACGCGCTGCGCGGCGTGAGCCTGTCGGTGTACCAAGGCGACTACGTCGCGATCATGGGCGCGTCCGGCTCCGGCAAGAGCACGCTGATGAGCATCATCGGCTGCCTCGACGTGCAGACGACAGGTCGCTACCTGCTCGACGGCGTCGACGTCGAACTGCTCGACGAGAACGAGCTGTCGGAGATCCGCAACCGCAAGATCGGGTTCGTCTTTCAGAGCTTCAACTTGTTGTCGGGATCGACCGCGTTGCAAAACGTCGAGTTGCCGTTGACGTATGCAGGTGTGCGTTCTGGTGAACGACGTCGGCGCGCAACGGCGGCACTTGATGCGGTCGGTCTGGCCCGGCGATACGGGCACCGGCCGGCGATGATGTCGGGCGGTGAGCGCCAGCGGGTCGCCGTGGCGCGCGCCATCGCCGTGAACCCATCGCTGATCCTGGCCGACGAGCCGACCGGAAACCTCGACTCCGTCGCCACCGACGACGTTCTCGCGATCTTCGCCCGCCTGAACAGCGAAGGACGCACGATCGTGCTGATCACGCACGAGAACGAGGTCGCTCAACACGCGAAGCGCGTCGTGCGCGTGAAGGACGGCCTGATCGTCGACGACACCCGCCAAGCGCCGATCGAGGGGCCGCCGCCGATGCACACGATGTCGACGTACGCACAGGCCGGCGCGCGCTGATGATTCGCCCCGAGAGCATCCGCATCGCGCTGAACGGCTTGCTGCACAATCCGCTGCGGTCGTTCCTCACGATCCTCGGCATGCTCATCGGCGTCGGCTCGGTCATCATGCTCGTCGCCGTCGGCACCGGGTCTTCGCAGAAGGTGCAGAAGCAGATCGAAGGCCTCGGCACGAACCTGTTGCAGATCAGCAAGCAGGGTGGGTTTGGCGGCTTCGGTGGACGCGCAACGACCGGCACGCAGTCGAAGGCGGCGAACCTGACTGCCGCCGACGTGACTGCGCTGGAAGACAAGACGCAGAACCCTGACATTGTCGCCGTGGCCCCTGTCACCAACGCGAGCTCGGTCACTGCGGTCTACCAGGGCGCGTCGTACTCACCCTCGTCTTTCGTCGGTACGACACCACCGTACGAGGACATCAAGGACTACCAAATCCAGGAAGGCACGTTCTTCACCGACGCCGACGAGACCCAGCACAACCGGGTCGCCGTGATCGGCGAGACCGTTGCGACGAACCTGTTCGGCAATGCAGACCCGATCGGCAACAACGTGCAGTTCAACGGCGCGAGCTACCAGATCATCGGGTTGCTGAAGGCCAAGGGCACCGACGGAATTCAAGACCAGGACGACGTGGTGATCGCGCCGTTGACAGCGGTCCAGGACACGTTGACCGGCTATAGCCAGTCGTACTCGAGCATCGATGTTGAGGCCGCGTCACCGTCGAAGCAGGCCGACGCGCAAGCGGAGGTCACGGCGACGCTGGAAACAACGCACAACATCGCGGCCGGCGGCACCGACGACTTCCGCATCTTGAACCAGGCGAGCCTGCTGCAGACGTCGACGTCGTCAAACAAGGTCTTCACGACGCTGCTCGGCATAGTTGCCGGCATCAGCTTGCTGGTCGGCGGTATCGGCGTCATGAACATCATGCTGGTGACGGTGACCGAGCGGACTCGCGAGATCGGCATTCGCAAGGCGATCGGTGCGAAGCGGTCCGACATCCTGGGCCAGTTCCTGGTCGAGGCCGTGCTGTTGTCGGCGATCGGCGGACTCATCGGTGTTGCCGCAGGTATCGGCGGCAGCCACTTCAAGATCATCGGTATCCAGCCCGTGGTGGCGGACTACTCCGTGGTACTCGCCTTTGCGGTGTCCGTGGTGACCGGCCTCTTCTTCGGCCTCTACCCAGCGAGTCGGGCAGCGCGACTGCTGCCCATCGAAGCACTGAGATACGAGTGAGGCACGACATGCAGCGACACGAGTGCGCTATAAACCCCGACCGGAGAATCTGATGACCCAGCACAGCACCGACCCGGCAAACGTCGTCGGATACGACTCGCCCAATGGCGTCGCCTCGAGCTTCGCTCCCGACTTCGACGAGCCACCGCCGCCGCCGCTGCCAAAGGCGCGCCGGCGCAAGCTGCCGATCGCGACGCTGGTGCTCGCGCTGGCCGCGGTCGGTGCGGCCGGGTTCTTCACCGGCGTCAAAGTCGAGAAGGGCAAGCTTCCGGCTTCGTCGTCGAACGCATCTCGACTCGCGGCCGCTGCTGCCGCCTTCGGGACAGGTGCGACCGGTGCGCGCACTGGCGGGGCGACAGCCGCCAGCGCCACCGGTGCTGCAACCGGCGCGGCCGGTACTGGCGCAGCTGGCACTGGTGCGACCGGTGGCACCGGGGCAGCGGCTGGCACCGGCGCCGGCACCGCCAATGCAAGTGGCGCGGCGAACATCATCGGCACGGTCACGGTCATCGACGGAACGACGCTGTACGTCACCGACTCGTCGGGCAACGTCGTGAAGGTCACGACCAACACGGGCACCACGGTCTCGAAGACCGACACCGGAACCGTCAGCCAGCTAGCACCAGGAGAGTCGGTCGTGATCAGAGGAGTGCAATCGTCCGCGGGCGTCTACGCCGCCCAATCGGTGAGCGAGGGCGCGGCAGCAGCCTTCGGCGGCGGGCCGGTGGTTTCGGCGATGCGGCGCCGGACGTGGTGCTGCAGCGGTTCCGCGTGCCTCGGCTTCGGCATCGGCGGGGAGTAACTGATGGGCGCTCGTCGCGTGACGCAGATGTTGACGGTGACGCGCGGCCTCGTCGGCGTCGCCGTGCTGGTCGCGGCGTGCAGCGGCGAGTTCGAAGACGGCGTCGAGCCCGTCGACGACGCCCGCGGTCAGTCCTGCGGTTAGTGCGTCACCGACGTGCGCCCGTGAGTGCCGCGGGCAGTGGCGCACCTGGCGGCCGCAACGGCGCGGCTTTCGCCGCATACACGGCGTGCCTCGCACAACACGGCGTGACGGTGCCGTCGTTCTCACCCGGCGCGCGGCCGTCGGGCACTTTTAGCCGTCCACCCGGCGGCTTCAGTCGCCCACCGGGCGCGAGCCGTGGGCCAGGTGGCGGCGGTGGTTTCGGCGGGTTCGGCAGCCCGAACCCGAGCACATCCGCCGCGCGGGCGGCCTGCGCCAGCTTGCTCCCCGCAGGAGCGGTCGCTGGCAACCGAACCATCAGCGCGACAACCTTCGCGGCATTCAAAAGCTGCATGTCCGACAACGGGGTGACGATCACGTCGACCGATCCCCAAGCGGCCGTGCGCGGTCTTGACCGTACCGACGCGAAGACCGCGGCGGCGCTCAAGATTTGCCAGCCGATTTTGGGTCAGGGAGCCGGCTCGGGCGCGCCAACGCCAACTCCGTCGCCGGCAGCTTCGAGCTAGACACGACCCGACGGTCCGAGCTGGGGGGCTACAACAGGCAGGCGCCCCAGGTCGTCGTCACACTCTCGCCCGGCTCGAGTCGCTTCAGTCCGCGGCCGGTGACGAATGCATTAGGCGCCGCCGTCATCGGTTCGGCAGCAAGGCCTCGGCGAGCCTGATGCGCGGGCAACATGTCGCCTGTGCACAACTGCCAGTAGTCGCACGATTCGTCCATCCAGATCGCGGCGGTTGCGCCGTCGGGTGCGGCGAGCTTGACCCAAGCCAACCCGTCGGTGCGGGGCACGCCGGTGAAGGCGTCGTCGATCACGAGCGATCCGAGTGTGCGCGGCTCGCTGAAGTCGTACGGCGTGCCAGCAACAGCTTCTTCCGCGATCGGTAGGAGCCGATCGTCAGTGACAAACCGGTGAGTTGCGTCGAGGCTCACCGTGCACGCGTCGAGCATCGCGTCACCCGATGACAACCAGGGATGGAAACCCACCGCATACGGGCATGCGCGGTCGCCGACGTTGCGCGCCGTCGTCCGCACTTCTAGTCCTCGTGGTCCAAGCCGGTATTCGACCGTGGTGTCGAGGAAGAACGGATAGCCCGGGCTCGGCAACAGCGCCAAGTTGAGCACGACGCGGTCAGGCTCTTGCTCGACGAGACTCCACGATCGCCACGGCGACAGGCCGTGCAACGACGTCATCCGCGCGGGCTCGGTGATCGGCAGTTGGTACTGCTCACCGTCGAACTCGTAGCGGCCGTCGGCGAGGCGGTTCGGCCACGGAAGGAGAACCGCGCCGTGGAAGCCGGTCGAGAAAGCGGACTCGGCGTAGGACTGGAAAACGTCGCGGTCCGCGACCCGAAACTCGCGCACGGCGGCACCGACCTCGACCACCGTCGCGACCTGGTCGTCGAACGCCAGCCGAAACTGCCGGCCGGACGGCGGCAAGTGGCGGTCGGGTAAACCCGCTGAGGTCGTCATCGGGAGGAACGTTAGCGCCTGCGGCTCGGTGAACGCTCGCGCTCGTGGTCGGCGTGGCGTCGCCGAAGGTCCCGAGCGCGGGTGCCTTTCTGCTCTGTGGCGGGCTGATCCAGCTGATTCATCGTGCCCATAGGACGCCAGCCTTCTCGGGAGGAACGATGCGGCTAGCTCTCGCTCCGATGGCACCGATCAATCTGAATCATCCAGGCCGCTATGTGCATTGGGGCGTCATCCAGATCTCGGTCGCCAACCTCGTTCTCATCGTGTTGATGGTGCTTCTCTTCGCAGCCGCGATCCTGCTGCCGTTTCCTGGAACGAGGCGGCGCAAGTGACCGCCGTCCCGACGTCGCCTGACGAGGCCCGCGCTCAGGAGGACACCGGCGGCTGGACAGGGTGGGTGCGTCGTCGTGCACTGCGCAGCTTTCCGCCTGACCAACTGCTGCCAGATAAGCAGCCGATCTACGTCGCGTCGTGGATCTATGTTTTCGGGGTCGCGACGATCGCCGCGTTCATCGTGGTGCTCGCGTCGGGCGGCATTCTGGCGCTGCGCGGACCCGCCTGGTGGCACGGATCCAGCGTGGGCCACTACGTCAACAGTCTGCATCTGTGGAGCGTCGAGATCTTCATGGCGTTCATGGTGATCCACCTGTGGGGCAAGTTCTTCATGGCAGCGTGGCGCGGCAAGCGGGCCCTGACCTGGATCACGGGCGCGGTCTCGTTCCTCGCGTCGATCGGCACCGCGTTCACTGGGTATCTCACGCAGCAGAACTTGGCCTCACAATGGGTTTCCACTCAAGCGAAGGACGGCTTGAACTCGGTCGGCATCGGCGCGTACTTCAACGTGCTCGACTTCGGCCAAATGCTGATGTGGCACATCGTGTTGTTGCCGCTCGGCGTCGGAATCCTGGTCGTGGCGCACGTCTTGCTCGTCCGCCGCCACGGCGTCGTCCCGCCGTTCCCACCGAAGGCCCGCCAGCGATCTGGATCCAGCCGTTGCCGAAGGATCGATGCAGTCATGACGGCAGCAGCAACACGTGCGCATCGAGGTGTTGCGGACCCCGCGGCGCAGCCGTGGACGGGGGCCAAGCGACCTTACGATCTGGTCAAAGAGTTTGTGGTTGCCCTCGTGGTCGTGAGCATCTTGACGGTGATCCTCGCCGCACTCTTCTCGTCACCGGACGACAAGCAGCTGACGTTGGCGCAGTGGGCGAAGGCGGCGCCGAACGACTTCGTCGCGACGGCGGCAACCGAGCTTGATGGGACGAGCGGTTCGGCGACTTACGGCGCTCCGTACACGCACGACAAGAGCGCCGCGCAGAAGATCGGGCCCTTGGCGCCGCAGAATTGGCCGGGTGTGACGATCCCGATCGACAGTGCGCAGGATTTCGTGGTGCGACCGTTGCAGGGTGCGGCGGTGTCGCCTGACCTCCAGGCCGCGTTGAAGCAATGGACTGCCGCCGGCGCCGACCAGCAGCAGAAGTGGGCGTCGGCCTACGACACCGCGTTGGCCGCGGTAACCGACACCGACCCGGCCAAGATCGCGACCGGTGACTACGGGCCGGTGCCCGTGATGATGACCCAGTTGCTCGCTCTCGCGCAGTCGGGTGGTCTCGATGGTGCGCTGCTCGCGCAAGGACGCTTCTACCAGACCGACTACACCAAGCCGCTGCTGTTCCTGGCCGACGGTACGTACCTGGAGGACCTGGCCCGCGCGCAACACCTCGGTGGTGACCAGTGGGGCATGATGAACGAGACCGGCAACTATCCGGGCCAGGCATGGCTGTGGCTCTACACCTTCTGGTACCAGGTCAAGCCGTTCTCGACGTCGGGCAACGGCGACGCATTGGTGTGGTCTCTGATGGCCTTGCTCACCGTCGTCTTCGTGCTCGTGCCGTTCATCCCAGGGGTTCGATCGATCCCGAAGCTCATTCCGATTTACCGGCTAATCTGGCGAAACTACTACCGGGACGTCGAGGGTCGGGGCGCGTAGGGTCGAGCCCGAGATTCCCAGCAGCTGGCGGGCCTGGCGGGCCATCTCGAGGTCTTCGCGGGCAGCGATCACGAAGGTGCGCGCAGCGGCATGGGACGCGGTGATGTCGGCGTCACCAGCGGTGTCGGCGTTGATCCCGTCGTCGACAGTGAGGCCGAGGAATCCCAGTCCGTCGATCGCGCGTCGTCGGATCTCCGGGGAGTTTTCGCCGACCCCGCCGGTGAAGACGCAGACGTCAAGGCCGCCTAACGATGCGGCCATGGAGCCGATGGCCTTGCGAAGTCGATGCAAATAGACCTCGACTGCCAGTCGCGCATCGTCGTCGCCGCGCGCTAGCAACTCCCGCATGTCGCCGGTGCCTGCGAGACCCTTCAGACCCGAATTGTGGTCGAGCACGTCCGCGAGGTCGGGCTCACGCTGGGCGAGCCACATCAACAATCCCGGGTCGACGTCACCGGACCGCGTTGCCATGACGAGGCCCTCCAAGCGGAGTAAAGCCCATCGTGGTGTCGATCGAGACGCCGTCGAGAACTGCGCACAGCGACGCGCCCGCCCCGAGGTGAC
This sequence comes from uncultured Actinomycetes bacterium, assembly GCA_963799955.1. Taxonomy (GTDB): domain Bacteria; phylum Actinomycetota; class Actinomycetes; order Acidothermales; family Acidothermaceae; genus PALSA-607. The sequence continues at coordinate 24,869 of CAWCZJ010000004.1, forward strand.
AGGTGATGATCCGCCGCGCGCCAGGGACCAACTCGGCCGCCCGGCGACTTGCCCACGCGTGCGACAAGCCGTGAAATCCGTAACGCCGCAACCCATACTTCGCGATCCATTCGCGAGGCAGTGCGTACGTCGCAGCGGCGTCCGCGATGTTCGCGTGAAACGCAGTGTCGAAGCAGGCGACCTGCACCGCACGCGGAAGCATCGCCCGCACGTCATCGAGTGCCGCGAGTGTCTTGGGCTGGTGCAGCGGTGCCAGCGGGATCAGCGTCCTGCAACGCCTTCTCGACGTCGTCATCGATAATCACCGCGCGTCGAAATGCGGTCCCACCATGAACGACGCGGTGGACGACGACATCGGCGTCCGGCAGCGTTGCCGGCAGCGCGTCGAACGATGCCTCGAGGCTGTCGTCGGGGCCGAGCAGCCGTAGCTTCAGGCTGCTCGACCCGGCGTTGACGACGAGGATGCGCATTAGTAGGGCCAGGTCCAGTTCTTGACGTCGGGCGCGTCGTCGCCGAACTCGCGGGTGTATTGCCTCTTGCGCAGCCGCTCGTCGACCATTCGCTGCCGAACATGCGCCGCATTTTCTCGCAGCGACGGGACGCGGTCGATGACGTCCATCACGAGGTGGTAGCGGTCGAGGTCGTTCATCATCACCATGTCGAACGGCGTTGTCGTCGTCCCCTCTTCTTTGAAGCCCCGCACGTGGATGTTGGCGTGGTTGGTCCGCCGATAGGTCAGCCGGTGGATCAGCCAGGGATACCCGTGATAAGCGAACACCACCGGCTTGTCGATCGTAAAGAGCTGGTCGAACTCGGCGTCGGACATGCCGTGCGGGTGTTCGGTGTCGGGCTGGAGGCGCATCAGGTCGACCACGTTCACAAAGCGCACCGACAGGTTCGGGAAGTACTCCCGCACGAGCGCAGTCGCCGCGAGTGCCTCGAGCGTCGGGACGTCGCCCGCACAGGCCATCACCAGATCGGGCTCACCGACGCCCGTGTCACTGCAGTCGTTGCTCGCCCACTCCCAGATGCCGATCCCGCGCGTGCAGTGCGCGATCGCTTCGTCCATCGGGAGGTAGTTCAGTGCCGGTTGCTTGCCAGCCACGATGACGTTGACGTAGTTGCGACTGCGCAGGCAATGGTCGGCAACCGACAGCAGCGTGTTGGCATCTGGTGGCAGGTAGACGCGGATGATCTCCGCCTTCTTGTTCATCACGTGGTCGATGAAGCCGGGATCCTGGTGCGAGAGCCCGTTGTGGTCCTGGCGCCACACGTGGCTCGACAGCAGGTAGTTGAGACTCGCAATCGGCCGCCGCCACGGAATCCGACGTGTCGTCTTGAGCCACTTCGCGTGCTGGTTGAACATCGAGTCGACGATGTGGATGAACGCTTCGTAGCAATTGAAGAGCCCGTGCCGGCCGGTGAGCAGGTAGCCCTCGAGCCAGCCCTGACACATGTGCTCCGACAGCACCTCCATGACGCGACCGTCAGGTGAGAGGTGGTCGTCGGTCGGCAGGATCGTCGCGTTCAACTCCCGGTCGTCAACTTCGAAGACCGCACTGAGTCGGTTCGACGCGGTCTCGTCAGGCCCGAACACCCGGAAGTTCCGCGTCTCTTCGTTCAGGCTCAGGATGTCACGCAGGAACGATCCGAGAACCTTCGTCGCTTCGGTGAACGTCGTGGCCGGCTTGTCGACTTCGACGGCGTAAGACCGGAAGTCGGGCAGGTCGAGGTCGCGCAGCAGCAAGCCGCCGTTGGCGTGCGGGTTCGCACTCATCCGCAACTGGCCGGACGGCGCCAGCTCGGCGAGCTCGGCCAGGAGCCGTCCGTCCTCGTCGAAAAGCTCTTCTGCGTGGTAGCTCTTCATCCAGGTCTCGAGCAGTTTGAGGTGCTCGGGCTTCTCGGCGAGCTCAGACAACGGAACCTGATGCGACCGGAAGCTACCTTCGGTCGGGAGTCCGTCGACTTCTTTCGGCCCGGTCCAGCCCTTCGGCGTGACCAGGATCAGCATCGGCCAGACCGGTCGATCGGTTCGCTGCGCCGTCACGGGCTTCTTGCTGGATGTGCTTGATGTCGGCAACCGCGTCGTCGAGGGCGGCTGCCATCAATTGGTGCATCGTCGCCGGGTCGTCGCCCTCGACGATGATCGGTCGGTAGCCGTAGCCCTCGAACAGCTTGACGAGCTCGGGTCGTGGGATGCGCGCGAGCACGGTGGCGCTGGCGATCTTGTAGCCGTTCAGGTGCAGGATCGGCAACACCGCGCCGTCCGTCTTGGGATTGAGGAACTTGTTTGAATGCCAGCTCGTCGCGAGCGGTCCTGTCTCGGCCTCGCCGTCGCCGACCACAGCGCACACGACCAAGTCGGGGTTGTCGAATGCGGCGCCGAACGCGTGCACGAGGGAGTAGCCGAGTTCGCCGCCCTCATGGATCGACCCAGGAGTCTCCGGCGCTACGTGGCTGGGGATCCCGCCCGGGAAGGAGAACTGGCGGAAGAGCCTGCGCATCCCTTCGGTGTCTTGCGTGATGTGCGGGTAGGTCTCGGTGTAGCTGCCCTCGAGGTAGCTGTTGGCGACCATGCCGGGGCCGCCGTGGCCCGGGCCGGTGATATAGATCGCGTCGAGTTCGTCGCGCTTGATGACCCTGTTCATGTGCGCGTAGATGAAGTTGAGCCCGGGCGTGGTGCCCCAGTGTCCGAGCAGGCGTGGCTTGACGTGCTCGATCGTCAGGGGCTCGCGCAGCAACGGATTGTCGAGCAGGTAGATCTGCCCGACCGACAAGTAGTTCGCCGCCCGCCAGTAGGCGTGAATGCGGTCGACTCCGCAGTCGTCAGTGCCGATGTCGTCATGGTGATGTGCGTCATGTGGTCATCAACGCCTGGCAGTTGCGGGCGCTGCGGGTAGTGGGTCAATAGTCCCGGGTGCCTGTGCCGTCCAGCCCTGCGCACAGAGGCCGCCAAGCCCGCTGCACTGACACCATGACCACCATCGCGCACCCGCACACGGCAGCCGCAGCGCTGTCAGACCACCCGTTCTTGTCATCGATTCCGATCGGGTCGCTGCGCAGGCTTGCTACCCACGTCCAATCCCGTACATACCCGGCAGGCGAGCAGGTATTCCGCGAGGGTCAGGTCGCCGATCGGTTCTTTCTGATCCGGCACGGGCTGGTGCGGCTCGACCTGGAAGTCGGCGGTCGCGGGCAGGTCGAGGTCGAGGTCCTGGGATCCGACTGCGCCCTCGGCTGGTCCTGGCTGTTCTCGCCGTACCGCTGGCAGCTAACGGCCACCGCGGTTGAGCGCACCTCGATGCTCATTTTCGACACCGACGCGCTGCAAATCGCGATGGCCGCAGACCCGCCACTGGGCTACGAGTTGATGCGCCGCTTCTCCGCCGTCATGTTCGACCGCCTGATCGCCACCAGGCTGCAGTTGACCGGCGACGCGGAGATCCCTGCGGCCGGAACGACTGGCCCATGGGCCGGCAAGCGGACGACCGCGCCTGAACTGGCGTCACGACGTCGCGCCCGGCCCGCTCAGCTAGACCGACAGCGGGAACTCGAGCCGCACCATGTGCTGGCTGCAGGCCGTCGTCAGCGGGAATCCTGAATCGGCGAACACGTGCAGCATGCGGGCGTTGGTGGGCAGCGTTTCGGCGAAGAATCGTTCGACTCCCACGCTCGAGGCAACCACTGCGAGGTGGTGAAGCAGGAGGGTGCCAATTCCCCTTCCGCGAAAGTCGTCGCTCACGAGAAACGCGATCTCTGCCAGCGTGGGGTCCGCCTGCTGGCGCTCGAAGGTCGCGACGCCGACGATCCGGCCGCCGATTTCGACGACCAAAGCGCCATGCTGATCGTCTGTGTGTCGGGTGAGCGCGGCGATGTCACGCGTCACTACGAGCTTCGACACGATGAAGAACCGCAGGTAGAGCGTGTCTTCAGACACCCCGTCGTACATCGTTCTCAGTGCCGCGGCATCCGACTCGCGCACGCTACGGATGCGGGCAGTCGCGCCGTCGCGCAGCAAGACGTCGACGTCACACGCGCGCCCGGCGAGCGTCATCGCAGACTCCTCATCGTCTCGACAAGCATCGACCGAGGGACGGTTGGCCGGCCTGAGTCGACAGTCCCGGATCCGGGTGACCTCCAGCCCCTCTCCTTTGCATCGCACCGGTTGTCCCGGCGAACTGGGGTCTATGGCATCGGCCGCACGGGACCTTGGTCGCTACGCCGTACGGCCGCACGAGACGAGCATCGATCTTGCAAGGTTCGACGGAAAACATCAGCCGGATCGTCCGGCTCGTAAGAGGGAGGTCGTCATGCGCCGCAAGACTTTTGATGCACTAATGACTACGGGAGGCCTCGTTCTCGCGGCCGTCCTGATCGTGGCCGGTGTGCTTGGCCTCTGGGCCCACAGCTTCGTGGACAACCAGGTCAAGAACCAGCTCTCGCAGCAGCAGATCTTCTTCCCGGCCGCAGGCTCGGCGGCGATCTCCGATCCGGCGATCAAGCCATACCTGACCAAGTACGGTGGCCAGCAGATGCTCAACGGTGCCCAGGCTGAGGCCTACGCCGACCACTTCATCGCGGTGCACTTGCTGAAGATCGGTGGCGGGAAGACCTACGCGCAGCTGTCGGCACAGGCTCAGGCTGACCCGACGAACACCACGCTGGCGGCCACCGTCAACACCATGTTCAAGGGCGAGACGCTTCGTGGACTGCTCCTGAACGGCTACGCGTTCTGGAAGATGGCTCAGTTCGCCTTGCTGGCCGCAATCTTGGCCTTCGTCGGCGCCGGAATCTTCCTGCTCCTGTCAGCACTCGGATTCCTGCACCTGCGCCGCACGGATCCGTCGGCTGAGTTGCTCCCCAGGCTCGGTGCGCACATTCCGGCTCCCGTCGAACCGTAAGGCGATCGCACCGAAGGTGAGGGCCTCTGCTCTTCGCAGAGGCCCTCACGCTGTGGTCGATGTGCAAGATTCATGAGCGGGACGGCGACCAGCGAAGGAGGACGGATGTCTGACGCGTTGTACGTCACCTCGATGCAGCCGCGCTCGGGCAAGGCTGTTGTGGCACTTGGTCTGATGGAGATGCTCGTCGGTCAGGTCGACCGGATCGCGGTGTTCCGCCCGGTGATCGCCGACGGTGCCGGACCTGATCCGCTGATCGAGCTCTTACTCGAGCGCTACCAACTTGAGATCGGCTACGAAGACACCTACGCGTTTACCTACTCCGACGCGGCCCGCGTCGAGCACGAGGGCGGGACCTCGCGGCTTATCGCGCAGGTTCTTGATCGCTTCTCCCGCCTGCGTGACAAGTTCGAGTTCGTGCTGTGTATCGGCACCGACTACACCGGGCCGACGGCTGCCACCGAGCTTGCGCTGAACGCCGAGTTCGCCGTCAATCTCGGCACTCCTGTGCTGAACGTCGTCTCCGGCTTTGGGAAGGACGCGGAGTCACTCGCGATTGCCAGCCGGAACTCTCAGCAACTCCTGCTCGACCACGGATGTGCCCTCGTTGCGACGGTGCTCAACCGCGTCGACGCGTGCGGTTGTCGACGACGTTCGCGCGGACCTTGCTGCGCAGCCGGCACCGGTTTACCTGCTGCCCGACGTGCCGGTGCTCGCGGCGCTGACGGTCGATGAGGTCGTCAGCGCGCTCGGCGCGACGCTGCTTGCCGGCGCCGGGCGCGCCGATGCACAGGGAGGTCGAGGCGTATCTCGCAGGTTCTGGCTACCTGCAAACGATGTTGCCCAGACTCGTCAACGGAACGTTGCTGGTCGCGTCGGGCGATCGCGGCGATCTCGCGGTCGCGATGGGTGCGGCCACCATGAGCCCGGCGCTCCCAACGCCGGCCGGCATCGTTCTTACGTGCGGCATCAGGCTCGATGCTTCAACGCTTGCCTTACTCGAGCCGTCGGGGATCCCGGTGGCGGCGGTGGAGCTCGACACCTATGCGGCGTTGCACCTACTGGAGTCGGTGCGTGGAGAGATTCGCCCAGGCAGTCGGCGAAAGATTGCTGCGGCCCTCGGCGAATTCGCCGCGTGCGTCGATGTCGAGGAGCTCGCGGGGCGGATCAGGATCACCGGCTCCGACGTTGTCACACCGCTCATGTTCTCTGCCGGTCTGATCGAACGCGCCCGCGGTGATCGGCGCTCCATCGTCTTGCCCGAGGCGGACGACGACAGAGTGCTGCGCGCGGCCGAAGAACTCGTGCATCGCGGTGTGGCGTCGCTGACGCTGCTTGGCGATCCGGCCACGGTGGCAGCGCGGATCGACCAGCTGGGCTTGCACCTCGCGGATGCCACGGTGATCGACCCGATCACCTCGCCGCTGCGGCATGAGTTCGCCGCTGCTTACGCCGCCCTGCGAGCAAGCAAAGGTGTGACCGCTGACGCCGCTTGGGATCAGCTCGGCGACAGCACGTACTTCGCCACCATGCTCGTGCAGACCGGGCGCGTCGACGGCATGGTGTCTGGCGCAACGCACACGACTGCGCAGACGATCCGACCCGCACTCCAGATCATGAAGTCGGCCGCCGGCAGGTCGCTGGTGTCGAGCGCGTTCTTTATGTGCCTGCCCCACCGCGTGCTGGTCTTCGCCGACTGCGCGGTCAACCCGGACCCGACCGCGGAGCAGTTGGCGCAGATCGCGATCAGTACTGCGGAAACGGCTGCCGCGTTTGGGATCGATCCCGTTGTCGCTTTGATCTCGTACTCGACCGGATCTTCGGGCGCGGGTGCCGGAGTCGAGAAGGTGCGGGCAGCCGCGAGTTTGGTGGCGCAGCTACGTCCGGAGCTCCCGCTCGTTGGTCCGATCCAATACGACGCCGCGATCGATCCGTCAGTAGCCGCATCGAAACTGCCGGGGAACGCGGTGGCCGGCCACGCGAACGTCATTGTCTTTCCCGATCTGAATACCGGCAACGCCACGTACAAGGCAGTGCAGCGCTCGACAAACGCGATAGCAATCGGGCCCGTCTTGCAAGGGCTACCGCGAGCGGTCAACGATCTTTCGCGCGGTTGCACGGTTGACGACATCGTCAACACGGTCGCGATCACGGCGATCCAAGCACAGCATCTACTTCCGTGACATGAGGATCTGCCCGTGACGTAAGCGCTACGGAGCCGGGTGCTTGTCCTGCTTGCTTTCGGTGGCCAGAATCGCTGCTTGGGTGCGACGTTCGAGGCCGAGTTTGGCTAGCAACGACGACACGTAGTTCTTCACCGTCTTCTCGGCGAGGAACATCCGTTCGCCGATCTGCCGATTAGTCAGGCCTTCACCGATCAGGTCGAGAATCCGGTGTTCCTGGTTGGTCAGCGCGGCAAACGGATCGGCCTTCTCGCGATCGGCCGCGTCGTCGCGCAGTCGCTGCATGATGCGCGCCGTGGTCTTGGCGTCGAGCAGGGATCCGCCGCCGGCGATGGTCCGTACCGCGTTGACCAGGTCACTGCCCTTGATCTGCTTCAGCACGTAGCCCGCGGCGCCAGCCAGGATCGCGTCGTAGAGGGCGTCGTCGTCGGCGAACGACGTGAGCATCAGACAGGCGAGGTCGGGCAGCTTCGACCGGAGGTCTCGGCACACACTGACACCGTCGCCGTCAGGGAGGCGGACATCGAGGACGGCGACCTGCGGGCGCAGCGCGGGTACTCGGGCAAGTGCTTCGGCGGCGGTAGAGCCCTCACCGATCACGACGATGTCCGGCTCTGCCTCTAGCAGTTCCTTGACCCCCCGTCGGACGATCTCGTGATCGTCGAGCAGGAACACGGTGATCTGGGCTTCGGTACTTGGCACGCTACCTCCCGATACGGCTGCGGCCTCAACCGTAGCTCCCATGGTTCCCGGCCCGAAGGGACCTTGGACTCTGCGGCGCCTCGAGCCAACCGCCGACCATGGGGTTATGTCTGTCGACGCGTCGGGCCTCGAGATGCTCTCCGAACCGGAAGCGCTCGCTCTGCTGGCGACCGTGCCGCTCGGTCGGATCGTGTATTCGGACCGGGCGTTGCCCTTTGTCGCCCCGGTCAGTTTCATTCTCGACGGACAAGACATCGTGATTCGGACGGGTCGCCGGTCGAACCTGGCCACCCACGGGCCGGGGAACATCGTCGCCTTCCAGGTCGACGACATCGCGATGTCGACCGGTTCGGGATGGACAGTCGTCGTCACCGGACGCCTTCAACTCGTCCACGATGCGACCGAGATCGGCCGACTCAGCGCGTTGAACCTAACAAGCTGGGCCCCGGCGGAATCGGACCGCTACCTGCAGCTGCGCCCCGAACTCATCACCGGCCGCCGGATTACCCCTGATGTGCAGCCGGCTGACGAGCAGCGGGTTGACTAGTCGTCGCCGAGCGGCACTCGCCAACTGAGTTCGGTGCCTCCCTCTGGAGCGCGGTGGGCAGTAAACGTGCCGCCGAGGGTGCGAGCTCTGCGCGTCGAGGTTGGCGAGCCCGCTCCGATGCCCGTCGGCGGACAGGCCTACGCCGTCGTCCGTGACAGTGAGGGTGACCGAATCCTCGTCGACGACCACCGACACATCCGCGCGATCTGCCTTTGCGTGCCGCGCCGTGTTCGAGAGTGCTTCGCGCAAGACAGGCAGCAAGTTCTCGCCGACGTGGGTCGACACCTTCGTGTCGACGAGGCCTTCGAGTCGAAGGTTGGGTGTGAAGCCGAGCGCGGGTGTGAGCTCTTCGATGAGCCCCACGATCCGCGCGCGCAAGCTGTTCGACGGCGAGCGATCCGAGCGCTGCAACGAGTAGATCGTCGAGCGGATCTCCTTGATGGTCTTGTCGAGATCGCTGACTGCGTTTTGCACGCGCTCCGAGGCCTCCGGGCGGGTCATGAAGCGCATCGAGCTCTCGAGTTGCATGCCCGTAGCGAAGAGCCGCTGGATCACGGTGTCGTGCAAGTCGCGTGCGATCCGGTCGCGATCACGGAACAGGCTGAGCTGCTCTGTCTCGCGTCGTTGGCGCGCCAACTCGAGGCCAAGGGCGGCTTGATCGGCGAAGGCTTCAAGCATGGCGCGGTGGGCATCGCGGAATCGGCGGCCGCCGACGAGGTTGCCGACCCACAGCACGCCGTGTCGTGCACCGCCCCCTGCGACCAGCGGCACGATGATGATCGGCCCGAAGTCGTCGAGTGCCTCGGAGTTCTTGGGCCAGTGCGGGCTTTGGTGAATGTCGTCGATCGCAATCGTGGTGCCACCGCGAAACGCGTCGCCGATCAGTGACGCTTGCGGGTCGATACGTTTGCCGGTCACACGTTCGGCCGAATCGCCGTCGGCGACTTCGATCACGAGGCTGTCGCCAAGCGGCAACACGATCGCAGCGAAGTCAGCCTCCGTGAGGTGTCTGGCGCGCGCAGCGACCAGTTGGAGCACCTCCTCGGGTTCGGTGCCTGAGAGGAGCGCTGTCGTCACTTCGGCGGAGGCCTGCAGCCAGCGCTCGCGGTGACGGACTTCGTCGTACAGCCGTGCGTTGTCGATCGCCACACCGGCGGCCGCGGCCAACGCGAGAACCACTCGCTCGTCCTCGTCGTCGAAGTCCGCGCCACCTACCTTCTCGGTCAGGTAGAGGTTTCCGAACACGTCGTCACGCACGCGGATCGGCACGCCGAGAAAACTCTTCATCGGCGGGTGGTTGGCCGGGAAGCCGAACGCGGCCGGGTGCTCGCCCAGGTCATGCAGCCGTAGTGGCCGCGGGTCGTCGATCAACAAGCCGAGGATGCCGCCGCCGCGTGGCAGCGGACCGATTTCGGCGGCCGCGGCCTCGTCGATCCCGACGGTCAAGAACTGCGAAAGCAGTCGCCCGTCATCGATGACCCCAAGCGCTCCGTACCGCGCATCGACGAGCTGAACCGCGGCCTCGACGATGCGGCGCAGAACGGTTTGCAATCAAGGCCGGTGCCGACGGCCAGGAGCGCGTCGAGCAGACCGCCGTCGACCGGACCGTCCTGCACGACGCTTAGACCCGCACTGGAATTACGCCGGCAACTGGAATCACGTCGGCAACAGAAAGAGTGAATCCGGGTAGCACCAGGCCCACTCTTCGCGTGGCTCGATCGAGCGCACGATCGGGTGTGATGACGCGTGGTAGTGGGCGGTCGCGTGCTTGCGCGGAGAGTCGTCGCAGCAGGCCACGTTGCCGCATTGCAGGCATTCACGCAGGTGTACCCAGTGGCTGCCCTCGGCTAGGCAGGCCTCGCAGCCTCGGGTGCTTGATGGCGTCACGTCGGCGATGGTGTCCAAGTGCGAGCAGGTCGCGGTCGTGGGGTTGCCGTCGGCGTCGCCCGCCACGGCGTAGCTGAAAAGGGTCATGCCTCTAGCGTAGTTGCCCGCGCCGTCGTTGCCCGCCGCTGCGGGCGGCAGGTACAGTCGGCCCACCGCTGAGAGGATTCCTGTGCTGGTCGCCGACCGCGAGTACGTGGCCGCTGACGGCACAGCCGACATCGATCGCGCTGTGCAAAAGGCCCTTGCGCGCGCCTCGGGCCGGCCGGGAAAGCACGCGGGATTTGTTGCCGAGCCGGCGTCCACGGTTCGGCGCACCTGGCTCGACACCTTCGACTGGCGACTGCACCGCGCTGGGTACGTCTTGCAGCGCATCGAGCGATCCAGGGCGCCGGCGACTCTTCGGCTGTCGTTCGCGAACGGCGACGACGTGCTGACCGTGGCGGCGCCGTCGGCAGCGCAGGACATCTACTCGAGTCGCGTTTCCGCTCGACGCGGCGGTGCCCGCAGGCCCGATGCGAAACCTGCTTGAGCCGGTTGTCGAGATGCGCGCGCTGCAACCAGTCGCGACGCAGCGATTTGCCGTCCGCAGCTACCGGGTACTCAACGATGACGAGAAGACCGTCGTTCGGGTCGTCATCGAACACCCCGCTGGCAATGGGCGCGGCAGTAGTCAGCAGTGCCGGATCGCGAGTGAGCGTCATCGCGTCGCGCGGTTACTCGGAGGAGGCGGCCGCAACCGCTCGGATCATCGCGAAAGTGCCCGGCCTCACACCGTCGCATCAGTCAACGCTTGCGCAGGCACTCTCCGCCGGCGGACGTAGCGCCGGCGACTACTCAAGCAAGCTCGACATCGCACTGAGTCGCGGGATGCCGACGGAGTATGCGGTGCGCCGGATCATGCGCGCACTGCTCGACGCCGCACAACGCAACGTGCCCGGTGTCGTGGCCGGTACAGACACCGAGTTTCTGCACGATTTGCGGGTGGCGGTGCGGCGCGCACGCTCGACGCTGAAGGTGACCGGCGATGCGCTGCCAACAGAGCAGGCCGACGCGGCGAGCGTTGCCTTGAAGTGGCTGGGCGATCTGACGACGCCCACGCGCGACCTCGACGTCTACCTGCTCGGGCTCGACGAGCTGGCCGCGGAGGTGACCGCGCCGGGCTGGAGCGCCTCGCAACTGGGCCCCTTCCGAGATTTTCTTGTTGCAGCGCAGGCATCAGAGCAGGCCGTGCTGGTGCGGTCGCTGCGTTCTGTTCGCGCAAAACGAGCGTTCGCGGCGTGGGCCGCAGTATCGACGGGCGGCGACCTGCCAGCTGACGATGTCGTCGTGACCGAACCGGCCTCGCGCGTCGAGGCGGTGGCCAAGTCGGCAGTCACCCGAGCGTTCAAGCGCGTCATCAAAGCTGGCAACGCGATCACCCCAGAATCACCGCCGAGTGATCTGCACGATCTGCGCAAGCGCTGCAAAGAGCTGCGGTATTCGTTGGAGATTTTCGGGTCGCTGCACAATGCCATCGCGCAGCGCGCGCTGATCGACGACCTGAAGAAACTGCAGGATTGTCTCGGTGAGTTCCAAGACACCGAAGTGCAACAGCACGCGATCCGCACCTTCGCGGCGCAGATGCTCGCGGCGGATTCATCGAACGCGGCGACCGTCGAGGCTGTCATGGCGATGGGCCGGCTCGCCGACCGACTGGGGGAGCGCCAGATCGTCGCACGTGGCACCTTCGCTGTGCTGTTCGACCGCTTCGCCGGACCACAGCCACGGGCGCACCTCGTCGCGCTGTATGAGCGCGCCTCGTGAAGGTTTTCGCGACCTACAACATCAAGGGCGGCGTCGGCAAGACGTCGGCGGCCGTCAACCTCGCCTACCTCGCGGCGAGTGAAGGACAACGCACGCTTGCTCTGGGACCTCGACCCCCAAGGCGCAGCGACCTTTCTGTTCCGCATCAAGTCCGGCGTGTCGGGCGGGGCCAAGGCGTTGGTCCGAGGTCGTACTGGCATGGATGTCCCGGTGAAGGCGACCGACTACGACAATCTCGACCTGCTCCCCGCGGATTTTTCCTACCGGAACATGGATCTCGCCCTCGACCACGGCAAGAGCCCGACTCGGCGAATCACCGAGTTGCTCGCGACGGTCGCGGCCGACTACGACGTCGTGTTCCTCGACTGCCCGCCCAGCGTTTCGCTGGTCTCGGAGAGTGTGCTGCGCGCGACGGATGCCCTGCTGGTGCCGCTGATCCCGACCACGCTCGCCGTCAGAACCTACGACCAGCTCATCGACTTCGTGGCAAAGGCAAGAGCGCCGCGGCCCGCCGTCCTGGCGTTCTTCTCGATGGTCGACCGGCGCAAGAAGCTGCACCGCGAGTCGATGGCGGCCCTTCGTGACGGTCGGCCGGGCATCGCCGACGCCGCGATTCCGGCCGCCGCCGTCGTGGAGAACATGGGCCCAAAGCGCGAGCCGGTGGTCGTGTCGGCGCCGTCGAGCGAGGCCGCGCGCGCGTACGCGGCTCTACTGGCTCGGAGGCTCGTGAGCGTCCGCCGGAAGATTACGGCTGCGATGCAATGTCGGACGTCGATTGGCTGGCCTCACGATCGAGGGAAACCCGATGGCGCAAGTGATGTGGGAAAACGCCCCGGACGCGCATGACTATCCCGCGGCGGACAGCTATCTGTCCTTGCTGGTTGCGGACAGCCGGCTCCGGGCATCGCTGATCGCGCGGCTGCAAGCGGCGCCGGTTGCGCACTACAAAGCCAAGGATCTATTGCGCGCATCGAGAGAGCCGCTGCTGACGGTCGACAATCCGCACGTGGCGTCTGATCTGCGAAAGATCCGTAAGGGCCGTCCGCTTTCGCCGGTGCTGCTGGTCCGTGGCGACCTCCTGCGCGGTTTCCCATTGCAGATCGCCGATGGCTATCACCGGGTGTGCGCGAGCTTTTGGGTCAACGAGAACACCGACATCCCCTGCCGGCTCATCGACCTGTCGAGCACCGGGGTAGTCAGCAGTGCGCCGGTCAAGAAGGTCGCAGCCGCGAAGAAGGCTGCGCCGGCAAAGAAGGCCGCGCCCGCGAAGAAGTCGAGCCCGGCGAAGAAGTCCAGCACGGCAAAGAAGGCTGCGCCCAGAAGGTCGCCAAGAAGATCCTGGCCAAGAAGGCCCCGACGGCAGTCGTCGCGCCGCCGGCACCTGAAGCCGGCGCACAGCCGGTGAGTCCTTCTGCCTAGCAGGCAGGGACCAACGCCGTGACCTGCCGTCGCCAAGCAATACACGCTTGACCTACTACATAGAGGAGACGTCATGAGCATCGATTCAGACATCGCCCGACCGCTGATCGTGGTCGGCGTCGATGGGTCCGACGAGAGCGTGAAAGCCACCGCTTGGGCAGCCGAGCAGGCTCGGGTAACCGGCGGCACCCTTGAGCTGCTGATCGTCTGGGCGCGGCCGATGTCCTACGGGCTGCCGCTCGTCGTGGGCGGCTACAACCCCGAGCACGAGGCGCAGGCCGTCGTCGAGAAGACCGCGAGCGGCATCGACCTGCCCGCAGACCGGCTCCGCACGCACGTCGTCAACGCGGCTCCGGCCCTCGCGCTGGTCGAGCGCTCGAAGAGCGCCGATCTCCTCGTCGTCGGCTCGCGCGGGCACGGCGGATTTGCCGAGCTACTGCTCGGGTCGGTCAGCGATCACTGCGTCCACCACGCGAGTTGCACCGTCGTCGTCGTCCGATAGTCACGCCCTCATGGGCGCCCGATAGTCCTCACATCTGCGTCCCGCGCGCCGATTCGGAGGGGACGAGTTCTGTCCTGGGCGCCCTGGAGGCTACGAATGACTGTGCTGGACGACGTGCAGCTGGCCGAGCTCGAACCGCTCAGCACGCAGGCGGCTTCGACTCAGCGACGGTGGTTCGGGTCGGGTCGTAGCTGCAACAGCGACGTGGCCGCGGCCGGCGCCGAGGCGGCTCGGGAAGCACTCGCCGGCCGGCAAGCCGCCCTCGTCATGGTCTTCTGCCCCGAGGGCGTCGACTACCAGGCGATGATCGACGGCGTTCGCTCCGAGGCGGGTAACGCACCCCTGATCGGCTGCACCGGTATCGCGCAGCTCGCCCAGACCGGTCCGGCGCAAGCCTCGGTCGTGGTGAGTGTCCTGGGCGGCGACGGCTTCGAGGTTCGCGTCAGTGCCGCGTTGAACGTCAGCGGCAGCCAGCGCGCCGCCGGCGAGCAGGTCGCGAGCACGGTGCACGAACTGACCCGCGAGCATAAGATCCTGATCCTGCTGGCCGACGGGCTAGCTGGCGAACAGCACGAGCTTGTCCGCGGCGCCTACAGCGTGGTCGGCGGCACCGTTCCGCTTGCCGGCGGCTGCGCGGCCGACGACTACCTGTACCAGCAGACCTTCCAGTTCATCGCCGACGCCGACGGCATACGGGTGCTCAGCGATGCGGTCGTGGCCGCGGCAATCGGTTCGGACGGGCCGATCGGCGTCGGTGTCGCCCACGGGTGGCGCAAGTCGGGCGAGCCGATGGTCGTCACGAGCAGCAGCGGCGGGACGGTCCACACGCTCGACGGCGAACCGGCCCTCGCCGTCTTCTCAGAACGCGTCAGTGCCCCGCAATCCTTGGTCCCCGATTCGGCGGCATTCAGATTCTTCGCGATGCAGCATCCGCTCGGCATGTCGCGGCGCAGCGGTGAAGACATTCGGGTGATCCATGAGGGCAGCATCGCGGACGGCTCGATCAAGTCACTGGTGGCAGTACCGCAGGGTGCGTTGCTGTGGGCGATGGAGACCGACCGCGAGGGCCTGCTCTCCAGCGTCGACGACGCCTACGCCGAAGCGGTCGAGCCTCTTGAGGGTGTTCCGCCGATCGGCTTCCTGGCCTTCGACTGTGGCGTGCGCTTCATGTTTCTTGAGCCCGACGGCGTTCGCGACGAGGTGGCCAAGTTCGTGCACCGTGCAGCAGGCGCTCCGTTCGGCGGCTTCTATACGTATGGCGAGATCGCACGTACCCGCGGTGCGCGCGGCATGCATCACCTGACCTTGGTGATCGTGGCTTTCGGGTGAGGAGCGCGCGGTGGCTTACCACTGGTCAGTTCACCAGCTGACCGAATACTTCGACGCCGTGGCGTCCCAGGAGACTGAGGATGCCGCCGTTCGGGTTGCAGTTGAGCGCGCGGTTGAGACCTTCGGCGCAGAGCTCGGCGCTTTGGTCCGCGACAGTGAGGTCTTGGCCTGCATCGGCGTCGGTCGCGACGAGCCGCCTGTCGATGCGCTGATCAAAGCAGTCGCGGGCACGACCGTCGTTGACGTTGCCGGCCTCGGGTTGTTGCACGCGGTCGCCGCGCACCTTTACGACGATCGTTCTGGCCATCTCGTCGTGGGGCGCGCCGGCGACGAATTCACCGGCGAGGAACGGCAGCTGCTGCTCAGCATGGCGAGCGTTCTGGGCTTGGCGTTGCGCAGCTTGCGGACGTTGCAGGTCGAGCGCAGGTTGCGCACCGAACGTGAGCAGGAAGCGACTGAGCGGCTGCGGCTGCTCGACACGCTTGGCCAACGCCAAAGGCTGCTGGAGTCACTACTCACCATCCAACGAGCCATCTCGCACCGCGCGCCGCTCCAGACTGTGCTCGACGCCGTCACTGCGGGTGCGGCTGCGCTCCTGAGCGATGCGTTCGTGGCGCTGGTGCTCAGCGAGCCGCTCGCCGGTCGGAACCGGATCGTTTCCTCGGCCGCACCCGTCGACGACACCGACGATCACGACGCGCTCATCATGGCGGCCGCCGCCGACTCAGTCGCCATCGATGGCGTGGTCACCAGAGTGAGTAGCGAGGGCGACGCGGTCAGCGGCACAGCGCTCGCCGCGCCGGTGCACATCGAGGGCGAGACGATCGGCAGTCTCGTGACGGTCGTGCTTCCTGAGACGCCAGATGTCGACGACCGCCGCGAGATGCTCGCAGCATTCGCCGAGCAGGCGAGCCTTGCCTTGACCGACGCGCGCACAGTTGAAGCGATGCGCGACGCGTACCACGACTCAGTGACCGGCCTGCCGAATCGATCGCTGTTCCTCGACCGGTTGAATCAGGCACTGCAGAACGGCACCCGGATGGGCACCGAAGTCACCGTGCTTTTCATCGACCTCGATCGCTTCAAAGACGTCAACGACAGCTTGGGCCATGCGGCGGGTGATGAACTGCTCGCCTGGGTGGCCGCGCGGGTGGGTGAAGCCTTGCGCGACGACGACACCGCGGCCCGCCTCGGCGGCGACGAGTTCGCCGTCCTGCTCGAGAGAACAGTTGGCTGCGACGCCGGCCAGATCGTCGCGAGCCGCATCACTAGGGCGCTGCTCGAGCCGATCCGACTTGTCGGCCGAGAAGTGTTCGCATTTGCGAGCATCGGCATCGCCTCGAGCGATGGGTCAGTGCGCACCGCCGATGAGCTCTTGCGTAACGCGGACGTCGCGATGTACCGCGCGAAGCGGAGCGGCGCCCGCGCCGCGCTGGTCTACGACCCGAGCATGCACACCGAGACGATGGATGTGTTGGAACTCGGCAGCGATCTTTACCACGCAGTGGCACGCGGTGAGCTACGCCTTCAGTTCCAGCCTGTGGTCAATCTGCGTACCGGCAAGGCGGTCGCGGTCGAGGCGTTGGTGCGATGGGACCATCCGGTCCGGGGGCTGATCGCACCGAACACCTTCATCCCTATCGCCGAGCGCAACGGCGTCATCGTCGAGATCGGCCAGTGGGTGCTGGGTTCGAGCTGCACGCAGGCCGCCATCTGGCGCGCATCGTCGCTGCCCGACCTGCGAATCAGCGTCAACGTGTCGGCCCGCCAACTCGACGACCCTGGCTTCGCCGAGATGGTCACGGAGGTGCTGCGGCAGACCGGCTTGCCTGCCCAAGCACTGACGCTCGAGGTCACCGAGTCGGTGTTGATGCACGATCCGCTCCGCATCATCGACAGGCTTAGTCCGCTGAAGGCTCTCGGCGTTCGGCTGGCCATCGACGACTTCGGTACCGGCTACTCATCGCTCGCGTCCTTGCAGCATTTTCCGGCCGACCAGCTGAAGATCGACAAGGCTTTCATCGACACCATCGAAACCTCTGTCGAAGGCTCGGCAATCGTGCGGACCGTCGTCGAACTCGCCCGCACGTTGCACATGGAGACCGTCGCCGAGGGAATCGAGACCGCACAGCAGTTCGCCAGCCTGCGCGAACTAGTCGTGCGACTTGGGGCAGGGCTACCACTTCGCGCGGCCGCTGGCTGCCGAGGCCGTGCCGGCCTTCTTCAGCAGTACGACAGTGACGGCTCCTTTGCTCACGTTGGCTGCTCGACCATAGGCGCGGCCGTGGCGGCGGCGCCCGCATCGCGCGGTAGCAATGCAGACTCGATCACCGCAAGCAGCGCGACCACCGCGATGAGGCAGAACGCCATTGCAAAAGCAGTACGCGCTCCGGCCGTCACACCGAAGAACTTGGCGATCGGGCCGCCTGCACGCAACGCCAGTGCGCCCGCGACGACCCCGAGGCCCATCGTGAGTTGCTGGACCGTGGTCGTCAGCGTGTTTGCGTCGCCGATCAAATTCGGTCGGGACGTCGACAAAGCTGATGGTGTTGTAGGCCGTGAATCCGATCGACCGAAACACTCCACTCGCGAACAGGATCAGGGCAGTCACGAACAGCGGAGTGTGAGCGGTGACGAGACCACACAAGGCGATGGTCAACCGCGCTCCACAACGCCGACTGCACCAACACGGTCCGGAAGCCGAATCGGCGCAACAGCGGGCTGGTGAACGGTTTGATGCCGAGGTTGCCTAGGAACACCGCGACCACCAGCACTCCTGATTTGAGCGGGCTCCAGCCGAATGCGTCCTGAAACATCAGCGGTAGCAGGAACGGCACTGCGCCGATAGCGAGTCGAAAGAACGAGCCACCGACTGCGGTCACCCGAAACGTCGGGATTCGAAGAGACGACAGTTCGACCAACGGATGAACTGCTCTGCGCAGGTGGCGAACGGCGAGGCTCATCGTGACGAGCGCGACGCCCCCCGTCGTCCCCGCATAAAGCCAGTCGACCCTGCGGGCCGCGACCAGCTCGAGGCTGGTGACCAGCGTCGCGAGTCCGACGCCGGTCAAGACGAATCCTTGCCAGTCCATTGGCGTGCGTTCGGTATGCGGCAGGTTTGGCACGACGCGCGCGGCGACGAGGAGTGCTGCGACGCCCAGCGGCAGGTTGATGACGAAGATCCAGCGCCAGGAGGCATACGTCGTCAGCACGCCGCCGAGCGCGGGTGCGATCACCGGCGCGACCAACGCTGGCCAGGTCAGATACGCAAACGCCTCGATCAACTCAGCGGGCGTGGTCTTTCGCAGGACGACGAGCCTGCCAACCGGTACCATCATCGCGCCGCCGATTCCCTGCAGGACGCGAAAAGCGGTGAGCTCGCCCAGGCTGGTGCTGATCGCGCACAGGCCCGATGCGACGGTGAACACGGCGATGGCAGTGCCGAAGATGACGCGAGCCCCGAACCGATCAGCGAGCCACCCGCTGACCGGAATGAAGACGCTCAGGGTGAGCAGGTAGGCCGTAATGACGACGTTCAGATCAACAGCCCGGACGCCGAGGGAGCCCGCCATTCGCGGCGCTGCGGTCGCGATGATGGTGCCGTCGAGGTTCTCCATGAAGAATGCGCCGGCAACAAGGAGTGCCACCGCCCGCCACGGCGGTCGACTTCCGGCGCCGACCATGACCGACAGTCTCTCAATGCGGCGCTCATGTTTACGACAATGGGTGTTGTGGGCGCCCGTTGGTCCATCCGTTCACCCAGTCACCAGCTGGCACCGTGCAGCCCACTGGCACTCGCGCCGTGATGGATCTGATGAACATCTTCCGGTTTGACGATGACGGTCGGCTTGTCGAGGCGTTCGTCAGGACTGATTACCGCAGCTTCCTCCGCCAAGCTGGGCGCCGCCGGAAGCTGATGCCTAACTATTTGGCGCGCGGCGGGGCGGTGCTTTCACGGACTACGAGCTGTGTTGACAGCTCTATTCGCAACGTCTCAATGGGCTCGCCGCGCACAAGACGAAGGACCGTACGTGCTGCGAGCCCGCCCATCTCCGCGAGTGGCTGCCGCACGGTGGTGAGCGGGGGAGATGCCCAGGGCGCTTCGGGCAGGTCGTCGAAGCCGACGATGCTGAGGTCGCTGGGTACCCGCAGACCATGTTGGCGCGCGGCTTCGTACACACCAAACGCCATCTGGTCACTGGAGGCGAACACCGCGGTTGGCGGATCGGGCAAGCCGAGGAATTGAGTGCCGCCGGTGAAGCCCGACTCGTGGTAGAAGTCGCCGGTGTACACGAGGTCGTTGTCGAACTGCAGGCCGGCGGCTTCGATTGCGGCCCGGTAACCGTCAAGGCGCGCGCGACTGCATTGCAGCCGCGGCGGACCCGTGATGATCGCGATCCGCCGATGGCCGAGCTCGATGAGATGTTCGGTCGCGCTGAGGCCGCCGGCCCAGTTCGTCGCGCCGATGGTCGGTACGTCATACGACGGGCTGCCCGAGGGGTCGACGACGACCGTGGGTAGGTAGCGATGCACCTCAGCCTGCAGTTTCGGTTGTAGATGCGACGTCACCAAGATGATGCCGTCAGAGGCACGGGACTGAACGTTTTGCCACCATCGGCGCTCAGACGTGACCTGGTTGTGGATTGCCGAAACGACCGTGCCGACGCCGGCATCGTGCGCGACATCTTCGACACCACGAATGATCTCCACAGCCCACGGGCTGTCGAGATCGTTGAATACAAGGTCGATGAGATTGGCGTGCGTACCTTTGCCGAGGCCGCGGCGCTGGTAGTCGTGCTTTTCGAGGAGCTCCTCGATGCGGGTTCGAGTGTCGGCCGCGACGTCGAGTCGACCGTTGAGGACGCGAGACACGGTGGGCACCGACACGCCCGCCTCTGCGGCGATGGCGGCGATGGTGACCCGAGTCACCCGCCCTCGATCGGCGACGGCCACGACGAGTCTCCTTCGAAAGTCGCATTCAACGATACGCACGCAGCGCTGACCCACAGTTGCGGACCGGAGGGGAAAAGGCCCTACTCCACCGTGACGTCGGCCACCATGCGCCGTGACAACCCTACGGCTCGCTCAGGTCCGAGCAGTCGGATGTTCACGATATGCCGCGAGTCGTTGCTTGACGTCGACAGCCGAAGTTGAAGATCGCCTGGCTCGACAATCCGGACACCTGCCACGCCGGTAAAGGAGGAGAGGTCGGCCGACACGTCGAACGAGACTCGCCGCGACTGCCCCGGCTCGACCTCAACTCGCGCGTATCCGATCAAGCGGACGTCGGGTCGCGTGACTTGGCCGACCGGATCGTGCAGGTACAGCTGGACGACGTCGGTACCGGCCCGGCGTCCGATATTGGAGACGGTCAGCGAGATCCGCACGGCGCCGTCGGTTGTCGATTCGACGCGGTCCGCCTGCGTCACCGCGTTGCCGTCGACTTGCACGTCGTCCCACTGGAAGCTGGTGTACGAAAGCCCGTGGCCGAACGGCCACTGAGGTGTCGGGTCGACCGTGCTGACGCCACTACGAAGGCCTAGCGGTGCAGTCAGATAGGTGCCCGGCTGGCCGGCCGGACTGCGCGGAATGCGAAACAGGCAACCGGCCCGAGGGATTGACCCGACCCGAGAGAACGCCGGCGAGTGCCGGGCCTCCTTCTTCGCCAGGGAAGAAGGACTGCACGACTGCTGCCACCCGATCGGCGTACTTGCCGAGCGCGTACGGACGCCCCGACACCATGACGAGAACCACTGGTCGACCGGTGGCGATGATTGCCTCGAGCAGTTGACCCTGCACGCCGGGCAGTTCCAGCGATTCGGCGTCGCATCCTTCGCCGGACGTCCCCCGCCCGAAAAGCCCGGCCTGGTCGCCGAGGGCGACGACGCACACGTCCGCGGCGCTGGCTGCGCTCGTCGCGGCTGCGAAGCCGTCGACGTCGGTGCTGTCGACGTCACAGCCCGCTGCGAAGGTGACATCAGCGTCTGGCAGTTCTTTGCGGGTCGCTTCGAGCAGTGTCGGGATCGAAAGGCCGAGCGGCCACTTCGGGTATTGCAGCCCGACGTGGCTCGGAAACGTGTAGCAGCCGAGCATGGCGAATGCATCGTCGGCACGCGGGCCGACCAACGCGATACGGGTGCCACGGCGCAGCGGCAGCACGCCCGTAGTTTGCCACCAGGACTACGGATTCTTCGGCGAGCTGACGGGCGACCGCGCGCGACTCCGGTGGGTCGAGTTCGATCGATCCGCGGGCGTCGTCGGATGCGCTCACCGACGTGATCGGAACGCTGGATCGCTGGAGCACTCGGACTCCAGTCTGGATCGAGCAGGCCCAGCTGGCCCTTCTGCGTCAGCACTCGCCGAGTGGCCCGGTCGACGAATTCCTCCGACAGCCGCCCCGACTCGACGGCGTTGACGAGTGGCTGCCCGTAGCAGCGCACGCTCGGCAACTCGACATCGACGCCCGCCCACAACGCCAAGGCGGCGGCGCTGCTTTCGTCGGCGACCACCTTGTGCATTGAGGGCGAGGAACGTGACCCCGAAATAGTCCGCAACGACGGTGCCCTCAAAGCCCCACTCGTCGCGCAACAGGTCGGTGAGGAGAACGTTGTTGGCCGCGCCCGGAACGCCGTCGATCTCGGTGTACGCATGCATCACCGAACGCGCGCCGCCGTCGCGGATCGCCATCTCGAAAGGCGGCAGCAAGATGTCGGCGACCTCGCGCGGGCCGGCCGACACCGGCGCGAAGTTGCGCCCCGCGCGCGATGCCGAATATCCAACGAAGTGCTTCAGCGTGGCGACGACGCCGGCCGATTCGAGGCCGCGCACGTAAGCGGTGCCGATCGTGGCGACCAGGTAGGGATCTTCGCCGATGGTCTCTTCGACGCGGCCCCAGCGGTAATCACGGGCGACGTCGAGAACAGGAGCAAGACCTTGGTGGACGCCGACCGAGCGCATCGTCGCACCGACCTGCGCCGCCATGATCTCGACAAGGGACGGATCGAACGTCGCGCCCCACGCGAGAGCGGTCGGGTAGATCGTTGCTCCCCAGGCCATGAACCCCGACAGGCACTCGTCGTGCGCGATGGCCGGAATGCCGTGCCGGCTTGCGGCGACGATGTCGGCTTGTGCACGCGCGAGTGAACGAGCGCCCATCGCCGGGTCTACGGGCACCGTCCCGAAGGGGCGGGTCAGGTGACCAAGGCCATGGGCGATGAGGTCGCTCCACGGCACGTCCGCGGTCACGAGTTCGTGCTGATGAGGCGCCACACCGTCGCCCTTGGGGTCTGCGCCGGCCCACACGCCGTACAGCTGACCGATCTTCTCCTCGAGCGTCATGCGCGCGAGGAGGTCGGTGACGCGCTCCGCCAAGTGGCAGCGTGGTGTCACGCCACGGCAAGTCGGTTGCCGTCGCAAGCCCGCTGGTGGGCTCAGATGTCACCACGTTGTATCCACTTCGTCAGGAGCGTGCGTCGGAGTGCATCCGGGATAGTACCGGAAACTATCGGAACTGTCTCGGGCGCCCGAGCCGCTCGAAAGGCCGAAGATAACGGTTCGGGAAGGTTCCCATGAAAAGGTTGACCCGGTGAGATCGCGAGCCTTACCGTAGCGCCGCCGTCGGAACTATCGTGACGTTCTCGGTAACTTTCGGTACGACCGGTGACGGGCGTACCCCACCTCCGGGCACCCGCGTCGAGTGCGGGACCCTCGCTGAAGGGACGTTCATGACGAGCCGCACCAATCGTTTACCTCGCCAGCTCGCCAAGGCGACTGCCGTCGCGGCAGTTGCAGCCTTGGCCATCGCAGGATGTTCGAGCTCCAAGAAGACCTCAGCACCAGCGACCTCCGCGGCCGCAACGCCCGCCGCCACGACATCCGCAAGCAGTGCGCCTGCGACCACCGCCAGCGCGCCGGCGACAAGCGCAGCGTCGTCAGCGGCCGGTGGCCAGCTCAACGGCGGCAAGGACGTGACACTGACCTGGTGGCACAACGCCTCGACCGACCCCGGCAAGGCGTGCGTTCCAGAAGGTGGCCGACGACTTCCACGCCGCCCACCCGAACGTGACCATCAGCGTCCAGCCGATCCAGAACGAGACCATCAAGACGAAGATCCAGGTCGCTCTGCAGGGCACCCCGCCTGACATCTTCCAGCAATGGGGCGGCGGCGCCGAGGCCATTCAGGCCCAGTCGGGCAAGCTCGCCGACCTCACGCAGCTCACGTCCAGCTGGATCGGTGACCTCGGCAAGAGTGCCGCGGGTTGGGCAAACGACGGCAAGCAACTCGGCGTCCCCTACGACTACCACGTGGTCGGCTTCTGGTACCGCACTGACCTGTTCGCCAAGGCCGGCATCACGCTCGCCGCCCGCGACGATGACCGACCTCTTGGCCGACATCACGAAGCTGAAGGCGGCCGGCATCACGCCGATGACGGTCGGCGGCAAGGACAAGTGGCCCGATGCGTTCTACTGGGAGAACTTCGTATTGAAGGAATGCCCGAAGGACACGATCACAGCCGGCATCGCGGCGGCCAAGTTCACCGACCCGTGCTTCGTCAAGGCCGGCGACGACCTGAAGACGCTACTCGACGCGAAGCCCTTCAACACCGGCTTCCTCGCGACTCCCGCACAGCAGGGCGCAGGGAGCTCGGCGGGCCTGGTCGCCAACGGCAAGGCGGCGATGGAACTGCAGGGTGACTGGGAGATTCCGACGATCATCGGGCTGCTTCCGGCGGACCAGCAGGCGACCGTTGAGGGCGAGATGGGCTTCTTCCCGTTCCCGTCGATCACCGGTGGCAAGGGCGAGCCCGGTGCGGCACTCGGTGGCGGCGACGGATTCTCGTGCTCGACCAAGGCGCCTGACGCGTGTGCTGCGTTCTTGCAGTACATGACGAGCGCCCCGGTCCAAGAGGAGCTCGTCAAGGCGACCGCCATCAGCATCCCGTCCAACGGTGGCGCTACATCGGCGATCACCGACCCGACGTTGCAGAAGGTGCTCACCTACCTGCAGGGTGTCTCGTACAACCAGCTGTACTTCGACCAGGCGCTTCCGACGAACGTCGGCAACGCCGTGAACGACGCAGTGTCGAACTTCTTCGCCGGCCAGGGAACACCTCAAGACATCGCGGACGCAGCCGGCAAGGCGGCAACCCAGTAACCGCACAGTTCGATGCGTGGTGTCTGACTGAGTGGTGTCCAACTGATTGGTGAAGGTTCGTCATGGTAAGTGGTCACGCCACGACCCGGCCCGGGCAACCCGTGCCGGGCGTGGCGCCTCCAGCTCGACGCAGTCCCGGCCGACGTCAGACGCGGTCGGGAGTTCGTCAACGCCTGGAGCTGTTGCTTCTCCTCGGACCGGCCTTTCGTGCTCTTCGTCGGGTTCGTGCTGGTGCCGATCGCGGTCGCGGTCTACTACAGCTTCTTCAAGTGGAGCGGGTTCGGACCGCTCAACCACCCCATCGGGCTCGGCAACTACCGACGGGCATTTGCCGACACGGTGTTCCTGCACGCGATCCAGCACAACGTCACGATCGCGTTGCTGTCGCTCTTCCTGCAGCTGCCGCTGAGCATCGGGCTCGCGCTGCTGCTCAATCGCCAACTTCGCGGTCGTGGATTCTTGCGGCTTGTCGTGTTCGCTCCCTACGTGCTCTCCGAAGCCGTCACCGCCGTGATGTGGCTGATGCTCCTGCAGCCCGACGGATTCGTTGACCAAGTCTTCAAGCACGTCGGGCTCGGCAGCCTGATAACGACCTGGCTCGCCAACACCCATGTCGTGCTCTACACGCTCTTCGTCGTCGTCACCTGGAAATACATCGGCTTCGGCGTCATCTTGTTGCTCGCCGGCCTGCAGGGCATTCCGACGGAGTTGCGCGAGGCTTCCGCGCTCGATGGCGCGAGCCCGTGGCAGACGACTCGGCAAGTCGTCTTGCCGCTGCTCGGCCCGACCATCCGGATCTGGATCTTCCTGTCGATGATCGGTTCGCTGCAGTTGTTCGACATCCCCTGGATCATGACTCTCGGTGGCCCGGCAGGCGCGTCGACCACGATGTCGACATACCTCATCGACAAGGGCTTCCAGAGCTACGAGTTCGGCTACGGCAGCGCGGTTGCAGTGATCTTGTTCATCTTCTGCTTCGCGTTCGCCTTGCTCTACCAGCGCTTCGCATTGCGTCGCGACACCGCAGGGTGCTCTCACGAGGATGGTGCGATGACCGCGACCACGCAGATGCTGACCGTGCGCACGAAGCCCCCGCGCACCCGGAACAAGGCGGCGAGCTCGCCGCTGGCGACGGCGCTCGCCTACTTGGCTGGCGTAGTCATCATCATCGTCACCATCGTGCCGTTGCTCTACATCTTCATCGGCGGCTTTCGTACGACCCCGCAGATCAACAGCGACCCGACCGGGTTGCCGCACCCCTGGCTCTGGTCGAACTACCGCTCCATCGTCACGTCGCACGCGTTCTGGCAGTTCCTCCTGAACAGCGCGTTGATCGCGATCGTCACGGCAACGGTCTTGGCGGTGGCGCTCGGGTCGATGGCGGCTTTCGCGCTCTCGCGATACACCTTCAAGGGTCGCGAGGCGGTCTTCTCGTTCTTTACGATCGGGCTGCTCTTCCCACTCACCGTCGCGTCGCTGCCGCTCTACTTGCTGCTACGCGACCTCGGCCTGCTCGAGAACATGTTCGGGGTTGCGATGCCCGAAGCCGCCTTCTCGCTGTCGATCACAATCGTCATCTTGCGGCCGTTCATGCGCGCGATTCCAGCGGAACTCGAGGACGCCGCGGTGATCGACGGCACGACCAAGCTGGGATTCTTCTGGCGCGTACTGCTGCCGCTTTCGATGCCCGCATTGACGACTGTCGCCATCTTGGCGTTCGTGACCAGTTGGAACTATTTCATCCTGCCGCTGCTGGTGTTCAACAACGAGATCCACTTCACGTTGCCACTTGGCGTAGCGACGTTCCAGTCGCAGTACTCGGCCGACACCGCAAAGGTCTTCGCCTTCACCGCGCTGTCGATGCTGCCGACGTTGATTTTCTTCACCATCGCCCAGCGCCGCATCGTCGGCGGCCTGACCGGTGCGGTCAAGGGCTGATCGCACCGGTCGCCGGCTGACTGTCGCGGCGACCGGCATCATCTGGACTGTTGCGCTAAGCGCAGGGTGTTCCAATGCATCGTCGAAGGCTCAGGTGGGCAGCGCCGATCAAGGCGCGACAACTGTTGCGTCGTCCCTCAATGTCACCGGGTCTGCGTCCCCCGGGTCAGCGCAGATCTCGTCGGCCGCTCCGTCGTCTTCCCCTGCTGCGGTATCGCCGGTTGCTGGCAGAATTTCAATGCCGCCCTGCGATGGCGTGGAATACACGCGCATAGCGGCTAGTGACGGCATCGGGCTCGGCGTCGTCGAGTTAGGCGCCGGCAAGCGTGGCGTTCTCATGCTGCCCGAGTACCAGGCCAGCGCGTGCCAGTGGGCAGTGGAGGCTAGCGGCCTGGTTTCGGCCGGCTTTCACGTGTTGCTGCTCGAGTACCGCTGCACCATCCCTTCGGACTGCCCGAGTGACACCGATAAGCAATCGGACCTGTCCCTCGACGCCCAGGCCGGTGTTGCCGCACTCCACGCCGCGGGGGCGACGAAGGTCGTCATCGTCGGAGCCTCAGCAGGAGGAACGCTAGCTGTCGTCGCAGGCGCTGCGTCTGGTCCGCTCGTCAACGGGGTGGTCGATCTGTCGGGCCCTGCGGACGTGTCGTCCCTGTATGGGACTGCTCAAGGTCGGATCAACAGCCTTGCAGCGGCGCCGCATCTCCTCGTCCCGTCGTTGTTCGTGGTTTCGCAGAACGACCCCTCGACGACTGTTGACGAGATCACCGCCGTGTACAACGCCGTAACCAAGAAGCCGAAGCAGCTGATGGTCTTGCCGCCCGAGGGCGGCCACGGTTGGGACACGTTGGCCTACGCGGGTCCCGAAGGCAACGTTCAGGACATGCTCTACGCCTTCCTGAGAGCGAACGACTGAGGCGGCACGGCTACTCGCCGCACGGCGCTGACCGCACGGCCGGGGTTTCGCGCTGCGCGATTCAGGGTTGCGGTCAGGGTCATCACTGATGCGCCGAACCCTCGCGCGCGCTGATGATTCGGTGTGCGGAGCAATCGGTGGGACAGTGCAGCTGTGAGCTTGCTGTGGACCGTGCATGGCTTCGCCCCAGTCGTCAGTAGCTTCCGTCGTATGTGGGAGCTGCTCGAAACCAGATGGGTGCATGCGGCGTGATCGAGGCACAAGCGCTGACGAAGCGCTATGGATCGAAGACTGCGGTTGATGGCCTCAGCTTTGAGGTCAGACCAGGCTTCGTTACTGGGTTTTTAGGTCCGAACGGTTCGGGCAAGTCGACGACCATGCGGCTACTGCTGGGCCTCGATCGGCCGACCAGCGGCCGATCGCTGATCAACGGCAAGTCTTATCTCGACTTTGCAGCACCATTGCACGAGGTTGGTGCGCTCTTGGAAGCGCGCGCTGTGCACACCGGTCGTTCGGCTCGCAACCACCTGCTTGCGATGGCAGCGACGAACCGCATTCCGCGCAAACGGGTCGACGAGATGATCGGGCTCGTCGGTCTCGAGGATGTAGCCGGTAAGCGCGTCGGCGGGTTCTCCCTCGGCATGGGGCAGCGGCTCGGAATCGCCTCTGCGTTGCTCGGTGATCCCGGCGTGCTGTTGCTCGACGAGCCCGTGAACGGCTTGGACCCAGAAGGCATCTTGTGGATCCGCAACCTGTTGAAGGCGCTCGCGGCTGAAGGCCGCACCGTTTTCGTGTCATCACACCTGATGAGTGAGATGGCAGTGACGGCCTCCGAGGTGATTGTGGTGGGGCGCGGAAAGCTCATTGCGTCGGGCAGCGTCGCGGAGGTAATCCGCGGCGCGGGCACGGGCGTGGTCATGGTGCGCACTAGCGAAGCGGACAGATTGGGCGCTCTGCTCATCGGCGCTGCCACGAACGTCCAGAGACTCTCTCCCGACCTGTTACAGGTCAGCGGGATGGACAGTGCCGCGATCGGACTCGTCGCCGCGCGTGAAGCCATCCCGCTGATCGAGTTGACACCGCAGCAAGCGACGCTGGAAGAGGCGTTTATGGAGATCACCCGCGATGCCGTGGAGTTCCATGGCAACGAACTGAGTGGCACGGAACTTGCGCCGAGTTCATTTGGGGGAGCGCGATGACGACCACGACCATTGCGCGCAGCGACGTAGGCGCACCACGAATAACACAGGCCGGCGTGATCCAGTCGGAATGGATCAAGGTGCGGTCGCTGCGTTCGACCTGGTTCAGCCTCTTGGCGGCCGTGGTGATCATCGTTGGTCTCGGGACGTTGTTCAGCGGCCTTCATGCCCATCGTGTGGACCAAGGGAATGGCCCAGGCAGCCAGATCGTCTTGGATGCAACGCAGGTGAGCCTGCGCGGCATCTTCCTCGCGCAGCTCGCGATCGGCGTGCTCGGAGTTCTGGTGATTACCGGGGAGTACAGCACCGGCATGATCCGCTCGTCACTAGCCGCCGTCCCGCATCGGCAACCGGTGCTGATCGCGAAGGCGCTGGTCTTCGGGGTCGTTGTATTCGCCGTTTCGTTGGCGTCGGCTTTCGCTGCGTTCCTCTTGGGCCAGCAGGCACAAGCCAGTACGCACCAACAGGCTTCGCTTGGGACGCACGATGCGATACGCGCAATCGTGGGCGGTGCGATCTACCTGACGCTGATCGGGTTGCTCGCCGTCGGTCTGGGTTTCCTGATCCGCAACACTGCCGGTTCGATCGCCACGCTCTTCGGCATCGTCCTTGTCGCGCCGATCCTTGCGGCTGCGCTGCCGGCGCCGTACTCCAATGACGTGAGTAAATACCTGCCGCTCAACGCCGGAACGCAAATTCTGCTAACCAGGGACTTCGACCCGACACAGCTGAGCCCGTGGGCGGGAATCGGTGTCACTGCCCTGTACGCGGTGGTCGCACTCGTCGCCGGCGCCCTCATGCTCAAGCGGCGCGACGCCTGAGTTCGTCCGCAAGTCGAACGTCCAGGCAATCGAGGACCTCCTACCCTCCTTGCCCGAAGTCCTTCACGTGAGCATTGGATGCAGCGGCGAAAGGCGCCGCATCGCACTTAGGAGTTTCCCGTGCGCAACCTGCCCCACGACGTCGCAGATCTCTATCTCGCCCCGGTCGTCCTTTCGATCGACGCCAAGCTCGACGATCTCGCGACCTCGGACGCCCGCACGCTCGCGCAGCGAGTCGCCGTCGAGAGCAACTTGCCGGATTGGTCGCGCGAGGACCGGGAACGCGCGTTGCTTGCGTCAATCCAGCACTTCATCGACTGCAGGGGCTGGACGATCGCCTGGGATCCTCGTGGGCTTCGGCTGAGCCACGCCGATCACAGTCTCGTCCTCGGCGTGCCATCCAACCTGGCTGCGTACCTAGCCGGGGTAGCCGCGGACATGTAAGAGCGCAGGCGCTCAAAATGTGCGGTGCAACGGTAGTGCACTGAAAAGGCGATTTCACTGCCGGTTACGTCCGTCGTGTCACTGACACGCAGCGTGGGAGCGACTGCCTGGTTGCCTTGGTTACGTCGGCATCGCTTCACGGACTTTAGCGGTATCCACGAATTGTTCGAACCGGACGATGTGCCCGCCGCGGACGACGAAGTGGTGAGCTACCCGCACGTTGATGTTGTTGCCGGTGGCTTTGTTGGTGGCCGTGTAGCGGGCGAGGACTACGACGTTCTCCCCGTCGATGACGTAGGTATCGTCGTGGGCGATCCAGTCGTCCCACTCGGCGCCTAAACGCTCCATGACTGCGGAAGTGACTCCGGTCGGGGTGCGGTAGGTGCCGGCCAGTGGGAATCCGGCCATCTCGGTCCATTCCACGTCGTCGGCCAGGGTCGCGCGCAGGGCTTCTAGGTCGCCGTTGGCGGAAGCGAGGTATTGGCGCCGGACCACGTCGGCGGGGGTGCTGGAGGTGTGGAAGTCCGTCATGTCACTCATGCAGGTGCCCTTTCTGGGTTGTTCCAGACGGTCCGGTTCGGCGGCACGCGGTTGGGTCATCCCCAGGTCATTTCGCCCTTGGCGACTTTCGCGCCCAGTTGGGCCGCGATGAGCATTCCGGCGTGGGGGTAGCGGGCGACCAGCGCGGCAGTCAGAGCCTCGCCGCTGTCGGCAGTACCTAGTTCGGCTTCGAACGCAGTGAGGTAGTCGCGGGTGTAAGCGATGGGGCTCGCGTCGAGAGTCGCGGTCGGCAGCCGGTGGCCGGGCACGGCAAAGGCCGGGTCAAGGGCCGTCATCTCCCCAAGCAACGCGACCCACACGGCGCGGTCCTCTGGGGTGGCGGTGTCGGCGACCCAGACATGCTCGTTCTGGAAGAGCAGCACGCCACCGACGATCGCCCGCTGCTCCGCCTGCCACAGATAGTGACGGTCGGGCAGGCCCGCGTGGCCGCCCTTGAGCTGGAATACGTGGCCCTCGAAGGTCAGGTCCCCGGTGAGCTCTGCCAGCTGGACGAGACGGGTGGGACGGTTAGCACCGACGGCCTCCCACGCTTTGAGCTTGGCGTCGTACGCAGCGCGGATGTGCTCGATCACCAGCGGCGTCGCGACGATCTCGGCGGCGGGGAACGCGTCCGCGATCACCTCGACGCCCCAGTAGAAGTCAGGGTCGGCGTGACTGATGAAGACCGTGGTCAGCGCCTTGCCGGAGTCCAGGACGGCGGCGGCCAGGCGATGGCCGTCGGCGCGGGTGAACCCGGCATCGATCAGGAACGCCTGTTGCTGCCCGGTGATCAGCGTGGCGGTCTTGTTCTTGGAGCCGACGGGGAAGTCGAGGTCGATGACGGTGAAGTCCAGGGTGCTCATGATGTTCCTTCCGTTTCAGGCAGCGTTGGTCAGGCAGGGTTGACGTGAAGGTGGCGGTTAGGAGGAGGGAATGAGTGCGCCTAAACGCACCTCGATGTCCTCGACGCTGGCGTGACCGACGGCCAGGACGCTCGCGTGGTCGCCATCGAGGACGAGCAGCGTCGGGTAGCTGTGGACACCCAACGCCGCTGCTCGTGCGAAGTCCTGCGCTGCGGCGACGGCCGAGTTGGGTGAGGCGAACCCGTCGGCGACGGCATCCGGATCCAGGCCAGCCGCTATTGCGACCGCGCGATAGGTCGCCGGGTCCGACAGGCTCAAGCCGTCGACGTAGAAGGCGTGCTGCAATGCGGCAGTCAGCTCGACGATGCGATCGGGTGCGGCCAGCCTCAACGCGGCCACCCCTCGAGCTGCAGCTTCAGAATCCATGACGAACGAACCGTCGGCGATCCTGCGCCCATATCCAGATCCGAAGGATGCTCCCGTCAGATCGCTGATCTTGGCGTTAGCGCCCTGGACGTATCCGAATTCCCGGACCGGCACCCGACGTGACCCGGTGAACAATCCGCCCGACACCACGTCCACCTCGAGTTCGGGGCGCCGACGAACGAGTTCGGTCAGCGTCGACGCGAAACCGTAGGACCACCCGCAGTACGCGTCGAAGACGTAGACAAGCTTCATCAGTGAGCTGCTCTCTGGTGCCGAACGCGCCCATCGCGAGTCGTTCATCTGCGCCAACAGTATCTGACTACGCAGATATTCCAGGAGGTGAGAATTCTTGCCGGTCACGGTAGGCGCAAGCTCATGGGCAGCCCGACCCAGGTGGCGCCTGGCCGTCAACTCAGCCGAGGTAGCGCGTCGCGCGCAGCAAGACTTGCCGTGCGAAGGTCACGCACGAACTCCTTCCGACTGGCTACCGGAAGCGGGTCAAGCAAGAATCGCTGCACGTTCTCGACGTGCAACCGAGCGGCCGTCACCACGGTCTGCTCACCGAGTGAAGTCAGTCTGACCAGTCGTCCCCGACGATCGGCCGGGTCCATGTCCCTTGCGACCAGGCCGGCCACCTCCATCCGGTCGACCAGTCGGGTCGCCCCGCCGGTGCTGAGGACCCGCTCCTGCGCGAGAGCCCGCATCGGCATTCCAGGCTCGCCAGCGCGGCCAAGAATCAGCAGCACCTCAAACATCACGTGGCTGATCCCGCACTCGGCCTCAATTGCACGTCCGAGGATGTACTCCAACCGGTTCGCGGCCCCCTGAAGCCAACCAAACGCCAGCACCAACGGGTCGTTCGCCGCCTGTTCGGCCGTTGTGATTGTCTTATTCCCTGCCACCGTCCTGCCTTCCCACACCCGGTCGACG
This sequence comes from uncultured Actinomycetes bacterium, assembly GCA_963799955.1. Taxonomy (GTDB): domain Bacteria; phylum Actinomycetota; class Actinomycetes; order Acidothermales; family Acidothermaceae; genus PALSA-607. The sequence goes on from CAWCZJ010000004.1 coordinate 57,373, forward strand.
CGCGACTGCGCCGCTGCCCATCATTGCGTCAGCAAGCACGAGGTACAGGTGTGCGATGGTCGACAGACATCAGGGAATTCCCGACCGGGAGCATTCAGCCCACAGAAACTGAGGTTCGCTGCTGGGACAAGCTCAGTCGAAGGCAGCCCGTTTGGCCGACGACCGCTCCATACTTCACCGTGCCCCCGGCAGGATTCGAACCTGCGCCCCCGCCTCCGGAGCGCGAAAGCCGTTGGCCGGAGGGCTCCGCCGAGTTGCGCTCAAGTAGTGAGAAACCCTTGGTACTACTGAAAAACCCGAGCAACTACCATCGTGTGCTGTCGATGGCCGTTGACGGCGGAATACGGACGTCTTGCGGACTAACTGCGGACTGATCGAAGATCAACTAACTGCCTGACGTGGATGATGATCCGCGTATCACTAGCCCTTCGGTGTCAGGTGGCGACCATGATCAGGGCTCGCCCATACCGGCCGGCACAAGACATGGCGAGAAGGCTCGGCCGAAGAACCCCATTTTCTGCGCGGCCAGCGTTCGGCGGAACTCGGAGGCGCTCACTTGATGCGGCGACCACCAGCCGTCGAGGTGGCGGGACTTCGGCGACATGCTGCGCGCTGCTCAGCTGCAGCGGGAGTGTTCGACAGTGCTCTGCTATGGCCATAACTGGTAAGCTTATTGTGGCTACCGGAGGTGTTGGCATGGATGTGGGCGTGCGGGAACTACGAGATGGTCTTAGCCGTCATCTGGCGGAAGTGCGGTCGGGTCGCACCGTGACGGTGACCGACCACGGGCGGCCGATCGCGCGGATCGTGCCGGTCGGACGGTTGACTCGTCTGGAGCAGCTGGTGGCTGAGGGCCGGGTGCACCCGGCCCGGCAACGCAAAGTGCCTGCGCCGGCGCCGGTCGCCGCGTCGGGCCTGGTGAGCGATTTGGTGGCCGATCAGCGACGGTGATCGGCTATCTGGATACCTCGGCGTTCATACCCCTGATCGTCGTCGAGCCGAGCAGCGCCGCGTGTCGTCGATTCTGGGACGACGCGGACGCGGTGGTGTGCAGCCGACTGCTCTACGTCGAGGCCGCGGCCGCGCTCGCGCAGGCACGGCGGATGGCGCGCCTGACCGCGTCGGCCCATCGCGCTGCCCTGCGCCGGCTCGACCGGCTATGGGAGCAGGTGGAGATCGCCGAGGTCGATCAGATCGTTGTCGAGCGGGCAGCCGCGTTGGCGTACCGGTTCGACCTGCGAGGCTATGACGCGATGCATTGCGCAACTGCGGCGCAGTTAACTGAGCAAGACCTCGCCGCCGCCGCCGGCGACAGACGGCTGCTCGATGCCTGGGCCGAACTCGGCCTCGCCACCTTCGACACCAACGCCCCAGCCACGGACAGCTAGTCGCTGCACGCACCTCCTCGCCACACGCGCCGCTGTGCTGCAGGTGGCTGGCAGCCGGCGAGGGACAACCCGACCGCGGAAAGTGCCAACCCGCGAACCGACCGCGGGCCGTGACGCGCCCACTCTTGGGAATCCTTCTGGCGATCGTCGAGAGCGCGAATGTTCTCGCCTACCAGCATTCGGATTGGATACACATCTTCGAGCGTGGCTGGCACGCTGGGGCCTCGTCGAAGCCCCCAAAGTCGGGTCAGCCGCCGAGCCGTGAACTTACTCTTCTGCTTGATATGTGGGTGATCGAGAAAGCGGACAGCACCCAGTTCGCCACCCGCGATGCAGCCGGCCTCTAGGTCCGCCCGACACGCCGAGCGGTGACGGTCGGGTCGGGGACGGTGGACAGCTCGCTCGTGCACACTGAGTCAGTGCTGACACCGGAGGTGAGCTACGCCAGGAGTGGCGATGTCTCTATCGCCTACCAGGTGGTGGGCGAGGGGCCGGGCGACATCGTGTTCGTCCGCGGTATGGCTGGGGATCTGGTGTCGACGTGGGACCAGCCGTTGCTCGTAAGGCATGTTGAGGGACTGGCCGAGATCGGTCGCGTGATCATGCTCGATAGACGCGGCACAGGCCTGTCCGATCGAGTCCGCGAGGTGCAATCGCTCGAGACCGCGATGGACGACGTTCGCGCGGTGATGGACGACGTGGGCTCCGACAGCGCGGCAGTGTGGACCGGCTCGACCGCCACCGGCATCGGTGTTCTATTCGCGGCGACGTATCCCGACCGCTGCACCGGTCTGGTACTCATCGATCCTCGAGTCAAAGGGACGCGATCGGATGACTACCCGTGGGCACCCTCCGCGGAACAGTGGCGCGAGCAACTGGCCCGTATCCGGAACGGCTGGGGCAGCCGGGAGTTTCTGGAGGACCTCGCACATGAGTGGGCACCTGAGAAAGCCGACGACGCCGAGTTCCGGAACTGGTTCGTATGGCACATGCGGCGCAGCCTCAGCCCGGGCGCGGCATTGACCGCATTTCGCGCCGCGATGGATCTCGACGTCCGCGACGTGCTGACCGCGGTACGCGTCCCGACGCTGCTGCTCCCTCGCTCCGTTCAGCCGGGTCCCGCGCATTATGTGGCGCAACGCATCCGTGGTGCAGAGGTCGTCGATCTGCCTGAGTTCCGCGGTGTTTACACCTGGATCGTGGACGACGCCCACGAGGGCGCGATGGCGGCGACCAGGGACTTCATCGACCGTCACAACCGGCAGCGCAGCACAGAACAGGTGCTCGTCACAATCCTGTTCACCGACATCGTCGGTTCGACCGAACTCATGGCCAAGCTGGGCGACGCCGGCTGGGCCGGCCTGCTTCAACAGCATCACGCCACCGTGCGGCGTGAGTTGGCACGATTCCACGGAAGGGAGCTCGACACGGCCGGCGACGGCTTCTTCGCCGTGTTCGACGGGCCGGCGCGCGCTGTGCGGGCGGCCGATTCGATCGCACGCGCTGTCGAGGCGCTCGGCCTTACCGTTCGAGCCGGCTTGCACACTGGAGAGTGCGAGGTCAGTGACGGCAAGGTCGCCGGAATCGCGGTCTCGATAGGTGCCCGGATTTGTGCACTCGCGGGCCCCGGCCAGGTATTGGTCTCCGGCACCGTCAAAGATCTCGTAGCCGGCTCTGAGCTCCGGTTCACCGACCACGGCGAACACTCCCTCAAGGGCATTCCCGAGAAGCGAAGCCTCTACGCTCTGGAGCACTAGGCACCGAGCGGGCAGCGCCGGTTCACCGCTCGCTACCGGTACTCGGTAGATTCATCCATCAGCCTGCAGCTTGGCGGAATCCGGGACTCGGAAACGCGCTCAACCGCGGTGACGGTTGTTCTTTTGGTGCAGATGTGCGTTGGAACGCGAGGTCGCGTATTTGAGGCCCGGCGGCGTGGTCAAAGCGCGGCAGGACCGATGTCGGCCGTGGCGTTAGCGACGGTGCCCCACTGAGCTAGTCGGAGTGTGATGTGGCTCGGTTGTCCGTTGCGGATGAACTGCAGGGTGACCGTGGTCCCGGGTTGCAGGATGGCAACTTCGTCGATGACCGGTGGCCCGAGGAGTCCGCGGGTGATGTTGGCCCCTAGTGGGGTGTCCGCAACGCCGGTGAGGATGTCACCGACCCGCAGCAGGCCGCTGGCTGGTGAGTTCGGATCGACGGACTCGACGCGCGCTTGGGCGCCGCCGGTGAGTGGTGTGATCGCTACGCCGACGCGACCGTGAGCTGAAGTTCTTGCGGACTATTTGCGGACTGAGGGCGAATTCCACTCGGCTCGCAAGCCTCTGACCAGCAGTTTTGCAGTGCCCCCGGCAGGATTCGAACCTGCGCCCCCGCCTCCGGAGCGCGAAGGCCGTCGCTCAGGAGGGTCCGGCGAGCCGCGCTCGAGCTGGTGCAGAAACCTTTGGTACCGCTGAAGAACTCGAGGTAATGACCATCGTGTGTTGTCGATGGCGATCGACGGCGGAATACGGACGTACTCGCGGACTGAGTGCGGACTGATCGAAGATCAACAAAGGGCCGGATCTGGGCGGCCGGGATCGGTCTTACGTCGCCAGTTTGGTTGTCGCGGCTGGCGACATGTATGTCGACGCAGCCCGCCGTCGGCACCAGTTCCGCGTCGTGACCGAGGAAGCGTTTGCGCTTCTGGGCGCCGGCCGTTGCCTGCTCGCGCAGCGCAGCGGCGCCGACGCGACCGTTGTTCTCGGACAAGCCCGCGCGATTTTCGAGCAACTCCGCGCGTCTGCGGTTGCTGAAACCGGCGCTCTGCGGAGCATGGCAGCCATGGTCAACTAAGGACCGGTTTTGCGGGTCGGCAACGTCAGAGTCGGACTCAGACTCCCACGACGGAGCGCTTCGTTTAGCGCTGTTCGGCGGCGCGAAGCCGTGCGCACATGACCAGCAGCAGGGCGCGCGCGATCTCGGGTTCGGACTTGAGGATAGGCCCGAAGTTCCACGCCGACAGGTAGACCATGGTGACCGGGGTTTCGGTGGTAATGGTCGCCGAACGCGCACCGCCATCGATCATCGACATCTCACCGAAGTACTCACCAGGGCCCATCCGGCCGCGCCGCTTCCCTCCTACCACGACCGACACGGTTCCCTCGACGATCAGGTGGAATCCGACACCTTGTCGGCCTTCGGTGACCAGCTGTTCGCCGGCTGGGTGACGGAGGACCTTCGCGGACTCGGCAACCGTGGCGAGCGACCGGCGGCTCAGGGAGGAGAAGAGGTCCGTCGCACGGAGTGCGTTGACCGTAGTCGTGTCTGCAACCATCGAGGCCATCCCTTTCGCCGGTCACCGGCCTGTTCCGGCCAGCGTAGTCACCGATGCCGTGTGCAGATAGTCAGACCACCGCCGTGTCGGGAAGCCGACAGTTGGAGTGTCGGGATCCTTCTATGCGGGCACGGCACGATCGCCACACTTTCGGTGTCGGTAAGTCGCCGACCACGTGGAAAGAGGCTCGCGATGGGCACAGAAGGTCAAATCAGGCCGGACGACGACACCACCGGCCACAACGCTCACTACAACGGCGCGGACGCCGAGCGAGCAGAAACTGACGATGCGACGGGTCACAGCGCTCACTGGGGTGGCGCTGACGCCGAGGGCGACGAGACCGACACCGAAGGTCACAACGCCCATTACGGTGGCGCCGATGCCGAGCGAGCAGAAACTGACGATGCGACTGGCCACAGCGCTCACTGGAACGGCGCTGACGCCGAGCGAGCAGAAACTGACGATGCGACTGGCCACAGCGCTCACTGGAACGGCGCTGACGCCGAGCGGGGCGAGACTGACGACGCGACGGGCCACGGCGCTCACTACGGCGGTGCGGACGCCGAGCGCGTCGAGACCGACGACGCGCAGGGTCACAACTTTCACTACGGCGGCGCGGACGCACAGAGGGCCGAGACTGAGGACGCCGAGGGTCACAACTTGCGCTTCGGTGGCGCGGACGCGGAGCGGGTCGAGACCGAACATGAAGGCACGGCAGACTTTCACATCTGACTAACTGGCGACACCCAACTTCAGGTGGTGTGTGTTGGGGGCAGGGTCTGGAGTTGAGTCGGCTAGCGCGGGTTCGCCGCTTGGGGGGTCAGGTTCGTCGAGGCGTAGCCCAGTGGGCCACCGGTACCGAAGCGCACGCCGACACCGACATCCCGATCGCTGCGCGCTTCCAGCCGGCCCGCCTCAAGTCGAAGCGTCAAACTGTCGCGATGCTCCACAAAGACAAGGCACTTCGTCCAACGGTGCACGAGCATGCTCCGACCAGGTTCCACGAAGACTGGATTCACGAGGACACACAGCGGGGCGCCGGTCGCTAAGGGGTGTCGACGCATCTCAGTAGTCCGACGTGCTATCGATTGGACTGGGCGCCCGTCGGCCGTCAGAGTACCCGGCCCAAATACAGGTCGATCGAGGTGCGCCAAGACGACTGATGTGCGTTCGCGCTGATGGACCGTCCCAGGCTGTACCGGAACGTCCTTCGACCGTCTTGCGGACTTTTTGCGGACTAGAACGCTGTTGATCAAGGTTCGCGGAATTGTCATCAACCAATAATCCCTATGAATAAAGGATTTTGTCGCGTGCCCCCGGCAGGATTCGAACCTGCGCCCCCGCCTCCGGAGGGCGGTGCTCTATCCCCTGAGCTACGGGGGCTCAAGAGTGCCGAGGGTATCAGCGGGCCCTCTGCAGTACTGTCCGACGCGTGAGCGCGTCCGACCAATCGAGCGGACGTCGACGGGTGCTCGTCGTTGAAGACGACCCGATGATTCGGCACCTCATCACGGTGAACCTCGAGCTCGAGGGCTTCGACGTTACGTCACGCCGACGACGGCCAGGCCTGCCTCGACGCCGTCGCCACCGACCGACCGCACGTGATCGTCCTCGATGGCGCACTGCCCGTACTCGATGGGCTGACCACAACCGCGCGACTGCGCGCCGACCCCTCGACGTCCGGTATCAAGATCGTGATGGTCTCGGCCCGGGCGCAGCAGACCGACATCCGGCGCGGCCTCGAAGCGGGCGTCGATATATACGTCACCAAGCCGTTCGATCCCGCCGTCCTGATCCGGGCGGTCCAGGAGCTTGCCGAAGCCCGTGCCGCAGAGGTCGACGGCTGACTCCTAGTAAACGCGCGCGGGTCAAGCGTCACGCTGCGATAACCTCCGCCAGTGACTCCCGCACAACTTTCCGATGCCGTGATCGCTGCCGTCGAGGCTGCTGTCGCGGCCGGCGAGCTTGCTGTCGAGCCGCCGGGGGCGGTCACCATCGAGCGGCCCAAGAACAGGGAGCATGGCGACTACGCCACAAACGTCGCTCTTCAATTGGCCAAGGCAGCAAGTCGCCCGCCGCGCGAGATCGCCGAACTGCTGGCGACCCGCCTCCGTCAGACGCCGGGCATCGCCAAGGTGGACGTCGCCGGGCCGGGCTTTTTGAACGTGACCCTTGAGGCCGCGGAGCAGGGCGGTATTGCGCGGCGGGTCGTCGAGGCCGGCGCGGCCTACGGACACATCGACACCCTGGCCGGCTTGAAGGTGAACCTCGAGTTCATTTCGGCGAATCCCACCGGGCCTCTTCATCTCGGCCACACCAGGTGGGCCGCGGTCGGTGACGCGATCGGCCGGGTACTCAGCGCGGCAGGTGCGCAGGTCAGCCGCGAGTTCTACGTCAACGACCGCGGCGCGCAGATGGATCGTTTCGGCGCCTCGCTCGAGGCGGCCGCACTCGGTCAGCCGATTCCAGCTGACGGCTATCACGGCGACTACATCGCCGACCTCGCAGCGCAAGTCGTGGCGACCAAGCCGACGATCATCAACCTGCCCGAAGGCGAGCGGATGGCCGCCTTCCGCGAGGTCGGCTACAAGCTGCAGCTCGCCCAGCAGAAGGCGGTGCTCGACGACTTCGGCACGCACTTCGATGTCTGGAAGTCGGAGCGGTCGCTGCATTCGTCCGGCGCGGTCGAGCGCGGCTTCGAGCGACTGCGCGAGATGGGTCACATGTATGACGCCGACGGTGCGGTCTGGCTGCGCACCACCGATTTCGGCGACGACAAGGACCGCCCGCTGGTCAAGAGCGACGGCGAGCTCACCTACTTCGCGTCCGACACCGCTTACTACGTCGACAAGCGCAGCCGCGGCTTCGACATCTGCATCTATCTGCTCGGCGCCGACCATCACGGCTACGTGCACCGGCTGAAGTCGATCGCGGCCTGCGCCGGCGACGACCCCGACTACAACATCGAGGTGCTCATCGGGCAGCTGGTGAAGATCCTCAAGAGCGGCGTCGAGGTTCGGCTGTCGAAACGGGCCGGCGAGATCGTCACCCTCGAAGAGTTCGTCGAGATGGCTGGCGTCGACGCGGTTCGTTACTCGCTTAGCCGCTACCCGAGCGATTCGCCACTGACGCTCGACATCGACGTCATCACTCGCAAGACGAACGACAACCCGGTCTTCTACGTGCAGTACGCGCACGCCAGGATCGCGTCTCTGCTGCGCAATGCGACCGAGCTCGGCATCGACCGCGGCGAGCTCGACCCGACGTTGCTCACCCATGACCGCGAGGTCGATTTGCTTGGCGCACTTAGGGGAATTCCCGCGGGTCGTTGCGAGTGCTGCCGAGTTGCGCGAGCCACATCGAGTCGCGCGCTACCTCGAAGAACTCGCCGGTGTCTACCACCGTTTCTACGACGCCTGCCGCGTGCTGCCCCAGGGCGACGAGACCGCCACCGACACGACGCGAGCCCGGTTGTGGTTGTGCACTGCCACCCGCATCGTGCTGGCGAACGGACTCGAGCTGCTCGGCGTGAGCGCACCAGAGCGGATGTAGTCGTGCACACCCACGAAGCAGGATCCCTGCACGCCGACGCGCGCGAGCCCGGGAGCCCATTGCTTTCGGCGCCCGCCGACCTGAATGCTCTCGACGCACAGGTCTGGTCGTCGAACGTCACAAGGTCGGACGACGGGATGCTGACGGTCGCGGGAGTATTCGCCGCCGATCTGGCGCGCGACTTCGGCACTCCGGCCTACGTCGTCGACGAAGCTGACTTTCGCGATCGCTGCCGTGCCTGGCGCGATGCCTTCCCCGACGCTGACGTCTACTACGCCGGCAAGGCTTTCCTGACCGTTGCGATCGCGCACTGGGTTGCCGAGGAGGGTCTGCGGCTCGATGTCTGCACGGGTGGAGAGCTTGCGCTTGCACTGCACGCGGGCTTCGATCCGAGTCCGAATTGCCTTACACGGCAACAATAAGTCGGTGGCAGAGCTGACTGCTGCGCTCGACGCGGGGGTCGGCCGGATCGTCGTCGATTCGTTCGTTGAGATCGACCGGCTGGCCGAGCTCGCGGCCGGTCGGGCGACCGCGCCGCGAGTACTCATCCGCACCACGGTCGGCGTCGAGGCGCATACCCACGAGTTCATCGCGACCGCCCACGAAGACCAGAAGTTCGGCTTCTCACTTGCCGGGGGAGACGCGAAAGAAGCCGCTCGCCGGGTGCTCGAGACCGACGTACTCGAGTTGGTCGGGCTGCACTCGCACATCGGCTCGCAGATCTTCGACACCGCCGGGTTCGAGGTGTCGGCGCATCGGGTTGTCGGATTGCTGCGCGAGATCCGCGACGAGTACGGCGTCGAGTTGCCCGAACTCGACCTGGGCGGCGGTCTCGGAGTTGCGTACGTCGCAACCGACGATCCGCCGGGAATCGCTTACGTAGCAGCACAATTGCGCACGATCGTCGAGCGCGAGTGCGACGCGGCCAATCTCGCTCATCCACGGCTGAGCGTCGAGCCGGGCCGGGCGATCTGCGGCCCGACGACGTTCACGCTCTACGAGGTGGGCACGGTGAAGCCGGTCGATGTGGGCGCCGGGTTGGTTCGCAACGTACGTCAGCGTCGACGGCGGCATGAGCGACAACATCCGAACCGCGCTCTACGACGCCACCTACTCGTGCACGTTCGCGAGCCGAGCTTCGAGCGCGCCGCCGATTCTGACCAGGGTGGTCGGCAAGCACTGCGAATCCGGCGACATCGTGGTGCGCGACATCTACTTGCCGGCAGACGTCGCGCCCGGAGACCTGTTGGCCGTGCCGGTCACCGGCGCGTACTGCCGGTCGCTGGCGAGCAACTACAACCACCTGGGGCGCCCGCCCGTCGTTGCGGTCCGCGACGGCGTGGCGCGGTTGATCGTGCGTCGAGAGACGATCGACGACCTGCTCCGCCTCGACGCCGAGTGAGCCAGGGCCGAGTGAGGCAGAATGAGCATCGACGCCCACCACGACTGCAGCCCGACCAGCACGGCAAGCAGGACGGAGAACCACGATGAACGGGCGACCGCTGCGGATCGCCCTGCTCGGCTGTGGTGTCGTCGGCGCCGAGGTGGCCAGGCTGCTGACCGAGCAAGCCGACGATCTGGCCGCCAGGGTCGGCGTCCCGCTTGAGCTTGCTGGTATCGCGGTCCGCCGGCTGAACCGCAAACGCGACGTCGATCTCGATCCGGCCCTGTTCACCACCGACGCTGCGAGCCTCGTCGCTCGCGACGACATCGACATCGTGGTCGAGGTCATCGGCGGCATCGAACCCGCGAGGTCGCTACTGCTCAGTGCGATGAGCCACGGCGCGTCGATCGTCACGGCCAACAAGGCGCTGCTCGCCGAAGACGGCGCGACGCTTTACGACGCGGCGAGCAAGCATGGCGTCGACCTCTACTTCGAGGCGAGCGTCGCCGGCGCGATCCCGTTGCTGCGGCCGCTGCGCGAATCGCTCGCCGGCGACACCGTGCACCGGGTGCTTGGCATCGTCAACGGCACGACGAACTTCATCCTCACCCGCATGGACGAAACGGGTGCCGGCTTCGCCGAAGCTCTCGACGAGGCCACCGCGCTTGGTTACGCAGAGGCCGATCCGAGCGCCGACATCGACGCGTTCGACGCCGCGGCGAAGGCAGCAATCCTTGCTGGGCTTGCCTTTCACACCAGGGTCACGATTGCCGACGTCCACCGTGAAGGCATCGGCGACGTCAGCGCGACTGCGGTAGCCAGTGCCCGCGAGATGGGTTGCGTCGTGAAGTTGCTGGCGATCTGCGAGCGCACGCTCGACGGCCGTGGCGTCAGCGTGCGCGTGCACCCGGCGATGATTCCGCGCTCGCATCCGTTGGCGGGTGTGCGCGAGGCGTACAACGCCGTCTTCGTCGAAGCCGAAGCGGCCGGCCAGCTGATGTTCTACGGGCGCGGCGCAGGCGGCGCGCCGACCGCGAGTGCGGTGCTCGGCGACATCGTGGCGGTCGCGCGCAACAAGGTGAAGGGCGCGCTCGGCCCGGGCGAATCTGCCTATGCAGACTTGGAAATTCGGTCGATGGGCGAGACCGTTACCCGCTACCACATCAGCCTCGACGTCGCCGACAAGGCCGGTGTGCTCGCAGCGGTCGCGACGGTGTTCTCCGCCCACGACGTCTCGATCCAGGCGGTGCGCCAATCAGGTCACGGCGACGACGCGAGCTTGGTGATCGTCACGCACGCGGCGTCCGATGCGGCGCTGTCCGCCACCGTCGAGCACCTTCGCACTCTCGACATCGTGCGCGATGTGGCCAGCGTGATGCGGGTCGAGGGCGAGGAGAGCGAATGACGACGGGCGCCGGGTCGACCGGCTTGCGTGTTGCCCACCCGCGCTGGCGTGGCTTGATCGAGGAATACCGCGAGTGGCTCCCGGTCACCGACGCGACTCCCGTCATCACGCTGCAAGAAGGCGGCACGCCGCTGCTGCCTGCTCCCGTGCTGTCAGCGCGCACCGGGTGCGAGGTGTTCTTGAAGGTCGAGGGCGCCAACCCGACCGGTTCGTTCAAAGACCGTGGCATGACGATGGCGATCAGCAAGGCCGTCGAAGAAGGATCGAAGGCGGTGATCTGCGCCTCGACCGGCAACACCAGCGCGAGCGCTGCTGCGTATGCGGCACGCGCCGGCTTGCTCTGCGCAGTGTTGGTGCCGCGCGGCAAGATCGCACTCGGCAAACTCGCGCAAGCTCTCGTGCACGGCGCGAAATTGCTGCAGATCGACGGAAACTTCGACGACTGCCTGGCCCTTGCAAGCAAGCTCGCGCAGGACTATCCGGTCACGCTGGTGAACTCGGTGAACCCCGATCGGATCGAAGGCCAGAAGACCGCGTCGTTCGAGATCGTCGATGCACTGGGTGACGCACCCGACGTGCACTGCCTGCCGGTCGGCAACGCGGGCAACATCACCGCCTACTGGAAGGGCTACGTCGAATACGCAACAGCAGGGCGGACGACGAAGCGACCCATGATGCGCGGCTTCCAGGCCGCGGGTGCCGCGCCGATCGTGCTCGGCCACGTCGTCGAGCAGCCGTCGACGATCGCTACCGCGATCCGCATCGGCAACCCGGCGAGCTGGATCAAAGCGCTCGATGCCCGCGACCAATCGGGCGGCGCGATCGAGTCGGTCACCGACCGGCAGATCCTGTCGGCCTACCGGTTGCTGGCGAGCAAGGAGGCGGTCTTCGTCGAGCCGGCGTCGGCCGCGAGTGTGGCCGGTCTGCTGATGGCGCACGAGCAGGGCACGTTGCCGGCTGGCCTTCGGGTCGTGTGCACGGTCACGGGCAACGGCCTGAAGGATCCCGAGTGGGCAATTTCCGGTGCTCCGGCGCCCATCACCATCACCGCCGACGCTGTTCTTGCCGCGCGCCATCTCGGTCTGGACGACTAGTGGGCGTGTCCTTCCGGGCCGCACCCGCGCGGGTGCGGGTGCCCGCGACTAGCGCCAACCTCGGCCCGGGTTTCGACAGTTTCGGTCTCGCTCTTGCGCTGTACGACGACGTCGTCGTCCGCGTTGCCGAGTCGGGTCTTGTCGTCGACGTTGCAGGTGAAGGTGCCGACGACGTCAGGCGCGACAAGCGACACCTGGTCGTGCAGGCCGTCCGCGCGACGTTCGACGTGCTCGGTGGCCAGCCGCGCGGTCTCGAGGTGGTGTGCGCCAACCACATTCCGCACGGCCGCGGTCTCGGGTCATCTGCGGCGGCGATCGTCGCGGGCATCGTCGGGGCGCGCGAGCTCGTGCTCGGTGGCGCCGAACGATTGCCGGACGACGCGATGCTGCGCCTGGCCGCGGAGCTCGAAGGACACCCCGACAACGTGGCGGCCTGTCTTGCGGGCGGTTTCACGATGGCCTGGCAGGAGGCGGGAACAACTCTCCACGAGGCGGGAACAACGAGCGGGCCTGCACTGTTGACGAGGTCGTTGCATCTAGACGTCAACAAGAGCATCGCGGCAGTGGTCTTCGTTCCGGAGACCAAGTCATCGACCGCCAAGTCCCGCAAATTGCTGCCGGACACCATTCCGTTCGAGGCCGCCGCTGCTAACGCAGCGCGAGCCGCGCTTCTCTCACAGGCACTCACCCGGCGTCCCGACCTTTTGTTGGTGGCGACGGAGGATGGCTTGCACCAGTCCTACCGAGCGTCGGCGATGTCGCGCAGTGCGGCATTGATGACCCGGTTGCGTGAGGCCGGGATCGCTGCGGTGATCTCCGGCGCAGGGCCGTCAGTACTTGCCCTGACCACGACCGCCAACGCGGACGCCGTTGCCGAGTTCGATACTCGGTGGTTCACGGCGACCCGGCTGGCGATCGACACCGAAGGGGCGCGTGTCCTGCCGCTGGGAGGTTGACCACTCACGGGTGAGAGGTGCTAGGGTGGCGTTGCACCAGTGGTGCATGACTCTTCGCACCCGGTCTGGATGCTTGCTCCCCACCGACCCAAATTGATTTCAGATGGTTGATTTCAGGGCCGCCCCTCATTCTTGGAGCGGTACAGGTCTCGAGGTGGAGTCGAGTCACAGCTCCGCAGAGCTGGTGCTCCCCGTGTAAATCGCTATGGCCAGTTAGCCATAGCTCCCAAGGAAACCGCCGTGGCGCAACGCCCGGCGCGTTGAAAGTGGCCCCCAGCGCGATAGGTGATTTCCCACACCGACCTCGACGCTATGAGCCTTTTCGGAAGGATTCGAGTGACCGAAACAACAGACGCCCCGACCCTCGCCGCGTCGCCTGAAGGCGATGCCGAGACCGGAGGCGCACGCACCAAACGACGCACGGCCGAACGTGAACCGGCCTGACCTCGATGGTGCTGCCCGAACTGAAGGCGCTTGCCGCCACCATGGGCATCAGTGGCACCGGCGCTATGCGCAAGGGTGACCTCATCGCCGCCATTCAGAGCGGCCAGATCCGGCCGCCGAATGGCGTCGGCCAGCACTGCCGCTCCGCGAGCGGCCCGCAGCTCCCGCCGCGCCAGCCGCTGACACCGGTCACGGCCGCGCCGGACGCAGCTGCCGACGTCCCGCCAAGCTTTGAACGTTCTAGCTCCAACGGCGCTAGCTCCAACGGCGCTGACAATCACGTGTCCGAGAGCTCGCAGTCCACGGCGACCGAGAGCCCGCGCCAGGGCGGCGACTATGTCCCCGCTCAAGGCGGACGGCGTCCTGATCGCCAGGGCTCTGACCGTCAAGACCGGCAGGGTCAAAACCGCAACCGCAACCGCGACCGGTCTGACCGTGACCGAACCGATCGGACAGACGGCCAGCGCAAAGCGGTCAGTCCGAGTCGGGCCAGAACAACCAGAGCAGCCAGAGCGACCCAGCCCCAGCATTCGCAGGGCGACCGCGACCGGCAGAACAACGAGCGGCCAGAACAACCAGAACCGCCAGAACAACCAGGGCGACCGCGACCGGCAGAACAACAACCAGAACAACCAGAACCGGCAGAACAACCAAGGCGGCCAGAACCAGGGTCAGCCGCGTGACGACGACGAGTTCGACAGCAGCGGACGCCGGCGGCGCGGGCGTTTCCGCGAGCGCAATCGCAGTGCCCGCAGCGGTCCGGGACGCGAGCGCTTCGGCAGCGAAGCCGAGCCAGTTGTCAGCGAGGACGACATCTTGGTGCCCGTCGCGGGCATCCTCGACATCCTCGACAACTACGCGTTCGTGCGGACGTCGGGCTACCTGCCTGGCGCCAACGACATCTACGTCTCGCTCGCCCAGGTTCGCCGCTACGGCATGCGCAAGGGTGACGCGGTTACCGGCGTCGTCCGGCAGCCGAAGGAGAACGAACGGCGCGAGAAGTTCAACGCGATGGTTCGTCTCGACACGGTGAACGGCACCGACCCGGAGAAGGCCAAGGCCCGTCCCGAGTTCGGCAAGCTCACACCGCTGTACCCGCAAGACCGGCTTCGCCTCGAGGGCGACCCCGGCCAGCTCACCACCCGCGTCATCGACATGGTCGCGCCGATCGGCAAGGGCCAGCGAGGCCTGATCGTCTCGCCGCCCAAGGCCGGCAAGACCATGGTGTTGCAGGCCATCGCGAACGCGATCACCCGCAACAACCCCGAGTGCCACCTGATCGTGGTGCTCGTCGACGAGCGGCCTGAAGAAGTCACCGACATGCAGCGTTCGGTGAAGGGCGAGGTCATTGCCTCGACCTTCGACCGGCCGGCCGAAGACCACACGATGGTCGCCGAGCTGGCCATCGAACGCGCGAAGCGGCTCGTCGAGCTCGGTCACGACGTCGTCGTGCTGCTCGACTCGATCACCCGCCTGGGCCGTGCGTACAACACCGCTGCTCCGGCGTCCGGCCGCATCTTGTCCGGTGGTGTCGACTCCGCGGCGCTCTACCCGCCGAAGCGGTTCTTCGGCGCAGCCCGCAACATCGAGAACGGCGGATCGCTGACGATCCTCGCCACCGCGCTGGTCGAGACCGGCTCGCGTGGTGACGAAGTGATCTTCGAGGAGTTCAAGGGCACCGGCAACATGGAGCTGAAGCTCGACCGGAAGTTCGCCGACAAGCGCATCTTCCCCGCGGTCGACGTCGACGCCTCCGGTACCCGTAAGGAAGAACTCCTGATGGCGCCGGAAGAACTGCAGATCGTCTGGAAGCTGCGTCGGGTGCTCCACGCGCTCGACTCCCAGCAGGCCCTGGAGTTGCTGCTCAGCAAGATGAAAGAGACCAAGAGCAACGCCGAGTTCCTGCTGCAGATCCAGAAGACGACAGCGATGCCGGTCGACTAGCTCGATCTGTTCGCCGGCGCGCCGTCTCGTCACTTCGAGGCGAGCGCGCCGACGAGTTGTTTGCCGATCGCGATCGCGCCGGCGTCCTTGTTGAGGTCGTCGGCTCCCTGGATCGCGACCAGCCACTTGCCGGTCGCAACGTCGAGTTCGACACCGGCAAACATCGCCTTGTCGCCGACGCCGGATACCTGCATGACCGGGCCGACGCCGCTGAGCACCGACTGCATGATGTTCCAGCTGACGCCGCTAGTCGGCGCGTACACGATCACGACGAGATCGACGCTCGGGCCGGAGTACGGGTAGGTGCATTGGTCCTGCCCGCGAGCGATCGTCGCGGGAGTTCCGCCGCCGTACTTGCGCCCGGTCAGTGACGAGGCTTCGGCACCGGTCATCAACGAGCATGCGTTCAGCTCGCCGCCCGCAGCTGCCGCCGGCGCCGTCGATGCTGTCGAAGGCGAGGCGGACGCCGGGGTGCTCGCGCTCGCGGATGCCGCGACCGATGCGACAGGGCTCGCCGAAGCGGCACGGGCTCGCCGAAGCGGACAGGGCTCGCCGAGGATGGCGACGCCTGACAGGTTCGGGTTGTCGGAGTCGGCCTGGGTCTCGGTGGCGGGCGGATTGCTAGCCGCCGCCGGGGCTCCGGACTTCGAACTGCTCTTGCACGCCGACGCCCCGAAGGCGAGGACGACGATGGTTGCGGACGCTGCGAGGGCGCTGGGTCGCATAGCCACTCCAAATTCCGGCCGGGGCCGAGCGCCCCGGTGCTCGAAGCCTCGCCGCCACCCGTAACGGCGCGGTAATTCCCGCGCCGCACCGCGTCCGGCAATCCGCCGTCCACGCGAAGGTGTGGGAATTGCGAAGGCGCGCGGGGCGGGAATCGGGGGTGGCCGCCCGCGTTTACCACTCCGTCAAGCCGGTCTGTCACACTGAAGGGCCGGTCATATGCGGTTCCGGTTCCCGTCGAGCCCTCGTAAGAGGAAGTTGACGACCCGGCGGCCGCGACAGCCCTAGGAGAAAACAGTGAAGCCCGAGATTCATCCTGACTACATCGAGACGACCGCGGTCTGCTCGTGTGGCAACACCTTCGTCACACGCAGTACCGCGAAGGGCGGCACGATCCACGCCGACGTCTGCTCCGCCTGCCACCCGTTCTACACGGGCAAGCAGAAGATCCTCGACATCGGCGGTCGCGTCGAGAAGTTCGAGAAGCGGTTCGGCAAGGCTGCCGCTAAGTAGCGACGCACGGCGCCGGTCCCAGGGCTTCTCAGCCCGGGCACCGGCGCCGTCGCCATGTCCGCGCCAGCCGACAAGTTGCCGGACGCACTTGCAGTAAGGAGGTCGAGATGTTCGAAGCCGTCGAAGAGCTGCTTCGTGAGCGCGCCGACCTCGAGACCAAGATGTCCGACCCCGGCGTTCATGCAAACGCCGGACTAGCGCGTTCTCTTGGACGCCGATATGCGCAGCTCACCCCCATCGTCGAGACCTACCTGCGCTGGCGAACGCTCGGTGAGGATCTCGAGGCCGCCCGCGAGCTCGGCGACACCGACGCGTCTTTTCGCGCCGAGATGCCCGAGCTCGAGCGGCAGCGCGACGCTGCGGCGGAGGAGTTACGAACCCTGCTGATTCCGCGCGACCCCAACGACGGCAAGGACGTCATCCTCGAGGTCAAGGCGGGTGAAGGCGGCGAGGAGTCCGCGCTGTTCGCCGGCGACCTGATGCGCATGTACCTGCGCTACGCCGAGCGGCAGGGCTGGAAGACCGAGATCCTCGACGCCAACGAGTCCGACCTCGGCGGCTACCGCGACGCGACGCTCGCCGTGCGGGCCGGCACCGGCGACGGCGCCTGGAGCCGGCTGAAGTTCGAGGGCGGCGTGCACCGCGTGCAACGGGTGCCCGTCACCGAGTCGCAGGGCCGCATCCACACCAGCGCGGCCGGCGTCCTCGTGCTGCCCGAAGCCGAAGAGGTCGACGTCGAGATCGACCCCGAACGACCTGCGCATCGACGTCTACCGCTCGTCTGGCCCGGGCGGGCAGAGCGTCAACACGACCGACTCGGCGGTGCGCATCACGCACGTGCCGACCGGCACTGTCGTGTCGTGCCAGAACGAGAAGAGCCAGCTCCAGAACAAGGAGTCGGCGCTGCGGATCCTGCGCGCGCGGCTGCTCGTGCTGGCCCAGGAAGAGGCGGCCGCCGCGGCGAGCGCCGAACGCCGCACGCAGATCCGCACGGTCGACCGGTCGGAGCGAATCCGCACCTATAACTACCCGGAGAACCGGATCTCCGACCACCGGGTGAACTACAAGGCCTACAACCTCGACCAGGTGCTCGACGGCGATCTCGATGCCGTGATCCAGGCACTGGTCGACGCCGACTCCGCGACCCGGATGGCCTGCGACCGGAGCGCCGGTATGAGCAAAAACGGCGCCCGTCCGGCTGAACGTCGCCATCAAGGACGCGCACGACCAGTTGGCCGCCGCCGGAGTCGCGTCCCCGCGCCACGACGCCGAAGAGCTCGCCGCGTTCGTGCTCGGGTGTCCGCGCAGCCGCCTGCTCGTCGCCGGAGATCTCTCGCAAGGACAGCAGCTGGTCTTCTCCCGGCTGGTCGATCGGCGAGCATCGCGCGTGCCGCTTCAGCACCTCACCGGCAGCGCGCCGTTTCGCTACCTCGAGGTAGCCGTCGGGCCTGGCGTCTTCGTGCCGCGCCCCGAGACCGAGGTCGTCGCCGGCTGGTGCATCGACGCACTCCGCGACAGCGACGAGCCACTCGTCGTCGATCTCTGCACGGGCTCTGGCGTCATCGCGCTGTCGATCGCCCACGAGGTCAGGGGCGCGACGGTGCACGCCGTCGAGCGCGAAGCCGACGCTTACGACTGGGCTCGCCGCAACGCCACGGGCACCGGGGTCGATCGTGCATCGAGGCGACGCCGCGCACGCACTCGCCGAGCTCGACGGCACCGTCGACTTGGTCGTCGGCAACCCGCCCTACCTGCCCGACGCGCATCGCGACCAGGTCGACCCCGAGGTTCGTGATCACGATCCCGACGCCGCGCTGTGGGGAGGCGCTGACGGTCTCGACGGGCCGCGCATGATCGAAGCGGCTGGACGACGACTGCTGCGCCACGGCGGACTCGTGGCCGTTGAGCACAGCGACGATCAAGGACCTGCGGTCGCTGAGATCTTCCGCGCGTCCGGCGAATGGGAGCACATCGCCGTCCGGCAAGATCTTGCTGGACGCGACCGCTTCGTGACCGCGCAGCGCCGTCGAGCCGGCGGTCGTCGGCGGACGGAGGAGTCTGCATGACGGTGTACGACTGCGAGGATCCCGAGCAGCGCGCGACCGGGATCCGCGAAGCGGCGTACGCGGTTCGCCGTGGCGACCTCATCGTGCTGCCGACCGACACCGTCTATGGCATCGGCGCCGACGCATTCACGCCGTCCGCCGTTACTGCATTGCTGGCGGCGAAGGGCCGCGGCCGCGACATGCCGGTGCCGGTGCTGATCGGTTCGCGCACGGTGCTCGATGCGCTTGTCGGCACGCTGTCGGAGCCGGCTCGCCACCTCGTCGAGGTGCTGTGGCCGGGCGCGCTGACCATCGTGGTGCGGCACAACCCGGCGCTGGCTTGGGATCTCGGCGATGCGCGCGGGAACCGTCGCGCTGCGGATGCCGGCCGATCTGCTCGCCCTCGAGCTGCTCAAGGAAACCGGCCCGATGGCGGTCAGCAGCGCGAACCGCACCGGCCTGCCGCCGGCGATCACCTGCGCGAACGCCCAGGCCCAGCTCGGCGATGCCGTCGCGGTCTACCTCGACGGCGGCCCGACGGTCGCTTCGGTGCCTTCGACGATCGTCGACGTCACCGGCGAAGTTCCGGTGCTGGTGCGGCCCGGTTGGATCAGTCTCGAACGACTTCGTGAGATCGTGCCCGGACTCGAGACGCGCGCGTGAGGTCCTGGCGCGCCGGAGCCGTAGAGTAAGGCTGGTCGAAGATCGACCCCGCCGCCGCCCCGAAGGAGTGACGTGCGCGAGTACCTGATCACGCTGTTGGTCGCGGCGATAGTGACGTACGTCGCCACGCCCATCGCGCGCAGGTTCGCCGTGCGGGTCGGCGCATTCACCGGCGTCCGCGATCGCGACGTCCACTCGATTCCGACCCCGCGCCTGGGCGGTGCGGCGATGTTCGCCGGCATGGCCGCCGCGCTGCTGGTGGCATCGAGGATGCCGACGCTGCAGGTCGTCAACCAGCGATTCTCCGAGCCGCGGGCGCTGCTGCTCGGCGGTGGCGTCGTCTTCGTGTTCGGCGCTCTCGACGACCGATTCAATCTGGACGCCGTCACCAAGCTCGCGGGTCAGATTCTGGCCGCGTCGGTCATGGTGTTGCAGGGCGTACAGCTGCTGTGGCTGCCGATCCCGGGCCAGGGCACGTTGATCCTCGGCCAGGACTGGTCGGTCGTGCTGACGGTCTCGTTCATCGTGATCGTGATCAACGCCGTCAACTTCATCGACGGTCTCGACGGGCTGGCGGCGGGCGTCGTCGGCATCGCCGCGCTCGCCTTCTTTGCGCTGTCGTACAACCTTTCCGTGCAGTCACACCTGCCGTATGCGCTGCCCCCGATGCTGATCGCGATCATCGTGGCCGGCATGTGCCTCGGATTCCTGCCGCACAACTTCCACCCGGCGCGGGTCTTCATGGGCGACTCGGGTTCGATGCTGATCGGCCTGCTGCTCGCGGCGTCGACCGTCTCGTTGACCGGCCAGGTCGACGTCGTCACGCAGTACCAGCAGTACGGCGCGTTTCTGCCGTTACTGCTGCCGTTCGCGATCCTGCTGGTGCCGTTCGCCGACCTCGTTCTCGCCGTCGCCCGGCGCACGAAGCAGGGCCGCGCGCCGTGGTCGCCCGACAAGCAGCACCTGCACCACCGGTTGCTCGAGCTCGGCCACTCTCAGCGGCGGGCGGTGTTGATCATGTACTTCTGGTCGGCACTCTTCGGCGCCGGCGTGGTCGCGCTTTCGGTGACCAAGGGGCCGTTGCTGGTGGTCGCGTTGGGTGGGGCGCTGGCCGCCATCGCGCTGGTGCTGGTGAACATGCCGAGGTTGCGGGCCGCACAGCGTGCGCGCAACGGACCGGCGTGACCCGGGCACGCTCCCAGACCGGGCAGACCGTAAGATGACATCCGCTCCCCAGAGGCCGCAGCTCGGTCTCTACGCATTGATTGGTCTTGGCACCTTGAACCTGGTGTCACTTCTGGTCGGGCTGGGGATCGGTTGGTTCCTCGACGGTCGGTTTCACTCGTTCCCCGCCGCCACGCTGATCGGTCTGGCTCTGGGGATCGCCGCGGGACTCACCGCCAGTTGGATGCAAATCCGTCGGTACTTCACCGACGCCAAGTAGCACCCGAGCAACGTGACGAGGGGAGGCCCGACTGATGAACAGCACCGCACCGCTGATGGTTCCCGTCGGCACCCCGCGCCGGGTGTTCATCATCGCGGCCATTCTCGGCGGCGTTGGCCTGCTGATTGCCTCGGTTCTTGGGCACGTGGTCGTCGGATTGCTGCTCCTGTGCGGCCTCGCGCTCGGCGCGGTCAACAACATTCTCACCGTGCGATCGATCCTGAAGTTCACGGCGGCCGGTGACCCCGACCGCAAGAAGTTCGCCAAGGCTTCGCTTCTTCGGCTCGGCTACATTTCGTTGATTGCGGCGCTGTTCCTTATCGTGTTCCGACGCGAGGGCATTGCGGTGCTGGCCGGGCTCGCGGTGTTCCACCTGCTTGCCGCGCTCGCTACCAGCGTGCCGGCGCTAAAGGAGTTTCGTAAGGCATGAGCTGGTCAAGCGCCGCGCCGTCGCAGGTTGTCGCTGCGACGATCGACGTCGGCACGCATCCGCACCTCAAGATCCTCGGGCTGACGATCAACTCCGACACGGTCCTGACGACATTGATCGCCGGTGCGATCGTGGTCGGGCTCGGCCTCTACATGCGGGCGCGCGCCCAAGCGGGCGTGCCGAGCAAGCTGCAGCTGATCTTCGAGTTGATCGTCGACAGTGTGAACAAGCAAGTCGAAGAGAGCATGGGCATCGCGGTCGCTCCGTTCGTCGTGCCGCTTGCAGTGACGCTGTTTCTCTTCATTCTCCTGTGCAACTGGATCGGCCTGATCCCGAGCGGGCACCCCGAGAAACTGCCTGCCCCGACCGCCGACATCAACCTGACGCTCGCGATGGCGTTCGCGGTCATCATTCCGCTGCATATCGTGAGCGTTCGACGGCGCGGGCTGAAGGCCTACATCAAGCACTACTTCCAGCCGTATCCGATCATGTTCCCGATCAACCTGATCGAGGAGCTGGTCAAGCCGTTCACACTGGCGCTGCGACTTTTCGGGAACTTGATCTCGGGTGCAATCATGGTCGCCCTGCTGGCTCTCCTGCCGGCCTACATCTTGTGGGCCCCCCAAGGGCTCTGGAAGCTGATCGACGCGGCGGTGGGGGTCATTCAGGCCTTCATCTTCGCGCTGCTTACGATCCTGTACTTCGCGTTCGCTACCACCACCGAAGACCACGGCGCCACCGACAGCCATTCCGCACCTGATGGGCATCCCGTTACCGAAGCGCACTAACCACCGACAACAGTAGGAACAAGGAGAGACATGGCCACGGACGCTGCAAACCTCGACAGCGCCATCAAGACAGCCGGCGCCTTCGTCGGTGGCGGCCTCGCCCTCGCCGGCGGCGCTATCGGTGCTGCCGTCGGTGACGGCCTCGCCGGCGCCCAGACGATCGCTGGTGTCGCCCGTCAGCCCGAGTCGCAGCCGCGACTCATGCCGATCTTCTTCCTGACCGTCGGTCTGGTCGAGGCGATGTACTTCATCAACCTGGCCTTCATGGCCATGTTCGTCTTCGTGCTCGGCAAGTAGGTCGGAGCAAGCGTGCACACCTTCATCGCAGCCGCGAGCCCATCGCCTGCGCCGACGGAAGCGAAGACGACCAACTTCCTGATCCCGAACGGCACCTTCGTTGCCGAGCTGATCATCTTCTTGGTCATCCTTTTCGTGATCGGTAAGTACGTCGTGCCCTTCGTGAACCTGCAGTTGGCGAAGCGGCAGGAGGCGATCCGGCTCGAGTTCTCAGAGCTCGAGGACGCGCGAGCCAAGCTCGAGGCGACCGAGGCGGAGTACCGCGATCTGATTGCGAGCGCGCGGGCCGATGCCGCACGGCAGCGTGAAGAGGCTCGCGAGGAAGGCGCCCAGATTCTGGCCGACCTTCGCGCGCAGGCTCAGGTCGAATCCGAGCGGATCAAGCAGGCCGCGCACCAGCAGATCGAGGCCGAGCGGTCGCGCACGGTCGAGGCGCTGCGTGCCGAGGTCGGCACGCTGGCGGTCGAGTTGGCCGGCCGGGTCGTGGGCGAGTCGCTGACCGATGACGCCCGTCAGCGGCGGGTCGTCGAACGGTTCCTGACCGAGGTCGAGTCGCGCGCCGGCGAGGCAGCAGGATCGGCAGCCGCCGGCGAGCAGGTGCGCGGCTGATGCAGGGAGCCAGTCGAGACTCGCTCGCGCAGGCGTGGGCCTTCGTCGAACGCGAGCTGTCCGGCGGCGACGAGCACGCGAGTGCGGCGGCGGTCGGCGAAGAGCTGTTCGGCGTCGTGGCCGTCATCGATGCGCAGGCGGGTTTGCGTCGCGCGCTGTCGGACCCCTCGGTCGACGGCGACCGCAAGGCCGCCCTGGTCGAAGGCGGTGTTCGGCTCGCACGTGTCCGACATCACGCTCCGAATCGTGACCGAGGTCGTGCGCGCGCGGTGGTCACGCATGCGCGACCTCGCCGACGTCACTCGAGACCCTCGCGGTGCTCGCGATGTTGATCGAGGCCGACGCGCATCCCGGTCGCGGCCATCGCGCCGGCGAATCCGACGACGTCGAAGACGAGCTGTTTCGGTTTGGTCGCATCGTCGAGGCCAACGCCGACCTGCGGGCGGCGCTCGCCGACCCGGCGCTGCCCGACGAGAACAAGGTGTCGCTGGTCAACGCGCTCGTCGAAGACAAGGCGCGCCCGGTCACCGTGCGGCTCTTGACGCAGGTCGCGACTCGTCCACGTGGCCGCTCACCCGAAGACTGCGATCGCCGACTACACCGACATCGCGTCCCGCCGTCGTGCACGGCTGGTCGCGCGAGTAACCACGGCCGTCGCACTTTCCGACAGTGAGATCACCCGCCTGCAGGAGGCACTCGCCGGCCTCTACGGCCACGAGGTTCACCTACAGATCGAAGTCGACGCCGACATCGTCGGCGGTGTCGTCGTGCAGGTCGGTGACGAGGTTCTCGACGGCTCCGTTGCGGGTCGGCTGGCTGAGGCACGGCGACGTCTTGAATAACGCGCACGCACTGATGCCTCGGACGTCCGCACCACGATTCTACGAAACCCACGAACGAGGATGGACTGATGGCAGAGCTCACGATCCGCCCGGAGGAGATCCGCGACGCGCTCGAGCGTTTCGTGTCGTCGTACACCCCCGACATCGCATCGCGCGAAGAGATCGGCCGGGTGACCGAGGCCGGCGACGGCATCGCGCGCATCGAAGGGCTGCCTTCGACGATGGCCAACGAGTTGTTGCGCTTCGCCGACGGCACCCTTGGCATCGCGCTGAACCTCGACGTCCGCGAGATCGGCGCGGTCGTCCTCGGTCCGTTCGAGGGCATCGAAGAGGGCCAGATCGTCAAGCGCACCGGTGAGATCTTGTCGGTGCCGGTCGGTGACGGCTTTCTCGGCCGGGTCATCAACCCGCTCGGCGAGCCGATCGACGGTCTCGGCGACATCGAGGCCGAAGGCCGTCGCGCGCTGGAGATCCAGGCGCCGACAGTCATCCAGCGCCAGCCGGTGAAGCAGCCGTTGCAGACCGGGATCAAGGCCATCGACGCGATGACAGCGATCGGGCGCGGCCAGCGGCAGCTCATCATCGGTGACCGGCAGACCGGCAAGACCGCGGTGGCGATCGACACGATCATCAACCAGAAAGAGAACTGGGCCACCGGCGACCCGAAGCAGCAGGTGAAGTGCATCTACGTCGCGATCGGGCAGAAGGGCTCGACGATCCGCGCGATCCAGGGCGCGCTCGAAGACTCCGGCGCGATGGCATACACCACGATCGTTGCGGCTCCCGCGTCTGACGCGGCCGGCTACAAGTACCTCGCGCCGTACACCGGCTCGGCGATCGGCCAGCACTGGATGTACAAGGGCGAGCACGTGCTGATCGTGTTCGACGACCTCTCCAAGCAGGCCGAGGCCTACCGCACGGTGTCGCTGCTGCTCCGCCGTCCGCCCGGTCGTGAGGCCTACCCCGGCGACGTCTTCTACTTGCACTCGCGGTTGCTCGAGCGTTGCGCGAAGTTGTCCGACGAACTCGGCGGCGGATCGATGACCGGGCTGCCGATCATCGAGACGAAGGGCAACGACGTCTCGGCCTACATCCCGACCAACGTGATCTCGATCACCGACGGCCAGATCTTCCTCGAGACCGACCTCTTCAACTCGGGCGTGCGACCGGCCATCAACGTCGGTATCTCGGTGTCGCGAGTCGGTGGGTCGGCACAGATCAAGGCGATGCGTTCGGTGGCCGGTCGGTTGCGACTCGACCTCGCGCAGTTCCGTGAGCTCGAGGCGTTCGCCGCGTTCGGCTCCGACCTCGACGCCGCATCGCGTGCGCAACTCGAGCGCGGTTCGCGGCTTGTCGAGCTGCTGAAGCAGGCGCAGTACTCGCCGTTCCCGGTCGAGCAGGAGGTCGTGTCGATCTGGGCCGGCACGACGGGTCAGCTCGACGACGTTCCGGTGGCCGACATCCGCCGGTTCGAGAAGGAGTTCCTCGAGCACCTGCGCCTGCAGAACAAGGGCATCCTCGACTCCATCGCGCAGACCAAGGAGCTCTCCGACGAGACCGCAGAGAGCCTGAACAAGGCGATCACGGCCTTCAAGAAGAACTTCGAGACCTCCGAAGGCAAGTCGCTCGTCGGCAACGAAGAAGCCGAGGACCTCGACGAGTCGACGATGTCGAACGAGAAGGTCCGCAAGCACGTGCCGCCGCCGGCCGAGAAGAAGTAGATCGCGCTATGGGTGCTCAGGTCCGGGTCTATCGCCGTCGCATCAGATCAGTGCGCGCCACGGCGAAGATCACCCGTGCCTTCGAACTGATCGCGGCGTCGCGCATGATCAAGGCGCAACAGCGGGTGGCGGCGTCCACGCCGTACGCCGACGCGATCACCCGCGCGGTCTCGGCGGTCGCCAGCCAGTCGGACATCGACCACCCGCTGACGACGAAGCACGAGAACGCCACTCGCGCGGCCGTGCTGCTCATCACCAGCGACCGCGGCCTCGCAGGCGCCTACAGCTCGAACGTGCTGAAGGAGGGCGAGTCGCTCACCGCGTTCTTGCGGGAGAACGGCTTCGAGGTGTTGCCCTACATCGTCGGCCGCAAGGGCTTGGCGTACTACCGCTTCCGCGATCGCGTCATCGCGGGGGAGTGGAGCGGGTTCTCCGAGAGCTCCGAGCTACGCGAACGCCAAGGACATCGCCGACACGCTGATCGCCGCGTTCAACACGCCGACCGACGAGGGCGGCGTCGACGAGATCCACGTCGTCTACACGCAGTTCATCTCGATACTGACGCAGACTCCGATCATCCGGCGGATCCTGCCGCTCGAGGTCGAAGAGACCACCGAAGAACCCGTCGGCGGTCCGTTGCCGTCGTACGAATTCGAGCCGAGTGCGGAAGGCGTGCTCGACGCATTGCTGCCGCGCTACGTCGAAGCGCGCGTCTACAACGCGTTGTTGCAGGGCGCCGCATCAGAGCTCGCAGCTCGTCGTCGCGCGTGCAAGTCGGCGACCGACAACGCGGAAGAGCTCATCAAGACCTACACGCGGTTGGCGAACGCAGCTCGCCAGGCCGACATCACCCAAGAAATCAGCGAGATCGTCGGTGGCGCTGACGCGCTCGCCGCTACCGGGAGCGAGTGAGAACTCATGACTGCAACTGTCGATAAGGCCGCAGGTTCTGACGCCGGGCACACCGGCATCGGCCGCGTTGCCCGTGTCATCGGCCCGGTGGTCGACGTCGAGTTCGGCGTCGACGACCTGCCGGAGATCTACAACGCGCTCGAGGTCGACATCGACCTGTCGGGCGAGGACGAAGACGTCGAGGGGCTGCACAAGCACACACTGACCCTCGAGGTCTCGCAGCACATCGGCGACAACCTGATCCGCGCGATCTCGATGCAGCCCACCGACGGACTCGTCCGTGGTGCACCGGTTCGTGACACTGGCGGCCAGATCACCGTGCCGGTCGGCGACGTGACCAAGGGCCACGTCTTCAACGCCCTTGGCAAGGTGCTCGACGTCCCCGAAGAGTCGCTGAAGATCACCGAGCGCTGGCCGATCCACCGTTCGTCGCCGCCGTTCGACCAGCTCGAGAGCAAGACCGAGATGTTCGAGACCGGCATCAAGGTCATCGACCTGCTCACGCCTTACGTGCTCGGCGGCAAGATCGGCCTGTTCGGTGGTGCCGGTGTCGGCAAGACCGTGCTGATCCAGGAGATGATCACCCGCGTCGCCAAGAACTTCGGTGGTGTGTCGGTGTTCGCCGGTGTCGGCGAGCGCACCCGTGAGGGCAACGACCTCTTCCTGGAAATGACCGAGTCGGGCGTCATCGCCGACACCGCGCTCGTGTTCGGTCAGATGGACGAGCCGCCGGGCACCCGCCTTCGGGTCGCGCTCGCGGCGCTCACGATGGCGGAGTACTTCCGCGACGTGCAGAACCAGGACGTGCTGCTCTTCATCGACAACATCTTCCGGTTCACGCAGGCCGGTTCTGAGGTGTCGACGCTGCTCGGCCGCATGCCGTCGGCCGTCGGTTACCAGCCGACGCTGGCCGACGAGATGGGCGTGCTGCAGGAGCGCATCACGTCGACCCGCGGTCACTCGATCACCTCGTTGCAGGCGATCTACGTGCCCGCCGACGACATCACCGACCCGGCGCCGCACACGACGTTCGCGCACCTCGACGCGACCACCGTGCTCTCGCGGCCGATTTCGGAGAAGGGCATCTACCCCGCCGTCGACCCGCTCGACTCGACGTCGCGCATTCTCGACCCGCAGTACATCGGCGAGGAGCACTTCCGCGTCGCGAACCGGGTGAAGCAGATCCTCCAGCGCTACAAGGACCTGCAGGACATCATCGCGATCCTCGGCATCGACGAACTCGGTGAAGAGGACAAGGTTCTCGTCGGCCGGGCCCGTCGCATCGAGCGCTTCCTGTCGCAGAACATGTTCGTCGCCGAGGCGTTCACCGGGCAGAAGGGCTCGTTCGTCCCGCTGGCCGAGACGATCGAGTCGTTCCGCAAGCTGTGCGACGGCGACTTCGACCACCTGCCCGAGCAGGCGTTCTTCATGGCCGGTGGCATCACCGATGTCGAGGCCAACGCCGAGCGGCTCTCCGGCAAGTGACGAGGCCGGTCAGAGTGACGAGCGGAGAACAGTCGTGCCGTTGACCGTTGAGCTCGTCTCAGCCGAGCGCAAGGTGTGGTCGGGGGAGGCCAACTTCGTCGTCGCGCGCACGCTCGACGGCGAACTCGGCATCTTGCCGGGCCACATCTCGCTGCTCGGCGTGCTCGCGGAAGGGTTCACCGTTCGCATCACCGGCGGCGAAGCCGGCGACGGCATCGAGGCGGCCGCGCACGGCGGCTTCCTGTCGGTCAGCAACGACGTCGTGACGATCCTCACCGAGATCGCCGAACTGTCGAACGAGATCGACGTCGAACGGGCACGGGCCGCACTCGAGCGCGCGACTGCTGGGGGCGGCGACGACGAGGTCGCAAACGAGGCAGCGGCTGCACGCGCGCGAGCGCGACTCGCGGCCGCCGGCCAGTCCGTCTGACGTTCGCGGGCAGGGGCGCCGACGATGAGAGCCGTTACGGACTTTCTCGATGGTGCCGGTTGGTTCGTGCTGCTGTTCGTCATCCTCGTGTTGCACCTGGGCGCTGCGTCGTTCGCTGCTGCGCCGCCGAGGCGCGACGCTGCATTGCGGCCTTCGTCTCGACGGGGCGCGCCCGCGTCGCTGGTGGCAAAGCAGCGGCTGGCACACCGGCATCGCCCGCTACACCCCTGAAGACTTCCAGTGGTTCCCGCTGCTGAGCCTCGGCTACCAACCGAGGTGGACGTTCGTGCGCCGCAGCATCGAGATCTCCGGCCGCCGCTACCCGCACGGCGCCGAGTTGCTCGCCGCGCCGCACGGTGCCGTGGTCGTGAGCTGCAACATCATCACGAGGCAAGGCGATTCGCTGGACGTCGAGTTGGCGATGAGTGATGCGGCCCTGACCGGTTTTCTGGCGTGGATCGAGTCGTCCGCGCCCGGTGCGCACACGCACCCCGACACTCGGGTGTGACCTTCAGCACCCGGGTCTGCGGGGGTCGCCGGGTTAGGGTGGACCGATGAGCTCCTACGACACCCCGACCAAACGCCGTCCCCTCGTTGCGCGTGGCGCGCGAGGCCCCCGCTTGGCTGTCGTCGCCGCAGGAACGGTTGTGGCTTCGGTCACGTTTCTGGCTGGCTGCACCGCTGCCAAATCCACCGCGACTCCACCGTCGTCGTCGGGTCCCGCATCTGCTGCGGTGAGTTCAGGCGCGTCGGCGCCGGCGTCGAGCGCCGGCGGCATCGAGCGGCACTCTCGTCACCTACCCCGTTCGCGTCGTCGAGCGCCGCGCTGCCGAGCCCGGTGTCGAGCGCCGTCGCCGGCGCGTCACCGGTCGCCAACATCGAGGCGCCGGCAACCAAGACCGGCTTCCAGATCAGGGTGCATCGCGGATCGATCCTGAAGGTCGACGTGCCGCAGGCAGCAGCCGGGACGCCGCTCACGTTCACGCTCGTTCCGGCCTCGGCCCAGTTCATCACCCCGCTCGCCGGTGTCAACGGCTACTTCAACGCCAGCTTCGGACGGCGTGGTCAACGTCTCGGTGTCACAGGGCGGGCCCTCGCTCGGCACCCTGTCGGTGACCGTCTGGGGCTGACGATCGAGTCGTTCGATCGGCGTTGGCAGCGCGACCTGTAACTGCGTCGCCACACCTCGGACGATGAGCTGGCCGCGTCCGACTGGCACTGGCTCGCCGGTGTTTCGCGGTAGCCGCACGCCGAGGACTTCACCATCGAGGGGACCGCGGGGCGCGAGCAGCAGGCCGGTGCGTGCTCGCCGCACATCGACCACGAAGCCGCGAAAGCCGACCGACAACTCCTCCGTCGTTCCCGCGATCACGACGAGGTGGCCGCTGTCGCGGGCGGTACGCATGAGCCGATCGAGGACTCGCTGCCGCGGCGACTCGGCGACAATCTCGGCATCGTCGACGAGAACGGCGAGCCGGCCGAGACCGCGATCGAATGCGGCGTCGACGCCGAACTGCGTTGCATCGAAGGTTTCGTGGGCGTAGTCGCGAAGGACGGAATCGCGCGGCGTCACTGCCACCACTCTCCAGCCCGCCGCGCGCAGGCCAACAGCCACGGTCGCCAACGCGGTGCTGCGGCCTGACCGCGGAGGACCCGCGATCAGGAAGCCCTGGCCCGAACTCGAGCAGGTCGATTGTTATCGGAGCGAGCTCGTCGCCGCCAACGCCGAGTGTCACGTGCGCCGAACCAGCTGGCTGCGACGGCGCACCCCAGGCCGCGCTCATGTCAGCCATGGTGACGACGGAGGGAAGCGGGTCGACGCGACGCGGCCATAGCGGTCGCGGCACGTCTTGCGTCCCTAGCCTGCGCGGCGGCAGCGATCGCGGCGATCGCGGCGAGTTGCGCTGGCCCGGCTGGGTCGCGGCTAATCGTGCAGACCTGCGCCTCGGTGAGAGTGTCGGTGAAGAAGCCGCGGCCGGCCGGCATGTCAGCAGGTACCGCTCGGGCCGGTAGGCCGATCAGCGCGAAGTCGCTCCGGTCGGCCAGCCGAAGTACGAGCCTGTTCTCGACCGTCGAGGCAAGCCGGCCAACCAGCCCGGCGCGGTCGGCGGTGACGACGATGTGGATGCCCACGGACGCGCCCTCGCGGAGCAGTCGCGTGCTCGCGTCGATCGACAGCGCCCGAATCGATCTCTTCAAAGGTTGAAAGAAATGCTTCCCAGCCATCGATGAGTACGACGAGGTGCGGTAGCGGACTGGCCGACTGCGCGCGCTGCTCAGGGAGTGAGCCAAAACCTGCTGCCGCGAACAAGCCCTGTCTGCGAACCAACTCAGCTTTTAAGACGGACAGCAGCCGCCGGACTCGCTCGTGCTCGTGCGCGGAGATAGTCGCGCCGCAATGCGGAAAGGTGGACAACGCAGCCATCGACCCGCCTGCGCAGTCAATGGCATACACGTGGAGATCGCGGACGGACGTTGAGGCCGCCAGCCCGCCGACGATGGTGCGCAGTGCGGTTGTCCGGCCGCTTCTTGCGCTGCCGGCGATGACGAGGTGTCCGATCTGGTCGAGATCTATTGCGTAGTTTTCGCGCGTCTGCGCGGCCGGAAGATCGAGCACCGCGAGTACGGCGGTCAGCGGGCGCATGACGTCGGCCGTGTCGATCGGGATCAGCGCAGGCAACTGCGGCAGCCACGGCGAATTGGGCACGTCAACACCGAGACGGTCCGCTGCCGAGCGGCACGCCGTGACGATGCTGTCGAGATCGGTTGCAGCGGTGAGGCGGCTGCCGTGGTTCGCGGCGGCGGGCACTCGCGGAAAGCAGAGTGATCGCAACGGCGACAGCTGCACGTCGATGCGGGCGCTGTCTGCCTCGTCAGCTGGCATGCCGCCAACGCGGCCTGACTGGAACACGTGGAGTTCGCCATGGCCAGTGCGCGCGTAGCCTCGGCCGGGCGTCGCGCGACTGATGCGGGCCGCGTCGCTAGCATCGATGACGTCCCTCGACTCAGATTCGCGCACAACGCCGAGACAGATTCGCAGGTTGGCGTTCGCGCGGATGTCAGCGCTCACGGCACCCTCGGGCCTTTGCGTCGCCAGTACGAGGTGGACACCGAGCGACCGCCCTCGTTGAGCAATTCCAACGAGGCCGCCGACGAAGTCAGGCAATTCCTCAGCCAGAGAAGCAAATTCGTCGACCACGATGATGAGTCGAGCTAACTTCCCGCCGCGGCGCGGAACACCTCGAGGTTCGGTGCTCCGATGGTTGCAAGTGCCGCTTCTCGTCGCTTCAGCTCCGCCCGGAGGGAGGCGAGCGCGCGCTCGACCAGCCGGCCGTCGAGATCGGTTACCACGCCGACCGTGTGCGGCAATGCAGCGCACGCGCCGAAGGCAGCGCCACCCTTGTAGTCGACAAGGACGAACGTGAGCTCGTCAGGACGGTTGGCGCAGGCGAGTGATGCGACCAGCGTTTGCAGCAACTCGCTCTTACCCGAACCCGTAGTGCCGGCGATCAGGGCGTGGGGGCCGTCGCGCGCGATGTCGACAGCGAAACCCGCGTCGGGACCCATGCCGATAAGTGCGCTGGTGTTCTCGACTCCGGCCCGCCATCGAGTGACCAGATCGTCGGCCATGTCGGCACCGAAGCCGGCGATGTCGAGCCAGCGCACAGCTGAGGGCAACGCGTCGGCTCGTCCGGGGCTGTCGTCGCGAAGCGGCGCCAGTGAGCGGGCGAGGTGGTCGGCCCACTGGATCGACGATCCGTCGGGGATAGCGTCGTGCGCAGCCGGCGCCCCCGGCACGGCGAGCCACAGTGGCCGGTCGCGTCTGCACTCTCGGTCACGACGGCCACCGCACCGCATTCCTCGGGCAGGTGTGTCGCGATTTCGTCGAGGCAGATGGCATACACGCCAACGGCGGGACCGTGCGCAAGCACGTCAGCCAGCGACGGGCGTGCGGCGCAGAGCGCGTGCGCCGTCGACGACCACCACAACTGCTCGCGGATTGACCTCGCTGACCGACGCGTGACGGGCCTCGATCAACGTGGCCAGCTCTGCAACCCTTGCCGCCACGCGTGTCGGCGTCCAGGCCGAGAAGTGCCTGGCAACTGGTGTCAGCGGCGGGTTGGAGGTGAGGTAACCAGCGCACCCAGCTCCACTCCTCCGATGTGCTCAGGCGCGGGCTCGGTGAGCAGCACGAGACCGAGATCACGCGGGCTATGAAGCACCGCCAACTGGCCAACGATCGTGCGCGCCAGGGCTGTTCTTGCGCCCCGCGGGCCAGCGATGCCGAGCACACCTACTTTCGACAACGCAACAGTCACGGGCACGTCATTCACGAAGGGTTGACCGACGGTTTCCGTGTCCGGCGCGGACGACGTTCACATCTGCCAACACATTTCCGGAACCGAGACTAAGAAGCAGAAAATCGGAGTCGTCTCGGCGGCGCTCCCATAGTCGCGCGCTGGGTCCGCTCGCCGTCCTCAAGAGAGTTGCGGCATCGGGGGTGCGGCGACGCCGGTCGAGCGCTTCCGCTAGTAGGGCACCGTCGAGTGCACGCGACGCCTTTTCGAGAGCCGCGTCGTAGCGTGCGCGCTCAGAGCGCGTTGCCTTCCGGTGGCCGGCTCGGTCGGACACCCATTGGCCAGCCATCATCAGCGGCGAGAGCACGGTGAACAGCAAGTACTCCGGTCGCCGCATGATGGCCGCAAGAGCGACTCCTGCGATGAGGGGCGCGATTGTCGTGACCAGGGGAAGCCGGGTGCGCTCGCGGGCCGTCGGCTCGATGGGAAACGCAACGCTGACCTTGGCAGCGGACGGATCGGGTGCGTCGAGTCGGGGCGGACGGTTGAACGACAGCTGCCCGTCGGCGGTGGGTCGCACCGACATCGGAATCACGTCGGGCACCGCCACCGTGAGTGTCGAGCAACCCATCCTCAGGCGCATGCCCTGACGTAGCGGGATTGGTGCGAGGAGCCAATGGCAGCGCCGTCAAGAGAAGTGCCATTGGTCGATCCCGCATCGGCCACAGCGACCCCGCCCTGGTCAACGGTGAGCAACACGTGTCGCCGCGAGATGCTTGGGTCATCGACGTTGATTTGCGCGGTGTGGCCGCGGCCAACTGACGACGTGCCCATCGGCAGCGGGTGGATGTCTCCCGCAGCGGGACCACCTACCACTCGCAATTCCAGGTAGGTCCGGTTGTCAGCGGTCGCCGGTGGAGCGCCGAGAGTGACGATTGCTCCGTCGCGCAACGGGCCGTGCCCGAACAGGCTCGAGCCGGACCTGGCCGACGTCGCAACTCCAAAGGTCGCCGTGGCACCCGGTGGTGCCGACACGGCGGCTCGCACCTGCGCACAGGATCGCGTCGAGAGCGGTGGCCGCCGGTGCTTCGATCGTCACGTCGTCGCGGGTGCCGTCGGTCGTCGTGACCACCGTCACAGTCGTCTTCATCGCGCCACAACCGCCGTCCCCCTGCGGCCCTTGGGCCGACCTGTCGTGCCTGCCGAGGCTGCGTGCCGCGGCTTTGCACAGTGTGGGCTTTCGCGGGTGGGTAGCGGGGCGGGGTTAGTCCAGCCTGTGGATGACGGACCAACGTCCTGTGGAGTGGCCCGTCGTGATCACCTGCTGTGACTACTCCGAACGGCTCAGTGATGGTTTAGGCCATTTGGCTGTACGAAGCCCGGCGAATGCGTCAGGATCGGCGGTACCGGACGACGGGCGCCTGCTGGCTTTTCTTCGCTGGACAGCCCGAAAGGGACCCGTCGGCCCGGCGCATGTCGTGAGTGATCGCTCGTGCAGCCGCGCACGGCGGTCACCTCGATGCGGAAGGGAGGTAACCGCTATGCGCGGCTCGACTTGGGGTTAAAGGTTTATGCGCGCCGTTGAGGTCAAACTCCGGCGCGATGCTCTGCGAAGGGGGCCGGTTACCGCCGGCCCTCTTCTTTGTCGCTGGCCGTTCCACCATCCGGATCAACCAGACATTCGTCTATCGGCGCGGCAAACGCGTCGATAATCGGCCGTTCGGCCTATGTGATCCGCCGCGCTCCTGTCGATGTTCCTTCGGGGGGTAGTTTCGGCGGAGGAGCGACGATGGTTCAGCGTGCGCGGCCAATGGCCGTGCGCCGCCTTGTCTCCGTCGTGGCCACAGTCGGTGCGCTCTGCATCGCAGCCGCCATCTCGATGACTGTGTCCGAGGCCGCGCCTGCGCTGTGGCGGTGGACGCTGGTCGTTGCGCTCTGCGTCGTCGGCGAGCTGGCGAAGGTCGGACATCCGCCGCGGAGCGAACCGGCACGCCTATCAGTGGCGCGAGACCGCCTTCGTGCTCGGCTTGGTCCTCGTCCCGCCGGGCCACCTCGTTCTCGCGATGACGGCCGGGATTGCCATCGCCGAGGTCGCGCGCCGCAAGTCGACCCAGAAACTCGTGTTCAACACGGCCGTTGTCGCCATCGAGACCGCCGTTGGCTGCGCCATCGTCGCGTCGGCGCACGTGTACTCGCCCGGGCTCCGATGGAGCGATGTCTTCACCGCGCGAACCGTCGGCCTGCTCGCCGTCGGCGAGCATCGTCCTGCATCTGCTGTCGACCGGCCTGACCTCGGTGGTGGTCGCGACCGAGCGTGGCCGACCGGCCTGGCTCAGCGTGTGGGACGACCTTCGCGTCGCGATCGTCATCTGGCTGCGCAACCTCGGCGCGGCGTTCGTGATCATTGCGTCGCTCAGCTGGTCGGCCTGGTTCACCGTGCTCATCGTCGGCGTGCTGCTCGGCGTGCAGGCATTGAGCACCGACCGCGCGGCGATTCGCGAGGAGCGGTTTGCCTGGCACCGTCTGCAGGTCGCGATCGACGAGCTGCGCGACGTCGAGCTCGAGCAGCTCATCGGCGAGGCGACAGCCGCCGTCGCGACGATGATGCGCGCCGATGCGGCCGAGATCCAGCTCGACGAAGCCACCGGGCACGGCACGATCATGCGGGCAAGCGACTATGAAGATGCGCACGAACTCGAACACGGTGAGCATCACCACGCCCACAGCATGGACATCGAACTCACGACTCGTGAGGGCCGAGTTGGTGAGCTGCGGTTGCTCTTTTCGGCTCCGGTCACGTTCAACGCCACAGAGACCGACTGCCTGAACGCGTTCGCGAATGCGCTCGCCGTCGCGCTGGCGAACGCGCT
This sequence comes from uncultured Actinomycetes bacterium, assembly GCA_963799955.1. Taxonomy (GTDB): domain Bacteria; phylum Actinomycetota; class Actinomycetes; order Acidothermales; family Acidothermaceae; genus PALSA-607. The sequence goes on from CAWCZJ010000004.1 coordinate 92,923, forward strand.
GAAGTTCGACTCGATCCGCGAAGACGCGAAGCAGCGGATCCGTGCTGCGTTCAGCGACCCGGTGACCGGCGTCGGCAACCTGATGATGCTGGAGGATCAAGCGCGCGAAGCCTTGGCCGAGTTGCATCCGACCAGCCTGGTCGCGGTCGCGGTCATCGGCCTGAACCGTTTCGCCGAGGTCAACGACCTGCTCGGCGCGCACGCGGCCGACGAGATGTTGCGCGCGGTTGCGAGCCGGCTCACGACCGTCGTTCGCCGATGCGACGTGGTTGCGCGTCTGCACGGAGCCGAATACGTCCTGCTGTTGCGTGAACTGCCGAGCGCGGCGGCCGGTGAAGCGCAGGCCGAGCTCGCTGTTCGATCGCTGGGGACGGCGATCACGGCCGACGGTCTGGATCTCACGGTTGATGCGCACACCGGCGTCGCATGCGCGCCGACGGACGGCGACAACCTCGACGATCTGATTCGCCGCGCTCGGCTCGCGATGTACCAGGCACGCACCGACGACATCCCGGTCTATCGCTACCAGCCGGAACTCGAACCACCGGCGTTGGCGCAACTCGAGCTGTTGCGTGACCTGCGCGAGGCGCTCGAAACGAAGCAACTCATCCTGCACTACCAGCCGAAGTTCAGCATGCGTGGCGGCCTGCCCGTAGCAGCCGAGGCGTTGGTGCGCTGGCGGCACCCGGAGCGCGGCCTGATCCCGCCGGTCGAGTTCATCCCGTTGCTCGAGCGCGTCGGCCTTGTCGGCGACCTGACGCGCTACGTGCTCGAGGTGGCGATCGAGGAATGCGCGACCTGGCACAAGATGGGCTTGACGCTGGGCATCGCGGTGAACCTGTCGGCCCGCAACCTGCTCGACGAGGACCTGCCTCGTTTCGTGCTCGCGTGCCTGGCAAAGAACGGCTTGCCTGCCGACCAGTTGATCTGCGAGATCACCGAGACCGCAGTGTTCTCGCGCAGCCCGATCGCGGCGTCGATTCTCGATCAGCTGCGCGCGGCCGGCGTGAGTTTGTCGCTCGACGACTTCTGCACCGGCTACTCGTCGCTGAGCCTCCTGCGCGAACGCGCGATCGACGAGATCAAGATCGACCGCTCGTTCGTCGCTGACCTCGGTGTCGGCGGCCGCACAACGCACATCGTCACGGCGCTCATCGAACTCGCGCACCGCTGCGACATCGTGGTGACGGCCGAAGGCATCGAGACGATCGAGCAGCAGCAGTTGCTCACGACACTTGGATGCGACCACGCGCAGGGCTTCTTGCTCGCCCGGCCGATGACTGCCGGCGCGGTCCGCGCGTTCTTCCTCGAGGCATTCAGGGCAGGTCGGGCGCGCCAAGTCGGTCGTCCGCACCTCGAAGCCTTGCGAGCAAGCGGGACCCCGGCGAACTGGGATGACCCACTGCCCTGGCGCGACGCGATTTCGGAGTAGCGCACGATCCAGCCTTGTCGGGTACGCCGGAATTGCGACCGCTAGGCCAATAGGCGGAACTTCGGTACTTTGCGCGCTCAGTGACCGGAGTTTTCCACAAGGCAGCGGCCAATCGGTTACGTATCGCTGCGTGCGCGGTTACTGTCCTCAAACCGCAAGAGTGGCCGTCGTGGGGGCGTCTGCGTAATTCCGGGGGGAATTGTGGACGCAGTCGACGTTGTCGAAGACGAGGTCAGAGAGTTAGTTCGGCGGCGCGGGCTCGACCCGGCTGCCGACAGTGCCGGGGTCCGGCTGCTCGTCGAGGAAGTCGTGTCCGACTACGACGAGCGCACGCTCAGCAGTTCGTTGCCTCCGTTGCTCGATCGCCGGGACGCGGTCCGGGCGGTCTTCGACGCCGTCGCCGGGTTCGGCCCGCTGCAGCGCTACTTCGACGATCCAGTCGTCGAAGAGATCTGGATCAACGAACCGGGCCGCGTCTTCATCGCGAAGCGCGGCCGTAGTGAGCTGACCAACACGATTCTCACCAACAATCAGGTTCGCGATCTGTGCGAAAAGATGCTGAAGAGCTCTGGACGACGGGTGGACCTGTCGACCCCGTTTGTTGACGCGATGCTTCCTGACGGCAGCCGCTTGCACGTCGTCATCCCCGACATCACGCGGCAACACTGGGCCGTCAACATCCGAAAGTTCGTCCTCACTGCGCACTCTCTCGATGAACTCGTTGACCTCGGATCGCTGACAGCTCAGGCCGCACGGTTCCTCGAAGCCGCTGTCGTCAGTGGGCTCAACGTGATCGTGGCCGGCGGCACGCAAGCGGGAAAGACCACGCTGTTGAACTGCCTCGCTGCCGCGATTCCGGCTCACGAGCGAGTCGTTACGTGCGAGGAAGTGTTCGAGCTTCGTGTGCCTCTGCCTGACGTCGTGTCCATGCAGACCAGGCAATCCAACCTCGAGGGCACCGGCGAAGTGAAGCTTCGTCGGCTCGTCAAGGAGGCGCTGCGGATGCGGCCCTCTCGGATCATCGTCGGTGAGGTCAGGCAGGAAGAGTGCCTCGATCTCCTGATCGCGTTGAACTCGGGGCTGCCCGGGATGTGCACCATTCACGCGAACAGTGCGCGTGAGGCCGTCACGAAGATGTGCACGCTGCCATTGCTCGCAGGCGACAACGTCGGTCATGCATTCGTCGTCCCGACTGTCGCGACGAGCGTCGACCTTGTCGTTCACACCGGCACCGATAGCACGCGGGCACCGCCGGATCCGCGAGATTGTCGCCGTCCCCGGTCGGGTCGAGGGTAGCGGCGACGCCAGCGTCATCGAGATCGAGGACGTCTTCGTCACGCGAAAGATGCGCCTCGTTCGTGCTGACGGCTTCCCGCCTCATTCGGAACGGTTCGAGGCCGCCGGCTTCAACCTGCTCGAACTGCTAGCGCCGGAACGCTACGACGATCTTCGGGCCAGCTGAGATGGGCGCGTTCCTCGGATTGGTCTGCGGCGTCGGCCTTGTTCTCGCCTGGCGCTCGGGCTCTCGTCGGCCGCCGAAGCGAATTCGCAAGCGACTGTCGCTCCAACAGCACATGGCGGAGATCCTCGCGCAGGCAGGCATCGAGTCGGTAACTCCGAGCCAGCTGCTCGCATCATCCGTCGGTCTCGCGGTAGCCGTCTTTTTGTTTGCTGCCGCGATCTCGCGCGCCTTCACCATCGCGTTGGCGTTCGCGACGTTTGCTGCGCTCGCCCCGGTCTCGCTTGTGCGCTACCGGCAGCGCAAGCGGCGCAGCGAGCTTCGCGACCTGTGGCCCGAGGCGGTCGACAACCTCGCCTCAGCCGTGCGGGCGGGCCTCTCGCTTCCGGAAGCGCTTACCCAGCTGGGCATGCGCGGACCCGAAGAGCTGCGACGACCGTTCCAGCGATTCGGTGAGGACTATCGCGCGACTGGGCGCTTCGCGGAATGCCTCGATCGGCTCAAGGCAACCCTTGCCGATCCGACGGGCGATCGCATCGTCGAGTCACTGCGACTGGCGCGCGACGTCGGAGGCACAGACCTCGGCCGGCTGTTGCGTACGTTGTCGGCATTCCTGCGTGAAGATGCTCGTACTCGAGCCGAACTGGAGACACGGCAGGGTTGGTCGGTCAACGGCGCGCGCATCGCCGTCGCGTCGCCGTGGCTGTTGCTGGCGGCGCTCTCGCTGCATCCGCGAGGCGGTGCGGGCCTACAACACGACCGCGGGTGCGTTCGTGATTGCCGTCGGCGGCGGCCTTTCGTTTCTCGCGTACCGCGTCATGATGCGGATCGGTCGGCTCCCTGTCGAGCAGAGGGTGCTTCGATGAGCCTGCTTGTCGGCGTCGCGGTTGGCGGCCTGGCCGGAGCGGGCGCGACCTTCGCGGTGTACGGCGTGCCGCGCTATCGGCGACCGGCACTCGACGATCGGCTTGGGCCATACCTTCGGGACGCTCCGCGCCGGTCGAGCCTGCTGTCGAGCGACCCGACGCGGACGCCATTCCCGACTCTCGAGCGCATCCTGCGACCGATCATGGCCGACGCCACGCGGATGCTGAACCGAGTGCTTGGCGGCGTGGCATCGACGCGTCGGCGACTCGACCAAGCCGGCCGTGGCATGACGATCGAGGAATTTCGGGCCGAGCAGGTGCTGTGGGGTGCAATCGGACTGTTGGTCGGGGTCGGCCTCAGCGTGCTGATGCTTGCAAGCAATCCGCACCGACCGCCGGTGCTGTTGTTGATGCTCTGCCTGGTGACAGCGGTGTGCTGGCGTCGTCGCGCGCGACTACGCGCTGACCCAGGAGGTGTCGCGCCGGGAACAGCGGATGCTCAGTGAGTTCCCAACAGTTGCGGAGATGCTGGCGCTGGCCGTCGGGGCGGGAGAGGGTCCGGTCGGCGCGCTCGAACGGGTGACTCGCACGAGCAAGGGCGAGCTATCCAAGGAGCTCGGCCTGGCACTCGCGCAGGCACGCGCGGGAGCGACTTTGGTCAGCGCCCTCGAGGACCTTGCGGCGCGCACGTCGCTCCCGACGCTCGCTCGCTTCGTCGACGGCGTTGCGGTTGCGGTCGAGCGTGGCACGCCGCTCGCCGAGGTCTTGCGCGCTCAAGCGGTCGATGTCCGCGAGGCCGGCAAGCGTGCATTGCTCGAAAGCGGCGGCAAGAAAGAGGTCGCGATGATGGTCCCGGTGGTCTTCTTCATCCTGCCGGTCACCATGCTGTTCGCGCTCTTCCCGGGCTTCGTCTCGTTGCGGCTGCTCGCATGAATCTGTTCGGCTCTAGCTACGCACGACCAATGTTGAAGGAGAACAACGATGACCGGTATCGCGCACGAATTCGCCGCCAGGTTCTACCGACTCACCCGCAGTGCCGATCGTTCGATCCGCTGAAGGACCGCTACGACGCTGCAGAGAGCGAGACGGAGCGAGGAGACGTTCCAGGCTGGGTAATGATCACGCTGATGACGGCAGTCATCGTCGTGCTCATCTGGGGAATCGCCAGTACGCAGCTGACCGACCTGCTGAACAGTGCGTTCGGAAAGGTGAGCAAGCAAGGCGGCTAGCGGCGTTCGCTCGATCGTCGGATGCGCTGTTGACGACTGGGTCGGCGGCGGTCGATTTCGTTCTCGTGTCGCTGATTCTCATCCCGCTGTTCATGGCGATTCTTCAACTCGGCCTCGCCTTGTACGTGCGCAACACCTTGGCCGCGTGCGCGCAGGATGGGGCACGTTACGGGGCAGACGCGAACGTCGTCGCCCAGGGCGACGCAGCGATGGCGGATGCCGCCACGAGACAGGCCACGCGTTGCGTGGAGGAGTCGTTGTCGGGGTCGTTCGCGCACAGATTTCGGCGAGCGCGCCGATCGTCACAGACTCAGGTGGCGGCCCGTTCGAGTGGTCGAGGTGCGGATCGCGAGCCCGTTGCCCCTGGCGGGTCTCTTCGGAGTCGGCCCGCACGTGCTGCACGCGCAGGGCGATGCGCTGCAGGAGCAGCCGTGAGCTCGTTGGCAACGGCGGTTCGCGATCGAATACGCCGGCACATCGACGTCCGGCATGTCCCCGGTGATGCCGGAAACGCGGTGCTCGAATTCGTCGTGCTCGCAGCATTCCTGATGGTTCCGTTGATCTACATCATCATCGCAGTGGCACAAGTGCAGGGCTCGGCCTACGGCGCGACCGAAGCGACGCGTGAGGCGGGCCGGGCGTACGTCGGTGCGGCCACGTCCGTCGATGCGTCTCGACAGGCATGCATCGCAGCCACAGTCGCGTTACGGAACGCGGTCGACACTCCATTCGACTGTGCGACCCAACTACGCGTGTCATGTGTTTCCGACGCCGGCTGCTCCGCAGGATTGGTGCCGGGCGAGACCATTCGAGTCGAGATAGACCTCAGCGTCGCGCTGCCGTTTCTGCCGACGTTCGGTGTTCGGACATTCACTGAGCGTGCCCGTGCACGCGGTGCACGACGAGATCGTCGATCCGTATCGGCCGAGCCGATGAATCGCTCGGAGCGGAAACGACGAGGGATCGGTCATGCTGCTGATGATCTTCTTGGCACTCATAATCGCCGGCCTGATCACGGTCGTGACTGACGTCTCGACGGTATTTCTGGCTCAGCGAGAAATGCAGTCGACCGCGGACGGCGCAGCGCTCGCCGCAGCACAGCAGGCAGATCTCGCAGGCTGTCTACACCGGCGACCTCGGAGCCCAGCTACCGCTTTCACGTTCGCAGGCGACCGTCGCAATCACCGACTACGCGGCCAATAAGTCGCGGATTCCGCACGAGTGTTCGGCGACGAGTTACCAAGTGGTGAGTGGCACCGATGCGGACGGGAATGCCCGATCTGGCGTCCAGGCTGACGGGCAGACCGTGCGGGTTGAACTCACCTGCAAGGTGCCATTGCCGTTCGTCGAGTCTGGTCGCATCAGCCTTCACCGACGGCGTGACGATTCATCAGGTCGCTTATGCGCAGGCTGCCGTGACGGCGCTCGTCCCGTGACGAGAGGGTCGGCACCGTCCCACCGCATGAGCGACGAGACGGTGCCCCCAAGAACTACAGTCCGAGCGCGGTACCGACTGCTGTTTGCACCGTCACGGACAATGCGGCGGCGCCACCGAAGATGCTCGTCGTGACGAGCGTCGTCTTCGCGCCGGTCAAGTACGCGCTCGTCGACGTCGGCAAGACGTGCGGGTCGGTGAGCACGATCGGCCCGCCGAAGTGCGCCTGGAACGCCCCGCCGCTGAGTGCGTCGGGGAAGGCAGTTCCACTTGCCACGCCGACGTTGTCGGTGCGGCGAACAGCGTGCTCGCGACTGCCGCTGCGGTGGCGTAGCGGTCAGCACCTGACAGGGCCGTTGCCGACGGGTCGGCCGCAACAGCGGGCCCGCCGATGGCGTAGACGGTTCCCGGGTGCGCGGCCAGGTAGGCCGTTACCGCCGGGGTCAGCGACGAACCGTTGGTGAGCAGCACGACACCGTGAACGTGTGCCGCTGCAGGGCCTGCCGCCAATGCGTCGGGGAAGTTGACCCCTGTCGCGAGCAGCACGGTGCTCGGGTCATTCAGTGCGTCCGCGACTGCGAGCGCGGTGCCGAACCTGTCGGCACCTGCGTACCGCACAGGCACGAAGCCCAGACTCGTCAGCGAGGTGGCGACGGTCGCGGGAATCGCGGCCGTTCCACCAAGCAGGTAGACGGTTCCGCCAGCTGGGAGAACCCGCTGGATCTCAGCCTGTGTCGCCGGCGTCAGTACGTCCGCCGTTGGCGAACAGCAGTGGGGCGTTCTTTGCGGCCGCCAATGCGGCGCCGACCAACGCGTCGGGGTAGTCGTCCGCTCGAGCGAGGACGACGGCACCAGCAGTGCCGGCAGTCGGGAACTCGACCTGTGATGCGGCGATCGCAGTACCGAATCGATCCGAGCCCGACAGTCGAACCGGTGTAGCCGGAACAGTCGGCGTTGGCCGCCCGTACCACCACCGCCTACGACGGCAGTGATGCTGTACGTGCCGCTCGTGATCGCGGCAGGGTCCTTCAACGTTGCGACCGTCAGGGTGTCAGTGCCTGCTGCCGGGTTAGTCACCCCTGTCGCTGTCAACGTCACGGTGTGACCGGCGAGCGATTGCGACCGGCACTCGCAACGCTGACGTCGGCTGTCGTGACTTGCGTAGGCGTGACGACTGCCGTCACGGCTCCGCCTGCGCCATCGGCGACCGTGTAGTTGGCCATGGTCAGCGGGAACGACTGTGCCGGTCGGGCCAACAACCTTGATCGTGTCAGTGGTAGGCTAGTGCTGTGGTGTCCACGAAGGTGATCGTGTAGGTGGCGCTGACCAACGTTGTCGTCGGATTGGCGAACGGCGGTCACCGTCGGATCCCACCGAGGTGGCGAGGGTGTAGCTGTTGCTAGCAACGGCGGTGCTGTCTTGCGAAGTGGATACGTTCAGTGTGTGCGCGCCCGCCGTCGGGTTGGTAACTCCGGTGATGACAACCACAACCGCTGAAGCGGCGGTGATCGTCACCGGCGTCGTGATCGTGACTGTGTTTGCGCCCACGGTTCCAACGGTCACCGCTGTTGCGGCACCCGCGCCGTCCTTGACGGTATAGACGCTGCCCGTGACTGCGGGGAATGTAGTACCGGCGGATGCGATGGTGATCGTGCCGCTACCCGAGATCAGCGCTGTCGTCGCGGTGAAGCCGACGGTGTAGGTGGATGTCGCCTCCTGCGGTAAGCGGCAGCTGGGGCCGCCGCTACCGCTGTCACGGCCGTGGCTGCGGAAATTGTGTATGCGCCGGTCACAGGTGTGGTGTCCTGCGTTGTCGCGACAGCTCGAGCTGGTCGCGCCAGCACCGGGGTTGACGACTCCTGCGGCTGCGACTGCGACGGTGTCTCCGGCGGTGATCGCCGCGGGCACGGTGAGGGTGATGTCGTGAGTGGTGGCTTGCGAAGTCGTCACCACAGCAACGGGGGTACCCGCATTGTCGGCCACGGTGTAGTTGCCAGCCGCAAGCGGGAAGACGGTGCTGGTGTTGGTTGCTGTGAGGGTGATCGTGTCAGTTGTGGCCAGTGCCGTCGTGGCAACAAAAGAGGTGTTGTACGTCGTCACTGCCCCGGCCGCGAGGCGGACCGGTGTAACCGACACAGCGGTTACGGCCGTCGCTGCGACGAGGGTGAAGTTTGCGCTCGTGCCGGCAACACTGTCAGCTGTCGTCACTACTGCGACGTTGTACGTCGCTGCGACTGTCGCGGGGTTCGTGACGTTGGACGCTGTGACGGTTAACGCGATTGGCGCGCTGCCGCCAGTTGACAGTGCAGGCACGACGATCGTCACGTTGTTGGCTGCGCTCTGGGTCGGCGTCGCGCTTACTAGCCGTGGTCGCGCCTCCGGCGTTGACCGTGTAGTTGGCCGGCAACCAGGGGAAAGCTCGTGCCGGCTTGGGCGGTCAGCGTGATCGAGTCGAATCCGCTGATCAGCACCGTCGCCGCAGTTGCGTGAATCGTGTACAGCGCGACCGTTGACGACACCTTGTTGGGGGACACTGTGGCTGTAACCGCTGTGATCGCGGTCGCGGCTGTGATCGTGTAAGTGCTACTGGCGACTGGGGTGGGTTCGACCGACGTCTGGACGGTGAGCGTTGGCGTTCCAGCGGCCGGGTTCGTGACGTGGAATGCCGTGACAGCGACTCCGCCAATGGGAACGGCAGTGTTCGTCTTGATCGTGACGGTGGTGCCGCCCCCGTCGGCGTCGCGATCGGCGCCACTCCAGCGATCGTGTAGTCAGCCGCAACTAGCGGGAAGTTGGTGCCGGTCGGACCGACGAGAGTGATGGTGTCGGTGCCGACGACCAGCGCAACGGTCGTGGTGAAGTTGATGGTGTAGCTCGACTGCGCTCCAGCCGCAGATCGCGACGGCGACACGGTGACTGCCAGAGACGTTGGCGAGCGCGGGAACGCTGGCGCCGACGACCGCGGCGGTCGTTGTGGCAATGCAGAGGGCTGCGCCTGCGGCTAGTCGCCTCCGGAAAGTGAGCCGGGGAGTCGAGCCTTGGCGTGCTCCGAGGGTGCGCACAACGAGCCTCCATATAGATGCAACCGATGTCACTGCTCGTGGACGGGCGACCACGCGGAGCGCGGCGGTGTCCGGGGGAGCACAACGCATGGGTGCGGCGGTCAAGGCAGACCAGAGGCGTCGAATACCGGCAGTCTTGCATACATCTGACAAACTTGTATAGAGCTAGCAAAACGGGTAGATCATGAAAACCGTGACCTATCACCCGACGATGCCTGTTCGAGGCATCGCGACCGGCACCCACCGTCGTCCGGCCCGGTGCTTTGGTTCGGCTTGCCGGTTCCGATACCGGGGCGGCCGACCCGGACGGGTAGGCGGGACGACAACGGCCCACGAGGTGGATGCCGCCGTGACGCTGGATGACGGACGGTGGGCGGCGTTCGAGGTGAAGATGAATCCCAGCGACGCGGATGTTGCCGCCGACTCGTTGCTGCGTTTCGTCGACAAAATCGATACCAGCCAAGGTGGGCGCCCCGGCGATCATCACCACGCGCTCGCCGGCCTACCGCCGTCCCGACTATGTAGTCGTACTTCCTATCTCAGCGCTCGGACCCTGACCGAGGCCCCGACGTAGGTCACTATGAGGTGGTCCCTAATGCACGCAAGGTCGAGCAGTCGGATGGCGACGGATTGCCCGCGTTCGATGTGTCGAGCGCGCGCAACGTGAGACCGGCCACGAGTGGGTCGGCCGGCAGGTTGAGATGGTTCGATGTGTCGTCAGCACACACTTGCTGCAGCACGATGTTCGTCGCACCAGTGAAGCGCGCCGAATCAGGTGGCAGCACGACTTGATCGTCGGTGGTCCACATCGACGTCCACGGCACACCGGTACGTGCGGGCTCGGCGGCGTCAAGTGATGCGAGCACTGATGAGCCCGGTGCCATCTCGCGACACGCGGTCGGACACACCGACGACGACACGTTCAGCGTCACCGCGAGCCCGGCGATCTCGGTGCCGTGCAACGGCGACCCGATGGTGACGACCTGGCGAACATCCTTCGGATGTGCTGCTACGAAAAGGCCGATCACGATTCCGCCAGCCGAGTAGCCCACAAGGTCGACCGATGGCGCGCCCGCGTTCAACGCCTCAGTGACCCGCGCGGCGAGGATGCCCGCTTGCGCATTCAGGTCGCCGGTCGCGCCATCTGGCAACGCGAGCAGGATCGTCGTCCGCCCTGCGCTGTGCAGCCGATTCGCGAGGGTCTCCAGCATCGTGTCGCTGCCGCCGTAGCCGGGCACCAAGATGATCGGTCCCACCGTTGATAGGTCGATGGCGGACGGCGAACTGGTTGGCGGCGCGCTGTTCGGCGAGGCGCTGCCAGCCGACGCCACAGCGCTGACGACGGGCGCACTGCTGGGCGGATGCGGCGGGCGGCGGCGACGAGCTGGGGATCTCGCTCGCCGACGCTGTCGACGCGGCCGCCGATGCGATTGGCGCGCTGCTTGCGACGGCGGCGACGTGATGCGTCCCGGAGCACGCCGACGCGAGCAGCATCAGACACTGCCGCGGACCCGACGAGCAGCTGACGTCGAACGCGTCGGATCCGAGCCGCGGGCATCCTTCATTGTCGCCGCGCAGGCTGCAGGTGCGGTCGCCTGAGGCAGCTGAGACGGAGCCGAGGTAGGCGCACACAGCTGCCTAAGCACCTAGAAGGGTGCCTTACGGCGAGCAACGTCGAGGCCGCGTCGCGACGCAGCGACTACGCTCGGACCTCGTGTCTACCGCCGATCCACGCGACGAGCTCAAGGCTCTCGATGCCACGCTGTCCAGCATCGAGCAAGTGCTCGACGTCCCCGCATTGCGTCGTCAGGTGACCGAGCTCGAGGCGCAAGCGGCCGCACCCGACCTCTGGAACGACCCCGAAGAGGCCCAGCGCATCACCAGCAAGCTCTCCCACGCGCAAAACGACGTGCGACGGGTCGAGGGCTTGAGGTCGCGGCTCGATGACGCGGCCGTCTTGCTCGATCTCGCTGACTCCGAAGAGGACGCGGGGGTTCACTCCGAGGCGCTGGCCGAGATCGTGGCGCTGACCAAGGCGATCGGCGAACTCGAGGTCCGCACCCTTCTCTCCGGGGAGTACGACTCGCGCGAAGCCCTCGTGACGATCAACTCCCAGGCAGGTGGCGTCGACGCGGCCGACTGGGCGCAGATGCTGCTGCGCATGTACCTGCGGTGGGCCGAGCGGCACAACTACCCGACCGAGGTCTACGACACCTCCTACGCCGAAGAGGCTGGCATCAAGTCGGCGACCTTCGCGGTCAAGGTTCCCTACGCCTACGGCACTTTGTCGCCCGAGCACGGCACGCATCGACTGGTGCGCATCAGCCCGTTCGACAACCAGGGGCGCCGGCAGACCTCGTTCGCGGGTGTCGATGTCGTGCCGGTCGTGGAGTCGTCCGACGTGGTCGAGATTCCGGACGACGACCTGCGGGTCGACGTCTACCGGTCGTCGGGGCCGGGCGGTCAGGGCGTCAACACGACGGATTCCGCCGTCCGCATCACCCACCTGCCCACCGGCATCGTGGTGAGCTGCCAGAACGAGCGCAGCCAGATCCAGAACCGGGCCAGCGCGATGCTCGTCCTGCAGGCCAAACTGCTCGAGCGGCGGCGGCAGGACGAAGCCGCCAAGATGGCCGAGATCCGCGGCGACAGCACGACCAGTTGGGGCACCCAGATCCGCAACTACGTGCTGCACCCCTACCAGCTGGTCAAGGACCTGCGGACCGACGTCGAGACCGGCAACACGACCGCGGTTCTCGACGGCGAGATCGACGAATTCATCGAAGCCGGCATCCGCTGGAAGCGACGCGCTAGTTAGCCCTTTCTGGGCGCGATTTCGACCGATTCAAGCCGCAATGCGAATCAGTTGGACGGCGGGGTGGCTGGGGATCTGTTGATCCATCGGAACCCTTTCTTGCCGCGAATTCGCTGCTCCGGACGGGCTAGCGGGGCTAGTCCGGGCGGCGTAACTTCGACGAATTCCGCCCCATGATCGGCCAGTTGCGTTGCGAAACCGTTGCGTCTACAGCCATATTGGGGAAGCAAGAACGTGGGGACGCTTTGATCCGCGACTGGTAACACCGGTCACCTGCCGTAGCTCTTACGGATGGTTGCGGGGAGCGAGTGGTGAGACCGACCCCTTGTCATCCGACTAGAGGGCAGGTCTGTTATGCGGTTACATCCGCGAATTCCGCGGCTCCCACGTCCGCGTTCCATTGCGGCACTCGCCTTGAGCGTCGGCGTCGGCGGGGTAGCCTCGCTGGCGCTCGTCACCGCCGCAAGCGCGCACGCGAGCCTCATCTCCGGTTCCGCGCAGTGCCAGTCCAACGGCACCTACACGGTGAGCTGGACGATCTCCAACGACTGGATCCTCGCCGACTCGATCGTCGAGACCGGCCACACCGGTGGCGGCACCATCTCCGGGCTGCCGACCACGATTCCCGCGTCGGCCGCCAAGACGCCGCCGTTCAAGTCCGTCACGGTCCTGCAGACGGGCGTGTCCGGCAGCGCCAAGAGCGCGTCGCTGACCGTGAAGGGCACCTGGACCGACAAGGTCACCGAGAACAACAGCGGCTCGGTCACGCTGCCTGGCACCTGCAGCCGGAACACGGCCGCGACCGCACCGACCTTCACCAACGCGAGCTGCACCGTCGCGACGGGCAGCTACACGATTCCGTCGTCGACCGTCGCTGACTACTTCGTCGCGATCGGCAACGGCGCACCCGTGGCCGCACCCGCCGGCACCGTCAGCGAGGCGGTCGGCACCCTGATCAAGATCACCGCGCAGGCCAAGCCGGGCAAGACGCTCACCGGCACCATGGCCTGGTCGGCGACCATCTCAGGCGCTGGCACCTGTGGAGGTGGCAGCTCAAGCCCGCCGCCGCCCCCGCCTCCGCCGCCGCCGGGGGTTAGTGCCGTCGTCGTCACGCCTGCTGTACCCGACCATCACGCAGGGCGTGTGCCTCAGCGGCAAGGAATCAGCAGCGTTCTACGTGATCCCGGGGATCACCGGCGTGACCTACCTGAACGGCACCACGGGAGTGGCTGCCGGCAAGTACACGGTCGCGTACGGCTCGACCACGACGATCACTGCTGCGGCGCTGACCGGCTACACGTTCTCCGCTGGGGCGACGACGACGTGGACTTGACGGCCAACAAGGCCGCCACCTGCGCCGCCGCACCGACCCAGGTTCTCGGCGTCACGTTCACCCAGCCACCGCCGAAGACGCCGCCGGTTGCGGTGCTTCCGTTCACCGGGCAGCCGGTCCTGCAGACGACTTTGGTCGCCATCGGGCTGTTGCTCGCGGGTGGTCTGTTGGTCGCTTCAAGTCGGCGTCACCGGCTGAGCCACCTGACCTGGATCGACAGGACAGGCAAGTAGGAGTCGAACGACAGAAGGGCCCGGCGAGTTATCGCCGGGCCCTTCTTCTTTAAGTCGGTCGGCCGTCAGTGGCCGGAGATCAAGCAGCAAGATCAGCGCGACCATCGCCACGATCGCGACGATCGCGGCCGGCGGGAACGCCGTGTTGCCGTGCGGGTGAAGGTGAGCCCGGGCGGCCCGGCAGCTGGGGCAGCGGCCTTCGTCGACGGGACCTGCACAGGCGGCGCAGATGAGGTGTTCACACGACATCGCGCTCGCCTCCCTTCTGGTCGCTGTTCGCACTAGTGTCCCTCTGGTTTCGCCCCTACGCGAGCCATCGGATGCATTTCGTTCTATGTCATTCGGCAGAATCCGGGCCGACCTTGCGCCGCCGCTGCCCGGCGTCCGGCCCCTTCGTGCCTAGACTGGCAGGCGTGATGATGTCGTGATCAGGTTCGACGACGTGACCAAGGTCTACCCCAAACAGACGCGGCCAGCCCTCGACAACGTGACTCTCGAGGTCGAAAAGGGCGAATTTGTCTTCCTCGTCGGGGCCTCCGGATCGGGCAAATCGACCTTCCTCCGGCTGGTTCTGAAGGAAGAGAAGCCCAGCCATGGCCGGGTGCACGTGGCGGGCAAGGACCTCGGCCGGCTGTCGTCGTGGAAGGTGCCGGGCCTGCGCCGCCAGATCGGCACCGTCTTCCAGGACTTCCGGCTGCTGCCGAACAAGACCGTGACCCAGAACGTGGCCTTCGCGCTCGAGGTCATCGGCCGGCCGCAGACCCAGATTCGCAAGATCATCCCCGAGGTGCTCGACCTCGTCGGCCTGGCCGACAAGGCCAACCGGCTGCCGGGGGAGCTGTCGGGCGGTGAGCAGCAGCGGGTCGCGATCGCGCGCGCCTTCGCGAACCGGCCGATCATCCTGCTGGCCGACGAGCCGACCGGGAACCTCGACCCCACGACGAGCGTCGGCATCATGAAGCTTCTCGACCGGATCAACCGGACCGGTACCACCGTCGTCATGGCTACGCACGACTCGCAGATCGTCGACTCGATGCGGCGGCGAGTGATCGAGCTCGAGGGCGGCAAGATGATCCGCGACCAGTCCCGCGGGGTGTACGGCTACTCCAACTAGACCCGTCCGCAACTGCGCCGGTAAGGACCTCATGCGGTTTCGATTCGTGTTCTCAGAGCTGGCGATTGGCCTGCGCAAGAACGTCCTCATGATGTTCTCCGTCGTTGTCATCACGGCGTTCTCGATGATGGCGCTCGGCGTCGCGCTGCTCGTGCAGCGACAGGTCGGCCACATGAAGCACTACTGGTACAACCAGTTGCAGGTCTCGGTGTATTTGTGTTCGGCGCACAGCACGAATCCGAACTGCCCGACCGCAGCGACGCCAGGCACAGATCAACGACGTGCAGAGCCGAACTCCAAGCACTGCAGCCGACCGTGAAGAGCATCGATTTCGTCGACCAGGCAAGGGCTTACGAACTGTTCAAGGAGACGTTCAAGGACGCTCCTGACCTGGTGAAGAACACGTCGCCCGATGCGTTGCCCGAATCGTTCGTCGTGAAGTTGCAGGATCCGAAGAAGTTCGACGTCGTGAGCAGTGCGTTGTCAGGTAAACCGGGTGTCGATTCGGTGCAAGACGAGCATGCGTTCCTCAACAAGCTGTTCGCGATCCTGAATCAGCTGCGCGTTGTCGCCATCGTCATTTCGGCGACCGTCATCATCGCGGCCGTCGTGTTGATCGGCGTCGCTGTGCAGGTCTCTGCCGCGAGCCGAAAGCGCGAGACCGGCATCATGCGGCTCGTCGGCGCCTCGAACCTCTACATCCAGTTGCCGTTCCTGCTCGAGGGAATCGTCGGCGGACTTGCTCGGCGCGGTGGTCGGATTCGCTGCCCTGTCGGCGATCAAGGTGGCGCTCATCGACCACAGCCTGCGGGCGGTGTTCGGGGCGTTCGGGTCGCTCGTCGAGTGGAGCGACGTCTTCTACACGCTGCCGTTCATCCTCGGGATTTCGATCTTGATCTCGGGCCTGGCCTCCTTCGTGACGCTGAGGATGTATCTGCGCGACTGACCGATGTCTGCGCTGCCCCGTAGAATCGGCCGGTGCTCCTCTCCCGTACGTCGACCCGAGTGGCCGCGGCGACCTCAGCGGTCGTCGTGGCCTTCGGCGCGGGACTGCTGACCGGCGTGATGGGTTCGCACGACCCCGACACCTCGTCGTCCGCCTCTGATGCTTCGTCGGTGACTGCGCCCGTGCAGGCCGCGGCGTCGTCCGGCGGACCGCTCGATCAGGCCGCCAACACGATCCTGGCCAACGCCGCGAATCCGATCACGAAGGACGAGCTCGACAAGGCTGCGGTCGAAGGCATGCTGCAGGCGCTGAACGACAAGTGGTCGAGTTACTACAGCCCCGCAGACTTCACGTCGTACCAAGACGTGATGGACGGTGAATACACCGGCATCGGTTTGTGGGTGCATCGCGACGATTCGGGAATCATCACCGTCGTCAGTGTGCAGACCGGTTCACCAGCGGACGGCGCATTGCGCACCGGCGATGTCATCACCGGCGTCGGCGGTACATCCGTTGCTACTCACACGATCGCTGACGTCGTTGCGCTGCTGCGCGGACAAGCCGGCACGACGGTGACGGTCGCGTTTCGCCGCGCCGGCGGTCGCTCACACGGTGAGCTTGCGACGGACGTCGGTGCCGACCCAGGACGTAACCGCGAAGGTCACCGGCTCAGTGATGATCATCAAGGTGAGCACGTTCTCGAAGGGCGTCGGCGCGAAGGTCGGCCAGTACGCCGCGACCGCGCGAGCTCGGCACCTGAGCGGCATCGTGCTCGACCTGCGCGGCAACCCGGGCGGGTTGCTCGACGAGGGCGTCAAGACCGCGTCGGTGTTCCTCGACGGCGGCCCGGTCGTGACATTCCAGAAGCGCGGCTCGTCGCCGCTGCAGCTGACAGCCGCAACCCGGTGGTGACACGGGGACGCCGCTGGCGGTGCTCGTCGACGGCGGGACGGCGAGTGCGGCCGAGGTCGTGACCGCGGCGCTCCAAGACCGTGACCGTGCAGTCGTCGTCGGCAGCCGCACGTTCGGCAAGGGCTCGGTGCAGCAGCCGACGGTGCTCTCCGATGGCTCGGCGATCGAGTTCACCGTCGGCAGCTACCTCACGCCGGCCGGCCGTTCGCTTGACGGTGTCGGCATCGGCCCCGACGTGACCGTGCCGGTCGGCACGACGCCCGCTGCGGCCGAAGCGCAGGCCGTCGAAGTGTTGAGCGGATTGCTGGCCGACGCCGACACGGGCGGGCACGGCTGATGCCGAAGGAGACCGGCCACAAACTCATAGCCAGCAACAAGAAGGCCCGCCACGACTACCACATCGATTCGGTGTACGAGGCCGGCTTGGTGCTCACCGGCACCGAGGTGAAGTCACTGCGTCTCGGCCGTGCGTCGTTGGTCGACGGCTACGCACTAGTGAAGGACGGCGAGGTGTGGCTGCAGGGGGTTCACATCCCTGAGTACACCGAAGGCACCTGGACCAATCACGAACCGCGTCGCTCACGCAAGCTCCTGCTGCACAAGATGGAGATCGCCCGGCTGATCAGCAAGACGCGCGAGACCGGCACGACCTTGGTGCCGCTGTCGCTGTACTTCAAGGACGGCAAGGCCAAGGTCGAGATCGCCCTCGCGCACGGCAAGAAGTCCTACGACAAGCGGCAGGTGCTCGCCGAGAGGCAGGCCGGGCGAGACATCCAGCGGGCTCTCGGCCGGCGCGCCAAAGGCATGCCCGACTAACGTCCCGCACCCCCGCCGTCCGTCCTGCGTCACCACTCGCCGTCCGGCCGTCGTCCTCGTTTGCCGTCGAGTCAGGATTCGTTGCCTGCGGCAAGACCACGACGAATTCCTTCACTCGGCGCGGAGACAGCGGTACTGCGGATCGACGCCGGGTGCTGGACCGGTAGAATGGCGTCACAACTGCACAGGGGGTGAACGGTTTCGACTTTGGATGTTAAGGCAGGGGAAGCGGGCCGAGGATTGCAGCGATGATCTCGTTAACCACGCGCTGCAAAAGATAAACGCGAATACAAACCGCGCTGATTTCGCTCTTGCTGCCTAAGTAAGAGAATGAAATCTGTCAGCCCAGGAGCGCCTCCGACTTGGGATCTGGCATCAGCAGGAGGCTCCACCGAGTAACCCGGCTGCGGGGTCACCCGGAAAAACCAACAACAGCTGAGCCCGTCGCGATGGCACGCCTGCGTGACCGTCGGGGCTGAGAAAGGCAAAGCAGGCTCCGCCCGGAGAAGCCCTGGCTTAGTACCGAAGGACCCGGGTTCGATTCCCGGCACCTCCACGAGCGAGCTCGGAACCGACGCATCAAGCAAGGGTTTCGAGACTGTTCGTCAAACACTCGCGATACCGGTCGTCGTCGCGAAAGAGCCCCAGCGGCACAACCGCATGGCGGATACTCTGCGCCACCGGCGTCAAATCACCGACGGCGAGCGGCTCGTCCACCACGGCGCGAACGCTGCCTCCCAAGCGGCGGCTGGCGGAGACCTGCCGGATGTCGATCTCGCCGAGCTCGACGGAGAAGCAGGGCGGTTCCAACAGCGGGGGTTGACTGGCACGCAGTGCCGACATCGGCGTTTCATTAGAACGTTCACACCACTTGAGCAGCGTTAACACACGGGCAGCCCCAGGGCGATGGCGACGTGCTGACCAGGACTATGCGGCGGCCCGCCGCTCCTCCAGGCGCGTTGTCGCAGGTAGCGCGGCCGATTATCGCGATCGGCGCGGAAGTCCCACGCTGGCTCGCGCGAGCAAACTTTGGCGACACGGACAACCATCGATCGATACTCGCTCTTGGGTATGTCTTGACGTGGGCCGATGTTAACGCGCACACTCGGCGTCGATCGTCGCTGGGATCGCTGCCGGTGGCCCTGTTCGGGCATGAAACGAGCTCGATGACGTGTCCACGGTCACTCACAATTGCATTGGCGCAGGAAGGTGCCGAATGAAGACGAAGAACCAGTCAGTTGCAATGCGCGCGGGCGCCCTGACGGGAATCGTCGCCCTGGCGATCGCAGGGTGTACGAGCAGCTCGAAGAAGGCCAACGGCAACAACAGTTCAGGGCCCTCCAACGCGTCCACGGCGAGCGCGGCCGCGCTCGGTGCTGCGGTGCCTACGGGAGCGCAGTTCTGCAAGGGGATGAAGATCGTCTTCTTCCCGGGCGGGACCGCTGGCGGCGGATTCGAGACGGTTGTGTACGACGGCGCCAAGGCCGCTGCGGCCGCGCTCGGCCCGGATGTCACGTATCAGTGGTCTGACTGGGACCCGAACAAGATGATCACCCAGTTCCAGCAGGCAATGGCGACCAAGCCCGACGGCATCGCTGTGATGGGCCACCCCGGTGACACCGCATTCGACCCGCTGATCGACCAGGCCGAGGGCCAGGGCATCGTCGTAACGGTCATGAACACGGAGCTACCGGCAGCGGAGGCCAAGTACGCCCCGCAAGGCACTGGGTACGCGGGTGCAACCTTGCATGACGCAGGTGCGGCGCTCGCGAACGAGGCGATCAAGCGCGACAATCTGGCCAAGGGTAGCCGTGTGTTTGTGTGGGGATTGGCGTCGCAGCCCGGCCGCGGCGAGCGCACTAAGGGCATTACCGACGCGCTGACCGCGGCTGGCATGACAGTCGACTACCTCGAGATCAGTGACGCAGCCAACGCCGACCCGTCGGCTGGCGTTCCGATCTTCACTGGCTACGTGTCCAAGCACCCTGACGTGAAGGCGATCTTCATCGACCACGGCAACCTCACCTCGGCGATCCCCACCTTCATGAAGGCAGCGAACCTCAAGCCCGGTTCGGTTTACGCAGCTGGCTTCGATATGTCTGCGGCTACCGTAAAGGGCATCCAGGACGGTTACGTGAACTTGGTAATCGACCAGCAGGAATGGCTGCAGGGCTACATGGGTATCGAGCAGCTCTGCCTTACGCACGAGTACGGGTTCAGCGGACTGCACATTGACACCGGTGGCGGATTCGTCGACAAGTCGAACATCGGCTTGATTGCGCCGCTTGTCACCAAGCAGATCAGGTGATCCTGTAATCGCCCGTACGAACGGCCTTGCGGCCAGCGAGCAGCACGCTTGCTGGCCGCAAGGCCCAGAACAAGGACGAACCCCACGCACATGACAACTGCAACGACAGATGCGCCGACGAAGTCCGACGCCATCCTTGAGCTGCGACACGTCTCGAAGTCCTTTGGCGGCGTTCACGCGCTGCACGACATCAGCTTTCGTCTTAACGCCGGTGAGGTGCTGGGCCTGGTCGGCGACAACGGGGCGGGCAAGTCCACTCTGATCAAGATCATCACGGGATACCACCAGCCCGACAGCGGCGAGATTCTCTTTCGCGGCAACCCGGTCAACGATCTGGAGTGTCCGCAAGGCGCGGGCGCTCGGCGTAGAAACGGTCTACCAGGAGCGGGCGCTGGCCGAGCAGCAGTCGTTATGGCGCAACATCTTCATGGGTCGCCCATTGACCAAAGCTGGCGGATTTCTCGACGTACAGGAGATGCGCCGCGTCACGGCTAACTTGATGGGCGAGTCGATGGGGTTCACGTCGGCCATCCTCACTCCGGATACACCGGTGACTGGCCTTTCGGGTGGCGAGCGACAAGGACTCGCGATCGTCCGCGCGCTGCACTTCGAAGCCGACCTGATCGTCCTCGACGAGCCCACCATGGGCTTGTCTCTTAGCGAGACCGAGAAGTGCCTCAACTTCGTTCGTGACATCAAGGCCGCAGGTAAGTCGGCGATCTTCATCGACCACAACATCTTCCATGTGCACTCGGTGTCCGATCAGATCGTCATCATCGACCGGGGCCGCGTCGCAGGCTCATTCCCGACGAAGCGCTACGCGCAAGACGAACTCACGGCGATCATGCGCCAGGTTGCCTCGACCGGTGGTTACAACGAACCGAACCGCGAACCAGCCGCCGGAGGAACCCAGTGACAGCGACGGTCGAACGCGCATTGCCGCCGAGCCGCCTGAGTCGGGAACGGAAGGCCCGCGCCCTCTTCTCCCGCTGGTCGTCGCCGATAGGCATCACCATGGCGTTCTTGCTCGTCTGGCTGATCTTCACGATTCTGGCTCCCAACACCTTCCTGCACAGTCGCATCTACGTGTCGTACGCACAGACCGTGCCGTACTTCGGCTTGGTTGCGCTCGGCCTGACGATGCTCATCGTGGCGGGTGACATTGATCTGTCGTTCTCGTCCACCTTCGCGATGGGCATGGTGGGTTACATCGGCGTCGAACACGCGACGCACAGCGTCACACTCGGCGTTCTCGCAACACTCGCGATTGGTGCAGCTGCCGGACTGGTCAACGGCTTCTTTGTCACCGTCGTCGGCATCCCCGCTTTGGTGGTCACGATCGGCACGCAGTTCCTGTATCGAGGGCTGACGCTCGTCGTCGTCAACGGTCGCAGTTATACGTTGACTGAGACGCAGAACACGATCGCTGGGCGCCTGCTCGTTGGTCGTTGGTTCGGCATGCCGATGCAGTTCTTCTGGTTTGCGGTGATCGCCGTGGTCATGTGGCTTTTGATGTATCGGCATCGCCTCGGCGCAAACGCCCATATCGTCGGCGACAACAGGCAGGCTGCCGGACTCGATGGGCATCCCCATCACGCGCACCCGCATGATGCTGTTCGTGATCACGGGCGTGCTCGCGGCCCTCGCCGGCATGATGAACAGCTTCCAGGGTGTACAGACTTCTATCCGTCACAGGGAGCGGGCTATCTACTGCCAGCGCTCGCTGCAGTCTTCGTGGGCGGCACGTCTGTGTTCGGTGGTCGCGGCACGATTTGGGGCACGTTTGTTGGTGCATTCCTCATCGGCGGCATCGATGCGGACATCGTCGCGGTGGGTCTGGAGGACTTCTACACCCAGCTCATCTACGGCGCGATAATTCTGGCTGCTGTCTCGGTCCATGCGGTGTTCCAACGAAATCTTGGCCGTTCATGGTTTCCCTGAGTGGCCCCCGAATCGTGGGGTCGCTGGTTTGCGGCGCGCGCCCGTCGCGCACAAGAGCGAGTGCGACGGTGCGTCATGCATCGGATCAATATGGGGCACAATTGCTGCATGGAGAACGTGATGTCGGGCATGCGAGGCTTGAGCTGATGAGACTGACCAACGTGAGAGGCGCGACGTTACTGCACTGATGGAGAAACTTCGTCGTCGGAGCGACGATCCCCCGCAGCCCAGCGAGTGATTCCTTCGAAGATTCTTATCGCCCTCAAATAGCCGGTCCGGCGCTGCCCACGTCAACTCCGAACACTTCACAGCCGAGATCGTGCTCAGTCGTTTTCGACGATGAAATCCCAGCCGACGAACGGGGTGCTGTGTGTTGGTGCCCAATACAGGCGTCCTTCGCCGGTGGGCATCACAGCAGTGACCTGAAGATTCAAATCATGCCCATCGGCGAGCGTCGATGGTGGTGGCGTCTCGCCCCGAACCAAGGTTGGATGAAACGTCCGGCCGAGCTGATCGGTGATGGTGAAGTCGTCAAGCCGGATCGGGACGCTGCCGTTGACGTTCTTTAGCGAGATGTCGAAGATCGCAGTCACTTGCGGCGGCGGCGGGGCCACGAACGGTGGAACCTGTGGCCCGGTCATCGTGGCGAGCACCTGTCCGGACGGCATTTCGACCTCGACTGCAATGCCCTGTACGGCTAGCTGTGGATGACCTGGTGACGCAGTAACCACCCGATCGACTGGCGCGGTAGTGGGCAGAAATGCCGGGGGAGAACGGAAACCCAGCGGAGCGTGCGATGTGTGTGCAAGCGGATCGGATGCCGTACTACAGGCCGCGAGCGCGATAGTCAGCACGAGACCCAACCCGACGATCAGTGTGGAGAGCGGGCGCACGGAGGCACGAGCGCGTGGGCCGAACCCAATGGTCCGGCCCACGCGTCGTGACCTGCTATTGCTCGAACGAATGACTGTTCTCGATCCCCTGCCTAGTGCCCGTGCGTATGCACGTTGGTAAACACGTCGGAGCCGAAGGCGCGAAGGTTCGACTGGGCCGCGAAGCCGAGGTGTCCTTCGCCATCGAGACCGAGGGAAACCGATCCGGCTCCGCCGGGGATGGTGCTCCTCGAGGTGCCTGAGGAGACCCGGAAGAGATCCTCCATCGTCCGCAACCAGCTGTAGTGGTTGTAGTTGACCGCCGACACGGTGCCCGGCTTGATCAGCGGGCTGATCAAGATGCTGCCGGTGTCGCCGCCGCCAGGGGTGGCGATGGTGGAGGAGAAGAGCGGGTCGGTGGCGCTGGTCTCAGCGGCGAACGTCGACGCTGGTGACCGTGCCGGCCAGTGGCTCGACTGCGTTGGTGGTGCAGTCGACCACATCAAACGTGCCGATGTAGGCCTTGTTGGCTGGGTTGGTAGGAGCCTTCACGGATGCTGCACTGCTCACCGTGTCGAACCGAGGACCGCCATCGGTCACTGGGCCTACACAGGTGTTTGCAGGAAGCCCCGCGCCCGAGATGGGACGGCCTGCATCGGGAGCGGTGATCGCCGGATCGGTGATGACGTCGCTGCCGATAGCGCCGTTGACTCCGTTGGTGTCGGTACGCGAGCCGGGCGTGAGGTTACCGCCGCCTAGAACGTACTTCGGGTCGTTGACTGCGTCACCGGTGAGGCTTGAGGGCCTATCGATGAACGCGCTGTCGCCCGGACCTGGGTACACCTGGTTGCCGTTGGCGTCCTTGAGCAACGGAGTGTTCGGGCCGGTCGGCTCTATGGGCTGATTGACCGGACCGTGGTGGGTGTCGAAGCTTTCCCCGGCCAAATCGGACTTGGCGTAGCCCACAGCCGTTGCCGGCGTCGTTACGCCGGCGGTGTTGCCCGGGTTGTTCGCGTTGTTAAAGCTGGAGTTGGCGAACGGTGGGTTGGCCTCGTCGAACGTGATGTCAATCAGGCCGCCGTCCTTGAACGCTGCCGACTGCTCGATCAGCGGGACGTAGTACTTCAGGAAGAGATCCGACGCGTACAAGCCGCCGGTGAAGTTCGTCGGCGTCGTCTCTTCCGGTTGGTAGGCGTCGAGACCTGACGGCAGGTAGACCGGGTTCCCGGAAGAGTCGAAGGCGCCCGAGAGGTTGTTGCCCGCACAGATCGCGTCGTGAGCGTCTGAGCAGTTGTCGGGCGTGATCCAGCTGAACGCCGGAGTTGTCGACTCGTTCTGCAGGTCGTGCACCAGCCCGGTGGTGGAGTTGTCGAG
>CAWCZJ010000005.1:0-48973 GCA_963799955.1 uncultured Actinomycetes bacterium
CTGCGGCTCGCGGACGCCTGCAGCGGGCAGGTCGAACTCGGCCAAGTCGTCCACCATCCACCCTGGGTCTGGGTGGTCGGCCTCCGCAGCCGAATCAGCAGCGGGTCAACGTCGACCCCACCACGATGTGACCGCGGGCGGCGGGTTCGGCGCCCACCCGCCCGGGTCCGCATCCGGCGTCCAATACGCGAGAACGCCGGGCGAGCAGAGCGTCGAGCAACCGAGCCTCACCGCCCAGATCCGCGCCGTCAGCCGCCATGGTCCGGAACCGGTCGATGTGCGACTGTGAATGTTCCGGGCCGTGATCGGTGACCCACCGGGTAAGAGCCTCATGCGGTTACCCTAGTGTCGCGACATTGAAGCTCTTTAGGCGCGGGTAGCGCGTGGGATGAGTTCGTCGGCGGGTTTCGCCCAAACGAACGGCACCACGTTCGTTCCCAACCGCAACGGGTTTAGCGATCGCGCAAGCGGTCCAACATCTGCGCGTGCGAGGTAACCCGGGACCCGCAATCGGCACTGTCTTTTAGGACTACTCTGCGCAGATCTGGGTCCGCCGTAGGGTTAGCCCAGCGCAGCCGGGTACGTGATCGTGTTGCCGGTTATCCGGGCGAACGCCGTCAACCGGTGCGGCCTGATCGACTTCTCCGTGAAGATGTCCTGGACCGATGCACCTTGGACCAGCAAGGCGTCGCCGATCAAGGACCGGTGGCAGCGCCACGGGACGGCCTCGGCGCACATGATGACCGTCCGTTTCCCGGTCCGCGATCCGGGTCAGCTGCCCGAGACTGTCGAGAAACTCCGGTGTCTGCATGTAGTCGGCGTAGCCGCGAAACGAGAGGTTCTCCCAGGCTTTGTTGACCGACGCGCCGGTGGTGTGGCGAAGCCCGCCCAGGCCCGTGAGGCGAAGGTAAGAGATACCGCTCGCCGCAAGGCTCGCGTCCAGTTCGGCTTCGTTGTATTGCGGGTTGTAGCGAGAGCGGGCAATCGTCCGAACATCGACTAGGGTCTCGATGTCGAACGCTTTCAGCAGCGCAATGAAATCCTCGATCGCCCGAGTCGAGTGGCCGACGGTGTAAACAATCACGGTTACAGGAAGCCTTTCAGCCGAAGCTTTTCCAGCAACAGATGGAAATGTACGAGCCCACCACGCCGAAGTCGCCGACCCGTCGTCGAAGACATCTTTCAGCCCGCTGATCAGGAGTAGCCCGACGCAGTCCCGCGGGATCGAAGATTCGGTTTCGTGCCCGTCCGCTACGTCGATGAGTCTTGGGGCGACAGGTTCTTAGCGACCGTGAGAAGAACGGCGGAATCCTCGACGGCCTCAAGGGTGTGCCGAGCGTCGGGCACCACCAGAAGGTCTCCAGGCGAGCCGTTCCAGGAGGTGTCGCCGGCGGCTAGCCGGACCCGTCCGGTGAGGACCTGGATGGTTGCCTCACCCGGGTTCTCGTGTTCGTCGAGCATCTGACCGGCGGCGAGGGCGATCACGGTTTGTCGCAGCGCGTGCTCGTGGCCACCGTAGACGGTGTGCGAGGCACGGCCGCTGGACGCGCTCTTTGCCACTTCGAGTTGCTGGCGTGCAAGTGCTGTCAACGAGAACTTCTCCATCGAGATCCCTCCTGGTCGGTCTTAGATGGACTGGCGGTAGCCGAAGAACTCATGGTCTTGGTTGTAGCCGCCGAAGCCGCCGCCGATCTCCGAGTAGTTCGCGACGAACTCCACCCCCTTGATCCACTTGACCTGCTTGAAGCCGAGTTGCGTTTAGTTTCGCCCGGGTGTGAGCCCGAAGCGCTCTTTCACGCCGACCACCACACCGGACAATCCACTCACAACTAAGCCGCCGGATGATCTCCCAAGTCGGTGGGGCAGGCAGCCGCCGCGTGTTCACGACGTGACCTCGTCGTCGACGCTCCCACTGATCGACGCTACTTACCCGAACTGTGGACCGGCTTCGCTCGTCGCCCAGCGACTACAGGGCCTGCGCGACTTAGACCGGCCGGAGTTGGCGCAACTTCGGGACGGCGCGGCCGAGAAAACCAATCAGCGCGAGGGCCCGCGGTGAGCCTTCGGCTAGAGGGTGTTACTGGTGAAGACTGTGTAGGCCGTGGGCAGCGCCGGCGTGCCGGCATCGCCAGCATTGGTGGTGATGGGAGCTTAGGTTGAGCTTCAGGTGCCCGCACGAGTCGTAGCTGGGGTTGGTGCGCGTCGTGGTGAACAAGTTCAGTACGCCGATCCACTCCATGTAGGCGGTGGTGGCGAGCAGTGCGGTGCCGATCGCGATGATGACGGCGAGGACTGCAGCCATGGAGGACTCCTTTATAACCGGCTGGCTGGCGAAGTCACCGATTCGGATCCCTGGATGCCTGGCTGGTCCAGGTGCGCCGTAACCCGCACGAGTTCACCGGGTGGAAGTCGCGTGACCCGGTTGGAGACGGTCCGTGGGCGACGGTCACCGAACACGGCTCGCCGCGCTGACATCACCGGGTCAAGGCTGCTCAGTTTGCTGACCTCGACGCTCAGGTAACTCATGGACTCGACGCGCTGTCCGAGGCCGTCAAGGAACTCCTGCAAGTGTTGGAAACAGGTCAGCGCCTGAACTTCGGGTGGCCCACCCGGTGACTCAAACAAGGCAATAGTTTCACCGGCGCCCTGCCGCGGAGGTTGCACAGGTGTCCCCTTCCCATTCCCATGCATAATGCATGCATGCACAGAGCAACGATATACCCGGGCTCCGGGGATGCAACCCGGCAGGGCAAGGTAGTGGCCGTGGGCAGAACGCAAGTCTCGGCGGCGCCGAGCCAAAACGATGTGACGGATGCGGTGGTCGGCGCCAGCCGTGCCCTCATGGCGATCGCGGTCCGATCGTTGGCCGCGGCGGGCGAGGGCATGACGCTCGTGCAATACCGGGCCCTGGTGGTATTGCGCTACCGGGGCGAGCAGCGGATCGCCGATCTCGCCGAGGTGCTTGCAGTCAACAGTTCAACGGTCACCCGGATGATCGAGCGCCTGGGCCGCAAGGGCCTCGTACATCGGGTGTCGGACCCTGCCGACCGCCGCGCAACCCTGATCGCGATCACCGCGGCCGGAGCGAACATCGTCGAAGCAGTCACCGCCAAGAGGCGCTCGGAGATCTCACGGATCGTACGGAAGATGCCGGTGGCGAGTCGGGTCGCCGTGGTAGAAGCACTCGAGACCTTCACCTCGGCCGCTGGCGAGGCCCCCGAACAGAGTTGGACGCTGGGATGGACCAGCTAGCCAGAAGCAAGACCAGCTGTTCGTCGAACGCGGTCCGATTACCACGGCCGTCACGGCGAATCACGCTGGGCGCAGGCCGGCGGTGGTTTCTCGCTGGGAGCAGGCCGTGCGACGCGCCTTGAGCCTCGGCGCAGATTGGGTGGCACGCTTGCTGCGTGCAGATGCATCGCCGGGCCGCAGTGTCCGGAGAACGGACGTGATGGGCTGCGGCGGCGAGTGCGGCGACGCGTAGCCATTCGGTGATGCCGCCGCCTCGAGTACTTCCACGACTACGTGCGGATCGAGAGCCTGTTATTCGACGGCATCGTCCAACCCCACAACGGCACCCTCACGCCGTCCGACGCGCCTGGTAACGGCTACAGCTGAAGACCAGGGACGCCGAGCAGTACCGCGTGCGCTAGGCGTTCCCGTGGCCAGCGATACGCGCTACTCGGTCGCTTATTGGATTCGCGCATGGACATACGAGGGAGTCGGTCCCGGAGGTCGCAGTACACGTCGCGCCGACGAGGCCCATTGCTGCTCGGCGCGACGACCAGCTGGCAGGGAAGTAGCTGGCCGAGGAATGCTGCATCCGCCGCCGCGCACTTCTTATTGCGATTCTGCCGGGGCGCTGCTACCTGCTTGCGTCGTGCGGAAACCGCGGCAGGTTTGTCTTGCAGGACATCATCGGTCGCTTGCCCGTTGGAACTGCCGCGTGAACGTGCGACTGCTCTCGACCCACAGGGACGTCTATGAGGAAGCCGGGTTCTCCCTCGTCGCGGCGACACGGGCCAACCGCGCCGGGCTTGCCCGTGCCGCGCGCGCAGGACTTGCAACTGTCCTCCGGCTGCGAAGCATGCTGCCAGCGCCGCGTCGGCGAGCGCTATGCGGCGCCAGCGCGGAACCAGCACCGCGACGCCGAGGCCAGTGCACGCATGGAGGGTGTCGGACCGCTGCATCCGCGATCTCCTCGACAACTCATTCGACAATTCATTCAGCACAACCGACCGAAATCGCCGCTGGTCCCTGGCCACGCTGACGGTTACCGCGGCCGCTTCGGCTGGGCCCTAGCTTGGCGGGCGGGCTACCGCACCGGCTCTACACGATCCGCGCCGTCCGCAACATTTCTCGACTGCGGCCGCACGGCACGTGTGGATACAAAGCACCGAAAACCCGGGTCCCGACCTGGCCGTACTGATGCGGTAAGCCCGGGCGTCGCACGGCGCCCAGCTACGGAGCATTCTCGAACTCTTGGGCGTACTCGAACTCTTAGGCGTACTCGGCGCGCCCGCCGGTACTTCTCGGAGCGCTCCGATCAGCCGGCTATGGCGTCGGCTGCGCGCCACCCATCTCATCCTGGCCAGGTGGCGTCGGCTGCACGCCACCCATCTCATCCTGGCCAGGTGGCGTCGGCTGCACGCCACCCATCTCATCCTGGCCAGGTGGCGTCGGCTGCACGCCACCCATCACGTCCTCACCCGGCGGCGTCGGCTGCACGCCACCCATCTCATCTTGACCCGGTGGCGTCGGCTGGACTCCGCCCATCTCGTCGACCGGGCGGCGGCTGCCTCTAGCTGTAGAATCGGTCATCGAAGACTCCTCATCTGTTCTACCTACGTCTTCGCGTCGGTCGCGTGCGCTTGCGCACCCATGTATCAAGTGATGTCCTCGCCCAACCTCCTGAAACCCCGCCGGCCCGCAAAAATGACAGGCCGCAATGATTGCATCTGAGCACGTATGGTTCACAATGGTTGAGTGTCAGCTTCACGCAACCAGAACTCAGTCGCCGCCGCGGATTCGACACGCCAGGTCGACGCGGTGATGGCTGCCGCCCGGGTGTTAGTCGCGGTCGTCGCCCGGTCTGTCGCCGAGGTCGAGGATCAAGTATCGCTGCCGCAGTTGCGCGTGCTAGTCATGCTTGCCACCCGCGGCCCGCTGAACCTCGTCGCTGTCGCGGAGGCCCTCGGGGTGCATCCTTCAAATGCCACTCGAGCGGTTGACCGTCTGGTGGTGGCGGGATTTGTGAATCGCGCGGATCTGCCTGCGGACCGGCGAAACGTGTCCCTGACTCTGACGCGACAGGGACGCGCGCTCGTGGAGTCGGTTTTCGAGCATCGCAGAGCCGCGATCGAGCAGGTCGTCAGCCGGATGGCGGAGAGTAAGCGGAAAGCGCTACCGCGGGCATTGGAAGCTTTCGCAGAGGCCGCCGGCGAGGCACCGGAGGTTCACGGCACAGGCATGGAGTGGAATCACTGATCGATGAGAGTGGTCCGCCACTGGCGCATCCGTCTGCGTAACCGTGGCCCCCAGACTCGTCGCCGTACCGCGCCAACGAGTAGCCATCCCACGAGTACGCCGATTCCCGCCACCAGCAGGACTCCGGCCGCTCGTGGCACCTGATCTCCGGTCGAGAACAACATCGCCGCGCCAAGTGCGGCCAACGCCGCCGGCAGGCGCAGTGCCCGGATGGCCGCTCGGGGCTTGGATCGACTCTTAAGTCGGGTGAAGTCGAGTTCGATCTCGCTGAGAAATTCGCCGTTCGTAGTTCGACAACATGTTCGTTCCCTAGCCAGCCCGCCCGTTTTCCAATACCCGGCTGATACCCCTGTACAGACGGATGAATCCCCGAAAGCTAGCCTTTGCGCAGTCCTTGCGCAAGCGCAACTACTGCATGTACGCTCACATTGCGTCTGAGAGTCTGAGAGAGGACCGGCCCTGGCCGCAGGTCTTTGTTTGGGAGGCTTTGATGGATGTGACGTTCGCGCAGTCAGCGTTTCCCCCGCTCGCCCTTGGCTTCTTCGGCCTGGGCACCGGGTATCTGATCTTCGGTCCGCAGGAGTTGTTCGGCTGGCCTGCCAGGGATCAGCGGGTCGATCGCGCGACAGGGATCTGGGGCGTCTGGCTGCCGGGATTCTGCCAGTTCCTGACGGGCGTGATCCTGTTCGTTGGACTAACGTGGTTGCAGGTGTTCCAGAAGTCCGCTCCGCTGTATATGGCGGCGCTCGCGTTCACCGCTTACGGCATCCACTGGTTCGCGATCGGTTGGAATCGTGCTCAGGGCAACGACCCGCGGCCTAACGCGGGCATGTGCGTTGCATTCATGACTGTCTCGGCGATGGGTGCGACGGTGTTCTTCAAGGTCAAGGACTGGCCCGTAGGGCTGCTGTTCCTTGGCCTGTTCGCGATCTACTTCAGCGACTTCTTCGCCGCGCTGGGCGTCAAGCTCGGCGAGCGGCGCTGGGCCTGTTCCACCTGGCGACCGGCTGCTGGCTGATGTATCTCACGTACGCCACCGCCGTCGACTTCTCCATCAACTACCACTGGCGCGTCTGAGCCTCGGGTGCGCATCGAGCGAAGGTAGGTGCAGGTATGGCTGACAAGCAGCCGACGATCCGACAACGTCCACGTCGGGCAAGCCGAAGAAGTCGGCGGTCGGCATCCCCGGCATCGCCGCCTCGATGCAGTACGCGCTAGCCGAGATGGGACCCACGCGCAGTCTGCAGACGCTGCTCAAGCTCAATCACGCCGACGGCTTCGACTGCCCCAGCTGCGCATGGCCGGATCCCGATCCCGAGCATCGCAAGGCGGCGGAGTTCTGTGAGAACGGCGCGAAGGCCGTCGCCTGGGAGGCCACCCGAAAGCGGGTCGACGCCGACGTTCTTCGCGGCGCACTCGGTCGCCGAGCTGCGCGCGCAGGACGATCACTCGGCTCGAGCACCACGGCCGGCTGACCGAGCCGATGTACCTGGCGCCAGGCGCCACGCACTACGCGCCGATCTCCTGGGACGACGCCATCGCGCTGGTCGCCGACCGGCTGCGTGCGCTGCCCGACCCGAACCGGGCCGTCTTTTACACCAGCGGGCGGGCCAGCAACGAGGCCGCGTTCGTCTACCAGCTGCTCGCCCGCCGGCTCGGCACCAACAACCTGCCGGACTGCTCGAACATGTGCCACGAGTCCAGCGGAGCCGCGCTGAGCGAGACGATCGGCGTCGGCAAGGGCGTCGGTCACGCTCGACGACATCGAGCAGCACGCCGACCTGATCCTCATCGCCGGCCAAAACCCAGGCACGAACCATCCGCGGATGCTGACCGCACTCGAGCACGCCAAGCAGCGCGGCGCGCGGATCGTCGCGATCAATCCGCTGCCCGAGGCTGGCTTCGGCCGCTTCCGCAACCCGCAGACACCACGCGGCCTGGCCGGCCCGGGCACGATCATCGCCGACACGTACTTGCCGGTGCGGGTCAACGGCGACCTGGCGCTGTTCGCCGGCGTGAACAAGGCGCTGCTCGAGCGCGAGGACGCCGCACCCGGCACCGTCCTCGACCGCGACTTCATCGCCACGTACTGCGACGGCTTCGATGCCGTTGCCGCAGCGCCTGGCGCGGACCTCGACTGGGCGACGATCACGGAACACAGCGGCCTGACCCGAACGCAGATCGAGAGTCTCGCCGCCGATGTCGTCGCCGCGGCTCGGTCATCGTCTGCTGGGCGATGGGGCTGACGCAGCACCGCAACGCCGTCGCCACGATCCGCGAGATCGTCAACTTCCTGCTGCTGCGCGGCAACATCGGACGCCCGGGTGCCGGCCCCTCACCGATCCGCGGCCACAGCAACGTCCAGGGCGATCGCACCATGGGCATCTGGGAGAAGATGCCGCGACGCGTTCCTGGACGCGCTCGCGCGACGAGTTCGGGTTCGACCCGCCGCGCGAGCACGGCTGGGACACGGTGGACTCGATCCGGGCCATGCGCGACGGGAAGGTCGATGTGTTCTTCGCCCTCGGTGGCAACTTCGTCGCGGCGACGCCGGACACCGCGGTGACCGAGCGCGCGATGGCGAACTGCCGGCTGACCGTGCACGTCGCCACCAAGCTCAACCGCTCGCACCTATGCCACGGCACGCGAGGCGCTGATCCTGCCCTGCCT
Organism: uncultured Actinomycetes bacterium; assembly: GCA_963799955.1. Lineage (GTDB taxonomy): Bacteria > Actinomycetota > Actinomycetes > Acidothermales > Acidothermaceae > PALSA-607. Next base: position 8,158 of record CAWCZJ010000005.1, read on the forward strand.
CGGACGCACCGAACGCGACATGCAGGCCAGCGGTGAGCAGTTCGTGACCGTCGAAGACTCGATGAGCATGGTGCACGCATCCCAGGGCGGCTGCTGCCCGGCTCCGACGCAGCTGCGCAGCGAGATCGCGATCATCACCGGACTCGGGCACGCCCTGTTCGGCGAGGACATCGGCTGGTCGACCATGGGGGCGGACTACCGAGTTATCCGCAAGCACATCGAACACGTGGTCCCCGGTTGTCATGCCTACGAAGAGCGCGTTACCCAGCCGGGCGGTTTCATGCTGCCTCGCGGCCCGCACGATTCACGCACCTTCAAGACCGCCACGGGCAAGGCGCGGTTCACCGTCAACACGGTCGACTCGGTCGAGGTCCCGCCAGGGCATCTGCTGCTGCAAACCGTGCGCTCACACGACCAGTTCAACACCACCGTCTATGGACTGGACGACCGCTATCGGGGCATCAAGGGTGGCCGACGCGTGGTATTCGTCAACGCCGACGATTTGCGCGAATGTGGACTGCGGGACGGCGACCAAGTCGACCTCGTCAGCGTATGGCGCGACGGCGAACGCACCGCGAAGGACTTCCGGGCAGTCGCCTACCCAACCCCACGCGGCTGCGCAGCCGCGTACTTCCCGGAAGCCAACGTGCTGGTGCCGCTGGATTCCACCGCAGAGATCAGCAACACGCCCGTTTCCAAGTCAACTGTCATCCGTCTTGAACTCGTCGGTGGTGCGAGCGCGGATCGCAAACCAACAGCGACGTCGAGTTAGCTGCGGGAGCGATGCCGTTCTTAACCGGCCAGCCGGTCAAGCAACCGCTGAATCCCCCGCCGCTCGACGTACCGGTGCATACCGAGATGCCACCTGACTACCGGCGCGCGTCAGCTGCCCGACCGGTAAGGCTCAGCGACCCGGGTTGCGCGACCCGGCGAACAACCGTAGCGAGCCAGAGCACCGACCTCGCCGCCACTTTTGCGCCAAGGAAGGTGTCTGAGTTGATGATCTCCGCGCCGAAGACCCTGCCCATGGACACACGGGTGGAGGCTGTCCTTGCGGCGTTTGAAGACTCGCACGTTCACATGCTCCTCTTAACGCACCGCGGGACCCTGTGCGGCACCTTGCTGCGTAGCGATCTGCCACCAGGCTTGCCGCACGACGTGGCGGTCCTCCCGTTCGCGACAGTGCGGGGCCGTACCGTTCGACCAGACCAGTGCATCTCGACCCTCCACGAATGGGTGGTCCGTTCTGGCCAGCGTCGCCTGGCGGTCGTGAACAACGACGGAAGGCTTCTCGGGCTCCTTTGTCTCAAGAGCGACCGAGCTGGCTTCTGCACTGATGAAGGCGTGGCCGCGCGTGAACATGACCAGCACGCTGAATCGACGCCGACTTGTGTGGCACCAGCGGGCAGGGTGCCTTGCCTGCGGCGATGTCGCAGCACAGTGACTGCCCTACGTGCATCGGTGACGATCGCCGCACTGCACCTGCGCGTCACCTCGAAAGGGTCTCCGACCACGCACAGCTGGCACCGCTGCTCGTCGACTACTCCAACCGGCGGTCGAGCCGGACGGAACTCACCAATGTCCCCCTGCCCCCATGTCGCTGAGACTGCCATCGAGAAAGACCGCTCCCGCTAACGATCAGCAATCCGAACCGAGGTAGGACAAGATGCGTGTCAAGCGCGGACACCAACACCGTCTGCTGCACCCGGGTGTCTATGCGCTGCCGTGGATCGCCGCCATCCTCGCCGCCATAGCGGCAGCCGTCCCGTTGAGTAAGCGGCGAACCGCGCGCCCCGTGGCCGCACCACCGACACCCGTGCCGGGCCTGCACCGATGAGTTCCGCACCGCCCGCAGACCACCCACCGCCCACGCGTGATGGACAACCGCGAGATGGTCGGACGCCAATCACGCAATCTTCGACGCCCGTGCCGGAGCGACCGCTGGATGACGCCCGCCGTGCGGCTGAGGCTGCCCCGTTATTGGGCCACGCCGGCGAACATCGCGCGCGACGAGCGCACCCGGGCGGTCGCGTGGCTGGTCGTCAGCGTCATCATCGCGGGCACCGGCATCAGCGGCGCCGCACTTCTAGCTGCCGCACCGTGGCTCTTCTACACCGGGGTAGGAATCGTTGTCCTCGGCATCGTGTGGGGCCGCGCCGTGCACGCCATGCGTGACCAGACCCAAATCCGGTCCAACCAGCTGTGAAACCTCTTCGGCCGCGAGGCGCTACCTGTGCAACACGAAACTGAGGAAACAATATCGAGAATCGTGGTCGTGACCGGTGCCAGTAGCGGTATCGCGTGCGACCGCTCAGGCTTTCGCCTGAACACGGCGCGCCGGGCGGTCAGGAACTCGGTATAGCGGGGTCATCGTTACGCCTATCTTTTCGATAGGCCGACGAAACGCTCCGGGCGCTAGCGTCAAGGGCATGCGTGTCTTGATCGTCGAGGACGAGCCCTACCTGGCAGAGGCTATCCGCGACGGCCTGCGCTTAGCAGCGATCGCCGCTGACATCGCCGGCGACGGCGAGACCGCCTTGGAACTGCTAAGTGTCAACGCCTACGACATCGCCGTGCTCGATCGCGACATCCCAGGACACATGCGTGTCTTGATCGTCGAGGACGAGCCCTACATGGCAGAGGCGATCCGCGATGGCCTGCGCCTGGAAGCCATCGCCGCGGATATCGCCGGCGACGGCGAAACGGCGCTAGAACTGCTGAGCGTCAACGCCTACGACATCGCCGTGCTCGACCGCGACGTCCCAGGGCCCTCCGGTGACGAGATCGCCGAACGCATCGTCGCCTCCGGCAGCGGCATGCCGATCTTGATGCTCACTGCTGCCGACCGACTCGATGACAAGACCTCCGGGTTCGGCCTCGGCGCCGACGACTACCTCACGAAGCCATTTGAACTGCAAGAACTCGTACTCCGGCTCAGAGCGCTCGACCGTAGGCGCGCCCACATCAGGCCACCCGTGCGGGAGATCGTGGGTCTGCGACTTGATCCGTTCCGCCGCGAGGTCTACCGCGACGGTCGGTACGTCGCACTCACCCGGAAACAGTTCGCGGTGCTGGAGGTTCTCGTCACTGCCGAGGGCGGTGTCGTCAGCGCCGAACAGCTCCTCGAACGGGCGTGGGACGAGAACGCCGACCCGTTCACGAACGCTGTGCGCATTACGGTCTCAGCTCTGCGCAAACGGCTCGGCGAACCCCCGCTCATCGCCACAGTGGCGGGCGTTGGGTACCGAATCGACACCGGACCGGCGGTTGCGGGCGAGGGAGACGAGCATGGATAGGGCGCCGGGTTTGAGCGTCCGCCTCAAACTCACCCTCAGCTACGCCGGCTTCCTCATGCTCGCGGGCGCGTTGTTACTCGCCGCGGTAGCCCTGTTCCTCGTGCGATACGTCCCTCTTCACGAGTTCGTTTTCACTCACCCAGGAGCGACGCCCGAACGAGGGCCTAGCCGCCGCGAGCTGTTGGTCGACTTCATCCCGACCGCGGCTGTCGCGCTGGCATTGCTGCTGGTGTTCGGTCTGGCGGGTGGCTGGATTCTGGCCGGCCGAATGCTCGCACCCCTGACACGTATCACCGAGGCAACCCGCCTCGCTGCGACCGGCACGCTCTCCCACCGAATCCAGCTACCCGGCCACAGTGACGAGTTCCGCGAACTTGCAGACGCTTTCGACGCCATGCTGACGCGGCTCGAAGCACAGATCGCTGAACAGCAAAGATTCGCGGCCAACGCGTCTCACGAGCTGCGCACCCCGCTGGCGATCACGCAGACTCTTCTCGAGGTGGCCCGCGATGACCCGAACTCCGACACCGCCGATCTCATCGAACGACTACTCGTCGTCAACACGCGAGCGATCAACCTGACCGAAGCGTTGCTCATGCTTAGCCGCGCCGACCAGAAGGCTTTCACGCCAGAATGCGTCGACGTATCGCTCGTAGCGGAGGAGGCCACGGAAACACTGCTGGCCTTCGCAGAAGAGCGCGGCGTCATCATCAAGACATCTGGCGACGTATCTCCCGCCCTCGGCTCACGTGCGCTCCTGCTGCAACTGACGACGAACCTCGTGCACAACGCGATCGTCCACAACCTGGCCGATGAAGGCACGGTATGGGTCAGGAGCACCAATCACTCCAAGGCTGTGGTACTCACGGTGGAGAACACCGGCGAGCAGATCTCGCCGCAGCTAGTGGCCACGTTGGTCGAGCCGTTTCGTCGCGGAACTGACCGCATCCGGTCCGACCACGCCGGTGTCGGCCTCGGGCTCGCAATCGCCAGGAGTATTACCCAGGCACACGACGGGACCCTCACCCTCGCTGCAAGGCCGAACGGCGGGCTATGCGTTACCGTGCAGCTGCCCGCCTACGCGATGGGGAAATCAAAGTAGCTCTGCGGATACGGTTCGTGCTTAAGCGTGTAGTGCCACCATTCGCGATCGTAGGGGCTGAAACCGCAGGCTTCCATGATGGAGCGAAGCCGATTACGGTTTCGCGCTTCAAATGCGGTGATTGCCGTAGCACCGTGGTGGGACACCTCGTCCATCAGGTCATGATCGCCGCCCATGGGCACAAGTTCATCGGTTGCCAGGTCGTACAGCGTCAGGTCGACTGTGGCACCCCGGCTATGGCCCGACTTGGTGGCCACGTAGCCCTGTTCGAACATCTTGGGTCTATCAATGTTCGGGTAGTGCCGCGACTTCGTTCGGCCGTCCTCCGGCTGTTGCGACCAGCGCAGGAAGCAATCTACGGCGCGCTGTGGGCGGTAGCCGTCCCACAGAAGCAAGCCGAAGCCTAAGGACGCGGCCTTTTCTCGCGCTCTATCGAGGGCCGCACATAAGGCCCGCGTGCCTACGATGCGATTCGCCTGGTACCCGTCTACGGGTCTACCGGTGAAGTTGTCCCACGTCGCGTACTTGGCGTCCCAGCGTATTCCTGGTACGAACTCGTCGACAAAGACGAAGTCGTTGTTCATTCTCTTTTTCCGTGCGCTGTCAACGAGATGAGCCGGTCGATCACATCGGCGAGGGGCAAGCCCGCAGCTGCCATCATTCTCGGGTAGCGGCTGTACGAGGTCATGCCAGGCAGCGTGTTGACCTCGTTGAGAACGACCGTTCCGTCTTCGATCAGGAACATGTCCACCCGCGCGAGTCCTTTGCATCCGAGAGCTCGGTAGATGACTTTCGCCGTGTCCTGGACGCGAACGCGTGACTCGGCCGAGATGTCGGCAGGAACAACGAATGTTGCGTTTTCTGAGCCGCTCTCTGGATCACTCTCCTGGTGGATTCTGAAGAAGCCGTGCGATAGAGAGACGCGGTCTACCTCACCTGCGACCAATCCGAATCGCTCGCTCAAGATGGCGCAACCCACCTCGCTGCCGACGACCGCCTCTTCGATCACCACCTTCGAGTCGAACCGCCGTGCGGTTTCAATCGCACTCGCCAGATCCGCTCCCCCAGAGACCTTGCTGACGCCAAACGATGAGCCAGAACGCGCGGGCTTGACGAAGACGGGATACGGAAGGCTGTTCGGGTCGATCCTCGCGTGCGGTTCGAGCACCCAATGTTTCGGTGTGGCGATTCCCGCGCTCCCAGCGACGATGTAAGCCAATGATTTGTCCATGCACAAGGCAGAGCTCTGGATGTCGCAACCTACGTAGGGGATGCCGGAGAGCTCGAGCAGACCCTGTATCGCACCGTCTTCGCCGAGCTTGCCGTGCAGGAGGGGAAGCACCACATCCAAACGGACAAGGTCGTACCGATCCTGCTCCAACACCAGTAATCCGTGGACGCTCCTGTCCGGCGACAAGACAGCCGGACGGCTGTCGCGGTTCTCCCAGTTCGCCCCAGGGCCGGCACAGAGTTTCCATGACCCAGTCGTCGTGATGCCGATCCAGAATGGCTCGTACTTCTAAGGTCGAGGCATTGCGCGACCTGCTGCGCAGATTTGACGGAAACGGGATGTTCCTCGGAGCAGCCGCCGAAGATGATGCCCACCTTCAGCCTGTCCACGCCGCATTCTCCCTTTCGAACGTGACGCAGTTCATGATCGAGTTCTCGACGGTGTCCCGCAAAGCGTGATCCGTGTAGTAGGCGGTGTGTGGGCTGATGATGACGTTCGGAAGCTCCTGCAACCGCAACAGAGCTGGTTTTCGAGGGGTATGTTTCTGCAGTCGGCGTAGAAGATTCCGTTCTCTCCTTCGAGGACGTCCAACGCCGCACCGGCCAGCCGGCCGCTCTCCAACGCCAGAAGAAGAGCCTCCGTGTGCAGCAGTGCGCCGCGTCCAGTGTTGACAATCAACGCACCGTCCTTCATGTGGTCGAAACGTCGGTGATTGAGCAGATGATGAGTTTCGGCAGTGAGCGGCGTGTGGAGCGTGACGATGTCGCTCTGCCGCAGCAACTCCTCGAGTGGCACGTAGCGAGCCGACGTCCTGGGCCTGCTGTCGTAAGCCAATATCCGGCAGCCGAACCCACGCAGCCGATCCATGACCGCTGCGCCGATACGTCCCGTACCAATCACACCGACGGTCAGATCGCGCAGTTCTTTCCCGCGGACATCGTGCAGACGGTAGTCATGAGCGTCTGCCCTGCGCACCATGGATTTCGCGTTTCGTAACGCCATCAGCATCAACATCAACGTGTAGTCAGCGACGCCGTCGGGCGAGTAGTCGACATTATCGACGCAGACGCCGACGCTCTCCGCGTACCCGATGTCGACGTGATCGAATCCGATGCTCCGCGTCGAGACGTACGCGACGCCGGCGACGCTTAGTGCTGACAGGGTGGCATTCGTGATGCGAGTCTTGTGGCCCACGCTGATGCATCGGTTGCCGCGCACCAGCTCGACGTTGCTCTCAGAGAGCGCCGCCTCTGTGATAGTTGGCATGACGCCAAAACGGGGCGCAATCTCGCGGAACGCAGAAGCCTCATCCGGGTCGCAGCCATAGACAGTGATTCCCATTGTCGGGCCGGAGGTCATACCTCCAGTGAAGGCAGCGTGATGTTGCCACGAAGTATGAGATTTTCGATATGCCGACGATAGGTTCCCCAGCGCCACGCTCGACTTGTTGGGGCCGCCCTCGGCCTGCTCCATCGTATTTCGATGGAAGCGACTTCCACGGACTGACACAGTCTGAAGATGGCTCACAACGTTGCTTTGGTTCTCGGTGGTGGTGGCGCCGCCGGAAATGCGTGGGAGATCGGCGTCATCGCCGGCCTCGCCGAGGCAGGCCTCGATTTGACAGAGGCCGATTTGGTGATCGGCACTTCGGCGGGTGCTACCGCGGCCGCACAGATTCGCAGCGGCATACCGGCGGCGGAACTCTTCGCCTCGGTCCTGTCGACGCCGATGCAACCAGTCGGACAGAACCCACAGCGGCCGCCGTCCCTGCCGATGGTGACTGTGTTCGAACGGATGAGGGCCATCGGTGCCGCAGCTACCTCGGCGGCCGATTTACAGCGGGCGATGGGCGCGTTCGGGTTGGAGAGCGACGCCACAATCGGATCGGGCGCCGCTCAGCGGCGGGCGACGGTCGCCGCCAGGCTGCCCAGCCCGCAATGGCCGGATAACCCGATGATCGTGACGGCCCTCGACGCGCGCACCGGCGAGTTGGTTGCGTTCGACCGTGATTCCGGTGTCGACCTCGTGGATGCGGTCACCGCGAGCACTGCACTGCCCGGTCTGGTGCCCACCGTCAGTATCAACGGTGGTCGGTACATCGACGGTGGCGTGCGCTCCAGCGAAAACGCCGACCTCGCGTCGGGCTACGCGAACGTCGTAGTGCTCTCGCCGCTGGGCGGACGGAGCGGGACGCCACCCGAAGGCCAGTTCGAGGGCCTGCGCAGATTCCCGGGCGCGGATCTGCAGAGCCAAGTGGCTACCCTGCGCATGCAGGGTAGCTACGTTGCGGTGATCACGCCGGACGACGATTCGCGGGCGGCGATGGGCACGAACCAGTTGGACCCCGCCACCCGGATCCCCTCCGCCCGTGCCGGTTTCGCTCAAGGCAAGCACGAAGCACCAGGCGTGACGCTCATCTAAGGACTATGAGATAGCTACCGGGCGACGCGATAATCGGCGAGCAGATAGCCAGTCGGTGAGGTCGCGTAACGGATCGACTCAAGGCGAACCGGCGGCAGCCCTTCGAGGAGTCTGCGTCCGCTACCGACGATCGTCGGCGCGATCACGAGTCTCAGTTCGTCGACGACGTTTGCGGCGAGCAGTGTCTGAACGACGGAAATGCTGGCGTGGATGCCGATGTCGCCTCCGGGTTGGTCCGTCATCGCCCGCACGAAGTCGACGAGCCCGCCGTCGACGGCAGTCGAGTTAGCCCATCCGCGGTCGAGCGGCCCTGAGGTCGCAACGTACTTCGTGACACCGTTGATAAACGTCGCGAACGGCTCAATTTCACTGGTCGGCCAGTACCCCGCCCACTCGTTGTAGCTGCGACGGCCCAGGATCACCGCGTCTTGCGCTGCGATCACCGCGGCGAGGTTCGCATCCATTGCGTCGTCCCACTCGGTGAAGAACTCGTCGGGAGACTCTGCAACACCGTCGAGAGACAACAACTCGTACGCGACGACCTTCCGCATGCTCAACACCTCTGGTTGACTCCTTCGGCAGTACCCGATCGGGCGACCTGGCACAGTCGTTGAGACGGACTAGCAGCCTCAAACTCATCGGTGGTAGTCACTCGGACAGGAAGGCTCTCACGATGTGGGCACAGCTGCAGAAGGTGCGAACGAAGCCGGAGCGCGAGGCGGACCTGCTCGAGGTGTTCGAGCAACTTCGCGCCATTGAGCAGGCGGATTCAGGCCTCGTGAGGACGATGGTCATGCGCAGCCAGGCCGATCCAACACTGCTGTTTGCCCTGGTGGTGTTCGAGAGCGAAGAGAAGGCTCGCGAGCGGGAGCAGGACCCTCGGCGCGCGGAGGGACTGAAGCGCATCCGAGCGGCGATGGGAGACGTCCTGGACGGACCGCCCGAGTTCTTCGACCTCGACGTGGTGCGAGAGCAATAACCGTGCACGTGCGGAGGCGGCCGGCCGGTGGATCTCCACTGAACCTTCACAGATTGCCCGGTTATCTCCACAGCGCCTCTACAGTCGAGGCATGAGCAAACGCCGGGTTCTGGTGGTGGACGACGATCCGACATCGCCGACTCGTTGGCGGCGCGGCTGCGGGCCGAGGGCCTCGACGTCGTATTGCCAACGATGGGCCGAGCGCGGTCGAAGCTTGCGTACGCGGGCAGCGCGATCTGGTGTGCTCGATGTCATGTTGACCGGATTCGATGGGTTGGAGGTCTGTCGGCGCATCCAGGCGAGAACGACCCGTTCCGTGCTCATGCTCACCGCGCGCGCCGACGAGACGGACCTCATCGTGGGGCTCGGTGTGGGTGCCGACGACTATCTCAGCAAGCCTTCAGCATGCGCGAGCTGGTGGCTCGGGTACACGCCTTGATTGCGGCGCACCGACCGGTGCCGACGCAGCGCGCAGCAACATCCCTCCCGTTTGGATTGGCGACGTCGAGATCGACTTCTCTGAGCGCCGGGTGCGCAGAGAGCGATGCCGACATACACCTGACACGTACGGAGATCGATCTCCTTGCCTACTCGCGGCCCGCCCCAGAGCAGCGGTGAGCGGAGAGTCGTTGCTGCTGAACTGTGGGGCTGGGGCGACTCGGGGGGTAGTCGGACGGTTGACAGTCACGTGAAGGCCTTGCGTCGCAAGCTCGGTGGGGATCTGATCCGAACAGTGCACGGTGTGGGCTACGCACTGGAGACTACCACGATGAGCAAGCTGAGTGATGCAGTAGCGCGGCGCACTCGAACGTCTGCCACGGCCACTTAGATCCAGTGCGGTCATTTAAGGTGAAGATTGGGCTGCTGGTCAGCGCGCCAGTAATGCGGCGGGATTCACGTTTTGGGTAGAGGCACATGGATGGCTCGCGCATTGGCAGCTGCGGTGGTCGCTGCTGGGTGCGTTGGTAGTCTCCCTCTGTATCACCCAGTTCTTGGCGCATGGCATGACATCGCCGCTCAGGGAAATGACCGCTGCGGCACAGGCGATGGCGCGCGGCGACTACACGACACGAGTGCGGGCAACGTCGCACGATGAGGTGGGTGAACTCGCGACGCGTTCAATCAGATGTCGACGGACCTCGCGGCTGCGGATCAGTACGCGGCGCGAGCTCATTGCGAACGTGTCTCACGAGTTGCGGACGCAGATCACCGCGCTTCAAGCGTGCTTGAAAATGTGGTGGACGGCGTCGGCGCGGCAGATGCGGACACTCTGCAGAGTGCGTTGAACGAAACCAGCGGCTGGGGCAGCTCGTCACCGAACTCCTCGACTCTCCCGTGTAGACGGCGGCGTGGTCCTCTGCACCGCAGGCAAATAGACGTCCACGCATTCTTGAGCGAGGCGGTGAACCAAGCGAGTGTCGGCCACCGTATGAACACCATCGACGTCGACGTCGAACCTCTCGACATGGCGCGACCGTGGACCGGCGCGACTGCATCAGGTCGTTGCGAACCTCCTCGACAACGCCTCTCGACACAGTCCGTCGGGTGGTCGGATCGTGGTCTCAGCTCGCGCGATGAACGCTACGGGCGGCCTCGTGATCGAGGTGTGCGACAACGGGCCTGGCATGCCGCCGATGAACGGTCGAACGTTTTCGAGCGATTCACGCGCGGCGGCTCGAGCGACGGTGGAACCGGTCTTGGTCTCGCGATCGCTGGATGGGCGGTTGACCTCCACGGCGGCACCATCGCCGTCGTTGGTGACGAGCCTGGCTGTCGGATCCGGGTAACGCTGCCGCCAGGCTGAACTGAATCACCCACAGCGCACGAGAGCCGCAACCGCGGCGCGCGATGACGACTGCCTGATGGAGGAACTAGTGACGCACCAACAACCGCCGCCACCCCCACCGGGGCAGCAGGCACCGGGGTTCGTTCCGCCTGTCACGTGGCAACCCCGTCAAAGCTGCCACGACCCGCAAGACAACCCCCATCGTGGCCTGCTCCCGTGTGGCCGCTGCGCAAGCGATCGGCAGCTTCACCCCGCGTCTTGCTTGCAGCGCAGTCGCGGGACTTGCCGGTGCTGTGACGTTTCGGATCAACGTGATCGGTTTGGGATACCGATCACCGGCGCGTGTTGCTCATGGCCGGCCTGGGCTTCTCCGGCGCGCGACCAACCCGAACCCAACTGGCCTTTGCGAGCGGCTCGTGCGCGCTTTTCAGCGTCGCGGCCTTCCGCTCGGCCGTAGGATCGTCACGCTGTGCGTGCTCCTCGGCATGTCGTCGGCTCGATCGCGCTAGTGCGCGCGAGTACGTGGGTCGGACTCGCGATCGGCTGATGGTCATGTTTTCGTTCCACTTCGGGCAGCCGGTGGACGCTGCGGGGTCTTGGGCGGTTGCGCGTCGGCGGTGGGTCTCCCGCACGTGCGGCACTGGTCATGGGCGTGACCTCTGTATTAGTCGTCATCTTCGGTGCACTATTCGCTAGCGCGGATCCGCGTACGCAATGTCTTGAACTCAGCGGTCCCTACCGCAACGGAGCATCAGTATTTGGCCGGGCTGTGGCATTCGCTCGTCACTGCCATGGCGTTGGCCGCGACCTACACCGCCCGCCGTCCGCCTTGCTCGACAAGCTCGCACCCGCGGCGAGACCGCTACGGCGCTGGGAGTGGGCAGCGCGTTGTTGATTCTTGACGTCTCTTCGCGAGCTTCGTCGCGGTAAACTGACGGTCTCTTCGGTGGACGACACATGTGCTGTAACGACGGGGTTGACCTACGCCAGTAGCAAGGCAAGGGTTCTGGCAGCTGCTCGCAGTGACGGCGCTTACCCTCGCTCTCGTGCAACGCGGTTCGCAAAGCCGCGCGTGCAGCAAAGGACAGGCAATTGTGCGCATGTTGCTGGGAACGCTGTGCATTCTCGCATTGGTCATCGTCGGCTCGGCGATCCGCCGGATGTCGACCTACGAACAGGCGTATGGCTTCACGCGGCTGCGGGTTTTCGTACAGGGATGGAGTTCTGGCTCGGAGCAGTGCTCACCCTTGTGCTCATCGCGGGGGTCCGGATGTCGGGGTGTGGTTGCCACAAGCCGTAGTAGCGAGCACGGTCGTGGCGATGCTGACACTTGCGCCATCAATCCGGACGCCTACATCGCGCGCCACGAACGTGCTCGCTACGAGGACAGGTCAGATAGATACTGCGTACCTGGCAACACTGTCCGCCGATGCTTCCGGCACTGGATCGGCTGCCGCTGATCTGCGCGCATGTGCGCTGCAAGATCTGGCACCGCGCTGGTGCTGCAAGGCAACCGACCCTGGTACGAGTTCAACTCGACCGCTCGCGTGCACGCAACGCGTTGGCGGGAGACATGTGGGGCTATGCCTGCGTGTAAATGGCCAACGGTTGACAGGCTTGACATAAGACTGGTGGAGACTAGTCTTGGACGGTGACTAGTTCATCGATCGGCGGTTACGACGCCAAGACCCACCTACCTCGCCTGCTCGACCAAGTCGAACGTGGGGAGACTGTGACGATCACCAAGCACGGTCGAGAAGTGGCCCGGCTCGTTCTGTTGGCTCGCGATCGACACCGAGTCGTCATCGCCGCTCTTCGAAACGCCGCGTCGGCGTGCGGCTTGATGGCGCTTCGCTGCGCGAGATGGTCGAAGAAGGTCGGCGTTAGCTCTGTTCGTAGTTGACACGAGTGTGGCCCTGACGTGGTGCTTCGAAGACGAAGCAACCAAGCAAGGACGCGGTACTGGACAGGCTCCGTGACGATCAAGCGTCGTCCCGGCAATCTGGCCGCGGAAGTGGCCAACGTCCTGCTCGTCGCCGAGCGCCGCGGCCGCCTGACCGAAGCGCAGGCGAGCAGTTCTTGGAACTTCTTGCGCAGTTGCCGATCGACGTCGATGACTCCCCGATCGACATGGCGGCTGTGGTCGCAACCGGAAGACGCCACGCGCTGAGCTCCTACGACGCCAGCTATCTCCTGCTCGCGAACGACTCGGGGTTATTCGCACTGAAAACTGGAAGGGGGAAAGCGGGTAGTGCGGTAAAGGTAGGTAGAGAAGGGAGCTCCTTAGGGCAGCGGGCGCAACCGAAGGGCGTGGGTGTCGAGGTCGATGACCTCGTCGGCGCGGCCCGCAAGCGAACGCCAGTCGTCGATGGCGGCGCGGAAGTAACGGCCCGACAACGCATCGAGCATGCCGGCATCCAGATCCATGATGAGGTCGATGGGCGTCTCGATCGGCGTCCAGGTGTCTTCGTCGTCCCAGATGTCGCGGAAGACCTCTTCGGTCATGTCCGTCTTGACCATGCCGGGCGACATCGAGAACACCCGAACGCCGGCACTGAAGCACTCCCCCGCAACGGCTTCAGTGAAGCGGTTTACCGCGGCCTTGCTTGCCATGTAGGCCGACGTCAGTTGACCGTCGTTGTCGAGTCCTACCGCATATGTCGCTGCACCCGAGGAGAGGTTCACGATCCGGCCGCTCCCGCGCGCCATCATCGCCGGCAACACTGTGCGTGTGCACAGGTACGTGCCCCGAACGTTGATCTCGAAGACCCGCCACCAATCCTGCTCGGGCAGTTCCCACGTGAGACCGCTGCCGCCCGAGATCGCGGCGTTGTTCACCAGCAGATCAGGCACGCCGAGTTCGGCGAGAATGCGCGCGAAGACGACGTCGACACCTGCCGGGTCACTGACGTCCAGAACGAAGGGAATGGCGCCGGTCGCGGCAGCTACGCCGTCCAAATCTGAAGCGGACCGTGCGATCGCGGCCACCGTCTGGCCGGCTGCGGTAAGCCGCTCGGTAAGCGCGCGGCCGATGCCCCGACTCGCACCTGTCACTACTGCCAGCCGGGCTGCCATCGAGCCAGCCTAGGGGTTGCTATGAAAGCGCGGAGAAGGCGACCACCACGGCGATGATTGCCGCAGCCACCGCGGCCGGAGCCAGCGTCTCCTTGGCCTTGATCGCCCGAATCGACAGCATGACCGGGACGATCCCGATGACCACGAAGCGGGTGGTCATGGCTATCAAGACGTAGAGCGAACGAACCCGATCGCAGTGAGGGACTGTCTGTTTCGCTGGGCGAAGGTCCGGGTTGCCGGCGCGTACGTTGTGCCGCCGAAGTTGGCGCCGCCAGCGCTCGCGCCCACATAACTTGCGCTGCCGTAGTTCGCGGTGCCGTAGTTCGGAGCGATCGTCACCCCGCCACCCGGCCACGCAGCAGCCGGAGCAGCGGCTTGGTGAGCGCTCGGGGCGGCCTGACGCGTGTGAGTCGTCCAGGCCATGCCATCCCACCACCGAAGCGCACCGCCGGGATTGCTCGGGTCTGGGTGCCAGCCGGGCGGCGCGGTGTTCGCGTTCGTGGTCATCTTCAGGTGATCGGTGAGACGCAACGGGAACCTAAGACACACCACCCGAACGGGTGAATGCCGCCGCCGATGATTTCTGGCCCACTCCATAGTCTGAACGTCCATGAGCCTCATTACCTGTCACGTGTCGATCTCCCTGGATGGCTTCATTGCCGGACCCGACCAGAGCCTCGAGAACCCGATCGGGGTAGGCGGCCTCAAGATCCATCAGTGGCACTTCGGGGACGGCCCGACCCACGAGGGCGACGCCGCCGCGCGCGACGACCTGATGCGGACGGTCGGTGCCGTCATCATGGGCCGCAACATGTACGGCCCAATACGAGACGAGTGGGACGCCGATTGGCGAGGGTGGTGGGGAGACGACCCGCCGTACCACTCACCAGTGTTCGTCCTCACCCACTACCCGCACGAGCCGATCGAGATGGACGGCGGCACCACGTTCCACTTCGTCACGGACGGATTCGAGGCTGCCCTCGACCAGGCGAAGGACGCCGCTGCTGGCGGCGACATCCGCATCGCCGGCGGCGCCTCGACAATCCGACAGGCGTTCGCCGCAGGTGCCCTCGACGAGATCACACTCGACATCGCTCCAGTGCTGCTCGGCAGCGGCGAGCGATTGTTCGATGGCGTCGATGATCCCGGGTTTGAGCCGGTCGAGGCGACAACCTCGCCGGACGCGACGCACGTCCGGTACCGGGTCACTCGCGGACCGAGGGCTAGGCACTCGTCAAGCATCCGAGAATCGGAGCTGGGGGGCCGGCGCGCTGAATCGATACAGACGGCTAGCTGCAGGTGTCATCTGCGTCGAGCGTCCTCACCGAGCTCGGCGTGGCTCTTGATTAAGCTGTGAGCTGAAGCGCCCGCCCTCGTCGCCCGCGGACAAGGGACGACAACCGACTCGCCCAGTCGGCCTCGTGCACTCCCACTCGTCCGGATATGTCCGCATCTTGGGCGGCACGGTTCGAGTCGTCACGGGCAGGCCGGTCTGCGTTCGAACAGCTGTGCCTCAGGACCCGCCGTTCTCACGCGCTGCCACCGGCCGACGGGCAAGTCAGCCAGAAAAGGACATACGCCATGCGGTCAGCACAGATTGCCGCATTTCCGCATCACCGTTGTACGGTCTTATCGTCCGCGGCGTCCAGCGCAGCCGACCCTGACTGTCACCCAGACGTACCGTACACCGCGGCTGTCGAGACATTCACCGTGCCAGCCGGCATCACGCTCCTAACGCTGCAACTCAACGGCGGCGAGGGCGGTCAAGGCGGCGACGACGCCTCCGGCCCATCCCCCGCGGCGGCTATCAAGGCGTCGTGACCGGCACGCTCTCGGTGACCCCCGGTCAAGTGCTGACCATCGCGGTCGGTCAGGGCGGTGCGACCGGCACGAGCCGGGCGACCGGGAGCTCAAACCCAACCACTACACCGCCGGCGCAGCGGCCGGCGGGCCAAATCCCGCTCGGCTACAACGGCGGCAACGGCGGCGTCGCGGGCTAGAAGGGAGACTCCGGCGATGGCGGGGGCGGGAGGCGGCGCCACGGTCGTGACCACGGCGGTCGACCATCGTTGCGGGCGGTGCCGGCGGTGCCGGCGGCAGCGGGCAGTTCCCGCCGACGCTGGGCCGGGTGCCGTACTCGACGTTCACCGCTCGCGCCGACACAATGTCAACGGCCGGACAGGACGGCATCACCGTCGCGTACGTGTGCGCCGCGACACGGCTAGCTGTGACGGCGGCGGCGGCGGCGCAGGCGGCGGCGGAGTCGTGGGCGGCGCGCAGGGCGACGTCCAGTTCGGGTCGGGCAGCTCCGACGAGTGGTACGGCTACGGCGGCTACCCCGGACAGAACTCGACCGGTGGTGTCGAGTGGACTCACCGCCAGCTACCAGTACTACCCCGACGACTCCGCCGACGGCAGCGTCACGATCTCTTACTCAACCGGTGCTCCCGGCGCCCCGACCGCCGTCAGCGGCGTCGCTGGCGACGCCTCCGTCGCTGTCAGCTGGACTGCCCCCAGCGCGTCGTCGGCGAATCTGCGGTCAGCGACTACATCATCGAGTACGCATTGGCGTCGGACCCCACCAACTGGACGACGTTCGCCCACGCCGTCTCGACAGGAACGTCGACCACGGTGACGGGGCTCACCGATGGCACCGCATACGTGTTCCAGGTGTCGGCGGTGAACACCGCCGGCCAAGGCGATGCCTCCGCGGCATCAGACCCCGTGACCCCGATAGGTGTCCCGGGCGCGCCGACGATCACCGCGGTGACCGCACACGACGGCGCGCTCTCGTTGGCGTTCACGGCACCGAGCTCCGGGAACCGCACCGACGACCTACGAGTACCAACTCAACGGCGTCGGCGCCTGGGTGACCGCGTCGAGCACGACATCGCCACTGCAGATCTCCGGTTTGACGAATGGCACGTTGTACTCGGTCCAGATCCGGGCCAACAGTGTCGTCGGTGAAGGCGCGGCCTCGGTCGGCAAGCCCGGCACCCCCGAAGCACTGCGCCGGTGCACCGAGTATTTCGTCAACATCGACAGGCGTCGGCACCGCGATTGTGTCGTTCACGCCGGGATATTCCGGCGGCGCCACGATCTCCGACTACGAATACGAGATCAACGACAGCGGCACATGGACGTCGACAGGCTCGGCCACGAGTCCGCTCACCATCACCGGCCTGGCGAATGCGACGACCTACGCGATCGCGATTCGGGCGGTCACCACCAGTGGCAGCGGTGCAGCGTCAGCAGACGCGAGCGTAACGACACCCGGCACGCCCGCAGCACCCATCGTCGGCTCGATCGTGACCGGCGACGCGACTTTGTCGATCCCGTTCACCGCCGGCGCCACGGATGGGTCGACCATCACCTCCTACCAATACCAGCTGGTCACCTCCGGTCCGTGGACCACGGCATCGTCGTCGGCGAGCCCCATCGTCGTCACGGGCCTGACGAACGGCGCGACGTACCAGGTCGGTATGCGGGCGATCAACGCAGTCGGAACGGGGACCGCGACCGCAGCTCAGACAGCGGTCCCTGCCACGGTTCCTGGGGCGCCCGTCATCGTCGGCGACACCGTCGCCGGCTCGAACCATCAGCTGTCGGCTGCGTTCACCGCGCCGGCGTCTGACGGCGGGTCGCCCATCATCGGCTACGACTACTCCACTGACGCTGGCGCCACATGGCGAACGGCCGGCACGACAACGAGTCCGCATCGTGATCTCGGTGCTGTCGCTCGACGGCACAACGCCGCTGGTCAACGGCGCGACGTATTTCGTCGAACTGCGTGCCATCAGCGCGATCGGGGTCGGAACGGCGTCCGCCGTCGCCACGGGTATCGCGCAAACAGTCCCGTCGGCGCCGGGCATTGCCAGCGTGACCCCAGGACCGTCGTCGCTCGCGGTGACGATGACGCCTGCTTCCAACGGCGGCGCGGCGATCACCGGCTACGAATACCAGCTCGGTTCTTCGGGCTGGGTAAACACCGGCACCCTCGGGACCACCTTCTTGATCGGCTCTCTCACGAACGGAACCCTTTATGGGGTGACCGTGCGCGCCATCAACGCGCAGGGGCCGGTTCCGCTTCGGGTTCGACGGCCGGTACCCCCGAACGACACCGGCCGAGCCGACGATCACCAGCGTCGCTCGAGGCGACCGGTCCTTGACGGTTGCGGTCGCCGACGCCAGCAACGGCGGGTCGGCGATCACCAGCTGGCAGTACAGCACCGACAGCGGCAGCACCTGGTCCACGGCCACCCAATCTGTCAGCCCGCTCGTTATCACCACGCTGTCGACCGATGGCATCACGACGGTCGCGAACGGCACCAGCTATCCCGTCGCTGTGCGTGCGGTCAACGCGGCGGGCGCAAGTGGGCCGTCGGGAACAACCGGCGTCGGGCCGAGCACGACCCCGGTCGCACCTTCGGTCGTGCTGGTCGCTGCGAACCAAGCGATCCAGGTGGCCTTCACGGTGGCCGACAACGGGGGCTCACCAATATCGGCGATCGACTATCAATTGAACGCTGGCAGCTGGGTCGATGCGGGCACGCTGTCGAGCCCGTTCGTCATTGGCGCGTTGACCAATGGAACCTCCTACACCGTCAACGTTCGCGCCGATAACGCGATCGGCGTTGGCACCGGGTCGATTCCGGCGAGCGCAACGCCGCTGACGGTGCCCGACCCGCCGACGTCCATCTCGGCGGTGTCGGACACGACGAGCGCCGACGTGTCATGGACGCCGCCGGGCAATACGGGGGGCTCGGCCCTGACTTCCTACGTGGCGAGCGCTTACGCCACGCCGAGTTCGCAAAGCCCGCTGTCGTCATGCACGACATCGTCGACATCGTGCACGATCAACGCCTGACGGACGGCATCGGGTACTACGTCTCGGTGATCGCACAGAACGCGGCTGGTTCAGGCAGCGCGTCGACACCCCTCGTCGCCGTGACGCCCCTCGAGCGACCCGGCGCACCGAGTCTTAACTCGTTGATGTCGGGCGACTCGTTCCTGTCGCTGGACTTCAATGCCGGTACGGACGGAGACGCACCAATCACCTCGTACCAATATCAACTCAACGGCGGCGCCTGGCTGCCTGCATCGTCGACAACGACGCCGCTGACGATCACCGGCGTGACAAACGGCACGAGTTACGACGTCGCATTGCGAGGCATGAGCAGCGCTGGCGCGGGTGTGGCGTCGACCACCTTGACCGCGACCCCGTACACCTTTCCGGACGCACCCGACGCGTCGACGACGGTCGCAGCCGGCGTGGCCGGCGTTGCTGGAGCCATCGCGGTAACGTGGCTGGCGCCGAACGACAATGGCGCACCGATCACGTCCTATACGGCAACCGCGTTCAACGCGCCGACTGCTGGCTCCCAGGTGACGACCTGCACGACGGCGAATCTGACGTGCACACTGACCGGCCTCTCGGACAACACGCTCTACTACGTCTCACTGCAGTCAATGAACGTGGCTGGCTTCAGTTCGCGATCCGCACGCATCGCAGTCGCAACCTCGCTGCTTCCCGGCGCGGTGTCGGCGGTCACCGGCACTTCCGGCAACGGGCAAGTTGCACTGAGTTGGACTCCGGGCGGCGACGGCGCCAGCCCGGTGAGCGACTACACCGTGTGGTACTCATCAGGTGGCTCGTACACGCAGTTCGCTGACGGGGTATCGACTGCGTCAACCGCGACCGTCACCGGACTGACCAACGGAACGCCCTACACGTTCGAGGTCTACGCGGTGAACAACGGCGGCACCGGCCCGGTGAGCGACGCTTCAGACCCGGTCACGCCAGCGGCCCTGCCTGACGCTCCCAGCATCGGTGTCGCAACCGCGGCAAACGCGAGCGCGACGATTGCCTGGACGGCACCGGCACACAACGGCGGCGACCCAGTGACTGGTTATGTCATCACGCCGTCGAGCGGGTCGCCGGTATCCGTTGGCAACGTGACCTCCTATGCGCTGGCAGGACTGACCAATGGGACGGCGTACACGTTCCAGGTCGCAGCGATAACCGCAGCAGGCACCGGCCCGCAATCGGTGGCGTCAAACTCAGTGACGCCCAACCCGACTGCACCAGGAGTACCGACAATCCTCACCGCGACAGGGGGCAACGCCAGCGTCTCCCTCACGTGGACGCCGCCCACTGACAACGGAGGCAGTGCGGTCACGGGCTACGTCATTACGCCAACGAGTGGCTCGCAGGTCACGGTCGGCAACGTCACCACGTACACAGTTACCGGGTTGACGAACGGCATCGGCTACGCGTTCGTCATCGCGGCGATCAACACGGTCGGTACTGGCGGCAACTCCGCGCCGTCCGGCTCGGTCACTCCGAGCCCGACCGTGCCCGCCGCTCCGACGCTCGTCGTCGGCACTCCCGGCAACGCCGCCATCACTCTTGGCTGGGCCGCGCCGACCGACAACGGTGGGAGTGCCGTCACCGGGTATGTCATCACGCCGTCGAGCGGCTCGCCGGTCACCGTCGGCAACGTGACGGCCCACACGTTCAACGCACTCACCAACGGCATCGGCTACACCTTCATCGTCGCGGCTATCAACATAGTCGGCACCGGTGCGCAGTCAGCGTCGTCGGCGTCGGTGACACCCGAGCCGACGGCGCCAGCTGGTCCGACGATTGGGATCGCCAGCGCTGGAAACACGAGGGCCACCGTGGCGTGGACGCCCCCCAGCGACAACGGCGGCAGCAGTGTGACGGGCTACGTCATCACACCGTCGAGCGGCACACCGATCACGGTTGGCAACGTGACGACGTACACGGTCACGGGCCTCACCAACGCAACGGCGTACACGTTCACCGTCGCGGCAGTCAACGTCGTCGCTACCGGTCCGAACTCGGCATCGTCAAACTCCGTAACGCCGCATCCGACGGCCCCCGGCGCACCAACAGCCGTTGTCGCCAGCGCTGGCAATACGGCTGCGACTCTGACCTGGACTCCGCCCGTCGATGACGGCGGGTTCGTGATCAGCGGCTACGTCATCACGCCATCGAGCGGCACGCCAATCGCGGTTGACAACGTCACTACGTACACCGTGACCGGTCTAACGAACGGCACCGCGTACACGTTCGCCGTCGCCGCGATCAACACGCTCGGGACGGGATTGACATCCATCGTCGCGTCGAACGCCGTCACACCGGTGGCTCCAGGCGGCGGAGTTCCCACGACCGTCGCGACGACTCCCGGTGCTCCGATTCAGATCCTCGGTGCTGACCGCTTCGCGACTGCTGTTGCGACGTCCGCTCTCGAGTACCCGATAGCCGACTCTGCGGGCGCGGTCGTCATCGCGCGATCCGACGACTATCCCGACGCCCTGGTCGGCATCCGACTTGCGGCGGCAAAGAACGCGCCCCTGCTGTTCGCCAACGGCGGCACGCTCACGACAGCAACACAAGCCGAGATCCTTCGGGTGCTGCCTGCGGGCGGCACCGTGTATTTGCTCGGCGGCGCAGCAGCGATCCCCGCGAGCATTGCGACGACACTGACGGGTCTTGGCTACGTCGTCCAACGCTTCGCGGGCACAGATCGCTTCGGCACCGCCCTCGCGGTGGCGGCGGCGCTTGGCAATCCCGGCACGGTCTTGCTGGCGACCGGCGTCAACTTCCCCGACGCGCTCGCAGCCGGGCCAGCCGCTGCACATATCAACGGCGTCGTCCTACTTACCGATGGCTCGGCGCTGCCGCCATCTGTCCGTGCATATCTGAGCGCACACCCGGGTGTCGTGTACGCGGTAGGAGGGCCGGCAGTTGCCGCAGATCCCGCAGCGATCGCCCTGACAGGGGCTGACCGATACGCAACTGCGGTGGCGGTCGCGGCGTTGTTCTCCGGGCCGACCCAGTTGGGCATCGCGAGCGGAACGACATTCGCCGACGCCCTCAGCGGCGGGGCGTTCCTCGCACACGTCGATGGTCCGCTGCTGCTCACCACGCCGACGACGTTGCCGCCGTCGACGAGGGGCTACCTCGACGCCGTCAAGTCAACTGTGCTGACCAGCACGTTGTTCGGCGGCCCGAGAGCTGTCGGGCCGACCGTCGCGAGTGCTGTCGCGATCGGCTCTCGGCGCGACGTAACCGATCACCACTCGACCAGCGTCCAGACCTCGGCCCTGGGTTCGCCTCCGGTGTCGACCGCGGCAAACAAGCGAGCGGCTTCCTTGAGGTGCTCAAGCGCCGCATCCTCGTCGCCCGCGGCGTGCAGCAAGTCGGCGAGATTAGTGTGCAGTGCGGCGAGCCGATGCTGGTCGGCACGCTCGGCCCCGAGGCGAAGCGCCTCGTGCGCAGTCGCTAACGCTTCGTCGCGCCGACCGAGGTCGGCAAGCACCCTCGCGAGGTTGTTCAACGCTGCCACCGCAACCCCGGAGTCGGGCAACGTCTGAGCCTGCTCAATGCTCCCCCGCAGACTCGACTCAGCTGCATCGAGATCACCCGTCGAGGCCGACACCATGCCAAGCACGTCGAGCGCCTGGGCGGTCGCCATCGCGTCGTGAACGGGCTCTGCCATCGCCACCGCGCTCGACGCGAGCTCGCGCGCAGCGGCAACATCACCACGCCGGTAGGCGAGCAGCGCGCGATCCGCGTTGATCCGCGCAAGCAATGCGCCACGTTCGACAGACGCGTCTTCGTTGAGCAATTCGAGCGCCGCGCGAAGATGGTCGTCAGCCACTACCCAGTCGCCCAGGCGGTGATGCACCTCTGCGAGCTTGTGTTCGACGCCCGCGCTAAACGAGGCGTTAGAAGCTAAACCCGCGGCGCTCTCATACGCACCGATCGCTTCGGTATAGCGGCCAAGTGCAACAAGCACATCGCCGGTCGACGCCCACACATCCGCGGGTGAATAGCCCAAGGCGAGTGCACGGGCGAGGTCGGAGTACGCCTGCTCGTGGGCGTAGAGAGCGCGCGATCGCGCAGCGGCACGCCACCACCAAGCAGCAGCTTCAGCGTCCCGTCCCGATTGCTCGAAGTGGTGCGCAACAACTGCCGCGGAAACAGTCGAAGGCGAGTCTCGCTCGTGACGGCGCGACAACGCATCGGCGGCCCGGCCGTGTAGCAACCGACGCCGGGCAAACGTCGTCCGCTCGAAAACGACCCGGCGCAGGGCCTCGAACGGGAAGTCATACGCAACGCCGTCGGCGCCGGCCGAACTCTCCTCGAGCAACCGGTAGCGGATCGCCTCGTCGAGCGCATCGGAGGTCTCGGCGTCACTGCGACCGCTCACCGACCGAACCAGGTCAGCGTCGAATCTGCCCTGCAGCACCGCTGCCGCCGACACGACCTGGACCGTGGTCTCTTGCACGGCATCGATGCGGCTCTCGAGCAGATCACGCACTCCGGCCGGCGGGCCGTCACCTGTTCCGTCTTGCGCCGCCCGGATGTACTCAAGCACGAGCAACGGCAAGCCGCGGGTCTCGGCAAGAAGGCGCGCGGAGTCGAGTTGCGTCGACGACGACGCAAGCAATGCGGTGATCTCGGTCAGCCCGAAAGGCTCGATCGGAACAACGGATGCGACGCCATCGGCAACCGCGTTCGCGACGGCTGCCCGCAGCCCCATCAGCCGCCCCGCATTTTCCGGCGCCCAGGTCAGCGCGAGACGGATCGGTAACTCGGCCAAGCGGTTGATCAGATAGCCGAGCACGCTCAAGGTCGCGTCGTCGGCCCAGTGCGTGTCATCGATGACGAATACTGACGGGCGGCCATGGTCGGGTGAGGCTGCAACGAGCGTCGTCGCCAACGCGTTGAACAGCCGAGTCAAGCCGGCCGTGCTGCTGACCGCCTCCGCCGGATCCGACGCCCCCGCAGCGAAGGCAGGAACGAGCCGGGCAATCTCGAGCGCGACGTGCGCGGGAACTCTGTCGGCGATTGCCGGCTGGCGGCGAAGGACCTGCACAAGAAGGTCGGTGAGCACGGTGAACGGCAGGTTCGTCTCGCCCTGGTGTGCACGCACCATGAACGCGCTCGCGTCGACTCGACTCGCCCGTGCAGACAACTCGGCGACAAGGCGCGTCTTGCCCGAACCCGTTTCGCCGACGAACGCAACAAGCCGACCCTTTGCACCCTCCGTCAGCAGCGCAGACTCCACCGCCGCCAAGTGCATACCCCTCCCGACGAAGTCATCAGCCACGTCGGGGGGCGGCGATGCAACGACAGCAGGCCGGACGACGGGTGGTGCCGGTTTCGTCGATCCGGCGAGGCGGCCCGAGCGGATGTCGTCGTAGAGCGCGGTGGTCTCGCGCAGCGGCGCTACCCCGAGCTCGTCGGCCAAGGCCCGCACGCACTCGCGGTACTGGCGAAGTGCCGCCGACCGCTGGCCCGTCATTGCCAGCACCCGGATGGTCGCCTGCTGGGCCGGCTCGTGCAGGACGTCGAGCGCCACCCATCGACGCGCGAGGTCCAGTGCCTCGTCCAGTCCGCCGTCAGCGACCCTCGCCGCGACGAGTACCTCGAGCGCGGTGCTGAGCCGGTGCCTCAGGTCGTCGGCCGTCGTGTTCTGCCAGTCGTCGAAATCCGGGCTGTCGCGCACCGCGAACCCGGTCAGAAAGTCGCCGCGGTACAGCGCACACGCCTCGCCCAAAGCACCGACGTCACCGGCCGCGAGGAGCCGCCGAAACTGCACGGCGTCGACCCTGACCAAGCTTTCGTCCAACGCGATCGTGGAGCGGCTGACCACGAGTGCGTCGCCGACCCCGGCCGCGGTCACCGACACCGTGCGCCGTAGCGCGCCCCGGGCCCGCTCGTCGTCGGAGTCGGGCCAGAGCATCACGGCGAGCCGATCCCGGCTGAGTGGCTGCTCTGCCATCGAGACAAGCGCGAGGAGCGCGACGGCCTTGCGCGTGTCGAAATGCACGGGCCTGCCGTCGTACTCGATGTGTGGGGGCCCGAGCAGGGCCACGCTCAGCACCTGGCGCCCTCCCGAGGTGTTTCAACAGGGTCGTGCAACGGGTGAGTGTGACGGTAATCCGAAATCTCGCGATGACCGTAACGCTTTCGGAACGGTCCGCGGTCAAAGTGGTAGTCGACGAGCCGACAGGACGCACCGGCCCGACCGTGAAGCCACCCAGCCGGGGAGGAATTGATGGAGCCGATCTGCGCAGATGTACCGCCCGCGGTCCTACGCTGGTCGCCTTCGCTGCCCGCCACTCCAAATTCACCAGCTGCAGTTTCAGAGTGGGGTTCTGATGGCCGAGTCCCTACTGTCGCACCACGCCGAGCCCGATACCGCGGGTGACCTCACAGACGTCAGCGTCATGGGCGCTCCAGACCCGCTTCCTGACCAGGACGCCCGCCGCTCTCGGCTGGCCCGCCTTCGGCGGCGCACCGCAGCAACACCGCTCCCCGACGCGGCCGCGCCGGTGCACACCGGGCCGTCGTTCGAGATCGCCCAGAACGATCCGATTCTCGGCTACTGCCAGAGCGCCGACGGGCCGGTCGACATCACTGATCTCGTCCTCGACTCCCCCGGCCTGGCCGCCATGCGAGCAGCCGGCGTCGTGCTCGTCGTCCCGCTCGTTTCTTCCGGCGAGTTGATCGGGCTGCTGCATCTGGGGCCTCGGCTTTCCGAGCGTGACTACTCGACCGACGACCGGCACCTTCTCGACTCCCTCGCCGGCCACGCCGCGCCGGCGATCCGGGTCGGTCAACTCGTGCTCGAGCAGCAAGCCGAAGCCCGTCAGCGCGAGCGCATTGAACAAGAACTCAAGGTCGCGCAGCTCATCCAGCAACAGTTCTTGCCCAAGGAACTGCCCGACCTGCCGAGCTGGACCGTCGCCGCGTTCTACCGGCCCGCCCGCCAGGTCGGCGGCGACTTCTATGACTTCATCTCGTTGCGCGACGGCCGGGTGATGGTCGTGGTAGGCGATGTCACCGACAAGGGCGTCCCTGCCGCGCTCGTCATGGCGAGCACTCATTCGTTGCTGCGATCGACAGCACCCGAGCTGACGTCGCCGGGCGCCGTACTGGCCCACGTCAACGACCTGCTCTGCCACGACATGCCGAACGCGATGTTCGTGACCTGCCTCGCGTTGCTTCTCGACCCCAAGAGTGGCGCGATCGAGTACGCCAACGCCGGCCACGACTTGCCGTTCCTGCGCACGGCGGACGGCGTGGTGGAGCTCAAAGCACGCGGCATGCCGCTAGGGCTCATGACTGGCATGGAGTACGAGCAGAAGACCGCCGAGCTGCAGACCGGCGATTGTCTATTGCTGCACAGCGACGGGCTCGCAGAAGCGCACAGTCCTACGCGCGAGATGTTCGGCTTTCCGCGGGTCGGTGAAGTGGTCGGCCGGGGACTTTCAGGCGAGGCGCTCATCGATCTGTGCCTCTCCGAGCTCGACCGGTTCACCGGGCCAGATCACGAGCAAGAGGACGACATCACGTTGGTCAGTCTTCAGCGCACCGGCGGTTCGCGATTCGTCGATCTCGGGGACCGAACATGACCAGCAACCGTGCGGAGGAGACCCCGCACCTCCTCGCAGCCTTCACAGTGGCGAGCGAACCCGGCAACGAGCGGGTTGCGCTGCGCGAGGTCGCTGCGGCGGCGGCGGATTGCGGCTTGACCACCGATCAGATGGAGCGGCTCAAGACTGCCGTCGCCGAAGCAACGATGAACGCGATCGAGCATGGCAACGAGAACCGAGCGGAGATCCCGGTCGACATCGCGGTCATGCGAACACTCGACGCCGTCGCGGTCACGATCACCGATCGGGGCGGAGATCGCGCCGACCATGTCGAACGCGAGATTCCCGACATCGAGTTGAAGCTGCGCGGCGAGCAGCGCCCCCGCGGATGGGGCTTGTTCCTCCTGCAGAACATGGTCGACGGCATGGAGGTGTCAACGCACGGCCCCTTGCACACCGTGCGGCTGACGATGCGCACAGGTGGAGACGGCGACGAAGGAGAGCGACATGGCGAGCAACTGTGAAGTAGACGTTCGACGGCTTCCGGGCACCGTCGTGTTAGTGATCCGCGGCGAGATCGATTCAAGTGCATCGCAACCACTGCAGTCGGCCTACGCGGAGACTGTCGGACCTGACATGGCGACACGCGTCGTCCTTGACTTCACTGCGGTCGACTACATGAACTCGACCGGCATCGCCCTGATCGTGGGCATCCTCGCGCAGGCCCGCGCCGAACACCGCACGGTAGCCGCCAGTGGACTCTCCGACCACTATCGCCAGATCTTCGAGATCACCCGGTTGTCCGACTTCATCCAAATGTTCGCAGACGTCGACGACGCCATCGCCATCACTACTTAATCAACGCATCTTGACGGTCTCCGTCGTGAGGGGAAAAGACATGGAAGCACCAACAGTGAGCATGGATGTGCGTCACATAGCGGCCGGCACCGCCGTCGTCGACATTGCCGGTGAGGTAACCGCCGCGTGCGAACCGATTCTGATGTCGGCGTACCAGCAAGTCAGTGACAACAACACGCAACGTGTCGTCCTGAACTTCACCGACCTCGAATACATGAATAGCGGGGGGATCGGGATGCTCGTGACGCTGCTTGTACGCACGAACCGCCAACGGCAGCAACTGTCGGCGTACGGCTTGTCGCCGCACTACAGGCAGATCTTCGAGCTCACCCGGCTCGACGAGGCCATCACCATCTTTGACGACGAAACGGCTGCGCTCGCGGCCCTCACCACCAGGTGAAGAGGAAGACATGAAGAGTGACCAGCAGAACTGGGCGGCCAACGTCCAGCGGCTCACTGTCGAGAAGCGCGACGGGGTGCGCGGTACGAATGTCGCCGGCCGCCGGCTCACCGGCCCGATCCAGGGCTTCGGGAAGATGTGGCAGAAGACCTACGTAACGTCGCTCGGACGTGACGTCACTCCCGAGCATGCGATCACCGAGTGGCGCACGCACTTCGCCGACTTCTGGCCGAAGGGAAACCGTTTTGCGGGCGGCTTGGCCGGTGGTCTCAATCCCGGCGACGTGGCGCTGATCGACATGTCCCTTGCACCGGGTGCGCCGCGTCTCTCAACGGGTGTGATGGTGCTCTATGCCGATGAGCAGTCGTTCACGTTCATGACCCCGCAAGGCCACATGTTCGCCGGCTGGATCACCTTCAGTTCCGAGCGGACGGCGACAGGCACGACGAATCTGCAGGCGCAGGTCCTGCTGCGAGCGAACGATCCGATCTACGAGCTCGCGTTGATATTCGGCGGCCATCGCAAGGAGAACAAGTTCTGGGAACAGACGCTTGCGTCGGTGGCGCGGCACGTCGGTGTTGCGGCTCCGGTGGTCGAGGCGAACGTCGTGTGTGTCGACAGCAGCCGGCAGTGGCGACACTGGACTAACGTGTGGCACAACGCAGCAATCCGCAGTCTGTTCCAATCGGGAGCACGCATCGTGACAGCACCGTTCAGGCGGTTGCGCGCCAAACCGCATGGGTGATGCTCCGGACGCGATCGTCGTCGGGTCGGGGCCAAACGGCCTCGCTGCAGCTGTCACCCTTGCCGCCGCGGGCCTGCGGGTGCACGTCTACGAAGGTGCGGCTGCGCCCGGCGGTGGCGCCCGAACGGAAGAACTGACACTCCCCGGATTTCGGCACGATGTGTGTTCGGCGGCACACCCGCTGGCCCTGGCTTCACCGTTCTTTCGTCGATTCGACCTGCAGTCGCGCGGTGTCCGGATACTCGAGCCCGAGGTGCAATTCGCGCACCCGCTCGACGGCGGTCGAGCCGGCTATGTAGTGCGGTCGGTCGACGAGACCGCCGATGCGCTCGGTGCGGACGCGGCCGCGTACCGGCGTTGGTGCGCCCGCTCGGTGCACAACGCCGATGACGTCGTCGACACCGTGCTATCGGACCTGCGACGTCCACCACGGCATCCGCTGCGTGTCGCGGGGTTCGGGCTCTCGGCGTTGCAACCGGCGTCCCTCATGGCGCGGCACTTTGGCACTGACGAAGCGCGCGGCCTGCTCGCCGGAGTCGCCGCGCACTCGATGTTGAAGCTGAGCCGTCCACCGAGCGGCGCTGTCGCGCTGCTGCTGACAACCCTCGGGCACTCCGTCGGCTGGCCGGTGATCGAGGGCGGCTCGAGCAACCTCATCGCAGCAATGGTGCGAGCTATCGAGGATGCCGGTGGCGCCGTTTTCACCGACCAATGGGTCACGTCGCTCGACGGGTTACCTCCGTCGCGCGCCGTGCTGCTCGACGTCACGCCGCGGTCTCTCCTCGAACTCGGCGGCGACCGCTTGCCGTCGGCGTATCGGCGGGCGCTGAGGAATTTCCGCTATGGCGCAGGGGTATGCAAAGTCGACTTCGCCTTGTCGGCGCCAGTGCCATGGGCAGCAGAGCCGTGCCTGCGCGCTGGCACCGTGCACCTCGGCGGCACGTTCGAAGAGGTCGCCCAAAGCGAGGACGACGTGGCATCGGGCCGCCACCCGGAGCGGCCTTACGTTCTCGTCGTGCAGGCCGGCGTGGTGGATCCGACTCGTGCGCCGGCTGGTCAGCACACGTTATGGACGTATTGCCATGTGCCCGCGGGTTCGACCGTCGACATGAGCGCGCGCATCGAGGCGCAAATTGAACGGTTCGCGCCGGG
Source organism: uncultured Actinomycetes bacterium (assembly GCA_963799955.1). GTDB lineage: Bacteria > Actinomycetota > Actinomycetes > Acidothermales > Acidothermaceae > PALSA-607. The sequence goes on from CAWCZJ010000005.1 coordinate 37,620, forward strand.
CTTTCGCGACCTGGTGCTCGCGAAAGCGGTGCGCACGGCCGTGCAGGAGGAGGAGCACAATCCGAACTACCCCGGTGGGGACATCGCCTCAGGTGCCCAAACGCTACGGCAGACATTCGCCCGGCCGGCGTTGCGCTGGAACCCTTATCGCACCGGCATTCCGGGGGTGTACCTGTGCTCGGCCTCGACTCCCCCAGGCGCGGGTGTGCACGGGCGATGCGGAGAACTCGCAGCACGGTCCGCGCTGCGGGACGTCTTCGGCCTAGGTGCCAGCTAACAGCTGCGCGCAGTCTGGGCAGGCGTTCTCATCGCTGCCGTCAAAGCTCCCAAGGAGCCGGGTTTCGATCCGGCCGGCGCCGCACAGGGCGGCCGGCCCGGAAACCGTCTTCTTCACGGCATGCCGCACCTGTGGCTTCACAGCCGCCAGCTGAGCCGTCGCTCCCTGCTCATACCCCATAAAATCTACATTCCCGGCACGAAGCTACCCCAATCCCATGTCGTCGAGTTCCTTGAGCAGGGCTGCCCGTGACGAATCGCCGGGAGCATCGGCGGTCGGGGCGGCAGGGGGTTTCCGTGAGCGTGGCTTGGCCTCGGGCTGGCGGGCCGGGCGCTGCCGGAGTACCAATGCTGCGGCGATCCCACCGATGAGACCGAACAGATGCGCCTGCCAGCTGACATGCGGATCGTGAGGCAGGACGCCTTGCAGAATCGACCAGAACGTCAGAGCGACGACGACGCCAGCGAGCACGTCGAGGAAGTTCCGCTCGACGACCCCCCGCACGACCACGTAACCGAAGTAGCCGAAGACAACTCCACTCGCTCCCACCTCGAGCGTGTGGGAAGCAGAGAACAACCAGCTACCGAGACCGCTCGTCACCACGATCAGCACGGTCGCCGCGACGAAGCGTCGAATACCTCGATACGCGGCGAAGAACCCCAGGAAGAAGAGCGGTGCCGAGTTCGCCTCGATATGTGAGTAGCTGAAGTGCAGGAGCGGGGCACTGAAGATGTCGGGCAGCCGCGACGGCTCGCGCGCCACAATCCCGAAGTGTCTGCTCAGCCCGTAGTGGTCGATCGAGTTGGCAATCTGCACGATCCAGAGGACTGCGAGTACGCCGGCGATGACGAACAATGCGCTTCTGGCATCCGACAGCGCGCGCTCAGAGTCGGAAGGTGTGGCAACGTCTTTACGACGCGAACGGCGAGTCACACGTCCAGCATAGGTAGCTAATCGGCGGATTCGCGCTGCGCGCGCAAGTCAATGAACCGCCGACCGTCTGCGGTGAGGTCGAGCACCTGCTGGCGGGCGCCTTCAGCTACCCGCACGCAATTACGACCCGCATGCTTCGCGGCGTAGAGCGCGGTGTCGGCAGCATCGAGCAACTCATGGACGGAGTGACCGCTGTCGCGAAACGCAGCGACTCCAACGGAGACTGTAACGCTGACCTGTTCGCGCCGGTTGGCTGCCGCGACGGCGACCTCGGCGACTTGCGCCCTGACGCGTTCGGCGGTGTGGCGCGCCTGCTCGAGGTCTGAACCGGCCAGCAGGATCACGAACTCCTCGCCACCGAACCGGCCAACGAAGTCTCGCGGCCGCAGACCATCAGTGAGCCCGGTCGCCACACCTCGGAGCACATCGTCACCGGTGAGGTGCCCGTACCTATCGTTGACAGCCTTGAAGTTGTCGATGTCGACCAGCAGCACCGCAAGCGGTTCGCCGCCCCCGCGCGCACGCTTGATCTCGCGTTCGGCGACTTCTCGCCAGTAGCTCGAGTTCGCGAGTCCGGTTTTCGGATCCGTCCTTGCTGCGTCGCGGAATTCAGCGAGCAGCAACGTGCGCTGCAAGACGAGCACAGGTGCGAGCGCGAACAACACGGCATACGGCGAGGCGGCACAAGCGAGCGCGACGAGTATCCCGGTGCACGACTCGGCGGCGATCCCGACCCAAGCCTCAGGGTCGACGAAGCTGTCGCGCAGTCGAGCCGACGTCGAGGTCAACGTCACGACCTCGGCAACCAGGCCCATGTTGACTCGCGTTTCGAACGATCACGCACGTCACGGTCGCCGCGAGCACTCCCGGTGTACCGACTAACGCATGCACGTCCCAGCTCGACCTGCGCCGGGGTGCAGCTACCCTGACGACAAGGGCTCCGTGCAGCGTTGACGCCACAAAGTTCGCCAAACCGGCGGCCGACACACTGAAGGCGAGCTTTACCAGCGGACGTCGGCCGACCCGAACTGCAGGAATACGAATACGGGCAGGACGACGAGAGCGCCGTACAGCGGCGGCAACAGCAACACGACCGGGATGGTCCACACGGCGAGCATGTCGTTCGTCGGGCGGCCAGACTTCGGACCGCGCCAGACCAACCGCAACGAGCCTTCGATGGAGAGAACGGCGCAGGCCACCAACACCGCGAACGTCAAGACGTCCGACATCTTCGGACGAGTCGTTGCCACTCCGATCGCGAGTGACCCGAGATACAGCGCGTTGACGGCGATCACGAATGGACGCGCTCGACGCGGTAGCGCCCAGAGCGGACGAAGCCACCCGCCCGAGGACACGGCGCTGGCAGCGCTCGACGGAGCGGCTCCTGCGGGTGCACGGCTTTTAGGCGCGGTTCGCTGCGCGGGCATCTCGGGCACGCCGTCGTTCCGGCTGGTTGCGATGGCGAGTCACCCCCCGGGTACCTCGATGGTGCAGAGCCAGCGGAGGTCCGTCGGATGATCACCCGCTGTAGTCGGAAACTCTACGCGCAGTGCGATCGATGTGCACCAGTAGTGCGATTTGACCGGTTCGGGTGTTTTGATATACCCGTGTAACCCGTGTTCAAGTTTCCAGCCGAGGGTGCCGAGGAGTCAGCCATCGCCAATGCCTCGCGCGGCCCCGTAGTCCTGGACGCGACTGTCTTCGACACGACTTGGAGGAACGCAATGCGCGACTATCACTGGTGGTAAACCGCCTGCCCGGCCAGTAACGACGCCGGGCCACTGAGACCGCGAGCCGCCGGATCGAACCCCCCACCGACCCGGCGGCTTGCCTCATGTCTGGCGCAATATGTGGCGCGGTGTCCTGCGGGCTATCGCGTAGCAGGCCACGGCGGTCGCGGCGGCAACGTTCAACGAGTCGACCCCGTTGCCCATCGGGATCCGCACCTGGTTCGTCGCAGCCTCCAAGGCGTCCTTGGACAGGCCCGGACCCTCCGCGCCAAGCAGCAACGCCACCTTGTCGCCGTCCCGCAGCTCGATCTCGTCTATTGATGTGGCCCGCGGATCAGGTGTGAGGGCCAGCACCTGAAAGCCCGCCTCACGAAGCTGGGTCAGACCACTCGGCCACGACTCGAAGCGGGCATACGGGAGCGAGAACACCTCACCCATCGACACGCGCACCGAACGCCTATAAAGGGGGTCAGCACAGGTCGGACTCAGAAGCACGGCATCCATGCCGAGACCTGCAGCGCTTCGAAAGATCGCCCCGAGATTGGTGTGGCTGTTCACTTCCTCCAGTACGACGAGCCGCGAACTGAGGGGTAGCAGGTCGCTGACCCCCTTCAGCGGCAGCCGCCCCATCGCGGCGAGCGCTCCGCGATGAACGTGGAAACCGGTCACCGACTCGAGCAGTTCTTCCGATCCCACGTACAGCGGCACATCGACGTCCGCCACCAGATCTGCGACCGGCGCGAGCCACCGCTGCGTCATCAGCGCCGACCGCATCGGATACCCGGCCCGCAACGCACGACGGATCACCAGCTCCCCTTCGGCGATGAAGATGCCGTCGGCGGGCTCAGAGCGGCGGCGCAGCTCGACGTCGGTCAGGGCGCGATAGTCGGCGAGCTCAGGGAGCGTTACGCCGTCGATGAACACCGTATGCGCCACGGCACGCATCATCCCGGACGCCGAAAGCTGGCGTACCGTGGAGTCGTTGATCACACGTTGAGCTGCAAATGATTTTCAAATGAATCGGTTAAAGGGAGCTGGGTTCCATGGACGACCTGCAAGTCATCGGCAGCCGTAGTCGGGGGTCGGTGATGCGCATCGTGCGGGCAAGCGCTGCGTTGTTCGGCACCGGGTTCGTCGCCGGACTAGTGGTGGCACTGATCTTTCACGCGCTGATTCACGCGCTCATCATCATCGCGGCCGTGCTGATTGTGCTCGGGTTCGCGATCAAGGTGATGGTCACTCGCCGCCGTCCCTGAACTGCAGCCGTCCCTGAACCACCGGGCACGCCTCAGGGCGACACGAACAGCTTGATCGCGACCCCGGTCCCCACCACCACGATCAGCAGCCGCAGCAAGTTCGGTGGGAGTTTGCGCCCAACCGTAGCTCCGATCTGACCTCCGATCGCCGACCCGACGGCGAGCAGCGCGGCTGGCAAATACGCCACCGGCGCGAAGAGAATGAACAGCAGGCCGGCTGCCGCGTTGACCATGGCGATCAGCACGTTCTTCAGCGCGTTCAGCCGCTGCACGTGGTCGTCAACGAAGATGCCGAGCAGTGCCATGAGGATCACGCCTTGCGCCGCCCCGAAGTAGCCGCCGTACATCCCGGTCAGGAACGCCCCGATGTCGATCCCGCGGTGCGGCCGCGTGCGCGGTGGGCGCAAAGCTGCCTGCGCATTCACCCGGGCGGACAGCCGCGGCGCAGCGATCACCAGGGCGCAGGCAGCCAGCACCAGGTAAGGCACCACGCGCTCGAACGACGTACTCGGGAGAGCGAGCAGCAACCCGGCTCCGAGCAGTCCACCGGCGATCGAGATCGCTCCGAAGCGGCGAATCCGGCTCCGCTGGCCGATCAGTTCGCGGCGATAGCCGACGGCGCCGCTGATCCCTCCGGGGACCAGCCCGAGCGTGTTCGAGACGTTCGCGACGAGCGGTGAGTACCCGAACGCGACCAGGGTCGGGAAGGTGAGCAGCGACCCCGAGCCGACGACGGTGTTCACCGTGCCCGCGACGACGCCAGCGCCGAAGATGCCAGCGATCTCCCACGGGTTCAGCGCCGGCACGCCTGCGATGGTAGCGGCCCGGTTGGCGGCGAGATTTCCGTCACGAAAGCCCCAAAAGGTCAAGAGACGGTCGCCAGCGGTCGACTACACCTTGGTGAACTCCCCCCCGCTGCGCCACCGTACTTGGCGCGGGCGACTCAAGCTGCTGGTCGCTGTGGGGGGCTCGATGGCGATCATTCTCGGGGCGAGCGCGTCGGCGCAGGCCGACGGCCTCGACCAAGCGAATGCCCAGGCACAGCAACTAGCGGCCCAGATCAGCAAGCTTCAGCCCCAAGTCGTGGCCGCGCTGGCCGCATACGACACCTCGCTGACCTCTCTCGGGCAGGCCGTGTCGATGAATGTTGCCGCGGGCCGGGTCTATTCATCGCTTCTCGAGCAGGCCGACACCCTGGTCGCCCAACGCGACTCGCACATTGCGGCGCTCTACAAGGCCGGCGGGTCGCTCGCGCTGTACGCCAGCGCCTTGCGGTCAGGCGACCCGGCCAGCTTGCGCCAGGTGCCCTATCTCAACGGCATCGTCACGTCGGACGCCGACAGCGCTGCCAGTGCGCTGGCCGTTGCGGCCTCGGCGAAGGCGACGCTCGATGCCACCCAAAACCAGATCGACAACGGCCTTTCGAACACTGACGCCGTAAACACGCGACTCGCCGACCTGCAGAGTTTGCTCGCTCAACAGCAGGCGCTCCTCAATGAGGCATCGTCGCGGGCCAAGAACCTGCAGGCGCTCAAGGACGCGGCCGCCGCGCTTGCAGCTTCTCAAGCAGCAGCCGCAGCCGCCGCTGCGCAAGCTGCCGCCGCCGCGCGGGCGGAGGCCGCGCCGCCGAATTACAAATTGTTGTTCCAGGCCGCGGCGGCCACCTGCCCAGGCCTGTCGTGGACAGTGCTCGCAGCGATCGGGCAGGTCGAAACTCACGACGGCATGGGTGCGATGGTGTCGACAGCCGGTGCGCTCGGTCCGATGCAGTTCTTGCCGGCGACGTTCGCCGAGTACGCCCGCGACGGAGACCACGACGGCAAGGCGGACATCATGGACCCGGCGGATTCCGTCTTCACCGCAGCCGCCTACCTGTGCGCGAATGGCGCGGGACAAGGCGGCGCATCACTATCGACGGCGATCTGGAACTACAACCACGCCGACTGGTACGTGCAGCTCGTCGAGTCGCTCGCGGCCAAGATCAGCTAGCGGGCGGCGGCTCGATCGCGGCCGGCTTTGATGGCGCCGGCTTAGTTGCCTCAGGGGCACCCCCGTTTGATCCTGCACCGGTCAGGCCGCCCACGATGCTGCCGAGACCCTCGAGCGCCTTGCCCATCTCGCTGGGCACGATCCACAACTTGTTGGCGGTGCCTTGGGCGATCTGCGGGAGCATCTGCAGGTACTGATAGGCCAGCAACTCGGCGTCCGGCTTGCCTTCGTGAATGGCTTGAAAGACGGTGCCGATTGCCTTGGCTTGGCCCTCAGCTCGCAACGCTTGGGCCTTCGCGTCGGCAGTCGCCTGGGTCACGGCTGCCTGCGCCTGGCCTTCGGCCTTGAGGATGGCCGACTGCTTTTCTCCTTCAGCAGTCAGAATCTGCGACTGCTTGAAGCCCTCGGCGGTCAAGATCGCGGCCCGCTTGTCACGGTCGGCGCGCATCTGCTTTTCCATCGAATCCTTGATCGACGCCGGCGGATCGATCGACTTGAGCTCGACGCGGTTGACCTTGATGCCCCACTTACCGGTGGCCTCGTCGAGCACAACTCGCAGCTGCGAGTTGATCTCCTCGCGTGAGGTCAGCGTCTTTTCCAGGTCCATGCCGCCTGCGACGTTACGAAGTGTCGTCACGGTGAGCTGCTCGATGGCCTGGATGTAGTTCGCAATCTCATAGGTCGCAGCACGTGCATCGGTGACCTGGAAGTACAGCACGGTGTCGATGCCGACGACCAAGTTGTCTTCGGTGATGACCGGCTGCGGTGGGAACGAGATGACCTGCTCACGCAAGTCGAGCAGCGGACGCAACCGGTCGACGAACGGCACCACGATGTTCAGGCCAGGCGTCAACGTCTTGTTGTATCGGCCGAACCGCTCGACGATGCCCGCGCGGGCCTGCGGCACGATACGGATCGTGCGCCCCACAACGAGCAATACGAAGATCGCGACGATGATGAGTGCAATGGCCTCGGGGCCCATGAACTACTCCGTTCCATAGACCAGAGCGGTTGCGCCCTGGATCTTCACGACGTCGACCGACGTCCCAGGTTCGAGAACCTGGTCTTCCATGTAGGCGCGGGCGGTCCAGATCTCGCCACCGATCTTGACCTGACCGTGATGAGCGTCTACCCGTTCGAGCACCAGCGCACTCTTGCCCACGAGCGCGTCAATGCCGCTCTTCAGTTCGGCCGGTGTGCGCAGGTGCGACTTCGCGATCGGCCTGGCCACCCCAACGAGCCCGATAGAGCCAGCGATAAAGGCACCCAGTTGCAGCGGCACGGGACCACCGACCACCGCGACGACCAGCGCGACGACCGCGGCAAGGGAGACGAACCCGAGGACCAGCGTCAGGGTCAGGGCTTCAGCGGCGGCACAGGCAGCCGCCACGATCGTCCAAACAAGCCAAGCGGACATAACTCGATCATAGGCCGGTATTTCACACCGCGCGGGCAGCGAAGTCTCATTGCGCGCGGGCGGCGAAGCGCCCGTCACGATAGTCAAGACGCAGGCCGATGCCGAAGGTGTCCGACAGCGATTCCTCCGTCATCGACTCGTGCAATGGCCCGGCCGCGACCACTCGGCCGCCGCGCAAAAGCAACGCGTGCGTGAAGCCCATCGGGATCTCCTCGACGTGGTGTGTCACGAGCACCGTCGTCGGCGCGCCAGGATCTGCCGCTATTCCGGCGAGCCGAGCGACGAGGTCCTCGCGCCCGCCAAGGTCAAGGCCCGCGGCCGGCTCGTCGAGCAGCAGCATCTCCGGATCGGTCATCAATGCCCGCGCGATCTGCGCGCGCTTGCGCTCGCCCTCGGACAACGTGCCGTAGGTGCGATCGGCAAGGTGGAGGCACCCGACCTGCTGCAGCACGTGCTCGGCACGCACCTCGTCATGGATGTCGTACCGCTCACGCCAGCGCCCGACCATGCCATACGACGCGGTCAGCACGACGTCTCTGACCTTCTCGCGAGCCGGGATGCGCTCCCCCAAGGCCGCACTCGACAGCCCGATTCGCGGCCGCAGCTCGAACACGTCGACCCCGCCAAGCCGCTCGCCGAGGATGTCGACCGTCCCACGGGTCGGGAAGAGTCTCGTGGAGGCGATCCGCAGCAGCGTCGTCTTGCCGGCACCGTTCGGCCCGAGCACGACCCACCGCTGATCCTGATCGACTGCCCAGTCGACGTAGTCGAGCAGCGTCGCGCCGTCGCGGACCACACCAACGCCGTGCATCGCAATGACGTCGCCGGTTGCCTGCACGCACGAAACTTACCCGCAGTGAATTCGACCGGCTTTGCCGGCAGTGCATTCAACCGGGACGTCGACCCTCGGCCACCGTTGCCTAGGCTGGTGGGGTGCCAACGCCCGAAGAGGACCTGCCGCGACAGCCTCTTGCTGATCCCGAACTGTGTGGTCGGTTCGCCGCGTGGTTCGCTGCGGCGCTAGGCAACCGCGTCGACACGGACACCGCGCTGACCGCGATCGAGGCCGGGAGCGACGGCCACGTTGTCACCGGCTGGCCCGACTGGCGGGTCGACATCGACGGCAGCGACGGCATGGAACTGGTCACGAGGGTGCCTGACGTTGGCGCTGTCGCGGTCGAGTTTGCCCTCGGCGACGTCGTCGGGCGGTTGCTACAGGTAGGCGTTCGCCAGGTGTCCCTCGTACTCCCGGTAGCAGGAGACCCGCTAGGGCTGACCGGAGCCGGCCCGTTCTCGGTGGCCGCACTCGAGGCGGAATGTGGCGTGTTACTCGTCACTGACCATGCACGGATCGGGCTGATCCCCACACCGGACAAGCGTGGGTCGTCCTACCGAGGGTGGCGCTGGCACGTACTGATCGAAGCGCGCGAAGTTGTCCATCCGCTGGAGATCGCGGTGCTCGGCGAACCGCCGAGCGCAGCCGCCGCCTTCGCACCGATCGGTAACCTGCCGGCACCCGATCCGTTGCACGTCGTCGAGCAGGCCGACCGCGCCCTCGGCCGCGCGTTGCGAGAGGCCACCAACGAACTCGCGGCCCTCGACCTCGCACAATGGCGACCCGAGGTCGCTGCCGGTCGCAAAGAGGCAGAGGCGGCATTGCGTGCTGCCGGGCAACGGTTTCCGCCCGGCTGGCCACCGCCCGCGCGCGCACTCGCGGAACGGTCACTGATGCTGTGGCGGATCGTGCGCGCAGCTCGCGCAGACGCCGGTGCCATCTCGGCGTCCGGCAGTCAAGCTCGAACGCAAGCGCTGAGCGCGCTGTCCCATGCGGTGCGAGAGGCGGCAATGGTGGCCTACAACGTGCCGCTGTTGGCCCTACCGGTGAATCGGTCCGCCGGAGCGGTCGAGCCCGACCTTCGATGACTGCCGACCGCACCCTGCTGGTTACGCTGACCGGACGCGATCGTCCCGGCGTGACGTCGCGTCTGTTCGACGAGTTGGCGAGGTTTCCGCTGCTCGTTCTCGACACCGAACAGATCGTGTTGCGCGGCCGCCTGATCCTCGGTGTACTCGCCGATCTCGGCGCTACCGATGCCGGCCGGTGAACTTGCGCTGCGCGATGGTCTCTCACACGCGGCACGCGACCTCGGGCTCGAGATGGAAATTGCTGTCGGACCGCAGGTCGAGGCCGTCGCACTGCCCGGCCCCTTGCACGTCACGGTGTTGGGCCACCCGCTGATGCCGGCCGCGATGGCTGGTGTCGCGGGCTGTATTGCCAGCCACGGCGCAAATATCGACCGCATCGTGCGGCTCGCGAGCCACCCGGTGACCTGTATCGAGATGGACGTGTCGGGTGCGAACCCGGATCTCTTGCGCGCCGAACTGAACGCGCAAGCCGCGTTGCTCCAGGTTGATGTCGCCGTGCAGCGCAGTGGGCTGTACCGCCGAGCGAAACGGCTCGTCGTGATGGACGTCGACTCGACACTCGTGCGCGGCGAGGTCATCGAGATGCTCGCCGAACGTGCGGGCTGCGCCGAGCAAGTCGCCACGATCACGCAGGCGGCGATGCGCGGCGAGCTGGACTTCGAACAGTCGCTGCGCGAGCGGGTCGCGCTGCTCAAGGGGCTGCCAGTGTCGGTGTTGGCCGAGGTGCGCGAATCACTGGTGCTGACGCCAGGCGCGCGCACGCTGGTACGCACGCTCAAGCGCCTCGGGTATCTGGTCGCGATCGTGAGCGGCGGATTCAGCCAGATCACCGACGGGCTGGTCGACGAACTCGGCCTCGATTTTGCGGCCGCTAACACCCTCGACGTCGCCGACGGACTGCTCACCGGAGAACTCGTCGGGCCAATCGTCGACCGGGCCGGAAAAGCCGCTGCGCTCGAACGTTTCGCCGCGTCCGCGGGTGTGCCACTCACGCAGACGATCGCGATCGGCGACGGCGCCAACGATCTCGACATGCTCGGGCTGGCCGGGCTGGGCGTCGCCTTCAACGCGAAACCGGTCGTGCGCGAGGCCGCCGACACGGCACTGAATGTGCCTTACCTCGACGCGATCCTCTACCTGCTCGGCATCACGCGTGACGAGATCGATGCAGCGGACGCCGATGTGCTGGCGTAAGCGAGTGCCTGCGGCGCGATTTCCGCATGAGGTTTCACACCGAAGTGCTACGCGAGGGTCGACGCGCCCACTGACTCCTGTGTTTTCGCAGAGGTGCGGCCGGGCGGCCGACTGATCTTCCGCTCGTCGTGTTCGTAGATCTTCCACGGTGGACCGACGATGCGCGAGTCCGCCTTCCCGATGATCCCCGAGTCCTTGTCGGGATAAGGAACTCTCGCGAGCACGTGCCGCATCGCAGCAACACGCGCACGTCGTTTGTCGTTGCTGCGTATCACGGTCCACGGTGCGTAGTCGGTATCGGTCGCGTCGAACATCGCGGCTTTGGCCTCGGTGAAATCGTCCCAGCGGTCGATGAGCGCGAGGTCAGTCGGACTCAACTTCCACTGCCGCACCGGGTCGATGCGGCGAATGACGAATCTGGTGCGTTGTTCGCTGCGCGACACCGAGAACCACAACTTGATCAGGATGATCCCGTCGTCGGTGATCAGCTTTTCGAACGATGGCGCCTGCTCCAGGAACAACCGGTACTTCTCCTCAGTGGTCCAGCCCATGACCCGCTCGACGCCGGCGCGGTTGTACCAGGAGCGGTCGAACAACGTGATCTCACCGGCGCTCGGCAACTGAGCCACGTA
>CAWCZJ010000006.1:0-91763 GCA_963799955.1 uncultured Actinomycetes bacterium
TTGCTACCGGTCGCGGCGATCACGGCGTCGAGGCCTGCCCGATTCGAGCCGTCCACCAGCTCAGAGAGGTGCGCCTGCGGGTGGGCGCCCATCCACAGCTCCGCCTCCGCCACGCCGGTTGCCGGGCGGCCCTGAAGGTTCGCGATCGCGTCGCGGGAGCCCCAGGCGTAGGTCATCACCGGGTTCACCATGCGCCTGACGGTCATGCCTGCGAGCCTATTCGGCGCCCACCGGCGGCCCGCGCCGATGCGCTGCAGCGCTTCAGTGCCGGGGGCGGCCGTTCGATGGTGAACACATGACGGCCGCGACGACCCAGCGCTGGTATGTCCCGCCTGCCGGCAGGCGAATCCGGTGGAAGCCGACCTGTGCGACGGCTGCGGGGTGAGCTTCACCTCGCTGCTGCGTGGGCCGGCGAGCCGCGGTGGATCTGTCACCCACCCGCCCGCGACCCGCCGCACCTGCGCCGCCGCTACTTGGCAAGGGCCTGACCGCCGTTCTCGAAATCGGCGTCGTGCTCGGGCTGCTCCTGTTGTGGAAGCTGGCGAGCGCGGTCTCACTCGGCGACACGGCTGCGGCCTTCGCGCGCGGCCGGTGGATCTGGCATCTCGAGCAAGCCCTGCGGCTACCAAGCGAAGTCAGCGTGCAGTCGGGACTACTCGCGCACCCGACCTCGTGCGCGTCGTCAACCTTTACTACCTCGTCGCGCACTTCGGCAGCCTCGTCATCTTCCTGCCGTGGATGTTCATCTGGCACCGCGAGCAGTACCGCAAGTGGCGCAACATCATCGCCGTGTTCACCGGTGTCTCGTTGCTCATCCAGCTGATCGCCGTCGCCCCACCGCGGCTGCTCCCGCAGTTCGGTTTCGTCGACACCGCCGCGCGCTACCACGAGTCGGCGTACACGCACCTCGGCCAGGGGCTGACCGGCCAGCTCTCGTCGATGCCGTCGATCCATGTCGGCTGGGCGATCGCGATCGCGATGGCCGTCATCTCGACCAGCACCAGCCGCTGGCGCTGGTTCGTGCTCGCGCAACCGATCCTGACCGTCTACGCCGTCGTCGCGACCGCGAACCACTTCTGGCTCGACTGCGTTGCGGCAGCTGGACTCGTGCTGCTCGTCTTCGCCGCCGTCAATTGGTGGGGACGTCGAAAGCTGCGCGTCGGCGAGCCCGCTGAGGTAGCTCGCCGGCTGACGTCACTAGGTAAGGCCCGCCGGCGCTTCGTCGAGGATCGCGAGGATCGCGTGGGCGAGTGCGCGGGCGGAGTCAGCGGTCAGCTCGGCCGCGACCCTTGCGCTCGGACCGAGCACCGGATTGCGCAGATCGATGTTGACGGTGTGGCCGGCCTGCGCGTGCACGGGGTGATCGAAGTAGACGCTGACGTCAGTGACGTCGAACCACTCAGGCTGTCCTTTTGCGCTCCCACTGGCTGCGAGTGTCTTCGTGATGTAGGTGCACATCTCAGGCTCCCAAGTAGCGTGCGAAGAAGTCCTCGATGCGCTGCCAGCCTTCGGTAGCGGCGGCGGGTCGATAACTCGGCCGGTCGGTGGCGAAGAACCCGTGGCCTGTGTCTGCGTAGCTGTGGAACTCATACGGTCTTGCCGGCCGCCTCCAGACGCCTGCTGCAACTCAAGCACCTGTTCGGGTGACGGGTACTGGTCGTCCAAACCGAACAGACCGAGCAGCGGGCAGTTCAGCTGCGGCGCGCGATCGACGATCGGTCCGGCCTTCAGCGGCATGCCCTCGGGTACCGCGCCGACAACGAACGCGCCGTAGCAGTCGACCGCGGCATCCAACGGAAGGCTGGTCGCGGCAAGGAACGACTGCCGGCCGCCGGAGCAGTAGCCGATGACACCGACCTTGCCGTTCGTGTTCGGCAACGCCCGCAGATAGGCCGCAGCACCCCCGACGTCGCCCACCAAACGATCGTCAGGTACGCCACCCTGCGCGCGCACGAGTGCGGCCGCGTCGTCGGGCCGAGCACCCGGAGCCTCGCGCGAGTACAGGTTCGGCATGACGGCCACGTAGCCGAGCACCGCGAAGCGACGGACGATCTCCTTGGTCGCCGCGTCGTAACCCGGCAGGTGATGGATGACCGACCACCGATCCGAACGGACCAGGCCCGAGCGGGCGAGCGAGAGTAGGCCTCGATCAGGTCGCCGCCGTCGCCGTTGATGGCGGTGGTCTCGGCCAAGATCCCGTCGTACATCGACGCTCCTCTGTTGTTGCGCTGCCAGCAGGTCGCCTACCGGCGCGAAACCACGTTACGTCGACCTTCGCAAAACGCTGACAGGGCGTCGGTGTTGGCGCCATCATTTGAACGATCACTCACCGGGCACCTGTCGCCCCCGCCGGCTGAAGTCGTGATCTCTAGGCGAGGTGTCCATAGGTGAGGTCGTCATGGGTCGGCGAGTAGTTGCTATCGGCGCGGCGCTCAGCGCCGGGGTTGCCGGTCTCGGATTCGTCTTGGTCGTCGGGAGCGACTGCCGCATCGGCGAGCACCACGATCGACATGCGCGGGTCATGGGCGGAGATTGCGACGTCGCAAGGGGCGAACTACCCGCAGACGGTGACGTGGACAACCGAGGACTTCTCCACCGGGGCAATGACAGGAACCGACGTCGGCGGCGGTGCGACGTTCACCATGACGGGAACCATTGACGGCGCGAAGATCACGACCCACCTGGTCGAGGACGGCGATCCCAGCTATACCTCCGACTCTGTAGGCATCATCGACCACGCCCACAACGTGCTGACATGGAGCGGCACGTTCACCGACAGCGTCGGCCACCAGGACGGCACCTTCACCGCGACGTTCAGCGGAGCCAGCGGGCGCGCAGCCCAACCGACGTCCGACCCGAAGCCGTCGCCCTGCGCCGCGGGCCAGACCGCGGCCGACCTGTGCACCTACAACTCCCGCGACGGCGCCCTGACTTTCACGCCTGACATCGTCAAGGTCGGCGGCACGATCACCGCAAGAATGGTGTCGCCCGCCGGCGTCGGCAACAGCTGGAGTTGGCCCGATCTCGCCGGGCTGACCGCGCAGAACTGCGCGCCCAGTGCCGTGACTTGCACCTACCTCGCGACCCTGATCACCGGGTCGCCGGGCGACCCCAAATGGATAATCGGCACCATCCCCGGCTCCTCTGTGCAGGGTGCCTGGACCTCGGCGCAGGCGTACGAGATCGTCGACAGCCTGCCGGCAGACGAACTCGAAAATCCTCGACGTCCGCGGCTTGTGGGACGGCTACTACGTGCCAGCCGGGCGGCGCGACCTACCACAACCCGGTCGACATCCTGACCGAGAACTTCAGCACCGGCGCGCTCACCGGTACCGACAACGGCACCGATGGCGCCGCCACGGTGAGCCTCACGATCTCGGGCCGAACCATCAGCGGGACCATCGACCAACCGTCGTCGAACTACCACGCGCAGGTCAGCTGGACGCTGTCAGCCGACGGCACGAAGCTGATCGCGAATGGCATCACCGACCCGAAGGCCCCGAACGCCTTCGTGCTGTTCCATCAGGGCGGACCGGTCGGCGCGTCGAGCGCACTGACCAGCGGCAAGGGCGTGACGTCGGGTCCGGCCCCGATCAACGCGCTGCCCACGCCGTCGGAGGCGTTCTCGTCACCCGCCCGCATCGCCGTCGAGCGCCGCCATCAGCATCGCGGCGCTGCTGTTCATCACGTTTCCGGCGAACCTGTTCAACAAGACGTTCGAGGAGAACTACGACGTCATCGTCGCCTGGTGGGAGCCGCGGCTGCGCCGGTTCCGCCGCAAGCCTTCGAGCACGAGTCCGGACGCCGAGGCAGGCGATGACGCCGCAGCGGCCGTCGACGAGCGCTGACCGCGTGCGACGCAACAACGATCGGCTGAAGTTCTGGCTGGTCGTCATCGCGGGCGCGATCTTCGGCGGGCTGCTCAATCCGAAGTTCGGTGCGAACAGCGCGTCGGTCGAACAGCTTCGTGGCGACGCTGCTGTCGGTCATCGTCGGCACGGCGGTCGGCACCGCTGTCGGCTTCCTCTACCGGCGGCGCAAGAAGTACGACGTGACCCGGCACTTCGAGGCATTGCCCGCCGGGCTTGCCATCGCGGCTCTGTGCGTCGTCTTGTCCCGGATTTCAGACTTCCAGCCTGGCTACCTGTACGGCGTGGTCTGCGGCGTTGCGTTCGCCGGCACCTTGGCCAAGAACGAGAGCGGGCACCTCGTCGCGCTCGGCCATC
Source organism: uncultured Actinomycetes bacterium (assembly GCA_963799955.1). Classification (GTDB taxonomy): domain Bacteria; phylum Actinomycetota; class Actinomycetes; order Acidothermales; family Acidothermaceae; genus PALSA-607. The sequence goes on from CAWCZJ010000006.1 coordinate 4,227, forward strand.
TCGCGACGATCGCCGTCGCGGTCGTTGCGTGGTTCGTCTGGGTGCCGGTCAACCACGCGGCTTTGCATCACCCTGGTGTGTTCCCGCTGGTCATCCTCGACGACCTGCTCGCGTCGCTGTTCGTCGGTGGACTGGTCGGCAGCGTCATCAACTTGATCCCGGTGCGCTTCATGCCGGGTCACACGCTGGCGAGCTGGCACCGCGGCGCGTGGATGGCGGTGTTCGGCGTCGCCGCATTTGGCATGACGGAGATCGTGCTGTTCCCGTCGCGCCACAACCACGCCGGCCACGCGCCGATCATCACGATCATCGTGTTGTTCGTGGTGTTCGGTGGCGGGTCGCTGCTGTTCCGCGACTACTTCGCGCGCCGGGACAAGCGGCTGGAGCTGGCCAAGTCGGCCGAAGCGGCCGGCATCCCGCGCCAGTCGTGCCCGCTCCACGACCTGAGCCCGCGGATGAGCAAGTAGCCGCGGTCGCCGCTGCATCATCGAATGCGGACCCAACGGCCGAAATACACCCTGTTTAGGTCACTGCTCTCGTCACTTCGAAGCAACTGTTCACCTTGCGCACCAAACTCGATATTCCAACATCGGCCGCATGCCCCTATCTTTAGGGCGCGCGCTATCGATGTGGGCGATGGCGCCATCCGGGGTTTAGGGGAATGTCATGCGGGGACGTCGTCGGGTTTGGCTTGCTGTCGGATCGACATTGAGCGGCATCGCGCTGGTCTGGACGGCGGCCGGGCCTGCTGCCGCTGCCGGCTCAACGTTGGTGAACGAGTCGTTCACCGGGCACGACGACGTCGTCGCCGAACTGGGTGCTGCCGGCCGCGTCCGCGGCGCCACCAACGACGCCTGCCTCACCGCGTCGGCGACCGGCAGCAGCGCCCGTTCCCGGCTGCGCGACCGCGCCGGATCGCAGCGGCCGGGCTGCAGCTGACCACCGACTGACATCAACCAAGAAGGCGGCCTGGCCTACAGCTCGAGCGTGCCGTCGTCGCTCGGCCTCGACGTCAGGTTCAACAGCTACCAATACGGCCGGCACCGGCGCCGACGGCATTGTGTTCTTCCTCGCCGCCTCCGACCCGACCAACGCCAGCGCGTCACCCATCACCTTGGGCTCGTCGGCGGCCACCTCGGCTATTCGGCTGACGCCGGCGCCACTGCGGCCTGACTCACGGCTACCTCGGCTTCGGCCTCGACGTGTTCGGCAACTACGCCAACCCGGCGTACTCCGGACCCGGCTGCACCGAGCCGACCAGGCGCAGTGCCGGAGTCGGTCGCCGTGCGCGGGCCGGGTAACGGGACCGACGGGCTACTGCCTCTTGCAGTACGCAGCAGCTGACCGGCAGCACGCTCGACAGTGCCGACGCCGCAGGCCGTGCCCGTCGAAGTCGCGGTCAACCCGACGAGCGGCGACTCTGACCGCAGCGGGCGGACTTCACCGTCCCCGCGCAGAGTTACGCGGTGATGGTCACCCCGATTGGTGGCGGACGCCGTCATCGAGTCCGGTTCGCTGCCAGACGCACGCCGTATCGTGCCCGACGCGAGCTGGGTCGACGGCAACGGCGTGCCGTACCAGCTCACCTTCGGCTGGTCGGCCTCGACCGGCGACGCCAACGACTACCACACGATCGCCGAACGTGAACGTCGCAGACGCTGAACGGGACGCCGCCGACGCTCGGGGTCAGCCTCACCGACAACAGCGGCGGCACGGCCCACACCGGCCAGACCGTCACCTACTCCGCGACGACGACGTTGAGCGGCGCCGACGAGACGCGGCCGATCACACTGACCGACACGTTCCCGCTGACCTGGTCCCGCAGGCGACGCGGGCTGGGCGGCACCGGTTGGACGTGTGCTGTCAGCGGCCAGACGGTGACCTGCACCCACGCCGCCGGCCGACCCGACCGGGCCAGCTGCCCGCCGTCGCGATGCCCGTGCTCGTGGCCGTGCCGGCCGGTTCGCCGGCCGTTGCTCTGACCGACACCGCGACCGCCGGCGCGCCTGACGCGACGCAGGGCAGCGACACCGACACCCAGACCTACTCGCGCCGCACCGACGGCGACGGTGTTGAGCTTCATCGCTCAGCCAGTCGCCGTCCAGGTCAACACGGCAATGAAGAACGCTGACTCGACGACGACCCACATCCGGGTCGCTGCCGACGTCACGGCCGGCGGTGCGGTCGACACGACCTACAACGGCAACGTCACGTTGGCGTTCGCCAACAACCCAGGTGCCGCCTCGTTCGTGGTCGGCGGCAGCCCCGTGCCGTCGATCACCGTCGCCGCGGTGAACGGCGTCGCCGACTTCTCACCGATCATCGTGAACGCCGTCGGCTTCGGCTACACGCTGAAGCGACGGCCAGCGGCCTGACCCCCGCGACGACGAACACCTTCGACGTCGCGTGGCGCCGCGACAACGTGCCCGTCCGGGCAAGACCTGCACCGTCAGACGACGAGCCCGGTCGACGGGCTGACCGCCGCGATCGCGGCGCAGCCCGGTACGGGCAACGCGATCATCACGGCGACCTTCGGCGGCAACGTCGCGCCGATCCACCCGTGCACCGGCGCGACGGCAGGCATTTTGACTTTCAGCGGCGACCGGAAGAAGACCATCACCATCACGATCCCGATCAAGCAGGGCTCGCTGGTGTTCTGCTACGGCCAGCCGACGCCGTTCCTCGACATCTTCTTGCACAAGACCACGTACTTCAGCCCGGTCAACCAGGAGTACGAGGGCGTGCTGCCGGTGCTGCTTCAAGAACTTCACCGGCCCGTGCGTGAAGTCGATCAAGTTCACCAGGACCACTGAGACAGTCGTCATCCTCAGCGGCACGGCGGACCCGCGCATTATGCGATGACAGCTACGCTACGGCGAACGCTCGGCCGTTCGCGTGAGCGTCGTCGATGTGTCAGTCGACGGCTGCGGCATCGCTTCGACAGTCGTGAGGTCGATGACCAGTCCGAGCCGGCGCTGCAGCGGGCAGCACCTCGGCGAGCAAGCGCTCGATCGAAGGTCTGGCCGGCGCGTGCGTCGCGCGCTGCGCCATGGCCGCGACCGTGAACGCGACCTCGTGCGCGGCGCCACGCTGCCTGGCCACCGTCAGCGCGCGCTCGTAGGCGACGTCTGCGTCCGGCACGTTGCCGAGCGGGTCGTGGCACGCGCCGATCACCCGGTACAGCAACGGTGCCTGCGCCGGCTGGTCGGACAGCCGGCCGGCGGCGACCAATGACGCCTCGGCCAGATCCAGCGCTGCGGCGTGCCCGCCGCGCAAGGAGCAGGCATTCGGCCTGGTAGACGTCGGCGTCGATGACGTCCATCTTCGCGCCCTGCTCGACGAAGCGAGTCCCGGGCCTGCTGCAGCAGACGTCCGCCTCGTCGTAGCGGCCTTGCCGAGCGAGCACCCGGCCGAGCAGCGCGCGGCCGAACGCGACGTCGTTCTCCGAACCCGACGCTCGCCACACCCGAATCGCTTCGCGCAGCGCCACTTCGGCGTCCTCGAGGCGGCCCTGATCGAGCAGGATCTCCGCGATGTTGCCGTTGGCCACCGCGACGTTCGACGAGTCACCGAGCCGCTCGAACGAGTTCGCTGGCCTCGCGTGTAGAACGTCGACGGCGTCGTCCCATCGGCCGTCGAAGTACGCGCGATAGCCGATCTGGGTGAGCACCCGAGCCTGGCCCGCCAAGTCGCCACGACGCTCGTGCAGCCGCAGTGCTCTGCGCGCGCTGCGTCCGTCGACGGGATGCCCCAGGTTCACCTCAACGACGTCGATAATGGCGAGCGCATCGGCGACGACATCAGGCGTGCGTCGGGCGTGGCCATGGTCGATGACGTACTGGCAGCTGACCCGAGCCGCGGCGAGCCGCCCTTGCCGGAACTGGGTGAACGCGATGCTCATCTGCATCTCGACCCGCAGATCGCGGCGGCCGACGCCGGGGACGCCGTCCAACGCCTCCGCCACTCGCCGCAGCCGGCGCAGCGATACGCCGTACGCACCGGTTCGCGCGGCGCTGCGCGCTCGCTTCAGCCCGATCCGGGCGACGACAAGTGGGTTGGTGCGCAGCAGCCGCGATGCGGTCGAGTACGAAAGGTCGCCACGGTCGTATTCGCCGAGCCGCACGTTGCACGTCGCCGAACCGTTCGAACAGCTCCGCGCGGACAGCGACATCTACGCCGGCAGCCGCTCGGCAGCAGCGATGGCCCTGCGGTACAGCGCAGCAGCTTCGGTGTTTGCGTAGGCGTCGGCCGCGCGATCGCCGCCGCTCGGCTGGTGCGCAGCGCGTCCTCGTGGTTGCCGGCTTCGAAGTAGTGCAGAGACAAGATCGCGTCGATCGACTCTGGATCGTCTCGGTGACGATCCGTCAGCAACTGCGCCAAGCCGACCGTGCAAGGCAGCCCGCCGCCGAAACGCGAGTCCTTCATACGCCGTGTCTCGGATCACGGCCTGCCGAAACCGCAACTCCCCGCCGTCCGATGAAAGGAACTCACCGAGGTACTCGAGCGCGCGCGCTGCATCCTCATCGAGCAACTCGCCGAGCAGCTCGGGGTCGACCGACATGCCGACGACCGCAGCGGCGCGCAGGACCTCGCGGGCAGCAGGGGCGAGCCGATCGATGCGCGCGGCGACCACCGTCTCGATGGTGTCGGGCAGGTCGAGCGTGCCGCGGGCCGTGCGCGCGGTAGCGGCGAGGTGGCGAAGGAACAACGGGTTGCCGCCGCCTCGCGCGACGACGGCGCCGGCGATGTGCGGCGCAAGTGGTGCGTCGTCGGTGTCGGCGTAGATGAAGACCTCGGCGTCGACCGGTCCGAGCGGCTCGATGACCAACGTGACCGACTCGTCGGAGTCGGGTCGGGGGCCATCGCCTCGACCCGCCAACACGATGAGCCACGGCTGGCTGGCCACCTGCTGCGCGATGTGGCGCAGCAGCGCCTCCGATGCTTCGTCGGCGAACTGCAGGTCGTCGACGACGAGCAGCGTCGGGCCGGGCAGCGCCGCCTTCAACATGTCGAGCACGAGGGCGTGCAGTCCGTCGACGCGAAACTCCGGCGCCAGGTCGCGGGTCTGCGCCGTGTCGGGCATCGAGATGCCGAGCAGCGGCCCGAGCAGCGGCAGCCAGTTCGCGAGCTCGGGCGCGCGCTGCGAACACCATTGGTCGAGCCAGTCGGGCAGCGCAGCGGTGGCGACGTCGCCGGCGCCGATCGCGTCGAGCAGCAGCGGCGCGGCGAGCGCGTACGGAGACGACGCGCGGTACGGCTCGGCGGCCGCAGCGACCACCCGCATGTCGCAGGCCATGCGCTGGAGCTCAGCGAGCAGGCGGGTCTTGCCGATGCCTGCGGCGCCGAGCAGATCGATGTGCTCGCCCGTGCCCTCGCGGGCCCGCACCAGCGCCGCGTCGAGGATGGTCATCTCGTCGGCCCGGCCGATCAGCGGCAGGTCGCGGCTGCACGTCGATGCGAGCAAGGGGTAGCCCGACGGATCGCACGACAACGGGCGCGACCTTGCCCTTCACCGAGAAGCGCGGCACCTCGCCGAGGTCGAACTGCGTGCGCGAGGATTCCGCGACCACGGGCAGCGCCCAGATCTGGCCGATCGGTGTCTTGCCCATGATGCGCGCCGCGAGGTTCACGACGTCGCCCTTGACCGAGTACGACCGTCGGCGGGCCGGGCCGACCGAGCCGGTGAACGCGCGGCCCGCGGTCACGCCCGCGCGAACCGACAGCGGACCGGGATCCTCGAAGATCTGGCGCAGGGCGCAGAGCATCGCCTCGGCCGGATCCTCAAGGCCTCTGGGCGCGCCGGCGACCAGCATGATCTTGCCGCCGTCAGCGGAGATGTCGGTCTCATGGAACGACACGACGTTGCGGTGACAGGACTCCTGCGTCACCTCGACGAGGTGCTGCAGCGCGTCGTCGACCGCCTCGTCGCCTGAGTCCGCGCGCAGTTTCGCCAGGCCGGAGAACTCCAGGAAGGCGACCGTCACCTGGCGGTGCTCGCCGATACCGCCGCCGCTGACGAGATGGTCGAGCACCAGCTCAGGGATCAGCCCGATGACATCGGCGGACGGCGACGGCTCGAGGTCGTCGATCACGCTCGCATCGTGGCGCGTGGGCAAGCAGGATCCCGGGCCCTTTGGCGTCGCCGAGGCACGCCGGCGGCAGGAGCTCCGCCGTCGTCGGGCTGACCAGGATGTCGCCGGCCTCCGCCGTTGCCTCGAGGGCTGCGGTCACGGTGGCCGCGTCGCCGGTGATGAGCAGTTCACGATGACGCTGGCCGAGGAAATGGAAGGAGAACATGCCGGTGTGAATGCCGATCGACATCCGCAAGCGCACCCGGCCGACTGACGTCTCGAGCGTGCCGACGCGTCGCATCGTCGACTGCATCGCCGCGGCTGCGTCGCACGCGCGCAGCGCGTGGTCGGCGGTGTCGAACATCAGCAGCAACGCGTCGCCGCCCCATTTGACCAGCCAACCGCCGTGGTCGTACGCGGCGGTGAGCAGCGCACTGAGCACGACATCGAGGTGGTCGGACATCTCCTCTGCGCCGAAGCGGCCCCTCGCGGCGAGCCGCTCGGTGAGCCGGGTGAAGCCGGAGATGTCGGCGAAAACCAGGGTGCCGACCAACTGCCGCGCACGCAGATCGGGCGTCTCTTGCAGCCACTTGCGCGCGAGCTCGGACACGAACGGCTCGAGGTCGGTCGAGTGGCTCGCCGGGCGATCAGCGTTGCTGATGGACAAAGCCGAGGTCCTAAAGGATGGCGGGACTTCATGGTCGCACGCTGCGAGCCCGCGTGTCTGGCGGTCGGGTCAGTTCTGGGCTGACGCAGCGGCCTCCAACCGGCTGACCGCGAGACGCGCCGCGACGCTGTCGAGCAGGCTCGGCGACGGCGGCAGCTGGGCGAACGCCTCAAGGAACGCCTCGCCGCCGATTCGGTAAATCACGCTCGGCACCACCGTTCTCACGGTCGCCGTCCGCGGCACTGCCTTCAAGCAGGCCGATCTCGCCGAACCAGTCGCCAGGGTGCAGGTCGTTCACGTGCCGATCCCGACGAACACCTCGAGTTCGCCGGCCCGCACCACATAGAAGGCGTCGGCGACATCGTGCTCGCGGATGATCGTCGTCCCGGCTGAAATGCCGAGCTCGGAGATGTCGGCCGCGAGCCGCTCGAGTACCGGCCGCGACGACGCCTGCAAGAGCCCGAGGTGCTGGAGCACGACGATGCGCGGTTCGAGCTCCTCGAACCGGCTCGGTCGAGGCGTTGTCGGATCGGCGCAGCACCGGGTAGACGCCGATCACGACGATCGGCGGCACCACCCCGAGGAGGGTCAGCGTGCCCGTCGTCCCGAATGCATGGAGGCAAAGCGGGGTGGCGAGCGCACCGATCGCGACCGCACCGAAGACGACCGAGGTCAGCCGCGCGGTCAGGAGCGGCAATCCCTGCGGCAGCACGAACCGTTGGAGCTCAGTCAGCGCCACCACGTCGACAGCGAGCGCGCCGGCTCCGCGAAGCGCCTCGAGCGCGACGACCGCGCGCCGCATTGTGGGTGTGCGCGATCAGCACCGATGGCACGCAGTAGACGACCATGCACAGCAGCAGCCAACCGCGCGAGGCGGTGCTGCCGCACGATCCGGTTGACGACGGGCGCGGCAAGCACCCCGCCAGTGCCGAGGCCCGCGAACAACTCGCCATAACCGGCGTCGCCAAGGTGCAGCCGGGTGCTGGCGAGAACGGCGAGCAGGACGGTGTCGGTCCCGTAGACAAGGCCCGACAGACCCATCAGGGCCACGAAAGATGCTGATGCCCGACGTCGTGTGTGCGCGCATTCTGCGGCGCCTGCCGACGGCCGGGTCGGCCGGCAGTGGCCGCAGCTGCCCGGGCGAGGGAAGCCCGAGGCTCACAACGGCGGCGAGGGCCACGAGCGCGGCGAGCACGAGCATCTCCACCGCCGGACTGATCACGATCAGCAGCAGGCCGCCGACTGCCGGGCCCGCGAGCAGCAGGAGCTTGTCGGTGGTGGCCTGCCTTGACGCGACCCGGGAAAGGTCGCCGCCGCCGGCCACGATCGGGAGCAGCAACGCCGCAGCGGGAGCCTGCCCACTCGCCGCGATGCGCACGACAGCGGCGAGCGCGATCGCGACGGCCGGCGGCGCCTCGACAAACATGGCGGATGCCATCGCAGCGATCGCGATGGCGCAACAGATGTCAGACAGAACAAGCAATTTGCGAGGCGGGAAGCGGTCGAGGATCCGCACAGCGAAGACGCTCGTCACGATGCCGGGCAGGTAGCGCAGCGGCGGCAGCGGCCGCCACCCAGGCTGACGAGTGGGTGGCGTTGTAGACGTAAACGACGAGAGCCACGCTGTAGGCCCGGTTCGCAACCGACGCGAGCGCGAGCGCGACGTCGAGCCGCAAACGTCGAGGGCCTATGCGCAAGCGAGCCTCCGCTCGATATTTGCGCCCCGACCACCTCGGGACCGTAACCCGTCTGTTCGGGCGCGCGGTGAACGGATGGTGACTGCTGGGTGAACGACCGGTCCGAGGTGACCGCGCAGCGAACGCCGTCCATTACTGTTTCCTGCGTCCGACGAGCGTGCCCACGGAGGTACAGATGTCAGCCGTCAACCCGAGCGACCTGTCGCGCATCGCGCTGTTCGCGGGTCTCGATGATTCAGACCAGCGCGTCGTCGCTACGTGGCTGGACGTCGGGGAGTTCGACCCCGGCTACAAGCTGACGCACGAGGGTGCCTCGGGTTACGCCTTCTTCGTCTTGCATGACGGGACGGCGGACGTGATCGTCGGCGGCAAGGTCGTGCGCACGTTGGGCGCGGGCGACTTTCTTCGGCGAGCTCTCGATGCTCGGCGACGGTCGGCAAACCGCGACGGTGACGATCACGACGCCGTCGACGGTCTGGACGATGTTCGGCACCCGCTTTCGCGAGCTGCAGCAGCAGCACCCTGAGATCGCCGCTGCCATCGAGAAGGTCGCGGCAGAGCGGGTCAGCCCGCAGTAGGCGCACTGCTGTCGAATAGCGTCGCGAGCGCTTCGCTCCGGTAGTCTCCGGCCGTCGGATCCGATCGGACGCCGAGAGGAGCGCGGCGCGTGGACGCCACCGCTGACACCCTTCAAAAGGCGCTGCGGATCAACCTCGATCCGCGCTGGTACGGGACGATCGCCGAGATCGGCGCCGGCCAAGAAGTCGCTCGATGGTTCTTCCGCGCCGGCGGCGCCGCGGGCACCGTGGCGAAGTCGATCTCCGCCTACGACATGGCCGTCAGCGACGCCGTCTACGGCAAGTCCGGCAGGTACGTCTCGATGCCGCGCCTGCAGGCCATGCTCGATCTCGAGTTCCACCTGAACATCGAGCGGCTCGACGCCGAGCGCGGCGACTCGAACGCCTTCTTCGCGTTCGCCGACACCGTCACGGCGCGCAGTTTCAGCGGCGGCAACGAGTGTCACGGCTGGATGGGCGTGAAGTTCCAGGCCCACCCGCACGACGAGCCGAGCCAGATCATCATGCACGTGCGCATGCTGGACGTCGAAGCAGCGCTGCAGCAGGAAGCGCTCGGCATCGTCGGCGTCAACTTGCTGCACGCCGCGTTCTTCCAGCACCACGAGCCCGAACTGCTCGTCGAGAGCCTGCTCGACCGGCTGACCACGGGCCGCATCGAGATCGACATGATCGAGTTGAAAGGCATCGAGTTCCGCTCGGTCGACAACCGGCTGATGGCGCTGAAGCTCGTGCAGGTCGGTCTGAGCGGCGCCGCGATGTTCGGCCCCGACCGCGAGGTGCTGCAGCCGAGCGAGGTGTTGCGGAAGAAGGCGATCCTCGTCGAGCGCGGCAGCTTCCGGCCGCCCACCGTCGTCAACATCGACATGCTCGAGTCGGCGTTGGCGAAGTTCATTTCCGACCCCGACGTCGCGAGCCGCGAAATGCTGATGCTGACCGAGCTGACGATGGCGAACCTGCTCGCCGGCGGCGGTGACGTCGACCGGCGCGACTTCTTGGCCCGCGCCGATCTGCTCGCCGCCTGCGGCATGACCGTGCTGATCTCCGACTACGTCGAGTACCACCGGCTGGCCGCCTACCTCGCGTGGCGCACCGACGGGCGCATCGGCATGGTCATGGGCGTGCCGAGCCTGATGGACCTGTTCCACGAGAGCAACCACGCGGCGTTGCCCGGCGGCATCCTCGAGAGCTTCGGCCGGCTCTTCAAGAACGACCTCAAGCTCTTCGTCTACCCGATGCTGCGCGACGACCGGGTCACGACCGTCGACGACCTCTCGGTGGGCGACGACCTCCAGCCGCTCTACGACTACCTCGCCAGGCGCGGCAGTTTCGTCGGCCTCGACAACTACAAGCCGGACTACCTGCCGATCCTCAGCCGCGACGTGTTGCGCCGGATCGCCAGCGGCGACGCGAGCTGGGAGACGATGGTGCCCGCCGAGGTCGGCGAGCTCATCAAGAAGCGCGGCTTCTTCGGCTATCACCGCCCCGACGAGTAGCTCCGGCGTAGTCCGGCGCAGCCGCTGCAGGGCCCGTCATTTGCCCGCTGTTCTACAACTGTTTGACCGACGTAGGAACGCTGTACGAGCTGCGTGACTACTTTGACGTCGGGAAAACTCTTAGCTGGGGGCAAAGTCATGACTGAAATGCTGTCGACGCGCGATATGACCGTGCGAAGCGTCATCGGATCGCGCGGCCAGACGTTCGCGCTCGAGCGTCCGGTACCGGTGCGCGCCGGCCAGCGGGTCTACTACGGCATCCGATTCGACGGGCGGCCGCTGGTGTCAGTGGCCAGTGACACCCCGATCTTCGACCGGGCCGAAATCGACACACTCAATCCGGACGCCGACGTCATCGGCGTCTCGGCAGCCGAGGACGCACCCCGCCCGATGCAGAACCGCTACATCGGCGTCATGGGCGACAACGACCCCTACGTGAACGGCAGCACGTCAACGGCGCGAACGGCTGGTCGGGCAATGGGCAGCGCGATTACCGTCTCGTCGACGCCATCGCCGACGTCGCCGACCTGATCTACCGCGCGCTTGAGTCAGGCGGCCGCCAGATCGACCTGACGCGGCAGCCCGGGAACAACAACCTGCTGATCCCGCTGCCCCGAGGCATCTGACTTCGCTAGTTGCAGGATCACGGGCCGATGAACGCGGTCGACTGCGACTCGGCGGCCAGGTCGTCGAAGAAGCTGGTACCAGTCCACGTTGCGCTCGCTGCCGAACCGATCGAGACCTGCGTGATGTTCGCCGTGCCGGTGTTGCCCGTCGTCGTCGAGTACGCGGTATCGACCGGCGTCGTCGACGTGCCGAGGTAGTACGCGGCCTTGATCGTCGCCGCCGACGCCGACACCGAGATCGTCAGTTCGACGCGGTACCACGTGTTCGCCTGCAGCGCGTGCGAGAACGTCGTCACCGTCGTGCCGGCGGCGTTCTGGATGAAGATCTGGTTGGACGCCGACAGCTCGACTCGTGCGGCGGTAGCCGACGAGTTGCGGATGTCAGCCAACCGCAGCACTTGGTTCGGCAACGTCGAGCCCGGGGTTGTAGTAGAACCGGATCGCCATCGACGGAGCGCTGTAGCCGTTCCAGCCCATGAGCGTCGCGGTGCCCGACGTACCGGTCAGCGCGTAGCCGAGCGAACCATGCGCGGCCGCTGCGGTCGAGTAGTTCAGTGCGGCGCCAGTGCCCTTCGCTGACCACGGTCAACGCGTTGCCCGAAGCGCCGCCCGAGTTGGCGACAGTCACCGATGTGCCCGACGTGCCGCCTTCAGCCGTGTTCTTGACGAACGTGCCAGCCGTCGGAGTCGCGACGTTGGACGGCGCCGATGCCGGGCCTGTCCCGACGCTGTTGTTGGCGGTCACGGTGAAGGTGTAGGTCGTGCCGTTGGTGAGCGTGATAACCGCTGCCGACGTTGCACCGGCAGTTGTCGCCGTCACACCCCCTGGCGATGCGGTCACCGTGTAGCCGGTGATCGCACTGCCGCCGTTGGACGCGGGTGCTGTCCAGCTCACGGTGGCCTGCGTGTTGCCAGGGACGGCGGTGACACCGGTCGGCGCACCAGGCGCGGTCGCCGACGCGGCGGGAGTCACCGGCGAAGACGGCGCGGACGCCGGACTCGTGCCGACACCGTTCGTCGCGGTGACGGTGAACGTGTACGGCGTGCCATCGGTGAGCCCGGTGACGAGGACCGTGGTGCCGCTGGCTGCCGGCGTCGTGGCACCACCAGGTGACGTCGTCACCGTGTAGCCGGTGATCGGACTGCCGTTGGATGCCGGTGCTGTCCACCTCACCGTCGCCTGCCCGTCGCCCGCGACTGCGCCGCACACCGGTGGGCGCACGGGCGCGGTCGGCGGCGCCTGTCGGGGTCACCGGCGACGACGGGGCGGACGCCGCGCTCGTGCCGACGCCGTTGGTCGCGATGACGGTGAACGTGTAGGACGTGCCGTCGGTGAGCCCGGTGACGAGCACTGGGGTGTCGCTGGCAGGCGTGGTGGCTCCGCCTGGGAACGTCGTCACCGTGTAGCCGGTGATCGCGCTGCCGCCATTGTCAGGATCCGTCCACGACACGGTCGCCTGACCATCACCGGCAACTGCGTTCGCACCGGTGGGCGCATCGGGCACCGTCGGGTCGGGGATGACAGACGCCGACGGATCCGACGGCGCCCCAGTGCCGACGCTGTTGGTCGCGGTGACGGTGAACGTGTAGCTGATGCCGTTGCTCAGGTTGGTCACCGCTGCCGATGTCGCGCCGGCCGTCGTAGCGATGGCACCGCCCGGCGATGCCGTCACCGTGTAACCAGTGATCGCGCTGCCGCCATCGTTGGCCGGCGCGGTCCACGAAACGATCGCCTCGGTGTTGCCAGGAGTGCCGCTCACAGCGGTCGGCGCGCCAGGCACCGTCGGAGCCGCAGCCGGCGTCACCGGTGACGAAGGCGCCGACGCCGGGCCGGTTCCGACGCTGTTCGTGCCGTCACGGTGAACGTGTACGGCCGTGCCGTCGGTCAGACCGGTGACCGCCACCGAGGTACCGCCGGTGTTCACGACGATTGCACCTGGCGACGAGGTCACCGTGTAGCTTGGTGATCGGGCTGCCGCCGTCGGACGGTGCGGTCCACGACACGGTCGCTTGCCCGTCACCCGGCAACTGCGCCGACACGCCGGTCGGCGCACCAGGCGCCGTCGCCGCAGCGCGGCGTCACCGGCGTCGAAGGCGTCGACGCGGCGCCGGTGCCGACACTGTTGGTCGCGGTCACGGTGAACGTGTACGGCTGTGCCGTTGGTCAGGCCGGTCACGAGCACCGAGGTACCGCTGGCCGGAGTCGTGGCACCACCCGGCGACGTCGTCACCGTGTAGCCGGTGATCGGGCTGCCGCCGTTGGACGGCGCGGTCCACGACACCGTCGCTTGCCCGTCACCCGCAACCGCGGTCACTGCAGTCGGTGCACCAGGCGCCGTCGCAGCGCCGCAGGCGTCACCGGCGTCGAAGGCGCTGACGCCGGGCCGGTGCCGACACTGTTCGTCGCGGTCACGGTGAACGTGTACGCGCGTGCCGTTGGTCAGGCCGGTCACGAGCACCGAGGTGCCGCTCGCCGGCGTCGTGGCACCACCCGGTGACGTCGTCACCGTGTAGCCGGTGATCGCACTGCCACCGTTGAGCCGGCGCGGTCCACGACACAGTCGCTTGCCCGTCACCCGCAACTGCCGACACTGCGGTCGGTGCACCAGGCGCCGTCGGGCTCGAGGTGACCGGGCCGATGAACGGCGGTCGACGGCGACAGGGTCGCGACGTCGTCGAAGTAGCTGGTCCCCGTCCAGGTCGCGCTGGCCGTTGAGCCGACCGTCACCTGGGTGATGTTCGCGGCGCCGGTGTTGCCGGTCGTCGTCGCGTAACGTCGGGTCGACCGGGGTGGTCGAGTCGAGCAGGTAGTACGCCGCATTGATCGTCGCCGCGGACGACGAGACCGAGATCGCAAGCTCGATCCGGTACCACGTGTTCGCCTGCAGTGCGTGCGCGAAGGTGGTCACGGTCGTGCCGGCGTTGTTCTGGATGAAGATCTGGTTCGCGGCCGACAACTCAATGCGCGCTGCAGTACCTGAGGCGTTGCGAATGTCGGCGAGGCGGATCACCGTCGAAGGCAGCGTCGGGCCTGGGTTGTAGTAGAACCGCAGCGCCATCGACGTCGCGCTGTAGCCGTTCCAGCCGACGTCGTCGCGGTGCCCGACGCGCCGGTCATCGAGTACCCCAACGCTCCGTGCGCGTCGGCAGCCGTCGAGTTGAACGTGCGCGCCACTGCCCTTGTTGAACACGGTGAAGGCGGTGCCCGACGCGCCACCGGAGTTCGCGGCGGTCACCGACGTGCCCGACGTGCCACCCTCAGCCGAGTTCGACTTCACGCTGCCGCTGAGCGGGGTGACCGGCGTCGACGGGGCGGACGCCGGGCCGGTGCCGACGCTGTTGGTCGGCAGACGACGGTGAACGTGTAGGCGGTGCCGTTGGTCAGCCCGGTCACGTCGCCGAGGTGCTGGCGGAGGTCGCGGTGAGACCGCCCGGCGACGAGGTGACGGTGTAGCCGGTGATCGCGCTGCCGCCGTTGGAGCGGCGCGGTCCACGACACGGTGGCCTGCGCGTTGCCAGGGCCCGCGTTCACACCGGTCGGCGCGCCAGGTGCGGTCGGTGCTGGGACCGGGGTCACGGCGACGATGCGGCGGACGCCGGGCCGGTGCCGACGCGCGTTCGTCGCGGTGACGGTGAAGGTGTAGGCGGTGCCGTTCGTCAGGCCCAGACACGGCCGACGTGGTGGCGCCGGCGGTCGTGGCGGTCACGCCGCCGGGCGACGAGGTCACGGTGTAGCCGGTGATCGCGCTACCGCCGTTGGACGTCGGCGCGGTCCACGACACGGTCGCTTGCGCCGTCGCCGGCGACCGCACTGACACGCGGTCGGTGCGCCAGGCGCGGTTGCGCGGCGTCACGGGGTCGACGGTGCGGACGCCGCGCCAGTGCCGACCGCGTTGGTCGCGTCGACGGTGAAGGTGTAGGGAGTGCCGTTGGTCAGGCCGGTGACGACCGCCGAGGTGCCGGTGGCGGTCGCGGTGAATCGCCCGGCGACGACGTCACGGTGTAGCCGGTGATCGCGCTGCCGCCGTTGGAGCCGGCGCGGTCCACGACACGGTCGCCTGCCGTCACCGGCGACGGCGCTGACAGCGTCGGCGCACCAGGTGCCGTCGACCCAGGTGCGACGTAGCCGCCGATGAACGAGGTCGAGGCGGGCTGCACGGCGAGGTCGTCGAAGAAGCTCGTGCCGGTCCAGGTCGCACTCGACGCGGAACCGATCAACACTTGGGTGAGGTTCGCCGACCCGGTGTTGCCGCGACGTCGTCGAGAACGCCGGATCGACCGGAGTGGTCGCGTCGAGCGGGTAGTACGCAGCATTGATCGTCGCGACGGTCGACGACACCGAGATCGCCAGCTCGACGCGGTACCAGGTGTTCGGCGCCAACGCGTGCGCGAACGTGGTGACGGTCGTGCCTGCGTTGTTCTGAATCGAGAACTGGTTCGTTGCGGACAACATCACCCGCGCCGCGGTGCCGGATGCGTTGCGAATGTCGGCCAGCCGCAACAGCGGTCGAGGGCAGCGTCGGACCTGGGTTGAAGTAGAACCGCGTGGCCATCGAGGTGGTGTTGAACCCGGTCCAGCCCACGTCGGTCGCCGGTGCCGGACGAGCCGGTGAGGGAGTAGCCCAACACGCCGTGCGCCGGCAGCCGTCGAGTAAACCAGCGCCGCGCCGGCGCCCTTGTTGACGACGGTGAACGCGTCGCCTGAGCCGCCGCCCGAGTTCGCGGCGGTCACCGAGGTGCCGGACGTGCCGCCTTCAGCGGTGTTGGCGACCCGCCACCACTCGCGGGCGTCACCGGAGCTGACGGCGTGGAGGCGCCGAGGTGCCGACGGCGTTCGTGGCCGTGACGCGTGAAGGTGTACGCGACGCCGTTCGTCAGGCCCGAGACGGTCACCGGCGTCGCCGTCGGCGCGGTCGCGGTGAAGCCGCCCGGCGACGACTTCACGGTGTAGCCGGTGATCGGGCTGCCGCCATTCGAGACCGGCGCGGTCCAGGAGACGTTCGCGTTGCCGTTGCCGGCGACTGCGGTGACGCCGGTCGGTGAACCGGGCGCCGTAGCGGTCGACGGCGTGTACGAGAACGCGATCAAGGACGCGTGGGTCAGGCCGGTGGTGCCGTTCCAGTGCTCGAACGCACCGCCGATGAAGATGATGTCGTTGACGGGGTCGACGTAGATCGCCTGCACGCCGTTGTTGCCGCCGTCCGCATTGCCCTGGTTGCCGTTGATCACCGGGTCCCAGGTCGTCGGGGTGACGTTGCTGTCCTCGATCTGGATGCCGAAGTGGTTCGGCGGACAACGGGTTGTTCTGGTCGGCGCGCTGTTGTGATAGCCCGCGACGACGGTGTCGCCGACGGCGCCGATCGCCTGGGAGTCGCCGATGGTGCCGTACCGCCAAATGCGCTGGCCGGTGGTGATGTTGAAGAGGATCGTCTCGTTCGACGAAAGGCCGGCCGGCGCGTGGCCCCCGACGCCGATGAGAATCTGGGTCGTGCTGTTGGGCCCGACCGACAGCGCGAGGGTGTCTTCGCCGTCGTAGTGGCCGTACTGGGTGGCGACGCCAGTGTCGGCGCGCAAATTGGCGTTGAAGGCGGTGATCACCGAGCCATCGGCGGTCGAGACCTTGACCAAGCCGTGCTGGGTGTACCCGTCGTACATCTCGAACAAGCCGCCAACGAAGAGCGCGCCCTGGTCGAGCATGACTGCGTGCACGCTGCCGCCGGTAACCGGGTGCGACCAGAGCGTGGCCCCGGTCGTGGCGTTGACGGCTGTAACGGATCCGCTGTCGCCGCCCATGTAGACGGCGTTGCTGTCGACTGCCATGCCGCGAACCGCGCCGGCGGGCGACGGGTGCCAGCTGCGTTGACCGACCACGCGGGAGAGTGCCCGTGGGCGAGAGCATCGCGACGCGGGTACGAGCAACGCCGTCCCAGCCGTCGAAGTCGCCGCCGACGTAGATGATGCCGTTGAAGCTGGTGATCGCGCGGACATAGTTGTCGGCTGGGGGTCACGCTGTTCGACGGGTTGCCCGCGTAGATGATGGCGCCGCTTGTCTGGTCGACGACCGCGAAGTTGACGGCGGGGTGCGAGACGCCGTCGGGGGTGAAGACCGCGGTGAAGTTGCCGCCGAATGCGATGTCGTTCGTGCCGTTGATCTTGGTGATCGCGAGCAGGTCGCCGTTAGTGCGGTCGAAGGCAAGCGGGGTCGAGCTGATCGGCGAGGTCGGCTGGACCGGGGTCGCGGCCGGTGCCAGGTTCGAGTGCAGGACGGCGCCCGGCGTCGGGCAGTCGGCGGATGCAGGCATGTCGTTCATCGACTTGGGAGCGTCGATGGCGTTGCACTTGGTCGCGGCCGTGGTCGTCGCGGCCGACGCGGCAATCACGGTCGTCGACAGCAGTGCCAGCGACGTCACGCCGATAAGAACAGACGAAAGCGCCTTGCGCATTACATTTCCCCCCAGGGAATTACCCTCACAGAACACGAATCGCCGCCGAAACGTGATGTCCCCGCACTTGTCCGACCGCCTAGACCGGTACCCATCCGGTCTCAGTCGCCCAGTCACCACTCGCTGCACCACTCGCATGGTGAACCAAGCGAACATAGCAAGCCGGTCATGGACGGGGCGGCTTTTAGAAATCCTTGAAATTGCCGGGGAGACCAGGGTGCGAAATCGGACGGCGAACTGTGACTAACCGGGCCCGATGAAGGTCGTCGAGCCGGATTGAGCAGCCAGATCGTCGAAGTAGCTGGTGCCGGTCCAGGTCGCGTTCGCCGTCGAGCCGAACGATACCTGGGTGATGTTCGCCGTCCCGGTATTGCCGGTAGTGGTCGAATACGCCGGATCGACCGGCGTCGTCGAGTCCGCCGGGTAGTAGGCGGCATTGATCGTCGCCGCGGAGCTCGATATCGAGATCGTCAGCTCGATGCGGTACCAGGTATTGGCCTGAAGCGGGTGCGCGAAGGTCGTCACCGTCGTCCCGGCGGCGTTTTGGATGAACAGCTGGTTGGACGCCGACAGCTCGACGCGTGCGGCGGTCGCGGTGGAGTTGCGGATGTCCGCCAGCCGGATCACCTTGCTCGGCAAGGTGGGCCCGGGGTTGTAGTAGAACCGGATCGCCATCGACGTTGCGCTGTAGCCGTTCCAGCCGACGAAGGTCGCGGTGCCCGACGAGCCCTTGATCGCATACCCCAGGGAGCCGTGGGCGGCGGCGGCCGCGGAGAAGATCAGCGTCGCCCCGCTGCCCCTGCTCACCACCGTGAACGCGTTGCCTGATGCGCCGCCGGAGTTAGCTGTGGTGACGGACGTACCCGCTGTGCCGCCTTCGGCCGTGTTCGACTGGCCGCTGAAGCCGGTCGGCGTGACCGGGTTCGACGGCGCGGACGGGTCCGAGTGCCGACCCCGTTGGTCGCGGTGACGGTGAACGTGTACGAGATGCCGTTGGTCAGCCCGGGCACCGTGGTCGACGTTGCACCCGAAGTGCTCGCCGTCCCCCCGGCCGGGTGGACGTCACGGTGTAGCTGCTGATCGGGCTGCCACCATCGGCCGGCGCGGTCCACGACACCGACGCTGACGCATTGCCGGCGATGCCGTCACATCCGTCGGCGCATCCGGCGCCGTCGGCGCCTGTGGCGTCACCGGGTTCGACGGGTCCGACGGGCCGAGTGCCGACCCCGTTGGTCGCGGTGACGGTGAACGTGTACGGGTCGCCGTTGGTCAGGCCGGAGACCGTGGCCGACGTGCACCCGAAGTGCTCGCCGTCCCCCCGGCCGGGATGCGACGTCACCGTGTAGCTGGTGATCGGACTGCCACCGTCGGCAGGCGCGGTCCACGACACGGACGCCTGACGCATTACCCGGCGATCGCCGTCACATTCGTCGGCGCGTCCGGTGCCGTCGGCGCCTGCGGCGTCACCGAATTCGACGGCCCCGAAGGATCCGACGTGCCGATCGCGTTGGTTGCGGTCACGGTGAACGTGTACGAGACACCGTTGGTCAAACCCGGCACCACAACCGACGTCGCGCCGGCGGTCGTCGCGGTGACGCCGTCCGGGCTCGACGTCACCGTGTAGCCGGTGATCGGGCTGCCGCCGTCTGACCGGCGCGGTCCACGACACCGTCGCCGTCGCATTACCGGGCGATGCCGTCACACCGGTCGGCGCATCCGGCGCCGTCGGACTCCCTTGTGCAAAGGAGAAGGCGATCAACGACTGGTGGTTGGAACCGGTCGTGCCGTTCCAGTGCAGGAAAGCGCCGCCCAGGTAGACCGTTTGGGTGGTCTGGTCGACGTACATCGCCTGGACCCCGTTGTTCCCGCCGTCCGCATTGTTTTGATTGCCGTTCACCCGCGGGTCCCACGTGGTCGGTGTGCCGAGCGTTGTGTTCTCCAGCTGGATGCCGAAGTAGTTCGCCGACGTCGGATTGCCCGCACTCGCACTGTTGTTGTGGTAGCCCGCGACGGTGGTGTTGCCGACCGCGCCGATCGCCTGGCAGTCGCCGAGCGTCGAGTAGTGCATCAGCCGGGTGCCGGTGTTGAAGTCGAGCAGGAAGGCTTCGTTCGACGACAACCGGCGGGTGCGTGGCCACCACTACCTGCCAGATAACTCGCCCGCGTTAGGCCCGGGCGCCATCGCAATAATTTCCTCGCCGTCGTAAGCGCCGTACTGGCCCTGTCCGGTGTTCGGGCGCAGGTGCGCATCGAAAGCCGTGACCAGCGAACCGTCGCTCCGATTGACCTTGACGAGGCCGGGGTGTGCTACGCCGTTGTAGCTATTGAACAAGCCCCCCACGAAGACGAACCCCTGGTAGGCGAAGACGCTGGCAACGTCGCCACGCGAGGTGCTCTTCGACCAGATCGTCGCGCCCGACGTCTGATTCACCGCGCGTACCGTGTTGCCGCTTCCGAAATACACCGCGCTGCCGTCGACTGACAAGCCGCGCACCTTGACGCTTGGCGCCGGGTTCCACGACGTCACCGAGTACGGCGACCCGGGATTGCCGGTGGGGGCGAGACTCACCGCGTGTGACCGGGAAACGCCGCCCCAGGAGGTGAAGTCGCCGCCGATGTAGATGACGCCGTTCAGGCTGCCGATCGACCGGACGTACTTGTCAGTGCCGCCGCCTGCAGTCCCGCCGTACAAAAACGCGCCCGATGCTTCGTCAACGACCGCGAAGTTCGTCGCCGAGTGCGAAACGCCGTCCGGGGTGTAGACCAGGCTGAAGTTGCCACCGAAGGCGAGGTCGTTGGTGCCGTCGACCTTGGTGATCGCGAGGAGGTCGCCATTCGTGCGATCGAACGGCAGCGGCGTGGTGCTGATCGGCGTCGATGCGGCTTGCGGCGTGACGAGTGTTCGGATCTTGGTCGTGCGGGCGCCCGGCGCCGGGCAGTCGTCGTTTGCGGGCAGCGGGTTCATGCCGGCGGGTGCAAGGATCGCCGGACACGCAGCAGTGACAGCCGTCGCCGCAGGTGCGACGCCCGCGTATGCGGCGCCAGCGGTGGTGGCGAAAAAGGTGGCCGTAGCAAGCCCGATGACAACCGGGCACATAACGCGGTGCATCGCGTTCCCCCCTCGGGAATGTGCGCGGACACCAAGACCTCAGGTCCCACCCACCTGGAGTCCGCGCGGACATGCTACGGGCGTGATCGCTTGAATCCCAGAGGGCTCGCGTTTTGAAAATGCACTTACGCCCTGGTGTCTGAATTTCGTAACGCGCTGGCAACGTGAAAACGGGCATGATCAGCGCGTGCGGATTTTGGTGGCCTCAGATCTGCATTACCGCCTTCCCCATTACGACTGGTTAGTCCGGGCTGCAGACGACGTCGACGTCGTGGCGTTGCCCGGGGACCTCGCGGACGTCGTCAGTCCGGTGCCGTTCGACGTGCAGGTCGTCGTCCTCGAGCGGTACCTCGTCACCCTTGCGCAGCGCGCCACAGTTCTCGCCGCCTCGGGCAACCACGACCTCGACGGACCAGGCGACCTCGGCGAGCAAGTGGCGAGCTGGTTGCGAGATCTGCGCCAGGACACGCTGCTGTGCGATGGCGCCTCCGTAGATCTCGACGGAATCCGCTTCACCGTGTGTCCCTGGTGGGACGGCCCGGCGACGCGCGACGCAGTTGCCGCCCAACTTGCAGCTGCCGCGATCGACCGCCCGGCAACGTGGGTGTGGCTCTACCACGCGCCGCCGGCGGGCACCGTTTTGTGCAACGACGGACGCCGGGTGTTCCCCGACAACGAATTAGCGGCCTGGATCGAGCAATACCAACCGGAATTGGTCATGTGCGGCCACATTCACCAAGCCCCCTGGGTCGACGGCGGCTCCTGGCACGCGCAACTCGGCAAGACATGGGTCTTCAACGCGGGCAAGCAAATCGGCCCGATCCCTCCGCACATCACGATCGATACAGAGAACGGGACGGCGGAGTGGTACGGGGTCTTCAGCACCGAAACAGTCACTTGGCGGCAGCCGACTTCGGTGTAGCGAATTGGCGGTAACTGCCTAACTGGCTTCGGGGTCGCGAGCGGAGCCGGCGGGCGGCGGCTTCGGGTGATGGTGCACCAGCACGTCGAGAATGCCGTCAACCATGCCGAGGTGGTCGTCGCGGTCGGCGTACTGCTGCTTCACATCGACCAGGTATTGCGTGAGGCCGTCGAGGCGAGCGGCGGTCACCCGCAGGACCGCCAGTGCGGCGCCTGGCTTGTCGCGGAGGAAGTCGAGCGGCTCCGCGATTGCGTACACCTCGACGTCCGACCTCGCTCGTACTGTCGCCGTCGCGACCTTGTCGAGAATCACCGACATCTCCCCAAACACGGCGCCAGGCGAATCAATGCGCGCGAATTGAACCCCGTCACGCTCGACGCTCACGGATCCCGATACGAGCACCAACATGCCGTCGTGACGCGTGCCTTCTTCGATCAGCACGCCACCAGCTGGCACCGAACGCGTCGGCAGGCCATCGCAATACTCGAGCAGCTCGGTCACCGCGCCATTGTGTCGACTGGGAGCGCACCCGAACAATGCGGTCGCGCAGACTTTGGCGGAGGGCAAGGGATTCGAACCCTTGATGAGCTTGCACTCATAGCGGTTTTCAAGACCGCCGCCATCGGCCTCTAGGCGAGCCCTCCAGTCGATGAACTTACGGCACGCTCGACGCACTGTGACGTCCGCGTAACAACCGTTGTCTACCTTCGGGGCATCCCGGAGGTGCCCGATCACCGCTCACGAACCGATCAAGGCGGACGCCGATCAGCTGGCCGGCCACATCATCGTGTGTGGCCTGGACGGCATCGGCGTCACGATCGTCGAGCAACTGCGCCGCTGCGGCCAGCAGGTCGTGGTCCTCGAACAGTTCACGAATCCGTCGCAGCTGCAGTCCGTTTCCGCGTGGACGAGCGCGGTAGTCGGCTCGAAGGGCAGCCTCGCGCAGACGCTCGACGCCGCGGGCATCTGGACTGCGAGCGCCATCGTGTGTGTCGTGGCGCAGGACCTCCAGAACGTGCAGCTCGCCCTGCAGGCCCGCCACATGAACCCACTTGTCCGCGTCGTCTCCCAGCTCGGCAACAACGCGGTGCGCCGGGCGATGGCGGTCGACAACGGGCCTGGCGCGGTCATCGACGGTGCATCGCTCGCCGCGCCCGCGATCGTCGAGGCCTGTCTTGGCCGACGGCTGCACGAGATGCAGTTCGGTACGACGACGTTCGTGGCAGCGACTGTGCCGGTCGAGGGCGGCACGTTGCGGTCGACCTTCGGTGATCTGGCACCGGTCGCGGTGACGAGGAACGACCTGGTGTTCGCCTGCCCTGGCCGTGACTTCAATACGCCTCGACGGCGCCGTGGCCCTCGCCGACTGAAGGAATTACGGCCTCTCGCGGCGAAGAAGCCGACGTATTTCCTTCACTCGACGGCCTGGGGAGGACGCCGGTGGGCCAGGCCCAGCAGGTGTATGCTTGCCGATAGGCAACTATCTATGGCGGCATTTCATGACTCACATCGACGCGGATGACGTCAGCCGGCTGCGTGCCGCGATTGGGCGTCTCTCGCGCCAGCTCAATGCGTCGGTCGCCGATATCGGCTTCAGCCCGAGCCAGCTTTCGGTGCTCGGGACGGTCGCGCGTCGCGGCCCGATCGGCATCGGCGAGCTGGCCGAACTCGAGGGCATCAACCCGACGATGCTGTCGCGCATCGTCGGCAAGCTCAGCGACGCCGACCTCATCGAACGGATCACCCACCCGGACGACGGGCGCGCCGTCGTCGTCCAGACAACAGCGGCCGGCCGCAAGCTGCATGAGCGAGTGCAGGAGCAGCGCAGCAAGGCCATCGCCGCCCGGCTGGAGAACATGCCCGACCTTCAAGCCGCGCAACTGCTCGCCGCATTGCCCGCACTCGAAGCGCTGGCCGCCCGATGAGCGAGGCCTTTACCGCCAGGCGAATCGCCCTGAGCAAGCAGACCTTCGCGGCGCTCGCGATCCCCAACTTCCGCCGCTACTTCACCGGCCAGGCGATCTCACTTTCCGGCACCTGGATGCAGTCGGTGGCGCAGTCCTGGCTGATCTTCAAACTCACCGGATCCGCAACGGACGTCGGCTGGGCCGTGGCGCTGCAGACCTTGCCGGTTCTGGTGCTCGGACCGTACGGCGGGGTGGTGGCCGATCGAATCGACAAGCGCAAGCTGATGATGGTGCTGCAGTCGATGATGGGCGTCCTTGCGCTCGCTCTCGGCCTGCTCGTCGTCACCAACCACGTGCACGTGTGGGAAGTGTTCGCCCTCGCATTCCTGCTGGGCTTGAACAATTGCTTCGAGAATCCGGCCCGGCAGTCGTTCGTGCTCGAGATGGTCGGCGCGAAGGATCTGCGCAACGCGGTCAGCTTGAACTCCACGATGGTCAACGCGTCGCGTGCAGTCGGCGCCGCGATTGCGGGCGGCATCATCGCTGCGGGCGGCATCGGGTTTTGCTTCCTGCTCAACGCGGCCAGCTTCATCGCCGTCGTCTACTCACTCGCTTCGATGGACGTCGGCGCGCTGCGTCCGACGCCGCCTACCCACCGGTCGAAGGGCCAGCTTCGAGAAGGCGTGCGATACGCGGCCACGACCGCGGTCATCGGCGTCCCGCTGCGTCATGATGGCGCTCGTCGGCTGCCTCGCCTACGAGTTCCAGGTCGTGCTGCCCGCCCTGGCGAAGACGTTCCACGGCGGTGGCGCAACATTCGGATTCTTGACGGCGGCGATGGGCGTCGGCGCGATCGCGGGCGGGCTCTATACCGCCGCGCGCGGCCGCACCGGCATCCGCGCGATGGTGACGTCGTCCGCCGTGTTCGGCGTCGTGCTGCTCCTCGCATCGGCCGCGCCGACGTTGCCGCTCGAGATCGTGGCGATGCTCGCCGTCGGCGCTGCGAGCGTGTCGTTCCTGTCGAAGGGCAACAGCTCGCTGCAACTCGCCGCCGCGCCGCAAATGCGCGGCCGCGTGATGGCGTTGTGGGCCGTGGCATTCCTGGGATCGACGCCGATCGGCGGCCCAATCGCCGGTGCGGTCAGCGAGTACTTCGGTGCCCGCTGGGGTTTGGTCATGGGCGCCAGCGCGTGCCTGCTCGCGGCCGCTTTCGGTGCGCTGGTGTTACGGCGAATAGCGAGGTCGGACAGCGCGGGTGCCCACGACGGCAGCGGCTCGGGTCGGGCGATGTGGAAGCCCTGAACCCAGTGCGCGCCGAGGCGCTCCAGGGTCAGTAACTCGTCCGCGGTCTCGACTCCCTCAGCGATCAGGTCGGAGCCGATGTCCTTCGCGAACGACACCAGGGACGACGCGAGTGCGCGGCGCGCCGGATCGTGATCGACGCCGTGGGTCAACGAGTGGTCGAGCTTGATGATCTCGGGTTGCAGCAACAGGATGTGCCGCATGCTCGAGAAGCCGGCGCCGGTGTCGTCGATCGCGATCCGCGCGCCCTTCTCGCGCAACCGGGCGATGCGGCTGCGGATCGGCCCGTAGTCGTCGACGGCACGACGTGCTCGGTGAGTTCGAACACCAGGCGCGAGCAGATCGGGTCGTCGACGAGGTAGTCGAGCTTGCCGGACATCACCAGTTCGGGCGACACGTTGACCGCGAGGAACGCCTCGTCGGGAAGCTTCGACGGCTTGCGCCAGCGCCGCCGAGATCGCCTTCATCTCCAGCGTCGGCCCGAGACCGACCGACGCTGCTTCTTCGAACCACAGGTCGGGCGATCGCATCGGTTTGCCGGCGAACCGCGACAGGGCCTCGACCCCGACGATCGAGCGATCGGTCAGGTCGACGATCGGCTGGAACACCATCGCCATCGAGGAGTCGTGCGCGAGCACCTGCTCGATGCGCTCGAGGTGTCCGTTCAGCTCGCGCTGGATCCGCTCGTCGTCCTCCTTCATCTCGTCGAGCTCGTCGTTCAGCGCGAAGTTGTGCTCCTGCAACGTGTTGTGCAGAGAAGCGGTTCTCGAGCATGTTGCGAACGCGCAGCACGACCTCGATCGGGTCGAGCGGAGTCGCGATGAAGTCGCGCGCCCCGAGCGAAAGCGCCCGATGCACGGTGTCCGGTGTCGTCTCGCCCATCACGACGACGACCGGGAAATGCCCGTTGCCGCCGCTCGTCGCTGCCAGTTCTTCGAGCACCCCGTAGCCGTCGAGCCCGGGCATGTGCAGGTCGAGCAGGATCACGTCGGGGTCGGTAATGCTGGCCAGATCGAGACCCGCCCGCGGGTTGGTGGCGCAGGCGATGTTGCGCAGGCCCGCGTCGCCCAGCACCGAGACGAGGGCGGACGACGTTCGCCGGGTTGTCGTCGACGACGATGACGCGCGCGTCGGCAAAGCGGTGCAGCATTTTTCGATCATGAACTGCGGGCTGATGGGCAAACAAGAGTCTTATGGCTGGTTTATACCGATTTGACGGCTGCGATGCCATCGGCGCTCCTGATCGGCGGAGCCTAGGGTGGCGTTCGTGCATGCGATCACGATGGCCGGCCCTGGCGACGCCTCGCGTTCTGGACTGGACCGAGGTGCC
Source organism: uncultured Actinomycetes bacterium (assembly GCA_963799955.1). Lineage (GTDB taxonomy): Bacteria > Actinomycetota > Actinomycetes > Acidothermales > Acidothermaceae > PALSA-607. Next base: position 30,372 of record CAWCZJ010000006.1, read on the forward strand.
CGATCCGACACCCGGAGCTGGCGAGGTTGTCATCGCCGTGCGTGCGGCCGGGCTCAACCGGGCCGACCTCTCCCAGCGCGCGGGCCACTATCCACCGCCGCCCGGCGCGTCTCCGATCCTCGGCCTCGAATGCTCGGGGCGGATCGTCGCGCTTGGGCCGCGAGGTGCAGGGCTGGAGCGTCGGCGACGCAGGTCTGCGCCCTGATGGCCGGTGGCGGCTACGCGGAGTACGTGTGCGGTGCCCGCCGGCTCAGCTGTTGCCCGTTCCCGCTGGCGTGTCGCTCGTCGCATGCGGCCGGACTGCCCGAGGCGGCCTGCACCGTGTGGTCGACGGTCTTCAGGCCGCCCGCGTGCTGCCGGCGAGACGCTGCTCGTGCACGGCGGCACCAGCGGCATCGGCACCTTCGCGATCCAACTCGCGCATGCGCTGGGCGTGCGGGTTCTGACGACAGCAGGGACGCCGGACAAGTGCGCGCGGGCGGTCGCGCTTGGTGCCGAGCTGGCGGTCGACTATCGGCGCGACGACTTCGTCTCGGCGATTCGCTCCTACACGGACGGCGGGGGCGTTGACGTCATCCTCGACGTTGTCGGCGGCGACTACCTGGCCCGCAACCTCGAAGCACTCGCGCCGGACGGCCGGCTCGTCGTGCTCGCGATCCAGCGCGGACGTCGAGCGGAACTCGATCTCGGCGTTGCTCATGTCCAAGCGCGGAACTGTCTACTCCGCGGGCTTGCGCGCGCGGCCTCTTGCGCAGAAGGCGGCCATCGTCGCCGCGGTCCGGTCGTCAGTGTGGCCGCTGGTCGAGTCGGGCGCAGTGCAGGTCGTCGTGCAGGCGGAACTGCCGATGGCCGACGCAGCGGAAGCGCACCGCCTGATGGAGGCCGGCGACCACGTGGGCAAGATCCTGCTGACCCTGCCTGAGATGGCTGCTGACAATGCGGTATGAGCAATCGACGGCACTGAGCATCGACGGCACGGCGACCTGGTCGAGATCGACCGCATGCCCGAGGATTCTCAGGTCGAGATCGTCGACGCCGGGCGACGACGGACGGCCACCGGTACGGTCGCCGATCTGGTGAACCAGCCGGCCAAGGTCATGCGCATCGGCAACATGATCCGGCAGCTCCTCGAAGAGGTGCGCGCCGCGCCGCTCGACGAAGCGAGCCGGGTCCGCTTGAAGGAGATTCACGCGGCGTCCGTTAAGGAGCTCGAGAGCGGGCTGTCACCCGAGCTGGTCGACGAGCTCGAGCGCATCACGTTGCCGTTCACCGAGTCCGAGGTTCCGAGCGAATCGGAACTGCGCATCGCGCAGGCGCAGCTCGTCGGCTGGCTCGAGGGTCTGTTCCACGGGATTCAGACCGCGCTGGTCGCCCAGCAGATGGCGGCGAACGCCCAACTCGAACAGATGCGCCGCGCACTGCCGCCAGGACGACCCCTGAAGGCCAACGCCCGAACCGGGCATGTACCTCTAGCTGACCGCGCTGCCCGAGCCTTAGGCAGCTGAGATGGAGCCTCAGGCAGGTGTCTGCACCTGCCTAGGGACCCATACGGTGCCGAACGTGATCATCCGCGGGGCCGGAGGGGTCAACTCGCGAAAGGTGCTCGAGCACCAGCGCGACTCCGTCGTCGTCGTTGCTTGCCGTCGTGAGCTCGACGGCCGCGAGCACGTCGCGGTGCGCGTTCGCCATCGCGTAGCCAGTGCCGGCCCACGACAGCATCGGCAGGTCGTTGGGCATGTCACCGAACGCAACGACGTCTTCGCGCTCGATGCCACGCTGCGCGCGCGAGCGCGGCCAAGCGCGGTGCCTTGGTGACGCCGAGCGGGCCCATCTCGACGAGTCCGCGCCCGTTCGAATGCGTCGGCTCGACCAGGTCGCCGACCAACCCGCGGGCAATGACGAGCAGTTCGTCGGCCCCGATCTCGGGATGCGAAGCCAACAACTTGGCGGCGGCGTTGGAAGCCACGACCTCGAGATCGTGCACCGGCAGCACCTCGTTGCCGACGTTCCAGCCACCGCGGTATCCGGGCGAACGGTAGACGTCGAAGCCGTTCTCGACGGCAAAGCCGAGGTCGGGCAGCGCGGTCGAGAGCATGTCGACAACCTTGGCGACGGTCTCGACGGGGATCAGGGTCGATTCGAGAATCTGCTCGGTCTGCAGGTCGTAGACGATGGCGCCGTTGGAGCAGATCACGATGCCGTGGTGATCGGTCTGCTCCGCGATCGTCGTGATCCAGCGAGGCGGGCGGCCGGTGGCGAGCACGATGGTGGCGCCGGCTCGTTCGGCCGCTAGCAGCGCGAGCACGGTGCGCGTCGAGATGGTGCCGTCGGATCGGATGATCGTGCCGTCGAGATCGGTGGCAACCATGCGCGGTACGCCCGACCGCTCTGCCGACACCGACGGCCCTACGCAATCGGCTCGAGGACGTCGCGGCCGAGGTACGGGCGCAGGGCGGCGGGCACGACGACCGAACCGTCGGCCTGCTGGTGGTTCTCCAGGATCGCGACGATCGTGCGCGGGATCGCGACCAAGGTGCCGTTCAGAGTGGCGGCCGACCGGACGCCGTCGCGGTCGCGCATGCGAATGCCCAGCCGCCGCGCCTGGAACTCGGTGCAGTTCGAGGTCGACGTCACCTCGCGGTACTTGCCCTGCGTCGGCACCCACGCTTCGCAGTCGTACTTGCGGGCAGCGCTCGAACCGAGATCGCCCGACGCGACGTCGATCACCCGGTACGGCAACTCGAGCGCGTCGAGGAACTGCCGCTCCCACGCCAGCAGCCGCTGATGTTCGGCGACCGCGTCTTCGGGCGCGCAGAACGTGAACATCTCGACCTTGTCGAACTGGTGCACCCGGATGATGCCCTTGGTGTCCTTGCCATACGTGCCGGCCTCGCGCCGAAAGCACGGCGAGAATCCGGCGTAGCGCAACGGCAATTTCGACAGCGTCAAGCATCTCGTCCATGTGGTACGCCGCGAGCGGCACCTCGGCCGTCCCGACGAGGTAGTAGTCGTCGGCCTCGAGCCGAAAGACGTTCTCCGCCGCCTGGCCCAGAAAGCCGGTGCCCTCCATCGCCCGCGACCGCACCAGCGCCGGCGGCAGCATCGGGATGAAGCCGGCCGCGACCGCCTGCGCCATCGCCATGTTGACCAGCGCCAACTCGAGCAGCGCGCCGACGCCGGTCAGGTAGTAGAACCGCGAACCCGACACCTTCGCGGCCCGCTCGACGTCGATCGCGCCCAAGATCTCGCCGAGCTCGACATGGTCGCGCGGCGTGAAGTCGAACGACGGCAATCGTCCCGACCGTCGGCGATCAAGACGAAGTCGTCCTCGCCGCCCTCGGGCACGCCGGCCTCGACGATGTTCGACACCGCCAGCGACGCGACCGCAGCGCCTCGTCGGCGACGGCGAGTTCGGCCTCGGCCTCCTTCACCTCCGCCGCCAGATCCGCGCGCGCGCCAGCAACGCCTGCCGTTCGTCCGCAGGACCCTTGCCAGCGCGCGGCGACCTGCTTGCCCAGCGACTTCTGCTCGGCGCGCACGGTGTCGAAGCGCAGCACGGCGGCCCGGCGGCGTTCGTCGGCGGCGAGCAGCGCGTCGACCAGCGACGGATCTTCGCCGCGCGCCTGCTGCGAGGCGCGCACCCGGTCGGGGTCGTCGCGCACAGCCTTGATGTCGATCACCGGCGCGAGGCTACCGGTGCCGCACCCGCACGGCCACGACCAGCGAGCCGGCCGCGTCGTGGAACTCCGCGTCGGAGGTGCCGCGCCGCATCGTCGGCGGCTCGCCGTCGGCCCGCGGATAACTGCCAAGAAAGCGGACGTCGGTGCAGATCCGCCGTAGCCCCATCAACGCCTCGCCCACCCTGGCGTCGACGATGTGGCCCTCGCAGTCGATCGAGAAGCAGTACCGGCCGAGCCCGCCGCCGGTCGGGCGCGACTCGATCCAGGTCAGGTTGATGCCGCGCACCGCGAACTCGGTGAGCACTTCGAGCAGCGCGCCCGGGTGGTCTTCGCCGATGAACGCGACCAGCGACGTCTTGTCGGTGCCGGTCGGCGGCAACGGCGCCGACGGGCGCGCCGACCAGCACGAACCGCGTCACCGCACCCGCATGGTCGTGGATGTCGTCGTCGACGATCTCGAGCCCGTACCGCCGCGCGGCCAGCGCCGAGGTGATGGCGCGCGTCGAGGCTGCGACGCCGGCGCGGCCACCGACGACGCGGCCTCGGCGTTCGATGCCGACGGTCACGATCTCGACGTCGACCAAGTTGTCGGCGATCCACCGCCGGCACTGCGCCTCGGCCTGGGGATGCGCGGCCACGCGCTTCACCGACGACCGCGACGTACCGGGCCGAACGGCGAGCGCGAACCCGACGTCCAGCAAGACCTCGCGACTGATGTGCAGCAGCTCACCGGTCGACAGCTCGTCGATCGTCGAGGCCACCCCGCCGCCGACCGAGTTCTCCAGCGGCACCAACGCGGCGTCGGCGTCGCCGCTGCCGAACCGCGTCGAGCGCGGCCGACACGCTGCGGCACGGCTGCAATTCGGCGTCGGCGGCTCCGGGAATCGTGCGCAACGCCGCTTCGGTGAACGTGCCTTCGGGCCCCAGGTAGGCATAGCGACGCGACGGCAGTCGGCAGGCATGGGCCGCACTTTACTGCGTCGGTCAGGCAGCTCGGGCCGCTCGATCGAACGCAGCCGCAGCACCATCATCGACTCGTCGTCGCCGGACAAGATCGATGGCGCGTCGCTCCGGCACAACGATCAGGCCTGGACGGCGGTGGGCTGGCGTCCGGCCGGACCAGCATCGGCGCGCATCGCGAAGGCGATCGCCTGGCGTTCTTCCGGCGAGAGCTGCTGGTCGCTGGTGCCGGCCTTGACGCCCTTCGCGTACGACGCGCGTTTCGGTGCGGCCGTGAATCGCGCTGATCACCAGCCCGTCGCCGGCGTCATCGAGCAGCGCGGCCGAGAACGACATGCGGCCGCCCATGTCGCGAAACGCGTCGTAGCGCACGACCGCGACGTGGCGAAGCGCGTCGGCGACGTCGAGCCGCAGGTCGTGCATGCGGCCGCTCGACCGAGGACAGTTCGGCCCGCAGCCGGGCGATCTGCTCGACCTGCTCGGGCGGCCGCAGACGAGGAACGACTCGCCGTCGTCGCCGGCCTGCAAGACCGCCAGCTGGCGACGCAGCCTGCGCAGCCGCAGGTGCGCGAAGAGCGCGACGAGCAGGCCGAGGCCACCGCGCCGACGTCCCGATCACGGCAAGCAGGGCGGCGGTCGAACTGGAGAGCGACACGGCGCTCAGGCTAACGGGCCGCGAGCCAGTATCGTCCGGCCATGGGAGTCGTCAGGATCCTGGCGCTGATCGGCGGATTCGCCATCCTGGGCGGCACCGCGTCGAGCGTGCTGCGCACCTTCGTCGTCCCACGCGCCGTGCTCTCGAAGTTTCCGACATGGTCCTCGATGCGACCGTGCGGGTGTCTCGCATGGTCGCCGACAAGTTCGCCGACTACGAGCGACGCGACAACATCCTGGCGTGGGCGGCACCGCTGTCGCTGATGACGCTGCTGTTCACCTGGATCGCCTCGTTCTGGATCGGCTTCAGCCTGCTCGACTTCGGGTTCACTCATTTCACCTTCAGCGCGGCGATGCGGCAGGCCGGCTCGTCGATTGCGACGCTCGGCTTCGCGGCATCGCCGAGCGGGTCGCTGACCATCCTCGACATCGCCGCCAGCATCACCGGCATGGTGGTCGTCGCGCTGCAGATCGCCTACCTGCCCACCCTCTACGCGGCGTACAACCGGCGCGAGGCGCTGATCACCGTTCTCTCGGCGCGCGGTGGCGAACCGGCGTGGGGTCCGGAGATCCTGGCGCGCCACATGTGGCTCAATCTCGAAGGGAATCTCCCCGAGCTCTACAGCAACTGGGAAACCTGGGCGGCAACCGTGTCGGAGAGCCACACCAGCTATCCGGTCCTGATCCACTTCAGGTCGCCGCAACCTCTGCGCTCATGGTTGATCGCCTTGCTCGGTGTCATGGACGCCGCCGCACTGCAGACCGCACTCGCGCCGACGACCGCGCCGGTCGAGGCCCGACTGCTGCTGCAAATGGGATACCTGACGTTGCGCGACCTCGCCGCGATCGAGTCGATCCCGACCCGCCGCGACCCTTCGCCGGATGATCCGATTCAGCTGCCGTATGACGAGTTCGAGCAAGCGGTCGAAATGCTCAGCTCGATCGGCTTCCAGGTCGAGCGCACCGCCGTCGAGGCCTGGCCGCATTTTCGGGGTTGGCGGGTCAACTACGAGGACGCTGCCTACGCACTCGCAAGCACATCGATGCGGTGCCCGCACGGTGGTCGGGGACGCGGCGCCGCGAGGAGCAGCCGATCCCGCCGGTCCGGCCGGTCAACCGGCAGCCGACGACGACCGACCTTTCAATGGGCGGCGACTCAGTGGGCGGCGAGTTGGCCGAGGAAAGTCAGTGAGCCGATAACCGTGCCATCGTCGGCGTGCAACGGCGTCGCGATGGCATCGAGGGTCAGCGTCACGCCGTCCGATCTGCGCAGCCGGACCAGACCGCGATTCAACACGCCGGTGGCAATCGCCTGCGTCGGCGGCACCAGCGTTTCGTCAGGCATCGGTTCTGCGGCGCTGCTGAAGTCGACGAGGGTGAACACGTCGCCAACCAATCGACGTCCGACGAGTTCGACAGGGGCTTCCGCGAACAACGCTGCGGCCGAGGCAGAGAGCCCGGCGATGCGGCCGTCGCGGTTCAACACGATGCACGGATCGGCCGACGTGGCCACGACGGTGACCCACGCGCGCAATGTTTCTCGCAGTGGCGCGAGCTCCGGTGACCCGCGCTGAATCAGCGGAATCAACAGGTACGACATGCCATCGTGTTTGGAACCGGGCACGACGGCTACCCCAACGTCAGTCACCCGATTACCACATCCCCCAGTTATTGCTTGCTCATCAGCGTGACACACGCCCGCGCGCCATCGACACCGTGCGTAGGTACAGTCACACTCGCGAGGCCATTCGGCGCAGCGCATGCTTGCGCAAATACCGCACGCAGCGCGGTCCGTCACGAATAGACGGCGGCGGCGTTCTGTCGGTCATCGAATACCGCAGCCGGGCCATCGCATTCTCCGGTCCGCTCTGCGATCCCTGAATCGACGAAGAGTTCCATGACCCGATCGGCCAGCTGATCGACGTCCCATCGCTGTTTGCCGTTCTCGATGACGGCCGCCGACGTCCACGGCCGGTAGATCTCGACGGTGTCGCCCTGCACGCCGAAGACCTTGCCGCTGATATGCGCGGACGCCGGGCTGCACAGGTAGGCCACCATCGGCGCGACATTGTCGGGATGCCAGAAGTCGAACCCCCGGTGTCGCCGGCGCTACTGTCGCCGCCGATGTCGCCGTAGGCACCCTCGGTCATGCGGGTGCGGGCTGCCGGCGCGATGGCGTTGCAGGTCACCCCGTAGCGCGCCATTTCCTGCGCGACGATCGTGGAGAAGGCGGCGATGCCTGCTTTCGCGGCGCCGTAGTTTGCTTGGCCGAAGTTGCCCAGGAGCCCCGACGTACTCGACGTGCAGACGATGCGGCCCGGACCGCCGTGCTCTTTCCAGTGCGCGCAGGCCGCGTGGGTCAGCGCGTAGTGCCCGCGCAGGTGCACGGCGATCACCGCGTCCCATTCGTCGGCGGTCATCTTCGCCAGCGTGCGGTCGCGCACGATGCCCGCGTTGTTCACGACCGCATCGAGCCGGCCGAACACGTGGATCGCCTGATGCACCAAGCGACGTCGCGGCTTCGACTCCACTGCAGTCGCCGACATGCGCACTGGCGATGCCGCCGGCCTCGCTGATCTCGGCGACGACGGCGGCGGCGGCCTCTGCGTCGACGTCGTTGACGACGACCCGCGCCCATTCCGTGCCAGCTCGATCGCCTCGCCGCGACCGATGCCACGACCGGCGCCGGAGATGACCACCACGACGTCATCGAGTAGTGCCATGACGCGACGCTAGCTGATGCCGACGAGATCGGCATGCGCGCGGAACCGTAGGCGCTCGGGTGCCACCGACGGGGGATGCAGTGGCACCCGAGCGACGGAACACTACAACGGAAGCGCAGGCACCTGGTCGTCGAGAGTGATCGAGTCGCGGCTCGTGAGTTCGCGGTCGATCCACTCACGGTCGGTCAGCGGAACGACCGCCCACACGGTGGTCGACGCACGTGCTGCTCGACGCCCCAGCGCGCCGCCAGCGTCGCGACGATCGCGAGCCCGCGGCCCCGCGTGTCGGTCGCGCCCGGCTCGGCGACCGAGCGGCTCGGTCGGCGACCGCCGTCGGTGACCGAGATCTCGACGCCGTACTCGCCGACGCCCCACGCGATGGCGAGCTGGCCGTCGTCAAGAGCGCGCGCGTGCAGCACCGCGTTGCCGAGCAACTCGGTCGCGACCAACGCGACCTCTTCGCGAACCGGCTCCGGCAAGACGGCAAGATCATCGCGCAGCACGGCCCGCACGTACCCGGCGCTCGCGGGCGTGGGCGATACACGCAGAGAACTCACGGGCCGTACGTTCCCCGCCAAACATCGGTCAAAACCTCACACATGACTCTTCACTCGGTTGCGACGCGCGGGCAGCTGAGCGTTCAGCGAGCCACCGTCACACGTGACCCGGGAGAGTCACCTCGAAACAGGTGCCCCCGCCGTCCCGCGGGAGCGCCCGAACCGCCCCGCCTTGGGCCTCGAGCAGCCGCCGCACGATGTAGAGGCCGAGACCCACGCCGCCGAACCGGCGCCGCTCGCCACCGACTTGGTAGAACCGCTCGAAGACCTGGGCGTGCTCGCCACCCGGGATGCCGAGGCCGCGGTCGCACACCTGCGCGATGATCGCGGTCGCCCTCGCCGCGCGCCGACACGGTGATCACGCCGCCGTCCGGGGAGTACTTGATCGCGTTTTCGAGCAACTGGCCGAAGACGATCTCGATCGAGCTCGGGTCGCCGAGTGCGTCGGCAGATCGGGCGCGATGTCGAGCACGAACTCGTGGCCCGCTGGCGACGTTCGTGAACCCCGCCACCGCGGTGCGCAGCATGCCGCCGAGATCGAACGGACGGCGTGGCTTGGCGTCGGCGCCGCCAGGCCGGCGCGCGAACCCAGCAGCAGCTGCTCGACCAGGGCGGCGAGCGCGCGGGTGCGTTCGGCGATGCGCTCGACCGATCCGCGACGCTCGTCGTCGGTGATGTTCTCCCAGTGGGTGAGCAAGCGTCGAGGCGTATCCCTGGACGACGGTGATCGGCGTCCGCAGTTCGTGGCTCGTCACCGCAAGGAACAGGTCCTTGCTCTCCTCGATCGACTTCGTCCGGCTGACGTCGCGGAAGTCGACGACGGTCTCGCCGGTGTCGGCGATCGGCGCGACACAGCACCTCGAGCCAGCGGCCCGACGGCAGCTGGTGCTCGGCGACCACACCGGGTTCGGGCGCCGGGAACGGCAATGGCTGCCCGAGCGCTTCGGCCTGCGACAGCCCGGTCAGCTCGTGCGCGGCGGGGTTCCATTGCCGCACCAAGCCCGTCGGCGTCGAGCACCGCCATGCCGTCGAGGGTGGCGTCGACGACGGCCCGTTCGTGCTCGCGTTGCCGACGGGTCAGGTCGTACGCGCGGGCGTTCGCGAGAGCGGCACCCGCAGCTTCGCCAAGAAGTTCGAGCACGCCGAGTTCGGCCCGGCCCATCGCCCGGCGCTCGTGCGGCGAACAACACGTACAGCGCTCCGGACGGCAGCCCGTCGAGGCGGGTCAGCCCGATCGCGAGCCGGGGCAAGCCGTGCGCTCGTGTCGCGCGACGAGTGTCGAGGTGTTCGGGTAGTCGCCGTTGTTCAGCGCCATCGACGTGCGGCCCGATTGCGAGCACCGTCGCGACCGCCGACTCGACCAGCGGGATCCGCTCACCGACGAGCTGACGACTCGAGCCCGGAGACGGCCGCGATCACGCAGGTCGTCGCCCTCGAGCACCACGTAGGCCGCGCCATCGGCCGGCCAGCAGCTCGCGGCCCGACTCGCTGATGCGCTGCAGCACGGTCGTGCAGGTCGAGGTCGGAGTTCAGGCTGGCGACGACCGACGCGAGCCGCCCGACCAACTCGACCCGGCGCCGCAACTCGCGCTGCACCGCCCGCTCCTGCGTGGCATCGCGGACGACGGCGAGCCAGCCGTCGACCGGACCGTCCAGCCACGCCCGCATCGGGCTGAAGACGATCCAGACGTCGACGAGGCTGCCGTCGGCCCTGCGTCGCTTCGTCGCGAGTGACACGTCTTCGCCGGCCATGCACCTTGGCCAGCGCGGCGTCGCGCTCCTGCTGCGGCGGTCTCGTCGGGCACGCCGGGAAACTGGCCGACCGAGCACCTCTGTCTGCGGTCCAGCCGAACAGCCGCTCGGCGCCGAGGTTCCACAGCCGCACCCGCCCGTCGCGATCGCCGGCCACGACCGCGTCGGCCATCGCGTCGAGCAGCGCGGGCCGCGAGCAGGTTGTCGGACATAGCGTCATGCGTGCCACGCGGCATGCCAGCGCGTGCCCTAGGCTCGCGGACGTGCCCTACGCTGAGCGAAGCCATGCTGATCGTGACGACGAACGACCTCCCGGCTACCGCGTCGACGAAGTGCTGGGCGAGGTCTTCGGGCTCACCGTCCGTTCGCGCAACGCCTTCAGCCAGATGGGCGCCGGGCTGAAATCGATCATCGGCGGCGAGCTGCGCGGCATGACGACCGCGCTCACCGACAGCCGCAACCAGGTGATGCAGCGGCTCATCGACGAGGCGACCGCGCGCGGCGCCAACGCGATCCTGGCGATGCGCTTCGACACCTCCGAGATGGGCGGCGTCTGGACCGAGATCTGCGCCTACGGCACCGCCGTCCGGGTCACGAAGCTCTAGCTCCGCTGCGTCGAGTCGGCAGCCCGCACGACAGGGTGAGCAACCCGGCGGCGACGAACGACAGCAGCGATGCGCTCATCCAGGTCTGCGGCGTGAAGTCGATGTCGCGTGGCGACGCGGCCCCAGAACCCGGCCCAGCGTGGAATCACGCCTGGGTTGATGAGCTGGTAGACGCAGAAGCCGGCGATCCAAGGCATCAGCATCGAGCCAGCGCGACGGCGCGTGCTCGGCGACGTCCCATCGCCGATCGCCGTGCAGGACGAAGTAGTCGACGACGAGCACGCCGAACAGCGGCACGAAGACCGAGCCGATCAGGTACAAGAAGTTCTGGTAGTTGCCGATGTGGAACAGCAATGCGAGCAGGGTCGCGCCGGTGCCGACGATGAGGGCGAGGACGCGCGCGATCCCAATGCGGGCGCAGGTTTTGGGTACTCACGGCGGTCGAGTACACGTCGCAAAATGATTGGTCGATCTCGCGGATCGCGAGCACCGCGAAGGCCAGCTTTGCCGAGGAGACCGCAATGAACGCGCCCCAGACGCCGTGGTTGGAGCCGTCGCTTGCGGCCGGGCACGCTCAGGATCGCGATGATGCCCAGCGCGTAGCACGCCGTCTGGGTGACGGTGTAGCCGACGAAGGCGGCACTGAACGCCGTGCGCGGCGATCTTGAATGGCGCGCGTAGTCGGCGGCGACCGGCACCCACGAGATCGCGACCGCGAGGGCCGTAGTCGACCGCCGGCCAGAAGTTCGTGCCACGAACTGTGTGCGACGGCGACGGCAGCGGCTGCCGCAGCAGCTGAACGAACAGGTAGACGACGACGATCGCGACGGCAACGGTCACGTACTTGCGAAGCACTCGGACGACGCCGAGCGGGCGAAGTGCGAGCGCGGTCGTGATGACGCCGGCGATCAGCGACATAGCCGTTCTGCGGCACGCTCGGCCAGAGCTGGTGGGCGGCCGACGCGATGATGACGATCTCGAAGGTGGCCCAGCCGAGCAGCTGCACGATGTTCAGGCCGGTCGGCAGGTACGAGAGGCGACCGCCGAACAGGCCGCTGCAGCAGCACCATCGCCGGGCGCTCCGGTGCGCGCGCCCGGGACGGCGGCGAGGCCGACCGCGGCCGCGCCGAGTGCGGTGCCGACGAAGGTCGCGACGAGGGCTGCGGTCAGCGGCAGCGCCGGGACTGTCTGCTCTGGGCTGCAGCACGAAGAGCGCCGCCGGTGAAGCCGAGCAGGCTGACCCCGAGGTTGCCCCAAAGGCCGACCTGATCGAAGAAGCCGAGCGACTTGGCGGCCGGTTGGTCGAGGGTGAGCGGCGCCTCGGCGGTGCGCGGTGGGCGTACTGGTCTCGATCTGGACAGCCATGACTGCCTTCCCGCCGGTCCCGGCGAACTCCCTACGCCGGCATTACCCGGTCAGGTTCGAGCGGTCGGCGACCCGCGCCGGTGCTGCCGGCCAGTCGCCCTCTCAGCCCGGTTTCGCCCGAGCTCCCGCGGTGTGCGGCTGCCAGCGTACGCGCCCGCAGTAGGGTCGATGACCATGGCTACTGCGGTCAGCGCATGTTTCGTGCGGGCCGGCAGAGTCGGCGGCGCCGAACACGCCCTCTACAACCTGCTCGACGGGCTTGCGTTCGGTGACACGGCTCGCGACCCGTGGACCGTCGTCACTGCCGAGCCGCTCCAACTCGGCTTCGATCTCGCACCCCTTCGTGATGCGGCCCGTGCACGTTCCCGGGCGTGCGCAACCGGGTCGCGATCGAGACGCTGACCCTGCCGACGTTGCGCGATTTCGACCACTGGCTGCTGCCCAACTACTACACACCGGTTGGGCTTGCGCGGCCGCGTCGTGACTGTGATCCATGACGCGCAGCACGCGCACTACCCGGAGAACTTCTCGGCGTCGCAAGCGGCGCTGGCTCGCGGCGGCCCACCGGCTACACGATGAAACGGGCCGACGTCGTCGTCGCCATCTCCGAGTTCGTCGCCGACGATCTCGATCGCCCGCACGGCGACCAGCTTCGCAGCGAAGGTGCAGGTCATTCCGAACGCGGTGTCGTTCGATCGGCTGTAGCCGGGCGAGCTGCCGGACGGCGTGCCGACAGATCGCGAGATCGTCCTGTGCGTGTCGGGTGGCTACCGGCACAAGAATCTCGACACGCTCGTGCGCGCGTTCGCCGAGGTCGCGGCGCGGCGACCCGACGCGCAGCTCGTGGTCGTCGGCCAGGCGCCCGAGCTGATGCTCGGGGCGCGTCGCGGCGACCGGCGTCGGCGGCTTGGTCCGCGAGCTCGGCGCTGACCGATCGCGTGACGGTTCTCGGCTACGTCACCGACGCCGAGCTCGGTGCGCTGTACCGGGCCGCGTCGGTACTCGCGATGCCGTCGCTCTTCGAGGGCTTCGGGCTGCCGGTCGTCGAAGCGCTCGGCCTCGGCGTCCCGGTCGTCAGCACGCGCTGCGGGGTCGCTGGCCGAGGTGTCGCTCGGGCTCGCGCGCTACGTCGACGACCCGATGAGTGCTGCCGAGATGGCCGCCGCGCTGGTCGCCGTGCTGGCCGATGGCACACGCCCTTCAGAGGCGGACGTCGAACAGGTGCGGGCCCGTTATGACCCGGTCACGGTCGCTGCGCAATTCGTGGCCGCGGTGCGCGGGTGACGCAATCGTCAGCTGTCCGACGGTCGCAGGTGAGGCGGGTGGCGCAGGATGCCAACAACGAACGCAGGATTCGTTCGCAGGTAGCGCCGCCACAAACGGCGCGGCTCGCGGCTGAGGCGATAGATCCATTCCAACCCGTGCCGTTGCATCCATAGCGGAGCCTGCCGCACGGTACCCGCATGGAAGTCGAAGGCCGCGCCCACTCCGATGAGCACGTTCGCGGTGAGCCGGTCGATGTGCTCGGCCATCCAGCGCTCCTGCTTGGGTGCACCGAGCCCGACCCAGACGAGCTGCGCGCCGCTAGCATTGATGCGGGCGACGACTTCGTCGTCCTCTTCGGGAGTCAGCGGACGAAAGGGCGGCGCATACGAGCCGACGATCGCGAGGTCGGGGAAGTCACGCTTCAGCCGAGCCTGCAGAAGAACGAGCGTGTGTTCCGTCGTCCCGTACAAGAACGCGGAGTGCGGCGAGCCATCAAGGCGCGCGCACAGTTCGAGCATCAGGTCGGGCCCGTAGACGCGAGTGATGTCGTGAGCGCCTGCGCGCTTCCCGCACCAGACGATCGGCATGCCATCGGGGGTGGTCATCCCTGATTCGTTGTGGATGCGCATGAGCTCGGAATCGCGCTGGCATTCCATGACGGTGTGCACGTTGGTCACGCAGACGTAGTGGCGCTCGCGATCGACCAGCCATCGCTCGATCTCCGACGCCGCGCCCGAGAGCGAAACTGCGCTGATCCCGACGCCAAGGACGTCGAATCGCGGTGGAGTGGCGTGCACGACGGTCACAACCTCAGCTGTCGGCAGTTCGATGAGCGGCCTAAACCCCACCGCGTGCGCGACGATGTCCAATTGTGGCACCTGAAGAGACCGGAAGCGGTATCGCCGGGCGGACGGCCGCCTACTGGCTAGCCACCATGGTGACCCTCGCGGGCAGCCTCGCGCGCGGCAAGATTCTCGCGGAGTCGCTCGGAACCTCCGGCGTCGGAATCGTGGCTCAGCTCGGCAACTTTGCGGCGCTCCTCGGAGGCTTCTCAACACTCGGTCTCGCCACTGCCGGCGTCACACTGATCGGCCGGACCCAATCCGACTTTGAGGCACCGCTACGACGGCGGATCGTCTCGACTGTCGTGGCGGTCCCGATCGCGGTGTCCGTCGTGCTAGCCGTGCTAGCCGCAATCTTTTCGCGGCCGATCTCACACGCACTTCTCGGATCTCACACCCACCCTTGGTACATCGTTCTCGCGGCAGCATCACTTCCTGCGAACGCGCTTGCGAGTGCGTACCAGGTCGTCCTCCAGGGATACGGGCGCGCGTGGCGGGTAGCAATCAACAGCGCAGCCGCAGCGATCGCGGGGGTCGTCATCGCGGCGTTGCTTGTCATCCCGTTCGGGCTGGCGGGAGGCGTTCTGACTGTCACGGCCTCGGCCTTTGCAGCCGCGGTGGTCATGCTGGTGCGAGAACGCTCCGTGACAGCAGAGGCACTGCCGTTGGCGAACGCGGGGCGATCCGCGAATCGTCTGCTGCTCCGGTTCGGCGGCGCCAGCCTGGTCGCAGGGACCATGACGTCAGTGGTCGACCTGGTGCTCCGCTCGGCGCTCACCACCCGCTTCGGAACGGCAGCCAACGGGGTGTACCAGCCGGCCTACATCCTTGGAAATCTGGTGTTCGTCCAGCTGGGCGCAGGTATCGCAACGGCGGTCACCCCGAGCCTTGCGCGGCACTGGGCTCTCGGTGAGATCGACCGCACGAGTGCCATTCTGCGAACAGCAGTGCGACTCTCGCTCGTGGCGATGGTGCCGATGCTGTTGATCGTCACCGCGACGCGGGGCATCATCGTTCCTGCTGTGTTCAGCGGGGCGTTCAAGGGAGCGGAGCCCATTCTCGCTCTGCAGTTGACCACCGAGCTACCGCGTGCGATCGCGTACACGCTCGGCGCCTTCTTACTGCCGGCCGGGATGGTCCGTGCGTGGGTCATCATGGGTGTCTCATCCGAGCTGATCAGGCTAGTTGTCGGCCTCCTCTTACTCGATCGACTGCACGCACAAGCACTCTCATCCGCGTCTGTCGCATCGTGGGTGTTCATCGCGATTACGACGATGCGCCTGGCACATGGCCGCGGCATCAGGCTAGGCGGCGACACCGACCGCTTGATCGGGGCTGCGACGATCGTGGTTGCATCGTCGTTCGTTGCGACGCTGTGGCACACCGGCACAGTGCCGGCGAACATCGCCATCGCGGCAGTCGCAGTCGCGTGGTTTTTCTTGGTGCCGACAGCCGCCGAGAAGCGGCGCATCAGCAACAAGATACAAAAGCTGTTTCGTAGCTTCCGGCGGCCGACAGGAGCGACATGATGGTTCAGAAGCGATTGATTCGCGCCCTCGCGGCGTGGGAGACGAACCAGGCACGCGGCCGCCTTGCGAACGGCGTCCGCAGCGCACTGCATGCCGGTAGCTACCTGAAGGACCTGCGCGCCTATTCAGATCAACTTGCGGAAGCTGGCGATGCAACGGCCATCGAGCCCTTCCCGCAGCTCGCCGATGCAACGACCACCACTCCTTACGACCCGCACTACGTGCATCAAGGCCCATGGGTCGTTCGACACCTGCTCAAGCAGCTGCCGTCGAAGCACGTCGACATCGGCTCGTCGGTGATGTACTTGGGCTTTTTCTCGGCCATCACACCCACCGAGTTCGTCGACATTCGACCCGTCGAAATGGGCATGCCGGGCTTGACTCCACACTCGGGCAGCCTGCTCGCGTTGCCGTTTGAATCGGCGACTCAAGCGTCTGTCTCGTGTCTGCATGTCGTTGAGCATGTGGGCCTCGGCCGGTACGGGGACCCGCTCGACATCAACGGAACGGCGCTCGCGTGCGCGGAACTTGAGCGCGTCGTCGCAGTCGGCGGTCGGCTCTACTTGTCACTCCCGATCGGCCGGCCACGCGTCAACTTCAACGCTCATCGAGTGCACACGCCGACACAGGTACGTGAGTACCTTCCGTCACTAGAATTGGTCGGGCTTGATGCAGTGATGGACGACGGCAGCTACGTCGAAGACTGCGATCCGCAAGATCTCACGGCGCAGGAATATGCATGCGGCATGTTCGCCTTCACTCGTCCATGACCCCCATCTGCATGACCGGCCGTCAGCGAGCGGCGGAAACCGCACCGTGAGCTCGGCGCTGCTGCACCCCTGTTTGGCGCAGTGCAGGCGAAGACCTTCCGATCGACCGTGCTGCACGGAGACTCGGTTGCTCGACAAGCCGGTAAAACCAGGCTGCGGCGATGAGGCTGCACACAATGACGCAGGGCGTCAGGAGCCATAGCGGTGGCCGTCCCCCCAGAACAAGGGCAATCGATACCATGATCGGCAGATGTACCAAGTAGATACTGAACGAGCGGCGTCCGAGCCACTGCACCGACGGGCGTTCGAACAGCCTCTTGCCGGCGGACTCCTGCAGCAGAAGCACGATCACCATGCAAGCTCCGAGAACTTCGAGCCCTCTGGCTGCCGCGGCGAGATATGCCGTAAGACGGGGTGACCAGTGCAGGGCGTACACGGGCCAGTAGCAGCTGAGTAAGCCGACCGCGACAACCAGGGTCGCTACCTTCACTATTCCCGCGCGGCCGCGACGCGCCGCGAGTTCCTGCAGACCGGCGAGCCGATGCCGTTCGAACGCAAGCACCGAGCCTGCTACGAACATCGGCAGATAGAAAAGAGCATCCTGGCTGGCGTGTGCGCCCCACGCGGATAGCGCGAGTAAAGCAGCGAGCTTGACCATCCAGAGGCGCGAAAGTCCCCGTGCAAGCACGATGGCAACCGGAAGCATCAGTGAGAACACCACCTCCCACCGCAGTGACCATAAGACCGAGTCCGTGGCTCCGACGGTTGACCGCAACAAGCTCGCATCTCCAAGTACGTCGTCGCGAGTGAAGCCTTGGGAGTTGAAGTTATTCATCCACCAGGACCCTCGGGCCGTTGCATGCCTCGGAACGAGAACGCTCCAACCGACGCAGAGAGCTATCGCGCCCCACGCGGGCAGGTACAGTCTCACGATCCGGCGTTTGTAGTAGGTGAACCACCCGCGCAACGAACGACCCCCCGAGCCATCGGTCAATGGCACAACCAGCACGAACCCGCTGAGAACGAAGAAGATGAAGACGGCTTCTGTGCCGTCCCACAAAATGTGCAGTGGCGTATAGGTCAACCACCATGCGAGGCTCCCGGAAGGTACGTCGCCCGCGTTTCGATAGGGCGTCGCCAGGGCCGGGCTCACGAGGAAGGTGTGGTGGAACACCACGATCATCGCCGCAATCCCGCGCAGCCCGTCGAGTGCACGGAGCCGCACGGCAGAGGGCCGCGGTGGTGGCGTCAGGTCGACTGACACACAACTCTCCGTGGGGTCATCGAGCGCAGCTCGCATCGGTCGCTTTAGCTGTCGGCATCGCGCGTCGGTGGCTGTAGGCACAGCCGACGCGTTTGCGGTCTACCGCCCAGCCAGACCCATCTTTGCGAACAGCTCGGTGAAGCGGCGCTGATAGCTGTGCTCGGCGACCGCCCGGCGATAGCCAGCCTCGGCTATTCGATCTCGTCTCGATTCGTCGGTCGTGAGGCTACGCACGAGCTCGGGCAACTCTGTTTCAGACTCGTACACGATGACCTCCCGACCCGGCTCGAAGTACTCATCGAGCCCATCCGCGGCACCAGTCAGTAACAGTCCACGGCATGCGGGAATCTCGAACGTGCGCCCCTTGATCTGTCGCCCCGAACCTTGAGACGCGGCGGTCAAGTTCAGGCTGACGCGGCTCTGCTCGAAGATGGCGATCATCTCGTCCTGGGTGCACCTGGTACGTGCATCACGTCGTCGCAATACCGCGCCACCACCCAGGTGCCGGAGGCCGCGCTTCTCCAGGATTCTTCGCTGCCACTTGGGGACCGCCCACCCGGTGCCCCAGGTCTGCACAGAGATTCCGGCCTGCCGAAGCCCCGCGACCACGTCGGCGCGATTGCCGTAGTTCTGCCCGACGAATGTCGTTTCATATCGCAACGGACGCCCGTCTGGCCGATACCGGTGCGTAGCTGCGCCCCACTGCGTCTTCAGAACGCCGTCGATGCCTGCTGCCCGGTACTTCGGCAATGCGCTAGCAGTCGTTGTCGACACGAAGCGAAACGCCGGCGCCCAGAGTTTCGAGAAGTTGTCGAAGCGCCAGTCGTCGTCACAAAACCAGTTGAAGGTCACCGTGTCGCCTGCGCCAGTGATCTGTTTGATGACCGAGCGGTCCAATTCGTTCTCGAACAGGCAGGTGAACATGAGGGCCGGTCGAACGGTCTTAATCTGCGAGAGCAGACGTTCGCTCAGCTGCTCACCCGGCGGCGCCGAGTTGATATCGAAGTACGTGACGTCATGGCCCATCTGCACCAGGGACTCGAAGAAGTTGTAGTACTCGAACCCGTAACCACGCTCTGGGCGGCCGTAGTCGTGTTTCTGCGCGACGAAGAGGATGCGCATCGGCTGGTCAGTCCGAGCCTGAGCCGCGCAGCTCTGCGAGGTAGTTCGTGGTGACGAAGATCTCCTCGCGTTCGCTGTAGTGCAACAACTCGACGCCATCGGCGAGCAAGCGGTAGATCTGGAAGTCATCGCCGAGCAGATCAACGAAGTCGCGCAGATAGGTACGCGAGTCGATGTTCGTGCCGCCGAACTCAAACTGGATGAACTTGATACGCCCAGCTTCGAGCAAGCTCCGAGCGCCGCGTAGCGCGGTCAACTCGTGGCCCTCGACATCGAGTTTGAGAACATCGATCGCCGAGATGTTATGCGCCTCGCAATACTCGTCGAGCGTGATCGCGTCGACGTCTTCGGTGGCCGTCATCTCCATGCCGTGCGTCGACAGATCACGCTCGTGCAATGACGAGAGGCCTGGCAACCCCGGGACCGCATGGAGCTGCACTTGACCCGAACGATCGCTGACCGCACTACGAACGCACGTCACGCCCATGCCTGCAGTCGCGGCCTCGAGCTTCGCGAATGTATCTGCCGAAGGCTCGAACGCGTGGATTCTTGCGCGGGGCCAGTGACGGGCCGCGTTCATGGTCCACTCGCCGACATTCGCACCGACGTCAAAGATCACATCCGCGACAGGAGTCGCCGTCCTCATCCGGTGAAGTGCCGCGAGTTCGCCCGACTTCCCGACCTCGCTGGGCCCGAAGTTGCGACCGGCTAGTGCCAGCGTGTGCATGCGTCGAAAGATGAACTGCGTTCGCACTCTGCCGGCCACGGTTGACAGTCCGCGAGCCCAAACGCGATTCATCACCCGCATGGGGCAGGATGGTACAGCGGGACTGAGCCTCGGGTTCCCGACTCGCGAGAGAGGGCCGCGCGTGGGTGCTTCGGCGGTCTCCGTCATCATGGCCGCCCGCAACGCGCAAGGTACGGTACGCGCGGCTGTGAGTTCGATCCTCGCCCAGGACTATCCCGACTTCGAGTTGGTGGTCGTCGACGACGCGTCAGACGACGCGACGACATCAATACTCACGAACCTTGCCGACGATCGGCTTCGGGTTGTGCGCGTCGACGCCCGCGTTGGCCGCAGCGCGGCCAGGAACCGTGCGATCAAGGAGGCACAGCATGGCCTCATCGCCATCATGGATGCGGACGACTTCTCGCTCCCGACACGGCTCTCCAGCAGCGTCGCGTTTCTCGACAGCGAACCGACCCTTGCAGGAGTCGGAGGCCAGGCCGTCGCCATCGACCGTGATCAGCTGAAGGCCTTCGGTGCAGCTCCGACCGACCGCACGGTGGTGAGACGCGCCCTCCTGGCGGGGCACATGCCGCTGGTTCACCCGTCGCTACTTCTCCGTCGAGAGGTGTTCGACACGACTGGCGGCTACGACGAGACCGTCACGTGGTGTGAAGATCTCGAACTCCTGTCTCGTGCCGTGCAACGGTTCGAGTTCGCGTCTTCTGCCGACATTTGGCTCCTCTACCGCAGGCGTCACCGTGACAGCTGGAACCAACTCTGGAACACCGAACGTTCGCGCCGCCGAGTCGCCGACCGATTGGCAGCACGTCGGACGTACGCCGGCAAAGACGCAGCAGCCACGCTCACCTCCTCGGCGCGCGCGTGGATCGGACAGCGCAGACACGAGTCCTCGGAACTGGCCAGCCCCACACCGCAGATTCGCGCAGCATTCGCGCAATGCCTTGCCTTCGACACCCAGGACGCCGCTGAGCCGTCGGCTCCGGCCGGAGCAACCTGATGGCGACCGTTCCAGCATCTCCGGCGTTCGACGCGGCCGATGAGCGGCCCCGCGTAGACCTTTCCTGTGCCAGCTTGCGATGGCGGGGTCGCATTCGAGATGCGCGCGACTTCGTCAACCACGCATCGCTGGCGACCGCGCGCGAGGTCGTGAATGAGCGTCGGCAGGGACAAGTAGACCGGCGAGCTCTCGTCGCCGCACGCACTGCCGCCGGGGGTGCGGCAGACGCCACGGCCGAGCCACTCGTAACCGTGCGTATCGCGACCGCAGGTCGCTTAGCACTTTTAATGGATCGCGCGCTGCCGTCTGTTCTCACTCAGACGTACGAAAATCTGGAAGTGCTGGTAGTGGGTGACGGCTGCGGTGACGACGTCGCGGCCGCCGTGAACGGCACCGGCGACAAGCGCGTGAAGTATCTGAATCTGGCTCAGCACAACGCCTATCCCTCGCGCCCATCAGATCGCTGGCTGGTCGCCGGCTCATTACCGATGAACTACGGAATCGAGAATGCGGCTGGCGCCTGGCTAGCGCCCTGCGATGACGACGACGCGCTTACCCCCGACCACGTCGAGGTCCTCCTGGCTCGGGCGAGGAAGTTGGGCGTCGAGTTCGTGCACAGTCGCACGCTGCTCGACCTCGGCGACATCACGGCCGTGATCGGGCATCCCAAACTGACCCGGGGTCAGACCACTCACGGATCGGTGTTGTACTCGTCGCGGCTTCGCCACTTTCGCTACAGCCCGCGGTCATACCTGCTCGGAGAACCGTTCGACTACAACCTTTGGCGACGGTTCGCGGCCGCGGGCGTTCGCATGGGTTATCTCGACCGCGTCACGTATATCTACTATCCGGCCTCGTTCAGCTTGGAGAAATGGCGGACGCTCGCGCGTCGTCAGCTAGCGACCGCCCGGAGTGATCAGCGCTAACCCCACTTTGGCGCGGCCGTTCAGGTCGGAACAGCGCGACTGTGCATAAACCAAAGTCGTGCGCGTCACTCGCCCACCCTTCGCCGGGCTTCAGTGCCGCTTTCACCAGGAAGTAGCACGCGCGGCTCATCAACTGGAACGCGAAAACCACCCGCCAGCACAAATGCGAGAGCCACCCATGCGAAAGATAGCCGCGATGGTAGCTGCGCCAGGCCATTGCCCAAGCAATCTTGGCTTGCCGCCTGCCGACGCCACTCGTATTCATGTGATGCGAAACCCGAGCGGCCGGCAAGTGCCGCAGCAGCCAGCCTGCGTGGGTAATCCGGAGGCAAAACTCGAAGTCCTCTGCGTACATGAACCAGCGCTCGTTCAAGCCGCCAAGCGACACCATGAGGTCAGTGCGAACAAGGATGCACGCTCCGCTGAGCCAGCCAACATCGCGTGGATGATCGTCGTGTACGCCGCGCAGCAAATAGCTGCCCTCGATGAGCGGCACCCGCGCGCTCAGTCGACTCAATCCGGTCGCGTGCGTGAACATCCGCCACGTGGTGAGTTGACGACCGGCCTCGAGCACCCGACGTCGGCCCGCCGGCTGGGTTACCAGCGGTCCCACCGCACCGAGTGCACGATCGCCATCAAGTGCAGCGAGCAACAACTCGACTGATCCGTGCTCGATCTCTGTGTCCGGATTCAGCAGGAGCGTCGCGCGTCCCTGACATAGGACGATAGCCTGGTTGACTGCGTGCGCGAAGCCGACGTTGTCCTTGTTCTTCACTAGGACAACATGCGGGAAGGAGGCCGCGACAAGGTCGGCGCTGCCATCGTCCGACGCGTTGTCGATGACCACGATCTGCGTTGTGACATCGATGCGGTCGACTGACCGAAGGCACGCATCGATCACGTCCACCGATCGATACGTGACCACGATCACGGAGACATCAGGCACTGCCGGGGCCATCAGTAGGCGCCCGACCCTCGCAGCACCGCACGCGCCGTCTTCCACAAAATCATCAGGTCGAAGGCTGGCGACCAGTTCTCGACGTAGTAGAGATCGAGCCGGATCGACTCGTCGAAGGGCAGGTCTGAGCGACCGCTGACTTGCCACAGCCCCGTCATCCCAGGCCGCACCAGCAACCGCCGGCTGACGTCGTGACCGACCTGCTCGACTGACGCTGGCAGCGGTCGTGGTCCGACGAGCGACATCTGTCCTAACAACACGTTGAAGAGCTGCGGCAACTCGTCGAGCGAATAGCGGCGCAAGAAGTTGCCGACCGCTGTCACCCGATCATCGACCGCGTCCTTGACGAACATGCCGCCCGGCTTCTCCGCTTGCGCAGCGACCAACGCATCAAACGATTGGTCCGCGTCGGCGCGCATCGTACGGAACTTGTAGATCGTGAACAGCGTCGCCGCCACGACCCGACCGGTGCTGGCGAAAGATTGCCGGACCAGAACTGGTGAGTCGGATCGCCACCGCAATGCCAAGCAGCACCGGCGACGATGCGATGAGCAGCACAGCGCGGCCACCCGATCAAACGCCGACTTGGCGAGTTGCTTGCCGCCGTCCAGCGTTGGCTCTTCGACATGCAGCAGCGGCAGCCCGTCGACCGGCCGCATGTGAATCCGCGGTCCTGCGACGTCGGTCAACGCCGGCGAGACCAACAGGTCGACGCCGCTGCCCTCGAGCTGCCACGCGAGTTCGCGCAGCGCGGCAGGGCTGAACCCCGATGGCGCAACAGCGACCGTGTCGGCCTGCGTACGAGCCAGTACCTCGAGCACGCGCCCGCGCTCGCGCGCCGTCCGATCGGAGCCCGCAAAGTCACCCGCCGCCGGCGACCAAGTGCCGGCGACGTGATAGCCGGTGTAAACCGAGCGACTGAGTCCTTCGGCGAGCTTCGCGGCAGCCATCGGCGTGCCGACCACCAGCACCCGATGCAGGCAGTGCGACCCGCGCCGCAGCCGGTGCAGCACCCGCCGAGCTGCGTAGCGACCGGCAAGGGTCGAGAGCAGCCCGATCGGAAGTGCCAGCGCCACGAACCCGCGCGACAAGCGGCAGCTTGCCGACGAACGTCACGAAGGCGACGAGAGCAGTAACGCGGATCGCGGCATCGGCGACCCGGCGGAACTCGTCCGAGCCGATTCCGAGGTAGCGCGCGTCGTACGAGTGCGTGCTCGCGAGCAATGCCAGCCAGACCGCAGCAACCAGCGCGGCAATCGCGTAGTAGTCCAGACCGCCAACCTTGACGGTGCCCGCAGGCGCGCCCCATCGGAGCAAGGCAGCGACTGTCGTCCCGCCGAAGAGCAGCACAGCGTCGAGGACCACCAGCACCACGGTGTATCGGCGCTGCCACGACGCCCGCGCTGCCGGTCCGGTAGAGACCGGCCGCAAGCGGTCGCGGCGGCTCTGTTGACGCGGCGGCAGGCGCGGTGTCGAGCGGGTGGGCACTCACCCTTGCTTGTCTCGGCGGATCCAAGCGTCAGCATGAGGCCCGGACGGCGCGGTGTTGCGCCATTTGGCCCAGTGCAGGCTCAAGACCAGCGGTGACTACTTCAGCAACCTCGACAGACGGCGGTCCGCGAGCGGCTTTCCGCCCGTTTGGCAGGTCGGGCAGTACTGCAGGGACGAGTCGGCGAAGGAGACCTCACGCACCGTGTCACCGCAGATCGGGCAGGGCAGGCCGGTCCGGCCGTGCACCCTCAGGTTGGCCTTCTTCTCCGCCTTCAACTCGCCCGCATCGAGGTCGGCGGCCCGCCCCACGGCGTCCCGCAATGTCGTCTGCATGGCTTCATAGAGGACCGCCACGTCGTCTGGGGTGAAGCTGTCGGCGATTTTGAACGGCGACATCTTCGCGACGTGCAGGATCTCGTCGCTGTAGGCGTTGCCGATGCCCGCGATCACCGACTGGTCACGCAACAGCCCCTTGATCTGCATGCGCCGGCCATGCAGCAGCGCTGCCAATGCGTCGACATCGAACGCCGGATCGAGCGGCTCGGGTCCCAACCGCGCGACGCCCTCGATGGTCGCCGGGTCGAAAACCACATACGCAGCAAGGCGTTTCTGGGTGCCGGCCTCGGTCAGATCGAAGCCCGAGCCGTCGTCGAGTTTCACTCGCAGCGCGATCGGACTCTTGCCTGGCCGGATCGGAGTCGCGGCGAGCTCAGCCCGCCATCGCAGCCAACCAGCACGAGCAAGATGGACGACGAGGTGCGGGCCCGTCGTCGCGATATCGAGAAATTTCCCGCGCCGGCTTGCGCCGGTGATGGTCGTGCCGACCAAAGCCGACACCGGCGGATCGAAGGTCTTCATCACCTGGAACGAGCCGACGTCGACACGGTCGATGCGACGACCAACCACGTGCGTGGTGAGAAACGTCGCCAACGCTTCGACCTCGGGTAGCTCAGGCACAGCGTCGATAATGCCTGACGCGTCAAGCCGCGTGCGCCCTGTGCAGCCTGGCCGCGTAGGCGTCTTCCAGTCTCGCCACCCTCGCCGCTCGCTTCTTTGCCCGCCGCGCCTTCTTGTGCCGATCACCGAGGCCGTCGATAAGGAGGCTCAGACCGGATCCGAACATCCACACGTCTTTCGAAACCGCCGTCCCCTGCTGGGTGGGCCGGATGCCGTCTGGCTTCGTCATGCCGGGCGTCTTCAGATACATCCGGAGCAGCGAACCCGAGAAGCCGGTGAGGACGGCGCCCGCGACCCACGCAGGGATGAACGGGGTAAGCAGCACCGACCCCACGCCGATTTCACCAATCGCGAGAGCTCGAACGAACTTCGGTGGCTCGATCTTGGCGAGGAACGGATAGGTCCCAGAGGCCATGCCATGAAGCCGGCCAGCGGCCTCATCGTCGGCCGAGAGCTTGCCGATGCCAGCGTTCACGATGAAGGCGCCAGTGGCCAGGCGCGGCGGGATGTGGCTGAGTTTCATGGTCTTCTCGTACCCACTAACGACGTGCCGACGCCTGCGACTCAGATGCGCGTTGAATACCTAGTGGCTGGGGGTCGCCGACGGCTTCGTGGTCGGTGTCGCTGACGGCTTGTGCTAGGGGTGGCGGACGGCTTGGAGGTCGGGGTTGGCGTCGACTTCGCCGTCGAAGAGGCGGTCGACTTCGCCGTGGGAGTTGCGCTTGGCGCGACCCCTGCCAGGTTCTGCAGGAACGAGAGCGCTACCGGGGCGGCGACTGTGCCGCCACTTTGGCCGTCCTGGACGTAGACCGCAAAGGCGATGTCGCCCTGGTAGCCAACGAACCAGGCGTGTGTCTTGGGGGTTGTGCCCGGGCCATACTCCGCGGTACCCGTCTTCCCCATGACCGGGCCGCCTGGCGCATTGATCAGGGCCGAGCCGGTGCCCTGGGTGACGACCTCGCGCATCAAGGAATGCAGCTGGGTGATGACGTTGGCCGGGAAGTTCGGGCCGGGCGTCGGGGCGGGAGCAGTGGCCGCGGGCGCCGAAGCCGAGGCACCCGGCGAAGCGGATGCGGAACTGCCCGACGAGCAGTCCGCGGGCTTGCCGGTGATCACCAGCTGCGGCGGGATGTAGTGCCCGCGGGCCACCGTCGCCACGGCCACCGCGAGGCTTACCGGGCTGACCAAGCGTCGAGCCCTGCCCGAACGACGTCGCGGCGAGGTCGGTCGCGTCCTTGGGCGGCGAAACCGATCCGCGAAATGCCGGCGTTCCCAGCGACCAACAGGCGCCGATCCCCAGTGACTGTGCGGTGTTCGACAACGTGAGCCCGGGCACTTTCGGGGCCAAGCTGATGAACGCCGTGTTGCACGACTTGGCGAAGTCGGTATGGAAGGGCACGCTGCCGAGTTGCTCGCCTTCGTAGTTGTGGAACGTCTTTCCGAACACGACGATCTGCGGCAGGCACGGCACTGCCGTATTGACGCTGAAGCCCTGCTCGAGCAGGGCAGTCGTCGTCACGATCTTGAACGCTGATCCCGGCACGATCTGGCCCAGTAACGCAGCATCGAAGCCGCCGCCCGTCCGGGCCGTTGGCGACCGCGATCACCTGCCCGGTCGACACCTTTACTGCGACCAGTGCGCTCGGCTGATTCGTGACCGTCGACAGTGCCGCGTCTGCCGCGGCTTGCACGGTCTGATCGAGCGACGTGCGAAGCGGCGTGCCTTGCACTGGCGGTTGCGTATAGACGACAGTCGGCGAGGCTGCCTGATGAAGCGCGGTGATCTGGAATCCGGGGCTGCCCGAGAGTGTCGCGTCGAAGTCTTTCTCAAGACCACCAAGACCGCCGACGTCTCCAGAGATGTAGCGACCGTTCGAGGCCTGGACGATCTCCTTCGTCACCGGGCCAACGGTGCCGATGAGCGATCGCGCAAAGTCGTGCGAGGGACTGAGCTGTTCGTTCAGGTCGCGCAGAACCAGGCCAGGGATCGGCGCAAGCTGCGCGGCAACTTTCTCGTAGTCCGGCTCACGCAAGGTGATGATGTCGACGAACTCATCGGAGGTCGACCCCTTGATACGCGTCACCAGCGACGGCGCGTCAACGCCCAAGATCTGCGACATCTGGTTCGCCGTGGAGGTCGGATCGAGGACTTTGCCGGCCTCCAGGCCGATGTCGACGACCGGCCGCGCCTCGACGATCGGCTGCCCCGAGCCGTCCAAAATCGTGGCCCGCGTCGGGGCGAGCCGGGCGTATTGCAAGGTGTCGCCCGCAGCGAGCGACGACTGCACGACCGACGGCTTCCACGCCAGCTGCCAGCTGCCCGCGACGTTGTTGACGTCAACGGTCGACTGATAGGTCCACGTCTGGGCGCCTGGCAAGTGCCACGTGACGTTGAGCACCGACGAGAAGATGCTTGCATCTGCCGTCGGCTGGGTGGGTTGCGCCGTGACGTTGACCGACACCGCCTGCAGCTGGGCGACGATCGTCTTGTAGGCGGTCTGCACATCGGCGCCAGCTCAGGCCGCCAAGGTAGGGGACAGCCGTCAGGTCGCCCTTCGTCCACGCTTGCGCGAACTGCAGCGCCAACGCGTCCGCCGGGTTAGTCGGCGACACGATCGCTGACGGCGAGGAAGGGGACGACGGCGGCCGTGACCCCGGCCGCATGTCCGTGCGAGGAGCGGGGATACAGGTAGAAGGCCCCGACGGCCGCCCCAGCCAGGATCACGACCAGGAGGAGGACCAGCCCGACACTGGGTCCGCGCCTGCCGCGACCACTGCGACGCCCGGAACCGGTCGGTCGCAGCGGCGACTGGCGATAGCTCACAGCCCGAGCCTAGTAATCTATGCGCGACGGAGGGTGGGGGCATGCTCGTCTACGAAGGCGTCGGACTGCTGCTGGTTGTTGCGCTCTGGATCTTCTGCCTTGTCGACGTGATCGTGTCGAAAGAGGATGAATGCCGCAACCTGCCCAAGCTGCTCTGGCTGCTTATCGTGCTCATGCTGCCCGACATTGGTTCCGTGCTATGGCTGATCGCTGGTCGGCCAAGAGGATTGCGGCAGTCATGGCAGCAACGGGCGACACACCCGACGGCGAGCTCCCCAAGGACCTCAGGAGCCCGGCGAACGAAGATGACGCCGCGACCGACGATGCCTTCGGCTGGGGCGAATCCGGACGACGACGACGAGTTTCTGCGAAGCATTCGCCGCACGGACGAGTAGTGCCCCGGCGGTCGGCCTGGCGGCGATGGATCAATCTCGCCGTCGCTGTCGTGATCGTCGTCGCGGCGGTAATCGAGGTCCGGCTTTACGTCGTTCCCGCGTCTGATGGAGCGCGGCCGGCCGACGCAGTGGTGGTGCTGGGCGGCCAGGAATACAAGGCTCGGCTCGCGACCGCCGACGTCATGCTTGCGAAGTTCCCTGGCTCGGTTGTCGTGGTCTCGATTCCCGGCGGAATACAGTGCCCGCCACAACCTCCTGGGGCATCCGCGATCCTCTGCTTCAGCCCGAACCCGAGCACCACACAGGGCGAGGCCCGCACGGCCGCAAAGCTCGCCGCAAAGTACCGGTGGAAGACGATGGAGGTCGTGACAACTGCCGACCAAGTCTGGCGAGCACGGCTGCGCTTCTCCCGCTGCTGGGCTGGCAGCCTCACGGTCGTGCGATCCAACTCGAGCGTCTACTCGCGGATGCGCGCTGTCCCCTACGAAACCGCCGCCACTATCAAGGCCGAAACGCTGCAACGCGGGTGCTGACGCCGTCTACGGCTGCGCCCCGACAACGCAAGCAACCGGCTGGCCGCGTCTCGGAGGCGATTTCCACGGGCGGCCGCAAAAATGCCGGCCTCCTCCCACACTTCGCGTTGGGCTCCAGATAGACCAGTGACCGAGCGACGGCGGCGGCCGGCTCGAGCGTCTCGTCGAGACCGGCGCCTCGCGAGCGAGATCCCACCCATGGATCACCAGGTCCGACAGCATCTGTTGGCCGTACTCGAGCGCAGGAACATCACCAAACGACAAGTGCACGACGGTGTCCGGCGAGGCGCGTCAGCCAAACGCGCTCGCGAATTCTGCGCCGCCTGTTCCCATGCATCGACAGGCGAATCCCCGAGCACGTCACCGTCGTAGCGATCACCCACCTGCGCGATGGTCTCGCCGTCGAGCAGATGCGGCGCCCACAAGTGCTCGCCCGTCACGTGGTTCACCAAGTCGCGCACCGACCAATCAGTGCACGGCGTCGGTGCGTCCCACGCGTCTGCGGGAACAGTCCTGACCTTCTCTCCGAACGCGTCGATGCCTTGCACGATCAGCTCGAATGTCGTCGGCGGTACCTCGGTCATGGCACACCCCTAGCGGCGAAGTAGGAAGCACTCCTCAGGCAGTTCGGCGTTCGAAGTCGACTCCCCCAGAGCCTTGAGTTGGCTCGGGTATTCGTCCAACGCAGCGATCTTCCGCTCACCGAGATCGAAACTCAATGGCTCGAGTTCATAACCGAGCTCGCGTAGCCGAGTCAGTCGAAGATCTGCCTGCGCGCGATACAGAGCCCGATACGGGACGTCGACAAACGCGACCCAGTGTGTCGCCAGCTCCGGAGATTCCTTGAGGAGCAGGAAACACGCCTCGTGGGTGCGCTTGTGGTCGGTGTGCTCGAGGCCAAGCGGGAACGCGATCGTCGCGGGCCGCAGCTCGCCGATCGCTGCGCGGATCGCGGCCGCGATATCGGTTGGCTCGGCCGACTCACCTGGCTCGACCACGTATTGGCTGTCGAGGAAGTCGAGCCATCGGGGTACCCCACCAAGCTGCGCAAGCGCGGCACGATCTTCGGCGCGGCGCAGGCCAACGACATCGTCACCATCGGCAAATCCGCTGGCCCTGTCCCAAAAAGTTGACCCAGGAAGGAATTCCGCCGACGTTGCCGCGTCACGCGCCGGCGGATTCCCAGCGAACACCGTGACGACCGTGGTCCCGGGGGCACCGGCGATCAGTCCGGCGCAACTGAGTACCGCGTCGTCGAGATGCGGAGAAACAACGGTGACCGGCGCGATCGCGCCGACATCGGGAAGCGTCATAGAAGATTCGTATCACTACCCGCCAGCGTGCATCGCACCGGTGGTCTAGACCGGTTCGGTCAGCCCCAGCGACTGACCTCGCCAGCCGGGAACGCGCCGAACCCATTGCCTTCGACGCCAGTCTTAAGGCTCGTCAGATAGGCACCCCAGTTGGTGCTGCAGCCACTCATGAATTCGGTTGCCCGCCGCCAATCGGAATGGCTGAACAACAGGGTCGTCCCGCCGTTGCTCGCATCCTTCAGCGCGAACGTGATGATCGTGTCGATCCACTCGTCCGGGCCCTCGACGACCCGCCACACGACCTCGTCGGGCGCGTCTGACATGACCTGCATGACGGCAGCGGGTTTGTCGGAGTCACCGAAGTACACGCCGAAGCTGCCCCCGACCGCACTGTCGCCGTCCAGTGGACGCCCGGTCCACCAACGCGCGACGCCATCGGTTGTGGCGACCAGTTCGTGCACCCGTTCTGGTGCGGCGTCGATGCTGATCCTGTGCAAGATGTCAGGCATTGTCGTGTCCTTTCAGGCGGTGGTTAGGGATGGGCTGTGAGTTAGGCATTGACGAGGACGTCGGGGGCGTCGGCGTTCGTGCTCGCGTGCGGCCCGCGGGTCGTGATGGCTACTGACGTCAGCGCGCCGAGTGCCGCGAAGATCACGCATGACCACAGCGCGGGCCGGAACCCGGCGGTGACGGCGGACGGATCGCCGAGACTTCCGTGAGCAGAGAAAACGGCACTCGCGATCGCGATGGCGAAGACGGCGCCGAAGCGCTGCGACATCGCGCTGATCCCCGACGCTTTCCCCATCTCAACTGGGGCGACGGACGACAGCACGGCGGTCGGCACCGTAGGCAGTGCCATCGAGATGCCGATGCCGGCCACGAGCAGCGCGATGTCGAGCTCCACCCAGCTGATGCTTAAGGATGCGTGCGCGGCGACCCACCCAAAGCCAAGGGCTTGGAGTGTCAAGCCGACGACCATAAGCGGACGTCGACCGATGCGATCAGAGAGCGCCCCGGCAAGTGGCGAGACAACCATCGGTGTGCCGAAAAATGGGAGCAGCCGCAAGCCTGTCGAGACGGGCGAGTATCCGCGGGCGAACTGAAACTCCTGAATGATCAGGAACGCCGCGGCGAAGGTAGCCCCCGACATGAAGAACAACGTCAGGTTCCCTACCGCAAAGGCCCGGTTGTGGAACAGCCGCATTGGCACCATCGGTGCGCGCACTTGGCGCTCCCACCCGACGAAAGCCAGCAGCAACGCCGCACCTGCCACCAACGTCGTGACGATCTCCGTACTTGACCATCCGACGTCGTTCGCCCGCACAAGGGCCCAGACCAGGGCGACGACGCCCGCGGTGACGAGAGCGACACCAACCAGGTCGACCCGTTCCGGCGCTCCATGGCTTTCCGGCAGTAGTCGGATCCCGAGTGCGATCGCGAGCACCCCGATCGGCACGTTGAGCCAGAATATCCAGTGCCAGTCGAGACTTTCGGTGACAACGCCGCCAACGAGCGGCCCCGTTGCAACAGCGAGCCCGGCGAGGCCGCCGTAGATGCCGACGATCAGACCACGCCGCTCAGGCGGGAACGCCGTCGTGAGGATCGTCAGGCTCAGCGGCAAAACGGCAGCTGCGCCGAGGCCCTGAATGGTCCGCGCGACGACCAGATCAGTCGCGTTCGGGGCAAGCGCGCATGCTGCCGAGGCCAGCGTGAACAGCGCGAGCCCCAGGTTGAAGACCCGACGCCGCCCGAAGCGGTCGCCAAGGGCCGCGGCGGTGATAATCCCCGCCGCGAACGCGATGCCATAGGAGTTGACGGTCCACTGCAAGGACGCCAGGTTCGCGTGCAGGTCGCGCTGCATGCGTGGCAAGGCCGTAGTCACCACGAGCGCGTCGAGCACCACCATGAAGTAGGCGGTCGAGGTAAGGCCCAGCACCCACCGAAGCTGCTTCGATGTTGTGGCGGATGTAGACCGAGCGTTCGTCATCGTGGCCTCCAGCAGTGCCGTCTGGTTAGGGCGGATCTGCTGCAATGACGAACGCACCACTCGCCGACGGACATTGACGCATGAAGTTTTCTCGATTGATCGCGTCCGTCGAGGACGATGTCGTTCGTCAGACACTCGAAACCCATGTACGGATCAATGACTGGAGGGCTCATGCAATATGCATTGCTTGCCTACGGCAGCCCCAGCAATAACGACGTCACGCGCCCGATCACCGACGCCATCGCCGACGTGCTCGCGAGGAACTACGTGACCGGCTGGGCTCGCCTGTATGCGGACGAGTCCGCTACTACCGTGCGCGGCGACGGCGACCGGACGCTCTTGACTGACGGGCCATTCATCGAAAGCAAGGAGTTTCTGGCCGGGCTCATCATGATCGAGGCCGACGATCTCGACGCCGCACTTGCCGTCGCACAGGAGCTGCAGGGCACGAGAACTTTGGGCGCGATCGAGGTACGACCCGTCCGGGAATCGCTGTTCCGTGGGGCT
This sequence comes from uncultured Actinomycetes bacterium, assembly GCA_963799955.1. Taxonomy (GTDB): domain Bacteria; phylum Actinomycetota; class Actinomycetes; order Acidothermales; family Acidothermaceae; genus PALSA-607. The sequence goes on from CAWCZJ010000006.1 coordinate 63,100, forward strand.
TGATGCCGTCTTCCGCGAGCAATGGGGTCGCGTGCTCGCGACGCTCGTCGGGATCCTCGGCGACATCGAGCTGGCCGAAGACGCGGCGCAGGAGGCGTTCGCCATCGCGGCGGAACGTTGGCCGCGCGACGGAGAACCGGCTAACCCGGTCGGCTGGTTGATCGCGACGGCGCGAAATCGCGCCATCGACCGCATTCGCCGGCAACGTGTCCTGATTGAGAAGACCAAGCTGCTCGCCCACGAGCTGGAGGTCGAACCGGAGGCCACTATGGAGCAGCAACTTTCCCGACGAACGCCTAGAACTGATCTTTACCTGCTGCCACCCGGCACTCGCGTTGGATGCCCAGGTCGCGCTAACACTGCGCACCCTCGGCGGCCTCTCTACCGAAGAGATCGCGCTCGCGTTCCTCGTCACGGTCGAGACGATGAGCAAGCGGCTGACCCGGACGAAACACAAGATCCGTGACGCCGGTATCCCGTTTGCCGTGCCGCCCGCCCACCAGCTCCCCGACCGGTTGGCCGCTGTTCTCGCCGTGGTCTACCTGGTGTTCAACGAGGGCTGGGGAGGTGGTCGCGTCGACCTCGCCGCAGAAGCTATCCAGGTCGGGCGAGCACTCGCCGACCTCATGCCAGACGAGGGCGAGGTGCTTGCGCTGCTCGGCCTGATGCTGTTGCACGACGCTCGCCGAGCGCCCGGCTGCGCGACGGCGAGATCGTGCTCTTCGACGACCAGGATCGGGGGCTGTGGGACGACGAACAGATCAGCGAAGGACGACAGCTGCTGCAGCGGGCGCTCGCGCGCGGCGATACGGGCCCCTACGCCGTCCAAGCTGCCATCGCAGACCTGCACCTGTATCAGCCGCGCGACTGGCCACAGATCGCTGCGCTCTACGCCAGGCTCGCCCACCAAACCGGCTCGCCGGTCGTGGAGCTGAACCGGGCAATCGCGATCGCCGAAGTCGACGGGCCCGCGGCGGGTCTGGCCATCCTCGACGGTCTTGACCTCGACCACTACCGCTACTTCCATTCCGCCCGCGCTGACCTGCTTCGTCGCGCCGGCCGTGCCGACGAGGCCCGCGACGCCTACCGGCGGGCGCTGGAACTCTCCCAAACCGAGCTCGAACGTCGTCAGCTCACAGCGCTGCTCGCAGGCCTCACCCCCCGGCTGACTGAGCGGCGAGTAATTGAGCGATACACGTGTTGTGCACGTTAGGTGTACGATACGTGTATGGCCAAGGTGCGTACGAACATCGAGATCGAGGACGACTACGTCCAGGTGATCATGGACCGGTACGGAGTTCGAACGAAGACCGAGGCTGTCGAGCTCGCACTGCGACACCTAGCGGGTCAGCCAATGACGCGCGATCAAGCCCTTTCGATGCGTGGCGCACACGCCATTGGTGAGCTTCCCGCCGACGCCAGTCCGCGCGGAGCCGCATGATCCTGGCCGACACGTCCGCCTGGGTCGAGTACGACAGAGCGACGGGAAGTTCCGTCGACGATCGACTGACTGAACTGCTTGCCCATGATGGCCCGGTGATGGTCACGGAGCCCGTGGTCATGGAGGTGCTCGCCGGAGCGCGCAGCGATGCTCGCGAGAGCGATCTGCGTCGGCTGCTGCTGCGACCAGGACTGCTCCATTTCGATGCCACCACCGACTTCGACGCCGCCACCCGGATCTATCGGCGCTGCCGCCGCGCAGGAGTCACGCCTCGAGGAATGATCGACTGCATGATCGCTGCGGTTGCATGGCGCCGCGATGCGGCGCTCTTGTCCTACGACCAGGATCTCGACAGGGTCGCGCAAGTCGTCGGTATCGAGATGGACGAAGCCTCGCTACGCGCATAGCGCGGACGGCGGCGTTATGTCGGCAGGTGGCAGCCCACTCGGAGTTGAAGCTGTTGATTCGGGCAATCGCGGCTGGCGACGACAGCCCACGTGACTGAGCTCCTCGCTGCATCGCCGTCGTTGGCGAACGCACAGGTAGAACATGGCGCGACCCGGCAGGAGTCGACGGACTATTTCCTGGTCGAGATCGGGCACTACGTATACGCCGGCGACACCGCGCTGCACATCGCCGCGGCGAGCAACCGGCCAGACATCGCTCGAGCACTCGTCGCCGCCGGTGCCGACGTCCACGCGAAGAACCGCCGCGGCGCGCAGCCGCTGCACTACGCCGCCGACAGCCAGCCTGGTGCGGCTAACTGGGATCCCGACGCGCAGGCCGCGACGATTGCGTATCTCATCGAAGCGGGCGCTGATCCCAACGCCACCGACAACAGCGGGGTCGCGCCGCTGCATCGTGCGGTCCGGACTCGTGGCGCTGCCGCCGTGCGTGCACTGCTGGACGCCGGGGCCGATCCCCAGCGTCCGAATCGCAACGGCTCAACCCCTGGCGATTGGCGACTCAGACCACTGGCAAGGGCGGCAGCGGCACGCCGGAATCCAAGGCGCAGCAACGCGAGATCGTGCGGCTTACTGGAGCTGCGCGGCGCGACATAAGGCGGCCGCCATCGCAGTGGGCGAGGGGGGACTTGAACCCCCACGTCCTCACGGACACACGGACCTGAACCGTGCGCGTCTGCCATTCCGCCACTCGCCCGAGTGGAGCGCTCAGCCTAGCAGGGGCTCGGGCGACCCCGTGCGAACGCGGGCTGCCCGTCGAAGCGTCCTAGATACGATCGATACCGGGTGTTCCAGTCATGGGACAGGACACGGGCAAGCGAGAGTCGGACGACGGAAGGAGGGTCAGTGGGTGTACTCCAGCGCTTCGAGCGACGGATCGGCGGCGTCGTCGAAGGAATCTTCGCCCGCGCCTTCAAATCCGAGGTCCAGCCGGTCGAGGTAGCGGCCGCGCTCCAGCGCGAACTCGACGACCAGGCCGCCGTCGTCGGCCGCGACCGCACGCTGGTCCCGAACCAGTTCGTCGTCGAACTCGGCCACCACGACTACGACCGGCTCGCGCCGTACGAGAAGCCGCTGACGGACGAGCTCGCGGCGATGGTTCGCGAGCACGCCGCCGACCAGCGCTACAGCTTCGTCGGCCCGGTGCAGGTCGAGCTGCTGCTCGTGCCCGCACTCGAAACCGGCCTGTTCCGGATCCGCAGCGAGGTCGCGCCCGGGCGCGAAGGCATGCCGGACCTGGCCTCGATCCCGCCCGCAGCCGCCCCGACCGCTCCCGCCGCAACCAGCGACGCGACGCCGAGTCGCCTTCAACGCCGGCGACACCAACCTGACGACCGCGATCCCCCGTGCACCGGCCGTCACCGAACCTCGGCCAGATCCACGTTCGCGAGGGCAAGGGAGCGGCGTACGACTTCGAGATCCGGCACAAGATCACCGTGATCGGCCGCGGCACCGACGCCGACATCCGGCTCACCGATCAGGCGGTGTCGCGCCGCCATGCCGAGATCCGAATCGTCAACGGCGCGACGATGCTGAACGACCTGCAATCGACCAACGGCACCACCGTGAATGGCGTCACCGTCACGACAACGGCGTTGTCGGACGGCGACGAGATCCGGATCGGCGAGACGGTACTCACCTACCGCGCACCCGCCGATGCACCTCAAGGTGCCGCACTGCCCGGGCTGCCCAGCCTCCCCAACCCGGGCCCGCGGGGCTGAGTACCGCGAATGTCAGAGCTCTCGCTCTTCTTGTTGCGGGCGGGATTCGTTGCCTTGCTGTGGGTCTTCGTCATCGTCGCCTTCGGCATCGTGCGATCCGACCTGTCCGGTGGCGCGCAACCGCGCGTCGTCCGGCCGCAACCCAAGAAGCAGGTGAAGAAGCCGAGTTCGCGCAAGGCCCCTCGCAAGCTGGTCGTCGTCGCGGGCGCGTTGGCCGGCACGTCGATCAACCTCGGCGACGCGCCGGTCACGATCGGGCGGGCGAACGACTCGACGCTCGTGCTCACCGACGACTACGCCTCGACCCGGCACGCGCGGGTGTTCCAGCGCGACGGCCAGTGGTTGGTCGAGGACCTCGGATCGACCAACGGCACCTTCCTCGACCGAGCGAAGGTCACCCAGCCGACGCCAGTCGCTACGGGCACGCCGATCAGAATCGGCAAGACCGTTCTCGAGCTGCGCAGATGAGTTCGCGATGAGCCTCATGCTGCGATTCGCTGCGCGGTCGGACGTCGGGCTGATCCGCACGAACAACGAGGACGCCGTCTACGCCGGCCCGCGATTGGTCGCGGTCGCCGACGGCATGGGCGGTCACGCCGCGGGCGACGTCGCGAGCGCCGTCACGATCGCGACGCTGGCGCCCCTCGACGACGACGACCCGCCGTCCGATCTGCTCGGCACCCTCGAGCAGTCCATCCGGCAGGCGAACGACCAGCTTCGCCAGATGATGGATTCCGATGCCGAACTCGACGGCATGGGCACCACGCTGACCGCGCTGCTGTGGGGCGGCACCCGCCTCGCGCTCGCGCACATCGGCGACTCTCGCGCGTACCTGTTTCGCGACGGCGAGCTCACGCAGATCACTCACGACCACACGCTCGTGCAGCACATGGTCGATCTCGGCCAACTCGACGAGGCCGACGTGCCGACCCATCCGCAGCGATCGGTGATCCTGCGAGTGCTCAATGGCAGGCCGGACGCCGAAGCGGATCTGTCCGATTCGCGAAGCGCGCGCCGGCGATCGCTACCTGTTGTGCAGCGACGGCTTGTCCGGCGTTGTCAGCAAGGAGACGCTGCGCGAAGCACTCGCCTCGGCGATCCCGAGCAGGTGGTCGACTCACTCGTCGACCTCGCGCTGCGCGGCGGCGCACCCGACAACGTGACCTGCGTCGTGTGCGACGTCGTCGAGGCGGGCAACACCGCGGCCGGCTCTCCGGTGATCGGCGGTTCCATCGCCGACGGCGAGGACGTGCGGATCCGGCAGCCCGATACCGCCGCGGGTCGCGCTGCGGCGTTGCGGATCCATCGGCGGCCAGCCGCCCACCGCGCCACCGACGACGAGCCGACTCGACGGCGTTGGCGCGGACCTGCTCTTGTCGTCGTGTTGCTACTCGTCGTCGCCGGCGGATTGTTCGGCGGCACCTGGTGGTACTCGCAGCACCAGTTCTACGTCGGCAGCGACGGTCAGCAGGTCGTCGTCTACAAGGGCATCGACGGATCGGTGCTCGGCCTCAACTTCTCCACGCCGATCGAGCACACCGGCATCGCGATGACGTCGTTGCCGGCGTTCGAACGCGAGCGCGTCTCCGACGGCATCGGTGCACGCAACAGGGCGGACGCCGATCGCATCGTCGGTCAGCTGCATTCCGTCCCGGCGGTCGCACCGACGCCGCAACCGTCACCGTCGAGCGAGCCGTCCGGTCTTCCCGCGTCGAGCCCACCGTCGTCCGCGCCGTCGTCGCTCGCGCCCGGTGTCAGCGGGCCGCCGAGTGCGGTGAGTTCACCATGACAGCGCCGCCGCCGGTGCGACCGGTCTGGTGAAGGCGATCAAGCCTCGTCGTCCGCGCACGAGGCGTTCCGTCGAGCTCGCGATGTTGGTGTTCGCCGTCATCATCGCGCTCGCCGCCTACGCCGACGTCGGTCTGACGCGTTCGCAACAGGTGCCGCCCGACATCTTGACCTACGGCCTCGGGCTCGGCGCTCTCGTGCTGCTCGCGCACATCGCCATTCGCAGGTTTGCCGCTTACGCAGATCCGTTGCTGCTGCCGTGCGCCGCGCTGCTCAACGGTCTCGGTCTCGTGCTCATCCACCGACTCGACCTGGTCGCGCCGAAGGCGGCGCGGTCCGATGCGACCCTGCAGCTGGCGTGGAGCGCGATCGGCGTCGTCGGGTTCATCGCCGTGCTGGTGATCGTGCGCGACCATCGCCGATTGCAGCGATTCACCTACACGTCGATGCTGCTCGGCCTCATCCTGCTGGCGATTCCGTCCGTCTTGCCGGCCCGATTCAGCGAAGTCAACGGCGCACGCAACTGGATCCGGTTCGCCGGATTTTCCATTCAGCCTGGAGAATTCGCCAAGGTCTTGCTCGTCATCTTCGTCGCCGGCTTCCTGGTGGCCAAGCGCGACGCGCTCGCGCTGGCGGGTCGCCGGTTCGCCGGCATCGACCTGCCTCGCGGCCGCGACCTCGGGCCGGTCGTGCTTGCCTGGCTGGTCAGCGTTGCGCTGCTCGTGCGCGGCCGCGACCTCGGCATGTCGATGCTGTTCTTCGGCTTCTTCATCCTGATGCTCTACATCGCGACCGAACGACTGTCGTGGCTGCTGATCGGCACGTTGCTGTTCGCCGGCGGCACCTACGTCGCGTACCACTTGTTCGGCCACGTACGCGAGCGGTTCGAGATCTGGCTGCATCCGTTCGCCCATGCGCAAGGCTCCGGCTATCAACTCGTGCAAGCGCTCTACGGTTTCGCGACCGGCGGCCTCATGGGCACCGGCCTCGGCAACGGCCGTCCCGATCTCGTGCCGTTCGCGAACAGCGACTTCATCATGGCAACGGTCGGCGAGGAGCTCGGCCTCACCGGATTGATGGCGATCCTGCTCGTCTACGTCGTGATCGTGTCGCGCGGCCTTCGCGCCGTCGCTGTCGGTGCGCGACTCGTTCGGCAAGCTGCTCGCGGCCGGGCTTTCGGTCTGCCTCGCCGTCCAGGTCTTCGTCGTCGTCGGCGGTGTGATGCGGCTGATCCCGCTGACCGGCATCACGACCCCGTTCCTGTCGTACGGCGGGTCGTCGCTGGTGTCGAACTGGATACTGCTTGCGCTGCTCGTGCGCATCAGTGATGCCGGCCGCCGTCCGGCGCCCGCGCCGGCGCCGCGACCTGACGACGCAATGACGCAGGTGATCCCGCTATGAACAAGCCGATTCGCCGCGTCGCGATCGCCTGCCTGCTGCTGTTCGCGATTCTGCTGGTCAACGACAACGTGGTGCAGTACGCGAACGCCAAGACGCTGCGCGACAAGCCTGGCAACACCCGGTTGCTGTTCCAGCAGTACGACCGCAAGCGCGGCGACATCGTGACGGCGACCGGCGTCACGATCGCCAGTTCGGTTCCGACGAACGACACGCTGAAGTACCTGCGCACGTACTCGAACGGTCCGTTGTTCGCGCCCGTCACCGGGTTCTACTCGATCGTCTACGGCGGCTCGCAGATCGAGAGCGCCGAGAACTCGATCCTCGCGGGCACCGACGACCGCCTCTTCGGCGTGCAGCAGCTGTCGAACCTCATCACCGGCCGCACGCCCGCAGGGCGGCAACGTCGTCCTCACCATCGACCCGGTGCTGCAGCAGGTCGCCTACACGGCGTTGGCCGGCCGCAAGGGTGCGGTGGTCGCGGTCGATCCGAGTACCGGCGCGATCCTGGCGATGGTCACGTCGCCGTCGTACGACCCGAACGTGCTGTCGTCGCACAACCAGGCATCGATCACGCAGGACTGGGAGAAGCTGATTGCCGACCCGACGAACCCGATGCTCGACCGCGCGCTGAACCAGACCTATCCGCCGGGGTCGACCTTCAAGCTCATCACCGCGGCCGCCGCGCTGTCGACGGGCCAGTACACGCCGACCACGGTGATTCCGGCCCCGACGACGCTTCCGCTGCCGCAGTCGACCAGCGTCCTGCACAACTTCGCGGGCGAGAGCTGCGGCGGGCAGGCGACCCTGATCCAAGCGCTGACGATCTCGTGCAACACCGCCTTCGGCGAACTCGGCCTGACGATCGGTCAGACCGCACTGCAAGCTCAGGCCGACGCGTTCGGCTTCGACTCGACCTACTCGGTGCCGATGAAGTCGGCGCAGAGCGTGTTCCCGACCGACCTGTCGGACGCGAACACGATCCAGTCGGCGATCGGGCAGTACGACGTGCGCGCGACCCCGCTTCAGATGGCGATGGTCGCCGCGGCGATCGCCAACGGCGGCGTCGAAATGAAGCCCTACCTGGTCGACGAACTCGTCGGGCCCGATCTGCGGATCATCGATCAGACGAAGCCCACCGAGCTGCGACGCGCGGTCTCGACCCAGGTGGCAGCCGAACTCACCCAGATGATGGAGAGCGTCGTGCAGCACGGCACCGGGACGAGTGCGCAGATCAAGGGTGTCACAGTGGCCGGCAAGACGGGCACCGCGCAGAATGCGGTAGGAGCAGCTCCGCACGCCTGGTTCGTTGCGTTCGCACCAGCAGTCCAACCGAAGATCGCGATCGCCGTTCTCGTCGAAAACGGCGGCGGCAACAACGACGCAACAGGCGGCGCTGTCGCGGCGCCGATCGCGAAGGCCGTCATTCAGGCCGAACTGAAGAAGCAGCCATGAGGCGTCCGAGCAGCAACACGCCAACGAAAGGGTTCCACCATGACTGAGCCACGGCGGCTCGGCGACCGCTACGAGCTGGGCGAAGTGCTCGGCTACGGAGGCATGGCCGAGGTGCTCCGGGGGCGCGACATCCGGCTCGGCCGCGACGTCGCAGTCAAGACCCTTCGTGTCGATCTCGCCCGCGAGCCGTTGTTCCAGGCCCGATTCCGGCGCGAGGCGCAATCGGCGGCCTCGCTGAATCACCCGTCGATCGTGGCGGTCTACGACACCGGCGAGAGCACGCTCGACGGCACCCCGGTGCCGTACATCGTCATGGAGTACGTCGACGGCAGAACGCTGCGCGATCTGCTGAAGAGCCGAGCGGCACATCATGCCGACGCGCGCACTCGAGATCACCGCCGAGATCCTGAAGGCACTCGACTACAGCCACCGCAACGGCATCATCCATCGCGACATCAAGCCCGCCAACGTCATGCTGACGCGGTCGGGCGAGGTGAAGGTGATGGACTTCGGCATCGCGCGGTCCGTGGCGCAGGCAAGCGCCGCGGTCACGCAGACCGCCGCCGTCATCGGCACCGCGCAGTACCTCTCGCCCGAGCAAGCACGCGGCGAGCAGGTCGACCCGCGCAGTGACGTCTACTCCACCGGCTGCCTGCTCTACGAACTGCTGACCGGAACGCCGCCGTTCACCGGCGACTCCGCGGTCGCGGTCGCCTACCAGCACGTGCGCGAAGACCCGATCCCGCCGTCGCGAGTCAACCCCGACGTGAGCCCGGCGATCGACGCCATCGTGCTCAAGGCCATGGCGAAGAACCCAGCGAACCGCTACCAGAGTGCCGCCGAGATGCGCGAAGACATCGAGCGCGCGCTGAGCGGGGTGCCGGTGCAGGCGACTCCGCTGCTGCACGATCAGACCGTCAGCATCGCGCCCGTCGCGGGCGAGGAGATCGGTCGCCGACAGCCGCGCGGCCGTCGTCCGCTCGTCTACATCATGCTTGCGCTCATCGCGTGCGCCGTGTTCATCGCTGCTCGGGCTGCTTCTTCGTCAGGCACTGACGACGAAGCACCCCGCGGTCACAGTGCAGGTCCCGAACGTGACCGGGTTCTCCCAGGCCGACGCGATCTCGACGCTGAAGACCGCGGGCCTCAATCCCGTCGTACAGGTCGGCCGGCAGCCCGACGGTCGCCAAGGGGCTCGTCATCAGCGAGAACCCGCCGACCGGCACGCCGCTGCCGTTGAAGACCAACGTCACGATCTACGTGTCGAGCGGCCCGGCGGCGGTGCCGGTTCCCGACCTCACCAATCAGTCACTCGCTGACGCGAAAGCCGAACTGCAGCGCGACAAGCTGACCCTCGGGACGATCACGACGCAGGATTCGCCGCTGGCCGCGAAATACAGTGCTCAGCCAAACCCCGAAGGCGGGGACGACGATTGCGTCGGGCACTGCGGTCAACGTGGTCGTCGCCAGCGGCAACAGCACAGTGCCAGACGTGCGCAACTTGCCGCTCGACGAGGCCGAGCAGGCACTGAGCACCAACGGCTTCAACTTCCAGCAGATCAACCAGGCGAGCAGCACGGCCACACCCGGCACGGTCATCAATCAATCGCCCGGGCACGACACGACGGCGAAGACCGGCACCGTGGTCAAGCTTTTCGTGGCCGTCGCACCGCCCCCGCCGCCGTCGTCCTCGCCACCGGCCTCGCCACCACCGGGCAGTACATCGCCCTCGGCAAGCACCTCGGCGTCACCTTCTGTGAGCCCGACGGCAACGCCGTAGCGTGGTTGGTTACAGCGGCGAACTGATGAGTTCGGCGCGGGCTGGCGCGCCGGCGTCACCGCAACGCACCAACCAGTTCGCCAGCATGCGGTGGCCACCCTGCGTCAGAACCGACTCGGGGTGGAACTGCACGCCCTCGACGTCGACATCGCGATGCCGCATGGCCATGACGACGCCCGAATCTGTTCGACCCGTCACCTCGATGCTGGCCGGCAGCGTCGACTCGACGACCGCGAGTGAGTGGTAGCGGGTGGCGGTGAACGGGTCGGGCAACCCGGCGAGCACACCGGCGCCGGCGTGGTGCACCTCACTGGTCTTTCCGTGCAGCAACTCAGGGGCGCGATTGACGACCGCGCCGTACGCGACGCCGATCGCCTGATGCCCCAAGCACACCCCGAAGATCGGAACCCGCCCGGCCATCTCCTTGATCAGGGGCACGCAGACACCGGCGTCCTCGGGGATGCCCGGCCCCGGACTCAGCAGCACGCCGTCGAACGCAGCGGCGTCGCCGGGTTTGACCTCGTCGTTGCGCAGCACCACACAGGTCGCCCCGAGCTGGCCCAAGTACTGGACCAGGTTGAAGACGAAGCTGTCGTAGTTGTCGACGACGAGGATGCGCACGCTAGCGATCCTCCCAGATCGCCGGCGTCCGACGTCGTGCCGCGAGTATCTGCCGGCGGGCAGTCTAGCCGGCGGGCAGCGTCGACGGCGACACCGCAGGTGAGTCGGTCGGCGCGGGCGACGACGTCGGGATGGTCTGCTCGATCGACGGCGAGTTCACGTTGACGTCGTTCCACGGCAGGCGTGGCTCGACCCAAGGGAAAATCACGAAGAACAGCAAGGCGAGGACGCCGACGAGCAGCGCGACGCAACCGGCCAGCTTGCCCGCGAAGCCACCCGGAAGCTTGCGCCACAACCATTCGTACATGGCTAGCCCCCCACGAGCGCTGGCGGCGAGCCGGCCGACTTCGGCAGCGCCGACTGCAGCAGCCCGGTCACGATGAGCCGGTGCGAGGCCGAGTACTTCGGCGTGCAGGTCGTCAAGGTGATCAGCGCCTGGGTCGGCGTCGCGCGCGGCTGGCCCGGCACCGGCAAGACGACCGCAGTGTCAGTCGGCAGCACGGTCTGGGTCTTGGTGACCCGGTAGGTGTACCAGGTGTCGCGAGTCTCGATGACGATCGCGTCGCCGACCACCAGTTCGCCGAGCCCGTTGAACGGCGCGAGATAGGTCGTGCGGTGGCCCGAGACCACGAAGTTGCCGATGCCACCGGGGTTGGCCGTGCCGGGGTAGTGGCCAGGCCCCTTCTTCAGGTCGTCGGTCGACACGCCCTCGACGATGGCGTAGCCGTACTTCGTGCCGAGCCGAGGAATCCGGATGATGCCGATCGCGTCGCCCGGCAGGGCAATCGGAGCGACCGTCGGCGCCGACGCAGTCGGGCACGGACGTCGGGCTCGGGGCTGCCGGACACCGTCGCACTCGGTGAGGCGGACGACGACAGGGCCGGCCGAGGTTGACGGCGTCGGCGGCGCCGCCCACAACGTCTGCAGCTGGTGGTTGAGCTGCGATTGGGCGTGCTCGGTGTAGAGCCCGGTGAACCACAGCTCGTAGCCGATGAACAGGAACACGATCACGCCGAGGGTGATGAGCAGCTCGCCCAACAGCCTGATCGTCTGGTTCGCCCGCGACGCCCGCGCGAAGACGAAATCGGACGACGTCGTCACGAATCCGCCGCGCGCGCGTAGGCGAGCGTGAGAGCCCCGGTGTAGGCCGGCATCGTGACTTCTCCCTCGACGATCGAGCTTGTAGCCGAGCTGATAGGCGGCGACGTACTGCTTGTAGATGATCACATCGGGTGCATCGTTCAGCGCCTGTTGCAATTTCTGCGGATTTCCAATTGCCTGCACTGTGTACGGCGGCGAGTAGACGATGCCGTGCAGCAGCAGGGTGTTGCCGACGCAACGCACGGCGCTGGTCGAGATCACCCGCTGGCCCTGCAGCGTCATCGCTTCGGCACCGCCCGACCACAGTGCATTCACGACTGCCTGCACGTCCTGCTGGTGGACCACGAGGTAGTCAGGTGGCACCGCGCTGGGCTCCTTGCCCGGCAGTGAACGGCGCGTCGTTCAGGGTCACCGTTACCGCGGGCCCGGTCACCGGCTCCAGCCCCGCGTCGTCCGCCACGGCGGCCGCCTGGTTGGCGGCCTGGGCGACCCGGCTGTCGGTCTTCGCCGCCTCCGATGTTGCGGCCTGAACCTTGCGCTCGAGCGCGGTCAGCGCCTTGCCCTGCGCGATCACGGTTCGCTGCTCGCGGGCGGCGAGGGTATTGACGTCGTCGCGCCCGGTCACCCGCAGGTCGAAGCCGTGCGAGGTGGTGGCGGAGGTGGCGAACAGCAAGCCAGCAACAAGAGCAGTAGCCGGGACGCCGTAGCGCCATGCCTGTGACGACCGGATGTTCACCGCGTCGCCACCGCCGTCCTCGTCTGCAGATCCTGATCCCCGACGGCTACGCTAACCGAGGGCGAAGCCTTGGGGCTCCCCGATCCGCCGAACGCTCCCGAAGGGCTTGTCGTGCCGAAGTCGCGTGTCCGTAAGACCGAGGTCTTCACTCCGCCGCCGAAACGCTCGGCCAAGCAAGCGGGTCAGCCCGCCATGGGTGGCGCCGACAATGGTCGGTTTCATGATCGTCGGGGTGCTGTGGCTGGTCCTTGGATACGTCTCCAACTACGGATTCCCCGGCATGAGCGCGATGGGCGGCCAGGGCGGCAACCTGATCGAGGGCTTCGCGCTGCTGGTGATCGGGCTCGGCCTCGCCACGCAGTGGCGCTAGACGGCCTGCCGGCCGCCAGCTGGCGTTCAGGACGGCCTCCGCGACCGAGTGGCGTTAGACCGGCGCTGCCAGGGTCCAACCCGCGCAATTCACCGCTGATTCACCCCTAGGCCGCGAATCACACGCCTGTAATTCATCCACAACTGTTATCCACACTGGGGATAACACGGTCACCCCTTGAGGCTGTGGGTGCGCAGGATCACCATGATCACCAGAATTGCGGCGAGCGCGACTGAGCTGCCGATCTGGATCGCCGTCCGCTGAGGTCGAGGCGCGTACGCCCAGGCCGCACCGAGCGCGGCGCCGGCGACAAGGCCCCCGATGTGCGCCTGCCAACTGATCGCGGCCACCGAAAACGTGAAAACCAGGTTCAGGCCGATGGTGAGCGCGATGGGTTGAATGTTCAGCCGCAGCCGCCGCCCGACCACGAACAGCGCCCCGAAGAGGCCGAAGATCGCTCCTGACGCGCCCAACTCGCCCACGTAGGGCGGCATCAGCGCGTACGCAAGCACCGAGCCGGCGAGGCCGGTGAGCAGGTACAGCGCAACGAATCTCACGCGTCCGAGCAGAGCCTCGAGCGGCGGTCCGACGACGTACAAGCGACCACATGTTGAACAGGATGTGCAGGAAGAAAGTGCCGCCGGCGGACGGCGGCTCGTGCAGGAACATGCTCGTCAGCAGGCGGTAGTACTGGCCAGTCGCGACGCCGACGCTCGGCAGACCGCGCCCCGGGAAAAGAGCCGACCTGGTCGAACCGGTTCACGAACGCGGTCGACGAGATCTCGAACGAGGAAGACGAGGCAGTTCAGCCCGATCAGGGCGTACGTAGCGGCGTGCGGGTTGGTCGGCGACCCGGCCACCGAAGACCGTCCGGGTTTGCCGGGTCCTGCCCTGCTGCACACACTCCGGGCACTGAAAACCGACTGCTGCCGGAATCATGCAGTCAGGGCAGATCGGCCGCCCGCAACGCTGGCAGCTGATGTAGGTTTCCCGGCCGGGATGCCGGTAACAGGTGGGTGCGTTACTGGCTTCGGCAGGCCCACGCGGGTCTGCGGTCACCTGAGTCTAGGCCGGACGGCGTTCGATGGTGACGGAGTTGATCACGATGTCGGTGCGCGGCCGGTCGCCCGCCGCAGTAGGCGCCGTCGCAATCGCATCGACGACGTCGGTGCCCTTCGTCACTTCACCGAAGATCGTGTGCTTGCGGTTCAAGTGCGGCGTCGGGCCAACGGTGATGAAGAACTGCGATCCGTTGGTGTTCGGGCCAGCGTTCGCCATCGCGAGCAGATAGGGCCGGTTGAAAGCGAGCTCAGGGTGGAATTCGTCGGCGAACTGGTAGCCCGGGCCGCCGCGGCCGCTGCCGAGCGGATCGCCGCCCTGGATCATGAAGCCGTCGATGACCCGGTGGAAGACCGTGCCGTCGTACAGCTTGGTCGTGGTCTTCGAGCCGCTCCTGGGGTCCTTCCATTCCTTGGTGCCTTCAGCAAGCTCGACGAAGTTCGCCACCGTCTTCGGAGCGTGATCGGCAAACAGCCGAATCTCGATGTCGCCCTTCGTCGTGTGCAAAGTCGCGAAAGTCTCGTCGGCCACTGGGTGATTCCTCCCGGTCGGTGCGCGGATACGTCATCTTCCCACGCGACAGCGGACACCGTCGCGCCGTACCGTGGACACGAACCACCCGCGCGCCTGGATTACCGACCGCGCGGGGTGGGGATGGCAAACTGAGCACCACCGCAATTGAAGAACGGCAAGACGCACGGCTCGCGCTCCCCAGCTTGTTCGGTGCCGCTCCTACGGAGGTTCGCATGCCCGTTACGACCGCGAAGATCACCGATATTGTCGCCGCACGCGTTGGCGCGGCACGCCAACTCGTCGGCACCCGGATCGTCCCCGTCGCCGTACCCGCCGGTCGCAAGGCAGCTACGCAAACCCGCCAACTGGTCGGCGAGCGCATCATGCCGGCTGTCGGCACCGGCAGGTCGCAAGGCGGCGAAGCAGACCCGCCAGCTCTTCGACCAGCGCATCGCGCCTACCTTCGGCCCGTTCGGTCGCAAGGCCGCGAAGCAGACCCGTCAGCTCGTCGGCGAGCGCATCATGCCGGCCGTCGGCACCGCGCTCGTTGTCTCGGCGCCCATCCGTGGCGAAGCTCTTCGGCGTGCCGGTCTCGCCGCCGCCGCACTTCGCACCGGTGAGGCGACGGTCATCAAGAAGCGCCGCCGCTGGCCGGTCGCGCTCGTGTGCCTCGGCGTGGGTGGCGTGCTAGGTGCGACAGCTGCCTGGCTGGCCCAAGCAGGCAAGCCGGTCCAGCTCACGCCGTACCCGCTCGAGACCGATGACATGAACGACACCGAGCTCCACTGCGATGAACGGCTCGCACCCGGTCGATCTGACCGACGATTCACCCGCGCACCACCACGCCTGACCCGCGTCGCGGCCATCCGTCTATCCGAGGCCAGGCCGCAGGCCCGGCACCAGCCTGACCACCTGTCAGTCTGCTGCCGGGTCGGCCGCGTTCGCCGCGTTCGCCCGCTCGGCGGTTGCCTGCAGACTCGCCTGCCACGCCCGCCAAATCTCGGCAAATCCGCGACTGCGCGCGTCGTCACCGCGAATTTCTTGACTGCCGGACGACGCCAGAATCGCCTGCGCCTGCAGCGACAAGAGTCGGATCGGTCGTCTCCATCACCAGAGTCGAGCCGCTCACCCGCATCACCAGCTGTCGGCGTCCGGCCTCTTCTGGAAGCTCGTCGGTAGTACCGGCGACGTCGACCTCCCGCAGCGCTGACCGGGCCTGGTCGAGATCGATCCCGAGACTGCCCAGCGCCTTCGCGGCCGCGCTGGTCGAATCGCTCAGCGTCGCAAGCAGCAAATGATGTGAGCCGACGGCGCCATCGCCGGCCAACCGCCGGGCTTCGTCGAGGCTGGTATCGGTGGCGGTCGTCGTCCGCAAAAGGTCGCTGGCTTCGGCAGGAGCCGGAACGTCGTGCCGGGAGCGAGCCCAAAATGGCCGGCGCCTGGACTCGGGCTCTGCCGCGGGTGGCACGAGGTCGAGCACCCTCATGCGCAAGCTCAGGAGATCGACGCCTGACTCCGTAAGCAGCCGGGCTCCGAGCCCTTCGCGTTCGCGAATGAGGCCGAGGAGCAGGTGCTCGGTGCCGATGTAGTCGTGGTGCAGGCTCAACGCCTCGCGCAGCGAAAGCTCGAGAACCTTCTTCGCGCTCGGAGTGAACGGGATGTGACCGCTCGGCGTGCGCTTGCCGCGACCGACCGCAGCCTGCACCCGCGTGCGAGCGTCGTCGAGAGTGACACCGGCGGCCAGCAGTGCTTGCCGCGCGACGCCCTCGGGCTCGGCCAGCAGCCCGAGCAGCAGGTGCTCGGTGCCGATGTAGTTGTGGTTGAACCGCCGGGCCTCGTCTTGGGCGAGCACGATGACTTGGCGGCCTGATGGTGAGAATCGCTCAAACATGGGTTCAGCGTGCGCGGTAGCCTCTATCCCCGTCAAGACCCTGCTAATAGCATGGTCTCGACGCAAGGGAGGCGCGCTGTGGACTGGGACGACCGGCTCGACGACTGGGATGCGGCGCTTGAGCTGACTGCCCAGCTCGAAGGATCGGACTGGGTGACGCTCGACGTCGCCGCCCGCCAAACGGGAGCATCGCGAGCGGCGCTACGGAGCTGGTATCGCAGCGGTGAGATCCCGTCGCGACTGACCGAAGGCCCGCACGGGCCGACTCGACTCGTGCCGCTGGCCGTGGTCGCCGCACGCGCTGAGGCATCGCCGCGGATGCGGTACACCGCCCAGCGCCGGCTCGACGCCGAGGCTCAGCTCGCCTTGCTGAGCCATCGCGTCGACGAACTCGAGGCCCGCCTGGCAGCTCTCGAACTACATCGGCAGTAGCTCGAAGATCTCCACCGCGCATGTCCCGTCGCTCCCCGACAAAAACGGGAGGCCGTCGGTGAATGCCTTAGCCGCACCGAGATCGGCTGCTTCGACGATCGTGTAGCCGATCAGGTCGCCCGCGGACTTCCGTGCCGTCATCGCGCACAGCCGCGCTCGATCCGAACGGGCTGCCGACATCGATCAGCGCCGGGCCGACCTTCTCCATCCAAGCCCCGAACGCCGCCATCCGCTCTGCGCACCTTGCTCGGGCGTGAGATCGGACATTTCAGCCGCGGGGCCGCGGTAGAGGTAGATGAACTCTCGCCACGTCGATCGTCCCATCCGGATATCGGCGTGCCCGATGCACGCCGTCAGTTCGGGATGACGAACAAGGGATAGGTGGGACGGACACCATCAGGCAGTCAATTCTCAGTGGAGACGAGGGGAATCGAACCCCTGACCCCCGCCTTGCAAAGGCGGTGCTCTACCAATTGAGCTACGTCCCCTGGCAACAGCTACGATGCGAGCGCTCAGACCGCCGGTTCTGGCTCGACGGAGCTTGTTGCCTCGATCCACAGATCTTCTTCGGCCTGCGCCGCCTGCATGCGACGGTAAACCACCACACCGCCAGCCAGGACGGCTGTCAACACCAGGAGCTTCTTCACTGTTGTCACCTCGACTCGACGGCGGGGGGTGGGCCTGGGAGGACTTGAACCTCCGGCCTCATCCTTATCAGGGATGCGCTCTAACCAACTGAGCTACAGGCCCCGGCAACGTGCCTCGCCGAGGGTACCCCACTACGCGGGCGGGTACCCCGCAGACCTCGGGCGCGACCCATCCGGAGCAGTTCAGGGATCGGTGAGCGTGACCTCGATCCCACCGACCAGGTCGGAGATCAAGTTGTAGATCGCCGCGCCGAGCGTCGAAAGGGCAGTCAGCAGCACCACGTTGATCGCGCCGATGACCGCCGCGACCCCGACGACTCGGCCCGCGCTGACCGGGCTGTGCAGGGCGCTGCTCGTCGTCGTGGGCGACACCTCGTTGACCAGGGTGTTGATCTGGGTCCAGACCCCCATCTTGCCGAGCACGCCATAGACGATCGCCACGGCAACGACGCAAACCGCCAGCATGACGACCGACACGACGAAGCTGAGCTTCATCACGGTCCACGGGTCGATGTGCTTGATCACCAGCCGGGCCTTGCGCGGCCCACGTCGGGCAGTCGCGACCTGCACCGGTCGCGAGGCCGGACGGCGGAAGCGGCACCGTCCGCAGCCGCCGCGGCCGGGATCGCGCTGCCAGTCACGGCTACCCCGCTGTCGCGAGGGGCGCCAGGGTCGGTCGGCCATCCCGTCGCAACGCTTCGAGGGCCGGACGTCGTGGTGCTGAACTCGGGGGCAGGCTCGGGTGGGGCGACGGGAGACTCTTCGGGCTCCGAATCGATCAACGCGGCGTGGGATTCGGTCGGCGCGTCGACCGGCGGCCGGGCGTACGGGCTACGCGCCGGTCGACCGCCCAGGTCTCCGTCAGTCACGGTTCTCCCTATTGCGAATCGGTCGGATCGGCCCCGGGCACGTCATCGACCCCATTCTGCCCACCTGACTCCGCAGGAATCTCATTAGCGTCGATCCCGAGCTCGTCACCTTCGCCATCGGCTCCGTCCGTCGTCCGAGTCGTCGGCGCCGTCGGCCGTCATCAGCCACTTCTGACGACGCTTCCGCGTTGCGGCTGATCACCCACGACCGCGTCGCCGTCGGCGAGGTTGATCAGCCGCACGCCCATCGTGGCACGAGAGGTCGGCCGCACCTCGTCGGATCGCGTGCGGATCACGCCGCCGCCTGACGTGATCGCAAAGATCTCGTCGCCGGTGCCAACGATCAAGGCACCGACAAGGCCGCCGCGATCGTCGGTCAGCCGCGCGGTCAGAACACCCTGCCCGCCGCGGCCCTGGACCGGATACTCATCGATCGGCGTCCGCTTGGCAAAGCCGCCGTCGGTCGCGGTGAACACGAAAGCGTCAGGCTGGGCGACCATCATCGCGAGCAGCTCGTCGCCTTGCCGGAACCGCATGCCGATCACGCCGCTCGTCGCGCGGCCCATCGGGCGCAATGCGTCATCGTCGGCGTGGAAGCGGATCGACTGACCCTTGCGGCTGATCAGCAGCAAGTCGTCTTCGGCCGACACCAGCCGCGCAGCGATCACGGCGTCGCCTTCACGCAAGTTGATGGCGATGACACCGCCAGATCGGTTCGAGTCGAACTCACCCAGCGCGGTCTTCTTCACAAGCCCGTCGCGAGTCGCAAGCACCAGATAGGGCGCGACCTCGTAGTCGCGAAGCGCAAGCACCTGCGCGATGGTCTCGTCGGGCTGGAATGCCAGCAGGTTCGCGACGTGTTGGCCACGAGCACTGCGCGCGGTCTCCGGCAACTCGTACGCCTTCGCGCGATAAACGCGACCCTTGTCGGTGAAGAACAGCAACCAGTGATGGGTCGTGGTGACGAAGAAGTGCTCGACCACATCGTCTTGCCGAAGCTGGGCGCCGATGATGCCCTTGCCGCCACGTCGCTGAGCGCGATAGAGGTCGGTCTTGCGTGCGCTTGGCGTAGCCGCCGTTGCTGATGGTGACGACAACGTCTTCTTCGGCGATGAGGTCTTCCATCGAAACTTCGCCTTCGGCGGCGATGATGCGCGACCGCCGATCGTCGCCATGCTTGTCGACGATCGCGCGGAGCTCGTCGCTCACGATCGTGCGCTGCCTCGGCTCGCTTTCGAGGATCGCATTGAAGTCGGCGATCTCGGCCTCGAACTTGGCCAGGTCGTCGATGATGCTCTGCCGCTCGAGGGCGGCAAGCTTGCGCAGCTGCATGTCGAGGATCGCCGTGGCCTGAACCTCGTCGACCACGAGTAGCTCCATCAACGCGACGCGCGCCGCTTCGGCGGACGACGAGCTGCGAATCAACGCGATGACTGCATCGAGTTGGTCGAGAGCCTTCGCGAGACCGCGCAGAATGTGCGCGCGCTCTTCGGCCTTCCGCAACCGGAATCGGGTACGCCGAACGATGACTTCGATCTGGTGTGCGACCCAGTGCCGAATGAACCCGTCGAGGCTGAGCGTGCGAGGCACCCCGTCGACGAGCGCGACCATGTTGCAACCGAACGTGTCTTGCAGCTGCGTGTGCTTGTAGAGGTTGTTCAGCACGACCTTCGCAACGGCGTCGCGCTTCAGCACGATGACGAGGCGCTGGCCGGTGCGCGACGACGAGTCGTCGCGAATGTCGGCGATGCCGGCGAGCTTTCCTTCGTTCACCAGCTCGGCAATGCGCAACGCAAGGTTGTCAGGGTTGACCTGGTACGGCAGCTGCGTGATGACCAGCAACTGCCGGCCACGGTTGTCTTCTTCAACGTCGATGACGGCGCGCATCGTGATCGAGCCGCGGCCGGTTCGATACGCCTCTTCAATACCGCGGCGCCCGACAATCAGCGCGCCGGTCGGAAAGTCGGGACCCGAGATGCGCTCGATCAAAGCCTCGAGAAGTTCTTCGCGACTCGAGCCTGGGTGCTCGAGTGCCCACTGCGCACCGGCAGCGACCTCGCGCAGGTTGTGCGGCGGAATGTTGGTCGCCATGCCGACCGCAATACCGGCCGAGCCGTTCACCAACAGGTTCGGGAAACGCGCCGGCAGCAGCAGCGGCTCCATCGTCTTGCCGTCGTAGTTCGCGGTGAAGTCGACGGTCTCTTCGTCGATGTCGTCGACCATGCGCATCGCGAGTTGCGCCATGCGGCACTCGGTGTAACGCATCGCCGCCGGCGGGTCGTTTCCGGGTGAACCGAAGTTGCCTTGCCCATCGACTAGCGGGTAGCGCAACGACCATGGTTGGGCCAGCCGCACGAGTGCGTCATAGATCGACGAGTCGCCGTGCGGGTGGTACTGGCCCATGACGTCACCGACGACACGCGAGCACTTGTTGAACCCACGATCGGGCCGGTAGCCGCCGTCGTACATCGCGTACAGCACGCGACGATGCACCGGCTTCAATCCATCGCGGACGTCGGGTAGCGCGCGTCCGACGATGACGCTCATCGCGTAATCGAGGTAACTGCGCTGCATCTCGCCCTGGAGATCGACCGGCTCGATCCGGCCGTGGTTGGGCGGCGGTGGCAGCGTGGTGTCCTGGCTCATGGTGTCCTTACCGTGCGGGAATCTGGGCTAGATGTCGAGGAAGCGAACGTCTTTCGCGTTGCGTTGGATGAACGAGCGCCGCTGCTCGACGTCCTCGCCCATGAGCACCGAGAAGATCTCATCGGCCCGTAGCGCGTCGTCGATGCTGACTTGCAAGAGCACCCGCTGGTTCGGGATCCATCGTGGTGCTCCACAGCTCTTCGGCGTTCATTTCACCGAGGCCCTTGTAACGCTGGATGCCGTCCTTCGGCAACTTGCGACCGGCCTCGAGCCCGGCCGCAACAAGCCCTTCGCGTTCGCGTTCGGTGTATGCATATTCGGGCGCGCCGTTGGTCCACTTCAACCGATACAACGGCGGCTGCGCAAGGTAGATGTGACCGGCCTCGACGAGCGGCTTCATGTAGCGGAACAGCAGTGTCAGCAGCAGCGTGCGGATGTGCTGGCCGTCGACGTCGGCGTCGGCCATGACCACGATCTTGTGGTAGCGAAGCTTGTCGATGTCGAACTCATCGTGCACGCCGGTGCCGAGCGCTGAGATGACCGCTTGCACTTCGGTGTTCTGCAAGACACGGTCGATGCGCGCGCGTTCGACGTTGAGAATCTTTCCGCGGATCGGCAGGATCGCCTGCGTGCGCGGGTCACGACCCTGGCGAGCGGAACCGCCTGCAGAGTCACCCTCGACGATGAAGACTTCGCACTCTTCGGGGTGCGACGACTGGCAGTCGATCAACTTGCCAGGCAATCCGCCGCCGCCTAGCAAGCCCTTGCGATTGCGCGCAAGGTCTCGCGCCTTGCGTGCGGCAACACGCGCACTCGCAGCTTGGATGCCCTTGCGGACGATCTCTTTGCCTTCGGTCGGGTTCTTCTCGAACCACTCACCGAGCTTGTCGTTGCAGGTCGTCTGCACGAAGCCCTTGACCTCGGTGTTGCCGAGCTTGGTCTTCGTCTGACCTTCGAACTGCGGGTCGGTGAGCTTCACCGACACGATGCAGGTGAGACCCTCGCGCACGTCTTCGCCGGACAGCCGGTCTTCCTTCTTCTTGATCAGGCCCCAGTCTTCGCCGAACTTGTTGACCAGCGTCGTGAGCGCCGCGCGAAATCCCTCTTCGTGCGTGCCGCCCTCGTGCGTGTTGATCGTGTTCGCAAAGGTGTGCACCGACTCGGTGTAGCTGGTGTTCCACTGCATCGCCAGCTCGAGCGTCATCGCATTCGCTTCGCTCGACTCGAACGCGATGATGCTGCGGTGCGCAGGCTCCTTCGACGCGTTCAGGTGCTCGACGTAGTCGACGAGCCCGCCGTCGTAGCGGTAGGTCACCTCGGCCGGATCGACGTCGACACTCGCTGTCGCGATGTCGTCCTCGTCGCCCTCGGTGTGCTCGCCCGGCCGTTCGTCGCGCAGGTGCAGCGTCAGGCCCTTGTTCAGGAACGCCATCTCGCGGAAGCGGTTCGAGAGCGTCTCGAAGCTGTAGTCGGTCGTCTCGAAGATGTCGGCGTTGGCCCAGAACGTGATGGTGGTGCCGGTCTCGGACGTCTCTTCGCCGCGAACGAGAGGCCCAGTCGGGACGCCGATCACGTAGCTCTGCGTCCAGACGTAGCCCTCGGTTTTGACCTCGACATCGAGCTTCGACGACAGCGCGTTGACCACGGAGACCCCAACGCCGTGCAGGCCACCGGAGACCTTGTAGCCGCCACCGCCGAACTTGCCGCCGGCGTGCAGGACGGTGAGCACGACTTCGACCGCCGGCTTCTTCTCGCTCGCAACCTCACCGACCGGGATGCCGCGGCCGTTGTCTGACACCCGCACCCCGCCGTCCGCCTGGAGCACGATGTCGATCGTGTCGCAGTAGCCGGCCAGCGCCTCGTCGACCGAGTTGTCGACGACCTCGTAGACGAGGTGGTGCAGGCCGCGCTCGCCGGTCGAGCCGATGTACATGCCGGGTCGCTTGCGGACCGCTTCGAGACCTTCGAGCACCGTGATCGAGCCGGCGTTGTACTCCGCAGGTTCAGCAGACAGTGCGGGCTCGACAGTCTCGGCAGGGTCAAGATCTTCTGGGATGACTGCCTCTTGAGTCACGAGTGCGGTTGCCTCCTGCTGGTCCCCACCAGCGTGCTTGCGTACAGAACCGCTGCAGGGCCGCTGCGGTTCGGGGAGTGGTGTCCATTGTAGTCGATCTGAGCACAGAAACGGCCTCTGCGGGGGCCTAGCTGTGACTCAGTGACGCGAACGCCCATGCCTGTGGATCCCCGTACCTGACCGGGCTCCCGGAAGGGCCTTTCGACCCTTGCTCCGACAGCTCCCCGTACGGGACCGCGACGCTCAGCCGTAGGTGTCGCGCGGGCCAGGACCGCGAACCCGAAGCGCACCGCGCCGCCAATCCGGGCCGCTCGGCCCGCGCACCTCAATCCTGGTCACGACGCCACCGCCGATGACGTCGTCGATTCGCTGGTGGAGTCGGGGCACCAGCATCCGGACCTGGGTCGCCCAGGCCGTCGACTCCGCGACCAGGTTCAGCACGCCGGCATCGAATCTCTCGGGCCGGCAGTGGTCGGCCAGCTCGGCGCCCGCGATCTCGGCCCATCGCTCGGTGACGCCGGCAACCGCGGCCGGCACGTCCCAGCCGCGCTCGACCAGCAGCCGCGACAACGTCTCGCCCAGCAGTTCGGGGTCGCCGGCGTCGCGGCGCGCGCTTCCGACCGCGGCCCGAGCACCCTTGTTTCGCTTCGCCGGCACCGCACTGCCGCGCGCTCGGGCCTCTTGGCGGGAACGGGCTAGCGCCGCTCGCGCCAGGTCGATGCCAGACAGCGGCCTGATGACCGCCGACTCGTCATCGGCTGCGCTCGCGAGATCGACGACGAAGTCGGCGCGTTCTGAATCCTCGGGGAACTCGTCAACGGACACGGCGCACCTCCCCGTTCAACACGTCGACCCGGCCACCGGCCAGTATCTCGGGGACGTCGGCCGGCACGGCGGCGGTCACCAGAACTTGTTCTGCAGGTGCGACGAATTCCGCGAGCCGGTCGCGGCGATCGGCGTCGAGCTCGGCGAACACGTCGTCGAGAATCAACACCGGCTCACCGCCGTCCGCGCACAGCAGGTCGTACGAACCCAAGCGCAAAGCCAGCGCCAGCGACCAAGACTCCCCGTGACTGGCATACCCGCGGGCCGGCAAGTCGGCCAGCTTCAGGACCAGCTCGTCGCGGTGCGGACCGACCAGCGTGATGCCACGGTCGAGTTCGTCAGACCGGACGCCGGCCAGTGCCGCTCCGAGCGCGGTCGCCAGCACGGCCGCGTCGGGGACCAACTCGATCTCGGCGCCAAGCGAACTCTGGTACTCGACCCCGACAGCCACCGAGCGACCGTCGCCCATCGCGACCGTCGCGTAAGCCTTCTCCACCAGCGGCCGCAACTCCTCGATGAGGCCGAGCCGCGCGGCAAGGAGCTCGCCGCCGGCCGTTCGACAGGTGGGTATCCCAGACGTCGAGCGTGCGCAGATCTGGGTCCGCCCGTTCGACGCGAGAGGCCGGCCGTCTTCAACAGCGCGTTGCGCTGCTTGAGTACCCGGTCGTAGTCGGCGCGGACGCCAGCCAGCCGCGGCGTGCGTGCCACGAGCAGGTCGTCGAGAAAGTGCCGACGATCCGACGGATCGCCCTTGACCAGCGCAAGGTCTTCGGGCGCGAACACGACCGTGCGAAGCAACCCCAGCGCGTCACGCGGGCGCGGCACCGGCGCGCGGTTGACGCGGGCCCGATTTGCCTTGCCTGGATTGATTTCCAGCTCGACGAGCAACGACCGCCCGTCGCGCATGACCTGGCCGCGAACAACTGCGCGCGTTGCACCGCTGCGTACCAGCGGCGCATCGCCAGCGACGCGGTGACTGCCCTGTGTCGCGAGATACCCGACGGCCTCGACCAGGTTCGTCTTGCCCTGACCGTTCGGACCGACAAGCGCGGTGACCCCGGCGTCGAGCGGCAGTTCTACCGAGGCGTACGACCGGAAGTCGACCAGTGACAGATGCGCGAGATGCACGACTCAGCTGCGGGTGGAACCCGCGGCCGTCTCCGGGAGGATCGCGTGGCCACCGAACTGGTTGCGCAACGAGGCGACGACCTTCATCGCCGGCGATTCTTCTTGCCGCGACGAGAATCTTGCGAACAACGACGCGGTGATGACCGGCAGCGGAACGGCGTGGTCGATCGCCGCTTCGATCGTCCAGCGGCCCTCGCCGGAGTCTTCGGCGTAGCCCTTGACCTTCTCCAGCCCGGGATCCGCAGACAGCGCATTGTCGAGAAGGTCGAGCAACCAGGACCGAATGACGGTGCCTTCGCGCCAGCTCTTGAATATCGCCGGGCACGTCAGTGACTTCGTCGACCGCGGCCAGCAGCTCGTAACCCTCGGCGTAGGCCTGCATCATTCCGTACTCGATGCCGTTGTGAACCATCTTCGCGAAGTGCCCGGCACCGACACCGCCGGCGTGCACGAATCCGAACTCACCCGCCGGCTTCAGAGACGTCAAATGCCGGCTGCACAAGGGAAACATGCTCGTCGTCGCCGCCGACCATGAGCGCGTAGCCGTTCTTCAGGCCCCACACGCCACCGGATACGCCGGCGTCGACGAAGCCGATCCCGTTCTCGCCCAACTTCGCCGCGTGCACTTTGTCGTCGGTGTACTTCGAGTTACCACCGTCGATCACGACGTCGCCGGCCTCGAGAAGGCCACCGAGCTTCTCGATGGTTTGTCGTGTCGCCTCACCGGCCGGCACCATGACCCAGACCTTGCGCGGCGCGCTCAGCTTCGAGACCAGATCCTCAAGCGACTTGGCGTCGCTGATGTCTTGATTGCGGTCGTATCCGACGACCGTGATGCCGCCCTGGCGCATGCGCTCGCGCATGAACCCGCCCATCTTGCCGAGACCGATCAGACCGATCTCGAAGCCGGTTGCTGCCATGCGAAGACCTCCGCGTCCAGGTGCCTCCGTGCACAGGATATCCGTGAAATGAACCTACGCGCGGCTCGGGTCAGCCGGACAGTCGGACCGGCATCAGCAGGTACCGATAGTCGTCGCCCGAAGACGCGTCGGCTTCCTTGCTGCCACGAAGGACGGCGGGCTTCGTCGGCGATGTGAAGTCGATCCGGGTGGTCTCGCCTTCGACCGCTCCGAGGCCGTCGAGGAGGTAGGTCGGGTTGAACGCGATCGAGAACTCTTCAGTCGATCCGTCGCGACTGACGAACTTCGCGTCGAGTGACTCCAGCGCTTGCGCATCGTCGGTCGTGCCCGCTTCAAGGGTGACCTGCTCATCGGTGAACGTCAGCCGCACCGGCGTGTTGCGGGGGGCCACCAACGACACCCGCTTGACCGCCTCGACGAAGCTGGCCGTCTCGATGAGAGCGTGCGCGGCCGAGTCGTCGGGCAGCAGCGACCGGTACTTCACGTATTCGCCGTCGAGCAGCCGCGTCGTCGTCCGCCGCTGGCCCGGTCTGGGCTGCGGCGCCGCGGCCAGAGAAGCCGATGAGACCTTCGCCCGATCCGCCGGTCGACAGCGACACGGTGACTTGGGCGCCACCGACGAGTGCCTTCGCCGTATCGGCGAGCGTGCGGGCCGGCACCAAAGCGACGATCGACAGGCCGGCACGCTCGGGCTGCCAACGCAGCTCGCGAACCGCGAGGCGGTAGCGATCGGTCGCGGCCAAGCGTGACCCGGTCGTCCTCGATCTCAATGCGGACGCCGGTCAGCACCGGCAGCGTGTCGTCGCGACCGGCCGCGATGGCGACCTGCGAGACGGCTGCTGCGAAAACGTCGGCGCCGATGGTGCCCGCGGTCGTCGGCATCTCCGGCAAGGCGGGATAGTCGTCGACGGGCAACGTCGGCATCGTGAAGCGGGCGCTGCCACACGACACGACCACCCGGGTGCCTTCGACCGACACGTCGACCGGCTGCGCGGGCAAGCTCCGACTGATCTCGGCCAGCAGCCGACCGGACACCAACGCCCGACCAGCCTCGGCGGCAGTCACGTCGATCTGCGCGTTGGCGGAAACCTCGTAGTCGAAGCTCGACAGCGCCAGCCCGGCCGGTGAGTCGCTGACCTCGAGCAGCAACCCCGCCAGCACCGGAACCGGAGGCCGAACCGGCAAGCTGCGCGCAGCCCAGGCGACCGCCTCGGCAAAGACATCCCGCTCTACCCGAAACTTCATCGTGCCCCCCACTGACCCGGCTCGTTCTTCGAGGAGCCGTTCGCAGGACCCGTTCTGGTGGGCCCAGTCCTTACGGCTTGTGTCATTACTAATCCTTGTCTCAAGGAAGTCGTCTTCGGTGCGGTGGACACTGTGGAAAAGTGCCGTCCGCGCAGGTCAGGTGCTGAATTCCGCGACGGCAGCCTGTG
This sequence comes from uncultured Actinomycetes bacterium, assembly GCA_963799955.1. GTDB lineage: Bacteria > Actinomycetota > Actinomycetes > Acidothermales > Acidothermaceae > PALSA-607. The sequence goes on from CAWCZJ010000006.1 coordinate 90,412, forward strand.
GATGACAGTGCCCCGTCGGTGGACAGCCTGGGGATTGGCGCGATCGTAGCGCGGGCCGCCCACACTTCGTCCCACGCGGCGGGCGGCTCGCCCACCGGAATCAGCCACCGGTCCACAAGTTTGTCCCCAGGCTGTGCACAGTCGTCCCAGCGGAAACACAGGTCGCCCTAAGCGGCTGAAATCGGGACACGAAGCTCGCCGACGTCGAGCTGGTCATCTACTTGGCCTGCGACTTGATGCGGTTCGTCAGCTCGGTGACCTGGTTGTAGATCGATCGCCGCTCGGCCATCAGCGAGCGGATCTTGCGGTCGGCGTGCATGACCGTGGTGTGGTCGCGGCCGCCGAACAGCTGCCCGATCTTCGGCAGCGACAGGTCGGTCAGCTCCCGGCACAGGTACATGGCGACCTGCCGGGCGGTCACGAGCACCCGGCTGCGCGAGGAGCCGCAGAGGTCCTCGAGCGAGATCCCGAAGTACGAGGCGGTCGCGCCCATGATCGTGGCGGCGGTGATCTCGGGCCCCTGGCTGTCGGGGATGAGGTCCTTCAGGACGACCTCGGCCAGCGACAGATCGACACCCTGCCGGTTCAGGCTCGCGAAGGCGGTGACCCGAATCAGGGCTCCTTCGAGCTCGCGGATGTTGCTCGCGATCTTGCTGGCGATGTACTCCATGACGTCGTTGGGGACGTTGAGCCGCTCCTGCGCCGCCTTCTTTCGCAGGATCGCGATCCGGGTCTCGAGTTCGGGCGGCTGGACGTCGGTCAGCAGGCCCCACTCGAAGCGGTTGCGAAGGCGATCCTCGAGGGTGACCAGTTGCTTCGGCGGCCGGTCGCTCGAGATCACGATCTGCTTGTTGGCGTTATGCAAGGTGTTGAACGTGTGGAAGAACTCTTCCTGCGTCTGCTCCTTGTTTTCCAAGAACTGGATGTCGTCGACGAGCAGGACGTCGACTTCGCGGTAGCGGCGGCGGAAACCCTCGGCCTTGCCGTCGCGGATCGAGTTGATGAAGTCGTTGGTGAACTCTTCGGAGCTGACGTAACGCACGCGGGCGCCGTGGAAAAGGCCCATGGCGTAGTGCCCGATCGCGTGCAGCAGGTGCGTTTTGCCGAGCCCGGACTCGCCGTAGATGAACAGCGGGTTGTACGCCTTGGCCGGCGCCTCGGCGACGGCCACGGCAGCTGCGTGGGCAAATCGGTTGCTGGCCCCGATCACGAAGGTTTCGAAGGTGTACTTCGGGTTCAGCCGGGCGGGTTCGATCTCTCGCCGGCCCCCGAGCTCGCGACCGGTGCCCAGGTGCGAGCGCGCCGGCTGGTTTTCGTGCCCGCCGGACTGGCTCGACCGGTCATGGTCGCGA
>CAWCZJ010000007.1:0-154329 GCA_963799955.1 uncultured Actinomycetes bacterium
GATCGGGCTCGCGGTCGATCAGACCATTGCCGACGGCGGAGTGGTGCTAGGCGATGAACCAGGCAACGGCCTGTCAGTTGATGAGTCGTTGATCGCAGGCGCCGGGGCGCGCCTGAAGTGGTCAGATCCCGCCGGGCCGCATGTGTGCCCCGATCGCGCGGGTCTCCGACTGGTATCAGAGGGGTCGGCTCCGGACAGCGTCCGAATGTCGTGACCGTCGTCGATGACCTACGAACGCACGTCCTGCTTCCGGTCGTTGTCGCCGATGATGGCGACTGCGCCGGGCCATTGGGAGACGCACTCGTCGCCGGCGGATTGCCGCTAGCTGAGGTGACGTTTCGCACCTCTGCCGCCGCCGACGTCGTCCGCTTGCTTGCTGAACGAGGAGACATTCTCGTCGGTGCAGGAACGGTATTGACGCCAGCCCAAGTCGAGCCGCCGTCGACGCCGGTGCCGCGTTCATCGTGTCGCCCGGCCTTAGCCGCGCCGTCGTCGATCGATGCTTCGAACGTGGTGTGCTGCCCATCCCAGGCGCGGTCACTGCCACCGAGGTCAAGCTGCGCTTGAACTCGGTTGGACACCGTGAAGTTCTTTCCAGCCGAGCCGGCAGGTGGTACGGCCACCATTGCGGCGCTCCGGCTCCGTTTCCTGGAGTGTCGTTCGTTCCGACGGGCGGCATCAGCACCGCTAATATCGCCAACTACCTCGCGCTGCCGAGTGTGCTTGCTGTTGGTGGATCCTGGATGGTCCCGCGCGACCTCGTGCGTTCGCACGATGTCGCGGGACTCGTTGACCTGATCTCCGCTGCCGCGGCCAAGGTCAATGAGTCGCGTCCGCGCTGATCGCGAAAGGAGTCTCACGTGCTCGACCCCGCCGTCCGGCCAGGTGATCTCGGGTTCGACGTCGTGTCGCTGGGCGAAGTCATGTTGCGGTTCGATCCCGGTGCGGGTCGCATCCGAACGAGCCGCGAATTCCGCGTCTGGGAAGGCGGTGGTGAGTACAACGTCGCTCGGGGACTCCGCCGGGTGTTCGGGCTTCGCGCAGCCATCGTCACCGCACTTGCCGACAACGAGGTGGGGCGACTAGTCGAGGACTTGATGCTGACCGGCGGCGTCGACACCTCTTTCGTCCGGTGGGTCGACTACGACGGTGTCGGGCGAGCGGCCCGCAACGGCCTCAACTTCACCGAACGAGGTTTCGGTGTCCGCGGCGCGGTGGGGGTCAGCGACCGCGGCCACACGGCGGTCTCGCAACTTGCGCCGGGCGACGTCGACTGGGACTACCTGTTCGGCACGGTCGGGGTGCGCTGGTTTCATACCGGAGGGATCTTCGCCGGCCTCTCATCATCTGCGGCCGATACAGCCGTGGAGGCCGCCAAAGCCGCCCGACGGCACGGCACGACGGTCTCCTACGACCTGAACTACCGTCCAAGTCTCTGGGCCGCCGTCGGCGGCCAATCCCGCGCGCAAGCCGTCAACCAAGCCCTCGCGCCGTACGTTGACGTGATGCTCGGCAACGAGGAGGACTTCACAGCGGCGCTCGGCTTCGAAGTCGATGCCGCGGATACCGATCTGACTCGCCTTGACGTCGAAAGGTTCGCCGCGATGATCCGCAACGTCGCGGCCGAATACCCGAATCTGAAGGTCATCGCAACGACACTTCGGCGTGTTCACAGCGCTACCGTGAACGACTGGGGCGCGGTCGCGTGGTCGCCGGACACCGACATCGTGCGCGCCGTCGACCGTGAGCGCCTCGAGATCTTCGATCGGGTCGGAGGCGGCGACTCGTTCGCGTCAGGGCTGATTTACGGTCTGCTGTCCGGAGAGTCGCTGCAGGTCGCTGTCGACTACGGAGCAGCGCACGGCGCGCTCGCCATGACGACACCGGGTGACACGTCGATGATGAGCAAGGCCGATGTCGTCAAGCTTGCTCGTGGAGGCGCCGCGCGCGTCGAACGATGATGCAATCCATGTTCGCGTTTCGATCGTTGACGCGGCGCTTCACGCACCCGTAACTGCTGCCGGGTCGAGCAGGTGAGAGTCGACCAGGTCGGCCCATAGCTCCTGGGGGACGCCGCGCTCGTAGCGGGCTACATTGCTCTCGCACTTGCGCGGCGTTGCGCATGCCGATCGCGACGCTTGAGACGGCCGGGTGCAGCAGCGGGAAGGCGATAGCCGCGTCGGGAAGTGTCGTCCCATGCCGCTCACAGACGGCGGCGATCTGCCGGGCGCGAGCGATCAGGTCGGGCGGGGCTTGGCCGTAGTCATACTTCGCATCTGCTGAGGGCCGCTCAACGCTGAGCAAGCCCGAGTTGAAGACTCCGACGGCGACAATGCCGGCGCCGACCGCCAGGGCCGGGTCTAGTGCAGTCCGCAGGCCTCCCTGCTCGAGCAGCGTGTATCTGCCCGCCAACATCACGACATCGATCAAACCGTCGCGCAGGAGATCCGCCAGTTCATCGACGGCGTTCGTACCGACTCCGATAGCGCGCACGACTCCCTGCGAGCGAAGCTCCGCCAGCGCGTCAAGCGCTTGTCGCGCCGCGCCTTCTCTGAACTGATCAGGATCGTGAGCGTAGACGATCTCGACATGGTCGGTTCCCAACCGCCGCAACGAGTCAGTCGAGCGAGCGACGAACACCGTCACGCGAGAAGTCCCACACCCGTCGCAGGTCACCCGGTACCTGGAAGCCATCTGTGTCCATCGGCGTCGGATGTGGATTGTTTTCGAGCAGCCGGCCCACCTTGGTGGAGAGGATGTATTCGTCGCGTGGATATCCGGCCAGCGCGCGTCCGAGCCGACGCTCAGAAAGGCCCAATCCATAGTGCGGGGCAGTGTCGAAGTAGCGCAGCCCAGATTCCCACGCTTCCACAACGGCGCCCGACGCCTCGTCGTCCGACGTGATGCGGTAGAGGTTGCCCAAGCTAGCCGCGCCAAAGGAAAGCTCGGTCAGTTGGAGACCAGTCGAACCAAGTGGTCGGGTAGGGAGTTGGCTCATTGGAGCCCGTACACGCGGCTCGCGTTCTCGGTATCGATGGCCGCTTTCTCGACGGTCGTGAGACTTTCAGTGAGCTGCAGATATGCGTCTTTCCACGGCCGATACCCGCCCGCGAGTTCGGCCAGTGGCCAATCGGAGCCGAACATCAGCCGACTCGGGCCGAACGTTTCAAGAGCGTGGTCGACGACGGGTCGCAGACGCTCAACTGTCCAGCGCTGCCAGTCGTCCTTTGTTATCAAACCCGAGACCTTCGCGACCACGTTCTCGCACGCGGCGAGCGCCGCTAGGTCAGCCGACCATTGGGTCAAATTCTCACTGGCTATTGGCGGGTTACCGAGATGGTCGAGAACGAATGTTGCCGACTCAATCGATCGCGCCAACGTCGTAACCAACGACAGCCGCCACGGATCTACAACGACATCGAACGGTACTTTTGCGCTTGCTAAGGAAGTCAGCCCCCGCACGACGTCGGGGCGGCTCAGCCACTCGCCGTCCGATTCCATCGTCGTGACGTGCCTGATACCCACGAGACGCGCGCCACCTGGTGCGGCACGCAAGGCCTCGAGCTGGGCCGGCACATCTGCTCGGAGGTCGATCCAGCCCACGACGCCGAGGATCGGGCTGATCGAAGCCGCTGCGGCCAGCAGGTCGAGCGTCTCGCCGGGGGCATTCACGCACTGCACGACCACACACCCGTCGACCCTGTTCGTGCGCAACTCGGTCACGGCCTTTTCCGGGGCGAAATCGTGGTCGATGACCGACATCGTCGTGGGGTCGATCCACGGCTGCGGGTTCCGCGCGCGCTCCCACACATGAAGATGGGAATCGATCAAGGGCCGCGTCACGATAGGTGCCACACCTCCCGCATCGCCCGCCAGCGCTCGCCCTCCTGAGCGTCGCGGCCGAACGGTGTCTGGCAGGGGTCGGTGTGCGTCCACCATTCGCGCGTGACTGGATCCTGCCCGATGAGCTCAAGGTCGCCCGCATGATCGGCACCGACGTATTCGTAGTACGCGAACAACGTGTCTTCAAGGATGAAAATCGTGTAGTTGGTGATGTTGCACGCGCGAATGGTCGCCTCAACCTGAGGCCACACAGCAGCGTGCAGTCGCAAGTACTCATCGCGCAACTCAGGCACGACATTGACGACAAACGCATGCCGCTGCACCATCACGAGACCGGAGTAGATCATACGTGTGACGTTTCAGCAAGGACACGGTAGCCTACGAGGCCGAACCGGTACAAACTTGCATGGAGGCACCCCGACGTCATGTACCACAAGCCGACGCGTGTGCGGTTCGGTGCGGCCTACTACCACGAATACCAGCGGGTTGATCGGCTGAAGACAGACCTCGACCTCATGGCGGAAGCTTCGTTCTCGGTGATCAGGGTGGGGGAATCCGTCTGGTCCACGTGGGAGCCGCAGAACGGGACGTTCAATCTTGAGTGGCTGCTGCCGGTGCTTGACGGTGCGCATGAGCGTGGTATCGGCGTGGTCCTTGGAACTCCGACCTACGCGGTGCCACCGTGGCTCGCCCGGATCTATCCAGAGATCGCAGGAGAGCGAGCCACCGGTCAGCGGATCAGTTGGGGCGCCAGGCAGGAAGTCGACTTCACCCACCCGGCATTCCGCTTCCACGCCGAGCGCGTGGTGCGCGAGATCCTCGCGCGTTATGCGGCACACCCCGGCGTGATTGGCGTTCAGGTCGACAACGAGCCCGGCAACGAACTGCTGCACAATCATGGTGTATTCCAACGCTTTGTCGATTGGCTTCGGGAGCGCTACGGCGATGTCGAGAGCCTGAATCAGGCGTGGGGCCTCGTCTACTGGTCGCACCGATTGTCCACATGGGCGGATCTGTGGACCCCTGACGGAAACGCACAACCTCAGTACGACCTCGCTTGGCGCCAGTTCCAAGCCGAGCAGACCAGCGAGTTCATCGCGTGGCAAGCTGGCCTTGCCCGCGAGTACGTATCCGCGGACCAATTCGTGACCACCTGTATGGCCTACGACGTGCCGGCGTTCGACGACCGGACCATTGCAGCGAGCCTCGACGTGGCCGCGGGCAACGCCTACTACACGATGCAAGACGGCCTTGCACTACCCGACTCCTCTCATCTAGAGCAGAACTGGAGGAGTTCCGGTACGTGGTCGCTGTACCTAAGCGCCGACCGGATGTATTCGTCGAAGCTGGCCTCTTTTCTCGTTACCGAGACGAACGCTCAGTCCATCGCGCGCTCGTCGGATAACCGCCCGGCGTACGACGGCCAGTGGCGGCAGGCCGCGTGGGCTCTCGTATCTCGCGGCGCCGAAATGATCGAGTACTGGCACTGGCACACGTTGCACTTTGGGACTGAGACCTACTGGGGTGGCGTGCTTCCCCACACCGGCCGGCCAGGACGGGTGTATCGCGAGATCGCAGAGCTCGGCAGCGAGTTCGAGCGCGCCGGTGACGCTGTCACCGGCCTGATTCCGGACGCGGACGTGACCTTCGTCTACTCAGCTCGCAGCCGGTGGGCGCTCGAGGCGCAGCCACCGTTTGCAACCGACAACGGTTCGCCCGACCGACGTGCCTACCAGGGTCTTTTCGATCCCCTCTACCGCGGTGCCTTTGATGCCAAGCTGCAGGCGCGCATCGTTCACGCCGAGCATTTGTTCACGCCCGACAGCTCGCCGCAAAGTGCATCGGTAGAACATCCAAATCTCGTCGTACCCGGCCTTTACGTGACCTCCGACCGAGACCTCGATTGGCTGCTGGAGTATGCCGAGTCGGGGGGACACTTGATCCTCGGGCCGCGAACCGCATACGCCGATCACGAAGCGCGGGCACGCGCGGAGGTCGCGCCGGCGCGCCTACATGAGGCGGCAGGCGTGTGGTACGACGAATACAGCAACATAGCCAACGACATAGCTGTCGTTGCTCGCCCTCAGCCGCCCGGCGCGGTGCCAGTTCTGCGTCTTGGCCCGGGAGCAATGGCGACACGCTGGGTGGACGGACTTGTGGCGACTACTGCCACCGTGCTGGCGACCTACGAGGATCGCCACTTCGGCAGATGGCCCGCAATCACGACACAGACGTGCGGCACGGGCCGTATCACCGTCGTCGGTACGGTCCCCAACATTGCTCTTGCGGAGCATCTACTGCGCTGGATCGACGGTCCGCGCGAGGCGAACCCGTGGCGGCCCGAAACTCAATCACTTACGGTCACCTCCGCGACCAACCACCGCGGCGACCGAGTCCACTTCGCTCACAATTGGTCATGGGAGAACGCGACCCTGACGATCCCCGCACCGGCCGTCGACGTGCTGACGCAGGAAGAGCTTCCGGTGGGCCATCATTTGCAACTAAAGCCGTGGGATGTGCGAGTTCTTAGAGAGACCCGCCCTTCCGTTGACTGAGCAGTCGTTCACCCCTTGACCCCGCCGCTGAGCAGCCCGCGAACGAGCGCCCGCTGCGAGAAGAGGAAGACGATGAGGACGGGGACGACGGCGAGCAGCGTCGCGAGCGCGAGTTCCGGTCGGAAGATATTTACCTGCTGGCCAGCGCCGCCGGTCGCCGGGTTGAACGACGGCGTCGACGACAACAAGTCATACAGGCCGACCTGGATCGGGTACTGCTTCGACGTCCCGAGCAGGGCGAACGGCAGGAAGAAGTTGTTCCAGTCGGCTACGAAGCTGAAGAAGACGACGAGCGCCACGACGGGCTTAGCCAGTGGCAGTGAGATGTAGCGGAACGTCGTCCACTCTCCGCAGCCATCAATGCGCGCTGCATCGATCACATCGCGCGGCATTGACGTGGAGTAATAGATATACGCGAGGTACACGCCGAACGGGTAGAACGCGAACGGGAGGATTACCGAGAACACATTGCCGATGAGCTTCAGCGCGTTCAGCTCAAGGAAGATTGGCAACACGAGTGCAGCGCCCGGCATGATCATCGCAACCAGCGTCAGCGTGAGGATCACCTTGCGCCCACGGAACGTTCCGAAGGCGAGGCCATAGCCAGCCGGGATGGCGGTCGCGATCACAATCGCGGTCGCGCTGACTGCATACAACAGCGAGTTTTCGATCCACCTGCGGTAGAGGTGACTGCTGTAAGAGTCGAGGTGATCCCATGCCTTCACCACATTGTGGAAGCTGCCGAACGCGAGCGGGTTGCTCGTCACCAGTGCGTGGTCTAGCTTCGTCGGCGCGAGGACCAGCCAGAGGATCGGAACCACGAAGAACACTGCGAAGACAGCGAGAACCAAGTACCGAAGCCCGCGCGAGGTCAGGTGCATCAGTCGTCCTTCTTAAACAGTCCGGTTCGCGTCACGATGAGCACGGCGGCAATGAGCCCGATGACCAGTAGGTCGACGGAAAGCGCGGCGGCTTCGTTGAATCGGCCATACCGGAAAGCCAACTGGAAGGCGAGCTGGTTGGCCGACCACGTGTCCGGGACGCCACCCAGGCTCGCCGCATTGACCAATTGCGGTTCGACGAAGAGTTGCGTTCCGGTCGCGAACGAGAGGATCACCATATAGGCGACCCACTTTCGGATCATCGGCAACTTCAGGCGCAGCGCGATGGTCCAGGCGCCGGCTCCGTCGATCCGGGCGGCCTCCTCCAATTCCCGCGGGATGGTGTTCAGCGCTCCGTAAAGCACGACGATCCAGCCGCCGGCGCCTGTCCAGAACGCGATCATCGCGAAGATGTACGGCAGGTGACCGGGCGCGATCGCCTCGATGAAAAGGTGGACGCCGAATACGTGGTTCAAGATAAATGATGCGGGGCTGACGGCCGGGTCCAGCATGAACAGCCACACCAGGACTGACGCCGCGCCGGCTAGTGCGCCCGGCAGGTAGTACAGAAACCGAAAGGTAGCGGTCGCCTTGCTGGCCCGGCTGTGCAACATGAGCGCCAGCCCGACGACAAAGATCATCAGCGCAATGAGCCACACGGCGGTGTAGACGAACACGTGCTCGAACGCGTCGCCGAAGCGGAAATCGCCGCCGGCCTGATTGAAGTTGCTGAGCCCGACGAACTTTCCCTTGCTGGAGGTGAACGCAAGCGTGACGGCGTAGATCATCGGCAGGATGCCGAAGACAATCAGGAACGGCAAATACGGCAGGACAAACGGCAATCCCCGCCAGGAACCTTGAGTGCGCTTGCGCCCAGCCCGCCCGGCGCGCAGGTCACGCTTTCGCGTGACCTGCGCAATCGCCGGGCTTAGAGCTAGCGGATCGCTCGCCTCACTCAGCTGGTTGCCACTGTGTATCCGGCCGCCTGAGCCGCTTGACCCAAGGCTTTACCGAACGCGGGCATCAGCGAACTCAGAGACTTCCCGGCCACCAGCCCGGGGATTACCGTGTTCGACCAAACGGGCTGGTCGGGGTAGGTCACCAGGTCCCAGCCATCCCAGATCTGGCTGGCTGCGGCCTTGATAGCCGGGCCCGGATCCGCTGCCCAGTACTTGTTCGACGTCAGACCCGTGAGCCACGGCCCTTGCATCGGCTGGTATCCAGGAAGGCCTCCCCGAGCATCCGGGCTGGTCGGCGGGGGGTTGAAGACCGTCACGGACCACTTGACGAAGTCCGCAGCGGCCGCCGCGTTGCCGGAGTGCTTGGAGATGATCCATGGCCCGCCACCGATCTGGCCGGTCGTGACCGGAGTGTCCGTGCCCCACTGCAGTGGCGCCGCGGCGGTCAACTCGCCAGCGGGTGTCTTCAGCGTGTCGTGGAACACCCCGGTGTACCAGGCCGCCCCGACCATCATGAGCACCTTGTCCGCTGTGCCGCCGTACTTCTTCGCGAAGTCAGGCGAGAAGATACTCACCGGCGGGACGGTACCGTTCTTGATCAGCGGGTCGAGCAGACTCGCCATTTCGGTGCAGTGCACATCAGCCACATTGATCGTGACCTTCTGGCCAGACACGTTCGACTCCAGCGGGCACTTGTTCGCCCAGAAGTACTGCCACGCGCCGTACGACTCGCCACTGGAGCCGATGATGTAACCCGGGTGCTCCTTGGCAACCTTCACGCCGAGCGCCTGCCAGTCTTGCCAGGTCTTCGGAACGGTGTAGCCGAACTGCGTCATGAGCTTCTGGTTCACCCAAAGCACGTCAGGCGCCAGGTTGTCCTGGATGCAGACGAGCGTGCCGTTGACGGTGCACTGAGCGAGCGAGGGTGCCGGCCAGTTGCTGGTGGTGTCCTTGCCGAGAGCTGCGCCCATGTCGGCTGCGAAGTTGAACGGCGCCTGCGCCATCCACACCGGGTCGTTGACCTGCTCGCTGAAGATCACGTCTGGCCAGCCGCTGCCGGCCTTGTTCCAGAGTTGGATCTTCGTTTGCAAGCTAGTCGCGCCGTTGCCGTCGCCGTCGAACGTGACGATGGTCGTCTTCACGTTCGGATGCGCGGCCTGGTAGGCCTTGGCATCAGGCAGACGCGCGGCGTCGACCCAGACGGTCAGGTTGCCCGAGGCCGTGCTGACCGGAGCAGCTGCGGAGCTTACCGGAGCAGCGGGGGTGCTGGCCGGAGCGGAAGCGGGGGTGCTGGCCGGAGCGGTAGCGGGCGCGGCAGTGGTGCTAGCCGCAGCCGATGGCGCAGAGGCCGGTGTACTTGAGGCGGCTGCCGTGCTCTTTTTCGAACTCGAACAGCCTGCCAACGCCAACGCCGTCACGAGGACGGGCAGCCACAGACGTTGCTGCATCTTCACTGCATGCTCCCTTACAGGGTCGATCAAGAATCGGGACAGAGATTTCGTCGTCACCAAGTGACGGCCGCGCGTTTGCGTCTTCCTTCCGGACGAGAGGCAACGTTCACATCGGCGATCGGAGGGAGTAGATCATACGTGTGACGTTTCGGCAATGAGGCAGTAGCCTACGAAGCCGAATCGATACCAAGTCGCAAGGAGACGCCGTGCTTACCGCCGCGTATGTCGGAAACCGCACCATCGACCTGCAGACGGTGCCAGCCGTGCCTCCCAGCCGTGGGCAGGTGCGCATCCACGTCGCCTTCGTCGGACTCTGCGGCACGGACCTGCACATCGTTCACGGATCCATGGACCGGCGCGTACAGGTGCCGTTGATCTTCGGCCACGAGATGAGCGGGACGATCGAGGCGCTCGGAGGGGGCGTCGATGGCTGGGCGGTCGGCGACAAAGTCACCGTGATGCCACTGGTCTGGGACGGCACGTGCCCGGCGTGCAAGGCTGGTAATACGCACATCTGCCAGAACCTCAACTTCGTCGGCATCGACTCGCCCGGTGCGCTGCAGCCGTTGTGGAACGTGCCCGCGTCCACGCTCGTGAGAGTGCCGCAGCACACCGGTCTGCGGGACGCCGCGCTCATCGAGCCAGTTGCCGTCGCCGTGCACGACGTGCGACGCGGACGGGTGGCTGCGGGAGACAAGGTCGTCGTGGTCGGCGGCGGACCGATCGGGATACTCGTCGCTACGGTCGCTAAGCATGTCGGCGGCGACGTCACCGTCGTGGAGCTCGACCCATCGCGTCGAGCGCGTGCAGCGGAACTCGGCCTCGCCACGCTGCACCCCCAAGAACTCGACGATCCGGCCTGGCTCGAAAACTGGACGGGCGGCGCTGGTGCCGACGTGGTCTTTGAGGTTTCCGGCGCCGCAGCAGGGATCGCACTCGCGATCGCGCAGGCAAAAGTTCGCGGCACTATCGTCGTCGTCGGGATCCATCCGGAGCCTCGCGGCGTCGATCTCCAAAGGATCTTCTGGCGCGAGCTAACCCTTGTAGGAGCGCGCGTGTATGAGAAGTCCGACTTCGAAGCGGCCGTCGAACTCATCAGTTCCGGCGTCATCCCTACCCGCGCGCTCATCACCCGTGTCGTCACGCTTGCCGAAACGCAAGCAGGGTTGGACGACCTCGAGGCCGGCGTGGCCATGAAGGTATTGGTCGACGTCCGCGCGGGGCAGCCGCACGAAGACGCATCGTGGTGAACATGTTCGATCTGACCGGACGGCTCGCCGTGGTGACGGGCGCGAGGCGGGGAATTGGCTACGCAATGGCGGAGGCACTGGCCGCAGCCGGGGCGGACATCATCGGTGTCAGCGCGGCGCTCGAATCAGCAGGCAGCGCGATCGGTACCGCGGTGCTAGCTAATGGCAGATCGTTTGAAGCGCGCACGGTCGACTTCGCAGACCGCGACGCCGTACTCGCCCTCGGCACTGAACTGGCAACGAGAGCGCCCGACATCCTCGTGAACAACGCCGGCACCATCGAACGCGCTCCTGCGGTCGACCATCCGCTTGCGAGCTGGGACCGGGTTCTGCAGATCGACCTGACAAGCCAATTCATCCTGACGCAGGCGCTTGCTCGACCGATGATCGCGCGCGGGTACGGCAAAGTGATTTTCACTGCGAGCCTGTTGAGCTTTCAGGGCGGGATCAACGTGCCGGGCTACACCGCGGCGAAGTCGGGCGTCGCCGGACTCACGAAAGCACTGTCCAACGAGTGGGCGCAGCTCGGTGTCAACGTCAACGCGATCGCCCCGGGATACATCGCAACAGACAACACTCAAGCGCTACGCGACGATCCCGAGCGTAATCGCTCGATACTCGACCGCATTCCTGCCGGACGCTGGGGTCAAGCATCCGACCTGAGCGGGGCGACGGTCTTCCTCGCGTCGGCGGCGTCCGACTACGTGAACGGAATAACGCTCCCCGTGGACGGCGGGTGGCTCGGGCGCTAACGGCCCGGCACCGGTCAGTCGGTGGTGCTTCCCGCGGTCAGACCACTCGCTACGTACCGCTGGGAGACGAGGAAGACGAGCAGCACAGGCAGGATCGAGATGAGAACTCCCAGGGCGAGCACCGGACTGCCCCTGGGGAGCAGGATCAACCCGAGCTGCAGGGGGTACTCGGTGCTGTTCGGCAGTATCGCCAGCGGCAGGAAGTAGTTGTTCCAGTTGGCCACGAAGCTGAAGAAGGCGATGAGCGCAACAACGGGTTTCGACAGCGGGAGCGCGATCCGCAGGAAAACTTGCAACTCCGAGCAGCCGTCAATCCGGCCCGCTGCCAGCAGGTCCTGCCGCGTTGCGGTTGAGAAGTAGAGATAGGCGACATACACCCCGAAGGGGAAGAACGAGAACGGCAGGATCAGCGACAGCGGATTGCCGATCAAATGCACGTCGTTGATCTCGAGGAAGACCGGCAGCACCAGCGCGAAGCTGGGGATGAGCATGACGACCAGGGTCAGGAGTAGCAGCGGGCGCCGTACTCGCGCGCCGCTAATGGCCAAGCCATAGCCCGCCGGGATGTCGACGAGCAGCACGATCACCAGTGCGGTGCCCGCGTACTTCACCGTGTTGCCGAACCAGCCGGCGTACGCGTCGCCTTCGAAACCGGTAAGTCGGTGCCAGTTGCGGACGAGCTGGTGAATGCTCCCCCACGAGAGCGGCGCATGGGTCGTGAGTTGCTGGCCGCCTTTGGTGGTTGCTAGCAGGAGCCAGAGGAGAGGGACAGTGAAGAAGATTGCGAAGAGCACGAAGATGACGAATCGCAGGCCGCTGCTCGCAATCGCCGCCCGGTCGCGACCGCGACGTCGTCCCACTCTGCTCAGCCCAACCTCCGGCTCATCAACGTCCTCCGGGGAGTTCCACACCAATGCGTGCCTTCCGCGACGTAGGACCGCGCTAGATCATACGTGTGACGTTTAGCAGGGCCGTCCGGCGGGGCGGCGGACGAGTCGGCCTATAGGCCGGGTTCTGTCACCTGAACCTTGCGGCTCAGGCGGGCGACCATCCATCTACGACTGCCGTTGCCGACAGCCTCCAGCGGTCTACCCGCAGGCTCGGGCGGGCCGCCCTCAAACGCCTGCGCAGTCACACCGAAGCGTGACCTCTTGACCTTGCTCCAAGTGGGGTTTACCAAGCCGCACGAGTCACCTCGCACGCTGGTGGTCTCTTACACCACCGTTTCACCCTTACTGCGGAGCCCAAAGCCAAAACCCTGAACCCAGCAGCGGTCTGTTTTCTGTGGCACTGTCCCGCGGGTCACCCCGGGTGGGCGTTACCCACCACCTTGCCCTGTGGAGCCCGGACCTTCCTCGGCGCACACCCGAAGGCATGCAACGCGGTCGCCCGGCCGACTCGTCCGCCGTACCGGCAACTGTAGACGGTCAGGCGGGCACGAACAGCAGCGTGCGCGTCGCCGGGTCGGCCGTCACCAGCCGGACGTCGATCCGCGCGCCGAGCAGCAACCCGTCGCCATCACACCGCGCACGCACCGGCGGCGTCTGCAATTGCACGATCGCGCCGTGCTTCATCGTCTCGACGATGCCACCCTCAAACGTCTCCCCCACATGCGCCGCCAACACCACCGTCTCGACAAGGTCGATGCACGCACGCTCGAGTGCATGCGCCTTGTGACCCGAGTCAGCCATGACATCAGGAAGCGCAGGCAGAGCTTCACGAATCCAGGGCGGCACGTCGACGGTGCGCGCACACTGCCACGCACAGCTCGCCCACATACCTGTCGACCAACCTCCGCAGCGGCGCGGTCGCGTGCGCGTACGGAGCCGCAACGGCACTGTGATTCGGCTGAGCGGGTGGGGCACCGTCGAACGCCGTGTAACCCGCGCCGCGCAACAACCGCGTCGACAGCTCGATCAGAGCAGCACCTGCATCCGTCGCGGGATCAAGAGCGCGCACAAAGGCCTGGTACGTCTGGTGTTTCGGCCACGCGATCCCGAGTGCATGTGCCACGCGATGCAGCAATCCGATCGCACCGGCGTCGGCTGGCGGCAACGTGCGGAGGATCCCGACATTCGCGCCGAGCATGATGCCGGCCGCCGCCATCCCGGTAAGTAGCGAGATCTGCGCGTTCCAGTCCTCGACCGGCAACGGCGCGCGGTAGTGCAACCGAAAGCCCGACCCATCGGCGTCCACCTCTTGTTCAGGCAGTCGCAGGCTGACGGCGCCGCGCTCGACTTCAAGGGCCTGCCGAAGCCGTCCTACCTCGGCGAGCAAAGCCAAGGTGCCATCCGCCGCACCCGCGCCGGCCCCAGAGTCGATCAGCTGTTGCGCTTGGGTGTAGTTGAGCCGCGACACAGACCGCACGACCGCCCGCTTGACGTCGACCGCGGTCTGGCGCCCATCGGCATCGAGGTCGATGGTCCAGACGAGCGCCGGCCTGATCTGATTCGGCAGCAGGCTCGCGGCGGCTTCGCCGATCGCCGGCGGATGCAACGGCGTCCGCATGTCTGGGCTGTAAAGGGTCTCGCCGCGTACGTGCGCCTCGACATCGATCGGATCGCCGGGCGATACGAACGCCGCGACGTCCGCGATCGCGTACTGCACCCGGTAGCCGGCGCCGTTGCGGGCGATGTGCATGGCCTGGTCGAGGTCCATCGATCCAGGTGGATCGATCGTCAGATACGGGACGGCGGTAAGGTCTGGCGCCGTTGACGTCGCCGGGCTCCATCGGCCTGCGGCCTCCGTAGCTGCGGCCAGGACGTCGGGCGGAAACACCGAAGGCACGTGGAGTTCGGTGCGGATGGCAGCGAACCCGTCTCGCAACACGGGCCCGTCGACGCTAAGGCGAACCCGGCGATGTGGCATGCCGCCACCGTATGTGAGAAGCGATCATGGATGGGGCAGGCTCTGAGGGTGCCCACGCCGGAACCGTCGAAGCGGCCCGCGTGGTCTCAGCTAGCCGCGTGGTCTCGGTTCGCTCCTGCGTGGCTGGTCGCCGCTGTTGCGGGCGCGATCTGCGTCGCGAGCACGGCGCTGCCTTGGCATGACGGCGGTCGCGACCACGAAACGGGTCGGCCCGATCCTGCTGTTTCTCGTCGCCATCACGGTCGTCGCCGAACTCGCCGATGCGGCGCAGGTGTTCGATGTCGCGGCGACCCGTGCCGCCAAGCTCGGGCGTGGCCGCACGTGGGGGCTGTTCGCTCTGATCGTCGTTCTCGGCAGCCTGACCACGATCGTGCTCAGCCTCGACACAACCGCCGTCCTGCTCACTCCTGTCGTGCTCGCGCTCGCATCGCAGCTCCGGATCTCGGTCATCCCGTTCGCGATGGCCGCCGTGTGGTTGGCGAACACTGCGAGCTTGCTGCTGCCGGTGTCTAACCTCACCAACCTGCTAGCGGTCAACCGACTCCATCTGTCGGCCGCATCGTTTGCCGCAAAGATGTGGTTGCCCGCAATCGCGTCGATCGTGGTGACGGCGGTCGTCATCGGCGTCGCGTACCGCCGCGACCTGGCCGGCAACTACCCGGTGCCCGGCACGTTCGCCATCGCCGACCGGGTCAGCTTTCGCATCAGCGCGACGGTGTGCGTTGTCATCGCACCGTTCTTCGTCATCGGGTTGCCGGTGTGGTTACCGGCGTGCGTCGCTGCCGTCGTCCTGCTCACGCTTTTTCTCTTTCGACAGCCGAAGCGCGTGCGAATGTCGCTGCTCCCTTGGCGCCTGGTGATCCTCGTGCAAGGACTGTTCCTCTTCGTTGCGACGCTCGGCGCACACGGTCTCGACCGACTGCTCGGCGACGCGGCCGGCCACAGTGACAGTGCGCTCGGCGTCTTGCGGACCGCCGGCGTCGGTGCGGGCGCGAGCAACCTCGCGAACAACCTGCCGAGCTACCTAGCACTCGAGCGAGTGACCGACGGACGTCAACATCAGCTGCTCGGACTCCTTCTCGGCACCAACGTCGGACCGCTGGTGCTGCTTTGGGGATCGCTCGCCACGCTGCTCTGGCGGGAAAGATGCAAGGCGCGCGGCGTCGAGATCAGCGCATGGCAGTTCGCGCGGATAGGTCTGGCGGGCGTGCCTGTCCTGGTGCTCGCCTCGTGGGGTGCGCTACTGCTCACAACGTGACACGGTCGTCCGGTGACGTCTCTACTCGCGCCCGCCCTGTTTCGTACACGCAGCTTGCGATGTGACGCATCTAACATCACACCAATCGAGGACTGCGCCACTTGAGTGCGTGTAAGCATCGTGTCGGTCACGTGCAGGTCACGAAATTGTCACGCTAAGCGTAAATCCCTGATCACAAACGCACGTGTTCTCAGCTGTTTCTTTGTTTATTACCAGGCACTTCCCAGCATCGTGCGTGAAATACATCGGTAACAGCTGGGAAGTAAAATCGAGTGATGCGTAACGAGGTCTTCGCTGATCGGCCAGCCGATAACCGGGCCCAGACCATTGAAGTTCAGCGCACGCAAGTGCGAGCGCTCCACTACAACAACCCCGCGCCTTGCGCACCCGTTACGACAACGCGCGCATCGCTGACACATCGCATGTCAGCCACCCGTGGACGCGTAGCAGCCACCTACAAGCGCGTACGAGACCTACCGATCCGCACGCTGTTTCTCATCACGCTCGGCGCATACATCGCACTCACGGCAGCAGTAGTCTTCGGCTCGCCACTCGACATCATCGACCGGGTAGCAGCAGCCTCCGACCTCGCCAAGCGCTTCCCGGACGCAACACCATGGGTGCTGCACTACGTGATGCTCGGTCAACGTGGGCCGTCGTCGCACGTCGCCTTCGTCTACCTGGTCTATCGCGCAGTGCGGCAGCGGTCGTGGCGACCGCTGGCCCTGTTCGTCACATCGCTCACGATGCTGAACGTGACTGTCGGCAGCGTGAAGCTCGCTACTGGGCGGCTCGGGCCAGGTCTGACCACGCATCCGCGCGCTGTCTTCGACGGCGGCGACATCTTCCCGTCGGGTCACACCTCGAACGCCGTCGTCATCTTCGGTGTACTGGCGATGATCGCTGTCGAGCATCGCCGGGCGTGGATCGCCCTCGCGGTCGTTGTTTCCACCACCGTCGGCCTCAGCACGATCTTCCTCGACACGCACTGGGTGACGGACGTGCTCGGTGGCTGGCTCGCCGGCGCACTGGTGATGTTGGCGTTGCCGGCGACCTACGGCCTGCTCGAGCGGTGGGCCTTCCGCGCACTGAACGCTGTCAAGGTATGGTTCCGTCCCGCTCCCGCTGTCAGGAGCGGCGCGACGTGGGAAGCCCTGCCCCGACAACATGACTTGACGAACGAAATGTTCACCGAAGATGCGATGTACCGTTGAACAATCGCAAGACGGCAGGCCCGTCATCGAAGTAGTCGACCTCGCTCAAGCTCGCGTTATCGACCTGTAGCCGATACAGCGAACTAGTCGGCGTATCGAGCAAGTTCGCCGCGATCATCGCGATCGGCCGTGAGTGACTCACGACGCAAATGGTCTCGCCGCGATGGCGATTGACGATTCGTTCCTGCGCAGTGCGCACCCGGTGCCGCAACGATTCGTAGCTCTCACCATCAGGTGGTGAGATCGCGGTATCACCCAGCCACAACGCAAGTTCGCGCGGCCATCTCTCCTCGACAACGGGGAACGTCAAACCCTCCCACGCGCCGAAATCAACCTCGCGCAAGTCGTCGTCAGTCTCGACGGGTACGCCCAGAGCAGCAGAAATAATCGCCGCCGACTCACGACAGCGCGACAATGGCGACGAGACGATTCGCTCGATTCCGCCCCTTGCCACCAACTCAGCAGCGGTCGCCCTGATCTGCTGCCGGCCCTGCTCGATTAACGGCGGATCACCAACCCCAGAGAAACGCTTCTCGACCGTAAAAGTCGTCACGCCGTGCCGGACCAGCACGAGCGTCGTAGGCGGCGCACCCGCCGTCCAGCCAACGATGCGATTGGACGGCGGCAGCTCGGCGGGCGCGGACGCACGTAGGCCCGACGACGAGCCCGACGCCTTGGCGCCGAGGGGCTGGCCTGTCCCCTCGTCCATGGCGCGGTTCGCCAACCGGTCGGCGTCCTTGTTGCGCTCGCGCGGAATCCACGTAAAGGTCACGTGCCCTGGTCCGAACGACGCAGCCAACGCAGAACCCTCACGCACCAGCGGCCGCAGGTCGGGGTGCTTGACCTGCCAGCGCCCTGACAGCTGCTCGACGACGAGGCGCGAGTCGAGCCGGCATTCGATGTAGGCCGCGGGATCGATCTCGGCCGCCGCAGTCAGCCCGGCGATCAGGCCGCGGTACTCGGCAACGTTGTTCGTGACCACGCCGAGGTACTCGTAGCGCTCGGCCAACACCTCACCGGTTGAGGCTTCGCGCACGACCGCGCCGTAGCCGGCAGGTCCCGGGTTTCCGCGCGATCCGCCGTCGGCCTCGACAATCAGCCGGCGCGGGCTCACAGACCGGAATCCGGAGTTCGCACCAAGATGCGCCGGCACTCTTCGCATCGCAGCACGGCGTCCGGAGGCGCGGCGCGCATCTGCCCGATGTCGGACGGGGTTGAGCGTGAGATGACAACCCTCACATCGCGCGCGATGCAACGCTGCCGCACCGACGCCGTCCGATGAGGCTCTGATTTTCTCATACAGCGCAAGCAATTCGGCGCCAACGTCAGGAGCCACGGCCGCACGCGCAGCGCGGCTCGCCGCAATCTCAGCGTCGATCTCGCCGAACAACTCATCACGCCTCGACGTCACCGACGCGAGTTCGCCCGTCAGCTTGTCGCGTTCGTCAGCCAGCGACGACATCGACGACTGCGCCATCTCGCGGCGTTCCATGATCTCGAGCACGACGTCCTCAAGATCTGACCGGCGACGAGACAGCGACCCGATCTCCGACTGCAGGTTTTCCAACTCGCGAGGCGAGCTGACCTGACCCGCGTCGAGTCGTTGCTGATCGCGATCCGATCGCTGGCGCACCTGATCGACGTCGCCCTCGGCCTTGCGCTGGTCGCGCGCGAGATCCGACTCGAGCGTCTCCGCCGTCACCAATGCGTCGCTGACTTCACGCAGCCGCGAAGTGAGCTCGTCGATGGTCGCCAGCTCGGGCAGCGTGCGGCGCCGATGGTCGAGCCGGTCGAGGCTGGAGTCGAGCGCCTGCAAGTCGAGCAGGCGGGCCTGGCTGGCGGGATCGGCGTTCAGTGCGGGTCCTTTCGTGTTCGTGCGTCGACTCGGGCCACCCACGGATCGGTCGGCACCGTCGAGACGTCTGTGCTCACCGTAGTGCCGCGTTGCGCGACCGCCGCGCGCAAGGCATCGGCGGCCGCGCCGAGCCACGGCCATTCGGTGGCCCAGTGCGGCATATCGACGACCGCGCAACCGCCGTCGGCGAGGTGCTCAGAAACGACGTGGTGACGCAGGTCAGCAGTGACAAAGACATCAGAGCCGGACGACGAGGCTTGGCGTAGGTACGCATCACCCGCGCCGCCACACACCGCGACCCGGCGCACTATGGCGTCGAGATCCCCCGCGACTCGGCCGCCACCCGCGGTCGACGGCAGCGCTTCACCGACGAAAGCCGCGAACTCGCGCAGGCTCATCGGGGCCCGCAGTTCGCCGACCCGGCCGGTGCCGGTATCGCCTGGCCACGACGCCAACTCGAAGACGTCGAACGCCGGCTCCTCGTAGGGGTGCGCGGTTCGCAACGCGTGGATCACCTCGTCGCGCGCGGCCCTCGGCAGCACCATCTCGATGCGGATCTCGTCGACCCGCGTCACCTCGCCGACAGCGCCGATCGTCGGGACTCGCACCAGGCTTCGGCAAGAACGTGCCGACTCCCGCGGCCGTCCAGGCGCAGCGGGCGTAGTCACCGATCTCGCCCGCGCCAGCCGCCGCGAGTGCGTCGAGCAACTTCTCTGCGTCGGCCTCGGGGACGAACGTGACGACCTTGTCGAGCGACGGAGCAGGCAGCGGCTCGAGTGGGCGGGTATCAACCAGCCCGAGCGCGCCGGCGAGGGCGTCGGACACTCCAGGATTCGCGTGGTCGGCGTTGGTATGCGCGACGTGCAACGCGATGCCGGCGCGAATCAGCCGGTGCACCGATCGTCCCTTGGCAGTGGTCGCCGCGACCGACGATGTGCCGTGCAGGAACAGCGGATGATGCGTGACGAGCAGGTCCGCTCCGAGCTCCAGAGCTTCGTCGACCACGACCTCGACGGGATCGACCGCGAACAGGACCCTGTTCACCGGTTGCGCGGGATCACCGCACACCAGCCCCACGGCGTCCCACGACGCGGCGAGCGACGGCGGGTACAGACCCTCCATGATCGCCACGACGTCGGCGAGCGTGGTCTCTGGCACAAGTCAGAGGTTACTTGCTCATTTTGGTCGCGGCCCGGACGCCGAAGCGTCCGGGCCACTCGACGCCCGGCCCGGGGTGAGCGGATGCGACGCCGTATTCAGTGGACGTTCGACCCGCCGCAGAAGTTGCACCACCCGCGAACCAGCAGCTCAGGAGCGCCGGTCAGGACCGGCTGCGCCATTCACCCTGCCGCTGAGAATCCGCCGCAGGTCGCTGATCTGCGCCGGGCTGCCACCGAAACCGACCCGATCCATCTCACAGCTGATGAACGAGCAGTTGCGCACGGCGGTCACACCCACGAACGCGACCTGCGAGGTGTTCACCCACAGGATGGATTCAAGATCGGGCGCGTTGAAGCCGCAGCCCTCGATCTGGATGCTGCCGGTCGGATCGAGCCACAGCACGAGCGGCCCGCTGATCTTGCAGCGTCGAAACGTATAACCCTCGAGGACCGGCGCCGCCGTTGCATCGATCAGCTCATGGAGCCGGACGATCCGGTCTTCGTAGGTCTTGTGGTTGGTCAAGGTCATGTCAGCGCGTCCCCCACGGACGTGTCGTCCTGCTCAAAATCGCTTTCCCCACTGCATAGGCGTATTCACGCTGCCGATTCCCCGTCGGTCCTCAAGACCCTAAAGGGCCAAGCTCGCGCGCGACTACCACCAACTATCGGCTGAAAGCGGGTCGAATTAGGGCAGGCGCGCGGATTGAAGCCGGCAGGTTAACTGCTTTGCGGGACGACGAGGGGTGCGGCGGTGGCGTCGATGACCTCGTCGACGGTGACGCCTGGAGCTGTCTCAACGAGCAGCAAACCGTTGGGGGTGACGTCGATGACCGCGAGGTCAGTGATGATGCGATCGACGCAGCCACGACCGGTCAGTGGCAACGTGCACTGCTCCATGATCTTCGAGCTGCCGTCCCTCGCGCGGTGCTCCATCATGACGATGACGCGCTTGGCACCATGGACGAGATCCATCGCGCCGCCCATGCCCTTGACCATCTTGCCGGGGATCATCCAGTTCGCGAGATCGCCCTGTGCGCTTACTTGCATCGCACCGAGTACTGCGACGTCGATGTGACCGCCGCGGATCATCCCGAACGATGCGGCCGAATCGAAGAAGCTCGCGCCGGGTAAAACCGTGACGGTTTCCTTGCCCGCGTTGATGAGGTCTGGGTCGACGTTTTCTTCGGTCGGGTACGGCCCAGTGCCGAGGATTCCGTTCTCGCTCTGCAAGACGACCGTGACGCCGGCGGGCAGATAGTTCGAGACGAGCGTCGGCATGCCGATGCCGAGGTTCACGTACTGGCCGTCACGAAGTTCGGTGGCAACTCGGGCCGCAAGACCGTCGCGATCGAACGCCATCACGCACCCGCCGCAGATGTCGTGCGACGCTCGATGTGCTTGACGATGTCGGGTGTGTGCACGACGCGCTGCACGAAGATGCCCGGAGTGTCGACCTCATCTGCGTCGATCTCGCCGGGCTCGAGCAGCAACTCGACTTCGGCGATCGTGATGCGTCCCGCTGTTGCACACAACGGGTTGAAGTTGCGTGCGGTCTTTCGATACACGAGGTTGCCGTGCCGATCACCTTTCCATGCGTGCACCAACGCAAAGTCAGTGACGATGCCGCGTTCGAGCACGTAGCTCTTGCCGTCGAACTCGCGTACCTCTTTGGGTTCGCTCAGTACCTCGATCGTGCCGTCAGGGTGATAACGGCGAGGGATGCCGCCGTCCGCTACCTGGGTGCCGATGCCCGATGGCGTGAAGAAAGCAGGGATACCTGCACCGCCAGCGCGCAAGCCGTTCGGCCAACGTTCCCTGCGGGCTGAACTCGACCTCGAGCGCACCCGTGAGGTACTGCCGCTCGTACTCCTGGTTCTCTCCGACGTACGAGCCGGTGTGCCGACGAATCCGGTGCGCCTCAAGCAAGACGCCAAGCCCGAGACCGTCGACGCCGCAGTTGTTACTTACGGTCTCGAGGTCGGTGGCGCCTTGGTCCAACAGCGCGTCGATCAGCACCGACGGAACCCCACACAGGCCGAATCCGCCGATCGCGATCGACGCGCCGTCGAAGACATCTGCGACGGCTTCGCCCGCCGACGGAACTACCTTGTCCACGCAATCCTCCGGTCAGCTACCCGCCGCCCAACTACTCGGCGTCCGTCCTGCTACGCCTCTACGAGGAACACCAGAGTCTCAGGCAGCACACCGTCGTAGGCCATCGCCTCGCCCATCGCGGGGTTGTCTTGCATCGCCTTCATCACGACATCCAGATCTGCGACATCCATGAGTACCGCCACATCGGTCGGGTCCTGCGGATTGACGAACGTGCGGATGTTCGTGACGCCAAGCGGTCCGAACACCTCTTCACGCTTGGGCGAGGCGAGCCAGTGGTCCTTGTCCTTGACGTTGTGGTGACCGATGACTGTGGGCATCTCGACTCCTCGCGATTGTGGACGGAGCGCCCGTTGGCGGACCCGATGCGCGGATCGTAGGCCCTAGCTCATCGTCGGCGAATAGATCGATCCCACGCGCAGTCGCGTTGGCGACGAGAACCCGGCTCACCAGCGCGCTGAGTGCGTTGCGCTCGGAGCTTGGAAGGTCGTCAGTATTGCCGCGACGTCGGCCTCGAAGCTCGTCGCGACCGCCGCCACCTGGGCGCGGCCGGCGTCGGTCAGCGTCACCTGCACCGCGCGCCCGTCGGTCTTGGACGGAACGCGTCGGACCAGGCCGCGCCGCTCCGCCCGATCGACTAGACCGGTGACACTCGACTTGTCGAGCTCGAGCAGTTTCGCCAGCTCGTTCATGGTCGGCATGCGGTCGCGCAGGACGCCGAGCAGGCGGGTCTGGATCATCGACAGATCGTGCTCGCTCGCTCGCCGCTCGAGGGTGCCCTGGATCAAGAACGAGAGCTGAGCGAGGGCGTCGACCATGCTCAACTCTCGATTAGCCGCCGCTGTCGAATTGCGTGCCATGGCATCAGTCTAGTTGATTTAGTACGTGACACCAACTACTTTGGTACGTGACACCAACTAAATCGCCAAAGGAACACCACCTTGAAGATGCACGCAGCGGTTGTGACGTCGTTCGACGAGCCGCCGCACTACCAGGAGTTCGAGGTTCCGCAGCCGGCGAGTGACGACGAGATCCTGGTCGACGTGCTGGCCGTCGGCCTGCACCCGCGCGTGCGATCCGGGGCTCGCGGTGCTCACTACAGCAGCACCGGAACCCTGCCCATGATCCCCGGCGTCGACGGCGTCGGCCGGCGACCGGACGGGAAGCGCATCTACTTCGTTTCCGACGATGACGTCATCGGGACGATGGCAGACAAGGCTGTGGTCGACGTGCGCCGCGCAATCGTGCTTCCCGACGACGTCGACGTTCTGAAGGTTGCCGCCGCGATGAACCCGGCCATGTCGGCGTGGGTTGCCTTGCGTCGCCGCGCTCCGATTGAAGCGGGCCAAAGCGTGCTCGTCCTCGGCGCGACGGGCAACGCCGGAACGATGGCCGTGCAAGTAGCGAAACGCCTCGGTGCGGGTCGCGTTGTCGGAGCAGGTCGTGACCGCACTCGATTGGAAGCACTCACGGCCATCGGCGCCGACGAGATTGTCCAACTCACCGACGACATGGCGGCAACCGCGCGCGCACTTGCTGCGGCGGCAGCCGACGTCGACATCGTCATTGACTACCTGTGGGGTGAGCCCGCACAGCACGCCATGACGGCGCTGCTCACGGAACGCACCGATCGGAGCCGAGCATTGAACTGGATTCAGATCGGTGCGATGGCCGGCCCGACGATGGAACTACCGTCCGTACTACTGCGCTCTGCGAACTTGCGCATTCAGGGCAACGGTCAAGGCGCGGTGTCGGCGAAGGTCTACCTCGCCGAACTACCCTCGCTCGTTGACGAAATCGATGCAGGAACCATCGCGGTCGCCGCGAACGGTGCGCCACTGGTCGACGTCCAGCGAATTTGGGGACAGAACGACAAGCCCGGCGAGCGAACGGTTCTGGTTCCGTAGCTAGCGTCTGCGTTTGAATACTGACGGCCGAACCCGGTGCGGCACGACAGATTGCCTGCTGCGTACCGCACGACGTACCGCGCGCGGTGTCAACAGGTGGCGGACGGTGCGAGTCACGAAGCCCATGGCGTCACGTTATGCCGAACGCGTGCCAGCACATGGGGTCCTGTTCCCACATGCCGGCACGCGTTCCGCAAACCCTTAGTAGACCTCTCGGTGTTCGACGACCTGCTGCGTCGTCACGCCTTGCGGAACGGTGGCGACGGGCGCGGTGGTGGTCGCAACGGGGGTCGCGACTGGCGCCGCGGCAACGGGGGCGTCCGTCGTGACAGTCCGTTCGGAAGCGACGCCCGTGACGCCCCTGCGCGGCGCGAAGATTGTCAACGTCGCAGCGAGGCCGATGACGCCGGCGATTATCAAGATGACACCGATGGTGTGGATGTTGAAGCCGGTCGCCGTCTTGTGTACGGCGAACAACAGAATTGCACCGACGGCCATAAGAAAGACCGAGAAGCCAATTCGCATGTGGACTCTCCGTTCGATGGCTGCGACGCAGCCGGGTACAACGGAGTTACCCGACCCGTTGCCAGGCGAAACGCGGTACTTGCTACGTCACGCCGCCGCGTCGGAGTAGAGCTCAGCCGCTTGCTGGTAGATGTTGCGCCCAGCTGGTGCCGTGCGCTCGCCGGATTGCAACTCAGCGGTCCGTGCTTTGGTGGTGTCGCCTTCGGGGAACCTCCATATCACCCATGCTGGCAGACCGGCCGCGAGTGCAACCATGACGACGCCGAGCGCGCTGTTCATCAGGATCCAGTTCATATTTCCGACGCCGCTGTTTGCTCTTGGGGTACCGGCGCCGTCTCACCTCCTGCGATCACAATCGCGGAGCAGCCTGGATGTGACCACATCACCCACGCCGGCAGACCGGCCGCGACTGCAACCATGACGACGCCGAGCGCGCTGTTCATCAGGATCCAGTTCATATTTCCGACGCCGCTGCGCTGTGGGTACCGGCGCCGTCTCACCTCCTGCCATGACAATCGCGGAGCAACCTGGATGTCGGCCGACGGAAACCTGACCGCCTTCTTGGAATCTCACGCGATGGGGTGGGCGCGGCAGGGGTCGAACCTGCGACCGCCCGGGTGTAAGCCGGGTGCTCTTCCGCTGAGCTACGCGCCCGCGGCTGCCCGACGCACAAGCAGCTCTGCTGCCCGACACTCAAAGCAGCGCGCCGGTCAGCCTACCGAGCACGGCCATTAGCGCAGTTCGGCGAGGACCCGCCGGTACTCCTGCGCATCGCGGGCGTCAGGGATGCCGCGCACCACCGACCAGCGCACGATCCCGGAGCGGTCGATGACGAACGTGCCTCGCACCGCCGCGCCCTTCACTCGAATCGAACACGCCGTAGCGCCGGGCCACTTCGCCGTGCGGCCAGAAATCGGCGAGCAACGGGAACTCGAAGCCCTCGCGCTCGGCGAACTGCCGCTGCACGTACTTCGAGTCGATCGAGATCGCCAGCAGCTGCGCGTCGTCGTTCTGAAAGGACGCGAGGTCGTCGCGCAAGACGCACAGCTCGCCCGTGCAGATGCGCGAGAACGACCACGGGTAGAAGACGACAAGCACATTGCGCACGCCCCGAAACGACGAAAGCCGCACCGGCGTGCCGTGTTGGTCGACGAGCTCGAAATCCGGAGCGACCGTGCCCACCGCCGGCAACCCGCGTCCGGCCCTAAACCGTCGGGCACTGATCGGGTGCAGAGCTCAACGCTTGCGAGAACTCTTCGGAGCGACGAGGCGGGCGCCCGACCAGTCAGGGCCCGGCGCTGATCGAACTCGTTTGGCTGAGGCCGGCGGTCGGTGCTGCCTCGGTGACGTCGCTCGGCTCGATGTGACCTGCGCGGCCCGCCTTCGGCGAGAGCAACCAGATCGTGCCGCCGTCGGCAAGTGAGGTCAGCGCGTCGACGAGCGCGTCGACCAAGTCGCCGTCGTCCTCGCGCCACCACAGCACGACGGCGTCGATGACGTCGTCGTAGTCCTCGTCGACAAGCTCGCTGCCGATCGTCTTCTCGATCGAGGCGCGCAGGTCTTCGTCGCAGTCGTCGTCGTAGCCGATCTCCTGGACCACCTGCCCCGCCTGGAAGCCGAGCTTCTCCGCCCGGCTACGCTCCGAGCCCTCCGCGTGGTCCGCGGTCGCGCTCACGAAGACCCTCCCCTGCGTTGACGTGCCGTGCGGCACCGTGACGGCGCCAACCTATCGGCCCCGTGGCAGGGCTCGGTCGATGTAGTCCAACGCACCAGCGCCCTGTGCGCAAGTGCTGGTCTGTAAACAACAAATGGCGTGGGCCGCAAACCGCAGCGCCGCAGACCCCAAAGTCCCGGGGTGATGAGACAATCGACATGCGCGTCCAAGGCAGCTCCAGCGTGAGGATTCCCGTGGCCCAGGTAGGTAAAGCAGGAGACCGGCCGCCGGTCATCAGCGACGGCATGCCGAGCCAACTGCCCGACATCGATCCCGAAGAGACCTCCGAGTGGCTCGAGTCCCTCGATGCCGTTGTCGCTGCTCAGGGCAAGACGCGGGCCCGCTACCTGATGCTGAAACTGCTGGAGCGCGCCCGCGAGCAGCAGGTCGGCGTGCCTGGCCTGCGCAGCACCGACTACATCAACACGATCCCGCCCGAGGCAGAGCCGTGGTTCCCCGGCGACGAGCGCCTCGAGAAGCAGATCCGGCGCGCAGTGCGCTGGAACGCCGCCGTCATGGTCTCGCGGGCCAACCGCCCCGAGCTCGGCGTCGGCGGCCACATCGCGACCTACGCGTCGGCCGCGAGCCTGTACGAGGTCGGCTTCAACCACTTCTTCAGGGGCAAGAACGGCATCGACGCGGCCGGCAATCCGTCGTCGGGCGATCAGGTGTTCTTCCAGGGCCACGCCTCCCCCGGCATCTACGCCCGCGCGTTCCTCGAGGGCCGGCTGAGCGAAGCGCAGCTCGACGGGTTCCGGCAGGAAGTCAGCAACAACGGCCTGCCCAGCTACCCGCACCCGCGGCTGATGCCGGACTTCTGGGAATTCCCGACCGTCTCGATGGGCCTCGGTCCGATCGACTCGATCTACCAGGCGCGCTTCAACCGCTACCTGCAGGCGCGCGGCATCGCCGACACCTCCGAACTCGCACGTCTGGGCGTTCCTCGGCGACGGCGAGATGGACGAGCCCGAGTCGCTCGGCGCGATCGGCGTCGCCGCTCGCGAAGAGCTCGACAACCTGACGTTCGTCATCAACTGCAACCTGCAGCGTCTCGACGGCCCGGTGCGCGGCAACGGCAAGATCATCCAAGAGCTCGAGGCCTACTTCCGCGGCGCCGGCTGGAACGTCATCAAGGTGATCTGGGGCGGCGACTGGGATCGCCTCTTCGCCAAGGACGTCGACGGCGCACTCGTCAACAAGCTCAACGCCACCCCCGACGGCCAGTTGCAGACCTACTCGGTCGAATCCGCGCAGTACATCCGCGACCACTTCTTCGGCGACGACCCGCGGCTGCGCAAAATGATCGACGGCATGTCGGACGCCGATTTGCGCCGTCTGTCGCGGGGCGGCCACGACTACCGCAAGGTGTACGCGGCGTTCGCCGCGGCCCGCGCGCACGTCGGCCAACCGACCGTCATCCTGGCGCACACCATCAAGGGCTGGACGCTGAACAGCCTGCAGGGCCGCAACGCCACGCACCAGATGAAGAAGCTGACCAAGACCGACCTCAAGGAGTTCCGCGACCGGTTGCATCTGCCGATCACCGACGCCGCGCTCGAGGCAGACCTGCCGCCCTACTACCACCCCGGCATGGAGTCGGAAGAGATCCAGTACATGCTCGAAAGCGCGCCGTGCGTTGGGCGGCTCGTTGCCCTCGCGCGTCAACCGCGCGAAGCCGCTGACACTGCCCGGTGATCGCGTCTACGCCGAGTTGCGGCACGGGTCTGGCAAGCAAAAAGTCGCGACCACGATGGGGTTCGTGCGCCTGCTCAAAGACCTCATGAAGGAGGACGGTCTCGGCGAGCGCATCGTCCCGATCATCCCCGACGAGGCGCGCACATTCGGCATGGATTCACTCTTCCCGACGGCGAAGATCTACTCCCCGCACGGCCAGCAGTACGACGCAGTCGACCGCGATCTGGTTCTGTCGTACAAGGAATCGACGACCGGCCAGTTGCTGCACGAGGGCATCACCGAAGCCGGTGCGATGGGCTCGTTCATCGCCGCCGGATCCGCGTACGCAACGCACGGCCAGTACATGGTGCCGGTCTACATCTTCTATTCGATGTTCGGATTCCAGCGCACCGGCGACCAGATCTGGGCGGCCGCCGACCAGATGTGTCGCGGGTTCCTGCTCGGCGCGACTGCGGGCCGCACGACGCTGACCGGTGAAGGTCTGCAGCACAACGACGGCCACTCACCGTTGCTCGCGTCGACCAACCCGGCGGTCGTGTACTACGACCCCGCGTTCGCCTACGAGATCGGCCACATCGTGCATTCGGGTCTGCAACGAATGTTCGGGTAGCGACGAAGCGCACCCTGCAGGCGAAGACATCTTCTACTACATCACCATCTACAACGAGCCGATTCTGCAGCCTGCGCAGCCCGAAAACCTCGACCTTGAGGGGCTGCTCGCCGGTCTGTATCACGTCGCGAGCCCCCCGCCGTCCGTGCTCGAAGCTCCGCGCGCACAACTGCTCGCGTCAGGCGTCGCCGTGCCGTGGGCACTGGAAGCGCAACGACTGCTGGCCGAAGACTGGAACGTCGGCGCCGACGTGTGGTCAGCGACCAGCTGGACAGAGTTGCGGCGCGAAGCTCTCGCGTGTGACACGTTCAATCTTCTTCATCCGGACGCCGACCAGCTGGTGCCCTACGTCACGCGCAAGCTCGCGGCGAGTGCGGGCCCGGTGGTCGCGGTCAGCGATTACATGCGCGCGGTACCCGACCAGATCGCGCGTTGGGTGCCCACCGACTACGCCTCGCTCGGCACCGATGGATTCGGCTTCTCCGACACTCGCGCGGCGACCCGTCGCTTCTTCCACGTCGACGCACCGTCGATCGTGCTGCAGACCCTGCACGAGTTGGCCCGCCGCGGCGAGATCGCTTCAGACACACCAGGAAAAGCCGCCGCGCAATACGGCCTCCTGTAGGTCCTCGGCCTGCAGCCCGCCGCTCTTCGCCGAGTGAAGAGCTCCAGCGGCGCTCGCTATAGCGACGTGGCAGCAGAGCCTTCATCGGCACTGCAGCGTCGGTTCATCGCCCAGGCGAGCACTTCGGCGTCCGCCGTAGCTTCGACCCGCACATCGACCGCACCGGTCATCCGCACCGCGTCCTCGCTGAGCAGTGGCACTTTTGCTCGTCGGCGGTCATCGTCACCGAGCCACGGGCGACAAAGAGATGCAGCAGGGCGGACGCCGGGAGGGTGGCCGCCGCGCCGGCCGCGAGCCGCGCCACGAAGAGGGTCGCGTTGCAGCGAAGGGTCACGGCGGCCGGCTCGGCTGCCCGACGCGACCGCCACGAACTCACCACCCGCTAGCAGCGACGACACGTCAGCGGTCGAGTAGGACGGCAACCCCTCGTCGTCCGGCAAGAGCCACATCTGCACGTAGCGCGTTTCACCCGACGACGAGTTGGTCTCGCTGTGACGGACGCCCGCTCCGGTGCTCAGCCGTCCGACCATGCCGGGACGCACGATCGCCGACCCGCCAGCACTGTCGGCATGGTGCAACGCACCTGACACCACCCACGTCACGATTTCGAGATCGCGATGCGGATGCTCGGGGAATCCGGCGCCGGGCGCGAGCACGTCGTCGTTGTGCGTGACCAGTGCACCGAAGCGGGTGTTGGTCGGGTCGTAGTGCGGACCGAACGCAAAGGAGTGCCGCGACACGATGCCGTCGGCGCGACTCTCCAGGCGATCCGCAGCCGGTCGCAACTCGATGATCACCGATCGTCCTTGTGCATAGGGAGATCTTGCCCGCAACGACCTCCGGACGCCTCCAGGCCAGCGGCTGTTCTGCCGAGGAAGTGGACACCAGACTTCGAAGGAGGCGCACCGATGCCGTGGCGCCGTCAACGGGCAAGTCGATGGGTCAGCTCCCTCGACGTGCACCCGAACCTGGCTGAGATCCTGAGTGTTTGAGCCAGCTCCCGCGACTGACCAGCAGCGACATGACCTGCCTCGCGCAGGGCTGGCGCGACACCACGTTCGTGCACCTCGCTC
The DNA here is from genome assembly GCA_963799955.1 of uncultured Actinomycetes bacterium. Taxonomy (GTDB): domain Bacteria; phylum Actinomycetota; class Actinomycetes; order Acidothermales; family Acidothermaceae; genus PALSA-607. The sequence goes on from CAWCZJ010000007.1 coordinate 30,308, forward strand.
GGGCCCACGCGCTTGGCCCTGACACCCCGCTCGTTCTCGAGGTGCTCGCCAAGTTCGAGCATGTTGACCGGGTCTTCCGCGAGGAACTGTCGCGTGACTTCCTCGGAGACGACGGCGCGGCGACCGCGGTCAAGCCGCAGGTCGTGAAGCACGCGCTGCACGCGGTCCGCGACGCGATTGCCGCCGTGTATGCACGGCCGGTCTTGAGCCGCTCTGAATACCACGCATTGATCGGCCCCTGGCGTCGGGCGTTCTCTGCTCAGTAGCTGTTGGGCCCAGTAGGACCGCTTGAACGATGGGGCACACTGGTCGGCCGTGACGCCACGATTTCCCAACGCTGCTGCGCAGGCTGCGTCGACGGCGGCCCGAGCGCGGTCGGTAACCGCGCGCGAACTTGATCGGGCCACCGGTGACCTTGCCCGCGCCGCCATCGCCCGCATGGACGAGACGCTGCCGTGGTACCGCGCGATGCCGGCGGAGCAGCGGTCGTGGGTCGGCCTCGTCGCGCAAGCCGGCATCGCGGCCTTCGTCGAGTGGTACCGCCACCCCGACCAGCGCCGGGCGATCACCGGCGAGATCTTCGGCACCGCGCCGCGCGAGCTCGCCCGAACCGTGAGCCTGCAGCAGACGGTCGAGATGGTGCGCATCACGATCGGCGTCGTCGAGGAAGCCGCCGAGACCATCGCCGCCCCCGCCAACTCGAGCGACCTGCGCGAAGCCGTGCTCGTCTACGCCCGCGAAGTCGCGTTCGCCGCGGCCCAGGTCTACGCGCAAGCGGCCGAGGCTCGGGGTGCGTGGGACGCCCGCCTTGAAGCGATGGTCGTCGACGCGTTGATGCGCGGTGAGGCCGACGAGGCCCTGCGATCACGCGCCGCGGCACTCGGCTGGGGCTCGCCCGATTCGGTCACTGTCGTTATCGGCACGCCGCCTGATGACGAGCCAGAAGCGGTCGTCGACGGGGTGCGGCGCGCTGCGCGTTACGCCGGCCTCGACGTCCTGGTCGCCGTGCAAGGCGATCGGCTGGTCGCGGTTCTCGGTGGCGCGCCCGACCCGCTGCGCGCGTCGCGCGCGCTGCTTGCGCAGTTCGGTCCCGGCCCGATCGTGATCGGCCCTCCGGTGCCCGACCTCATGTCCGCAGCCCGATCGGCGCAGGCAGCCGTGGCCGGACTCGTGGCGTCGAAGGCCTGGCCGAGCGCGCCACGACCGGTGCTGGCGAGCGACCTGCTGCCCGAACGGGCGATCGACGGCGACCCCGCCGCCCGCCAGCAGCTGATCGACGCCGTCTTTGTGCCACTGGTCGCTGCCGGTGGCGGACTGCTCGAGACTGTGACGGCCTACCTCGCGCACGCGGGCTCGTTGGAAGCGACCGCCCGAACCCTGTACGTTCACCCGAACACCGTGCGCTACCGGCTGCGGCGAGCCGCCGACGTCACCGGGCTCGCGGCGACCGAACCACGAGAAGGCTTCGCACTCCAGATCGCGATCGTGCTGGGGCGACTGACAGACGTTCACGGGTCTCTTAACCCGTAGCCGTCTGACAGTCGGGGAAGCTGCAGCTGGCGACACTTGTTGTAGGTTTTCTACAAAGTCCCTCCGGCGACTTGGTCTCGTCGGGCAACGACCAACCCGACCAGTTGCGGCAAGGTGGAAGCGTGCTGGCATTGCTTGCTCCCGGTCAGGGAGCTCAGGTCCCCGGATTTCTTGCGCCCTGGCTCGACCTGCCCGGCGTTAACGACGCGGTGACCTGGTGGTCCGCCGTCCTCGACCTCGATCTGGCCCGTCTCGGCACCAGCGCCGACGCCGACGAAATCAAAGACACCGCGATCGCCCAGCCGCTGCTAGTCGGCGCCGGACTTGCCGCCGCCTCAGTGCTTTTCCCTGACGGCCAGCCGCAATTCGGCATCCCTGGCCAACCAGCCGGCCGCCTTGCGAACACCTTCGACGACGTCGCCAGCAATGTCGGCGCGGTTGCTGGCCACAGCGTCGGCGAGATCACCGCGGCGGCACTGGCCGGCGTCCTCTCGCCTGAATCTGCTCTTGTTCTTGTCCGCGAGCGTGGCCGTGCGATGGCCAGCGCTGCCGCCTCCACCCCGACCGGCATGACCGCGATTCTTGGCGGCGACGCCGAAGCGGTGCTCGCGAAGCTGACCGAGCTCGGGCTCACGGCAGCGAACGTGAACGCCGCAGGTCAGGTTGTGGCCGCCGGCACCCTCGACCAGCTCGCCGCGCTCGCCGCCGACCCGCCCGAAGGCGCCCGACTGCGGCCGCTCGCCGTCGCCGGCGCGTTCCACACCGCTCACATGGCACCAGCCGTCGAACGCCTCAGACAGCTCGCCAACGGCCTCCCGACGTCGGAGCCCGGCACCTTGTTGTTGTCGAACGCCGACGGCAGCGTGATCCAGCACGGTCCGGAGTTCGTCGGCCGCCTCGTCGAGCAGGTCGCCGCCCCGGTGCGCTGGGACCGCTGCATGACGACACTCGGCGAACTCGGCGTCACCGCGGTCATCGAACTTCCGCCGGCGGGCACGCTCGTCGGTTTGATCAGACGCGCACTGCCTGACGTCGAGACGCTCGCGCTGAAGACGCCCGACGACCTCGACGCCGCGCGCGATCTGATCGAGAAGCACCGGCACGCGATTGAGTACAGCTCGGCTCCCTCGTGGCGGTTGCTCGTCGCGCCGCTCGCGCGGCATCTTCGAAGCTACCGAAGCCAAAATCGGCGACAGCCTCGGAGCGGGCGCGGTGATTGGCAAGGTCGTGACCAGGCGCGAAGCCCAAGAGGTAGTGGCGTCGCAGGGTGGCGTACTGGTCGAATGGCTCGTCGAGAATGGCGATCCGGTCTCTCCCGGTCAGCCGCTCGCCCGCTTGCACCCCGACGTCTCGCGTCCGGATCTGGAGTCGGCATGAAGTTACAACCCGGTTCGCCCGGCTCCCGCATCGTCGCGATCGGTGAGCACCGGCCCACGCGCATCGTGACCAACGAGGAAATCTGTCGCAACATCGACTCGACCGACGCTTGGATTCGCGAGCGCAGCGGCATCATCACCCGTCGTTTTGCCGCGCCCGACGAGTCGGTCGTCGACATGGCGACGAGCGCCGCAAGCAAGGCACTCGCTGCCTCGGGTGTCGCACCCGAAGACGTCGACCTGGTGCTGCTGGCCACCTGCACGCACCCGTACCAAACACCGGGCGGATCGAGCGAAGTGCAAGACCGCCTCGGTGCAATCAACGCGGGCGCGATGGACATCAACGCCGCATGCGCCGGATTCGCCTACGCCCTTGCAGTCGCGAACGACGCGATTCGCGGTGGCAGCGCGCGCAACGTTGTGGTGATCGGCTCGGAGAAGATGACCGACTTCATCGACCCGCACGACCGCGGCATGGCGTTCCTGTTCGGTGACGGGGCCGGCGCCGCTGTCGTCAGCGCAAGCCCGACCTCGGGCATCGGCCCCGTGGTCTGGGGCAGCGATGGGTCCCACGTCAAGACCATCACGCAGGAGCCGAACTACACGCAGATCCAGCAGGCGCTCGCGACCGGCGATTCGTTGCCACCGGCCGCGCTGCGGATGGCCGGTCAGACGGTGTTCCGGTGGGCCGTCACCAAGATGGCGCCGGTCGCCCAGCGGGCACTCGATGCAGCCGGTGTCAGCGTCGACGAACTCGGTGCATTCGTTCCGCACCAGGCGAACCTGCGCATCGTCGAGTCGCTGGTGAAGTCGCTGAAGCTGCCCGACAGCGTCGCGATCGGCCGCGACATGGAAACGCAGGGCAACACGTCGTCCGCTTCAATTCCGTTGGCCTTGTCTGCGCTGCTCGAGCGCGGCGAGGTGCACAGTGGCCAGCCGGCTCTGTTCATTGGATTCGGTGCCGGCCTCACCTACGCTGCGCAGGTCGTCGAGGTCCCCTAGTCCCCGACGGTTCGCGTATCGATCACCCCACACCCAAAATGAAGTCCACCCCACTGCTACATCCCCAACAGAAGGAGCACCAACATGGCCCTGTCCCAGCAGGAGATCCTCGCCGGTCTCGCCGAGATCGTGAACGAGGTTGCTGGCATCCCGGCTTCCGACGTCCAGATGGAGAAGAGCTTCACCGACGACCTCGACGTCGACTCGCTCTCGATGGTCGAAGTTGTGGTCGCCGCCGAGGAGAAGTTCGGCGTTCGGATCCCAGACGACGACGTCAAGAACCTGAAGACGGTCGGCGACGCGGTCACTTACATCGAGAAGGCCGGCGTCACAGCCTGAGCATTTTCAGCCGAGGCGGACGGCGAGCAGCTCCCTTATCGGAGACCTGCGGCGCCGTTCCTGCGCCATGCAAGTCATGACATCACCACATTGGCGACTCCCGTCGCTGTACCCGAGGAGATGCGGTACCCGTGAACGCCACAAACCAGCGCACACGCGTTGTCGTCACCGGTCTCGGTGCGACCACGCCGATCGGTGGCGACGTCGCCAGCACGTGGGCTGCGTTGTTGGCCGGCAAGTCCGGGGTCGGGGTTCTTACCGAGGACTGGGCGGCCGAACTACCGGTTCGCATCGCGGCCCGCGTCGAAGTTGAACCGCTCGACGTTCTCGATCGCGTCGAGGCGCGCACGCTCGACCGCTCGCAGCAGTTCGCCATCATCGCGGCGCGCGAAGCGTGGGCACAGGCGGGCAAGCCGGACGTCGAGAAAGAGCGTCTCGGCGTCGTGTTCGCCTCCGGCATCGGTGGTGTCACCACGTTGCTCAACCAGTACGACGTGCTGCGCGAGAAGGGCCCGCGCCGGGTCTCTCCGCACACCGTGCCGATGCTGATGCCGAACGGTCCGGCGGCCGCGGTCGGCCTCGACCTGCAAGCTCGGGCCGGCGTCCACACGCCGGTCAGCGCCTGCGCGTCGGGCGCCGAGGCCATCGCGTACGGCTTGGAGATGATCCGCACCGGGCGCGCCGATGTTGTTGTGTGCGGTGGCACCGAGGCCGCGATTCATCCGCTGCCATTGCGGCATTCGCCGCCATGCGTGCGATGTCGACGCGCAACGACGAACCACTTCGCGCCTCACGCCCCTACGACAAGGGCCGCGACGGTTTCATCATGGGCGAGGGCGCCGGCGCAGTGGTGCTCGAGTCGGAAGAGCACGCGAAGGCGCGCGGCGCGAAGATCCTTGGCGAGATCGCCGGCGCCGGCATCACCTCTGACGGCTACCACATTGCGGCACCCGATCCCGAAGGTCGAGGCGTCGTCCGCGCATTGCGGGCTGCCCTCGAATCGGCCAACCTCACGCCGTCCGATATCACGCACATCAATGCGCACGCGACCTCGACGCCCGCAGGCGACGTCGCCGAAGCGAAGGCCATTCGCGAAGTGTTCGGATCCGCGGCCGACAACGTGATCGTCAGCGCACCCAAGTCGACGTTCGGCCACTTGCTCGGAGCCGCCGGTGCCGTCGAAGCAATCGCCACCCTGCTGTCAGTGACGCAGCACATCGTGCCGCCCACGCTGAACCTTGACGACCGCGACGACGACGTCGACCTCGACGTCGTGACCGTCGATCCACGGCCGTTGCGTGAAGGTCCGGCGATCTCCAACGCGTTCGGATTCGGCGGCCACAACGTGGTACTCGTCATCCAGCCGGCCTGACCCCACACTCCTCAGGAACGGACAACCTGTGACCACGACCTCACCTGACGAAACAGCACTCGACCCACGGTCACCCCGCGCTCGGCTCACCGCGTTGTTCGACGAGGGCAGCCTCGACACGATCACCGCGGACGACGACAGCGGTGTGCTCGTCGGCGTCGGTCGCATGCTCGGCACTAACGCCGTGGCGTTCGCCTGCGACCCGACGATTCAGGGCGGCGCGATGGGGATCGCTGGGTGCACCGCGATCGTGACCGCGTACGACCGCGCGCTGCTCGACGGCGTCCCGATCGTCGGCTTGTGGCACTCAGGTGGTGCCCGCTTGCGTGAAGGTGTCGAGAGCCTCGACGGCGTCGGCCGGGTGTTCGCCGCAATGACCCGCGCGTCAGGCAAAGTGCCGCAGATCTCCGTCGTGCTCGGGCCAGCCGCAGGTGGTGCGGCGTACGGTCCTGCACTCACCGACATCGTGATCATGGGTCCGGCCGGCCGCATCTTCGTCACCGGTCCCGACGTCGTGCGAAGCGTCACCGGCGAGGACGTCGACATGGAACGTCTCGGCGGCGCCGAGGTGCACGGTCGTCGAAGTGGCGTCGTGCACATCGTCACCGACAGCGAGGAAGACGCCCTCGAACGGGCGCGCGCGCTGACCGACCTGCTCGGCAACCAGGGCAAGATCGGCGACACCGAGGTCGTCGATGCGAATCTCGAATCCCTGCTGCCCGAAGGTGCGAAGCGCGCCTACGACGTGCACCCACTGATCAACGGCATCCTCGACTCCCCCGGCGTCGAACTGCACGCGAAGTGGGCGCCGAACATCGTCACAGTGCTCGGTCGCCTGGGCGGCCGCACTGTCGGTGTCGTCGCCAACAACCCGTTGCGCCTCGGTGGCTGCCTCGACGCGACGAGCGCGGAGAAAGCTGCCCGCTTCGTGCGCACCTGCGACGCGTTCGGTGTGCCGCTAGTGGTCGTGGTCGACGTCCCCGGCTACCTGCCAGGACTAGGACAAGAGTGGGACGGCGTGGTGCGCCGCGGTGCGAAACTGCTGCACGCGTTCGCCGAGGCGGTCGTGCCGCGAGTGACCCTGATTACCCGCAAGGCGTACGGCGGCGCCTATATCGCGATGAACTCGCGGTCGCTCGGCGCCACGTTGGTTCTTGCATGGCCGGGCGCTGAGGTCGCGGTTATGGGGTCGGTCGCCGCGGTCCGTATCTTGCACCGCCGCAAGCTGGCCGAAGTCGGCGAAGCGCTGCGCCCGTCACTCGAGCTCGAGCTCGCGGCCGAGCACGAGAAGCTCGCGGGCAGCATCGACAAGGCGGTCGCGATCGGCGTGGTCGACCGCGTTGTGTCGCCAGCAGAGACGCGCACGGCGATTGCGGACGCGATTGCGTCGGCGCCCGCACGCCGCGGATCGCACGGCAACATCCCGCTGTAGCCACGACGGCACGGCCGACGAAAGCTACACTGCGACAGCGGTCGACCTCCGGGCGCCGCGACCCCGCAACCCGCTCGAATCCGCGACGCCGGAGGGCGCCTGGTGAGCACAACGCCCGCGCCTCCAGGGCCGGCAGGCGATGACCCGACCTCGATCGCGTCCTGGGTCAAGATCGGTGGGCTCTTGGTTCTCGTGGTGACAATCATCGCGGTAACCCAGGCGAACAGAGGCGGGGGCGGGAAACCCCGACCGCCGGCAGCGGAGTCCCCGGCAGCCACGTCGGCCCTCTCCTCGCAGACGCCGGTCACGGCCGCCACGGGCACGTACCGCATCATCTTCGAGGGCACCGCAACAGGGCACGTCGACCGCCCCGACCCCGGCCAGACCTTCCGAAGTCGCGATGCAACGGCGACTTGGCACCTGGAATACACCTACGGCGACAACCACGACGGCACTCCCGATCCGACCACCTCAAGCGTCAAGGGGTCGGGCCACTCCACGTCGTGGCACCCGGAGATCTCGGGCGGGTGCAACTCGTCTGCCGTCATCTACACCCCGTACTCGTCGGTGCTGCGCGCGGTGGGCGGAAACCGGCTGCGGGTGGGAGTGCCCTTCGGCTTCGACACGATCGCGGCCGATTGCGAGCCCAGCCAGATCGACCCCTATTTCGGCGTTGTCGGAGGAACTTGCGCCACCGGGCCTTCGTGCCTGCCGGCGGACTTCTGGCTGGCCTACGTCACCATTGCTCCGGGCCAGACCGGGACCGTCGTCACGCCCATCGCAGCCCAGACCAAGAGCTACAGCAGTGTGGGCGCCGGCGGGGCCGGTGGTGAGAACACCAAGGAGAGTTGGAGTGGCAGCATCACCGTGATCGCCCAGCCGTGACCACGACGGTCTCCGACCTGGAGGTCGAGACGTGCAACGGCTGATCGCGACACAGAAAGCGCAGATCGGGCCGTCGCTGATCCTGGTCCACAGTCCGTTTCTCGGAGCTGCGACTTGGCAATCAACCGCCCGTGCACTGCAGGCCAAGGAGTGGCGCGTGCAGGTGCCTAACCTGCTGGCGGTCGCGCAAAGCGCCCCGCCGTATTGGCCGGCAGGGGTCGATTCCGTCGTCCGCTCGGCCGGGGATGAGTCGGTCATTCTGGTGACGCACAGCAATGCGGGGCTGTACGTGCCAGCTGTCATCGATGCGCTCGGCGAGCAGGTTCGCGGTGTCGTGTTCGTCGACGCTGCACTGCCGGGCGCCGGTCACTACACCACCCCGGACTTTCTGCGCAGGCTTGCGACTGCCGATGGGTTGTTGCCGCCGTGGACGTCGTGGTGGGCCGAAGCCGACGTTGATGCACTATTCCCAGATGCGCGCGTACGCGCCGAGGTGGAAGCCGAGCAACCGCGAATGCCGCTTGCCTACTACGACCATCTGCCACCCGCGCCGCAGGAGTGGACGACACCGCAGGCCGGCTACATCTGGTTCGGTCCGCCCTATGACCAAGCAGCCGCACAGGCAGCCCTGCGGGGCTGGCCGACCGTCCATCTACCCGGCAACCACCTGCACATGCTGTCCGACCCGGACGCAGTAGCCGAAGCTGTAGTGGACATGGCCAGCGACTGGCTTTGACGGCGCCAACCGAAGCTGCCGCGTCGGGGTAGCCGCCTGGTCAATTCACGGAGCCGTGGTTGATCCAGATCGCGGCGTGTGCTGGTTCAACGGCTCGACCGACGACGTCAAGCAGGTCGATTCGCACCGAATCGAGGTCGACGGCTTCTCGCAATCGCGCTGAGAATGCGGCGACGGTGGCGTCGGCGTCATAGCGTGCGCGGTTAAACCGTCGGTCGACCAGGCGCTGTACGCGGGTTCGGATCGGGCTGAAGAGGGCTGCGGCGGCAAGCGTCGACGCGGCGACCGCGATCGGCGACGAGAACGACAGCACGTCGGTTGTCAGCACCACGATGCCGACATACACGCCGACCAGGAGCCCGGTGATCACTGCGTAGGACAGGGTGCGGCTGATCAATCGGTCGATGTCGTACAGCCGATATTTGAGGATCGCTACCCCGATGCTCACCGGCAAACAGGCCACTGCGATCGGGGCGAGCGCGCTGATCAGCCGCCAGGCCGGCGATGCGCTGCTGCCTACCGTCAGGAGCGGAACGACGCCGATCACGAACATCGTGGCGCCGGCCATGCCCCATTTGAGTTGCAGACGCCGTTCACCGGTGGAACTGCGGTAGGTCGCGACTTGGCGGCCGATCGCCGCAACCGAACTGACCCCGAGCACCGGAAAGTAGATGCCCTGGACGACTCCCCACCATGACCAGTCGCCCGCCGGGTGGTTGATCGACGTCAGGTCGCCGCTGGCCTCGACCACGATCTTGTGCAGCAAGATCGTGTCCGTCGCGATCGCGTACGCGCCGATCATCCACACCGCGGACAGGGCGAGGAAGGCGATCACCGATCTGCGCCACCAGATGGACGGCAGCGTCGCGTCCGGGAAAAGCAGGATCGCCAGCGCGAGCAAGATGACGGCTGGTGCCCACGACGGCTGCAGTTGGACGGCGAGTGGTCCCAGCGGCAACCGGCCCGGGTGGACGCGGTAATCGATGGCCGCGTACGCCGACGTGTCCGTGAGCAGCGCGAGGCATACCGGAATGCCGATGAGGATCCAGCCCATCACATTGCGGGGCTGACGTACCGCAACCACAACTCCGACGCTGCCGAACGCCGCGAACGCGACCAGAACACCAACGTCGCTCGCCGTGCTCGACTGATGAGCCGCCTTTGTCAGCGGGAAACTCGCCACGACGAGCGCAAGCAGCACCAAGCCACCTGCCCAGGCAAGCGCGCGCTTCATCATCGCCGCATCCCTCGCCGCATCCCTTGCCGCTAGCAGTCTGAACCTACGTGCTCACCCGGCACGCTAGGGCATCGACGTTCCGACATCGTTACGGACAGCGGATTCGCCGGGCTGCGTGGCACCCGTTACCAAACATCCGCTATTCGGCAGGTTCGAACGCGCGTCAATGCGGCAGCAAGAGTGCGTTCGAGCGCTTCTCGCGATTGCGCCCTCGATTGAGGGCAGCGGGGTTGGCTACTGCGGGACACGGACGGGGCGCCCCGACAACACGGTCCCGCCGTGTTCCGTTCGTCGCTCCTTCGGTAGGTGCGCGACGTCATGTCACCGGTAGCCCTGCACATTGGCGCATCGTCAAGCCGCTCTCGTCTTCCTCCCAGGTGACGACTTGGCCGGTCGAGGCGTCGACCAGTACGACGAAGTAGTAGTGAGCCATGAGTGGTGGCAGCGACGCCGGGGCCGGTGTCGGACCCACTGGCTCCGCCGGACACTTCGGTTCGGCGTTGCGGTCGAGTTCGTAAGCGCCGACCCACGCCAGCATGTCGTGCACCGAGGGCGTGGGTGCTGCGTCCCCACTCAGGTAGCCTCCAACAGCTGTCACCCGGGCCAGCCCGACGATACGCGGCGGCCCCGCGACACGCGGTGACGACAACGGATGCTCAATCTCCTGGAGTGCGGTGGCCTCCGGGATGGTGGCCCGGTCGCCGGGCCGCGGCGCCGCGGCGGTGAGCACGCCGACGCTCGGGTACCCGAACACCGCGGTCGATGCGATGGGAGCAACAGTCGCTTTCGGCGTCGGCGATGAAGTGACAATCGGCCGCCCAGCCGGCGACGACTGGGGCGCGACCGGTGCAGCAGACGGCAAGCCGCTCGACACGGTGACCGCGAGCGAGGACCCGCCGGTAACACCCCGGACACCGCCGCGTGCGCCGTCAGGCGCGCAGCTGGATAAGAGAAACCCCAGGGCGACAACGACACCGCTGGCCGCCTTCACGCCCATCGGATGCACACCGCATGCGTTTGGTTCCCCGAAAGACTCCGAGCTCTATGCCCACAAGAAGTTCGCACCGACCCATCATCCGGCACGGACCCATCGAACGCAGTGCGATCAAAGACCACCACCACGCTGCGAACTACTAGCTCTCGGCATGACCGAACACGCGTAATCGCGGCAATAGCCGATGGATAGTCGGGTCTGCCAGGAAACGAAACGGCTGAGTCTCACGTGCCGTCGGCGATACTGCTCAACCGAATATGCCGGGGGCCGGGTGAGCTTCGTGGTCGCTCGACAGTTGCAGTCCGCGCAGGATGGCTAGCGCAACCGGGGTCGGTTGTGCGGCGGTGAGGTCAAGTTCTTGGGTCGGCAGGAGCGGCGGCTGCGCCATGAACCGCGGCGTGTGACCTCGGTGTTGTTGGGCTGAGTGGATGAGGAACGGGTGACACAGATAGACGTCACCGATGCCACCTGTGGCCATCTCGACCTGCCGGTGCTCGCTGGCTGGGACAACGGCGCTGCACAGATCCATCCAGCCGCGTCCTTCGTCGCCGTAGCTTTGCAGGTGACCCGGCACGTCCAGGTGCGAGCCCACGCGAATGAGCGTCGGTGCATCGTCGGGACCAACGTCAGAGAACAAGAAGAGCATCAGCAGCGCCCTGCCTCGAGAACGCAGGTTCACCCGCATCCCGCCATCCGGGCCCGCGAAGCTTGCCTCCAGATGCCATCCGGCCTCTTTGGCTTCGCCAGCGCCGGGAAACCGCAGTGGAAACGTGCCAAGCCCGGTTCTGGGCAGCCAGCCGCCTGGGCCCACGAGTTGATCAAACGCCTTATGCAGCAAAGGGGATGTCGCAGCCTGGCGAAACGGTGCAGTGGCGAGACTGCCAACACGCACCAACGTGTCGGTCCAGGTAGCGGGGTCTTGCGGGTCGTAGCCGGTAGACGCCCACAGTTCGTCGCGGCAACGTCGTGCGATCGGCGCCGCAACAGCGCCATCGATCCGGACGAAACCGTCCGCCACGAACGACTCGACTTCATGTTGCGTCAGCGACATTTGACTCCCGCCCGAGCTGAGCCCTCATGCTGGATCACTCGAGGGGCCGACGTCCAGCCAACTGAACAGCTGCGGCGGTACGGCGACATACCGCCCGGCTGAAAGATCCACTCCTTGGAAAGGTGCATCACAGTGGCAGGCGCGCGACTAGGTGCTTGCGCGGTCGGGGTTGGTGATCGGATGTCGGTTCCCCGAGCGGTGTTACCGCGGCCGCTGGCGGCGCGGGCACAATGAGGTGGTGCAGTGGAAGCCTGGCTATCCGATCACTACTGAGCGATTGAAGCTGCGGCCGCTTACCGACCACGACGTCGACGCGCTCGTCGCCTACCGCGGCGACGTCGACGTGTGTAGGTACCTGCCGTTTGAGCCGATGAACGGTGACGCGATCGCGAGGCTATTGGCCGGCGACCTCGGCCGAAAAGACATCACCGCCGAAGGTCAGGGTCTGACATTCGGCGTCGAGGTAGCCGCTGGTAGTCGGCTTATCGGCGACGTCGTGCTGTTCGTCAAATCCGTGCGGCACGGCGGCGGAGAGATCGGTTACGTCTTTCATCCCGACGTAGCAGGGCGGGGTTATGCGACCGAGGCATGTTCGGCGGTACTCGACCTGGCGTTCGACACATCCAAGGGATTAGGGCTGCACCGTGTGGTCGCGCGGATGGACGCCCGCAACGAAGCATCTGCTCGCGTGGCGGCGAGACTGGGCATGCGCCGGGAAGCCCACCACCGCAGTAGTCGGCTCGTCCATGGTGAGTGGGCCGACCTGGTGGTCTACGCGCTGCTGGCCAGCGAGTGGCACCACCGCCGTTAGCAGCAACCGCGCGACGATCCGACCTACCCGTGACGACAGTCGAGCATCCGCCCAAAATGCGCCACGCAGTCGTACGCTCTACGCCACGGTCGCCAATGCGCCGGGATTGGGTGAAACGTGCCCACTCCGCAGAGCGTCCAAGCGGCGTGGTCCGCCAAGGTGCTTCGGCGGATCCGCCTCAGTAGATCGGAGACCGTGCCTTGGCAATCCCGGCCGCTGCACTCTCTGAGACCCGTAAGCCGCGGCATCGGATCACGGCCGACATCGTGTGCCTCTTGCTGGTGACCGCGACAACGATCAGTTGTGGGGGCCGACAGCTCAGCCGTAGCGTCAACTCGACATCTCCAAGCGTAGGTGTGAACAGCCCGACCACCGAATCGATTCCGCAGCCACCACCAACACTGTTCGCGTCCCCGAGTGGCGCACCGCCCAGGGTTGTCCTTACGAACGCTGCGCAGAGTCAGCCGATCGCAGTCCCCGTCGGCACTGTCGTCGAGGTTGATCTGACGGGATGGGACCGCGACACAATCAGCGCGCCCCACACCTATGAAACCGGCGTTTTGCAACCAATCAGCTCTAGTGGGCACCCCGCAACGACCACGCAGGCCACGTTCCGTGCAGTCGCTGTCGGAGATGCTGTCGTCTTCGCCGTGCTCACCACGCATTGCAAAGCCTGCATGCCGCAGGGCGTCGACATTTCGATCGTCGTCGTCGCAGCCGCGTTCTCGTCTTGAGGTTTGCACCTACAGCGCCGCGAGCCCCTCGAATTTCGCTCCGCACGCGTGCGGGTTGCGGTCGCCAGCGAACCTGTACTCGCAAAACCGAACTTCGCGCTGTAGTTGCTGCTAGACGACGTGCTGCTTACACGACCTGGTGCAGCCAGCGAACGGGAGCACCGTCGCCCGCGTAGCGGAACGGCTCGAGTTCGTCGTCCCAAGGCTCGCCGAGCAACCGCCTGATGTTGTCGAGCGGACCTCGCCCCTCGGCGTCCGCCTCGATCTTTGCGTTTGGCACGTCGTTGATGAGCAGCTGCCCGGTCAGCAGCTGGCGCAGCCGATTCTCAGGGACGACGAGGTCGCCGTTGGCCGACGTCATGGCGTGGAACAGACCAAGCGCCGGGGTGAACGCGAAGCGCTCGCCGTCGCAACCGTCGCTGGCATCCTCGGTGACCTCGAAGCGCACCGGCCAGCCGATCAGCGCGGACGCGAGCCGGCTGCCGCAACCGGGTGCGCCGATCCAGGGTGCCTCGGCACGCACGGAACCGGGCGAGGCAGGTTGCGCCAGCCACTCGAAGCGGACAGGCGTCGACAACACACCGGCTACGGCCCACTCGATGTGGGGCGTAACAGCCGGCGTGGCGCTGTGTACGTACAGGACGCCGCGTGTGCTCACCGGAACCTCCGTCAGATGGACGAGATGCGCCTTCCCCGACGTCCTCGTTATCTGATCAGCTGTCCCAGTGGTCTCATTCTGCCCCAGCCTGGGTCCGTGCGCCACTTTCGACGCGGCTAAGACGCCGACCAACTGCCCGCCCGAAGGGCCCGTGATCAGCCTGGCTGTTTGGCCGGGTCGGAAGAGTGGCCCGGGAACAGCTTGCGCGACGGATCAATCACGATCGCGGCGTTGTTCACGGCTGTGGCTGCTTCGCCGAGCCCGACGGAGATCAGCCGCACCTTGCCCGGGTACTCGGTGATGTCGCCCGCCGCGAAGATGCGCGGCACGTTGGTTGCCATCGTCGTGTCGACAACGATGTGCCGCTGATGCAGGTTCATCCCCCAGTTCATTAGCGGACCAAGTTCGGCGATGAATCCGAGAGCCGCCACGACTTCGTCGACCTCTAGCCGGTCGACGTCCCCGCTGTCGTGGTTGGTGATCTCGACGAACTCAACGCGACCGTCGCCGTGCATGGCGCTCACTTGATACGGCGTGCGAACCACGACCGACGAGGCGTGCATCTTCTCGACGGACGCCTCGTGCGCACGGAATTCGGGTCGCCGGTGGATGACAGTGACCGAGGCGCACACCTCCTCGAGCATCAACGCGTAGTCGACCGCGCTGTCGCCGCCTCCGACGACGAGCACTCGCTTGTCGCGCAGCGCGCTCGGGTCGGGGACGAAGTAACGGACGCCGACGCCCTCGTACTCCTGACCCGCGGGCAACGGCCGCGGCGTGAAGATGCCGATGCCGGCGGTGACGAGGATCGCCTTGGCGTGAATCGGGTGCCCGGTGTCGGTAGTGACGAGCAGCGTTCCGTCGTCGAGCGTCGTGAGCTGATCAGCGCCATGACCGAGCAAGAAGGTCGGGTCGTAGGTTTGCGCTTGCCGGAACAGGTCAGCAGCAAGCTCTCGTCCAAGGATCGCCGGAATGCCACCGACGTCATAGATCATCTTCTCGGGGTAGAGCGCTGCCAGCTGGCCGCCCGGCTCGGTCAGCGAATCAACGACGACCACCGACAGGGCGCGGAAACCGGCGTAGTACGCGGCGTAAAGGCCGGCCGGTCCCGCGCCAACGATGAGCAGGTCGACGTCGTAGTGCTCGACGTTCTCGCCAGTCCCTGACACCGGGCTCCTCCAAGAGGTTGTGTCTGCACGTTAGTACGCCGACGGCCTCCGGTCGCGAAGGCTCCCGCAACCGCGGGGGTTGGTCTCTGGGCGGCGTAATGTCGCGAACGTCCAGCCCCGCGGCCCTTCGCCTCGTAGAATCGTGGGATGGCTCGCCGACCGTTACTCGCGCGCCGCGGTCTGGCAGTCGTCTTTGTCATCGGCGCGGTGCTCGCGACGGCTGCCCTCGGCGTCCGATATGGGCACACTCGCACGCCGGGTCGTTTCGACCGGCACCTCGACGCCGCGATCCAGCGCCGTGTCGATGGGCACCCCCACCTGGTGCTACGGATCATCGATCTCGCCGACCCCGGCAGCATCCTCGTGATCTGCGCATTGCTCTGTGCACTGTTCCTGCTCCTGAACCGCACCCGGCTCGCGGTGCTCGCTGTCGTCGGGCCAGGGCTGGCCGGCGGCCTTGTCGATCTCGTGTTGAAGCCGCTGTTCAACCGGCATCTGGGGACGATGCTGTCGTTCCCGAGCGGGCACACCGCTGCCACCGCCTCCCTCGCGCTCGTCGCCATCTGCGCGATGGTCGGACCAGGCCGACTGCAGTGGCCGTTGGTCGTGCGATGGCTGATCGTCGTCGCAGCGACGGCGTCCGTTCCGATCATCGCGATCGCGCTCGTCGACGGCGGATACCACTACGCCACCGACACCATCGGTGGTTTGTTCGTCGCGATCGCGTGCGTGCTGTCCGTCGCCTTGGTGATCGACTCGATCGCGGGCCAGCCCGAGGGCTACCGTCCGGCGCACAAGGCAGCGTGGAATGAAGCTGCACAGTCGGACGACGCTTCGCGGCCAAGTGTGAGAGCGTGACGAAGCTCGCCGCGAGCGAGCGCGCCAGCCTCAGTGACCTGCTCGACCGGGTCGGCCCGGATGCGCCGACGCTGTGCGAGGGCTGGGACACCCGCGCCTTGACCGCGCATCTCGTGTTGCGCGAAAGCAGGCCAGACGCAGTGTTGGGCGTCGTGATCCGTCCGCTTTCAGGATGGACGGCGAGGGTGCAGAAGAAGCTGGAACGGCGCGACTTCGCCGACCTGGTGGGCCGACTGCGCACCGGGCCGCCACGCTGGTCGCCGTTTCGCCCGCGCGCTGTCGGCGAACTGCTGAGCAACGTCGAGTTCTTCGTGCACCACGAAGATGTGCGTCGCGCTGCGCCGGTTTGGGAACCCGCGCCCTCGACAGCGCGACGACCGCGCTGCTCTGGAAGCGCTCGACCCAGATGGCCAAACGCATCTTGCGATCCGCACCCGGCGGCATCGAACTGATCCGCTCTGACACCGGCCAGCGGCACACTGTGCGCGCGACAGTGGCGGGTCAGCCGACGCTAAGGCTCACGGGCGCGCCACAAGAACTGCTCCTGTACATGTTCGGCCGACGCGACCACGCGCTGGTTTCGCGCGAGGGTGGCTAGGTAGTCGAGGCTTCGCGAGCGGGCGCGAGGAAATCGGCGTCCGGCTTCGCGACGTGGCAGGCCGCGGCGTGCCGCGGCCCCAGTAGCTGCAGCGGCGGATCGACGTGGTGGCATACGTCGATGACAAAGGGACACCGTGCGCGGAAACGACAACCAGGTCCTGGGTCGATGACCTTCGGCGGCTCGCCCTTGTCAGTCTCGGCGCCAACCGCCAGCGGCGCTCGCGGATCGGGCACCGCTGAGAGCAGCAACTGCGTGTAAGGGTGTTTCGGATCCGCCAGCACCGCCTCAGCGGGGCCTGACTCGACGACGTGGCCGGCGTACATGATCAGGATCCGGTCGGCGACGTAACGAGCGCTGGCGATGTCGTGGGTAATGTAAAGGAACGAGACCTGCGCCTCCTGCCGCAACTTGGCCATCACGTTCAACAAGCCAATGCGGATTGACACGTCAAGCATCGAGACCGGCTCATCGGCCAGGATCAGTTTGGGTTTGTACGCCAGCGCCTGCGCGAAGCCGATTCGCTGCCGCTGGCCGCCGCTGAGTTCGTAGGGGTAGCGCTGCAAGATCTCGGCCGCCGGCGTGAGGCCGACAGCCTCGAGGACGCGCTCGGCCTCGGCAAAGCGCTGCTCGCGTGAGGTCAGGTCACGACGATGGAGTTTGAGACCGCGCATGATGCCGTGGTTGACCCGGTAGGCGGGATTCAGGGAACTGAACGGATCCTGGAAAACCATCGGCACGTCGCTGCGATAGCCGAGGCTGTCACGACGGGTGCGCATCGACGACAAGGGCTTGCCCTGGTAATAGATCTCACCGCTGGTGGGCTTGTAGATGCGCGCAAGTAGTCGAGCGATGGTGCTCTTACCGCTACCGCTCTCACCCGCGAGTGCGACGATCTCCTGCCGATTGATGACGATGTTCACGTCGTCGACCGCGTGCAGAGTCTTGCGCGACAGGTTGCCGCCAATCTTGAAATGCTTGGTCATGCCGCGGGTTTCGAGCAGCGGTGGTGCGGCCGGGCTGCTCGCGCCCGCGGTCAGGTCGCTGCTGAGGTCGTGGCTCACGTCGTCGCTCCCGACGCTTCCGAGGCTTCAAGGAGCGGCGCTCCCCCGGCGTGCAGCAAGCACCGCGCCTGCACGTCGCCGACCTGGTAGAGCAACGGCTCGGTCACCCGACACGCGTCGAACACCTGCGGGCAACGAGGGTTGAAGCGACACCCTTGCGGCGGCCTCGCGAGGTCGGGTGGGCTGCCGGGAATGCCGGTGAGTTCGACGCGCGGTCCGCGAATCGACGGAAACGCATCGAGCAGCCCCCTGCTATAGGGATGCGCCGGGTGGTCGAAAACCTGCCGGGTCGGCCCGATCTCGGAGACCTGGCCGGCATACATGACGACGAGCTGATCCGAGAAGTGGCTCACGAGTGACATGTCGTGGGTGACAAAGATGACCGCGAAACCGAGCTGGTGCTGGAGTTCTTTGATCTGCACCATGAGCGAGCGTTGGGCGACGACGTCGAGAGCCGACGTCGGTTCGTCCATGATGACCAGGTCGGGTGTGAAGAGCAGCGCCATCGCGATCATCGCGCGCTGCCGCATTCCGCCGCTGAGTTGGTGCGGGTAGCTCGTGAGGTGAATGGGATCGATGCCGACCAACCGCATCACTTCGGCCGATCGGTTGGCGATCTCGTTGTTCGATGCGGCACCGTGCGCTTTCAGGACGTCCTTGAACTGCGCAGCGATGCTGATGACTGGGTTCAACGCGTTCATCGCGCTCTGCATCACCACGGAGTAATCGCGCCACCGCAGCACGTTCAGTTGCTTCTCGGTCATGGTGACAAGGTTGTGCCCGTGAAACTTCACCGTGCCCGCGGTGACGGCTGCGGGCGGACTTAGCAGCGCCGCGATCGCGAAGAGCATCGTCGACTTTCCGCAGCCGGATTCGCCGACCACGCCGACGAACTCCCCCTTGCCGACCTCAAGATCGACGTTGTCGACCGCGACGACAGCACCGCGCGAGGTGGCGTATTCGACCCGCAGGCCGGAGACCTCAAGAATGGGTGCGCTTGACACGTATCCTCCGGACCGGCCGCAGCGCCGGGTTGCTGATCTCGTCGAATGCGTAGTTGAGCAACGCGAATGATGCGCCTAACAAGGCGACGCAGATGCCAGGCGCGATGGCCCACACCGGGTAACCACTTTGCAAGGCTCCGTCATTTTGCGACCAATACAGCATGGTGCCCCAGCTCAGCGACGACGGATCGCCGAGTCCGAGGAACTGCAGTCCGGCCGCGGTGAGTACCGCATAGAGCGCCGCGCCGAGGAAGTTAGCCACGATCAGCGACGTCATCGTCGGCAGCAGCTCGGCGACGATGATGTACGACCGCCGCTCACCCCTGACCCGCGCCGATTCGAGGAAGTCTCTATTGCGCAGCGACAACGTCTGGGCACGTAACTGGTTCGCGCCGTATGACCACCCAGTGACCACCAACACCACGATGACGACGAGCAGATTGCCTTTGCCCGCGTAGGTCGCGAGCACGATGATCAGCGGGAAGGTCGGCAGCACGAGGAAGACGTTGGTCAGCAACGAGAGCACCTCGTCCCCGATGCCACCTAGGTAGGCAGCGGATACGCCGATCAATACCGAGAGCACGGTCGCGAAGAAGCCTGCGATCAACGCGATCACGAGCGACTGGCGCGTGCCATAGATGAGCTGCGCGTAAATGTCTTGACCCAACTGCGTCGTGCCGAGCCAGTGCTGGCTGCCTGGGTGCGCGAGCGACGCATACTGGGCTGCGTCGTTGGGATGTTTGACCGACGTGAACAGCCGCGGCACCGCGGCCATCGCGGCGAAGATCACAAAGATGATCAGCCCGGCCATGGCCTTGCGGTTGGTGCGCACGGCGGTCCACAGCCCACCACCCGCGCGTCGGCGTGCCGGCTCCGGATTTCCGGTGACGACGGCGGTGTTCGCAAGGATCGCACTCATCGCGCTACCCCTTCGCCCGTGCGCGCGGGTCGAGCCAGAACGTCACGAAATCGCAGATCAGGACAGCGACCAGCACCGCGACAGTGATGAGCATGAAGAGCGCTTGCAACAACGGGTAGTCGGTGTTCACTGTCGCGTTGTAGAGCATGTAGCCAAGGCCCGGATAGTTGAACACGTATTCGACGAGGATCGCCCCGCTGATCACGAACCCGAGCGACATCGCGAAACCCGAGAGATTCGGCAGAAATGCATTGCGGGCCGCGTAGCCGTACATGATGCGCCGGTTCGAGAGCCCTTTTGCGCGACCCATGCGGACATAGTCCTCAGACAGTGTCGTGATCATGTTGTTGCGCATGGTCAGGATCCAGCCACCGATCGCGGTAATCAGAATCGTCGCGCCAGGCAAGATCGCGTGCTTGAGCACGTCGAAAATGAAGTGCCCGGAGAAGCCGGCTGTGAGTCCGTTCGTGTAGTTACCGTCGTTGGGCAAAAGCGCGTGGGTGCCGGTGGCGAACAGCAGGATCATCAGCAGCGCGACCCAGAAGTACGGCAGTGCGGATGTCACGACGAAGACCGGCGGCACGATGCCGTCGAGTAACCCGCCACGCTTCCACCCGGCCACGATGCCGATGACGGTGCCTAGCAAGAACGCCAGCACGGTCGTCACGCCGACCAGTCCAAGCGTCCATGGCAGGGCTTGCCCGATCAGTTTTCTGACCGGCACACCTAGCGAACCGCCGATGGAAATGCCCCAATGCCCGGTCGCCATGTTCTTGAGGTACTGGACGTACTGCACCGCGATGTTCTGGTGCGGGTCGAAGCCGAACTGCGACAGCAAGCTGTTCAGCGCCGCGGGCGACAGCTTGTTGTGGGTGCGATCCCGCAGCGCCTGCAACGGACTGCCGGGCATCATCCGCGGGATGAAGAAGTTCAGGGTCAGAGCAGCCCAGAGGGTGAGCACGAAGAAGCCGAGCCGGCGGAGTAGATACCTCACGTCGAATCGCTCCTCGCGCTCACCCTCATGGACCGTCCTTACAGGACAACGGGACTACGGAACTACGTGTCTACTACTGAGCTGCCTTGGAGTACAGGTGGAGCAGGAGCTGCTCGGCGTCCGGCACGTTGAACGCGGCCGGCTGCGCGTACGGGTTGTCCGGAGTGGGCCAGCCCTGCAGATCCGAGGTGTTGTACTGGAACCAGTCGACCGACTCGGTTGTCGGAATGATCGGCACGTCCTTGATCATGGCCGCTTCGATCTGCTTGATGATCGCGACCTGGCCGGCATCGTCGGCCGTCGGGTACTGCTGGAACAGCGCGTCCACAGCGGGGTTCTTGTACCGCTCGTAGTTGCTGTTGGCCTGCTTCCCGATCGGTGCAGTGTTGGCCGACGACAGGATCTGGCGCATCTCGTAGTACGGCGAAGGACCGCCGGGCTCGCCGTAGTAGGCGAGGTCGAAGTTGCCGTTGTAGAGGGCGTCGTCGTAGGTCTGTTGCGCCTCGTCATTGACCGTGAGGTTAATTCCGATTGGCTTCAGTTCCTGCTTGATGACGGCGAGCGAGGCGTCCCAGTCGGTGTAGCCGGTGATCGTGATGATCGACAGCTTCAACGGCTTGGAGGGTGAATAGCCAGCGCTTGCCATCAGCTGTGTTGCCTTCGCGACATTCGGCTTGTCGTAGCCGGACGCAGCGAGGGCCGCCGAATCGAAGTACTTCTGGAACGTCGGGACCACAACCCCGGTCTGGTTTGCTGCCGGCTGCTGGCCGCCCTCGCCGATAGCGGCGATCTGGGTGCGGTCGATCGCGGCCGCGATTGCCTGCCGGACCGCCAACGTGCTGGTTGCCTTGTGCGATGGATCGAGGTTCGGGAAGATCTCGACGTTCGTCACCGGCGGCGACCACGTGTTGTTGTCCTTCGACTTGGACAGGTACGCCTGCTTGATGTTCGGAATGAACTGGCTGCCCCATTGCGCCTTGCCACTAGCAAGGTCGAGGTTGGCCGGGTTGTTGTCGAGGTACGCCGGGTACTCGACCTTCTGGACGTAGGGCCGACCCGGCATCCAGTAGTGCGGGTTGGCGGTGTACTGGATGTTGTTCGCGGTGCACGGGCTCACCGTGAACGGACCGGTGCCGATCGGTGCCACGTCAGGCCACGTGTCGGGGTGAGCGGCGGCGTCGCCGGCCGAGAAGATGTGCTGCGGGACAATGCCCACCTGGTCGGCGAAGTTGAAGAAGTACGTCGTCGCCACTGACGCGAAGGTCATGCGTGACCTGGTTGCCGTTCGCGGCCACGCTCTGCAGGCCCGCGTCGGTCCACAACGCGTAGAGGTCGAGCGCGGGGACCTTCTTCATGAGGTTGAACGTGTACGCGACGTCGGCCGCACTGAACGGCTGTCCGTCACTCCACTGCACGCCGTCGCGAATCGTGAAGACGATCGACTTCTTGTCGGCTGCCCACTTGTAGCCGGTCGCGAGCATCGGGGTCTCAGCCGAGTTGTTGAGCAGGTCGACGAAAATCAGCGGCTCGTAGACGAAACCGAGCGCCTCCGAGCTGACCGCGGGGTTGAACGGGTTGAACTGGCATGGCCAGGTTTGGCCCTGCTCGTTGGAAATGGTGACGGTGCCACCTTGCTTCCACTGTGCCGGCGCGATGCTCGCACCGGCGCTTGCGGCTGGTGCACTCGCGGCCGGAGCGCTGCTCGCCGGCGCGCTCGCGGGCGCACTGCTCGCCGCCGGCGCGGTCGTAGCCGGCGCACTGGCGCTTGGAGCCGACGACGACGGCCCTGACGACGGAGTCGCCTCGCTGCTCTTGTGACTGCTACTACTGCAAGCGGCGGCCAACAGGCCGGCCGTCACTGCGATGGCGGCACCTTTCATTCGCCTCATCGTGTTAGCCCCTCACTGGTTGTTCGGATATTCGGCTGTCCGTGCGGTCACACATGGGTCGAAACAACTTGGGTCGAAATCTGTCACCTGAGCGCCTCCTCGCCGACGACGGCCGCGGCCGCCTCGACACCCAGCGCCAAGGCCCCGATGAGCGGAGCGTCGAACGGGAACTGGGCGAGCACCAGGTCAGGAGGGAACGGGACTGCCGCATCCAGAGCCTCACGCAAGCGGGGCGCGATGATTGCCCACGACCGTGCGAGGCCACCGCCGACAGCAATGCGCGCGGGATCCACTGCGATCGCCAGGTTGACGACATGCTGGGCCAACTCGCGAGTGAAGGCTGCAACGATGCGTGCGGCCGCAGGCTCGGTCGTTGCCCTGTCGAATATTTCAGCGACCGACGTTTCTGCGCCGAACTCGGTGTCGGCGATTGCCACGAGTGCTTTGCCGCTGACAACGTCCTCGAGTGTGATGCGTTCCGCGGGCGACTTCCCGACGTCAGCGGGTTCACGCACGTTGTAGCCGATCTCCCCCGCAGCGCCGTGCGCGCCGCTGATCACGGCGCCTCCCGCAACAATCGCTGTCGCGAGCCCAGTACCGAGATTCAGGTAGATCGCCGGATCACAACCCGCGAGCGCACCCCAGCGAAGCTCGGCGAGGGCGGCCGCCTTGACGTCGGTAGCCATTCGAAGGCGGACGCCGGGGAAGGCTGCGCGTAGTTCGCGGCCGAAGGCGAAGGTTTCCCACCCTGGGATCGCGGGTGCCAACTCGACGCGGTCGTCAAAGGGGATACCGAACGTCGCCGCCGCCACGGCGACGAGTTCGCGGTCGGGCGCAGCGGCGGCCAACAACTCGCGCGCCGCCGCGATGGCTCGATCAAACGCGCTTGCAGCGCCGGCCGCCGCTTGGGTGGCCAACACGGTTTCGCCCACTCGGTTACCCGAAAGGTCGCAGACCGCGATGGCAATCTTGGTGCCACCAAAGTCCAGACCGAGCACGACGGGAGACTGCGGCGCGCGCCAGACGGGCGACTGCGTCACTGGCGACTGCGTCACTGGGCGGCCTCCCCAATATCGGCGAGCCCTTTGGGGCCTCAGGCGGTAAGATTGTTAGGAAAGTAACCTACCGATTGTTACGGCACAAGACTCGCGTGTAACAGCTTGAGTACGATCACCGCACACCAGAAGGGCCCGGACGTGACGCTCGTCGGCAGTGAAGCAGCGCAGACTGCGGCCGTGCCCGCTGCGCCGACTGCGTCAGCCGCGGCGGCCGCGGGGATGTCCGCCGCGCGGCCCCAACTGATCCGGGCGATGAACGAGAAGGTCCTGATCGACCACATCCGCCGCAACGGACCGCTCTCGAGGGCCGACCTCGCGCGCAGTTCCGGCCTGTCGAAGCCCACCGTGTCGCTGGCCCTCGCCAACATCGAGCGAGCTGGTTTGGTGCGCGCGGCGGGCACCCGCACCGGCGTCCCGGGACCGGCCGCAATCCTTTACGAGGTCCGACCAGAGGCCGGTTTCGTCCTCGGTCTGGACGTCGGCCGCGAATACCTGCGCGGTGCCATCGCCGACCTGACCGGGACGATTCGCAGCAAGTCCTCGCCTCGATCAGCGGCTACCGAAGGCCACGGGCGAGTCGTCGAGCTCGTCGCGCTCGGCAAGGCGCTCCTCGCAGAGGCCGGCCTCACGGCGTCCGATATCACTCAGACCGTCATCGGGAGTCCGGGCGTCTACGACCCGAAGCGCGATGCTCTGGCGCTCGCCGGTGACCTGCCCGGGTGGGATTCCCCCGCGGTGCTGGTCGATCTTCGCGAGGCGTTCGGATCGACGGTCATGGTCGAGAACGACATTGACGTGGCGGCCCTTGCCGAGCGCGCTCACGGCCACGGCCGCGACGTCGACAGCTTCGCCTTTATTTCGATCGGCACCGGTCTCGGCATGGGCTTGGTACTGGGCGGCAAGCTTCATCGCGGTGCGCACGGCGCCGCTGGCGAGATCGGTTACATGCCGTTCTCCGAGGGCCATGGCGCCGACGTCGAAGACGCTCGCCAACGCGGCAGTTTTGAGGCCGCGTCGACCGCCGCCGCCGTGGTACGCGCGGCTACCCGCGCCGGCGTGCCCGATGCGAGTTCGGCACAACAGGTGTTCAGCGCCGCCTCACAGGGCGACGCCGCGGCCGCCGCGGTCGTCGCCGAGGAAGCCTTGCTGGTAGCCAAGGCAGTGTGCGCGGTCATCACGGTGGTCGACCCCGATCTCGTCGTTCTCGGCGGCGGGATCGGCCAAGCGCCAGGGTTCATGGCCGCCGTGCAGGCCAACCTCGCCACGATGGCGCCGGTGCTCCCGACCGTGAAGACGAGCGCCTTAGGCGCCGACGCCGTGGTCGACGGCTGCGTTGCGGCCGGCCTCGATCGCGCGTGGGAATTGGTCATCGCGGGCATCCCCGCCCCAGCTGCTGAATGAGATCCAGGTCACTCTGGGAGCGATTTACAAAAGCGAATTACCAGCCAATTGAGGCTCCGCTAATGATGAACAACTGGGGCCGATTATTTGCGGGGAATGTCACACAGTATTTTCCCGTTAGTAACGCGTGCACGGCCTCTGGCTGCCGATATCACTGGCAGAGTGAAAGCTCGGGCTGAGCAACGAGGGAAGGGCCCAAAGATGGAAGAGACGACGAACGAGATGATGAACGAGATGACGTACGAGGCGAACGACGACCTGATGATGTCGCAGGACGAGGGCACGCAGGCGGAGATCGCGACGATCCGCGAGGCTTACACCGACAAGATCAACGCCGCAATCGGTGCGGATGACGACAAACTCGCTATTGAGCTGTCGCGGCAATTCCGCGACGAGGCTTTCGAAGCGATATTCGGGGAGAATGCGCGTAAGCGCGACGTCGCCTAGTCACTGATATTCCATTTGCCACGATCGCCTAGGCGCTTCGACAACGAAGTCGAACGCGTCCTTGCGAGGCGGGCCGTTTTGTCGTACCTACAACCGCTGGCCGCTGCCGCGTCCCACGAAGCCTGCCCGCCCTGTGGCTCGTAGCGGCGCAGTTCCGTCGTGTCGCACACGAGCTGTCGCAGGTCTCGAAGCGATCCGGCCGCGGCACCAAGTGCGCGAGCCTGCACCAGCACATTGCCGATGGCGGCCGCTTCGACCGGGCCGGCAACGACGGGCACCGCGCACGCATCGGCCGTGAGCTGGCAGAGCAGCGCATTGCGTGAGCCGCCGCCAACAATGTGCAGGATCTCGACCGACCGACCGCTCAATTCCTGCGCCTCACGAATCGCCGACCGGTACGCCAGCGCGAGGCTATCGAGGATGCAGCGCACCGTCTCCGCCTGACTTTGCGGCGGTGTCTGTCCGCGCCGCTCGCACGCATTTGCAATGCGCGCCGGCATGTCACCGGGCGGCAGGAACACCGGGTCGTCGGGATCGATGACCGCGGTGAACGGCGGAACTCGCCCTGCCTCCACCAGCAACGTCTCAAGGTCCGCCGGCAAGCCGAGCGCATTCCAGATACGCACGCATTCCTGCAGCAGCCACAGCCCCATGACGTTGCGCAGAAATCGAGTGGTGCCGTCAACGCCCGCCTCGTTGGTGAAATTCGCCGACCGCGCGGCGTCCGTCAGCACCGGACGCTCAAGTTCGAGGCCGACCAGCGACCAGGTGCCGCACGAGATGAAGCCAAAGTTCGGGGCCACTGCAGGAACTCCGACGACGGCTGACGCGGTGTCGTGCGAGCCCACCGTCGTGACGGGGACGGGCCCGATCAGCCCTGTTTCGGCCAACACGTCGGCGCGCAGCTGACCGGCCGGCGCGCCCGGATGGCGAAGCGGCGGAAACAGTTGTGGGTCGATACCGAGCTTGGTCATGAGGCCGATCGCCCACTGCCCCGTATTGACGTCGAGCAGCTGCGTGGTCGAGGCGTTCGTGCTCTCGGCGCCGATGTCACCAGTGAGCCAAAAACTCACCAGATCCGGCAGCAGCAGCACAGTCTTCGCCGCCACCATCGCCGGGGTGCCCAATGCAGCGACTAGTTGGTACAGCGTGTTGAACGGCAAGAACTGGATGCCGGTGATCCGGTATAGGTCTGCCTCGGGCACTGTCTGAAGTACGCGGTCCATGACCCCGGCCGTCCGCTCGTCGCGGTAGTGCACCGGGTTCGCCAGCAGCACACCTGTCGCGTCGAGCAGCCCGTAGTCGACGGCCCACGAATCGATGCCGACGCTGTCGAGTTGGCCGACCTCCCTGCCCGCTGCGCGCAGGCCTTCGATCACGCCGCGGTACAACGCGAGGATGTCCCACTGCAACACACCCCCGACGCGCACTGGCACATTCGCGAACCGATTGACTTCGCGCAACTCAAGATGGCCGTCGCCGACCTGCCCGACCAATACCCGCCCGCTCGATGCTCCAAGGTCGACCGCCGCAACACTGACCTGCGTCAAGGGCGGACCTCGACGAGCTCGAGTTCGAGCAACTCAGCAGTCGCGCGCAGTTCCGCGATGCGATGTCCGGTGCCCAGAGCCCAGTGGTGGCCGACGCCAGAACCGCTCCATGCGTCTGTCCATACGCCGGGGTCGCAGCCGAAGTCGACGCGCGACGTCGTGTTGCCGACGCGCAACAGCGGACCTCCGACGACTTCGCCTTCCGAGGCGATGCCGACGTAGCTGCCATCTCGCCGCTGGCCGATTCCGAATGCAGTGACGGGGCCGTGCTTTACGTCGAACTCGACCGACACACCCCAACCACGTTTGCCGTGGTAGACCCCGAGACCGCGCAGCAACGGACGCTGATCACTGATCGCCAGATGGGCCGGACCGTCATGGCCCATTTCGACGACCCCGTCGAGGAAGTTCAGCGCCTGGAACTCGGTGAACGATCCGCCTGCGCCCAAGCGGTCCATCACCAGCATGGCCAGCGCTGTGCGCAGTTCGTACTCACCGACGACTGGAATGCCGCGCGCCGTCAAGAGTGACGCACCGAGGATCATGCCGGCACCGAGCCGCTCGTGCTTCTCGCCTTCGAGGCCGCGGTGGTAGTACGCGATCGAGTCGAGGGAGAAATCTTCGACTAACTGGTCGAGCCCGACCGATACCCGTGCGGCCCATTCGAAGTCGACCGGGTCAACGCTGCCGTCGAGTTCGAAGATCTCGCGCGCAAGCTCGACGCGGGCTGCGACCTGGTCGTCGGTGACAGCATCGACGCGCACCCGAAGGTCGTCGAACTCGACGACCTCCATGTGACCGCCGAGGTGCGACGTCACCATCGTGAGGTCAGTCGAGACGTCGAGCATTCCGGGGTAGAGATGTCCCATCGAGCCGTGCCGTGCATTGCGTAACGTGCCTCGCACGCCAGCTGCTTTGATCCAGCCGCTGATGCGTTCCCAGGCGCGCGGGTCTTCGACGTAGCCAGACACCGATCGGAATGGCACGCCGCACCGCTCGAATGCGTT
Organism: uncultured Actinomycetes bacterium; assembly: GCA_963799955.1. GTDB lineage: Bacteria > Actinomycetota > Actinomycetes > Acidothermales > Acidothermaceae > PALSA-607. The sequence continues at coordinate 58,423 of CAWCZJ010000007.1, forward strand.
CGCCATCTCCGGCAATGGACACGCGCCGCAGTATGCGAGCCATTGCCCAGTGTCGAACGTTGCGTGGTCCATCGATTCAGTCGGCTGCAGATTGATCAGCAGCACCGGCGCACCGCTGCGCTGCGCAATCGGAACGAGCATCGTGGCGGTCATGTACGTCGTGAGAAAGCCAACGATGAGATCACAGCCGGCGACGCGCAACTGCTCTGCCGCCCGTGCACCCTCTTCCGCGTCGGAGATGAAGCCGACGTCGATGACGTCGCAGTTGAGCTCGGTCATGCGCTGCGAGACTCTGGCCGACGACTGCTGCAGTTGCGGGAGCAAGTCAGGAAACTGCGGCCAGTAGGCACCCAGGCCCCCAGCGACGAGGCCGACTCGTGGTCTGCGAGCGGTGATCCGCGCAAGACCAGGGGCGTGATCGACATCGCGCTCCGTTGTCGTCACCGGTCTCTCCTCACTCGTTGGACATCACTACGGGACGGCGATCAGCGAAGGAACGCGGCCGCCACCCCGGCGTCCACCGGAATGTGCAACCCCGTCGTCTGGGAAAGGTCCCCGCCGGTGAGGGCAAAGACGGCCGCTGCTACGTGCTCAGGCAGCACTTCGCGCTTCAGGATCGTTCGCTGGGCATAGAAGGCACCCAACTCTTCTTCCGGCACGCCGTACACAGCAGCTCGTTGTGCGCCCCAGCCGCCCGCAAAGATGCCGGACCCGCGCACGACTCCGTCGGGGTTGACGCCGTTGACCCGGATGCCGAACTCACCGAGCTCGGCCGCGAGCAACCGCACCTGATGAGCCTGGTCGGCCTTGGCCGCGCCGTACGCGACGTTGTTCGGTCCGGCGAATACCGAGTTCTTGCTGGAGATGTAGACGATGTCGCCGCCACCACCTTGGGACTGCATAACGTGCGCGGCCGCTCGCGAGACCAGAAACGAGCCGCGGGCCATTACGTCGTGCTGCAGATCCCAGTCGTCGAGCGTGGTCTGCGCGAGTGGCTTGGAGATCGACAGGCCGGCGTTGTTCACGACGAGGTCGACACCACCGAACGCGAGCGCGGCCTCGTCGAACGCCGACGCGACCTCTTCCTCGCTCGTGACATCCATGCGCACTGAGATTGCCTTGTCGCGGCCGCCGAGTTCCTTGGCGACGATTTCAGCAGACGACGCATCGCGGTCGGCGACCACCACGCAGGCTCCTTCGGCCGCCAGCCGATGGGCGATCGCGCGACCAATGCCTGAGCCCGCTCCAGTCACGAGGGCAACCCTGCTCGCGAGTGGCCGCGGTGCTGGCATCCGTTGCAGTTTGGCTTCCTCGAGCTGCCAGTACTCGATGCGGAACTTCTCCGCCTCCGAGATCGGCGCATATGTCGAGATCGCTTCGGCGCCGCGCATGACCCGGATCGCGTTGCGATAGAACTCACCGGCGACGCGTGCGGTCTGCGCGTCCTTGCCGAAGCTGAACATGCCCACCCCCGGCACCAGCACGATGGCCGGATCGGCTCCTCGCATCGCCGGCGAATCGGCGTCCGGCGTGCCGCTCGTAGTACGCCTGGTAGTCAGCCCGGTACGCCACGTGCAACTCACGCAGCCGAGCAACGACGTCGTCGACGCTTGAATCGCTCGGGAGGTCGACGAGCATCGGACGGACCTTGGTGCGCAGGAAATGGTCGGGACACGATGTGCCGAGTTCGGCCAAGTGAGGGCACTTCGCGCCGGCAATGAAATCCAGTACCTCATCCGCGTCATCGAAATGGCCGACCTGTCGGTGATCGGTCGAGGCTAGGCCGCGTACGACGGGTGCGATCGCGGCCGCATGCCGATGCCGCTCCGCTTGCGGCAGTGCGCCAAATCCCGCTCTTGGCGCGCCGAAAGGAACGGGTGAGCCGAACCCGTCGATGAACGCCTGCGCATTGCGAATGATCTCCAGCGATCGAGCTTCGCACTCGTCACTGCGTGGCACCCCACGCGGTAATTCCGTGACCGCCGAGGATGACGCCGATGGCGCCTGGATTGGCTCGGTATGCCTCGGCGATCTCGAGCCCAAGCTGAAAGCCGGGTCGGCGCCACGGGACCCACCCGACCCGGTCGCCGAAGCATTGGCGGGTCAGCGCCTCGCCGTCCGCCGCCGTTGCGAACGCGATGCCGGCATCGGGGTGCAGATGATCGACATGGTTCGCCCCGACCAGACCATGCATCGCGGTATCGATCGAAGGCGCTGCGCCCCCGCGACCGTGCAGGCAGAAGTCGAAATCCGCGACCATGTCATCTTCGTGTTCGACTCCGCGATAGACGCCGACCATCGACCGAAGCCGATCCAGCCGTAGCACCGCGAGACCCTTCTCGGTCAGTGTGCCGAGGTCGCCACCAGATCCCTTGACCCAGAGCAACTCGACCGGGTTGCCGGTGACCGGATCGATTTCGTTGCCCTTAGCGGACGTGTTACCGCCGGCGTAGTTCGTCACGGTCGGGTCAGACCCGAGCCTGTTACTGCGGGCGATAAGAGCAGCGACTTGAACCGCGCCGTCTGTCGGACTGTCGGCCATCAGGCGCCCCAGCCGGCGGCTTGGCCGCCGATGCGCTCGGCGGCGATCTTCTCCGCGTAGCCGGACGCCGCGTATGCCGCCATCGGGTTGCCGTCGACGCCGATCTGCTCACGAAGCTCCGCCAGCATCGGCCGGACGTCGGTGTTGTACGCGTCCATCAGCACGGCGTTCGCCCCGAGCACATCGCCAGCCGCTTGCATCGCCGCGAGTTCGGCGCGCGTCGATGAGCAGCGCCTTGGCGGTAGCTTCCTGCACATTCATCACCGAGCGAATCTGGCCGGGAATCTTTGGTTCGATGTTATGGCACTGGTCGAGCATGAACGCGACGCCGACCGAGGCATCGAGCCCGCCGCCGCGTCGCACCTCCCACATGATCCTGAACAGCTGGAAGGGATCTGCGGCGCCGACCATCAAGTCGTCGTCGGCGTAGAAGCGTGAGTTGAAGTCGAACCCTCCGAGCTTGCCGGCCCGCAGCAGCAACGCGACGATGAACTCGATATTCGTGCCCGGTGCATGGTGGCCGGTGTCGACGACGACCTGCGCCTTTGGCCCGAGTTGCATGCAGTGGGCGTAGGCGGTACCCCAATCGGGGACATCCATCGTGTAGAACGCGGGCTCGAAGAGCTTGTACTCGAGCAGCAAACGCTGGTCGTCGCCAAGGCGCGCATAGACCTCGGCCAGAGACTCGGCCAACCGATCCTGCCGGTCGCGGATGTCGTCTTGCCCGGGATAGTTCGTCCCGTCGGAGAACCACAGCTTCAGATCCCGCGAGCCGGTCTGATCCATGATATCGATGCACTCGAGCAGATGGTCGGTCGCCTTGCGTCGGATGGACGCCTTGGGGTTTGTCACCGAGCCGAGCATGTAGTCGTTGTCCTGGAAGACATTCGCGTTGATCGTGCCGAGCTCGACACCGAGGTCATGCGCGTGCTGCCGAAGCTTGGAGAAGTCGTCGACCCTGTCCCACGGAATGTGCAACGCGACCTTCGGAGCAACACCAGTCAGTCGATTGACGGTCGCGGCGTCGTCGATCTTCTCGAACGGATCGCGTGGAACACCTGCTTGCGCAAAGACCTTGAAGCGAGTGCCTGAGTTGCCAAACGCCCATGACGGCAACTCAATCCGCTGTGCCCGCAACGTCTCCTGGACGGCGTGCATGCGAGGCTCTGTTGTGGAGGTCATGGTCGGGGTGGCTCCTTCATTTCAAGTTGTGCGAGCTGGTCATCGAGATTGAAGACTTCCTCGAGGATCAGGAATCCTTCATCCGGGCGGCGACCTTCAAGGCCGGTGAAGAATGTGCTCATCGACTCCTGCCAGCGCCCGTTCACCTCTGTCGCCGCCATTTTCTCCTGTGCCCTTGTGAGATCCTCCGCCTCGACGTAGCCGACCAAGAGGCCGTCGTCTCGTGCGAACAACGAGTATCGGTGCCAGCCGGCGTCGTGCAGCGCCTGCAACATGTCAGGCCACACCGCTGCGTGACGAGTGCGGTACTCGGTCAGTAGCTCGGGCCGAACTTGGAGCAGGAAACAGTACCGGCGCATGGTGCCTCTATCTCTTACTGATTTCCGCGGTGTCCTGCGCGGCCTGATTGAAGGCCGTGCAGGACACCGCCACAGCTAGCAGGCGATTAGAAGTTGAACTGCGCGACGTTGGAGGCGTCGAACACGGTGGGCGGCCCGAGCACAACCGAAGGTCCGGTGCCACTTGCAGCAGGCAGCACGGTGTAGCTACCGAGCTTGCCTGCGGTGAAGGTGGCGCCAGCGGTCGTGATGTCGGTGCCTGAAGCAGCCTGCGCAGCCGCGTACCCGGCAAGGTAGCCGAGGTTCGACGGGTTCCACAGTTCGAACGCCTTGACTGTGCCGTCCAGAACGTAGGTCTTCATCTGTGATGGCAAGCCGAGACCGGTGAGTGTCAAGTGCGAGAGCAGTGACTTGTGCGTGTCGAGGTACTGCGCTGCAGTCGAGATACCGACGGTGGTCGGCGAGATGATGCCGCGCAGATTCGGGTATGCCGAGAGCAGACCCTGGAGAACCGTGAGAGACGTCGCCGGGTCGTCGTTGCCGTAGACCGTCGTGACGAGCTTCATGTTCGGGTACTTCGAGAGCTGCTGCTTCATGTAGCCAATCCAGGCATTCTGGTTCGTGGCCGTCGCAGCAGCCGACAGGATCGCGATCTGCCCGGTGCTGTTGATTTCCTTGGCAAGCAAGTCGACCTCAGAGGTGCCGATCTGCTCGGTGTTCGCCTGGTTGATGAACAGGTGGTTCGGGCAGGTCACGTCAGAGTCGAACGAGACAACCTTGATACCCGCCGCCACTGCCTGCGCCAATGACGGGCAGAGCGCCGACGGGTCGTTGCCGGCGATGACGATGGCGTCGGCCTTCGCCTGGATCGCAGCCTGGATGGAAGGAATCTGGGCTGCTGCAGTGTCCGCGGTACCGCTGCTCACGACAACCTTGCCGCCGAGATCGGCGAGTGCCGCTTCTCCACCCTTGTCAGCGATGACCTCGTAAGGGTTCTGGGTGTCCTTCGGGATGAAGTAGACAGTCAAGCCCTTCTTGATGTTCGCCGGTGCACCGCCCGCAGCTGAGCTACCGGGCGCGGCCGGCGCGGAGCTTGCGGGAGCAGCCGCGGAAGTCGCGGCCGACGAGGGTGCCGCCGCAGCGCTGGTGGTGGCAGCAGCCGCCGGGGCGGACGAGGAGGGAGTCGCCGTTGACTTCTTCGAACTGCTGCACGCCGTGGCGACCAACGCCAAGGCCGTCACAGCAAGCACGGCCGAGGTCCTTCGGCTTCGCGCGGTAATGCGGATCATCTTGTTTCCTTCCAATGTGGTTACTGTGCCGGGACGAGCGGGACTGTTGGGACTTTGGTGCGGCGATTTCATTGCCGTCGTACCGCACGAGCGCGTATCCGACGCACTGCCTCGGTACTGTTCGGGACGACGACACTGACGAGAAGCAGACCTCCGGTGACGATGTTCTGCACTTGCGCGGCAACGTTCATGAGGGTGAGCGCCTCTTGAATGCAACCGATGACGACGATCGCGATAACAACACCGAAAATCGTGCCGCGACCGCCGAAGATGGAAACGCCGCCGAGTAATACAGCGGCGACGACGGTGAGCTCGAGCCCAGTACCGGCGTCGTAGCGCGATGTGTCGAACCGCAGCGTCCAGAGCACGCCGGCGAACGCGCAGATGACGCCGGACAAGACGTAGAGCAGGAACTTGATGCGGGTCACTCGGATGCCGGAGAACCGCGCAGCCTCAGACTGAAGGCCGATGGCGAAGATGGATCTCCCGACCGGCGTCGCGTGCAGGACGACGCCGAAGATGACGGCCATGACCAGGAAGATGCCCATCGAGTACGCGATCTTCGTGTGCGGAATCGGTACGACGCCGACCTTTGTCAGCGACTGAGGAAACCCACCGACCGAGTTGGTTCCGAGGACGATCTCCGCGATGCCGCGAAAGAGCGTCAGCGTGCCGATCGTGACTGCAATCGAGGGCAGCCCGAGCTTGGTGACGAGCACCCCGTTCAATGCGCCACCTGCGGCGCCGACGATGAGGACCGCGACGATCGCCCAGGCGATTGGCCAGTGGTGCTCGAAGAAGTACCCGAGCAACGTGCTCGAGAGACCGAGCATCGAGGCAACAGAGAGGTCGATCTCCCCCGTCATCACGATCAACGTCAGCGGCAACGCCATGATCGCGATCTCGCCCATGTTCAGCCCGATGAAGAACACGTCGGTGGACGTCAAGAAGTGCGGAGACTCCGAAGCGCCGAACAGGATGCTGCCCAGTAGCACCAGGACGAGACCGCTCTCCCACCGAACAAGAGCTCGCCACGAGGCGGGGTTCTCCGCTGGTGGCTCGGCGACCGCCGCCTGGCTCAGTGTGGTCGGGCTCGAGGGCGGGGTGTTAGACGACATGGTGTTCGCCCTTCGCCGACTGCAGGCGACGCGTCACCCGGAGGCCAAGCCAACGGTCGAACGCGATGGCGCCGAGCAACAACGCGCCGGCGATCGCTTGGTTCCAAAACGACGAGATCCTTGAAGCGACGAGCGCCTGGTTGATCGTGTTGAGAAGCAACGCGCCGAGCGCAGCGCCAAGCACCGTGCCGCTACCGCCGAAGATCGCAACGCCGCCGACGACCACGGCCGAGATGACGAGCAACTCATACCCCGTGCCGCCAGTCGCATTGATGGTGGCGAACTGCGCGAGGAAGAGGGCGCCGCCGAGCCCGGCAAGCGCACCGCTGACAACGAACGCGGTGAACACCCGTCGTCCGACTGGAAGGCCCGCAAGGGCTGCCGCGTCGGGGTTGGAGCCGATCGCATACAGATCGCGGCTCGAACGAAACGACCTCATCGCATAGCCGGCGACACCGATGACGATGGCGACCACGACGGCGAGCCACGGGATGCCGAGGATGGTCTCGTACCCGACCGCCTGGAACGAGCGAGGAATGCTCGTCGGGTCGGTCTGTTTGCCGTTGACGATGATCGCGTCGACGCCGCGAACGATGTAGAGCGCGGCGAGGGTGACGACGAGGCTCGGCACCCTGGTCACCGTCGTGATCAGGCCATTGATCGCGCCGATCCCGGCACCGATCGCAGTGCCAACAACGAACCCGAAGATTGCCGGCATATGCGGGTTGTGCACGAACAGGTCGCCGACGAGGTACGCCGAGAGGCCAAGCACCGACCCGACGGAGAGATCGACGTTGCGGGTGACGATCACCAGGGTCTCGCCGACGCCAAGCAACGCCACCAGCGCGGCTCCAGCTAACAGTTGCTGAACGCTGTGCTCGCTGGCGAACGAGTGATTGTGCAGAGTCGTGAGACCGAACACGATGACGATGACGATCCCGATGCCCAGCTCGCGCGCTCGTAGCAACGCACCGCTCCGGCTGATCCGATTCAGCGTCGGGGCTGTCGTCGACGTCACGCGGCCGACCCGACGCTCTGGCCCGTCGCGGCCCGCATGATCGACGCCTCGGTCGCAGCGGCCCGTGGCATCTCAGCCACCAGCCGACCTTCTCGCAGGACAAGAATGCGGTCAGCCATGCCGAGGATCTCGGGCAGTTCGGAGGAGATCATCAATACCGCGACGCCCTGCGACACAAGCTGATCGAGCAGTCGGTGCACCTCAGCCTTGGTCCCGACGTCAATACCGCGTGTTGGTTCGTCGACGATCAGCAGCGTCGGATTGCGGGCCAACCACTTGCTGAGCACGACCTTTTGCTGGTTGCCACCCGACAAGGTCGAGACCGGGTTCTTGAGGCGGCCGAACTTCAGGCGCAGCTTCACCGCCCAATCGGCTGCTAGGTCGCGCTCTCGCTTGCGGGAGATGAGCCCGTGTCGCTCGAGTCGGCCAAGCGACGCAAGCGCGACGTTGTGGTCGATGGCCATCTCCATAACCAGACCCTGCAGGCGTCGATCCTCAGGGACGAACGCGACGCCGGCGCCCATCGCGGCAAGCGGCGAGCCGTTGGGCAACACCTTGCCGCTCATCGTTACGGTGCCGGCGTCATAGCGATCGATCCCGAAGATGGCGCGCGCAACTTCGCTTCGACCAGCGCCGACGAGCCCTGACAGCCCGACGATCTCGCCGCGACGGACCTTGAACGACACATCGGTGAAGACGCCCTCGCGAGTCAGCCGCGAGACATCGAGAACTTCGGCTCCGGGCGCGGTCTCTGTCTTCGGAAACAGCGTGTCGAGGTCACGACCGACCATCGACCGGATGATGTCGTCGATGGTGAGGTCCTCGATTGGTGCCGTTCGCACGAATCTGCCGTCGCGCATGATCGTGACGCGCTGGCAGATCGCGAAGACCTCTTCGAGCCGATGCGAGATGAACAGCACGGCGGTGTTGTCGGCCCGCAATGCGCGAACCACCGTGAAGAGTCGGTCAACCTCGACCGAACTTAGAGCCGCGGTGGGCTCGTCCATCACGATGACGCGGGCGTTGAAGGAGATGGCCTTGGCAATCTCGACGATCTGCTGGTCGGCGACCGACAGGCCGCGCGCGAGCCGGTTGGGATCAAGTGCGACGCCGAGGCGGGCAAATGCGGCCTCGGCATGTCGCCGCATCGCCGCCCGATCGATCTGCCGGCCGCGCCCGAGGAGCTGGCGCCCCACAAAGATGTTCTCCGCGATGCTCAGGTCGGGGAACAGCGTGGGCTCTTGGTAGATGATCGACACGCCCGCCGCCCTCGACGCGGCGGGACCGTTCAGCGACGTTCGAACACCGCCGATCAGAAGTTCGCCGCTGTCGGGGTGGTGCACCCCGGCGAGGATCTTGACCAGCGTCGATTTGCCTGCGCCGTTCTCGCCCACCAGCGCGTGTGCCTCGCCTGCATACAGGCGGACGGACCCGTCCTCGAGCGCCTTGACGGCACCAAAAGACTTGGTCGCGTGCACCAACTCGAGCAGGGGGGCATCGCTGCTGGCCCCCGAGGACACGGTGGCCGCGTCGTTCGCGGTCATGGGGGTCCCTCCTGCTCGGCGCTCTATCGTGGGAAGATCATGAATCGTTTCAATAGAACCGGTAGGGGCGAAGCTAGAGCGGGTTTCCACGCGGTGTCAAGACATTCCGGGACCGTTACCAAGACGTGACTCCGCAGTGTTCTGGGAGATACTTGATTCGTTTCAACGCGGAAGGCGTACCGCGTAAGGTAAGTCCGCTCGCTAGAGGATCAGGAGCAGCGACGCCGTGAGTTCGACCGTGAGCATCAAAGATGTGGCTGCCCGCGCCGGTGTCTCGGTTGGGACGGTCTCCAACGTCTTGAACCGTCCCGCGCAGGTCGCCGAGGAGACGCGGACGCGCGTGCAGTTGGCGATTGTCGCCCTGGGCTTTGTGCGCAACGAACCCGCCCGACAGTTGCGGGCCGGCCGCAGCCGCACGATCGGGCTGCTCGTCCTTGACGCTGCGAACCCCTTCTTCGCCGACGTCTCCCGAGGCGCCGAGGAAGCGGCGGCACGTGCAGGCCTTGCGGTCATCTTGTGCAACAGCGGCCAGGACGCCGCGAAGGAGTCGTCGTACCTCAATCTGATGGCGGAGCAACGCGTGCAGGGCCTACTGCTGACACCGGTCGACGCCGATCCGATCCGGCTGTCCAAGCTCGTCGAGCGCGGCATGCCGGTCGTTCTGCTCGACCGTCGCGCGGAGGGCACTGGTATGTGCTCGGTCTCGGTCGATGACATCAGTGGCGGCGAGCTCGCCGTCAGTCATCTCGTGGAGATGGGACACGACCGGATCGCCTTCATCGGCGGGCCGACCACGATCGCGCAGGTGAAGGATCGGCTCCAGGGTGCGCGCAACGCACTCGCACGCGCCGGGCGAGACCCCGAGTCGCTCGTCAACATCATCACGACGTCGATGACAGTCGCAGCCGGACGCGAGGCAGGCGAACGGCTCGGCGGCCTGCCGGTGAAGCGCCGGCCGACTGCAGCGTTTTGCGCCAACGACCTGCTTGCCCTCGGCTTGCTGCAGGAGATGATCCGGCAAGGTCTTGGCGTACCGAACGACGTCGCGATCGTCGGCTACGACGACATCGAGTTCGCCGCTGCCGCAGCAGTCCCTCTGACGTCTGTTCGCCAACCGCGTCATCTGCTGGGAAAGACAGCCGCCGATCTGCTCCTCGAAGAGACCCAGGACCCAGCGAACCACATCCACCGGCAGATCGAATTCGAGCCCGATCTCGTCGTGCGTGCCTCTACGCGCTCAAGGGCAGGAGCCGGCACGGCCCCGCGCTAAGCGCTTACGCCAATTGCACGCGAGGCCTGCAGCAAATCCTCGACGCCGACGAGGTGCGCGTCCATCCGCAATCGCGCGCGCTCGGGGTCGTGCGCAGCGATCGCTTGCAACACCGCGCGATGTTCCGCCACGGTGCGATCCAACGCGCCTTCGTCGACCGCCGTGAGCACCAGCCGAGCCCGCGCGGTATGGCCCGAGAGCGTCGCGATCAGTGCTGCCAGCACCGGATTCCCCGCACCAGCCGCGACAGCCCTATGGAACCCGAAGTCCGCGGCAAAGAAGCGGTCGACGTCCGGCGGGACCTGTGCGGCAGCTTCACTGTCGGCAAGCGCCCGCTCTGCCGCGGCGAGACCATCAGCATTGATGTTCATTGCGGCGAGCGCTGCTGCCTCGCACTCAAGAACGCGTCGTACGGCCAGGTATTGGCTAGCTCCGCCGGCGTTATGCACATCGACGACGAAGGCCAGGGGTGCCATCAGCAGGCCTGGCTCGAGACTCGTGACGTAGGTGCCGTCACCCTGCCTGGTGTCGAGCACCCCCATCGCCGCGAGCGCACTGACGCCTTCGCGCAGCGGGCCACGCGAAACGCCGAGCCGAGCGCCGAGATCTTTCTCCGTCGGGAGCCGATCGCCGGCACCCAGCTCACCGGCCAGGATCATGTCTTTGATGGCCGCAACGACGTCCGCAGTGCGAGCCATGGTGTCCAGTCAGGTCAAACGGATCGGCGACCCCGTCGCAACAAAGTACCCTAAAACGGGCATACCGGCCAAATATCGATCAGATAAATACCCGACAGCCGGGACGACGACACCGAGTTACCCAAAGGTGAAGTCGTAGGCCTGGACGCCGGGGGTGGCGCTGAGCGTGAGGATGCCGGGCAGGTCAGCACTGCCCGTCACGAGCGTGTACAGCTTCGGCACACCGGTCACCGCGATCGTCGATGTCGTCGCGCCGTTCACGGCAACGGTGACGGTGCCGGTCCCACTCATCACCAGGTACACGACGTCCGCCTGGTAGCTCAGTTCGAGCTTGGCGTTCGGGCCGGCAGTCAAGGCTTGCTGGCCGTCGTTCCATGTCCCCGAGAGCGCAAATGCGTTGGGCGCGAGCGTGCTCGGGAACTTGTAGACCGTGTCTTGGTCCTGCGTCGGCTGCGCGCCCGTCACGTGCAACGGTGCGTACTCATAGCCGAGGTAGGTCTCTGGGGTCTGCGTCTGGGTGGGGGTGGTGTCGGCAACGTTCGTGGGCGCCGCCAACGTCTGCGTGGGGTTGGCAGTCGCGAGCAGTTGCCTGATCACCGACTCCGTGCCGCCGTAGTCACCTTCACCGAAGGCGACATGGCGGATCACACCCGTCGCGTCGATGAGGTATTCGGCCGGCCAGTACTGGTTTCCGTACGCGTTCCAGGTCGCATAGTCGTTGTCGACCGCGATCGGATATTTGACGCCCAGGGCGCGCGCCTGCGACGCGACGTTGCTCGTGACGTGTTCGAAGGCAAACTCGGGGGTGTGCACCCCGATGACCACGAAGCCGTCCTTCTCGTAGTCGCGGTACCAGGCCTCAACGTGCGGCAGGGTGCGCTGGCAGTTGATGCAGCTATAGGTCCAGAAGTCGATGAGCACGACCTTGCCGCGCAACCCGGCCAGCGTAAGCGGCTTGTCGCCACCGGTGTTGAGCCACGCGTTGATGCCGGTCAGCTCCGGCGCGGCGCCACAATCTTGCGGGTTCGATCCGCCTTCTTGGCAGGTACTTGCGGCGTTTTGGGCGCCGCCGGTCTGCAGCTCCTGAAGTTGCTTTGACGCTGTCTTGTTTCCTTCCACGGCCTTTTGCAAGGCCGTGGTGTAACCGGGAACGTGGCGCTGCAACCCGTCGGTGAGATTGAAGCCGATGGCTGCCGCAATGACGATCATGAGCACGCCGCCGCCGATGCGCAGCGTCAGCGCGTGACGTTGCAGCGCACGGGTGCGCCTCGACAGCGCATCACCCGCAAGTGTCAAGAGCAGCAGCGGCACGGCGACACCGATGCCGAACGCAACGGTCAGGATCACCGCACTGAAGCCGACGCGGTGCGTAGCGCCTACGACAGCGATCGTTGCGAGCACCGGGCCCGCGCACGGTACGAACAAGAGTCCAGCGCCGAGACCGAGCACGAGTCCGTTGCTGCTCTGGTTGACGGGTCGGCCGGTCAGCCTGATGAACGGTCGTTCGAGCAACTCTCCTACGGGCGCGAAGATGAGACCGAGACCAAAGACGACAAGGACCACGATGCCGGCGTCACGCAGCAGATTGTCAGAAAGGTGCAGCGCACTGAGCACGACTGCCCCGAAGAGCGTGGCCGCACTGAAGCTGATCACGAGACCTGCGACGACGGCGTACGGCCGCCACGACCTAGCGTGGGGTCGGCGGGCCGGCTTCTTGCTAGGCGCGGTGATCGCGTACTTGGCCGGCGCGCTCGCTCGCGGAGGCACACTCGCTCGTGTCGGCACTGTCGCACGTGCAGCGGTCGTCGCCAGTTCGGGGGCGCCGGCGGGATCTTCGGTGGGCTGGCGCCTGACTCCAGCAGCCAGCACGACCGGCAAGACGGGCAGGATGCACGGCGAAATGCTCGTAATCAGGCCGGCGACAAACCCGATCGCTATCAGAACGAGCATCCACACTCCCTGAGCCCTGGGATTGCTCCTAGGCCACGGCAAACTCCAGTCTCACCGTTAGAGCCAGCGAACGCATGCAGGCGGATATTACGAATCGCAGACGTTCGCTCGCGCTGGGGCTCTACACGTCCCGCCGGGGCTCTACACGTCCCGCTGGGGCCTCTACATGTCCCGCTGGGCCCAGGCAACCATGTCGCCGACGGCCTGGACGTAGACGCGGTCACCGCGTCGGAGCCCGCCACCATTACTTGCGGTGCTGCTAGATGTGGCACTGCTCATCGTGGCGCTGTCGGTGAGGCGCGCGGTCACCATCGTCCCGTCGTCCAAGGTCAGTTCGGCGAGACTGTCATGGCCGTAGTAGTCGACATTGCCGATCGTTGCCTGCACCGCGCCCTGCATCGGCGCCGTCGATACGCGCAGTTGCTCGGGACGCACCAGCACGGTGGCCGACCCGCTCGGCACCTCCGCCCCCACCTGCACAACCCCCAGTACGCAACGAGCGACGCCCGCTTCGACGGTCGCTGACAGCAAGTTGGCATCACCGAGATAGCGAGCAGCGGCCGCACTGATCGGCGTCCGATAAAGGTCTGCAGGGCTGCCATGGGCAAGCGCGCGACCCTCGTCGAGGATCACGACCTGATTGGCGAGCGACAGTGCTTCATCTTGGTCGTGCGTCACGATGATGGACGGCGTTTGCGTTTCGGCAAGTACCCGCGCGATGTCGCGCCTCATGCTGACCCGCAAACTCGCGTCGAGTGAGGAGAACGGTTCGTCGAGCAACACGAGCTTTGGCCGGATCGCGAGTGCCCGCGCGAGGGCAACCCGCTGTTGCTGGCCGCCGGAGAGTTCGTGTGGGTAGCGGTGGGCGAGGCCGGTGAGTCCGACCAGGTCGAGCAGGTCGCGGGCCCGATCTCGATCGCCGCGATCGAGGCCGAAGCTGATGTTGCGAATGGCGTCGAGGTGCGGGAACAGCGCGCCGTCCTGAGGCACGTAGCCGATCCCGCGCCGCTCAGGTCTGACGTGAGTTCGCGCGTCGTCGACAACGTGGTCGCCCAGGATGATGGTGCCGGCTTCTGGTCGGTCGAACCCGGCGATGAGCCGCAGCAGCGTGGTCTTGCCACTGCCCGACGGGCCGAGGATGGCCGTGATGAACGTGTCGGCGATCGTCAGCGAGAAGTCGCTGAGGACCACCGTCCCGTCGTAGCTCTTCGACACACCGCGAATCTCGACGGCACTCACGTCGCGGGCTCCAATGCGGCGGGCCGCGAATTTTGCTCCGCAGCGAGTCGCGAGTGCCGCTCGCGGTCGAACCACAGGCCCAGCAGCGCGCCCGGCACCGCGGCAAGCGCGATGATGACCAGCGCATAAGGAGCTGCGGAACCGTAGGCGGCTTCGCTTTGGTAGGCCCAGAACTGGGTCGCCAACGTGTGCACCCCTGTCGGCGCCAGCACGAGGGTCGCCGTTAGTTCTGTCGTGGCGGTGAGGAACACCAGACAGAAGCCCGCGAGCAATCCAGGCGCGATCAACGGCAAGGTGACGCGGGCGAACACGGCGGCCGGACCCTTGCCGAGCGATCGAGCGATATCGCCAAGTCTCGGTGGCGCCTGCACGACCGAGACTTTGACACAAACAAGGGCTAGCGGAAAATGCAGGATCGCGTACGCAGCCACCAGCAGGAGGCTGGTCTGGTACAGCGAGTAGGCGTAGCGGATCGAGAAGAAGACCAGACTGAGCGCGATCACCACACCGGGTAGCGATTGGGTGAGGTACGTACTGCGCTCGATCAACCGGCGAGCCGTCGACGCGCGACGCACCGCCATGATGGCGATGGGCAGCGCGAGTGCGACGGCGACGAGGGCGCCCAACGCGCTGTAATCGACAGTCGCCCACGTTGCCTTGCCGACCGTCGCTGCCGCTGGCAAAGTGCTGCGCTGACTGCGCTGCATCCAGTAGATGAGGGTTCCGATCGGCACGCCCACCGCAAGCGCGATCAACGCACTTAGAGCTGCGAGAACAGGTGCCGTTGCATAACCGAGCCGGCGACGTCGGGCCATCCGCGCCGCTTGAGACGCGGTGCGGCTCACTCGTCCTCGTCGACCAATCCGCGATTCACCGGTAAGTACCAACAAGCCAAGAAGCACCAGCGGCACGGACAACGCGGACGCTGCCGCCTGGTCGAACTGAAACTCGGTAAAGATCTCCGTCGTGAACGTCTGGAAGTGCACGATCTCGAATGCGCCGTATTCCGAGAGCAATGTGAGGACGACGACGAGCGATCCCCCAATCAACGCCGGCCGGATCTGCGGAACCGTCACCCGCAGAAAGGTTGCGGCCCGTCCAAGACCGAGACTGCGTGCAACCTCGTCGACGCCAGGGTCCGCGCGACGCAAGGCGGCCGCAACCGGCAGATAGATGAGCGGGTAGGTCGACAACGTCATGACGAGCGCGGCCGCCCACAACCCGGTGAACGTCGGTCTGATCGAGTGCCACGCGTAGCCGGCGACAAAGTCAGGGACGGCGATCGGCAAGACCAGCAGGACGGTCCAAAACCTGCGCAAGGGCAGGGCGCACCGTTCGGTGCACCATGCTGCAGCCGTCCCGATGACCGCCGCTACGGTCACGACGACGACTGAGAGTTCGACGGTGTTGACCAGCAGTCGCTGCGACCGCGCCCGAAAGAGAACTCGGTGGATTTCGGTCCAGCCCGCCTGGCGGGCGTCGAGCCCGACCAGCACGAGCGGCGACAGGAGGCCAAGCGCGATCACGATGCTGACATAGACCAGCCAGCCCGGGTGCCCACGGCGGGTACGGAGCGCGCGTGGCTGGGCAGGCGCGGCAGTGGCAGTAGAGCTCGTCATGATCCTTCAGATTGTCGTGGATCTACAGGAGCTGCGCCTCTTGCAGCAACGTCTTGGCATCATCGCCGGTCCCGAGGTCGGCCACACTGAACGAGTTAGGTTGCAACGAAGCGAACGCCGGAAGCTCAGGGTTCGCCGCGACGTGGGCGCCGATCGGGTACTCGAAACTGTCGCTGTGCGCCACGATCGTCTGCCCGGCCGCGCTGGTGAGGAACGCGACGAACTTCTGCGCCGCCGCTGGGTGCTTGCTCGACTTCAGGATCCCCGCACCCGAGATGTCGAGGACGTAGCCGGGATCGTGCGGTGCGAAGTACGACAGTGCGGCGTGCACAGCAGGCTTTCCGATCTCCGCCTGCAGTCGATAGAAGTAATAGTGATTGATCAGACCCATGTCGTTCGTGCCCTTATTGACGTCGCTGACCACAGTTTCGTTATCAGGGATGGTGTCGTTCGGGGCGGCATTGCTCTTCAAGCCCTTGAGCCACGTCAACGCTTTGGCATCGCCGTACGCCTTGGCGACCGAACTCACGATCGGCCAGAAGTCGGTCTCTGCCGGTGCCAACTCAAGCTTGCCCTTCCACTGCGGGTCGGCGAGGTCGAGAATCGACGTCGGCAACTGAGAGGCCTTCAGCTTGTCGGTGTTGTACACCAGCACCGAGACCCGTGCCGACACTCCGACCCAGTCGCCGGTCGAGGCACTGTCGGCCGTCGGCACCTGCTGCAACGTAGCGGCGTCGACGGGAGCGAGCAGCTTCTTCTCGTCTAGCTGGGCCAACCACGGGGAGTTCTCGGTATAGAAGACGTCCGCGGGCGATTTTGAGCCCTCTTGCTCGAGCTGGGCGGTCAGCACGTCCTCGCCGTCACTTCGCACTTTGACCTTGATCCCAGTCTGCTGGGTAAAGGCGGTGATCAACGCGTCGGTGGTCTGCTCGTGTTGCGCGTTGTACAGCGTGATGGTCTGCGACCCGCTGCCGCTGCTGCTGCCCGTCGAGCAGCCAGCCGCGAGAAGCGCGGCGGCAGCGCCGACCGCCAGGCATCGCACTGCGAGTGTGGTGTTTCGCATGATCGCCGATCAGGGAGACAGTTAGGTAAGCCTTACCTTAATCTGCCGCCGGTGTGCCGCGTCAAATTGGCCGTCAGGCCGTCGCTTCGGTCGTGGTGGCTTCGAGCTCGCCGCCGTTGAACACGACTTGATTCCGCCCGAGCGCCTTCGCGCGGTACAACGCGGCATCGGCCTCCAAGAGCACGTCCCCGCTCAGTCGGTTCGAGCCGGCCGAAAGGATCGCGAGGCCCGCGCTGAAGGTGAGGATCCCGCTCTCAGCCGTTGGATGCGCCAGCTTGAGCGTTTCGATTCCCGCGCGCATGCGTTCCACAGCCAGGCAGCCGGACTCAAGGGATTGCTCCGGCAAAATAACGAGGAATTCCTCTCCTCCGTACCGGTAGAGCGTGTCGCCATCGCGCAGCAGTGTGGTGAGTTGCTCCGCGACGAGTTGCAGCATTTCGTCGCCGGTCTGGTGCCCGAACGTGTCGTTGTAGCCTTTGAAGTGATCGATGTCGAGCATCGCCATGCAATAACTGTGGCCGTAGCGAACGGCGTGTGACTCATACATCTCGAGGTCCTCGCTGAGCGCTCGCCGATTTCGCAAGCCGGTGAGGGGGTCGCGCCGAGCAATCGCGGTCAGCTCGCGGTTCAGCTGACCCATCTCGTCCGACGCGGTCTGCAACTCCCGAGCCTGCGCCGCGAGTACGGCAGCCTGGGCGAACAGCTGGGCGAACACCCTCACCTTCGCGCGCAGCTCGTCGGGAGCGACCGGGGCCATCATGAAGTCCACGGCGCCCTCGGCGTAATGGTCGGTCTGCTCGAACTCGTCCTTACGATGCGCGGTGATGAAGATGATGGGCGTCAGCTCGGATTGCTTGCGTTGCCGGATCAACGCCGCGGTTTCGAAACCGTCCATCACTGGCATCCGCACGTCGAGCAAGATGACCGCGAAATCCTGAATGACCAAGCAACGCAGGCCGTCGAGCCCTGAGCTAGCCTCAACGATCGGTAAGCCGAGGGGCTCCAAGATCGCACGCAGCGCGAACCGTTTCGTCGGGTTATCGTCGATCATCAGGATGGGTGCGGCCCATCCGAGTTTGGTAGTCACGGAGTCGGCGTGACGAGGGCCGGCAGCCAGGGTCCAATAGCTGCAAGCAACTCCACAGTGTCGACCGGTTTCGGAACGTAGTCATTAGCACCGGCGTCAACGCAACGCTCGCGCTCGCCCTCCATCACCTTGCCGGTGACGGCAATGATCGGCAGGCCGGCGAAGTCATCAAGTGAGCCGGATCGCGCGCATGGTGGCGTAGCCATCCATGCCCGGCATCATGATGTCCATCAGCACCAGATCGATCTCTGGCGACTGCGCAAGTGCTGTCGAGTGCCTGCTGGCCGCTCTCTGCCGAAATGACCTCCGCGTTGCCACGCTCAAGGAGCGCGGTGAGCGCGAAGACGTTGCGGAAGTCGTCATCGACGACGAGGATCTTGCGCCCCTCGAACGGGCGGGTATCGAGGCCTCGTTCTGGCTGCGCACGATGCATAGCCTTCGCCTTGGACGCGGACTCGCGTAGCGAAAGCGGCAGTGACGGTCGGCGTGCGATTGAGCGGAAGGTAGACGGTGAATGTGCTGCCGTGGCCAAGCGTGCTCGTGACGCTGAGCTCGCCACCGAGCAGTGTCACGAGTTCACGGCTGATCGACAGCCCAAGTCCGGTGCCGCCATACTGCCGCGCCGTTCCGCCGTCTCCTTGGGCGAAAGCCTCGAAGATGCGTTGCTGCTCTTGCACTCCGATCCCGATACCGGTGTCGCGCACGGCAATCGAGAGCACGTCGGCCGCTCCCGTCAGCGAATCGATCTCGCGACTCCAGCCGTCGTGCGCCAGCGCGATGCGCATCCGCACGTCGCCCTTTTCGGTGAACTTGAAGGCGTTGGCCAACAGATTCTTCATGATCTGGCGGAATCGTTGCGGGTCCGTGACGATGTCGTGCGGGAACGTCGGGGGCCACGTCGATCGAGAAGCCGAGAGACCTCGCCTGCGCGACATGCTCGAACTCGCGGAACAGCGCGTTGCGGAGTTCATCAACAAGGGCAGTCTCAGGTCGGCGACGACGGTGCCTGACTCGGCCTTCGCGAGATCGAGGATGTTGTTGAGGAGCTCGAGCAGATCGCGACCCGACGCGAGGATCACGCTGGCATATTCGACCTGCCTGACGGTCATCGTCTGGTCAGGGTTGTCCTCGAGTTGCTCGGCGAGGATCAGCAGGCTGTTGAGTGGCGTGCGCAACTCGTGCGACATGTTCGCGATGAACTCCGACTTGTACTTCGACGAGATCGCGAGCTGGCCGGCCTTTTCCTCCAGCAGTTGCTTTGCTTGCTCTACCTCGTGGTTGCGACTCTCCGCTTCGATGTTCTGCTCGGCGAGCAGCTTCGCCTGGCGTCCGAGGTCTTCGTTCGACTCACGCAGCTCTTCTTGCTGAGAGCGGAGCTCCTCGGCCTGCGAGCGCGACTGCACGAGCAGGTTCTCCGTGACAGTGTTCGCTTCGATCGTGTTCAGAACGAGGCCGATGCTCTCGGTGATCGAGTCTAGGAAAGTCTGGTGGATCGGGCTGAACGCAGAGAACGACGCAAGCTCCACAACCGCGTGCACCGAGCCTTCAAATAGCACCGGCAAGACGATGATGTTCAGCGGTGTCGCCTCACCAAGACCCGAGCTGATCTTCACGTAGTCATCGGGAACCTGCGTAAGCAGGATGCGCTTCTTCTCCTTCGCGCATTGGCCGATGAGGCCCTGACCCAGGCGGAACGAGGTCGAGATGTTCTTGCGCTCCTCAAAACCGTAACCGGCGAGGAGCTCCAAGACCGGCTCGCTGCCGGCCGCGCCGCTGGTCATGGAATAGAAGACGGCGTGCTGGGCCGATACGAGTTGGGCGAGCTCGGAGAGGATCATCCCGGCCGTTGCGGCGAGGTCACGCTGTCCTTGCAAAATGCGGGTGAAATGCTCGCGGTTGGTCTTCAGCCAGTCCTGCTCGACGTTTTGTTGCGTCGTCTCGCGCAGGTTGCGGATCATCTCGTTCAGCTTGTCCTTGAGCCCCGCAACCTCGCCGCTCGCTTCAACCCGTACCTGCCGGGTGAGGTCTCCCTCGGTCACCGCGGTCGCAACCTCGGCGATCGCGCGGACCTGGTTGGTGAGGTTGGCGGCGAGCTGGTTCACGTTGTCGGTCAGGTCTTTCCAGACGCCGCCGACTTCCTTCGACTGGGCCTGGCCGCCGAGCTTGCCCTCGACACCGACCTCGCGGGCGACTCGGGTCACTTCCCCGGAGAAGGCGTTCAGCTGGTCGACCATCGCGTTGATGGTGTTCTTCAAGACGAGGAACTCACCTCGGGCTTCGACGGAGATCTTCTTGCTCAGGTCGCCGTTGGCGACAGCCGTCGTGACCTCGGCGATGTTACGCATCTGGCCGGTCAGGTTGCCGGCCATCAAGTTGACGTTGTCGGTCAGGTCTTTCCATACGCCGCCGACTTCGATCGTCACGGCGGCAGCCTGGCCGAGCTTGCCCTCGGTGCCGACCTCGCGGGTGACTCGGGTTACCTCGGAGATGAATCCGTTGAGCTGCACGACCATCGCATTGATGGTGTTCTTCAGCTCGAGCATCTCCCCGCGCACGTCAGCGGAGACCTTCTTGCTCAGGTCGCCGTCGGCGACCGCGCCGATGACTCGCTGCATCTCGATCGTGGGCAGCACCAGGTCGTCGATCAGACTGTTCACTGAGTCGACCGCACTCGACCAGCGTCCGCCGAGCGCGGCCCGCTGGGAGAACCGGCCGTCCTTGCCCACGACCTGGCTAACCCTCGCAAGTTCGGTCTCGAGCGCCTGGTTGTACGAGACGACCTCATTGATGCCGTCGGCCAGCTTGCCCGCGACGCCAGTCCAATCGAGCGGCAGTCGAGCGCTGAAGTCGCCGGCCTTGACTTTGCCGAGCACGCTCAGCAGCGCATTGATGTCGAGGCTGGCGGCGCTGTCTGCGAGCACTGCGTTGTCTGCGAGCACTGCGTTAGCTGTGGGAACGGGGGCAGCCGGTGCGCTGACCATGGGTGGAGCCCTCCGACTAGGGAGATAAGGCCTGCCACGGGACCGCGGCGTGCTCGCTCCTGGATACCGCATCGACGCGGTCTGCCAGGAATCAAGGAAAATGGCAACAATTCGGATAGCTTGACTGCGACCTCGGCCACGGTCTGCGCGCTCAACGTGCCCGGACGCCGTAAAGCCGTCAGCTTGGAGCGTCCGATGATGAAAGAATCGCCGCGAATTCGCGGTCAAGCGAACAATTTCGGCTGCACGTTCTTGTGCGGGAGGTCGTCATCGCTGCTGTATCGACCCGCCGAGCGGAGCGGGTGTCCTCCATTCTCGAGCGGCTCGCGGCCGTCAACTCGTTGAACGCAAGCGAACTCGCCGCGGAGTTCGGGGTGTCAGCGGCGACTCTTCGACGCGACCTACAGATGCTCGAAGACCAGCATCTGCTGTCGCGCACGCACGGCGGCGCGCTGGCTCAGGCGGTCGCATACGAGCTGCCGGTTCGCTATCGCGGCGGCCAGAACCGTGAGCAGAAGCGGCAGATCGCAGCCATGGCAGCGTCGCTACTGCCGCGCGGCCAGCTGACCCTGGGCCTCACCGGGGGGACGACGACCAGTGAGGTCGCCCGCAGAATCGCGGCCCGCGTTGATCTGACTGTCGTCACCAACGCGCTCAACATTGCCGCAGAGTTGGCGCTTCGTCCGCGGATCAAGATCATCATGACCGGCGGCGTTGCGCGGGCGCAATCGTATGAGGTCGTCGGGCCGCTGGCAGAGCAAACGCTCATGGGCCTGAACATCGAAGTCGCGGTGGTCGGGGTCGACGGGATCAGCGCAGCTGGCGGTCTCACCACCCACGATGAGGTCGAGGCGCACACAAATGCGTGCATGATCGAGCGGTCGGCCAGATGCATCATGGTCGCCGACGGATCGAAGATTGGCCGGGTATTGCTCGCCCGGATTTGCCCGATCTCGCGAGTCACCGAGCTGATTACCGACGACAGTGCCGACGAGTCCGCGCTAGACGACTTGCGTCGAGCGGGCGTCACAGTGCATGTGGTGCCCGCAAGCGCGCAGTCCTGATTGCACACTTGATTTTCAGAGCGTCCGCAGGCTCTTTTCCGCTGCTATGTTCCCGACACACTCACCTGGGGCGGGGACCATGTCGATCTTCAATTCTCACCTTCGCGGCATTCGTCGGACGGCGATCGTGGCGGGTTCGATCACTGTCCTGATCGGCGCCTCTGCTGTGCAGGTACAGGCGGTCGCATTCACCGGCACGACAACTGCTGGCGGCGCAAGGACCCTCTACGTTTCACCGACGGGCTCTGACCACAACAGCGGTTCGGTGACGTCGCCGTTGAAGACGCCTCAGGTCGCGGCCGATCGGCTCGGTGCGATCGGCGGGACGGTGATATTCGCCGGCGGCCGGTATGCGAAGGACCGGGTCAAACTCTTCAACCGCAGCCACGTCACCCTTGAAGCGGCACCCGGCGCGAAGCCAGTTCTCGACGGCAAAGGACTTACCCCACCGGACGACGACAGCGGCATGGTCGACATCCGCAACAGTTCGTTCATCACTGTCGACGGGCCTGACCATCACCGGCTACCGCACGACGTCGATCAACAAGGTGCCGATCGGCATCTACGTCACCGGGTCAGGCAACGCAATCAGCTTGCGCAACAACCACATTCACGACCTGGGCAACGACAACCCCACGTTGGGCAGCATGGACATGAACGCCCACGGGATCGCGGTGTATGGGCGGGACGCAACCAAGCCGATCTCCAACGTCAGCATCGTCGGTAACGAGCTCGACCACTTGGTGCTCGGTGCCAGCGAATCCTTGGTGCTCAACGGAAACGTCGACGGTTGGGCCATCACCGACAACAGCATTTACGACAACAACAACATCGGCATCGACGCCATCGGGTTCGAGCCGACGATCTCCGGTCCGGCCCGTTACACGGGAGTCAACCAGGCCCGCAACGGCATCATCGCGCGCAACACCGTCTCTCGCATTATCAGCGAGGGCAACCCCGCCTATTGGGATGACGGCTGGTGCAACTGCGCCGACGGCATCTACATCGACGGGGGTCGATCCATCAAGATTGCCGACAACCGGGTATCGCTGTCGGACATCGGTATCGAGGTGGCCTCGGAGTGGGCCAAGGGCAGCGCTAGCGACGTCCAGGTCACTGGCAACCTGGTGACCGGCAGCCGGTACACCGGGCTCTCTCTCGGCGGCTACGACGAGTTGCGTGGACAGGACTTCGACATCACGGTCAGCGGCAACACACTGATCGGCAACAACACCTTGAACGATGGGTCGCCGGAGCTGTTGTTGCAGTACTACATCCACGACACCACGATCACCGACAACGTCATCGAATCGACGAAGTCGAGCGAGCCAGTGATGCTGTTCCGCGATGCGCCCGCCGGCAGCGCAGCGGAGAACGCTCATCTGGTGCTCAACAACAACCGGTACGTGGGTCGGGTGCCGGCCGGGCAGGAGCTTTTCCAATGGAACGCTGTCACGCAGCAGGGGCTCAAGGCGTACCGGGCCGCTAGCGGCGAGGACACAGTCCAGCACCTACACGAAACGCTGAGCCTCGGCCGAAACCTCTGCTGGGCCAGTGACGATTGCCGTGCTACCGGTTAGATCTTGAACAGACATGGGTCGTCTCCCTCGTCCTTCCTCGGTCGATGGGCCGCCTTTTGCCTTTCGCCACTGCGGCTCCGTGAGCCAACCCGAACCATGCCTCAGCGGCTGCTTCAGTGCGCTTAGTAACCGACGCTGACGGGGCGTGGCCGACCGGTTGATCCGCCAGGCCGAGTTCACGTCTGCAAGGGGCGAGCTACCTCGTGGCTCGCCGTTGTCGGTCAGTCGGCGAAGGCAGTCGATGCCGTTTGAAGGGCTGGTGCGGCTGTCCCGGCGACGGCTTGGGCGAGCTCGCTGCGGCAGACGAGCAGGAGGGTCACTGGGACGCCGAGCAAGCCGACTGCACCGCACGCCCACAACGCCCATTGAAAGCCACCAGCGAGCGAGGCGACTTGGCCGGTGCCAGTGTGGATGAGCGACGTGTAGTGGCTTGCGGCGACAGTCGAGGCGACGGCGACGCCGATCGCCCCACCGATGCGCTGTGTCGTGTTGAGCAAGCCCGAGGCGAGGCCGGTCTCCTGTTCAGAGACGCCAGCGAGACCGGCGATCGAGATCGGGATAAAGGTGAAGGCAGTTCCGGCGCCCGAGATGAAGAACGGCCCGGCCAGGTTCGTCCAGAAGTGGCCGTGTACCGGGAGCGCGGCTGCCCATATCGTGGCACCCCCGATCATCGCCATCCCCGCCGCGAGCACGACTTTTGCCGAGCCACCCTTGGTCACGAGCGCCTGCGATAGCCCGGCGGCGGCAACGCCCATCAAGCAGCAAGCCAGCCACGAAAGACCGGTCTTCAACGGCGAATATCCGAGCACCTGCTGCATGTAAAGCGTGCCGATGAAGATGAAGCCGAAGAAGCTGGCGCCGAGCAACAATCCGGCCGCGTTTGCTCCAGCCAGCGTGCGCAGCCGGAAGATGCGCAGCGGCAACAGAGGCGCTTCCACGCGTGTCTCGATCGCCAGAAACGCCAGCAGCAGGGCGGTACCCGCCGCGAGCGTCCCGATCGTCTTGGTTGAGCCCCAGCCGTCTTGTGGAGCTTTCGACAGCGCATAGACGATGGCGAGCAGACCACCTGTCACGGTCACCGCGCCGAGCGGGTCGAACCGGCGGCGAACCGTTTGGAGGCGGCTTTCGGGCACTAATCGCGGGATGAGCAAGAGCACAGCCGCACCGATCGGGACATTCAAATAAAAGATGTACCTCCAGCCGAGGTACCGGGTGAGCAGTCCACCGAAAAGGACGCCGAAGGTTGCGCCACTGGCCCCAATAGCACCCCAGGCGCCGAGGGCCTTGTTTCGCTCGGCGCCCTCCTCGAACAGATTTGTCACGATCGAGAGCGCGGCCGGGACAACAATGGCCGCGCCGACGCCCTGGACACCGCGCATCGCGATGAGGAACGCTTCGCTAGTTGCAAGAGCGCACGCAAGCGATGCGCCGGTGAAGACAGCGAGTCCGACCATCAGGACGCGTCTGCGTCCGAGCAGGTCGGCAGCGCGTCCGCCGAGCAGCAGGAAGCCGCCGAACGTGATCGCATAGGCGGTGACGACCCACTGCAGGTCGGCTTCACTGAAATGAAGCTTGCGGCCGATCGTCGGAAGAGCGACGTTCACGATGGTCAAGTCAATGACTTCCATGAAGACGCCGACGGCGAGGACGCTGAATGCGCGCCAGCGGTGGATCGTGGTCATAAAAACTCCTGTCACATTGTGGCCGCGTGCACAGCCGATGTCGGCTTGAATCACGGGCTGGGGCCGGCGATATTTCTGCGTCGGGGTGGTATCGCGGCGCTACGTAGTGGGCGCATCTCTACGACGAGAAGGCCGCGCCAAACTCGACATTGCGAACCTGTCCATTTCAGGTGTTCATAAAAACCGCGGCTCTTAACCGGGGTCCTCTATGTGGCGCTTCAGTTCCTTCAGCATCGTCTGCCAGCTCTCGGTCGCGTGGGTGGCGGCATCCTTGTCCTGGTTGTTGTCCTGGGTCAGTCGAACGTTGGTGCCCTCTTCGACGGAGGTCAGTGTGTAGATCAGTCGGTGATAGTTCTCGGGCAGCGTCTTCGGCACCGGACATGGGAGAGAAGTGGCTTACCTCGAGACGTCGAGGCGGATCGATCGCGATGATCTCGCCCTTGTCCTGGTAGCGCTGCCCGTTGTACTCACCCGACCAGGTGATGGCGCTGCCCGGGCGCCAGTCGGTCTCGACTGTCGAGCCGAACATGTACTTCTTGATCTGCGCGGGTTCGACGAGTGCCGACCACACTTGCGTTGCGGGTGCGGTGATGTCGATCTCTGCGGTTGCGACGATCCCGGTCATGCTCTATCCGTTTCTGGTCGGTGGGATACCTGATGCGCCAGTGCCGGGCGGCCGAGATACGCGAGCAGCTTCTCGCTGGGGCCAGCCAGCGCGGGCGGGCGAAGGGGTGGGGCGAACAGCGGGTGCCGGTTGCCATCAGCGAGCAGCAGAGCCGAGATCGCGAGAAGATCGACGGCCAGGGCTGGCGGAATCGGTCGGTGGACGCCGGTGGCCTGAGCGATGTCCCACCCATGCACGGCGATCTCCACAGCGGCGACGCAGGCTGCGAGTGACAAAGGCATCAGCCGGTCCGCGACCGTGACCAGCGGCACCGTGCTGTTTGCTACCCACTCGTCGACCAATCTGGTGACGCAGGTACGAAAAGCCAACGCGGGATTCGCCGCAGTGTCGTAGGGAACGGTAGAGAACAGTGCGACGCGGCCGCTGTCAAGGCCCTCGCGCAACGTAGCGACGGATTCGGTCGCGTGGTCGAGCAGCATGCGCAGATCCCACTGAGCGCACGGCGTTGGCCGCGATAAGAGTCCGACGGTCACCGTGTCGATCGCGCTCAACGCATAGTCGCCCGCTTGTTCAAGCAGCTTGACGTCGTTGTTCATCGTGACCGGGCTATTCATCGTTGCCGCGCAGAATCAGGCAGCACCTGGGGAAACCCGAATGTCGTCACCAGGCGCGGATCGTTGAATGAGACGACGCGCTTAATCGACGAGCCAGCGAATGTCAGCACCTGCACGGCATGCGCGTGGTAGCGGCCATCGTCACCGCGGCCGTAGCCGACGAGTGCGGGTTGACCGTTCGCCGTGGTGGACATCATCCGAAAGCGAGCCTGGCTCGGGAAGCACTCGCGTTGCGAGGAACTCGACGATCCGATCGCGGCCGGCGAACCACATTGGCTGTGGAGGCATCTCGAACGTGGCGTCGGCGTGCAAAAGGTCCATCAGCGCAGGGATGTCCGCGTTCTCGAACGCGGCTGCGTACCGGTCGAGCAGCGTGCGCTGGCCGGCGTCGGCTGGTTCGTGCATGTCGTCTTCCGCGGGTGACACCAGCCGCAGTTGGGCGCGGGCACGTTGCAGCGTGCTGTTGACCGCGGCGCTGGTGGCGCCAAGAAGGTCCGCGACCTCGGCCGCCCGCCAGTCGAGCACGTCGCGCAGCAGCAGGACAGCGCGTTGGCGCGGGGGTAAGTACTGCAACGCGGCTATGAGGGCGAGCCGCATGCTTGCGTGCGATACGGCGGTGACCGCAGGATCATCGGTGTCGGCTGTGACGAGCGCGTCCGGTATTGGTTGCAGCCACGCGATCTCCGACACGCCGGAGGCCGCACGCAGGTCGAATGTCTCCGCTGGTCCGCCGAGGCCTGAGGGCAGCGGCCGGCGGTTGCGGTTTTCCAACGCGCGCAGGCACGCGTTGGTAGCAATGCGGTACAGCCAGGTCCGTAATGACGAGCGGCCCTCGAAATCGTCGTAGGAGGACAAGGCGCGGACCAAGGTCTCCTGGACCTGGTCTTCGGCGTCGTGTACCGAGCCGAGCATGCGGTAGCAGTAGGCGAGCAGCTCGGGGCGGAACGCGTCAGTGAGCCGCGCTAGCTCCTCGCTCGATGACGGCATCGGTGGCTCCTGGGCTGCCTGTGGCGCAGGCCTGGTGCTTGCGCTCACCAATACAGATCCGCGCCGAACCGAAAACTCATCGCGATGAGTTTTCGCCACCGCCCGTATCTCTACCAGGGAGTGCTAGAACGCCATTTGACACCAGGAGGGTTCCCCATGAAGTACGCGATGTTTCTCCATTACACGCCCGGTTACTACGAGGTGCTGTCCGAGATCGAGCAAATGGCCATGGGCGCTGAGTACCAGGCGCTGGCGGCGGATCCACGCGCTCGCGGCAGCGCGCAGCTCCAGCCAGTCGACACGGCCACGACGGTGCGCGTGCACGACGGCAAGACGCTGCTTACCGACGGTCCGTACGCCCATACCGAGCAGCAAGTGTTCGGCGCGTACTACATCTTCGAGGTCGACAACCTCGATGAGGCGATCGGGCTGGCCGCGCGGATCCCGGCAGCCCGTCTCGGCGGCGCCGTCGAGGTTCGGCCAATCGTGGAGCGGTAGCGCGCCATAGGAAGTCTTCCCACGATGAGCCGCCTAAGTGCTCGCGTCGCACCGCAGACAACTTGCTGGGTAACGGTCTGCGGCCGCAGCGCACCACGCGACGCCTGTGTCCGATGATTATCCCGTTGCCGATCCTAGGGCAGTCGTCGCGGCAGACATCGCGTTTCTGATGTCGGGCCACGTGGTGCGGCCCCCCCGCTCTCGCCAGGCCGAACGCAACCGAATCCCCAAAGGTGGAGTCTGTCTGGATGTGAGGACCCGACTGGACCACGATTTCGAGGCGTTCGTGCGGGCGCGTTCTGCGTCGTTGCTGCGCACCGCCGTGTTCTTGGTGGGTGACGTCGAGCATGGACAGGACATCCTCCAGCAAGCACTGTGGCGAACCCATCAGCATTGGAGCCGGGTCCTTGATCCCGATGCATATGCGCGGAAAGCGTTGGTGAACCTTGCCCGCGACCGTCATCGCCTCGCCCGGCGCCGGGTCGTGGAGTCGGTTCTGACCGATGCGACCGAGCCTGCCAGCGGCGACGCCGCCAACGCGGTGATCGAGCGTGACGAGTTGATGTCTGCGCTGCGGTCGGTACCGGCCAAGCAGCGCGCGACCCTGGTGTTGCGGTTTTGGGACGACTTGTCAGTGGATGAAACCGCCGCCGTCTTGGAGTGCTCGCCGGGCACGGTGAAGTCCAACACCAGCCGGGGTCTGACGAAGCTGCGCGATGTGCTGAATAGCGACCGAGAAGCAATTGCCGAGACGGGACACACACCATGATCACCGAATCCGAGCTCCACGACGCCTTCCACGACCGGCTCGGGCCCGCGCTGGCTGGACTAAACCCCGGCCCGGCCATGTTGGAGTCGCTTCGCGGACGGGTGCGCCGCCGCAACCGACTGACCATCGTTGGCGCGACCGCAGGGGTGGTGGCGATCGTCGCGGCGGCTGCCGGTCTCGCCGAGCTCACGTCGGGCGCAGGACGCGTGACGGTCCCCACTGGTCAGTCCTCGGGCCCGGTGAGCCCATCGAGCGCCACGGCGGCGACGGTTCCGTTGATGGCCAGTGGGGCGTGCGCAGGTCTGGCGGTCACTGCCACCGATCAAGACGTTGCGGACAACCGGACACTGACCGTCGCGCCGGGAAGCGCGAACGCGCTCACCATGCCGGGCAACGACTTGATGTATCTGCAAGCTAGCGGGCCGTGCGTCGGCCGGCTGACGTTTCGTACCAACGGAAACCTGCAAGGCCCCGATCCGAGCGCCACACTCAGTACGTTCAACAGCCAGCACACAGGTGTGGTCATCTCCAAAGCGGCTGGCCGCGGCACCATCGAACTGCTGCTGGGCTGCGATCCGACCAGCCGGAGCGCCTGCCCGGCGGCATCGACACAACTCGCAACGATCACCGTGATCGTGACCGCACCCAACGTGGCGACCGGCACGCAACAACCCGAGTCCGCGGCCACTGCCATAGTCCCGAACGTGATCGCTCAACCCATCGATCAAGCCCTGAGTGAGTTGACGCAGGCCGGTTTCGCCGTCTCCCAGCAGATAGTGGAAATTCAGCCCGGCACGGTTGCATCCGTAGTCGCGGAAACTCCGGCCGCTGGCAGTTCCATGCGGCTCGGCAGCACGGTCACGCTCAGCCTCGTCGCACCGTCTCGGTCGCAGGCGAGCACATCATCGACCTCCTCCCCATGACCAGCGCCGCGCCGCTCCCATCGCGGAGGGATCAACCGAAGTAGCTGTCAACCATCAGCCGAAACCGTGTAAAGCATCAACCGACACCGAACTGTCAAGCATCAGCCGGATTACATGGGGCTGGTGGGGCGGCTGGGGCTCGAACCCAGGACCGACGGATTATGAGAAGCTTAAAGGCCCTATCACGTGATGACGAGTGCTCCCAGTCTGTGCCGTTTTTCCTTGCAGCGTAAGGGTTTTCGTGTTGGCCGAGGTCGTCCTTGTTCTGCGGGTCCGTGCCCACATTGTGCCCACAATGTGCCCACAAACTCAGACCGTCGGTCGTACGATCGTTGGCCTCTTTCGTGTCATAGACACATGATATCGTGTTCGCATGACACGAAATGCTTCGGTGCTCGCGCCGGTGTTGCGCAGCGAGACACAAGCCCGCCTCCTGGCCGCGGTGCTGCTGCACCCGGACAGGGAAGCGAGCATCGCCGACCTCGCACGCGAGACCGGCAGCGACCCCGGCAACCTGCATGCAGAGGTTGAGCGCCTCGTCCAAGCCGGCATCCTCACCGACCGCCGAGCTGGGCGCACGCGATTGCTGCGTGCCGGCACCAGCGCGCTCATCGGCCCGCTGGCGAACCTGCTCCTTCTCGGCTACGGGCCCAAGACCGTCGTCGAGACTGCGCTCAGCGGAATTCCCGGCATCGAGCAGGCTTTCATCGGCGGCTCCTGGGCCGCGCGGTACGAGGGCCAGCCTGGCGCTTTCCCCAACGATGTCGATGTCATCGTGGTGGGCAAGCCGGACCGCGACGACGTCACCGAGGCAGTGGTCGAGGCGCTGCGCGCTGCAGGGCACGACGGCCAAGTGATCTTTCGGAGCCCCTCGGCCTGGCGCGACCCGAAGGACGCGTTCACCCGCACCGCCAAGCAGCGCCCCCTCGTCGAGCTGACAATCGGCGCCGACCATGGCTAGCTGGCCGACCGGCATCGAGACGATCAAAGAATTGATCGCGGCGGGCAATCTGGAGAAGGTCGCACCGTCACTGGAGGCAGCTCATGGGTTCCTCGCCCAAGCAGCCGGCCACATCGACAGCGCGCACACCGTCGCGAACGCAGACCCGACCGGCGCGTACTCACTGCTCTACGACGCCGCGCGCAAGAGCCTGGCCGCGGTGCTGCAAGCACAAGGTCTGCGTGCCACCAGCAAGGGCGGACACTATGCGATCCAGGAAGCCATCAACGCCCAGTTCACTCAACCGCCACCCCGCGACGCGTTCCGCCCCTTCGCGCGCTTACGGCGAAACCGCAACCAAGTCGAGTACGAGGACAACACACCGATCACAGCAGACGACGTCGAGGCCGACACTGCCGTCGTCCGCACCCTGCATGCAGTGGCCGAGCAGATGGTCGACGCCGTTCCAGTCTTCACCGATTGACGACACCGATTCGAGCTCCCCACTTCCACGAACGACACGCCACCGCGGCCTGTCGGAGTGTCCGTGCTCACCCACGGGAGCTCAAATGCGTTGACGATGTGTTCGATAGTTGGCCGATCATCCACGCTCTCGCCGAGGCGTTGCAGCGGTTTAGGTCCGCAGCTGTGTCCACTTCCAAGGTGCCCGAGGCGCCTGTACCTAGCGGAGTACATGACACACAGCACGGACAGCAACGATTCCCCGATCGAGGAGCGACCGCGATGGCGAGACCCGACACGACACCAGCAGCACGCGACCGAAACCCAGGTCCCGGTCAGCCGGCGGCTCGGGTAGACCCAGCAGTGCCGCTGCCCGCCGTCCTCGACCTCGTCCAAGCTGCCGCGCTCCTAGGTGTGGGGCGGACGACGGCGTACAAGCTCGTCCACGACGGACAGTGGCCGACCCCGGTGCTCCGGCTCGGCCGGCTGATCAAGATCCCCACTCAGCCGCTGCTCGATCTCCTCGCCGGCACCACCCACGAGGTCGCCTAACCCGCGACGTCGGCCGACCCCGGGGGCCGGAAACTGGCTCGCTCGAAACGCGATCATCTGCCGATGAGCGGATGTCTCGCAATCTCGCGCGGCAGTAGCAGCGGTCCTATCCGAGCGCACTGACTACACCGCAACTCCCGGCGACTGTGAGGGCCGGTGCGAGTGTCGATCCGACCGTCAAGGCCTCAGTTCGCCGAGTGAGCTGTCGATACCGAGGTGAGGAATGCCGACAGTGGGGGCCGCGGATGCGTAGATCGATAGCTGGAGCCGCCGCGGTCCTTGCGATGGTTGCTGGTTGCGGCCACGGCGGCGACGGCGTCCCATCGGCGGCTGCGGCTTCATCTTTGGCGTCAGAGATTGCGCATGCGTCTTGTGAGAATGCCGCGCCGTTAGGTACGGCAATCGGGGAGGACCCCTCGCCGTCGCCGGCACCAGGCGACGCGTCGCCCGTACCAACGAGCGCCGGCTCATTCCCGGCGGATGCCGTCAGATGGTTCGTCGGTTTTGGCCTAGGCGGTGTTGGCAACCTCAACGTCTTCGTTGTGCTGCGCTCGCCCCACCCTGCTGCCCCCAGCGGAAGCAGCGGACAGGGGCTAATACTGGAGGTGGCAATCGATGTTGGCGTAGGCGACATGCCTTTCAGTGCTAACGACTTCTCCGTCCAAGGCAGCGACGGGCGATGGTATGCGGGAGTGCCTGCCCGCGTGTTGGACCCCGGGGTTCAGCAATCGCTAAGCCAGGGCGTCGTTCCGGCCGGCCGCACGGTCGACGGCTACGTGGCGTTCGACGTGCCCGGCAGCGCAACCACTCTGAAGTTCATTGGAGTCGGGGTGGATTGCAATCCGACTGAAACTTGGCCACTTGGATGATCGACATGCGAGGCATTCGGCAAGGCGCGAGGCTGAGCGCAATCATCCGACTCTGCCGCGTAGACGGTCGTTTTCGCCGGACTGATCTGGTGGAGTTGAGCGTGACGAAATCGGTCGCCGTCTGGTGGTTCCTGTGCTGCGCATGGCGGTCCACTTGCGCCCGACGGGCTGCCGACGGTTACTGCGAATCTGTACTTCCTTCGTTTCGTCGGTGCAGCCAACGCGACACGGCTCCTGGGCCTGTGTAGGTGCGCTCGCCCACCTTCGTTTCCTTCAGCCCCATCGCCGAAACCATCGCGTCTTTGTGCTGATCGCACAGCCAGAAGCGCTCGCCCTGGCCGAACGCGTGCCCGAAGACCTCGACGCCCTGAGCATTGTTTGCCTCGAACCACTGGCGGCATCGACGTTGACACGCCGCGCAACGGCCCGAGGGTGGCAACGGGAAAAGCACGCGGTAAGTCTCCCACCGCAGCCGGCTTGTTCGCGGCGGAAGTACCAACTCGGCAGCTGCCCTGCGCCGACCCCCGAACATCCTCTATTGCCGCGATTACGCGCGCTCGGTCGTGCCGACATCCGGTAGTTACTCGTGCGCTCTATCGAGTGGGGTTTCGCCTATACGTCTCCGGCAGAGGACTGCTTGCGGATGCCGCGCTAACGAGCACCCGCTGCCGCCATTCGCGGAGGAGATCCAGGAAGTCTTCGATGGGCATGGACTCGCGCGGCTCGTCATCGGAGAAGTCGAGAGTAGCTACGACTTGGTCCCCTTGGAGCTTCAAGAGGGTGACGTTGCCACCAGTGAAAGGTCGTGTGTTACCTGTCTCGGCAGCTCGGAGCACACCGGCCTCCGCAACGTCGATCCAGTATGTCGATGGGCCATTTCCCTGGGCGCCGCGAGGTGGCAACGAGGAGATGCTGTCGGACAGCGCCTCGTTGAACATTGGCCAGTCTGGGCCGAGGTGAAGATCCACCTGTCCGTCCGCACGGAGGGAAAAGTCGAGATCCATGTTCCGATGATGCCCGAACGGCTGCTCGCCCATGCGGCTGACGGCTGCAGGGCAGAATTCGCCGTACCTGCATTGGTAGCGGAGAATTAATGCGGTTTACCGGATCTGCCGCCGAGCGCGTTCCGCGGAACGCGCTACTTTGCGGCTCTGCGGATGTCCAACGGCCGTGTCGGCAGAAATCGGCCGACGTTGGGCTCCTGTTGTCGGCGATCATGATGTGGTGAGTTCATCTCTGTACCAGCGGCTGAGCGGTGTCCTGAACGAGGCAACCGTGTTGGATGCCATCATCGACGTGCAGTCGCGGGAGGCGCGGCTGCGACTGGGTGTCTTGATCGCCGGTCCCGCCGAGGAGCGGCCGGAGCGGTTGCTGGTACTTCGGGAGGTGTCCCACGTCGCCGCGTGGCTGCGGCGCATCGAGTACTCACCGGATCCTGACCACTTCTGGTCACGTCCAGGGCACGCCGTACACGTTCCCCGTGACGTGTTCCCGGCGGAGCACGTGGACGGCATCGACGGATTGAACCTCGTGTGGCGGGAATGGTTCGGACACGAAATCTATGAACAGCCCGTGGACATGTTTGATGTGCCGGAGCAGCCGGAGTGGTTGACGCAGCCCAGTCTCGACATTCGACTCACCGAAGTTGCCACCGGCCAGGTGCACACCTTGGACCTGCGGTTCGACGTGTGGCGCGGCGAGCCCCGGATGCTCGACATCCGCATCGAATTCGGCGGGCTCGATGTACTGAAACCCGATGGCAGCGCAGACAGCGTCGAAGAACTTGCAGCTGCGGTAGCTCAGTGGTGGAGCGAAATGCGCGCTGGACGAACGCGCGCTGGACGAACGGGAGCCCAGTACGGCATCGTGCCGGGCGGCGAGCCGCCGGAACAGTGAACGGCAAGCCGGTTACTTGCGTCGACCAGTGGCGCTGTCAGATGTTCCCGAACGCCCTCATTTGCCGCCGTGATGGTCGTTTCGTTGACGCCGGATCACCCACACAATGCCGATGAGCGGATGTCGGCGCGCGATGATGAGCCATATGCGGATGAGTCGGTCGCGAGCCAAGACTCCAAGACCCAAGCAGGCCTTACGTTTCAATGCGCCCCCGACGTGGCCGACGCCGCCGGCAGGGTGGACGCCTGACCCTGGGTGGCAACCTGATCCGTCATGGGGTCCGGTCCCAGCCGGCTGGCACCTGTGGGTCGATGCTCGCGCCGTCGCAGGATGGCCGCCGCCGGATGCAACACCGAGTCCGAAACAGATCGTGGTCTCGCTCGTCATTGCTGGCACCCTCGGCCTGGGTGTCCTTGTCGCCTATGGGATCGGCGCCGGGGAGCCGGAGCTCCACGACCCGGTTGCCGTACTGGTCAACAACGGCGGGACGGGCATCGACGTAGCGATGACTTCGTGCCGGAGTTTCGATGTCACCGATGTTCAGCTTATTGCCGTGGCCAATGCGAACGGGAACAACCCGGGACCCGAGCAGGTCGTCTGGGACTTCCGTCCGACGAATCCGAAGCAGCGCGTGTTTCACCTCGCGGCGGGCGGCCCCGCGGGGTCCTCATATCCGACCCTTGCCAGCATTCCTGCGGCAGACTCCCTCTTCATCGGGGTGTACTACGTCCAGTCAAGTGCGCCGAAGGGCTTCACCGACAGAATCCGGTTGAACAAGAATTTCGACCTAACGCCGACCGACATCGATCGCCAAAGATACGACCGTGCGGTAAGTCTGAAGTGTTAGACCGTCTGCCTCCGAGATGTCCGCTCTTGCCGCGAAGCGGTGTTGGTGGGATCGCGTTCACCGGTGGCGCGGTCAGGGTGCGGTGGCGAAGCGGTCAGCAGCCGCGATCATGTGTGAGCGCGTTTCGTCCCCGCCTTGGTGGCCTGCGGTGGTGACGACGTGCAGTTCGGATTCGGGCCATGCGCGGTGCAGCAGCCACGGCACGTCGACAGGACCGCCAAGGTCGAGTTGGCCGTGGATAAGCACGCCGGGTATTCCGGCGAGCCGCGATACCTCGCGCAGGATCTGCTCGTCGTCGAGCCACCCGTTGTTGTGGAAGTAGTGCGTGACGATGCGAGCGAATCGCATCCGAAAGGCCGGGTCGATGTAGCGGACGTTCGGGGTCCATCCGGGTTCCAGGGAGACGACCGCGTCCTCCCAGTCACACCAGTCCTGCGCCGCCTGGCGTCGAGTCTGATCATTGCTGGGTTGGTTCAACAGCCCGTAGTAGGCGGCGACGAGATCACCGTCGCGCTCATTTACAGGGACGCCCGCGCGGAAGCGGTGCCATTCCTCGGGCAGGTAGCGGCCTACCTCGTGATAGAGCCAATGCACATCGCTTCGCCGGGTCATCGTCACCGACACCAAGATGAGTGCGCGGACCCGGCCGGGATGGGTCTGTGCGTAAACGAGTGCCAGCGTGACACCCCACGAGCCACCGCAGACCACCCAGCGGTCAACGCCGAGATGGTCGCGGAGCAGCTCGATGTCAGCGATCAAATGATGCGTGGTGTTCGTCGACAGATCCGTCGCCGGGTCGCTCGCCGAGGGTGTGCTACGCCCGCAGTTGCGCTGGTCCATCTGGACGATGCGATAGCGGTCGGGATCCCAGGTGCGCCGCGCACCGGGCGTGCTTCCTGATCCCGGGCCGCCGTGTAACACCAACACCGGGGTCCCCTGCGGGTTACCGGTGGTCTCCCAATAGATGCGATGCCCATCGCCCACGTCGAGCATGCCCGTCTCGTACGGCTCGATCGCCGGATATCGTCCCACCCGGCCAGTCTCCACCGGCAACATTCCCAGCATCGAGGGACCCGCCTACCCGGGGCTAGACGAGAACATCTACGCCGCGCGGAACGCGCACATTTGCCGCGAGTGGGTATGCCGTCAGATTTCGACGACCGCATCCGCGACGTTTTCGCAGTGATGGTTGGCCTCGCGGCGTGCGGACTGTTCAGAGTCGGGTTCGGTCATGTCGTAAGGGGTGCCGACCCAGTCGCAATCGCAGTGCGCAATGTAGTAGTCCGGCTCGTCACGCCCGAGGTGGACATGCCACACCTCGGCTTGGTGGTCGGGATCGCCGAAACTGTGCGTCCGCTCGGTCAGCGCCTGGTAGTCCGGAACGGCCGCGTTGGACGGTCCGAGCGAGCTGCTCATTCGCGGCCACAACGTTCGGAAACCAGCACTGAAGAACACCAGGATGAAGAACGTCGCCGTATAGCTGGTGATACCGACCGCAACGTTGGAGGTCAGCCGATCCGATCTCCAGCGCGAATGCGTCGTACCGAAGGCCAGTACTAGCGCCACCGCCCACCCGCCAACGGCCCACCGGTATGCGCGCCAGCCGCCGCCGCTGCGTGCCCACGCCTGGTGTTTGCCGGTCCAGACAATGAATCCAGTGGTGGCGACCATGCTGAGCGCGCCCCACACAGTTGCCCAGACAGCAGCCGTACCGAGCAGTCGCCAAGCCTGCGAGACTCGGACCGAGTCGAAGATCGCCAAACCGATCGCCGCCGCCATCGCCACGACGCCGACCATCGCCCTGCGGCTGGGCGTGAGGTCCTTCACCGCAACACCGTCTCCCGGTAGCGAACAGACATGCCGTCCCGACGAAGACCGCGCCGGGCTCGCTCGAGGTCACCGCCCGCAGGCCCTCACCTCGGCACTTCGACCAAGCGGCCAGATGCCTTGAGACCGACGACCGAGATGTACCCCGCCAGCCACATGGGAGAGCAGCGGACAAGGTCGAGACGAACATTCTTCGGGCCGCCGAACGCACTCAACTGCCGCGATGACGCGCTTTCGGTCGCGCCGGTACTACTGCGTTGCGTGCTGGCGACCTGTCGTTCCTGTGGACGGTCGACGGCCACCCTCTACTGAGAATCGGGGTACGTAGCCGACCCGGAGATCGCCTGCTGGAGGTCGCCGTATCCGATCAGAGACGGCCCGGTGTAGGACGCCAAGAACGCTGTGGACTCGGCTCGCGCACTGCGCTTG
Organism: uncultured Actinomycetes bacterium; assembly: GCA_963799955.1. GTDB lineage: Bacteria > Actinomycetota > Actinomycetes > Acidothermales > Acidothermaceae > PALSA-607. The sequence goes on from CAWCZJ010000007.1 coordinate 95,925, forward strand.
CTCCGTCGCCGTTGCACCACGCCAGTGATGAGCACCGCCAAGCAGCCAAAGAGGTACAGGGTGTTGAGGTCCACGACCAGTCCATTATCCCAAGACTCCGGAGCCATCGCCCAGAAGACGACCCACAGGCCAAGGAGGATGAGCGCTCGTACCACCGCCCTCGCGAACCAGGGAAAAACCGGGACGAAGATGGGCCAGTTGCCCGGCACCGGCGGCCAGTCGGAATGCGGACGCCAGCCGACAGGTGGCTTCCATCCCTTAGGTGGCGCTGGCCAGTCGGGAGGGCTGTTGAACCTGCTTTGAGCCGCCACGCACAACGCCTTTCCCTCGTCGGCACCCCGGTCAAAGAGACGAGGGTCTGGACCTCTTAGGCTTCGACATTGCGTCAACAAAGCTGAAGGTTGAGCTCGAGAGACCGACCGGGCCACATCCGCACATGCCGCTGACACGGTCGTTTTGATCGCAGCATTCGGCCAGCGTCAGCTGAACGCGCGACTTCGACGCCAACTATGCGCCGGCAGCGAGCCCCCGCAGCTGCTGCCGCGTTCAGCTGACGCTTCTATGTGTTGTCAAGTCATGCGGGGGTCCTTTGGTTGAGGGTCCGGAACAGTTCGCGGGCGATGTAGCGCTTGAGTGCGCGGCGGATTTCGGGGTCGGTTTTCCCTTCGGTTCGGCGCTTTTCGATGTAGTCGTGGGTGCGGGGACAAACTCGCCAACGGTTGAGGGTGATGTCATGCAGCGCACGGTTCAACGCTCGGTCACCGCCACGGTTGAGTCGGTGTCTTTTGATGCGCCCGCTGCTGGCCTGGATCGGGCTGGCGCCGGCCAGCGCGGCGAATGCCGCGTCGTTGCGGCAGCGACCTTGATGGGAGAACGACACCAGTGCTTGTGCTGCGCTGACCGGCCCGACACCAGTCTTGGCCAGCAGTTGCGGCGCGAGGATGTTCACCAGGGTTTGCAGCTGGGCTTTGTTTGCCACCAGCTCCGCGCCGGCGGTGCGGATCGCCACTGCCAGCCGGCGCGCTTCGCCGAGCCGGATCGCCTGCTCGCGAGTACACCCGGCGCGACCGCGCCGGCGGGCGATGTGGCCCAACCACTGATCGGACAGCCGCCCCTTCGCCAATGCGCGGTCGGCCTCGTCACCGCCGAGCAGCAACGCCCGCAGCCGGTTGATCTGCGCGGTGCGCGCGACGGTGAGGTCGCGGCGCGCAGACAGCAAGATCCGCAACCCTTCCCGGTCACCGTCGGCGCGTGGGGTCGGCAACTTGTGGGGTTGCATCTGCAACACGCTCAACGCAGCCAGCCGCGCGTCTTTGGGATCAGATTTCCCGCGGCGTCGCTCGGCTCGCCGCGGTCGTTCGACTTCCACCACCATCAGCCCGGCAGCGGCCGCCGCACGAGCCAACCCGATGCCGTAGCTGCGAGTGCCTTCCAACCCCACGATCAACCTTCGGCCCGGCGCGTGGGCCTCGATCCAGCCCAACGCTTCAGCGAAACCAGCGGCGTCGTTGGTCACCGTGCACACGCTGATCGTCGCGCCGGTCGGGCTTGTCATCTCCAAGGTGTGCGTGTCGCGATGGGTGTCACCACACGATGACGGCATCCACCAAATCTGCCAGCATTGTCATACGGCTCGAGCTCCTTCCAGGGACGGGTCGTTGTCGGCACCGGTTTGGATGGAGTCACCGAACGGCAGTTCTGTGAGGAGTCACACGCCGCAGCGCGGACAGGCTTCTATCAAGCCAGTCGGTGGGCCAGACCGGTGCCGGCGCCCGACGACACGTCAGCTGCAAGACACGACACAACGCCGGTCAAAACGCGCTCGAGTCAGTCGGACACCAACACCGGATGCTGGCAGCGATCCACCACAACCGCCAGACCTAACACTCACAGAACGCGGGACTTCGACGCCAACTATGCGCTGCCAGTGCGCCCCGCAGAGGCTGCCGCGTTCAGAACGCGCACACTTGCCGCTGACACGGTCGTTTGGCCAGTTCGCGGCGCTGCCCGGCGTTGGGCGCGGACTACTGTCTATGCCGTGGCGACGGCGGGTCTGAGCGGAGGCTTCACGCCGTGGGCGAACGCGACCGTCCGATCACCAGGCAGCAGGTCGATGTTCGACGTGCTCCGTGGCTGGCTCGGCGTCCGTCGCAGGGAGGTGCGGGAAGGCAGCGACACTTTCGAGGTCACCTGCCACCTGCGGAGCCAATTCCGTCGTTGCCTGCGACATTCACTTATGGCGTGTTAGTGATCGCACCGACAGGTTTGACCTGGCGACGTTGGAGGCGCGCCTGGGATGTTCGTGCGGTGCCAGCAATGACCGCGATCGACGAGATCCGGGAGCCCGGCGGTCGTGGCGAGTGGAACATCAAGCGCGGCGTTTTCCGCGTCATCAAGGCCTCGGGCCCGTTGGGAGTGGCGGAGTTCGCGGTCCCGAAGAGCGACGTGCGCCGAGTACGGGACGCGCTTGTAAGAAACCTCACTGGCTAGGCCAGAGCCCCGCAGGCAACATCCGATATTGCCGCGTTGACGCGCGTTCGATCGTGTCGAGATCCGTAGTTCGGAGCGTGGTGGTGGTCCTTGATCGCACTGCGTTCGATGGGTCTGTGCAGGATGATGGGTCGGTGCGAACTTCTTGTGGGCATAGAGCTCGGAGTCTTCCGGGGAACCAAACGCATGCGGTGTGCATCCGATGGGTGTGAAGGCGGCCAGCGGTGTAGTTGTCGCCCTGGGGTTTCTCTTGTCCAGCTGCGCGTCTGACGGCGCACGCGGCGGTGCCCGGGGTGTTACCGCCGGGTCCTCGCTCGCGGTCACCGTGTCGAGTGGCTTACCGTCTGCTGCACCGTTCGCGGCCAAGTCGTCGCCAGTCGTGCGGCCGATTGTCACTTCATCGCCGACGCCGCCAGCGACTGTGGCTCCCATCGCATCGACCGCGGTGTTCGGGTATCCGAGCGTCGGCGTGCTCACCGCCGCGCCGCCGCGGCCCGGCGACCACGCCGCAGTCCCGGAGGTCACCGCAGTGCAGCAAATTGAACACCCGTTGTCGTCGCCCCGCGTCGCGGGGCCGCCGCGTATCGTCGGGCTGGCCCGGGTGACAGCTGTCGGAGGCTACCTGAGCGGGGACGCAGCACCCGCGCCCTCCGTGCACGACATGCTGGCGTGGGTCGGCGCTTACGAACTCGACCGCAACGCCGAACCGAAGTGTCCGGCGGAGCCAGTGGGTCCAACACCGGCGCCTGCGTCGCTCCCACCGCTCATGGCTCATTACTACTTCGTCGTACTCGTCGATGCCTCGACTGGCGGCGTCACGACCTGGGAAGAAGACGAAAGCGGTTTGACGATGCGCCAATGTGCCGGGCTACCAGTGACGTGAGTATGCCCGTTGCGGGCGTCCCGGATCGCAACATCCTCAATTGCCGCGATGACGCGCGTTCGGTCGTGCCGAAATCCGATGGTCCATGTTGTCCGCCCTAGGGGGCGGTTGACTGCGCTTACGACCAAGCCTCGGCAAACGCGAAGACGATGCCGCCAGCTACTGCGAGCAGGCCAGCTGCAATCGACGCGGCTCGGAGAAAGCCCGGAGAGGTCCGAAGCACGCGGGTTTTGAATGACCCACCTCCGGTGGAGAACCACGAGAGGATCACGAGTTGGGTCGCAGCGAGGATCCCCGCCACGGCGACGCCTACCGCCAAGAGAGGTATCCGCTCAGCGCCTCGCGGGAGTGCTCTGGCAGGCACGATGAAGACGGCCGCAGCGACAATGCTGGCACCCGTGCCGATCATGCAGCGGGCATACGCGAAGCTCGCAACGCGACGATCCACCGCGAGAAACCCGGCCCGCTCCTCACGACTCAGCACGCTGGAACCGCCTGCTGCACGCCGCTTGTCTAGCACCGCCGATCGAATGATCCAGCCGACCACGTTCCACCCTGGTGGACCCGCTTCGAAGTAGCGCACCCGGTGAAGCTACCGGCCCATGGCCGAAGGTGAGGTTTAGGCGGAGCCGTTCCATGCGCACGCTCTGCCGCCGTTAGCGCGGCGCCTGGATTGCCTGACATCCGGTTCTGCCGCGATGACGCGCGTTCGGCGCTGTCGAGATCGGATGGCCGCGACACGTCTCTGGACCGACTCCACATTCGCTACGGCCGCTTGATGATGCAGAAGGGATGGCCCGCGGGGTCCAGCATGACGATGAGGTCAGCGTCGTCGTTGTCTTGAAACTCGGCAGTTGTCGCGCCGAGCAGCTGCAGTCGGGCTTCGGCGATTGTTACGTCATCGACGTAGTACTCGAAGTGCAGCTGGATGGGCAACTCCTGCGAAGGCCACGTCGGAGGCCGGTAGTCGACGACATGCCGAAAGAGCAACAGCTGGCCGTCGGCCAGCCGGACTTGGGCGCCGGTTTCGTCTTCATGGCTGATATCCCCGATGAGGGCTTGCGCGTAGAACGAGGCCATAGCGGCAGGGTCGTCGCAGTCGATGGTGACACCGGCGATCTGCATGACTGGACTGGCATGGTGTTGGTCCATGGCCGTCATTCTGGTCCAGGGTCCATCACGTGCTGCGAATCTTGCTCTCTGTGTCGTGCCTTCGGGCTGGGCATACGTGGTGGTTGACTGCGTCTTGTGATTGCCGCTGATGTGTTCCGTCACCAACCGGCCTTGGTTGGACAACGGGTCAGGCTTGAACCACTGAGCGAGGCGGTCTTTGAGGGCGTCTGGTCGATGCTGCAAGACCCTGAGGGTCGACGGCTGACTGGCACCCATACCGTGTTCGCTCCAGACGAGGTTCGGGAGTGGCTTGCGAGCAGAGCCGATCAGCACGACCGCGCGGACTGGGCGGCCATCCGGATCGAGGACGGCGCGTTCCTGGGCGAGGCCGTGATTTTGGATTTCGACCGAGCTAATGAGACCGCCGGCTACCGCGTCGCGCTTGCCCATCCTCAGCTCTACGGGCACGGCTACGGCACCGAGATCACGGGGCTCGTCGTCGAATACGCACTCGACACGGTCGGTCTCTACCGGTTAGGTCTAGAGGTCTTCGATTTCAATACTCGCGCGAAGCGCGTCTACGAGAAGTGCGGCTTTAGCGTCGAAGGAGCCAGACGAGGCGCGCTGCTATGGGACGGGCAACGCCATGACGCGGTGATGATGTCGATTCGACGCGGAGACCCCCGGAACCCCTGACCGACGTCGGACCACGTCGTCGCGCATCGCCGGCATCCCATCGCACTCAGTCGCGTTTGGGGCGTCGTGGTGTGCCGCGCTGCCACCAGTCCACTGGCGGCGCCGGGTCTTCAATCAGACTGGCGATGAACTCCAGCTGAGACCCGCCGCCGTCCAACCAGCAGAACTTCCACAACTCACGGGCCGCCCGGTGGTACTGGTAAAGGGCGGTGTTCATCTGTTCGGCATCACCATCGGTGCGGTAATGATCCAGCGCGATACCGACATGCCCGATGAGTTCACGCAGACACGACTCGTAGTACGCGGCAACACGTTTCTGCGCGTCGCGGCGTGTGCTGCTCACACCGCAACGCTAAGCCATGTACGCGAGGCCCGGCCATCAACGCCGGACGTGGCGGAGGCGCTATTCGAATTGTTGCCCCGCGCCGGCCCGGCCGATTAGGCCACACTGACGCGCGCCACAGCGGCTGTGCGGTCACTCGATTCTTCCGAAATGCCATTTCCGAAAGAACCTGACAACCCCGCCGCTGCACTACGCTCGCCGCATGGACGCGCCTAATGAGCAACCCGCAGCCCGGCAGCCTGCGTTCCAGCAGCGGAGCATCGAGGTCCGCCCCTACAACGCGCGCATGGCCAAGCGGATGGCAAAGCGGGCGAAGCTCCCTGAGAACGCGGTCGCGGTCGCGTTCACCTTCAACAACCTCTTCACGATGGTCGTGTTCGGGATCGTGGAGGACATCGCCCAACTCATTCCCTCGGTCGGGGACCTCATCGAGATGGCGATCTCGCTGGCCAGCTTCTACTGGCATCGGGTCGTGCTCGTCACCGACAGACACGTCTACATTTATCGCGACCTGCCCTTCCACTTCCCCGGCAAGCAACTCCACGTCTTCGAGCGCGGCCCGGGTCTGGTGGCGATCGGCAGCCCCAAGACTGGGTGGTGGTCGAAGTTCATCCGCCGCGGTCAGCTCACCTTCAGCGACGGGACCGTCGTCTACCACGGCATCTTGTGGATCAAGCGCGCTCGTTACGTCGCTCAGGAGGGCAACATCGCCCCTGGGCACTAGGACTTCTCGGCCCTTGGGCAACCCCAGCGGGCGCTCGCCGATGACCGGGCGGTGCACTTCGCTTGTGGCCGCCCAGAGGTACCGTCACAGCGGCAAATGTGCGCGTTCAGCCGAACGCGCCGCCGGCAGCTAGGTGCGTCCGCCTAAGAGATCTCGACGACGCCATCCACGACTTGCGCGATCCGGACAGCCTGGGCGACGTTGCCAGCTCGATCGAACATATGCACGAGCAGTGGTACACGGAGTTGTCGTTCGCCGATGATGACGCCCCGCCAAGCGTCGTCCGGAACCTCCGTCAACCAGTCTTGTTGCAGTCGCACGAGTTCTTCTGTCAAGCCACCAAGCTCGGTTCCACTGACTTGGAGACCGCTGTCATAGATCCTGCCGATTAGAGGCAAACCAAGACGCAGGGCGGGTCGGTGCCAGTAGCTTTCGAAGTCGCCAGCGCCCGCGACCGGCGCGTCGAACAGAGTCCGACGTTGACACTCGTCGAACCACTGGTCGAACTCGGCAGACGTGACGTCGGCTGGCATGTTGTCGAAGAGATCCTGGTCGACGACCCTGTGCACCGAGAGAGTGAACGACACCGGCCTAGCGTAGGGGGCCTTGGCGTGGACATGATCCGCTCATCGGCAGCTTCGGACGCACGTCATCGCGGCAAATGTGGATGTTGCTGCAGGAGGCGCGGTCGCCTGCACCGGAGCAAGCTCGCCGTGGGCAGCGAGTTTGCTGCGCCACATCAGGTTGGGATCGGGCACGATGGTCATGCCCGGTTTGGTCCGATGGCTGATCGGCGGTAGTGCATGTCGCGCTTTTCGCGGAAGCGATTGCTCGTGGTTGCCGGCGGCGCGTTATTGACCTCCGCGTTGGTCGTGCTCGGCGTTCATACAGCGGTCACGAGCGGCGGCGGAAACGGTCTCGTCCAGGGCCGTTGGGCGTTGGTGTCGGCAGTTCCGACCAGTTCACGCGTCGAGATCCTTGCGGTCGAGGGCGGCTGTCATCGCTTCGATCATCTTGATGTCAGCTATCGGCACCAGACCATCGCGATCACCACCTGGGACCATGCCGCGCAAGGCGCCTGCCCGGCGAACCTGAGCTTCGAACAGCACACGGTCCCGCTGCCGGGACTGATTGGGGCTCGACAGATTGCGGGCGCTTGCCTTGCGATCGACGACGCGCTGTGCGCGGAGGCGCAGCAGTTTGCTAGTCGATCGAGCTCGCCGCCGGCGTCGTCGTAGGCCGCTCGCCAGTCACGGTCACCGGGTAACGAACGATGCTCGTCACAGCGGCAGATGCGGTTGTTGGCGACGTGTCATCCGCGTCCGTTCTGCACCTACGAACGGAACGGCCACCAGAACCTTCGTTTGCGTCGCGGTATAGCGCTCGACCCACGGATGACCCTGGTCTTGCGCAGATTCAGGTCCCGCATCATTTGCCGATCGTGTTGTCGGCATAGTGCAAGTTGCTGACCGAACACGAATGAATGCCCGAGCCATTCGACCCCATCCGGGGCGGCGACCTCGAACGGATGCGGCGCTCGTCGGCCGCATATAGAGCAGCGACCTGGCGGGAGAGCGGGCACACGGCAAGCGTAGTAAAGACTGGCCGCCGTCTCGCGATCAGCGGCAGACTCGGATGTTCGGCGTTCGAGCCGCGTGTGGGTGCGCGAGCCGTAGCGGAACCCATGTCGTCGGTGGTTCGTCCGATGAGTTGATGGGGTGTTCAATGCCCACGTCAGCAATTTCAGGTGCTCAGCGTTTGGCCAAGCCGTGGGGGCAATCGACGTGAGGTTTCGTTCCTGCTTCCTCGTGGCGCTGACGGTGCCGGTCACTGCATGCGCCACCCAGCAGGTCCATGGCACGGCGGGCGCACCGGCGTCGGTCACTGCGACGGCATCGCAGGGCAGCAGACCCCCGGTCAGTACTGCATCGTCCCTCGCCGTCATGCACCCGTTGACCTGTTTCCCGTCGTCGCCGATTGGCTCGGTCGGCGGCGTCCCGGACACGCAGCAGGACCAAGCGGCGGCCCTGCCGGTCTCGTCGGCGGCTCCCGTGATCGTCTCCGTCCAGTTGCCGTCCGAACCAGCGAACGTGTCACTGGCGTCGGTGTCAGTGGACCTCACGGCGCATCAACCTCCCCGGGACGCGGCGGCGGCCAGCACAATCACAGCCCCGCCAGCACCGCCCACTGTGGTGACATCAATCGCGCTTGGCACACCGATCGCTGGATCGACCTCCCACGTCCGGTTGGATGGCACAAGCAACACAGCCGGTGTCGCTCCGCCAGCCGGCCTCTACGACGTCGACGTCGTCCAACAAGTGACTGTGGCCTCAAGTTGTGTGAGTAACACCCTCGGTGGAACGACAAGCGGTGTGCAGGTGAGCACCACGATCGGCTACGTTCGCCTGCCCTAACTTCGACCCGGCGGACGCCCACATCGACAGGTGCGACGCGCGTCATCGCGGCAGATCCGGATGACTATGCGTGGTCCAGTTGCCGCGTTCAGCTGAAGTCGATGCCCGTGCTCCACCCGGTGCACGCGCGGTCGCGCGCCGCGTTCCGCGGAACGCGCGTCAATGCGGCAGAGGAGTGCGAATCGCGCCGCTCAGTCTTTCGCTCGCGCGATGAGTTAAATCGGCTGGCAGAATGATCACTATGGAGACGTTGCTGTGTGGGCACGTTGCACTTGCCTCCAGCAGCAGGCTATGCGGCCATCTGCTCGGTGAAAGTGCCGACGACGATCATGTTCAGCGTCTCCTGGGTCGGGGACTGGCGTGCGACTACTTCTGCGCGGATTGCGACAAGTTGGAGGTCGTTGATCTGCTGACGGCGTGCGAAGGCTGCGTGGATCGAGTGGCGGCCCATGAGCCGGCGGCGATCCGGGGCTGGGCGTCTGTGGAACGTCGAGCCGCCTCGGTTTCGATGCGGCGTCGTGGAGGCTTTGAGATGGCCTTGCCATTCCCCGGTGGAATCGCACCGTGCCGCGACGGATGGATGACCCTTGGTTACAGCTCTGTCGTGTATCACCACGGGGTCGGTGGAAGCCGTGCGGTGTGCACGTTGACTGCGCTGCCCGACGAAACGTCCGAGTTTGCGGCAGCGAAGCCGGGAGTCGCCCTTTACTGTGCGCGCGACGGGAGCGCAGTCGCGCTGGTGCGCGAATACGGGCGTTACGGGACGGTGGCGAGCACGGTTGCCGGGGACACCATTTTGAACCTTGATCGCGGCGACTACCGCGTGGACTTGACGCGGTTTCCGTGCGCTTTCACCGAGCACCGTGGTGCGCAAGTGCTGGTCGCGGGCACGGACTGGAATCGAGTGGACGCGTTCGCACTACCAACTGGTCAGATCCTCACCGCGCGCGGTCCTACCAACGCCAACGAGGGCGAGCCAGTTCCCGACCACTACTTGGACTACTTCCAGGGAGCGCTACATGTCTCGCCGGATGGCACGAAGGTCGTCGATGACGGCTGGGTATGGCATCCGGTCGGGATCCCTCTGCTCTGGGATGTATCTCGTTGGCTCGACGGCGACACCTGGCAGGCCGAAGATGCAACGTCACTCATGCAGCGCCTCTACCTGTGGGACACGCCGATGTGCTGGGTCGGTGATCAGCACATCGCCATATGGGGCGTCGGCAACGACGACGACAACGTGCTTCCAGGAGCAGTTCTGCTCTCACCCGCCGGCACGAATTCGGTGGTCTCCTTCGCGGGCGTGCCGCGCACTCAGTTCTGGTCCAATGGCTCGCAACTCTTCGTCACCAGCGACATTGGACTGACCATCTGGGACCCATTCACAGGTGAGCAACTCGCCGAGCTAGTCGGCTTCCGACCATTGTCCTACAACCCATACACCGACGAGTTCCTACTGAAGGACGGGAACCGGCGTGCCGAGCGAGTGCATCTGGTCATCACGTGACACCGAATCTCACCAATGTGTGGAACGGGCTTGGTGCGGCACGCAGGCCAGCGGAACGTGAGAGTAGTGGGCATCCACGAACGCGCGTCATTGCGGCAGATGTGCGCGTTCCGCTGAACGCGCTCGGCGGCAGATGATCGCGTTTCTTGTCGTCGCGATGGACCGCTGGGGTCGTGCCCGTTGCCTTCGCAGTCCAGACCCTCGTGAGGTCCCCGGCCGATCGGGTCTTTGCGGCATCGTTGAGCATCGATGACCACCTCGTGCCGATGGCGCCATCCGGAGAGCAGGTCATTGCCGGGGTTACAGCGGGACGCATTGGCCTCGGCCAGTGCGTCACGTGGCGGGTTCGCCACGTCCACCTGTCCGCAGCCGTAGCTGTGTTTGCGGATTGATCGTCGCTGTCTCGGTATTGAGCGCGCAGTGTCTTGGTGTCTAGCCAACGAGACGGGACGCGCGATAGACCGCCGGGACAGCCGCGAAGTCGTACTGCCAGTGCCCGTCAATCCATCTGTAGTAGTCCCCGCGCAGTACGGTCAGCCACAGTTGGACTACCTCAACCAACGAGCTCATTGCGGGCTGGCCGGAGGCAATTAGATCTTCCCAATCCACGTTGTACGTCGGGGCGCTCACCGCATCAGCGGCGAGGTCTACTGCCAGTACGGCCGCGCCACCGATTCTCCCGATGGGGAGCCACGAATCGCGCCAGTAGGCGGCCACTGGAAAGTCGGGGTCGTCCATGTCGGCGGCTGCGTCGGCGGCGAGTCGCCGACGTGACGAGCGTTCGGCCATGGCTTCCGTGATGGATAGCATGTCGAATCCGCTTGGGGCCATTTCGATAGGGGCGGCTGAAGGTCCGTTGTGCCAGGCGAACCACTCGACCGCTTCCTCACAGGGAGCACTAGAGATGACCGCGAGCTCCGCGTGTGACACCTCGTTTGGGACGCCGGGCGCGAGGGAGTGATCCACGTCAAGCCCGAGACGGCGCCATTCCACGTCGAGCTCAGCTAGCAGCTCGGGCAGCTCACTCATGAGCCCTCTCCTTCATCTTCGCGGGTGGGTGCGAGCGTATCGCCGCCGTGATGATCGGTTGCGCGATCGACGCTACGACGGCCGATTTAGGTAGTGCATATCCGAAGCGTCGGAGGGGCGCCGGTGAACGCCATCGGGATTACGAGAAACGGCGACCCAAGTGTCGTCTGCGTTGACGCGACGCTGCCGCCACTAGTGAGCGCGCACGCCACCACGAAGTTTCCGTACCGCGAGCCCGCGGTCGTGTTCTGACCACCGTCAAGCCGCCTGAGGCTGGCACCTGGGCCTCCCTGTGCGCTCGCAAAGAAGGGGTATTCGTCGCACTGGTACCCAGGTGGTTCCCCGAGTTGAGGTTGGCACGCGGGCTGGCTCGCGTACCACTTGCGAGGGGTTCCTGACGACACCTTGTCTGTCGACGATACGTAGTTCAGACGACTCCACTGCGGGTTCGCCGGCACCCCTGAGGCGCCGAGAATGGCATCGAAATCGTGTTGAGTCGTTGCCGGGAGATCGCTTCCAGGAAGGAAGATGGGTAGCGCATCGCAAGGGAATTGATTGTTGATCAATGCGGGGATGGCTTTGGCGGCAATTGCGCGTTGCGCGATCGCCACGCATTGCTGGGCTGCGGTTCGGGCTTGTTGGTAGGTAAGCGTCTTGTTCCGCACCATGAGGCGCGCGGCTAGGTCATCGGTGTAGGACGGCGTCGCCTTTGGACCGATTGGCGCGAGGCTCGGGGCAGGAAGGGGTGCTGTTGTTGGCTTGATGGGCTTGGGTGGCGCCGCTTGTGGCTTCAACGTATCCCACATGTACACCGCGGTTGTGCCAGCACCAGCGACGGCGAGCGCGACCACCAATGCCTGTTGTGCGGTCTTCCCAGCTTGGATGGCCGCGGAGTATGCCTCGTACTGGTCGGTAACGCTGAAGCCTTGTAGGCGGGTTCCGGGCGCCAGCAACATCGCTGCGTCGATCTCCGCCGGATCGATCTTCGCGGCCAAGACTGCGAGTGCCGGAAGGTCGACCCCGTCGAGCATCTGCTTGGGGGCTGCTTTGCCAACTCCGACGAAGGACAGGCCGGTGAAGGTCCGAACGTCATTGATTGGCGTCCCGCTGGCCGGGCAGTCTTGCGCCACGTAAGCGGTGTAGGTGCGTTTGGTGGTGCCGCCGGGCAGGGTGACGTTGATATTGGCGGCAGACCCGATCCCTGCGGCGCAGTACAGTAGCGCGCCGGTGTCGTCGTACACGCTCAGCGCGTACGGGCCGGCTAGCGGTGTCGACAGTGACGCGGTGAGGTTGACGGTGGTGAGGCCCGACGCCGTGACCGGCTTTGCTGCGCTCAATGACAACGTGCCGGTGTAGCCAAGGTTGGACACACTTGCGTCCGCGCTAGCCCGCACGTCGACCACCGGTGGGCCGGTCTGCGGGCAGTCCTGGGCGACATAGGCGGTGTAGGTCCCGGTGGTGTTGTTCGCCGGCTGCACCTGCTGCGCGAAGTGAGTCACGGCCGCCGCGCAGAAGATGTTCTGCCCGCTACCGTCATAGATCGACACCGCATACGGCCCGGCCAACGGTTGACTCAGCACCCCGGACAACACCGAAGCCGGCCCGTTCGCATCCACCATGGATGGGTTCGCGGTAAACGATGAAAAGCTGCCGGTCCAGCCGACGTTGGTGACCGACGCGCTTGCCGTCGCCCGCACGTCGACCACCGGTGGGCCGGTCTGCGGGCAGTCCTGCGCGACATAAGCGGTGTAGGTCCCGGTGGTGTTGTTCGCCGGCTGCACCTGCTGCGCGAAGTGAGTCACGGCCGCCGCGCAGAAGATGTTCTGCCCGCTACCGTCATAGATCGACACCGCATACGGCCCGGCCAACGGTTGACTCAGCACCCCGGACAACACCGAAGCCGGCCCGTTCGCATCCACCATGGATGGGTTCGCGGTAAACGATGAAAAGCTGCCGGTCCAGCCGACGTTGGTGACCGACGCGCTTGCCGTCGCCCGCACGTCGACCACCGGTGGGCCGGTCTGCGGGCAGTCCTGCGCGACATAAGCGGTGTAGGTCCCGGTGGTGTTGTTCGCCGGCTGCACCTGCTGCGAGAACTGGGTACCCACCCCGGCCGCGCAGAAGATGTTCTGCCCGCTACCGTCATAAATCGACACCGCATAAGACGGCGTGAGCGGTGTGCTCAGAGCGCCAACAAGAACAGACGTCGTGCTGTTCGCATCCACCGTCGACGGGTTCGCGGTCAGCGTGATCGCCCCGGACCACGGGCCGTCGGCGAGCGCACCTGTAGCCAACAACGGGGACCCGACGGTTGACACAAGAGCTACGACGAGCACCACCCGGCCGAGTGACCGACGGGAATTCCTCGCCGCCTGACGCGAGTGCGGTCGCCACAACATCAGACTCATCCCCCAAATGGTCGACTACGCACCAGGCGCCCTGTGCGGCTCACATCGCGGCACAACGATAGCGATGTCTACCCATCACGCAAGAGGCAGCTTGCGCGGGTGTGTCCGTCTCCGGCGGGCTAGCAAATTCGAGGCAATCCGCTGCCAGTAGTTCCGGCGTGAAACGGCGCTATCGTTCCTCTCGGCTGTGGCAACAGACGGATCAACGCAGGTAAACGCTCGTAGTACAGGTGCGGCCCGCGCGGCTCGTCTTGTCCTAGACCGAACGCGCGTCACAGCGGCAGATGTGTGCGTCGACCGATCAGTCGGATGTGGGTATAGGCCAATCGGGGGGAGCCGGCGGTACGTGCGCTCTTGGTTCCCGCATCAGGGGCGTTGCGAACCAGGACCGACACGACAACTCAGAACGCACGCTTATCAACCAGGATCCGCACCTCGCGACGAGCCGAATGATCGCGACGACGGAGCCCAAGATGCGGCATCCTGGAGTGGTGAGTGCCTATAAGGGAGCCGCGTCACTTGAGTGGTGGGCCAACCGCTGGACGAACCTATCCACCGTCGCCGTCGATGCGAGGATCGAAGCGGTTGACGTCGGCTGGACGGCACGGGTGACGCCATGCTCCGCCGCAGAACGCCTGGATCTCGCGCTCCTTCCGAGCCCGTTCACCCTTCGATTCCCCGATGGCAGCGCATTCGACGTCTATGTCGCCGAGCCGACCGAAGACGGCGTGTTCGAACTCCGCGAGTGGGGCGAGCTCGTCGCCGATCAGGAGCCGTGTCCGGCTTGTCAGGGTTCCATGGAACGCAGCGGAGCGACGGAGTCCGACGACTTCCTCGTGCAAGCCGCCGGAGACCAGAATCGACGTGAGGTGGACGCCATCTACACGTGCTCAACCTGCGGTGCGCGCTTTGTGAGGCGGCACCTTGGTGCGCCGTGGAGATCCCCCGCTTCCGTTGGACCACCTCTCGCGCGCACCAAATCGTGGCGGAGGACGACGCGGCCGGATCGCGCGCCAGCGAGGGACCCAGAGTCGATCCGGATCACATTCCTCAAATAGTGTTTCGAGCCATACACACGTAGCCATCGATGAGACTCGCGGCAGAGTCGGATGTTCGGTGGCGAGCGCGCTTGGCAGGTGACGCTGCGATGCCGCCGTGCTGGCACACTGCTTCCATGCCGGTGATCGCCAGCGGGTACTCAGTCGACGGCGACCTGTGGCACCTCGACGCTGCGGTCAACCGCGACACAGGTGAGTTGGCGACCGGTGTCGCGATCGAGCTTCCGGATGGGTCACGTCCGTGGGGTGGGGGCTGTGCTGGTCCACCGATCCATCCAGGACGGCGCATCAGCACTTACAGCGGCGCGGCGGACTTCGGGCCGAGGACGTTCATCGCACGCGTCGCCGCCGACGTACGCGCCCTGATCGTCACCTTGTCCGACGGCACGCGCGAGGACGTACAACTGCACGGCGACATCAGCGAGTTGGGTGCCCGCATTGGGGTTCTCGTCTACCCTCGCCACCTCGACATCCACCGCCTTGACCTCATCGGCACCAACGGGGGAATACTCCCGCCCGACTGAACTGGCCCACGAGCACGATCGAACGCGCGTCATCGCGGCAGAAGAGCGCGCTTCACTCGGTGGCGGGCTGACCAACACGAATCGGCGGAGAACCGGTCCAGCCCCTAACACCGTGGATCAGCCGATGATCGACATCTCTTCGCCTCGCGAATTCCACAACCGCGACTGGCCCCCTGCTTCGCCGATCGTGAGGGTAGACGCTTCGTGAACGATCCCTCCACCCAAAGACGAGGAGCCTGCGCCGTCGTTCCACTCGTAGATCACGTGATCACCGGGTGCGAGGACGTACTCCATGCCTGAAGGCTCCAGAACAAGTGTCAACGGGGTCTCGCCTCGCGCATCGATGCGAATCTTCATCTGGTCCCCGATCCCGTGTGGTGTGAAGATCATCCAACTCAGTTGCCACTACCTGCCAGAGGCACGATCGAACGCGCGTCATCGCGGCAGAGCCGGAGGTTCCGTCGGGCCGTGCCCGCGCTGCACTACTGCGCGGATTGCAATCCTGTTGCGAGGGCGAGGATCTGCGACGCGGAGGGGCCTGCGGGAAGGAACAAAACCTGCCACCTGCCCAGTTCGTTCCAGACCAGAGTCGACAGGTTGTCCTTATTTAGGACCAGGTGGGCTTGGGTGCCGCGAACCGATACGACCACGCCGAGTTGCGGGTTCATCGTGGAGTAGCTGCCCAGGTGCACGATGACGCCGTCTTCGTCTTTCCATTCCAGAATCGCACTTTGCCGTGAGTTGTTGGCGAGGGACATCCGCACGAAGCTCCCAGATTTGGCGGCGGGTTCAAGCAAACCGAAGCCGCCCTGCTGGCTCGCCTGCTCAACACAGGCCCAGCCACTGGTGCACACCCACGGGTTGCCCGCAGCCGAACTACCACTCGATGTGACCGCAGCGGATTGCGCGCCGGCTGAGTTCGCGCAGCTCGAGAGCACAAGGCCAAGCGACGCGGCGAGCACCGACCCCGCCAGCTTTCGGCTCAGCACTGTCCCACTCCCATCAACACGCGTCCGGCCGCCAACACGTATCTTTCGACACGTTGACCGGCCGTCAGGAGCGATTCCGCGGCCGAGGTTGGCGCCAAGGCATGCCCGGCCTAGTACTGCGTTCCTCACAGCGGTGTGTCCTGGGGTTCTCCCTCACAGACCAAGACTGAACTACCGGATCTCGGCAGATGATCGACTTTCGGCGAGCCCGTTTCGGTCGCCCGCCGGCAGGCGGAACGTCGCTGTCTGCCCGTCTCGCAGGGGGTGTCGGCGAGCCATTCCAGCAGCGGCCGGGTGAGGATTCTGACGGGCCGACCGACCGGCAGCGGCCCCGTTTCGGCCCGCTTGCCGGCCCCCCAATGTCTCGGTTAGGCGCTCTCGCAGGCCGTGTCGGCGAGCAAGTTGAGTAGCGGTTGGGTCTCGATTTGATGAGCCGGCCGACCCGCAGCGGCCCCTTTCGGCCCGCTTGCCGGCCCCCCAACGTCTTGTTGGTAGGCGCTCTCGCAGGGGGTGTCGGCGAGCAATTCGAGTAGCAGTTGGGTGGGGATTTCGATGAGCCGGCCGGCCCTCGGTGGCCCGGTTTCGATTGGCTGCCGGCACCCCCGACCGTCGCCTTCAGCCGGTCTGGCGGGTGGTGCCGGCGTGCAAATCGAGCAGCGGTCGGGTGCGGATTTTGATCAGCCGGCCGAGCCGAAGCTCGGCAATGATCTTGTTAGAATGGGCCCGTTTCCCTCCCGCGCTGGCCTGCTGTAGGTGGCCGGATCATGTGCTAGGTCGGCCAGGTCCGCGTCGCCTGCGGGGCGAACCCGGTGTCGGGGATGGTGAGCCACCTGGCGGTGTCGTCGCCGCGATGTTCGTCCTTGGTGCAGCCGCTCCAGCTGACTGTTTCGTTGAGCCTGCTGCGGGTGGCATCGAAGTCGTGGTGCCAGTGCAGTGGCGCGTCCAGGCGTGCGTCGGGGGCGAACGCGGCGAGCCAGCCGGTGCGCAGCGCAGAGAGCTCCTCCACCATCCGGCCGTGGTTGGACCAGCAGGGCGGGATCGTTCGCGGCGACAGCACGTAGCGGGTCGCCAGCCAGCGAACCCACCTGGCCAGCGTCACCAATTCGCGGGCGGCAGCCTCGCGGTCGAGGGTTCTCCAGCACACCGGGGCCAACTGCCAGGTGTCGGCCAAGGTGGGCATCAGCCTGCGCAACGGATCGTCTTCGGGTACCACGGTGAGGGTGTCCTTTCGGGTGGCGATGGTGATGAGCCGGCCGAGCCATGCAACGGCGCGGCCGGACGCCGGTGGTCGCGTTCGACGAGCCGGTTGGGCCCGCCCCACAAGGCGGGCCCAACGTCGGCCTCAGACGGTCTCGCGGATGGCGCCGGCGAGCAGCTCGAGCAGCGGCTGGGTGGGGATTTTGATCAGCCGGCCGAGCCGCAGAACAGGGGTTGGCCACTGGCCGTCGTGGACGAGCCGGTAGGCGGTTGTGCGCCCGACCCCGAGCAGCGCGGCAGCCCGCACAAGGTCGAGAACCGCGGGCAGCGGCACCGCTGGATCCAGTGCGGATGGCGGGCGCGACGTGCCCGGACACGCGCCCGGCGACGACGTCGAGGTCGATGGTGAGGGTGTCGTTGCTGCCATCAGATTTGCTCCTTGGGTAGGAAAGCCCTTCACCTACCTATGGGTGACATCAAGCTCACCAAAGTCGCGGTGCGGGTGTGGACAACTTCCCGGCGGGCGCGCGTCCCGGCCGGACGCCGCGTGACCGAGCCGCGACGCTGACCAGCGGCTCGACGCGCCAGGTGCCCGACGTGAGGTGCCGCCGTCATGTTCGCCGGCACCCTGCCGACCGTGTGCGCGGACCCGCCCGTAGCGATCTGGCGCACAATCTTGGCGGTCAATTGTTTGGCTGCATGTGGTCGCCGAATATCGCGTCGTGCCGCCGAATATCACACGCTGCCATTTCGCGATGAACGCAGCCGGCGAAACGTCAAATAGCCACCACTAAACCAGCACCTCCCAGCCCAAGAATCCCTGAGCCTCCCAGTCTCACAACCCTTCGAAAACCCAAGCCCATAAGCTAAACCTGAACCACACAACACCAACCAACACGACAACACGATCACGAATCATGAGCTCACTAATCCACTCTCCTATTCAGCAGACATATGCATTCTTCGAATGTATGGTGACGGCGTCGGGTCGCGATATCGGTGCGGGGGAAAATACGCGTGTTGTCGTCGGCGAAGATCGGCCGCACCTCGTGGCGCTATTACCAGGCCAGTGTCGCGGTCGGCGCGTGCGAGTACTACGTCGGAGCTGGTGAACAACCCGGCGCCTGGGTTGGCCGCGGACTGGCCGAGCTCGGCCTCCAGGCGGGCGAGCAGGTCAGTGAACAGCAGCTGGAAGCAGTCTTTGCCCGCGGCCTGCACCCCGTCACCGGCGAGGCACTCGGTCGGGCGTGGCGGGCGGATGCGGTCACCGGGTTCGACCTGACGTTCTCCGCACCCAAGAGCGTCAGCGTGCTCTGGGCTTTGGGCGGTGCGACCGCGCAAACCCACGTCGCGCAAGCGCACCGCGCCGCGGTGCTCGCCGCCCTGGCCTACCTGGATGCGCACGCGGCGTTGTCGCGGCGCGGCACCGACGGCGTGGAACAGATCGCCACTGGCGGGTTCGCCGCAGCCCTTTTCGACCACCGGACATCGCGGGCCGGGGATCCGCAGCTACACACCCACGCCCTGGTCCCGAACAAACTGCTGTGCGCCGACGGAGTGTGGCGCACTGTCGACGGGCATGAGCTTTTTCATCACAAGAAAGCCGCCGGCGTGCTCTACCAAGCAGCACTGCGCGCCGAACTGCACCGTCGGCTCGGAGTCGTGTTCGGACCATCGTCTGCGCACGGGCAGGCGGAGATCCTCGGCGTCCCCCAAGAAGTCATGACCGCGTGGAGCAAAAGAACAGCACAAATCGCCGCCGAAGCCCTGCCAGTCATCGCCGACTACGAAGCGACCCTCGGGCGCTCGTTGACGAGGAACGAGCGGGCCGCTGTCACCAAAACCGCGGTGCTCAAGACTCGGCAAGGCAAAGAACCCGCCGGCAGTGTGTCGGTGCTGCACGGCCGATGGCAGACGGAGGCCGCCGCGCTCGGGTGGGGTGCGGAAAGCCTGCACGCCGCGGTCATCGCCGCCGATAGACCCTTTGCAAAACCCTTCGCAGTTGCAGTCACCCCGGCTGTCACCCCTTCGCATTCCGGTACCACCGTGACTGAACCCTTCGCACTCGACGGCACCGCCGTGACAAAACCCTTCGCACTCGACGGCACCGCCGTGACAAAAACCTTCACAGTCGATGTCACCCCCGATGTCACCCCTTCGCCTGTCGAGTTGGCGGTGCTCAACGCCGGGCGGCGACGCGGGGTGTTCTCCCGCGCCGACCTGACCATCGAGATCGCCGCCACACTGCCCGTCGTCGCGGAAACAGCGGAGCAGGTGCGAGCGCGGGTCGAGGACCTCACCGATCACAGCCTCAGGCACCCGCAGGCAGTGAGATTGGGTGCGCCCCAAGTCGGTGTCACCCCCCGCGCCTCGGATGCCAGGTTCACCAGCCGCGAAGTGCTGCAAACCGAAGCGGCGGTACTGCACGTGGCTGCCGCCGGCCAAGGCAAGCACGTCGGCCAAGTCCCCGCGGGGGCGCTCGACCCGGAGCTGATGGCCGGCCTGGGCGTCGACCAGCAGGCCGCCGTCACGAAGCTCACGACCGGGGGTGACTTCCTGATCGTGCTCACCGCCCCCGCCGGCGCGGGCAAGACCACCACCCTCGGTGCCGCCGCCCGCATCTGGGAAAACGCCGGCTACGAGGTGGTCGGGTTGGCGCCATCCGCGCGCGCCGCCGCTGAACTCGCGAAAGCCACCGGCGGCACCGCCGAAACGTTGGCCAAATGGCTGCACCAGCAAGCCCGACTCGCGCAGCTACCCGCACAAGAGCAGGCTGCGTGGACACCGACCGCCCAGACCGTCTTGGTGGTCGATGAGGCGTCGATGGCCTCCACCTTCGACCTACACACCCTCACCCAGATCGCCCGCCACGCCCGAGCCAAAATCGTCCTGGTCGGCGACCCCGCGCAGATCGGCGCCATCAACGCCCCCGGCGGACTCATTGCTGCGCTCGCCGCCCGTGGGCACGGCATCGAACTCGACCAGGTGCACCGCTTCCACCACCAGTGGGAAGCCGCCGCGTCCCTGCGCCTGCGCGACGGCGACCGCAGTGTGATCGACGTCTACGCAGCCGCCGGCCGGCTGCACAGTGTCCCCGACCCCGACATGGCGGCCGCAGAAGTGTTCGCGCACTGGCAGCGCGCGCGATCGGATGGGGCCGAGGTGATGATGCTGGCCCGCACCAGAGACGACGTCGACCAACTCAACGCGCTCGCCAAGATTGCGGCCCAGGCCGCCGGGGATTCGCGCGGTCCGCAGCTCGTCGTCGGCGAGAAGGTTTTCAGGCCGGGGACGTGATCCGCACGAAGCGCAACAACCGCGCCATCACGGTGGGCGAGACGCATGTGCGCAACGGCGACCGCTACACCATCCTCGCCACCACGCAGGACGGCGGACTACTCGTCGACGACCTCACCGGCCGCGGCGCCACCATGCTCCCGCCGGCCTACGTCGCGCAGCACGTCGAGCACGGCTGGGCCACCACCATCGACGCCGCGCAAGGAGCCACCACCGACATCGCGATCCTGCTCGTGCGCCCCGGCATCGACCGCGAACACCTCTACGTCGGACTCACCCGCGGACGAGACGAAAACCACGTGTATGTGGCGTCGCCAGTCGACGAGGATCACGAGCACTCACCCGCAGGCGACACCGACGCACAGTCGCTGCTCCAGACCGCCCTCGGGCGCAGCGGGGGCAAGGACGCCGCCCACACCGTGATCGACCGCGCCAACGCCGCCAACCGACCCGCACTGCCAGTGCCATCGGCGCCAGCGATCGAGACGGTCGAGTCGGAGGAGGCCGCGGCCCGCAGTCGCCGACTGGCCACCCAAGAAATCATCGACCAGCACCGGAGCGCCGAACGCCGAACCGGCCGCGGCATCGGCATATGACGGTGGACCGCCGACATGCGCACGTCCCGGATGCCCGGGTGTACCTCCACCTCGACCCTGGCGCGAAAGGTGACTGCAGCATCCATACCGTTCGAAGGAGAAACCAGATGACGCACCCACGTGAAAAGGTGCGACAAGCAACTAGCGGCATCCGGCTACTGCAGACATGGAGCGACCGATGAAGGGCTCGACGTTCAAGCGGTGCGGGTGTCGCGACGAGTCAGGAAAACAGCTCGGCGTGCGGTGCCCGAAGCTCCACGGTCGCGGACACGGATCGTGGTGGGCGCGCTTCGACGCACCTCCAGCCGCGGACCAGAAGCGCACGCAGCTGAGGATCGGCCCCTACCCAACGAAGGCCGAGGCCGAAGCGGCGCTAGCGGAGTCGGTCGACCGCACTAACAAGGGCGCGCCGCTCGGCGACCGCACGATCACCTTCGGCGCCTACCTTCGGCAGTGGCTCGCGGGCCGCGTCGCCCTCAGGCCCTCGACTGCGTCGAACTACACACGCCACATCGACATCTACCTCGAGCCGGGCCTAGGCCACGTGCGGCTGATCGACTTGCGCGCGTTCGACTTCGAGGAGCTCTACCGGGCGATGCGGCAAATCGGTCCGACATTACCCGCGCGCCCATCGCAAACACTTGCTGCGCATCACCGCCGCACGGAAGGACCCCGCTGGTTGCCGACGCAAGCCGTCGGAGGCGACGATCCGACGCGTGCACGCCACCGCGCTCGTCGCGTTGGGTGAGGCGATGCGCCGGGAGATGATCGCCCGCAACCCCGGCCAACACGTCGAGTTCGGCAACACCGATTCGCCGCGCGCAGTCGTGTGGACTCCCGAGCGGGTCGCCGAATGGAAACGCACAGGCAAACGTCACCGCGTGGCTGTGTGGACGGCGGCGCAGTACGGGCACTTCCTCGACTTCGCCGCGGCCGACGACCTGTACGCGATGTGGCACCTCATCGGGATGCGCGGACTGCGCCGCGGCGAGGCCGTCGGATTGTCGTGGGAGGACGTCGACCTCGACAGAGGTGTGATCGCCATTCGGCGCACATTGACCAACGTCAACCACCGCCCGGTGTGGGGCGCGCCGAAGTCCAAATACGGCGACAGGTTAGTCAGCCTCGACTCCGGAACAGTTGGCGTGCTGCGGGCGCATCGGGCTGCGCAGGTGCACCGCGCGCTACGTGAGACGAACCTCGTGTTTGCGTCTGTAACCGGCGAGCAACTGAACCCTGACGGTGTGAGTCAACGGTTCGAGCGCCTCATCGCACGGTCTGGGTTACCACCCGTGCGTCTGCACGATCTGCGACACGTCGCCGCGACCCTCGGGCTATCCGCTGGAGTGGCGATGAAAACCGTCAGCGAGCAACTCGGACACTCCTCAATCAAGATCACGTCCGACATCTACTCGTCGGTGACGGCCGAAGTCGCACACGACGCCGCGGAGCGCACAGCGGCGATCGTGCCGCGCAAAATCAAGGCCCCTAACAGTTCCGTGCCCACATCGTGCCCACGTAGCGACAAATCGGACGGGGCAACCGGTGGGGTCTCACCCATCACTGCAGGTCATATTGGGTGGGGCGGCTGGGGCTCGAACCCAGGACCGACGGATTATGAGTCCGCTGCTCTGACCGGCTGAGCTACCGCCCCTACAGTGCGACGTCCCGAGCCTATCGAGCATCGCGATGGCAGTTAACACACCCGCAATAAACACGTCGAATTGACGAAACACGGCCCCCCTATGTTCTGGCCGATTCGGTGCGCGGCCGCACGGCCGTTTCGCCCTAACCGTGGACAAGGAGGGGCCCGTTGTTAATCGAGCTCGCGACGGCAGTGCACCAAGCAGCGAACACGTGCACCGCTACCGCCCTACCGGCCGCGTGTCAGCCGTCGTGGTTAGACACCGGTAGCAACTCGTGGCAGCTCACTGCGGCCACCTTCGTTGGATTGATGAGCGTGCCCGGCCTGGCGGTTCTGTACGGCGGCCTCGTGCCGAAGAAGTGGGTCGTGAACACCATGTTCATGGCGTTCAGCGGCTTCTCCGCCGTGCTGATCGTGTGGGTGCTGTGGGCCTACAAGATGGGCTTCGGCGCACCAGTCGGCGGTGGCACCGCGAACACATGGAACTACACCTACGGCAGCAACTTCTTCAAGAACTTCTTCGACAACTTCGTCGGGCATCCAGAAACATCGCTGCGCGGTACCTCCCAAATCAGCCAAGCGAGCTTGACCGCCAACGGCGGCACGTCGTTGCCCCTAAGCCAGGCCACTGCGGCTCTGTTCTACTTCCAGTTCGTCTTCGCCGCGATCACACCCTTGCTCTTCCTGGGTAGCGTCATCGGCCGCATCAAGATCAAGGTGTGGATCATCTTCGTCCCGCTGTGGACGACGTTCGTCTACTCGATCAACGCCATGCTGATCTGGGGCGGCGGTTACTGGGCCCACGAGGGTGCCGTCGACTACTCCGGTGGCTACGTCATCCACCTCGCGGCCGGCACCAGCGGGTTCGTCGCTGCATGGGTGATCGGGCCACGACTCGCACGCGACCGTCAACGGTTCATTCCGCACAGCCTGCCGCTCGTTTCACTCGGTGCCGGCATCATCTGGCTCGGCTGGAACGGCTTCAACGGCGGTGACCCGTACTTCGCGAGCGCTGACGCGGCCACGGCAGTCATGAATACGAACCTCGCCACGGTCGCCGCTCTGCTGACCTGGGTGCTGCTGGACATGTTCTTGAGCAAGGCGAAGAAGCCGACCTTCCTCGGTGCCGTGAACGGCATGATCGTGGGCTTGGTGGCTATCACCCCGGGAGCCGGTTTCGTCAACGGGTTCGGCGCCCTGCTCGAAGGCATCATCGCCTCGGTCATCGTCTGGTTCGCGTGGACCTACCTACAGCCGATCCTCATCAAGCGGGTCGACGACGCCATGGGTGTGTTCTACACGCACGGCATCGCGGGTCTCTGTGGAGGTTTGCTGGTCGGAATCTTCGCCGACCCGAGTGTTGTGGTGTATCCGCTGACGACGTCCGGCAGTGCGTTCGCTGCGACGGGCTGGCTATACGGGCACCCGAAACTCTTCGAGGAGCAGCTGCTCGCGGCACTCACCGTCATCATCTGGGATGCGGTCGTGACGTTCATCATCTTGAAGGTCATCAGCATCTTCACGCCGTTGCGGATGTCGGATGAGGATCTCGAGATCGGTGACTTGGCCGTCCACGGCGAAGAGGCATACCCCGAGGACTAGCTCCGCGCACAGAGAGGTCATGCGTTCGCACCGGTCATATACTCAAAGAGAGTGGAGCCAGGCGATGGGATCGGCGATGGCAATACAGCAAAATCCGAAACGGTTCCGCCTGCCGGACGGCAGCCGATCCGTCCAATCACCGTGGGTGTGGCGAGGGTTCGCCTTCATGTCGCTCGTCGCGCTCGGCATCTGCATCATCTCTGCGGTCGGCGACCAACTATTGTTCGCCGCCGCGTGGGCCTTCATCACGGCCGGCTGGTTCGCCATTTCCATGTGGCTGTGGCGCAAGCACGTTCGTGACGACGACCTCGCCAATGAGCAGGCACGGCAGCTGAGCAAGAGCGGGAGACGCGCATGAGACTGATCACAGCAGTGATCAAACCGTTCAAGCTCGACGACGTGAAGGCAGCGCTGCTCGAAGCGGGCGCGACCGGTATGACGACAAGCGAAGTGAGAGGCTTTGGTCGCCAACGTGGCCACACCGAGGTCTACCGCGGCGCCGAGTATGTGGTCGATCTGATTCCCAAGGTGCGCATCGACATCCTTGTCGACGACGAAGATGCCGACAAGATCATCGACGCCATCGTGGCGAGCGCTCGTACCGGCAAGATCGGTGACGGCAAGGTCTGGTCCGTATCGGTCGGCGACGTGGTCCGTGTGCGCACGGAAGAGCACGGCGCCGGCGCAATCTAAACAAGCGGTCTGGCTCAGCCCAGCGGCTCCCCGTCAGGGGGACGCTGGGCTGAGTTGCGTCGCGACCACCACAGCGCGCCAGCAATCAGTACGAGCAAGACCACAAACAGGACCATCGGGGCAATGTACGGCCGCCACGACGAGTGTGCGTTCACGAGCGAACTCGCCAATGAGATGGACGTCGGGTGCTTGGGGTCCGCGACGGCCTGCACCACGTCACCGGGTTGATGGTTGGCGTCGGAGCCTGCGATGACGGCGTGGTAGCTCTTGCCTGCAAGGTCGAACGATCCGCTGCACTGGAATGTCGTGACGGTGATCCCCGTGCCGGACAGAATCCCGAAGCAACTGGTCACGGTGACGTCAACTGGCACTCCGCGCCGGTGCAGGCTCTCGATCCTCGAGTTCTTGTGCACGGCCTCAACGGCGAGCACGACCACCAGGACGGCGAGCGCCACGACCGCCGAGCCGACCACAACGCGGAACAGTCGGCGGGTGTCAACGACGCCGCCACCGCCGCGGATGTAGCTGCCCGGCGCCTCGTCGGTCTGCATCGCCGAATCCTACCGACGCTTCCATAGCGGCGAGCCGCTAATCCGGATGCCGCCCTCACCGACCTGGTGTGACAATGGCACAGTGCTGACCTCCACGGCCGTGCTCGGCGTCATGACCGTTGCGCTGGCGATGGTCCTCACGCCGGGGCCGAACATGATGTACCTGGTTTCGCGGACCGTCACTCAGGGTCGGCGCGCCGGCCTGATCTCCCTGAGCGGAATCGCGCTCGGCTTCTTGGTCTACCTGACCGCGACCAACGTCGGACTCTCGGCCTTGTTTGTCGCGGTGCCCGATCTTTATCTCACGATCAAACTCGCCGGCGCGTGTTACCTCGCATGGCTCGCGTTCAAAGCACTACGACCTGGCGGTCTCTCCATATTCGCGCCCGCTCGGCTGTCGCACGACTCCAGTGGACGTTTGTTCTCCATGGGCCTGATGACGGCGCTGCTCAACCCGAAGATCGCCGTCATGTACCTCTCGCTGATTCCCCAGTTCGAGCGACCAGCCGCAGGTCACTTGGCGCTGCAGGGTTTCACCCTTGGCGCGATCCAGATCCTGGTGTCGCTCACGGTCAACTTCTGCATCGTGCTCGCCGCCGGCACGATCGCGAGAGTCCTCAGCGGGCGGCCTGGGTGGGTCCGTGCGCAGCGCTACTTGATGGGCACCGTCCTCGGCGCGCTGGCGGTGAAGTTACTCACCGACCACGCTCGGCCGAGCCCTGCCTAAGACTTTGCTGCCACCGTGTCGGCCAGCGCTGGAATCACCTTGTCGGCGTAGGCCTGCAGGGTGGCCTCTTTCGCGTCATGTTGCAGGTAGACCGCGAACTGATCGACACCGAGCGCCTTTAATGCTCGCAGCTTCTCGATGTGTTCATCGGCAGTGCCCAGCACGCAGAAACGATCGACAATCTCGTCGGGCACGAAGTCGGCATGGGTGTTTCCGACCCGGCCGTGTTCGTTGTAGTCGTAGCCCTGCCGCCCCGCGATGTAATCGGTCAACGCCTGCGGCACCGGCCCGCCGTCCGCCCCGTATCGAGCGACGATGTCGGCGACGTGATTGCCGACCATGCCGCCGAACCATCGGCACTGCTCGCGCTGATGAGCGATGTCGCTGCCGATGTAGGCGGGCGCCGCGACGCAGATCTTCACCGATGCAGGATCGCGACCGGCCGCAGCAGCAGCGTCGCGTACCGCCTTGATGCTCCACTCTGCAACGTCGAGATCAGCTAGTTGCAGGATGAATCCGTCGCCGACTTCGCCGGTCAGTGCAAGCGCTTTGGGGCCATACGCCGCAACATAGATGTCGAGCCGGCTGTGCGGATTCCAGGTCAGGCGAAGCGTGCTGTCTTTGTATTCGGCAGCATCGCCGTTGGCAAGCTTGCGAATGACGCCGATCGCCTCGCGTAGCTCGGCAAGTGTTACTGGCTTGCCGTTGATGACTCGCACGGCAGAGTCGCCGCGGCCAATCCCGCACACCGTGCGATTGCCGAACATCTCATTCAGGGTGGCGAAAGTTGATGCGGTGACTGTCCAGTCGCGGGTCGCCGGATTCGTGACCATCGGGCCCACGATGACGCGATGCGTCGCCGACAGGATCTGGCTGTAGATGACGTACGGCTCCTGCCACAGCAGGTGCGAGTCGAACGTCCAGACGTAGCCGAAGCCAGCGAGTTCGGCCTGCTTCGCCAACTCGACCGTGCGCCATGCCGGTGGGTTGCATTGCAGCACGACGCCGAACTCCATCTGGACTCCTTTAGATCAAGTATTGCGATTGGCCGCGCTTGAGGTAATGCCCGTGACCCTTCGACCCGACAAACTCACGATCGCGGACGACGACTGTGCCGCGGGAGATGACGGTGTCGACGTGACCGGCGACTTCGAAACCCTCCCACGCCGAGTAGTCCATGTTCATGTGATGGGTATCGACCGAGATGCGCGTCGTCGCGTCCGGGTCGTACACAACGACGTCGGCGTCGGAGCCGGGCGCGATCACCCCCTTGCGCGGGTACAAGCCAAACATCCGGGCCGGCGTCGTCGAGCACAGTTCGACCCAGCGCGGAAGAGTGATGTGGCCGTCGACGACACCTTGGTAGATCAGATCCATCCGATGCTCAACGCCGCCGATGCCGTTGGGAATCTTCGAGAAGTTGCCGATGCCCAGTTCTTTCTGTTCCTTCATGCAGAACGGGCAGTGGTCAGTGCTGACGACCGAGAGGTCGTTGGTGCGCAGCGCTTTCCACAACTCGTTCTGGTGCCCTTCGGCGCGTGAACGCAACGGCGTCGAACACACGTACTTGGCGCCCTCGAAATCCGGCGCTGACAAGTGTTCTTCGAGCGAGAGGTAAAGGTACTGAGGACATGTCTCGCCGAAGACGTTCCAACCGTCGTCGCGGGCTGCGGCCAACGTCGCCACCGCCTGCTTGGCCGACATGTGCACGATGTAGAGCGGCGCACCAGTCATGCGGGCGAGCATGATCGCGCGGTGAGTGGCTTCTTCCTCGGTCTCCCACGGCCTGGTGAGTCCGTGGTAGCGCGGCGCGGTCTCGCCGCGCGCGATGGCCTGCGCAACAAGCACGTCGATGGCAATGCCGTTCTCCGCGTGCATCATGACGAGCGAGCCGTTAGCTGCGGCCGTCTGCATCGCGCGAACGATCTGGCCGTCGTCGGAGTAGAAGACACCGGGATACGCCATGAACAGCTTGATGCTGGTGATGCCTTCGTTGACCAGCTCGTCCATCGCCTTCAACGATTCGTCATCGACGCCGCCGATGATCTGGTGAAAGCCATAGTCGATCGCGCAGTTGCCGTCAGCCTTTTCGTGCCACGCCGCCAGGCCGTCGAGCACCCGCTCGCCGGTGCGCTGAATCGCAAAGTCGATGATCGTCGTGGTGCCGCCCCACGCCGCAGCACGAGTGCCGGTCTCGAAGGTGTCTGACGCCTGCGTGCCCCCGAACGGCATCTGCATGTGCGTGTGACCGTCGACACCGCCCGGCACGACGTACTTGTCGCGTGCGTCGATGACGACATCGGCGCTCGCTTCGAGATCGACGCCAAGTTTCGTCGTCCCCGGTTCGAGAAGCGCGACGATTCGCTCGCCGTCGATCAGGACGTCAGCAGCGATCGCACCGGTCGGGCTCACGACGGTGCCGTTCTTCACCAGGATCGTCATCTTGCTCCCTAAGGCCGGGTGAGGTCGCCGTACGCCTCGGGACGCCTATCGCGATAGAACGCCCACCGATTGCGCACCTCGGTCAACAGGTCCATGTCGAGGTCACGCACAACGAGATCGGGTGAGTACGGATCCCCCACATCGCCGACGAACTTGCCCTCTGGATCAACGAAGTACGTCGTGCCGTAGAAGTCGTCGTCGCCGAGGTCTTCGACGCCGACGCGGTTGATGGCCCCGATGAAGTACTCGTTCGCCACTGCTGCCGCCGGCTGCTCGAGCTTCCAGAGGTACGACGAAAGGCCGCGCGAGGTGGCCGACGGGTTGAAGACGATCTGCGCGCCATTGAGACCGAGCGCCCGCCAGCCTTCGGGGAAATGCCGGTCGTAGCAGATGTAGAC
Source organism: uncultured Actinomycetes bacterium (assembly GCA_963799955.1). GTDB lineage: Bacteria > Actinomycetota > Actinomycetes > Acidothermales > Acidothermaceae > PALSA-607. Next base: position 125,251 of record CAWCZJ010000007.1, read on the forward strand.
GCCGATCTTGCCGATCGCGGTGTCGAAGACCGGGAAGCCGAGGTTGCCAGGCCGGAAGTAGAACTTCTCCCAGAAGCCGTTGATGTTGGGGATGTGGTGCTTGCGGTACTTGCCGAGGTACTTGCCGTCTGCATCGACAACCGCTGCGGTGTTGTACAACACGCCGGGCTGCTCCTGCTCATACATCGGCAGGATCATCACAATGCCAAGCTCGGCGGCCAGCGCCTGGAACCGTTCCGTGGTCGGGCCCGGGATCGATTCGGCGTAGGAGTAATACGCCGCGTCTTGCACTTGGCAGAAGTACGGACCATAGAAGAGTTCCTGGAAGCAGATCGCCTGGGCGCCCTGCGCCGCGGCCTTCCTGGCGTAGTCCTCGTGAGCCACAATCATCGACTCTTTGTCGCCGGTCCAGCTGGTCTGTACAAGAGCCGCGCGAATAATCGCCATCGCCTGCCCCTCCCTATCGTTCGAGATAGGGAAGCTTACCTACGGCCCCAAGCGGATAAGCTCGCGACCAGCTACCCGATATGAGGAGCGAGTAAGTGCCCGGACAATACAGCGGGTCTGCCGTAATCAACCGCCCGATTGACGAGGTCTTCGCCTACCTCGCCGCCGGTACCAACGACCCGAAGTTCAGCCCGCGAATCCTCGAGATCCGCAAGGAGCCCGATGGCCCGTCGGGGCTCGGCACGATCTTCGTAAGTACGGCCAAGGACGCTGGCTTGAAGTCGAGCCGTCGGTTCGAGCTGACCGGTTTTTCAGCCCCGACCACGATTCGTTGGGCGGAACGGTCAAAGAACCTGGTCACTGTTACTGAGGGCGGCTACGACCTCCAGGATCTCGGCAACGGGCAGACCAAGGTCACCATCTTCAATTCCTTCGCCGGCCACGGCTTCGGCAAGGTCATCGTCGGGTCAGCCCTGAAGTCCGCGAAGAAGGACGCCGACGCGTTCGCGCAGCGCATCAAGGCCGCGGTCGAAGCCAGCTAGATCAGTCAGCCGGGACGGCGACAGCTGGCTCCGGTGCAGACGCAGCCGGCGTGCGATTCGCGAAGTCAGTGCTGCGGACGAGGGCGGCGCCTGCGAGCGCGCCCAGAATGACGAGCGCGCCGCCGATCACCAGGATCAGCCGGAGTCCGGACAGGAAAGCCCCGTGCGCAGCGACCGCGATGCCGGGCGTCGATGCACCCGCGGCGACGGCCGCGCGGACCCCGGCCGATGCCACCACCTTCGCGAGCTGGGTTGCGGGATGCCCAACATTGCTCGCAAGTGACGTCGTGACACGCTGCTGGAAAATTGCGCCGAGTGCAGCGACGCCGGTAGCAACCCCGCCGATGCGGAACGTGTTGTTGATCCCGGAGGCCATCCCACTGCGCGCGGGCGCGACGACCCCGAGCGCAATCTTCGCGATCATCGGGTTCGCGATGCCGATGCCCAGGCCGGTCAGCAGCAATCCAGGAATCAGCGCGGTCCAGCTCGACTTCGCCGTGACGACCGTCATCGCGAACAGGCCCACGCCGGTGATGCCGAGACCAATCGTCAACCCAAGCCGCGGCGACAACCTCGCGGCAACCCGCTGCATCGCGAGCGGCACGACGAAGCAGAGCAGCGTGCATGGAAGCAGCCTTAAGCCTCCCTGCAGCGGTGAGTACCCGAGGTCGTTCTGCAGGTAGAACGTGATGTAGGGCAGCAGCGCGAACATGCCGGCGCCGAGTGCAAACGTTCCGATCGAGACGCCGGTGAACGACGGCTTTCGGAACAGCGACAGGTCGAGCAGCGGGTGCTCTTGATGCAACTCCGCGAGGACGAACAGCACTATGAGCACAGCGGCGCCGGCAAACAGGGACAGGATTGTGGAGCTGGTCCAGCCGTCTGCACTTGCCCGGATCAGACCGAACACCAGCAGGAACATCGAGCCCGCGAACGTTGCCAGGCCCGGCAGGTCAAGTCGGATCGTTCCTGAGTCGCTGATGTTCACCATCCGGGTGACGGCGAGCCAGCCGGTGAGAATGCCGATGGGAATGTTGACGAAGAAGATCGACCGCCACCCGAAGCCGCTCGTCAGCGCGCCACCGATGAGCGGGCCGACAGCGACCGCACCCCCGACCGTCGCTCCCCACGCCGCAATCGCCGTGCCCCGCTCGCGACCGTGGAACTCCTGCCCGATCAACGCGAGACCGGTGGCGAACAACGCCGCGCCGCCGATGCCCTGCAACGCGCGCGACCAGATGAGCATCGGCGCATTTGTGGCGACTCCGCACAGCAGCGAGGCCAGGGTGAAAACCGCCAAGCCGCCGACAAAAACGTGCTTGCGGCCGAACCGATCGGCGGACGAGCCCCACACCAGGATCAGGGTCGACATCGCCAAGGCATAAGCATCGATCACCCACTGCAAGTCGCTGAAGCTGGCGTGCAGGCGGTGCTCGATCGTCGGGAGCGCTACCTGCACGATCGTGATGTCGACGAGCAACATGAACGTCGCGCCGCACACGGCGATCAGCGTCAGCCATCGGCGCTCGATGCCCAACCATGTTCCGGCAGCAGGTGCTAGTTGCTCAGTCACGGAGACGAACCTACCGTTTGTCGATCACCGGCCTCCCGCCGCCAGTGCGGTCACATACGCGCTGGCTCCATCGGCTCGTCCCTCGCCAACTCCGCCAGCACTAGGTCGCCTTTTGGAGACCGCCGCCACCGAAGTTCTTGTCGTGGTCGAGCGTCATCCGCAGGATCGGGTAGGTCGTCTCGCGCATCTGGGCCTCGTAGGCACCAATCGCCTCCAACAGATCGACCTCTGCGCGGCCGTAGCGGTCGAGCTGCTCGGTCAACAGCGCGGCGTCGTTGAGTGCGAGGTTGGCGCCCATGCCGAGGGTCGGCAGCATGCCGTGCGCGGCGTCACCAATGACGGTGACCCGCGACGGCTCCCAGTTCTCGGCCGGCTCGAGGAAGCCGAACGGGATCGCGAAGACCGAGTCGAGGTCGAGGCCACGAACCAGCGCTTGCGCTGCGGGATGCCAACCGGCGACAGCTTCGAGCATCGATTCCTGCAGGATGCCGGCAGTGTCGGGCGTCCACTCCGATGCCGGCGGCACCACGGTGCCTGGCATGACGCTGCAACTGATCATGACGTACGCCGGAACGTCGTCAAGCTCGACGTCAGGTGCGATGTCCTTGGCTGCCTCTGCCGCTGGCCGCCTCGGCCGGAAGGTCGCGATGAGCAGCCGCGAGCCCGCGCGGTCGACCGCCATCAGCACACCCTGGTTGAGGATGTCGGGCATCAGCGCATCGAGTTCCGGCGTCAACGGTGTGCGCCCGAACACGCCGATGCCTCTGACGCCGGTCGCAATGACCGGAACCTGCGGCAAGAGCTGTGTGCGGACGGCGGAGCGGATGCCGTCAGCTCCAACAAGCACATCGCCCCGCGCGGTGCTGCCGTCGGCGAGGGTCGCGGTCACCCCGTCGGCTTCCTCAACGTAAGAGACGACGCGCGAGCCGATGTGCAACTGTTTGCCGAGTCGCCCGGAGAGGATCTGGCGTAGCGTCCGCCGGTGCACGCCCGTGTGGTTGCGCGGACCCACGTTCGGCGGCCCGAAGTGCGGGTTCGACGTGATCTCGTTGAAGCCCGGGTCGAGCACGATGGAAACCGCTCGGTCGTAGGACTCGCGCGAGGTGTCGAGATACAGCTCGAACAGGTCGGCCGGCAGCACCCGGCGCAGCGCCTCCCCGCCGATCGCATTGAAGTGCAAGTAGTAGCCCTGCTTGCGGTTCAGGTCAGCGTCCCGTTCGAACACTTCGACCGTGTGCCCGGACTTGAGGAGGCCCTGAGCGAGCGCAAGCCCGGCGAGGCCGCCGCCGGCGATGAGGACGTGCAGGGAACGAGTCTCGGACACCTTTGTCTCCAAATCAGTGAGTGGGACTTACCAGCCAGGCCGACGAGTCATACGCCGCAGCCTTCTCTTCTATCTCGTCGCGCACCTTTGCGTGACGGCCTGCTGTCTCCAAGATCTCCTGGTAGTGCGCGCGCTTCTCGGTGAGCGTGATGACCGACGAATTGAGATCGGTCCACTCGATCGAGAAGTCGTCTGCGAGCCGACCTCGCGCTCCGCAGCTGGCGCACTGAACGTCGCGACCGTGCAACTCGACGACGTCGAGATGGCACAGCGGGCAGGCGCCAGGGTCACCGCAGTACTGCGCCTCGTCGAACGTGCGGCCGAGCTGGCGCGCGACGTTGCGACCCAACGTCGCTGCCCGTGCCAAGGCATCGTCGTCGAGGACTACCGACTTGGGGGTGCCGGCGCCGGCAATGACCATCTGATCGACCACGGCCGTCTGCATCGAGAAGGTCAGCGAGTGCATCACGGGTAGCGCGAGCGCTTTCCACTGCTGCGTGAGCGATCCACCGACAGCGATGAGGCCCGCGACCCGCGGACGCAAGACACGCTCGTCAAGGCGAAAGGGCACCTCCGGTTCGTGACCCGCGGCCCGCATCGCCAGCAGCGTCTCGACAATTGCTGCGTCGGCGTTCGGACCCAGCAGTCGGTCGACGACCAGCTTGAGTCGGGCAGGCACCGTGCGGCTGATGATCGGCGTGCTGACGATCACGCCGTCGGCCGCCATCAACCGCTCCCACAGCCACCACAGGTCGTCCGGTGTTTTGGGGTCAGGCCCGCTCGGCAGGCTGAGGTCATCGAGCCGCACCAGCTCGACGTCCGCCCCTTCGTCTTGCGCGGCCCGCAACGCGACGTCCAGCACGATCTCGGCGCTGCCCCCATGGTTGCCAGCGCCGAGGCCCAGCAGTCGCACGGTCATTGGCACGTCCGTCTAGTGGAAGCGATGTTCTCAGAATGAGAGTATGAAGGGCGATGCGGTCCAAGGGAACCCCGGCGAATGAGGAAGCAACCATGAATGTGACCCACCTCGGCCACGCGTGCGTCCTTGTCGAGACGGAGCATGCGCGGATCCTGATCGACCCGGGCACGCTGTCGGTGTTCGAGGAACTGCGCGATCTCGACGCTGTGCTGGTGACTCACCAACACGGCGACCACGTCGACACATCGCGGCTCGCTGCGTTGCTCGCCGCCAACGGCGGCGCAACGCTCGTAGTCGATCCCGACACGGCAACCGTCACCGCCGACCTGCCGACGCATGTAGTCGCCCGACCTGGCGAGGGATTCAGCTTCGGTGGCACGAAGGTTGATGTCTTGGGCGGCCTGCACGCCGCCGTCTACGCCGACATTCCCGGTTGTACGAACTCTGCGTACCTCATTGACGAGGGTGCGTTCTTCCATCCAGGCGACTCGTTTTTCGTCCCCTATCTCGACGTCGACGTGCTCGCGGTCGCGATCGATGGCCCATGGCTCAAGCTGTCCGAAGCCGTCGACTACGTGCACGCCGTGTCGCCGCGCGTCGCAATTCCGATTCACGAAGGTGAGACGACCGATCCGCAGAAGTACGGCGGCATGCTCGCGGCATTCTCCCCCGCCGGTGTGGTCACCGGCTTGATGCCGGGACGTCCGACGACGCTGTAGGTCGGCGCGAACTCCCGTCACGACGTCACGACTGTCACGACCAGGAGCTCTCGAGGCCGTGCACGAGCGCGACCATCGCGTCGTGCCCTGGGGTGGCGACACTGACCCGGCGACCTTGCGCAGCAATGCCGCCGTTCAGCACATCGATCTCGGTGCGGCGTCGAGCCAGAACGTCCTGCAGCATCGACGGTTTATGGCCAAACGCCTCGACGATCGCCTCCTCCACCGAATGCAGCGGGCTGCGCAGGAGTTCGATGCCCGACGCGTCGGCGACTGCCGTCGCTTCGGCGATCAGTCGCTCAACCTCGATACGCAGCTCTGGGTGGGTGCAAACCTGACCCACGGTGAGACCGGTGAGTGCAGCAAGCGGGCTGGTCGCCGCATTGAACACGAGCTTGGTCCACTGCGGGCCGCGCGCATCGGCAAGGGCGAAGGTCCGCAGCCCACCACTCGTGAGAAGGGCAGCCAGCGACGCGATCTCTTCCTCGCGTGCGGGGCTGGGCTCGAACGGACCCAGCCACGAGTCGCCGGGCCCGTCGTATTGAACGCACCCTGGCTGGGTGATGTGACCTGCGGTCACGATGCTGCCGCGCACGACGCGCGGCACGAGTTCGGCGATGACCTCCTCGTTGCCCACGCCATTCTGCACACTCGCGACAGCAGCGTTTTTCAGAGCGGCGAGCGCGCCCGACACCGCGTCGCGCGTGTGCAAAGCCTTCGTGGCGACGATCGCGAACTGACAGGGCGGCAGGTCGCCGGGGTCGGTGATCGCGCGAACTGGAGCGACGAATTCGGCGTGGCCGATCACCCGAAGCCCCTTCGCCTCGATCGCCGCGATGTGCTCAACCCACGGGTCGACGGCCCAGACCTCGACACCTTCGTTTCGGGCGAGGTGCGCGGCGTAGAGCGAACCGATCGCGCCGCAGCCCAAGACTGCGACTCGGATCGGCTCAGTGTCGGTCACGACTGCGTCTTACTGTCCGTCACTTGCGCGCTACCTCGTGGGCGATTTCTGCGCACGCGTCGGGGTCTAATCCACCGACGCCAAGCCCGCCCACTACGCGACCGTCGACGATGAGTGGCACGCCGCCGGGCGCGGCCAAGAACGGCGAGGGATGCAGCGCGCCCAAGGACGATGTCGCGCTTCCGTACCGCGTCGACACCTCGGCACTGTCGCAGCCGAAGCGGGTAGCCGTAGCAGCAGTCGCGAACGCGACGTCGACACTCGCCGACACCGCGTCGTCCATCCTGTCCTGCTGTATCGGGTCACCGCCGCGATCGACCACCGTGACGCTGACGAGGAGTCCCCGGGCCGATGCCGCCGCGACGACCTGGTCACACATCTCACGCGCCCACGACAACTCTCGCTGCTTCGACGCTGTTGGCGACGCCGCCATGCCGAGGCTGTCCCCGGGCGCGACGACCAGATCGCCGAACCGCGCCGCCCATCGTGCCGCGTCATCGCCGTGCTGCCCGACGTAGGTGATGCCGAGGGCGTAGGCGATCAGCAGGTCTTCGGGATTCGCGGGCTTGCCCTCGGCACTGACCACCTCCGGTGCGACGCCGGTAGGGAGGAAGGGGCTGACGGTTGCACCTGACGCGGCGATCCCGCCGATCACCACGCCGTCCGCGTCGAGCAACGGCATCCCACCTGCACCGGGGAACAATGCCTGCGGCGAAGCGAGCACGAACCCGTTGGAGATCGGCGCCGGCAAAGTTGTCATGCGCTGCAGGTGCTCAGCACTGGGGATCTGCTGGGTGGCCGAAATCCAGGCCTTCGACGTCGCCCTCGCCATGCCGCCGGGGCCACCGCGGTCGAGACGCGAGGCCGTGACGAGAGCACCACTTGCTCCGACGACAGCGATGCCCCCGCGCAAGCCGAGCTGTTCACATTTGTCGACGGCTCGTTGCACGAGCTCGCGGGCCTGCGCCAACGGAACGTCGCGCACGTGTGCATCGCCCATGTGTCAGGCGCCGACCATGTTGTAACCGCCGTCGGCAACCAGGTAGCCGCCGGTCATGTGCGCAGCGTCGTCACTAGCGAGGAAGAGCGCGGTACCAGCCAACTCGGCGGGGCCCGGGATGCGTGCCATCGGGGTTAATGCCCGCAACTGATCACCACGGCCGGCCTTCCAGTCGGCCCGGTCGAGGGTCGCTTGGGTTTCGATGAAGCCAGGCGCAAAGACGTTGACCCGAACAGTGGGAGCGAATGCATGCGCGTAGGACTTCGTGACGCCGAGGATGCCGTACTTCGCCGCCGCGTACTGCGGAGCCCGCGCACTGCCGCGGACGATGACCGTCGAACCGATGTTGACGATCGCGCCGTGACCCTGGTCGAGCATGCGCGAACCGAACTCGTGCACGCACAGCATGGTGCCCTTGATATCGACACCGAGCACGTGGTCGATCGACTCTTCGGTGATGTCGCGCCACGACATCTGCTCGCGCGCAACGTCGCCGACGTTGTTGATCAGCACATCAAGACCGCCCAGAGCTTCGAAGGTGGCGTCGGCCATCCGCTTGATGTCGTCCCAGATCGCGATATCGCCTTGGATCAGGACTGCCTCGCCGCCGAGTTCTTCGATCCGTGCCACGGTCTTCAGCGCGCCGTCTTTGGAGTTGCGGTAATGAACCCCGACCCGGGCGCCCTCTTGTGCAGCTCGGACCGCGATCTCGGCACCGAACCCGGTGCCGGCGCCGGTGACGAGCACCGACCGCCCCGGAAAGCGCTTGGTGATGACCGGGCTAGCAATACCTGGCATGCAGTCTCCTCTTAGACAAGAACCCGGCTCCCTCTAGACAAGAACCCGGCCACCGTCGACGTAAAGCACTTGGCCGGTGACGAAACTCGCGCGATCCGATGCAAGGAACGCGACCGCATCGGCAACCTCGTGCGGCCGGCCGAGCCGCTGCGAAGGCACCAGCGAGGTGAGTCCCTCACGGATGCCGTCCTTGGCTAGATAGTCCTTGGTGAGGTCGGTCTCGATGTACCCGGGCGCCACCGCGTTGACGGTCACGCCCAGCGCGGCCCACTCGCGAGCCATGACCCTCATCAACTGGTTGAGGCCGCCCTTGGTGGCGGCGTACGGCGCGTGATGCGGATGCGCCAGCAGGCCGGACACCGATGACATGAAGATCATCCGGCCATAGCCGTTGGCGCACATGACCTTTCCGACCGCCTGGCCCAACCAGTAGGCGGTCGAGAGGTTGAGGTTGACGGTCTCGATCCACGCGTCGTCGTCGAGTTCAACGACTGGGAGTCGAACGTTGCGGCCGATCGCGTGCAGGAACACCTCGATACCGCCCAGCCGGTCGACGGCTTCAGCGACAACGTTGCGGCAGGTCTGCGGGTCGAGCAGGTCGGCAAGCAGGATCTCGATGTCGTTGCCCGCTTCTTTCGCCTGCAGGCGCACTGACTCGAGGTTGGCCTCGCTGACGTCGACGACGAGGACCCGGCCGCCAAGGTCGGCCAGCGCGAGGGCGCTGGCGCCTCCGAGCCCGCCGGCGCCGACGACGAGGCAGGGTCGGTCTTGGAGTTGCAGCCAGTCGGTTCCGGACACCAAGGAACCTTTCACGCTTGATCTTCTCGGCCAACGAAAGTAACTTCCATAATACGCTAAGCCCTACTGCGGCGCGTGTCCAGCGTCGTGGTGTGCATCCGTCCTAAACTGCGGCCAGTCAGGTCTGCCGCAGGACGACGCTGCACAAGGGCCCGCGTCCGGCTTCGGCTAACAAGAGTGAGGCGCACAGGCATGGCGACCAGACGCGCAGCAACCGCAGTCTCAACGAGCGGGCAGGCAGTGACCGAAGCGGCTGTTGACGACGGCTCCCCGAACCGTCCTGACTATCGGGTCGAGGCACTGGCCAAGGGCCTGCGGATCCTCACGCTCTTCACCGAACAGCGACCGACGTGGCGGGTCAGCGACATCTCGTTGGTCCTCGGGATCCCATTGCCCACCGTGTATCGCGTCGTCATGACACTGTCGTCGGAGGGATACCTCGAGCACCTGCCCGACGGCGACTACCGGCCCGGCGTCAAGGTGCTGACTCTTGGCACCGCAGCACTGCGCAGCCTCGACCTGGTCGAGCTGGCGACACCGCGACTCAAAGCGCTCGCGACAGCCAGCGGAGAGACCGTGAACCTCGCGGTGCTCACCGGCGACCGAGTGCTTTACCTGGTCCGGCTGCGCAACCGCGACCTGGTCACCGCGAACATCCAGGTCGGCTCGACGCTGGCTGCCGTACACACCTCGATCGGCAAACTGCTGCTTGCTTACCTCACCGAGGCCCAGCTGACCGCGGCGGTCACCGACGCGTCATTCGACGCCAACCACGGGCCGAACGCCAAGGTCACGCTGGGCGAACTGCGGTCTGAACTCGCCAAGATCCGCGAGGACGGCTGGGCCGTCCAGGACGAAGAACTCGCGTTCGGCTTGCGATCTGTGGCTGCGCCAGTGCATGACGCGACCGGCCGGGTGATCGCCGGCGCGAACGTGGCGGTGAGTTCACGCGACTGGTCTGCGCAACGCATCGTCCGCGAACTGCGCCCGATGGTCGTGCGCACAGCAGAGGAGATCTCCGGCCTGCTCGGCTACTCCGGCGCCCCATCTTCATGACGGCGCCCCGACTGCCCAAGCTCTCCCCTGCCGAACTCGACGAACAGCAGCGCGCGCTGTACGACGCGATCGCCAGCGGACCGAGGGCACGCGGACCGCAACTCTTCGCGTTGACCGACGCCGACGGAGGCCTCGAAGGCCCGTTCAACGCGATGTTGCTGAGCCCGCCGGTCGGGAGCGCCCTACAGGCACTCGGCGGTGCGGTGCGCTACGGCAGCGGATTCACCAACCGCGATCGCGAGATCGCGATCCTGGTTGTCGCACACGCGTGGAACTGCGCGTTCGAGGTGTATGCCCACGAGGCCGTTGGCCGGGCGGCTGGTCTCAGCGACGTCGAACTGGCGGCGCTCCGGGCGGGTGAGTACGAGCAGCTCACCGAGCACGACCGACTCGTGGCGAACACGTCGGCTGCACTCGCCGTCCGCTCGGCTCTTACTGACGACGAGTTCAAGGCGGCCCGCGACGCGTTAGGTCTCCCTCTCCTGTTCGAGCTGACCACGCTGGTCGGCTACTACGCGACCCTCGCGTTGCAGCTGCGTGTTTTCGAGGTCGGCACGCCTTCGTAGCAGACCCCTCGCCTTGACACGACCAGCGACGGTGAAGGACGATCTGAGCCATGCGAGAACTGCTTTCACAGAACGAAACCACGCTGAAACTGGGAGTGCCGCGATGAAGCTCGTCACCTTTGACGCCGGACGCGTCGGTCGCCTCGAGGGCGACGAGGTGATCGAGCTGAGCTGTGGCTCCACCCGCGAGTGGTTCGAACGTGGCGGTGACGTCGCGGAGTCCGGCGAACGGCTGGCGCTGGCCGACGTCCGACTTCGGGCGCCCATCGTGCCGAAGAAGTTCTTCCACACGGCAGGTAACTTCACCGCGCACCACGAAGAGCTGGCGAACGTGAACTGGTCGCACCCGGTGCACAAGGGCATCGTGTTCTTCCAGAACGTCGACGCGATCGTCGGGCCGGACGATGACATCGTCTACCCGGAGAGCCTGACCAAGGAGCTCGACTACGAGCTCGAACTGGCCGTCATCATCGGCAAGGCCGGCAAGTGGTTCACCCCCGAGGAGGCCAACGACTACATCGCCGGCTTCATGGTCTTTAACGACATCACCGCGCGCGACATCCAGCGCCGCGAGATGAAGTCGGGCGTTTTCTCGTTCTCCAAGGGCATCGAGACGTTCTGCCCGATCGGCCCGTACATCGTGACCGCCGACGAGATCGACGACCCGCAAGCGCTGGCCATGCAGCTTCGGGTCAACGGCGACGCGCGCCAGACCGGCAATACCAGCCAGATGGTGATCGACCTGCCGCATCTCGTTGCCTACCACTCACCGCAGGGCTACTCGGCCGGCGACATCATCACCACCGGAACGATCTCCGGCGTCGCCGCGGTGCAGCCCAATCCGTTCGACTTCTACCTGCAGCCAGGCGATGTGATCGAGGCCGAGATCGAACACGTCGGCATACTTCGCAACAGTGTGGTTCCTTGGAGCGCTGCGCACGACGCCCCATACCTGGCCGACACCCTCTGATCTCGTGAGATTCGGGTCTGTCGGCGGTCGTTTTGCCATCGTCAAGGACGACGTGTTCGTCGATGTCGAGACGGCAAGCAGCGGACGGTTCGGGTCCGGCGTGCGCGCCGGTCTAGCTCAATGGGACGACGTGTTGGTGTGGGCAGCTGACATTGACTGGACTGCCGGGCGACCCGTCACGGATGCCGAGCTCGGGCCCCCGGTGCCTGATCCGCGGCAAGTGTTCGCGGTCGCGTTGAACTACCGGCCACATGCGGCCGAGGCGGGCTTCGAGCCTCCCGAATCTCCTTTGATATTCACGAAATTCCCGTCGTGTATCACCGGACCGGTGACCCAAGTGACCCTTCCGCCAGGCAAGGTCGACTGGGAGATCGAGCTGGTGGTCGTCATCGGACGCGGCGGCCGCGACATCTCGCGCGACGCGGCGTGGGGAGCGGTGGCCGGCCTCACGATCGGGCAAGACCTCTCGGAGCGGGTGCTGCAGAGCACCGGCAAGCCGCCGCAGTTCTCACTCGGCAAGTCGCACGCCGGCTTCGGACCGACTGGACCCGTCGCCGTCACCCCTGACGAGTTCGCCGACCGCGACGACATCGGGTTCACCTGCACGCTCGACGCAGAGCAGATGCAACGCGGCCGCACGTCCGAGATGATCTTCCCCGTCGACGACCTGGTCTCGCGGCTGTCGGCCGTGTGCGAGCTGTTTCCGGGCGACCTCATCTTCACTGGCACGCCAGCCGGTGTCGGCAACCGGCGCACCCCGCCGCGCTACCTGCAACGCGGCGAGACGCTGGTCAGCACGATCGACCAGATCGGCGAAATCCGCCAAACCTTCGTCTGACCCGCCAGCGCGCACCCCACGCCGTCCGTCCGCCCGGCCAGATTCAACTTCACACCTGGTGTGGTCGTGCTGGCGCCCGATTTGCCCGTTCCGAACGACCACACGAGGTGTGAAGATGCCGCGGTCACTCAGGGCTGCGGGCGGCGGGCGGAGACCCAGCGGAAGACGTTGCGCATGGTGACCGAGCCATCGGCTGAAGTGAACGGCACGAGCGCGGCTTCGACCGTCGCGCGCACGGTCGGCTCGCCCACATCTTCGACTGCGCGAGTGGCACCAGCCGAACTGAGCAGGCCGCGCACGGCGTCGTCCACGCTCGCGTAGTGCCACGACAACGGCACCTCGCGAGCCCCGGAGAGCGAGAGCCCGGCTGCGGTCATGGCCGCCTCGAGGTTGCCGGGTTCCGAGAGCGCATAAGGCGCGTGATCGGCATCGCGCGCAGGAGGACTCAGCGCTGCCATAGCGAAGTGAATCGCTGTCGACTCGCACCGTGCTGGTTCGGCGAACATGCCGGCGGCGACCACACCGCCCGGTTTGGTGACGCGTGCAGCCTCGACCAGCGCGGCCCTTGGGTCGCCCGCGAACTGGAACGCGTTGATCCCAATCACCGCGTCGAAGTCCGCGTCCGGAAATGGCAGCACGCTCAGGTCGCCGCACCACAGGTCGGCATCGGGTAGCCGCTCGCCAGCAATCGTGAGCAGCCCCGGCGTCACGTCGATGCCCGCCACTGTCGCGCCTCGGTCGTGCGCGCGCTTCAGCGCCCCGCCAGTGCCGCAGCCGACGTCGAGCAAGCGTGTCCCAGCTCGCACCTGCGCAGCGTCGAGCACGGCCTCGAAGAGCGGCGCGTTGTTGGGCTCGGCGAACAGCGACCACCCCACGGGGTCACTCCCCCACAGCCGGCGCTGCAGCAGGGCCGCAGCGTCAGGTGCGTCGCCGTAGCGGATCGGACTCATGCGGGCACTGGTGTGACGCTCTTGACGTCAGACCCGGCTGGCGGGCGTCGGCGTCGATTCCATCGCCACCGCGGCATCACTCGCGTCGTGCGTGCGCATGTGCGGCAACAACCGATCACGAAGGCGGACGACGCGTGGTGCGGGCCCCTTCTCACCGGCGACCTCGCTGGCTACTCCGTCAGGATTCTTGATGGCGGTAAACGCAAGGGCGATACCCGCGACGATGGTCTGGTACTGGCCGATGTGCAGTTCCTTGTCGAGGAACGACACGAACAACCCGTCAGAGGCGAACATCAAGCCGGCGATAACGGCGCCCGCGATGCGGCCAATGCCAGCCACGTAGGCAACCGCGAGCAGTGCCAGCGATGTTTGCACGTTGAACGATGCCGACGACACTGTGCCCTGCTCATAGGCGAGCAACGAACCGCCGATGCCGGCGATGAAGGCCGACAGCGCAAAGACGTAAAGCTTGACCGGTGCAACGCGGATGCCGACCGCCGACGCGGCGCGTTCGTTCGAGCGGACGGCGACGAGCATTCGCCCAGTGGCCGACGTCCGCAATCGCGCGACGCAGTAACCCACGAGCGTCACGATCACGAGCAGCAAGACGCCGAACACGACGCGCGGATAGTTGTGGCCTTCAGAGATGCCAAGGTTGAAACCGACCAGATGCGGTGACCCGATCGAGCGGCCGCCGAGGCCGCCGGTGAAACCGACGTTGCTGAAGACCAACGCGTCCATAGCGGCTGCTGCCGCCAACGTCACGACGGCCAGGTTCACGCCGCGCACGCGCAGGGCCGGCAAACCGATGAGGATGCCGATCGGCACCACGGTGAGCGCGGCCATGATCAGCGAGATCGGGAACGGAATGCCATATTCACTGGCGTAATGTGTCAGCGCGAATGCGCCGATCCCGGCAAACGACATCTGCGCTAGCGACACCTGACCGACATACCCGGTCAGCACGACGAGGGAAAACGCGATGCACATCGTGACCAGCGACGCCATGAAGGCAGCGCGCAGGAAGCCGTGCAATGAGACGAGCACGATGAACCCAAGAACGAACATGATGAGCGAGGTCGCGACAGGCCGGGAAGGTCGGCCAAGCGAGGGATTGCGAAGTGCGCCGGTCGTGCCGCGCGCACCAAGGCGCCGCGCCGACAGCGTCATGGTGACCAAGATGATGAGGAACGGCACGCCGTCGGAAAGTCCCTGTTTCGGCAGCCAGCTCCAGACCGTCTGCAGCTTGACTAACTCGGACTGAACGACGCCGAGTCCAAGACCGGCCGCGGCGGTAATCCAGAACGACTGGAAACGACCGATCAGCACCGCACCGAGTGCTGGCACCACGAACAGCGTGTACGACGTCGGGTCGAGGGACGAGATCGGCGTGATCAGCACACCCGAGAGGGTGGCGAGCAGGGTCGCGATCATCCAGTTGCGGGCCGCGATCGATACACCTGAGATGCCGATCAGTGCAGCGCCAGTCTCATTCTCAGCACCGGCACGGGTCGCTAGCCCGAAATGGGTCCACCGGTAGGTCATCGAAAGTCCGACGGCAACGACGATCACGATGCCGGCCAGGTAGAGCCGATCCGAAGGCACGCGGATATCGGCAATCTTGATGCTGCGACTCGGCAACAGCGGTGGCGCCGACACTGCGGTTGTGCCGAAGTTCAGTACCGCGATCGCGGTCAGCGCGAGCATCACGCCGACCGATGCGCAGACCTTCGTCAACGGAGCAGCGCGCAGCAGTGGGCGGTAGACGAGCACGAAGATAAGGAGACCGAACAGGGTGCCGTACACGAGCGTGATCACGAGGGCCGGCCACAGCGACATCCCGTGCGACGACAGCGGGACCTGATGCTTAAGTGCAACCCAGGGCAACTGCAACTCACCGGTCGTGCGCAGTTTCAGGAAGACGTAGGCACCGAACATGGCGACCGCGCCCTGGGCGAAGTCGACGACGCCGGTGCTGCGGTACTTCAGCACCAACCCGAGCCCGAGCAGCGCGTACACCGACCCGGCGCCGAGCCCGAGCATCAGGAAAAGCAGGTACGTGCTCAAACCCTGAACTCCCTCGTTGCTTTTCTATTGCGCCGGTACGGGGGCCTGCGCGTCAACACGCGCAGACCCCCGCCCGCCAAACCCTCAGCCTTCGCCAGCCCGGTTAGCCCTTGTAACCCTTCTATCCCTTGTAGAACGAGCCAGGCGTGACGAAGTCCTTCGAGGCAACCACGATCGAGGTGCCCTGCACCTGACGGATCTGCTCGTAGGAGTTGCAGATCGCGGGAGCGCCCGCCAGCTGCTTGCCGTCACACAGGTAGGGGTGACCCATGAAGTTCGGGGTCGCCTGACCCGTCCTGAAAGCCGCCAGGATCTTGGCCGTCGTCAGGTCAGCGGCAGTGAACTTTGCCAGCGCCGCCTGCACGTCGATGATCGTCTGGAAGCCGATGGCCGCCGGTGAGTCAAGCACCAAGTTGGGCTGGTACTTCTTCACGATGGCCAGGTACTCGTTGGAGTCCGCCGTGCCCGAACCTGGGTCGAACACCGGGCTCGCGAAATAGAGGCCCGTGGCCCCGCCGTTGGCGCCCTTGATAGCGGGCGGCGACGTGCACGGGTCGATGCCCATGATCTTCGCCGTGTTTCCGAGTTGCTTGAGCGACGCGAGGATGCCAGGGCAAGCGGCCGGCGCATTGATGTAGATGAGGTCGGCATGCGCCCCCAGTGCGGTCGCCACGGCCGACGAGACGTCCGACGACGTCGGCGACAGTAGGACCGGGGTGACCTTGGTGATACCGGCGGCCTTCATCGTCGGGATGATGACGTTGTTCATGACGCTGGTGCCCTGCGTGTCGGACGTGGCGATGACAGCCGCGCTCTTCACACCCAACGTCTGTGCCGCGTAGACCGACGCTGCTGCGTTGTCGGCGGTCGAGATGCTCGAGAAGATCACTGAGTTCGCGTAGGTCTGCTCGGCCGGGGTGAACGGTACGCCACCGAGGTAGGCCAGGTTCGCGCGCTGCCAGACCGGAATAGCACCGGGCGCACCGGTGTCGGCGCCACCAATGATCGCGACCGGCTTGTCAGAAAGGATCTGGTTGGCGCAGCGCTGCGACGTCGAGGGCTGGCCATCGGTGATGCACGAGACGAGCTTGATCGGGTGCCCGCCAATGCCGCCCTTGTACGCGTTGACGTAACTCACTGCCGCCTGCTCGGCTTGGAGAGTCTCGGGGAATGTCACCGGACCTGACTGGATGTTCAGCACACCGAAGACGATGGGCGAACCCGTCGCCGCGTTCGGCGTAGCGAACGGGTCGGCCGGTGCCGCAGCCGACGATGCAGGTGCGGGTGCTGAAGACGCAGGTGCGGGGGCGGACGACGCTGGCGCGGGCGCCGACGACGCAGGGGCAGGGGCAGAGGTTGAGGGTGCTGCGGCAGACGCGGCCGCCGAGGTGGCCGGAGCCGCGGACGACGGTGCCGCTGTCTTCTTGCTGCTCGAACAACCGGCCGCGACCAGGCTGACTGCCGCCGTCGCAACCAGCAGGGCGGTGGACCGCCGTCTGACCATTGCTCGCATGTCTTCTCCTTTGAAAAAGGTGTGCCTTGCAGGGTGGCGTTGTCGTGGTTTATGCACTGCTGGTGAGACCGCCCGCCTCCCCAGCTGAGTCGCTGTTCATGCCCGCGGACAATGCAGCCGCGGCGTCAAGGTCGCCGAGATAGCAGGCCATCAACAGATCGCGGCGCGAACGCAGATCTGCGGTGCGGCCTTGTACGACGAGACGCCCGTGGGCGAGCACATACGCCCGCTCCGCGACGTCCAGCGCAAGAGACACGTGCTGCTCGACGACGAGCACGCCCGAACCGAACGTGTTTGCTGCCGCGCGAAGAACCGGCAGCAATCGTTCGACGACGACCGGCGCGAGTCCAAGGCTCATCTCGTCGACGATCAGCATCCGCGGCTTGCCGACCAGCGCACGACCAACGGCGAGCATCTGCTGCTCACCGCCCGAAAGCAGACCGGCCTTGCGACCCAGGCACTTGCGCAGTTCCGGCAGCAGGTCGAGCACCTCGTCGTCGCTCGCCGAGTCACGGCCGCGCGCAACGCGCAGGTTCTCGCGAGTGGTCAGATCGTGGAACAGCGCGCGGTCTTCGGGAACCAGTGCGATGCCACGCCGAGCCACCCGGTGCGCGGATTCGCCGGCGATCTCGTCGCCCTCGAACGTGATGCTGCCGGCGAGCGGTTTGATGAGCCCGGCAATCGCCGACAGGGTGGTCGTCTTACCCGCGCCGTTCGAGCCAAGCAGCGCGACGACTTCCCCTGCGGCGACGGTCAAATCCAGATCGCGGACGACGGCGATGCCGTTGTAGCCGGCTGACATATCCGTGACGGCAAGCATCGGCCTGGTCGTCGTGGCCACCGCCCTGCCGCCACCCACCCTGCCCGGCCCGGCGTCCGGCATCTCAGGCATGGGCATCGTGGCTCCCGAGGTAAGCCTCAATCACCCTCGGGTTGGCACGGATCTGGTCGGGTGTGCCGGAAGCGATAACGCTCCCGAAATCGATCACGACAATGCGATCGCAGACGCCCAGGACCAACCCCATGTCGTGGTCGACCAGCAGCACGCTCACTCCGTGGCCGGGCAATGAACGCACGCGAGCACCGAACGTGACGCTCTCGTCGGTGTCGAGGCCGGCCGCCGGCTCATCCATCAGCACGAGACGCGGGCGCTGAGCGAGTGCGCGCGCAACGCCGACGAGCTTGCGCTGACCGTGCGACAGTTCTCGCGGGTAGCGGTGCGCGACAGCGTCGAGGTCACAGAGGCCGCGCGCCCACGCGACGTCCTCGACGCCTTGCGGCCGCGATGGCACCACCAGATCGCGCAAGGCGCTCCAGATCGTGGGGCGCTCCGCTGCGACGAGCAGGTTCTCCTCGACGGTGAGGTCGTCAAAGAGCTCAACCGACTGGAACGTCCGCACGAGGCCGCGTCGGGCCACGTCGTGTGCGGGTCGCCCATCGAGCGACGAGCCCTCGAAGGTGACGTGTCCACCACGCGACGGGTGATAACCGGTCAGCGCGTCAATGAACGACGACTTGCCCGCACCGTTAGGCCCGATCAGGCCTACGACTTCGCCCTGCGCGACAGAAAGCGACACGTCGTTGACTGCGACGACGTTGCCGTAGGTCACGCGGAGGTCGGTGACCTCGAGGAGCTGGCTCATCGCAAATTGGAGCGTGGCGTCTCGGCTGGCATCGTGGCTGGCGCTTTCGCTAGGAGAAAGTGATTGTCACGATAAGAGTGTTGGGCGGCAGTGTCCAGTCCAAACAGGCATCGTTTCGATTACAGCTCGCAGGCGGAACTTTCGCCTGGTGAGAACGGTCTCCGAATGCCTCGACTACGCTGCCGGAAACAGTCGGACGACGGGAGCAGACGTGGCGTTGCGGGCGGGCGATCATGAGGCTTGACCACGTCGGCGTGCAGGTCGCGGACCTTGCCAGAGCAGCCGACTGGTACTGCGCCGCATTCAAGCTGGAGCGCGAGATCGAGCTGCGCGTCGACCCGATCGACCTCGACATCGTCATGCTGCGCAACGCCGAGTTCGGGCACCGCGTGGAGCTTCTCCATCGACCCGGGCTCGACGCCTGGGCTGCGAGCGGCCAACCCGGCCGTCGCCGCATTGTCCGAGTGCTACACCCACATCGCGTTCGACGTTGCCGATCTTGAAACGACTCACGCTCGGCTACTTGCGCTCGGTGCCCGCGAGGTGATGGTTCCGCAGCCGTCCCCCGAACCCGGCGTGCGGATGTCTTACGTGACCGATCTCGAGGGCAACCTTGTCGAGCTCGTCGAGCGCAACCCAGGCCGCTCCCTGCGCTGAGCCTCTACTAGTTTGTCCTGATGCGGACGGTGTCGGTCAGTTGGGAGCACTGCTTCGAAACCGCTGCTGTCCTGGTCGCCGTGGGTGGGGCGATGGCGGCCTCGAAGGACAAGCGGGTCAAGGCCGTCGGGGCCTTCGCTCGCGAGGTTGCGGTTATCGGCGTGCTCTATGCGCTGTGGGAACTGGCGGGGCACATCGCCGGCTTCAGCAACAAAGACGCATACGTGCGGGCGCGATGGATCGAACACTTCGAGCACGACATCTTCCTGCCGTCCGAACGCAGCGTGCAGAACCTGATCCTCGGTCACCCGCTGATAGTGCAGGTCGCGAATCTCTACTACGCCGCGATGCATTTCCCGATGATGTTCGTGTTCCTCATCTGGCTGTTCTGGTGGCACCGCGATCAGTACCGGCCGGTCCGGCAGGTACTCGGCTGGACCACTCTGGTCTGCTTGATCGTGCAACTCATCCCGGTCTCGCCGCCACGTTTCCTACCCGGCATCGTCGACACCGGCAAGCTGTACAACCAATCGGTCTATCAGCACGGCCTCGCGGTCGATCAGCTCTCGACGATGCCATCTGTGCACGTGGCGTGGGCGTGCCTGGTTGGCTACTACACGTGGAAGATCGGCAAGGGCCGGTGGCGCTACGTCGGACCGCTGCATATGGCGCTGACGATCTTCTTCGTCGTCGCGACCGGTAACCACTTCTGGCTCGACGGAATTGTCGCCGCCATCATTCTCAGTGCGTGTGCGTGGTCAGTGTTCGGCGTGCGGACCGGGTGGCATGCCGTACTCAGTCGGTGGCAGTCTCGCCACGATCGATCAATTCCGCTCGACGACGCCGAGCCTGTGACTGCTAGGGCCGATGCTCGTTGAGCCTCAGCTGGGCGTGGGTCAGGTAAGAACAGAAGATGTGGTCCGGATCGCGAACAGCGCGGATTGCCTCGAGCTGGCGGTAATTCGCGTCCGCCATGAAGCGGTCGCCACGCATCGTAAAGTCCGTATCCCCGAGGTACACGCCCTCACCCAGTAACGCCAACTCCGATGTGCGGCTATGAACCCACTCGCGGTACCTCGCGTCGTCCGCCTCGTCCTTGTAAATGACGTAAGTGGCGAGGTAGACGTTCGCCTCCATCGAGAACGCCATGTCAGGCAGCAGCCGCGTCGGCGCCCATCCGTACCAGATCGAAAACGAGTGCTCGGTCGGTAATTCTTTCCACAATCGGCTGAGCGTCGGTGCGAGTTGCTCGGCGGTCGCGTTGGTCCACGTGCAGTCGACGGCGTAACGGTGGCCGGTCGGATTTTGCACTGCTTGCGCAACATTCTCGTCGGCGATTGTGGTCTGGCCGCGCACGTGACCGAGTCGTTGATCTCGTAGCGGACAGGCGTCAAAAGGCGCGAGCAGGCGGTCGATCTCTTCCACGGAATCGCCCATCACCGTCGTGTGCAACAACAGAACGGTGCCCTCTGGTCGGATCTTTCCGTCATCCAGCGGGACGTCGGGCAAGCGGGTCGCCGCGATAACTGGCTCGACCGTGCGATGCAGGGTGGGCAGTACGTGGTGGAGCCATCGGAGCAGCTGCTCGGCATCGTCGAGCCGGAACGTCCACGTGTCCTGGACCATGACTGCTGGAAGCTCGTGGGTGTTTAGGTGGAAGCGGGTGACAACGCCGGGAAATCCAGGTCCGGCGCCGCGCGCGGCCCAGTACAGGTCGCTGTTCTGGTACTCGTCGGCGCGTATGACTTCGCCCTCGGCCGTCACCACATCAACGGCGAGCACGTTCTCACACGCCCAACCCCAACTGCGGCTGTTCCAACCCTGACCGCCCTGGAGCAGGAAACCGCCGAGGCCGACCGACTCGCAGTGGCCGCCGGGAAATGCCCGGCCATGCCCCGTGAGGAAGGGCGCCAGTTCGGTACCTCCGCGCACGGCCGGGTTGATTGTCGCGATGTGTGTTGTTGGGTCATACGATATGTGGCGCATGGCGCCAAGGTCGATCAGGAGACTGCCGTCGCGGACGCTCCAGGCCGCCCATGAATGACCACCGGACCGCACCGCAACTCGCAGGTTTTCTTCACTCGCCAACCGGACGCCCGCAACGACATCGGCCTCGTCGGCTGCTAGCAATATCGCGGCAGGAAACCGGTCTGGTCGGCGGGCGTTGAAGACGCCGTCGACTCGGGCTTGCTCGTAACCGTCCTCGCCGCGCCGCCACAGCTTGCCGCGAAACTCAGGTGTTGCCATCAGCCGATTGCCGCCGCGCCGCCGTCGACTGGGATGTTCGCCCCGGTGACGTGCGCCGCCTCGTCAGAGGCAAGGAACAACACGGCATTCGCGACGTCTTCAGGCTCGCCGACGCGGCCCATCGGGATGCGCTCGACCTGTCCCGCGAAGGGGCTGTTGGGGTCGGTCAGCAGCGGTGCCGTGTGCGGTGTGGCTGTCATGGCGGGACTCACCGCGTTGACCCTGATCTTGTGCGGGCCACCCTCGGTCACGAGCTGAAGGGTGAGCGAAAGGACGCCACCCTTGGCCGCCCCGTGCGCGTTCTGGGGCATGAAGTACGCGCCTCGGGTCGCCGAGATCGACGCGATGTTCACGATCGACCCACCGCCGCGAGTGACGAGGTGCGGCCAGACTGCGCGGGTAACAAGGAACACAATGTCGAGCTCGTTGCGGATGGTGAACGACCAGTCGGCGACCGACAGCTCTGAGATCGGACCGAACCTGATCGCCGACGCGTTGTTGACGAGGATGTCGACTCCGCCGTAGATCGAGATGGCCTGCGCGACCCAGTCATCGGCTCCCTGTTCGGTCGAAATATCGACGGGCGCCATCGCCGTCATGTCTCCGCCGATGATGCGGGCCATCGCCACAGTCTCGGCCGAGCCGTCGGGGTCGAGGTCGCAACCAACGACGCGCCCGCCCTCCCGAGCGAACGTCAAAGCGATAGCGCGGCCGATGCCACCGCCGGTGCCGGTGACCAGCGCGACCTTGCCGCCGAGTCGACCCATCAGACCTCCGGTCGGTCATTCCGTATTGCGGAAGTGGATTTTATCGAGTGAGAATGCGTCGGGACAAGGCTCAGGCACTTCGGAGGCAGCGGATGACCGAACAGACGAAAAGGCGCGGCCTGCACCACATCGGCTACTGGGTCGATGACCTCGACGTCGCGATGGGAGATGCCCAGCGGATGCTGGGCGTCGGGCCGTTCAAAGTGCTCGAGCACATCGATCTCGGCGACTTTCGATTCCTTGGCTCCAGCGCTGCCGTGCTCGATCACTCAGCTGCGTTCACCGCCGGGGACCCGGTACTGCTCGAGCTCAACCAGGTCCACGTCGTCGAGCCGCCGGAGCTGCGCGAGGCACTCGGCATCAAGCACGGCGCGGTCAGTCACGTGTCGTGGACGACGGATGATCTCGAGGCGGAGGGTGCGCACATGGCCGCCGCAGGGTGCGCCCTGCTGACCACATCCGTGGGCGGCGCGGTCGCCAACTGGTTCTCCGGCGGGCCCCTCTTCGCCCACGCGGTAGAAATCCACCAGCCACCCGAGCGCGTGCTGAACTTCTGGCAATCCATACGCGACGAGTCGTCTTAACCACTGCGTTGCGTATTGGTTTGGCAAAGTTTCTCCGCAAATGGCATGAGCGACGGTACAACGGGTGATTGGCCCGATATCTCTTCCTAGCCCCCCGCGGAGGTTGCCTGGTGGGCGACTTTGCCGAGAACAGCCAGGCCTCAGGTGACGTACCAGCTCCCCACCTCGAGGGTCAGTGCGTCTGTCGCGGATACGCGACGCCGCCCTCGCATCGGCCCAGTGGCGAGTGCTACTGGTGCCATCATCCGCAGTGGAAACACGCCGACGGAACGGGTGTGTGCGGAGTCTTTCCTTACGGCCCGATGCGGCACTAGCCGCGGTTCCTGAATGCGGTTACGCAGTCAGAGTGACGCCGGCCTCGCTGGTCTGGACGAAGAAGGTCATCGACTCCTGGAAGTACAGCTCGATCTGCGTGGCGTTGTGCGACAGGTACCCGATCGACACGTCCTGACCGAGGTGCAGCTCGTAGTCACCGCCGCGCGTCGTGAGCAGCAGGCCATCGTCGAACGCCGGTGCCCAGATGATGTCGCCACCCTGGACGACGCGGGCGATGTGTTCGCGGATGGGATACCCGTGATCGGTGGTTTCGGCCACGGTCGTGTAGGCATCTGCAGGCAGCAACAGACTGTACGGACCATCGACTCCGGCAAGACGCAGAGCGCTGAGAGCTTGTGCGACAGCGGTCGGGTACTCGCGAACATCGTCGGGCAGCGCGACCGGCGCGTTCGAGTTGCTTGCGCGGATGCCAGCAATGCCGGCCGGCTCGTAGCCGCCGAATATCGCGCGATCCTCAGCGAACGCGATCTGCTTTGCAGCGTCCTTCACCGACTGCCAGTCAGAGTCCTTGGCGCCGCGCTCGACATCATCGACGGCCTGGCGATCAATCACGAATGGCACCCGAAATTCAACGACGGGTTGGAACTCGCGGCTGCGCGCAAGAACGCCGTCAGAAGGCGGCGTCAGAACTTTCAGGTGGCCAGTACCGACGCCCGCAAGCTTGGTGCCGGACGGTCCGATCACGTCGACCACCCGCCGAGCAGCGACATGCCTGACGAACGTGCGATGTGCTTCGGCCTCGATGTCGGCCCAGGCAGCATCGGAGATCGGCGCTAGTTCGCGGTACTGGTTGTTCATAGCGATGGCGTCCCTCTCAGGCTTCCGATGTTCAACGAACCGTCTTGCGCGTCTTCGACTAAAGATGCTTCGACTACTGGTGTGCTGACGTCAATCGTCGCGGGTGCGCCGGCCGTACTGCCTCTAGGGGGGCCCGGAAGGTTGTCGAGGAAGTCGGCGCTCGGCACGAAGAAAAGAGTGCCCGTCACTGCAGTCGAGAAGTCGAGTATCCGGTCGTAGTTCCCGGGCGGCTTGCCGATGAACATGTTGCGAAGCATCTCTTCGGTCACGTCGGGCGTGGCCGAGTAGCCGATGAAGTAGGTGCCGAACTCAGCGTCACGGAGCCGGCCAAACGGCATGTTGCTCCGAAAAATCTGCCGCTCCGCGCCGGTTGGGTCGGCGATCGTGTTGAGCGCCACATGTGAGTTCGTCGGCTTGACCTCATCGGCCAACTCCACGTCGTCCAACTTGGTTCGCCCTACCACCCGCTGCTGCTCCTCGACGGGCAACGTCTCCCAGCGGGTCAGGTCATGCAGGTACTTCTGCACGATGACGTAGCTGCCGCCGGCGAAATCCGGATCCTCATCGCCAACGATGGCGGCGTTGATCGCTGCAACGCCCGTGGGGTTCTCCGTCCCGTCGACGAATCCCATCAGGTCACGCTCGTCGAAATACTTGAACCCGTGCACCTCGTCCACGACGTGCGCGCGCCCTGCGAGCCGGTTTGCCAGCAGTCGGGCGAGCTCGAAACAGACGTCGAGACGACGCGCCCGCAAGTGGAACAGCAGGTCTCCCGGCGTCGCGATCGCGGTGTGTCGCGCGCCGTGCAATTCGACGAACGGATGGAGGCCACTCGGCCGCGGCCCGGTGAAGAGCCGGTCCCACAGTTCTGAGCCCACTCCGACGACAAGGCTGAGGTCCGAATCCGGCCGCCGGAATCCGACCGACCGGGTGAGCCCGGCCGCGTCGGCAAGCAGGTCGCGCACGTCGTCCTCGGCGCCGGCCTCGACTGTGGCAATAAGGAAGATTGCTGCGGCGGCCGGCCGCGCCAACACGTCCTGCGAGGATGTAGTCACAGACTTGCCTCGTCCGCTCACCAGGTCGTCAATTGTTCCTGCGGGAGAGGCCCTAAGGCCTGTGACCTGCGGGTTTGCTCCTGCGATAGGACTCGAACCTATAACCTGCCGGGTCTCGTACGGGGGTTCAGGACGGTCCGCAAATACGTTTCCGCAGGTCAGACTACATGAGGCGTTGGAGCGAACCCGCGCGGACAGTCCCGGATTGACCTGCGTTGCTGTCAGCGTTGCTGTCAAAATCGGCCACCCGCTCGGTCCACTCCCTGGGCTGCGAGCGGGACGTCGGCGGTGCCACGAAACGCAGTTTCACACGGCTTCGACCGGTGGGGCTCGCGCCAATTCGAGCGCCTTTGCGCGGCCTTCGGCCCTGACGAACGCCGGGCCCCCAAACTCGCTCATTGCCGATCAGGGCGCGTTGATCGGCCTCTGTATTTGTCGAACGATCTTGCCGGTCGCGTTCGCGACGAGCGGTGTCGGTCGCTGTGGCTCCGGTGCCCCGAGGCCAAGACTTCTCGGTGGGTCGAACCGCGCTGCGAACCATCGATTCGGTGCGGATTTGGTGGGTCTTCATCAACTGTGCTGCGCGGTGCTGGCCGGCTTGAACGCGACGTTGGTCAGGAAATCTTTGAGCAGGGTGCGCCAGACGCCCCAGTCGTGGCCGCCGTAGAAAAACTCGGTGATCGGCGTAGCGCCGGCGAGCTGGAGCACGGCGACGTCGTCCTCGGCGTAGGGGTGGTATCCCGCGTCCTGGTTGCCACCGCCGACCATGACCCGAACGCGCTTGATCGCCGCGGTTTGAGCTGCGTTTGGCGTCGGGGCTCCGGCGGGACACGGGCTGAAGAGACCGAAGTAGCCGAACATGTTCGCGTCCTCGACGAGGAGGCTGCCGGCGGCCCAGCCACCGGCGGAGAATCCGGCGAATGCTCGCTGCGCAGGATCCTTGGAGACGTCGTAGTGGGCTTGGACGTAAGGCATGACGTCCAGAAGTACGTCCTGGTCGTAGTCCTCCGGAACCGTTGTCAACCCGCATGTCCCGTTGCTGGGGCAACTGGTGCCGGTCATCACGACGACAAGCGGCTCGATCTTGTGGGTGTTAATGAGGTGATCGAGGATGTTGGCGGCGTCGCCTTGCGTGCTCCAGTCGATCTCGTTCAGGCCGGCGCCGGGACTGAGATAAAGGGTGGGGTAAAGGAGCCGAGCGGTGCGGGTTATACCCGCGCGGTGTATAGATGGCGAGGTAGTTCTTGGCGATCGCACCGGGTGCCGAGACATCGGCAAGCGAGGTGTAGCTGACATCGGTCAACTCGCCCTTCGGCGACGTCGGGCCCTCCCAGGAGTCATCGACGTTGTCGAAGGCGGGGTCGGCCGGGACGTAGAGCTCACTTCTGCCCTCAGTGTCTCCGGTGCTGACGCCGTTGTGGTCGTGCCACGGCGGGTTGCTCGGATCTGCAACCTCGGGATCCGAACAGCCCAAGCCGACCGGGCTAGACAAGGCCTCGGCCGTACTGCAATTGGGGTAAAAGCCGTAGTTGTAGTAGCCCGCAGGAAGCGGTATCGAATACGTCCAGACGCCGGTGTGCGGGTCCTTCGTCATTTGGGTGACCGGCCACCCGTCGGGAGTGTCCGGAGCCGGCCAACCAGTCGCGACGTCGCCAGGCTTCCACTGCGTGGGATCCAGCCCCTGCGAGCTCGTCGATGTCGTCACCGCGGGGTCGGAGAAGTACCACTCGCCGTGGATCAAAACGTTCTTGGCGGTCGGGTTGCGGTAACGGAACGTCACGACGTAGCCGGTCGGCGCCTTGCCGGTATGGCGAATCTCGGGGGGAAAAGACGCTCGCCCTCGTGTCACCGTGCACGGTCACGAATGCGACCGCACCCACGACCACGAGGGCTACGACGGTCGCGCCGATTACGAGGCGACTCCTGCGACCGGACCGCACCGCGTCAGTATGACCCACTCCGGACGACGGCCGGTCAATGCCCGCACTCGACTCGCTCACGTCGAGTGTGTCGATCTCGCGCTCGCTCCCGGCATGCTCAGCCACTCATCCTGCGCGGCCCGCCAACTTCGTCGAGGGCACGGAATATCACACTATGGGGACAGCCACGCTGGTCCGACCTAGGGAGACGCGAAAACGCACGCGCTTCCGGCACTGAATGCGCTGCGCAGGTACGCATGACTGATCGAGCTGGCGTCTGCCCCTCGGGGACGTGTGTGAAGGTGACCACCGTTGGCAAGTAAAGGCAAGACAAGAGGGAGCCCGCTCGGATGATGCACATTGGCTTCGGATGGCGCCTCGTGCTCTTTGCTGTCTTGGTGTTTGGCCCGACTGTGATCATCGGTGCCTCAAAGTGGCGGAACCGGCGTCGAAGCAGGCGTGAGAACAACTCTTGACAACCGCGCAGCCGCGGCGTGTCCGGTTCTGCCGTTTTGGGCGCTCACATAAGCGCACACATTTTGAGCTGTGACGGTACCTCCGGGCGGCCACGAGCGAGGTACACCGCTCGTTTATCGGCGAGCGCCCGCTGGGGTTGCCCAAGGGCCGAGAAGTCTTAGTGCCCCGGGGCAATGTTGCCCTCCTGCGCGACGTACCGGGCGCGCTTGATCCACAGAATGCCGTGGTAGACGATGGTCCCGTCGCTGAAGGTGAGCTGACCGCGGCGGATGAACTTCGACCACCACCCAGTCCTGGGGCTGCCGATCGCCAAGAGACCCGGGCCGCGCTCGAAGATGTTGAGCTGCTTGCCGGGGCGGTGGAAGGGCAGGTCGCGATAAATGTAGACGTGGCTGTCGGTGACGAGAACAACCCGATGCCAGTAGAAGCTGACTAGCGAGACCGCCATCTCGATGAGGTCGCCGAACGAGGGAATGAGTTTGGCGATGTCCTTGATGATCCCGAACACGACCATCGTGAAAAGGTTATTGAAGGTGAACGCGACGGCGACCGCGTTCTCAGGGAGCTTCGCCCGCTTTGCCATGCGCGTAGCCATGCGTGCGTTGTAGGGGCGGACCGCGATGCTCCGCTGCTGGAACGCAGGCTGAAGCGCTGCGGGTTGCTCGTTAGGCGCGTCCATGCCGCGAGCGTAGTGCAGCGGCGGGGTTGTCAGGTTCTTTCGGAAATGGCATTTCGGAAGGATCCATCACCGCACACGCGGCGGATCGCGCGCATCTGAACGCAAGAATCTGCGGCCGTGACGCGCCAGCAGCAAGTTGCGACCAGCGAGTGTTCGAAGCCGCGCGGCCCCGAGCGTGACCACGACGTGTCTGGGCTAACGAGCCTCGGCCAGTCGTGGGTATCGGATGACGTCCGTTCCGGTGGCGGAGTCAAGCCAAGCGCGCTCACCGCGTAATGCAGGAATCGCCTGCGACAGACCTAGCGCCGCGGCCGGAACGATCGCCAGCGGCGGATAACGGGTCCTTGGAGAGCTTGAACCCCAAACCGGGTGCGGTTGCAACCCGAAGGCTCGCCAGATGCGGCCCATCTTGTTTTCACTCAATCCGCTGCGCTTGGCCATCGCGCGCGTGCTCCAGTGGGTCGCAGCAGCGGGCGTGCTCTCCAAGGTGAGCCGCACCACGCGCTGAAATCTGCGCATCACCCACCTGCCCGCGGCGCCCCGGGGCGCGGTTCATCGAGCAGACCATCCAGTCGACGGTCCAGAAAGCGCTGCCGCCATTTACTAACGGTCTGTGGGGTGATCCTGAGTTTGCCCGCAACCACCAGGTTGGGGTTGCCAGCCGCGCACTCCAACACAATTCGCGCGCGCTGTGCCAGTGCTTGTGCACGCGGGGGCCGTCGCGCCCAATCCTCCAGACTCTCGCGCTCTTCAATCGCCAGACTCAAAGGTGCCCTCGGTCCTCCGGCTCCGCATCCGCGTTCTTCCTCCATCTGGCAGACGCGTGCGGACTGCAATATATTCAATGCATTAAAGACTCAGGACACTAGGATA
>CAWCZJ010000008.1:0-93677 GCA_963799955.1 uncultured Actinomycetes bacterium
GGAAGAACGAACCGAACGAGTCATACACCATGTGCGCGACGATCAGCGGAGTGATGCGCCGGGTGCGGCGAAACAACCAGATCGCGGTAGCCGCCCACATGGTAAAGAAGACGATCACGCCCCAGCCGTAGTAGACGTGATAGCTCAGCCGAAGTGTGAGCCCGACGACGTAGATGACCCAGACCTTGGTGCGCGCCTGCTCAAGTGCCCGTGACGAGCAGCGCGACGACAACGAGCTCCTCGACGATGCCGGCCGAGATCGACTGCGGGATCTCGTAGATCAGGTGCCACACCTTCACCGGCAGAAACGGATACTTCGCGTGCGGACTCACGACCGCCTGGAGCAGTCCGCCCGACGCGAGCACCGCCGCGACGAAGAACATGGACACGCCGAACGCCTGCCAGCCGTATCCGTGGTGTTTGCCCCACGCAGGTGCCCAGCCGATATCGGAAAAGCTGAGTCCGCGCAGCCGCGTCAGCGATCCGACGACCACGATCGCCATCGCCGCGAGAGCCAACTGCGGAAACGCCAGAGAGCACGCCCTCGGAGACCGAGATCGAGTTGCGCTCGATCGGCTTGGTGCGCGTCATAGAACACCGCGGCCAGAACGCTGACGAAGAAGAACATCGAGAAGACGCCGAGTACCTCTGTCCAAGCGCGACGAGCTGAAACAGAGATAGTCGGACGGCGAGTGCTGGGCGGAGCGGGCGGCAGCATCGCTGCCGCCCAGCCGCGAAAGCCGCGGCGGCGATGTGGCGGAAGTCGGCTCTCGTGCGCCAAACTGCCACCCGTACGGAGCCGGCGGCCAGCTTGGATGTCAGGCTCCCAGCCGGGCGGCGGCTGCCAACCTGCCGGCGGCTGCGGCCAACCCGGCGGCGGCGCGAACCTCACCACTGCCTCATCCAATCCCAGTCCGTAGCAATGATCACGCAGGCGTACGCGTGCAAGACGCACCCCGGACTACGACGTGTACGCGACCCTTCCACAGTGAATCCCGTGCGCGGGTGGCTGCGACGAAGAGGTGCCGCCGGGCCATCGCTGCCTTCTCTCGCCGAACCTGTGGATCACGACCACCGCCAGTGTAGATCTGCGTCTTAACCTCGAGGCGCGGCAGAAATACGTGCTTGAACTCGAGACCCTTTGCGCGGTGATACGTGCCGACCTTGATGCCGTCCTGTGGAGTGCCATCCCACTTCGACAGCTCCATGACAGCTACACCGTGCAGGTTAAAGAACGCGAACCAGCGCTGGCAAAGCGTGTTCGTGGGAAAGAGAAGAGCGAATGTCTCCCGGTTGCACCCCATCCAACTTCATGACCTCCCGAACATCAGCGACAAGGCCGAGGTCGTGACTGGTCTCATCACAGAAGACACGGTCGAACGGTTCGGCGCCATGACGCAAGACCTCGACATCGCGATGGAGGGCTGCTCGTCCGCATCTACGTCGTCGAACGTGTCGTTCAGGAGTAGGGCTCCGGCGACCGCGACTATCTCGGCCGTGTTGCGATGGTTATGTCGAAGCACAGCGGCTCGACCCGTGACGCTAAAACCTGCTTCGGCGAGCGACCATCCGCCAGGATAGATGGACTGTTGACCATCGCCGATGAGAAGGAGGCCATCAGGCTTATCTGCACCATCCATGATCAAGTTGCAGCAACTGGACCGCGGCGAGTGTGAGATCTTGAACCTCGTCTGCAACCACTGCTGCATAACGCGGCTCCGGACGAACGCGCAACTCGCCACACGCAAGCAAGATGACATCGTCGAAGTCGAGAACCCCGCGCGCTGCCAACTCCTCGTCATAGGCACAGGCAACGTTCCAAACATCTTCGCGTCGAGCCTGAGTAAAGGCCGTGCGCCGTCCAGAACGTCGAACGGCAAGGTAAGCTTCGAGACTGTCAAGAGCACGACCCTTGATGACCTTCTGGATTTCCTCGCGGTAATACTCTTGCGAGCATCCTGTTTGCTCCAATGAAAGGGATGCGCCGCGCCGCGCCCACGCAGCGCGAAATGCCTCCGCGGTAAGTCGCTTGTCGAGCTTGCACTGAATACCTCGGCTGTGCAGCAGGTCGATCGCCAGCCTGTGCACGTGGGTGAAGTCGACGCGGTCGAGTGTTTCAGGCGCGAGTCGCCCGTAGGCCTGTCGCATGGTCGGACCCAGAGTGCGAACGTAAGTCGTCCAAAGCATCTGCCCCGGCCGGGTAGCGGCGAGCCACGCCAGTCGATGCAAACCGACTGCAGTCTTGCCGGTGCCAGCCGGCCCACTGACTCGCGC
Source organism: uncultured Actinomycetes bacterium (assembly GCA_963799955.1). Lineage (GTDB taxonomy): Bacteria > Actinomycetota > Actinomycetes > Acidothermales > Acidothermaceae > PALSA-607. The sequence continues at coordinate 2,275 of CAWCZJ010000008.1, forward strand.
TGGGCCGGAGAAGGTCCGGCGTACCAATGATGCTTGCTCCGGATGGAGATAAACGATCCAGTCCTCGATCGGCGCCCGCAACGCCCGGTTCATGCCGTTCAGATGGGCTTCTTCAAGGGCGAACAACGCGTCAACTGTGCCGTCGTCCACCTCGATCGGTGGGAGGGAGGAGCTGAGGTATGCAAATATTTCGTCAATGGCGACGCGATCGAGCACAGCAGGACGCCTGCTTATGACATCGCCTACGGTGCGAATATCACTGAGTAACACCCGACCTAGCGCCGGCTGATCGACTGGCGAAGCGCCAGCGAAACAAATCAAGGGCACTGCTCGAAGCAATGGGTATTTCGTGGTGGCAAGAACTCGTCAACGGCACCCGCGAGGTATGCAAGGCGTATGAGTTTGTCGTCACGGGATTTGCCGTTTTGAAAGATCGAGTGGTCCGCACACTGAACGGTACCCGTCCAGTTCTTCGCGTCGACGAGATACACACCGGTCGGGCCCACCAGGACGTGGTCAATGTTGGCGGTCTTCGAGCCCGGCCAACGCCGGTCGTCGATGTGGACGGTAGCCAGTGAACCGAAGCCCGCCGAGGATACGGCAGACCGCCGTCTCGCCTAAGCATCCACGCGCCCACGGGTCGCCAGAAAAAGCGGGCCGCCCGAGCGCATTGCCGCAGAACCGCCAGCCGGCATCCTCGCTCCTCTCGACAAATACCACATCGGTGCTCGCACGCGAGAGGTTGAGCATCGGCGCCACTAGGTCATACACGAAGCGCAGGTGGCGTCCGAGGCAGATCGATGAAAGGCGCCCGACTACGCGGACAGGGACGCGATGCGAAAGACGTCAATGGGCATAGGTGCGACATCCGCCAAGTGATCGCCATCGGACGTTCGCCTTCGTGGCTGACGTACTGGCTCGGGCCAAGGCAAAGGTAGGGCCGTCGGGCCGCCCCATTCGGTTTCCTTGGTCTGTCGAGCGAGGATCAGGACATTGGAGCCGCCGGCTGGTGGTTCACGTACCGCTGCCCGCTGGTGACCCGCTCGCGGTTGTATTCTGGGACTCCCAGTGGAACAGGTCCGGCGAGATTGCGTAGTCCCTGTACATCGTCGTCGGTGAGTACTCGCGTTCGTTCTTGCGCAGGGTGACCAGAGAATGCGTCCGTCTTGCGCGGCTTCGGACCAAACGACGCCTGCGACAAACGGACCCGGCCAACGCTGAAGATTGGCCCAGTCCAGCGCCGCGAGGACCTCCTCGCGGCTGTAGTGCGCGCTGATCCGCATGGTCACGTCCTGCATCTCCAGCGCCCGAGCGCCCGGTTACATGTTCGGCACGCGACAGCCCAGAGCGATCATTTGACGAAGCTCGTCCACCACCGCGGGATGCCTCAGCAGGAGGTCGAAACCCGCTTGATAGCTGACGGGCCGCTCCTCGGCCAAAGAGAGAAGAACAGCATCCGCGCAAAGCGCTGCTCTCGTTCGCCCAAGTCGTCGTAACTGAACTGCGCCCGTCAGCAGCTGCGCGTACACCTCCGCGCGTTCAGGGTCGTCCACGTGTACGACCGATGCGGTGCGCTTAAGCAGTGACTCCTCAGCCGGGCCCGCAGGAGGGACGGGCAGGCCGGCTGCCCGGCGCAGCGCCGTCCACGACGCGCGCTTCAGCACGTCGGAGAGCTCCCGCCCGCTCTCGCGGAGCCAATCCTCGAGAGACAGGTCGCCATGACTCCTGACCTCTTGAATGAGCTCCCTCCGGTTGAAGGTCAACTGCCGGCGCACGTTATCGAGTACGACGTCTCTCGCCACCGAATCCAGGACCAACTCGCATCCCGATGGCAGGAAAGGGAAGCCATGATCGAGCTGTCGCTCAAGCCCGCTACGTGTCGTTCCTGTTAGCGCCCTGTACTTCAGATCGAAACGAAACTCACGACGCTGCTGACCGATGAAGTCCAGGACCGTCAAGACAGGCTTGTCGGGTGTGCGTCGCAAGCCTCGCCCGAGCTGCTGGAGAAACACGGTTGCACTCTGAGTGGGTCTCAGCAGCAACAGCAGTGTCGACGTCCGGGACATCGAGGCCCTCATTGAACAAGTCGACCGTGAACAGGATGTTGACCGCCCGCTCGCGAAGCATCTGCAGGGCCCGTGCGCGATCGTCCCGGCTATGGCCCCGGAGACCGCCAGGGCCGGAATGCCGGCAGCTCGGAAACGGTCGGCCATGTACTCGGCGTGCTCGACCGAAGCGCAGAATCCGAGGGCACGCATCCCGCGACCTCCGGAACCATATTCCGAAGCTCGCGCAGCACGATTCGCACGCGCGCATCGTTGCCCGTGTAAACCCTCGAGCGCGTGCGTCGTAGTCGCCGCGGCGCCACTCCAAGGCCGACAGGTCAGTCGCGTCGCTGACACCGAAGTAGTGGAAGGGGCACAGCAAGTCCGCTTCGAGTGCGTCCCACAGTCGGAGTTCGGCAGCCGCCCGGCCGCCGAAGAATGAGCGCACGTCAACGCCGTCTGTTCGCTCGGGCGTAGCCGTCAGACCGAGAAGCTCGACGGGCTTAGGTGCTCCAACAGACGGCGATAGGTACTCGCCTCCGCATGATGAAACTCGTCGACAACGACAACCGCGAAATGGTCCGGCGCCAACTTGTCTGCTCCATAAGCGTGAAGCGATTGGATGCTTGCGAAGACGTGGCGCCATCGTCGGCTGGCGCCGTCGACGTACAGCTCCCCGAACGATCCGTCCGCGAGACCTCGCGGTAAGTCCGTAGTGACTGCTCCAGGATCTCCTTCCGATGTGCGACGAATAGCAGGCAGTTGGACGAATCTGCATTCGTGCGTAGTCGAGTGCGGCAACAACGGTCTTGCCAGTTCCTGTCGCAGCGATGACTAGGTTGCGATGTCGGTCGGTGCACTTCCCTCTCGACAGAGAGTTGATCGAGGATCTGCTGTTGGTACGGGTACGCGCGCACCTCCAAGCCGCTGAGCGTGAACGTCACGTTGTTCCGGTCCTGAAGACCTCCAGCGACCGCCAAGCGCCTCGTTCAAGCGCTGCTGGTCGGTCTCCGGGTCGTAAGACACGAAGCTCGGGTCCTCCCAATAGGAGTCAAACGTCGCCTCGAACTTCGCAAGCAGCTCCGGCGTATGAGATCCAGCGAGCTTGACGTTCCACTCCAGACCATCGAGTAGCGCAGCGCGGCTGAGGTTGGAGGACCCTACGTAGGCGGTGTCGTAGCCCGTCAGGCGTCGAAACAGCCAAGCCTTCGCGTGCAGGCGAGTGGACTGTGTCTCGTAGTTGATCTTTACCTGTGCGCCAAAGTCCCTAACGAGCCGGTCCAGTGCCGTGCGATCCGTCGCACCCATGTAGGTCGTAGTCAGAACCCGGAGCGGGACTCCGCGAACTTTCAAATCCTCGAGCTGCTCCTCCAGGACCCGCAAGCCGTACCACTTAACGAACGCGCACAGAAGGTCCACACGATCGGCGGTCGCGAGCTCCGCGCGGAGCTCCGAGCCAAGCTTGGGATCCGAGGAGGAGTTCGTCAGCAGGGCGGGCCTGGACAGCGGTACAGACGGACGGATCTGGAGCAGTCGCCAGACCCCCGGCTGCTCCTGACGCGCCAGCGCAAGCAACTGTCGGGGACCGTGCGCGATCAGGCCCTCTGCCAACGTCTCCAAAATCTCGTTGGCTCGTTCGACGCGACTCTCCGCTGGCAGTGCTGCGAGCACGCGGGAAACCGCACGCCCGACATACTCGCCAAGCAGGCCCGCCGATTCGGAGTCATCGACATGCCGCAAGAGTGCCTGCAGGTTGTCGCTCTCAAGGAGGACTGCTTCAGTGAGCAATTGCTCGTAGAGGCCGGTAGGCAGAGACTCCATGATCAGAGCCTCGCACGGACGACGTGCTGTCTCGCCGTTTTTAGTCCCGCGGCACCGCAATCGAGAGGGTGAGCTGCGGCGCCGACCGCCACCCTCTGGTGCCCGGCGGCTCGATGTCCATGCGTAGCGATCTGAATCGCCCGCAGGATCCCGGTGATGACGAGCCCAAACACCGCCCATCCGATGAGCGCCCCGACCGCGGCGGGTGGATGAGGAATCTCGTGGTAGAACGAACCGAACGAGTCGTAGACCATGTGCGCGACGATCAGCGGGGTGATGCGCCGGGTACGGCGGAACAACCAGATCGCGGTAGCCGCCCACAGCAGGAAGACGATGACGCCCCAGCCGTAGTAGACGTGGTAGCTCAGCCGCAGCGTGAGCCCGACGACGTAGATGACCCAGACCTTGGTGCGCGCCTGCTCGAGCACGGTCACGAGAAGCGCGACGACGACAAGCTCTTCGACGATGCCGGCCGAGATCGACTGCGGGATCTCATAGATCAGATGCCACACCTTCACCGGCAGAAACGGATACTTGGCGTGCGGACTCACGACGCCCAGTAACCCGCCCGACGCGAGCACCGCAGCGATGAACATCATTGACACGCCGAACGCCTGCCAGCCGTATCCGCGGTGCTTGCCCCACGCAGGTGCCCAACCGATGTCAGCAGGTGTCCTAGCCCACTCGATTGTGCCTCGCGCGACTGCGCTGAATCGCGTGACAGAGCGCAGCTTTCGGCGTGTACGCGGCACCCGACGCCCTATCGAATGGCGGACCGCAACCGGCGCAGCTACAGTACCCGCACCTCAACCTGCGGCGGCTATCTGCAACGGCGAACCGTGGGCCGGTGCGATCCGTCCGCCAACCCGTCGGCCCCCCTTCTTCGAGCGGGCCAACCACACAGAGACCGTGTCGCAATGCACCCCGACCTTCTGGGCGACCTCCCTCACCGAAGCCCGTCCCGAAGGATCGCCACCACCGCGTCGTAACGCTGTTCCATCTTGCTCAACTCCAGCAGCACCCAGGCCACCTCCCGACGTCACTACACGCAGGGTGATGGGCAAGATGTCGGACATCAACCGAACACATGTCGGGAACCACCCGACACCGTCGGGAATCAACCGACCACGAAATGTCGGGCATCAGCCGGATCAATACATCAAATGGGTGGGCCGCCCGGGGGTCGAACCCGGAACCCGCGGATTAAAAGTCCGCTGCTCTGCCAGTTGAGCTAACGGCCCGTGGGAAAAGACTTTAGCCGCCGCCGGCCTGCGCCTCCTGCGCGATAGACATAGGGCGACCGCGTCCGGGGAATGGCCGCGTCTGACCAACCGAACGGGAGACACGTGACTACGCAACCGACCATCGCTGTGCTTGGCACCGGGATCATGGGCGCGCCTATCGCGCGGAACCTGCAGAAGGCCGGCTTTGCCGTCCGGGCCTGGAACCGCAGCCACGACAAGGCCACAAGCCCTCGAGAGCGACGGCATCACCGTCGCCGACACCCCGGCCGACGCCGCCAACGGCGCCGACTTCGTCATGACGATCCTCATCGACGGCAATGCCGTCGAGCAGACGATGGTCGACGGCGGAGCCCTGAACGCGATGAGCAACGACGCGATCTGGTTGCAGTGCTCCACGGTCGGCCTCGAGGCCATCGAACGCCTCGCGGAGCTCGCCAGCCAAGCGAACGTCGCCTTCGTCGATGCGCCAGTCATCGGCACCAAGAAGCCCGCCGAAGACGGCACGCTCACCGTCCTCGCCGCAGGAAACCGAGACCTCGAACCACGATGCCAACCCGTCTTCGACGCCATCGGCGCACGAACGATCTGGCTCGACCACGTAGGAGAAGCGTCGAAGCTCAAGCTCGTCGTCAACAGCTGGGTCCTGGCAGTCACCGCCGCCATCGCCGAAGCGATCGCCCTCGCCGAAGGCCTCGGCCTCGACCCGCAACTCTTCCTCGACACCGTCAAGGGCTCGGCGACCGACAACCCGTTCCTCCACATGAAGGGCGCAGCGACGATCAACAGGAACTTCGCCCCAGCCTTCCCAACAGACGGCGCCTACAAAGACATCGGTCTGATCCTCGCCGCCGCCGAAGCCGCAGGCATCGAACGAAGACCTCATGACCGCCGTCCAGCAAAAGCTTGAACGCACGGTGCAAAAAGGGCACGGCCAGCAGGACATGGCGGCGATGTTCCACGCCACGACAGCGCAAAGAGTAAAGGCCGAGCAAAGCACCAAAACGGGCTTAATCCGGATGGGGGGTAGCCCTCGGCATTCGGGCTAGTTAGGTTGCCCTGGGGAGACACACAATCGCGCGCCCGACCTACCGGTCTGGCGCGCCAAACACGGAGGGACCAACCCATGCCCAACGCACATCCGATCGTTCGCTTCACCAAGAGGCGGGTGATTGCAGGTGCACTCAGCGTCGGTGTGGCAGGAGCTCTCATAGCCGCCCAGGGCGCGACCGCGAGCGCCGGCGTCGCCGAACTCGACGACCCGACCGTCAGCGTTGCCCAATCGAACGTCGCCCCGCTGGCTGCCGGTACGCCGCTGGGCACCACCGACCCGAACACCCCGGTGCAGGTCTCGATCATCCTGCGGTCCCCCGGCCTGCAGCCAGCTCGAGAACAGGGTGGCGAACGGCTGGAACGCGCCCGTACCTGACCGCCCAGCAGTTCGCGAACCAGTACGGCCAGTCGCCGCTGGTGATCGCGGCCCTGCAGCTCTACTTCAAGGCGTTCGGCATCAAGACGAACGCCCTCGGCGACCGCCTCGACATCCAGGCCACCGGCACTGCCGGCCAGTTCAACAAGGCGCTGAGCATCTCGCTGCAGAACTTCAGCATCAAGGCTCCCGGCATCCACGGCGGCTTCAGGCAGCAGACCGTTTTCGGCAGCCTCGCCAACCCGCGGGTGCCACAGCAGTTCGGCAGCCCGATCCTGGCGATCCTTGGCCTAAGCAACTACTCGCCGTTCGTGTCGAACGCGAAGGTCGCGCAGGGCCAGAAGGTCAACGTCACGGCTTCGGCTGGCACCGGCGTCCCGGCCGGAATGATGACCCCTGCTGACTTCGTGAAGAACTACAACCTCAAGCCGATCGAGAACGGCGGCGCTAAGGGCCAGGGCGAGACCATCGGCATCGTCACGTTCGCGGCCATCGACCCGTCGACGCCGGTCAAGTTCTGGAACAACGTCCTCGGCTTGAACGTGAACCCGAACCGCTTGAAGATCATCCCGATCGACGGTGGTTCTCCCGGCCCGAGCGTGGCTGTCGGTTCGGACGAATCTGACCTGGACGTCGAGCAGTCCGGTGCGATCGCGCCTGGCGCGAACGTTCGGCTGTACGAAGCGCCAAACAGCGACCCGGGTGCTGCGGACGCGTATTACTCCGCCGCGTCGGACAACCTGAACGACACGTTGTCGATCAGCTGGGGCGAGTCGGAAACCTACATCCAGCAGGGAATTCGTGAAGGGCACCGAGCCACCGGCGTACGTCACCGTGTTCGACCAGGTCATGGCCGAGCTCGGCGCGCAGGGCACGTCGAACTTCTCGTCGTCCGGTGACGCCGGTGCATACGACGCCCTGCCAGATGTCGGCAGCACCAACCTCGCCGTCGACAACGGAGCGGACAGCCCGTACACGACCTCAGCAGGTGGCACCACGCCGGCCGGGTTGCAGACCTACGGAGTCACGGACTCCAAGGGCAACCTCATCGGCACCGAGTCGGCGAACATCCCGGCCGAGCGCGCGTGGAGCTGGGACTACCTGGCCGACCTCTACAAGGCACTCGGCTTCCCTGACGAAGCAACCGCGGCTATCACCCTTGTTGCGGGCGATGGCGGTGGCTACAGCGTCCTCGAGCCGCGGCCGGCTTACCAGAACGGCATCTCCGGCTTCAATGCTCGGCAGTACTTCACTGGCACGGATCCCCAGCAGGTCGCTCCTGGCCTGACGGAACCGACCGCCTTCAGCTTCACCCCGAACCCGTGGGTTGTCGAGCGGTCACCAGAACCAAGGTCGTGGCGAGCCTGACGTGTCGACGAACGCCGACCCGCAGACCGGCTACGCCGACTACGACCCGACGTTGTTCGCGGCGGACGGCGGTTTCGAGCAGTACGGCGGAACCAGCTTCGTGTCACCGCAACTCAACGGCACGTCGGCGGTGTTCGAGAGCTACGTCGGCCACCGGGTCGGCTTCTGGAACCCGAAGATCTACAACTGGGCGAACGGCGGCAACTCACCGTTCACCCCGCTGAACGACACCACGGTGTTCTCTGGCAAGCAGTACCTCTTCCAGACGAACCTCAAGGGTGTCAGCACCGCACTGCCGGGTGTCTTCAGCAACAACAACGAGTACTACACGGGTAAGCAGGGCGCGACCTGGAACCCGGCATCAGGCCTCGGAATCCCGAACCTGACGCAGCTAGCGAAGGATTTCGCGAAGTAATCCCAGAAGGCCGTGGCCCGGCTCTTGCAGCCACACCCGACCGGGGTGAACCTCTGCAAGAGCTGGGCCACGTGCCGATAGGACAGCTATGAGGCTGGCGCACGAACTCGACGTGAGCTCACGCCGAAGCCTGGGCCGACTACGGCACCCGCGCCTCGCGGTAGCGCCGTCGATCGCCAGCCCCCGCGCCATGGCGGTCACCGCCGGCGTCCTCTATATGGCCGGCGGCATCGTGTTGGTGCTCGCCTTCACCTTCGCGCGCCAACCCGGCGTCCATGCAGGTTTCGTTCGCGCTGTCGGCGCATTCGCCATCGCCTGCGGCGCCGCCATTTTCTGGCAAGGTCATCGGGTGCCGCGGTGGGCCTACCACCTGATCTTGTTGCTCGGCAATGCACTCATCGTCATCGGGGTGTATGAGTCCGGCGGCGGCGTGACTTCGGTCGCCTGCACGACGCTGTTCGTGTTTGTCGCGGTCGACGTCTTCTTCTTCTTCGCATGGCCATGGGCTCTCTTGCATCTCGTTGTGACAATCGGCGCGTGCGTCGGATCACTCGCGGCGGTCGGTGCGATCCACGACGGCCAGGTGATCATCACGCCCGGCGTTTTGATCGCGGTCTCGCTCGTTGTCGGACGCCTCGTGCGGGCCGCCGACGAGGCCGAGGTCGACCCGCTGACCGGCCTGCTGAATCGTCGCGGCGTCGACCGCGTGTTGACCGAAGCCCTCGACCGCGCCGCAGCTACCGGCACCGTGCTGTCGTTGGCGCTGCTCGACATCGACCACTTCAAGCTCGTGAACGACACCGGCGGACACATCAGCGGTGACCGTTTGCTGCGCTCGATCGCGAACTCGTGGCGCGCACTCTCTCGCGAACACGAAGTTCTCGGACGCTACGGCGGTGACGAATTTGCCTTGGTACTACAGGAATCCACCCTTGCCCAGGCGTCGTCACCAACCGAACGACTGCGGGTCTCCGTGCCCGGCGGGATGACGTGCTCCGCCGGCATCGCTGCATGGGAACCCGGCGACACGCTGCCCATGCTGCTGGCCCGCGCCGACGCTGCGTTGTACGACTCCAAACGCGCCGGCCGCAATCGCACCAGCCTGCGCAGCGGCAACCGCGCCGCAGAAGCAATGCAACTACGACAAGCCATAGCGGACGACGAGTTGCGGGCGTTCTACCAGCCGGTGGTCGATCTGCGCACTGGCGTTGTGACCGGTGTCGAGGCGTTGGTTCGGTGGCTGCGCACAACGCCTGATGGGCAACAGCTCGTGATGCCCGACGCGTTCATCCCACTCGCAGAAGAGAGCGGCGTCATCGGCATTCTCGGCGACTGGGTGCTCGACGACCGGCGTGCGGCCAGGCTGCGCTGTGGGCCTCGCAAGGACTGCCGCTGACCGTCAACGTGAATGTGTCCGGCCGCGAATTGGTCGACGCCGGATATGCCGAGGGCGTGCTCGCCTTGCTAGCGGACGTCGGGTTGCCGCCGTCGCAACTTGTGCTCGAGGTCACCGAAAGTGCTTTAGAGGGCAGCTCCGAGCAGGCGATTGTTGCGTTGAGCACGCTGCGCTCGTTCGGCGTCCGCGTTGCTTTGGACGACTTCGGCACCGGCTACTCGAGCCTCTCGCGGCTCGACCGGCTGCCCGTCGACATCGTCAAGATCGACCGCTCTTTCGTGATGGCACTGCCTCCTGACACGACACGCGCTCCCCTGATCGCGGCGATCATCGCGATGGCCGGCGCCATGGGTATGCGCGTCGTGGCCGAAGGCATCGAGGCTCCGCATCAGGCGAAGCTGCTCGAGTCGCTGGGCTGCGACGAGGGCCAGGGCTACTGGCTCGGCCGCCCGCTGCCGGCCCACCAAGTCGACCTCTCCCGCCGAGTAACAGTCGAAGCCCGTGCCTCCCTCACCGCGTAGGTTCGCCCCCGCCCGCCCGACCCAGGCCGACCTGCCGATTAGTCGGTGGAACCGTGGTTGGCTTGATCGACGTCGAACCCCCGACAGCTCAGCGGGTTCGCACCTGGAGGAAACACCATGCCCGGCACATCGGCGTCCAAGAAGTCAGCTTTTAGCGGCACTGCCGTGTTGGCCATCGTGACCGCAGGCGTGCTGCTGGTCGGCTGCGCGAGCAAGAACAGCGCCGCCGGCACGTGGCAACAAGCCTCCCAAGTTGCTGATCGGCACCGGCACCTCCGCGGGCAACGAAGCCGCCCCGATGATCGCCGCCGCCGGCGTCGCGCCGGCGGCCAGCGCAGCTCCGCACGGCGCCATGCCCATCGACCCCCGGTTCGGCGGATTCGGCGGCTACGTGCTCTCCGGAACGCTGCCGACCGACGCCCACGCACGCGCCGATCTGGACCTGGCAATCAGGCAAGGCGAGCGAAGCCGACGTCACGAAGCTCGCCTCCGCGCTCGGGCTGCAAGGCACCCCGCAACGCCACGCGTTCGGCTGGGAGCTCTCGACGTCGGCCGGTGACCTGCGCGTGCGCGACACCGACGGCGAGCAGTGGTCGTACAACCGCGCCGACACCGTCCCGTGCCCCGCGTACCAGACCGACATCGACAACGCCGACGGCGCTTCCGTCGGGTACGGCTGCGCAGTCGCGCCGGTTGCCCCCGGCACTGACAACACCCCCGTGCAGGGACCCGACGAGACCACCACCAAAGCCGCTGCTGCCAGCCTGCTCTCGAAGCTCGGCGTCAATGGCAGCGAGCAGTTCAACGCCTCGTCGCCGTCGTCGACTCTGACGGTCGCGCCGCAGATCGACGGCATGCCGACGCAAGGCATCGAAACCAATGTGGACGTCGATGCGAAGGGAATTCGCGCCGCTACCGGTCGTCTGGTGGCACCGAAGTCCGGCGACGACTACCCGTTGCAGACCGCTGCGGCCGCGTTCAAGTCGCTCGCCGACCGCCCGATGCCGATGATCGCGATGTACTGCGGACCCATCCCCGTCGATGGCGGCCCAGTGCCCGGCGGCCAGCGGCCCGAACACCAAGTTCCCGCTTAACCCAAGCGCTTCAGACCTGCCGGCTCCAGTGGCTAGCGGACCGAACACCAAGTTCCCGCTGAACCCGGCTGCGTCGGCGAGCCCGACCGGGCCGAACGTGAAGTTCCCGCTGAACCCCGCCGCGTCGGCGTCGCCGAACACCGTGCTGGTCGCGTCACCGCCGCCCGCGCCGGTGAGCGCACCTGCGATCGACAGCACGGGCCCTGCGCCGGTTCAGTCGGCCTACCCCTGCCCGACGCCGAAGCCGCAGAAGGTGACCGGCGCGGTCATCGGTCTGCAACTTCAGTACAACGCGACTGGCGCGACAACGGCCGCTGACGGATCGACCAGTCGGCGGCTCGAACATCCTGGTGCCGACGTGGTTCTTCACAGTCGAGGGCTCGACAGACCCGCTGACCGTCATCGCGGTCGACCCGTCATTCCTCGGCGACCAGCCGCTCCCGCCGGTCGGTGGACCGGTCGCCTCGACGTCCGCCGGCTTCAGCGGAAGCGGCGGGTCAGCGAACTCAGGGACCGTCGCCGTCCCGCCGTCCGCTGCAGTCGGTCCGGCGCTCCCGCCAGCACCCGCAACGAAGTCGTAAGCCCAGCTGCGCAGGCCTCACTCGTGATCATGGGGTGTTCCAATGACAGCAGGATGTACTCCGCGCGTGAGCTGACGTCGGCTTTCCGGTAGATGCGCGTCAAGTGCTGCTCGACGGCCTTAGTCGACACGCCCAGTGACTCGGCAATGGTGACCGTGCGCCAGCCTCGCAGAACGAGATAGGACACCCGGCCTTCGGTCGGCGTGAGAGCCTCGCCGCCTACTTTGGCGGGCGCCTTAGCGCTAGCGGTGTCGATCGCCTCGACGCGCGCGACCAGTTGCCAGATGCTGGCGAGCGGGCGCCGTAGATGCTCAAGCAAGTCGTGTTCGTCGGCGGTGAAGTCACGATCCTTGCGGCACACGCCGAATCCAACGACGCGTCCGCCGGCGGTCGACACCGTTTGATAGTCCGCGTACTCGACTCCGCGCGGGCGGTAGAAGTCCTGGTAGAACGCGGACCGGCGAAGGTCCGCGGTCGAGCAAAGATCCGTTAACCGGATCGTCCCGGCCGGACGACGACGCGTCACGTATGCCACCCACGGGTGCTCGAGCGGTCTCGATTCGTAAGCGCGAAGAGCGCCAGGCAGAGTGGTGCTGGGGGTCGGGTAGCCGACGCATGAAGCAATACGTCCGGTGCCGGTCACGACCTCGCTCTGACTCGACTCGTCGGCGTGAAACATCGTCCGCAGAATCGGCAACACGTTCGCGACGAACTCGGCTCGAGTGCTACTCGCGGCGGCTCTGTCGAGCAGGAACAAACCGCGCAGGTGATCGCCTCGCGTACGTACATGACGCCCCTCCCGTCAGGCGCGGACACCAGTGTCGGTGACGCGGTGCGCCCTGTAAATCCCGCGCATTCGGCCGGTCATGAGCGTCGCAAGGTCTTGCGATGTTGGGTTTTCCCTATCGCGGTCGGCCCACGGCGTCGCCTAGCTTTCACGGCATGCGACGTTTCCGTGTCATGGCCGCGATAGTGGCGATTGCGACCACTGGGCTCCTCGCCAGTCCTGCGCTAGCGCAGCAACCACAGCCTGCGGCCGCCCGATGTGCTAGCTTCACCGGCCCGCTGTGCAGCGCGCAGCTGCCCACCGGCATCACGATGCGCTACTTCGACATCGGACCCGCCAACGGACCCGTGATCCTGCTCCTGCACGGCTTCGCTGACGACGTGCAGAGCTGGTCACTCGTCGTCCCACGGTTGCAGCGACTGATGCCGTGGGCACGGTTCCTCATCCCCGACCTGCGCGGCCAGGGCGAGACGACGCAACCGCCCGCCGCACGCTGTGCGGCGAACCCAGACAACTGCTTCCGCCCGATCGACTACGCCAACGACATCGTCGCGTTCCTCGACGCTGAACATGTCGCGCGGGTAGCGATCTTGGGCCACTCTGTCGGCACGCTCGTCGCGCAAGAGATCGCACTTGACCACCCGAACCGCGTGTCGCAAATGGTGCTCGTCTCGACGGCAACCAACGGCCTGCAGCCGCTCGTCGAGGCAGTGCAAAGCGAGGTCGTGCAGGGCGAGTGGCAGCAGGACTTCACCGCGGCCGGCTACACGTGGCCGACCGGCGTCTACGGCCTCAACCCTGGCGTGGCCGTTCCGGACTTCACGCAGTTCATCGACGACGAGTACGAGACCTCGTCGGTCGCGCCGCCGAACCTGCTCGCGCAGCTCCAGACCGACGCGCAAGCCGTCGCGGTGGGCACCTGGATCGGCACGGTCGACGATCTCGTCGTCGCCGACAACACCGCGCGACTGCAGCAGCTGCGGCGTGCCGACGCTGGTGCTGTACGCGACGCAGGACGACGTCTTCTCACCAGCCGCCGAGCAGCAGCTGATCGGCTCGCTTGATGTCGCGGCCAGCTCATGGCACGCCATTTTGGTGGAAGCAATACGGCGCCCTGCCACCGACCGACTCGGGCGAGCAGACCGACCTCGGCCACAACCTGCCGTGGGAGGCGCCCGCGGGTATCGCAGCCGATACCGCCGCGTTCCTGGTGTTAGGTGTGCCGACCTGCACCCTCTATCGCACCGACTACCCAACCGACGTCCATCGAGTGCTTGCCATCCCGAACGCGGCCACAATCGTGCATGCCGGCGCCGGGCCGGAGTGCCTCGGGCGGCTGGGCGCGCACTGAAGAAAGCTCCGACCAGCGCTTTTCCTGCGAATCGGCTCAAATAGGTCGATGATGCAGGAGTGAGACTCCCGCCGTATTGCCGAAGGTGAACGGTCTCTCACGCGCTGCCCAGACCAAGCCATCGCGTTCGCGAGACCTCTCACCGGATCCCGACCGCCGCATGCGCACGACGCGGTCGCCTCGCCGCGCTCGGCATCGTCGTGCTGTCGCTTGCTCTCAGCGGTCTTGCCATCTGGTCGTCCCATGTCAGCGGGGGCACCGAACTCGTCATCCTCGGCCTCGGGCTGTTGCTCGCGGGCGTCTTGGCGGGTCTCGTCCGCGGCTACCGGCGAGAGCTCAAGACCGAAAGAGCCGCGGCCGTCGAACGCTCCTTGCACGACGCACTCACCGGGCTGGCGAACCGCCCGCTGTTGGTCGATCGCCTCGAAGCCGCCCTGCGAGCCGCGGCGAGCTCGGGCGCAGTCACCGGGCTGTTGCTGATCGACCTCGATCGGTTCAAGGAAATCAACGACACGTTCGGGCACAGCTACGGCGACAAACTGCTGATTCAGATCGGACGCCGATTTGCGGCGGTAGTCGGAGACGCTGACACCGTTGCCCGCATCGGCGGCGACGAGTTCGCCGTGCTGCTGCCGAACGTCAAGGACCTCGCAGCCGCGCGACGAGATCGCCGAGAACCTCCAGCGAGCGTTGGAAGTCCTCCCTCAACGTCGAAGGGGTCGAGCTCGACGTCGACGCCAGCATCGGCCTCGTGCTGTCGGGTGAGCACGGCACGGATGCCACGACGCTGCTGCAGCACGCCGACGTCGCGATGTACGTCGCGAAGACCCGCAACGTCGGCGTGTTCGCGTACACCAGGGAAGTCGACGATCACTCGCCTGTACGGCTCGCCCTGCTAGGTGATCTGCGCCGCGCGTTGGAGATGCACGAGATCGTGCTGCACTACCAACCCAAGGTCGACGTCGCGAGCGGCAAGGTCGTGGGCGTCGAGGCACTTGCCCGCTGGCAGCATCCGACACAAGGGCTGCTGTATCCGGATTCGTTCATTCCGGCGGCCGAACACACCGGCCTGATCGGTCCGTTCACGAGCTACGTGCTCGACGCCGCCTTCGCTCAAGCCAGGATCTGGGCGGACGGCGGCATGCCGTTGCGCGTGTCAGTCAACCTCTCTGGGCGCAACCTGCTTGACGAGCACCTGCCGACGGAGGTTGCCGACCTGCTCGCCGCACACGGGGTGCCGGCGTCACTGCTCGAGCTTGGAAGTCACTGAGTCGGCGATCATGCTCGACCCGGTGCGCGCGCAACGACTACTCGACAACCTTTCGGATCTCGGCATTCGGCTGTCGATCGACGACTTCGGCGCCGGGTACACCAGCCTCAGCCAGCTGAAGACATTGCCGGTCGACGAGCTGAAGATCGACCGCTCGTTCGTGATGACGATGTCGTCCGATGCCCGCGATGCGCTCATCGTGCACAGCGTCATCGAACTCGGGCAGAACCTCGGATTGAACATCGTCGCCGAAGGGGTCGAGACCGCCCAGGCGCTCGTGACATTGCGTGGCTTCGGCTGCGACATCGCGCAGGGGTACTACATCGCTCGACCCGCGCCGGTCGAAGACCTTTGACGCCTGGCTCGTCGGCGCGAGACACGGCTGCCGCTGCGCCCGTCGCCGTGACGCCGACACGGCGAGCGAGCGACGCTGTTCTTGCCGAACGAGACTTTGGTGAGGCGATGTCGCCTGCCGCAGCGTTGCGGGCCAGTGAGGAGCGCTTCCGCGCGCTGTTCACCCTTGCTCCTATCGGCATTTTGGAAGTGCGTCCCGACGGCACGATCGTCGCGGTCAATCCGCGGGCCTGTGCAATGCCGGCTACGAACGCGACGAACTGATCGGCCGCCCGGCAACAATGCTGATCGACCCGACCGACCGAAGCCGCGCAGGCGCGGAGCATGGCCGCGTTGTCACAGGGCACCGCATACACGGCGCGACGCGACTACCGCCGTAAGGACGGGACGCCGCTCACGGTGCTCATCAGCGTGGCTGTCGTGCGCCAGACGTCGGGTGCCGTATCTCGCATGGTCGGCATGATGGTCGACATCAGCGAGCTGGAAGCGGCGCAACAGAGCATCGCGGCCGCGAGTCTCGAACTGGCCAAACACCAGATGTTCACCGAGTCGCTGCTCGACAATGCGGGTGCCGGAATCCTCGCGTGCGACACCACCGGCAATGTCACAGTCATCAACCGGACGGCGCGTGGTTGGCACGGACTTGATCCCGACATCGAGCCAAGCGCTGAGCAGCTCGAGCATCTTCGCGACGACCTCTTCGAGGCCGATGGCGTCACCCCGCTCTCGGTCGAAAACAACGCGATCGTGCGAGCGTTTCGAGATGGAGCCACCTGGAAGACAGAGATGGTGATCGCGCCGGCCGGCGCGGCCGCAACGAGGGTGATTGCCACCGGTACGCCGCTTCGCGGGCCAGCGGGCGAGGTCGTGGGCGCGGTCAGCACGATGCACGACGTGACGTTGTTGCGACAGCGCGAAACCGAGCTACGCGAGAGTGCTGCCTTCCAAGACGCTGTACTCGCGGCGAGCCCCGATGTCATCTTTGTTGCGGATGCCCTGACGAATCGCAATCTGTGGTCGTCGAGGAACCTCACCGAATTCGGCTACAGCGACCAGCAGGTGAAGGAGCTCGGCGACGACATCATCGACCGGCTCGTGCACCCCGACGATCGGCTGCGGGTGCGCGAACAGAACGCCGCCGCTCAAGCGCTGCCGAATGGCGAGGTCGTACGAATCCGCTACCGGATTCGAGTGGAAGACGGCATGTTTCGCTGGTTCGCCCGCAGCGTCACTCCGTTCTTGCGCAACGACGCGGGCGAGGTGACGCAGCTTCTTGGTGTCGCGAGTGACGTCACCGAACTCGTGCGCATCGAGCAGCAGCTCGCGGAGGCTGCGCTGCACGACTCACTCACCGGCTTGCCGAATCGAACTCTGCTCGTCGACCGCCTGAGCAACACGCTCGCTCGCACCAACCGCAGCGGCCACGAGCTCGCCGTGCTGTTTTGCGATCTCGACGGATTCAAGGCTGTGAACGACGACGGCGGTCACGAGGCGGGCGACGCCGTGCTCGAAGCGACTGCGGCACGACTGCTCGCCACGCTGCGCGCCGAGGACACCGCCGCGCGCGTCGGGGGCGACGGCTTCGTGATCATCGTCGAGCCGTCGTCACGGACCTGGGCCGGCCCCGATGGCGCGCCCATCGACGTCCGCGCTTATGCAGTGCAGTTGGCCGAACGCCTCGAAGCCACGCTCGCGGTGCCGATCGATTTCGAGGGGCACGAGTACGCGG
The DNA here is from genome assembly GCA_963799955.1 of uncultured Actinomycetes bacterium. Lineage (GTDB taxonomy): Bacteria > Actinomycetota > Actinomycetes > Acidothermales > Acidothermaceae > PALSA-607. The sequence goes on from CAWCZJ010000008.1 coordinate 19,677, forward strand.
TGACCGTCAGTATCGGGCTCGCGTTCGCGAGCGCCGGCGACGAGTCGAAGACGTCCTCGCGCAGGCGGCTGCCGCAATGTACCAGGCGAAGAGCCTCGGCAAGAACCGCCACGAGATCGCTACCGGGCTGCTTGGCTCGCTGCAAGCCTGACGACGGCGGCTACCCCGTCTGGTAAGAGGACAGCCTGTGCGTTTACCTCCCCAGGAGGGCAGCGATCGCACATCCTGTGGCAGGCCGATTTGCGGCGGCGAAATCGGTCGTGTGGACTGCGTTCATGGTCAGCTTTGGAGGATCGACGCCAGGGTGGCTCGCAACGTGGACGTCGGCTCTGACGCGTCCCGGAATGTGGGGGTTGTCGAGACCCCGATGGGACGCCGTAGCGAAACGGTCGATCCGCGCCGCGGTCGTCATCCCCGGCCTGTTCGCGTTCGCTGACAAGGTTCTCAAGAACCCGCAGATCGCGACCTTCGCCTCCATCGGCGCCTTCTCGGTACTGCTGCTCGCCGACTTCGGCGGCCCCCTACGACGGAGGTTCATCGCCTACGCCGGGCTCGCCGTCGTCGGTGCCGTCTTCATCACGATCGGCACCCTGGCCTCACGAGTCACCTGGCTCGCGGTCGTCGTCGCGGGGCTCGCGGCCGCCCTCGTGCTGTTCCTCGGCATCCTCAGCGGCTACGTCGCCAAGGGCTCGGTCGCGTCGATGCTCGTGCTGATCCTGCCCCTCACACTGCCCGCGAAAGCGAGTGCGATCGGACCGCGGCTCGAAGGCTGGGCGCTCGCGTCGGTCGTGGGAACGCTGTCGGTCTTCCTTGTGTGGCGCGATCCGCCGCAGGCCGGGCTCGGCACGCTGGCCGGCAACGCGCTGCACCGAATCGCCGAACACCTGCGCGCCACCCTCGACGGCGAGCCCGTCGAGGAGAACTCGCAAGGCAGCAGAACAGGCCGTCGCGAAGCTCAAGGGTGCCTACCTGGCCACCCCATTCAGGCCGACCGGCGCGACGCTGTCGGAGCAGGCAATTGTCCAACTGGTCGAGGAAATCGACTGGCTGCTGACCCTCACGGCGAAGCATGACGACCTGCCCGCCGACGGCTACGCACGCGCGACACCGAAAGACCGCGAGTTGCTCGAGCCTCTCGATCACCGCCCTCCACGACGCGGGCACCGCACTGATCGACGCCGACGCCGGCAGCACGAAGAAGGTCGCGTGCGCACCGTGCGACGAACCGGCGCTGGTCATCGACCTCGAACTGCTCGGGAGCATGCGCGCGCAAGCGGCGATGGCGACGGCTGAGCTCGTCGAACAGCTGGTCCGCTGCAAACATCGAGGCGGACGCCGATGTGCTGGAGTGTGCGTTCCACGCACGGTCTGTTGCCACGACGACCGCAGCTGCCGCGTCGTCCGCCCTTGTTGCTTCTGGCAATGCCGATCACGACGCCGTGCGGGCGGAACAGTCGCGCTGGTACGGCGCAGCGGACGCTCCGCAAACGGGGATCGGCGAGATCACCCAGCAGGCGCTCGCGCAGACCAGCCTGCGGTCGGTGTGGCTGCGCAACAGCCTGCGCGGTGCCGTCGGCGTCGCGGCGGCCGTGCTTGTTGCGAAGGTGACCGGCGTGCAGCACGGCTTCTGGGTCGTGCTCGGAACCCTCGCTGTGCTGCGGTCGAACGCACTTGGCACCGGAGCCATCGCCCTGCGCGCGATCGCCGGCACGTCGCTCGGATTCATCGTCGGCGGCGCACTGCTCGTCGGCATCGGCCACAACACAACAGCGTTGTGGATCGTGCTGCCGTTCGCCGTCCTGCTCGCGAGCTACGCACCGCTTGCGCATCTCGTTCCTCGCAGGGCAGGCCGCCTTCACCGTGCTGCTCGCGATCCTCTTCAACATCGTGCAACCAACCGGCTGGCGCGTCGGCCTCGTGCGTGTCGAGGACGTCGCGATCGGCTGCGCAGTCAGCCTGGTCGCCGGCTTCCTGCTGTGGCCGCGAGGCGCCGGACCAGTCGTCTCCCGGACCTCGCCGACGCCTACCGCACCGGCACCACCTACTTGTCGTCGGCCGTGCACTCGCTCATCGGCACGCACGCGACGCTCGGCCAAGAGGCGGTCAGCGGATCGGCGGCCGGAGTCGCGACCGTCGCATCGCGCACGACTCGACGTCGCGTTCCGGGTCTACCTCGCCGAGCAGGGCACCAAGCTCGTGCACCGAGATGAGCTCGCGGCACTCGTCGGTGGCGCGAGCCGATTGCTACTTACCGCGAATTCCCTTGCCACGCTGCCGTTGAGGCAGAGGGGCGGCGACGAAGAACGACGAGCTTTTCCTGGACGGCGAGTTGCATGGCCTCACCACGGCGTTCGAAGGCATCGCCGAAGACCTGTCAACGAGCGGCACGCCGTCATCCGACAGCACCACCCCGCCGTCCGATAGTGCTCTTGAAGTCAGTGGGCCGGAATCGGTATGCGCGCGATGGATTCACCACCACCTGCGGCACTTGCAGGCGGGCATCGGTCCGCTGTCGCAAGCGTCTGCCGTCGTGCGATCAGGGGTGTCTGAACAAGCACCCGATCGTGCAGCATCGCCGCAATGACGTGGGCCTCGACGGGCCGGCTGAAGAGGTATCCCTGAGCGCGGTCGCAACCCAGCGCGACGAGCCGGCAACGTTGTCCCGCGGTCTCGACGCCCTCGGCGACAGCGACGAATCCTGACCCATGCGCGAGTGCGACGATCGCGCTGATGAACACGTCGGTGCCCGAGTCGACGCGTCGAGCGTGCTCACGAAACTCTTGTCAATCTTGAGCTGATCGACGGGCAGCGTGCGCAGTCTGGCGATCGACGAGTGCCCGGTGCCGAAGTCGTCGATCGAGAAGTGCACGCCCATCGCGTGCAGCTCTTCGATGATGCGCTGAGTCTCTGGCGCGTCGGCCATCGCGGTTGCCTCTGTCACCTCGAGCACCAGGCGGTCGGCGGGCAGGCCGGTCTCGGTCAAGATGTCGCGCACGAGCTGTGGGAGTTCAGGTTCGAGCTGGCGCGGTGAGAGGTTGACGGCGATCTCGATGTCGTTCGGCCAGCTGGTGGCTTCGGTGCACGCGGTGCGCAGCACCCACTCGCCGAGGCGGATGATGAGGCCGCTTGCTTCCGCGATCGGCACGAACTCCATCGGACCGATCAGACCGCGTTCGGGATGCTGCCAACGAACCAGCGCCTCGGCGCCGATCATGCGGCCCGACGGCAGCTCCTCGATCGGCTGGTAGTGCAACACGAGCTCGCCCGCGCCGATGGCGCGCTTCAGTGCCTGCTCGGTGTCGAGGCGAACGAGCGTGTCGAGATGCATGTCGGGTCGGTAGCGGATGTAGCGGCCACCGCCCCGGCGCTTGGCTTCATACATCGCGAGGTCGGCGCTGTAGAGCAACGACTGACTGTCGGGCTCGGTGAACTCGGAGACGGCGATGCCGATGCTGCCGCGCATCGTCACGTCGCGGCCGTTCACGACGACCGGCTCAAGCAGCACCTCGAGCAGACGCGCCGCAAGCGCCTCGGCGGTCGCGGCATCGGGCAGATTCTCAATCAGGACAGCGAATTCGTCGCCACCGAGTCGCGCGATGGTGTCGCCTGGCCGCAGCGATCCAGCGAGCCGGTCAGCAAGGGAGACAAGTAGCCGGTCGCCCGCGTCATGTCCGAGGCTGTCGTTGATGTCCTTGAAGTCGTCGAAGTCGAGGAACAGCAAGGCGATCGGTGTTCCCGGTACGAGCAACCGCGCACCCACGCCTGCTCGAGCCGGTCACGCAGAAGCGCGCGGTTAGGGAGACGAGTGAGCTCGTCGTGCATCGCGTCGTGGCGCGCTGCCTCAAGTGCGCGGTGTAGCGACTCCGTCTTCATCGCGTCGGTGAGCGCAAGACTGACATGGTCGGCGAACGACAGCAGGATCGACTGCTCTGCCTCGCTGTAGCGGCGGCCTGGTTACTTTGCTGGCGACAACGAGGCTGCCGACGACGACTCCGTCCTCGTGCACCGGCGTACCCATGGCGGCCGTGAGCTTGAGGTCGGCCCAGTTCGGCAGCGCGTCGTCTCGCCGGCGTAATCGTGCATCACGACAAGTTGGTTCTCAGAAATGGCGCGACCGCCGGCACCTTCGCCGATCCTGATCCGCTGGCCCAGCGCCGAATTGGGCTCGACGTTTACGGCGCACCATAAGACCGCGTAATCGGAGTCGGTCGGATCGATGTGGCGCAGTCCCGCGATCGCCGTCTCCGATGAGTTCGGCAGCACCATCGACGATCGTTTGCAGCACTTCCGGCAGTGGTGCCCTGCCGTTGATCGACCGCAAGATGCGGGTGAGCCGCTCCATGAGCGCTTGGCGTTCGTGCATGGCCGCGAGTACCCGGGCCGACTGGAGGTTCAGGGCAAGTGCGCGGCTCATCCCGCGCAGCAGGTTGCGTTCCTCAGCGGAGAACGCGACGTCGCCCGTGCGCGCAACGATGAGGCAGTAGTCACCCTCCGACTCAAACGATGCGCCAGACACATGGCAGGGTCCGACCCCCGGCAGGTCTGCTTGCGTGAGACGACCCGCGACCGTATGCAGCAAGGTTTCGACCGGCGCCTTGCCGTTGGCGAAGCCGATCGAGCTGATGACATTGCCGTCGAGAATGAGGGCGGCAACCTCGGCCTCCATGGCCTCCGCAGCCCGGTCGAGCGCCTCGAGGACGACCGCGTCGGGATCACCTGCGCTCGCCAACCCGAACAAGTAGGCGGTCAGCTGTTCGAGCGCCCACCCGCTCGCACCTGGAGTCGACATCGGCATGCTTACGACACCGCGAGCACGACGAGTGTCTGGTTGTGGAAGCCGCCGGTCCCCTTGGTGCGGGCGATCTCTCCATAGCTGTAGAAGCCCGCGACCGGCACGCCGCGAATCGCGGCGCCGATGCGCGCAACTTCTTCCTCGATGCCGGCGTCGCCGAGCACACCCCGACGGGCGATGCAGTCGAACGCAAGAACGCCCTTGGGTTCGTGGCCGCCGAGTTGCTCGAGGGCATCAACACACGCGCCGTCCGTCGCTGCAAGAACCGACTCGTCGTCGCCCTCCATGATCCACGCGATGCCGCCTTGCGGGACCTGCGCGATGCACTGCAACGAGCGCTCGACGAAGTCGGCGCCCGCGATGAAGCGCACCTCTTCTCCGCTGCGCTTGCTGATCCCGAGCGGGTGGGTCATGGCGAAGCGCGCGAACTCAGCGGGATCGATGTCGGGTGAAGCGCCGTTGCGGCGCAGGTAGACGTCGAGCGCCGGCTCATCGTCGAGCGTGAGCACCGTGGTGCCGATGCTCGCGGTGACCAGGATCGGCTCGCCGACCCGGCGCCAACCGTGACGGACGCCAATACCGAAGGGGGACGTCGACCCGATGGCCACACCGACGATGGCATTCGTCAGAACCTGACCATTGAAGAAGACGTGGGTCGTCTTCATGTGCTGGTCGTCGCCGGCGCAGCCACCGACGAGCGGCACGCCCGCCCCGACGACGCTGTACGCGCCGCGCACGATCTCCTGCTGGTCGCCGGCCAGGCCGTCGGTAAGGAGCAACAGGATCCGGTGCGGGCGGTCGTCGAGAAGGCTGACGGCAGCCGCGACTTCGGCGCCCGCCTCGCGCAGGCCGGCGCTGACGTTTTCCGCGACGGCGGCGGCCACGGAGAAGTCGTCTCCACCGAAGGCGGCAACGACGACGGTCCGGTCGCCCGGACCGTCGGTGCCGATCTCGCCCGCGGTCGTGCAGCCGACGACCGGCACGTCTGCCTCGACCGCATCGCGCAGGTCAGCGCTCAGGGCGGCGAGGTCCAGTTCGGACGACGCAAAAAAGACGATGAGTGCTGGGGTTCGACCCGCCAGGGCCTCGTCGAGAGCCCGGCTGCCCATGGCTGCCTCGGGCCGGTCCTGGCCAGCGCGCTCTCCCGCGGACGCTCGGCCGACGCCTATCCAACGGCTGGCGGAGCGATGCGTTTCGGGCTCGGAAACCAACGTCAAAGAGACCATGCCCACCTTGTCGGCCAGGAGCGGCGAAAACTGACTGGTCTTGCGCGGTTGATCCGAGGTCTGGGGACTTCCCGTAGTAACACGCGCGCGCTACTCTCCGCGCCAACGCACTGCAGCAGCCACCAGCCCAGGAAGGCCGCACGTGACGACACTGCCGCGAACCGAAGCCGAGATCGAGATCGTTGCCGAAGTCCGCGAGGGTGAATACGGCGGGAAGCTGACCGCGGTCGAGCCCGGCGGGGCCGAGTTCATCCCGCTGTCGGAGCGGCACGGCAATCCGCTGCAGCTGCTCTGGACCTGGACGTCGCCCAACCTCGAGTTCGCCACGGTCTTCGTCGGGGTGTTGGGCGTCGCCGCGTTCGGGCTGTCGTTCTGGCAGGCCACCGCCGCGCTGGTCCTCGGCACCGCGCTCGGGCTCGGTGACGCACGCCGTGCTGTCGTCGCAGGGGCCGAAGTTCGGCGTCCCGCAAATGATCTTGTCGCGTATTCCGTTCGGCTACCGCGGCAACTGGCTGCCGGCCGGGCTGAACTCGGTCACGGCGGGCATCGGCTGGTTCGCGGTCAACAGCGTCAGCGGCGCGTTCGCGCTGAACACGTTGACGCACATGCCGAAGTGGCTGTCGCTGCTGATCATCGTGGTCGCGCAGCTGACGATCGCGTTCTTCGGCCACAACCTGGCGCACGTCGTCGAGAAGTGGGCGCTGCCGATTCTCGGTCTGGCGTTCCTGCTCGCCGCGATCTCCATCTTCAGCAAGGCCAACGCGAGCGCGCCGCACGGCCCCTCCGCGTCGTTCGGACTTGGCGGAACAGGCGGCTTCATGCTGACGCTCGGCGGCGCGTTCGGCTACGCCGTCGGCTGGAATCCCTTCGCCTCGCGACTACACCCGCTACATGAAGCCGACCACGTCTCGGCGGGCGGTCGGGCTCTACGCAGGCCTGGGCGTGTTCGTGTCGTGCGTGGTGCTCGAAATGATCGGCGCCGCGTCGGCCACGATCGGCAAGTCGACCGACGCGTTGAACGACCCGACGAGCGCGTTCACCGGGCACATGAGCACGGCGCTGGCCGACTTCGTGCTGGTCGCGATCGCGATCGGTGCGGTCTGCGCGAACGTGCTGAACATCTACTCGGGCGCGATGTCGTTCCTGACTCTCGGGTTCCGGCTGCCGCTGGCTTTGCGGCGTGCGATCGTCGCGGCGGTCGCTGGCACCATCGGCTTCATCGTCGCGCTGACCGGCTTGCACGACGCCGGCGAGAAGTACACCAACTTCCTGCTCGTCGTGGCGTACTGGATCGCGCCGTGGCTGGGCGTGATGTTCTCCGACATGCTGCTGCGCCGGCGGGTGCGCGTCGACGGATTCCTGTTCGACACCAAGCACAACCCGTGGGCCGGTTGGGCCGCGATGGGCATCGCGATGGTGGTGAGCATCTGGCTGTTCTCCGACCAGACCAAGTACCTCGCGCCGATCCCGAAGGCACACCCCGGGCTCGGCGACCTCACCTTCGAGGTCGGCTTCGTACTCGCCGCGGTGCTGTACGCGGTCTTCTACAAGCTGCAGGGCGGCCGGAAGTCAGAGACGCTGGTCATCCGGGCCAAGAAGTACGCTCGCCGGCCGGCCTGAGGCAGGAGCTGGAGCAGGTCTCCACAGCTGCCTAGGGTACGCCTGCCGACGTGATTGCGCCGCGGCCGCCCGCTAGGGGCGGAGGAAGGTCACTGGTTGTTCTTCGCCGTCCCAGGTCACGGTTGTTTGCGCGGGGGCGGTTCGAGCAACAACACGACCAGCGCGGACGACGAGAAGCCGGCGTGATCCGAGCCGGATCGCGTCGGTGTCGGTGGGCGCGTCGAACACCACGAAGTCGGCGGCCGTTCCTTCGACGATGCCGTAGCCCTCGATGCCCAGGGCCGCCGCGGGGTTGACGGTCACCATGTCGAGGAGCCGGCGCAACTCGTCGTCCCCGCTGTAATGGCCCAGGTGCACGAAGACGAACGCGGCCTGCACCGGATCGCCGTAACCGAGCGGGTACCACGGGTCCATCACCGAGTCGTGGCCGATGCAGACGTTGACGCCGGCCTCTTGCAGCTGCTTCACGCGGGTGTGGCCGCGGCGGATCGGTCCGGTGTCGAAGCGGCCCTGCAGCACCGCGTTGTCGAGCGGGTTCGTCACCATGTGCATGCCGGCCCGCTTGATGTTGTTGACCAGCCGGTACGCGTACGCCGCGTTGTACGAGTGCATCGCCGTGGTGTGGCTCGCGGTCACCCGGCCGCTCATGCCCCGCCGAATCGTCTCGGCGGCCATCACTTCGACGAAACGCGAGTGGTCGTCGTCCGTCTCGTCGCAGTGGATGTCTACGCGCAGCCCGAACTCCTCCGCTAGCGCAAAGGAAAACTGCACCGACTCGACGCCGTCTTCGCGGGTCAGCTCATAGTGCGGGATGCCGCCGATGACGTCGGCGCCGAGCTCCGCCGCCTTGCGCATCAGCTCGCGGCCGCCGTCGAACGACATGATGCCCAGCTGCGGAAATGCCACCAGCTGCAGGTCGATTTGGCCGCGCGCTTCTTCGCGAATCTCGATCAGCGCGCGCAACGCCGTGAGCTGCGGATCGCATACGTCGACGTGACTTCTCACGTGCTGAACGCCGTTGGCGAGTTGCCAGCGCAAGACCTCGCGCACTCGCGATTTCACGTCGTCAACCGTGAGGTCCTTGACGCGCTCGCTCCACACCGCGATGCCCTCGAACAGCGAGCCCGACCTGTTCGGCCGCGGCTGGCCGACAGTGAGCACGGCGTCGAGGTGAATGTGCGGCTCGACCAGCGGCGGTGTGACGAGCGCACCCGCGACATCGATGACGTCAGGCGCGTCAGCCTCCGGCGGCGCGAAGAGACCGCCGCGCACGCCGATGTCGGTCAGACCCAGCAGTGCCGCGAATCTGCGCGTTGCGGATCAGCAGATCAAGCATGCGCCGAAACTACGCTACGGGCACACGAGCGTGCCATGCATAGTGACGGACTTGCCCCCCTCGTCCTTGGCCACGATTCCGTCGACGTCGAATCCTTTGCCATCGGTGTCGAGTGACTTGCTCAGGAAGCCGGAGTCGAAGTCGGGTGTTGTCCGGACCTTGGAAGCCGAACTCGTTGGCGCTGATGTCGCCTGGGAGGCTGCCCGCGTTGCCGCCGAACACCGCGTTGAACGAGGCCGTCGTGTTCGGCCCGCTGCCGACGCAGACGATCGTCGTCAGCTTGCCGCTGTAGTCGCCGTCGAACGTGACCGACCCCGAGCCGGCCGCCGCCGCCGGCGCGCTAGCCGCGGAACTCGCCGCCGCTGCTCGCAGCGCGCACTGGCCGGCGCGGCACTCGCGGGCGCCGCACTGGCCGCGGCTGCACTCGTCGGGGCCGCGGCTGCCGCCGCACTCGTGCTCGGAGCCGCCGAGCAGCCGTTGTCGACGCGGCCGATGAGGTGGACTTGCTGTGGCACGCTGCCGTCGTCAGCGCCAGCGCCACCACGCCGAGGCTTGCCACCAGGCGGTGAGTTCGCATGAACGTCTCCCAGAATCGCCCGGGACTGTGTGTCCGGGGTGCTGCCATGCCACCAGGGAGGCGTAACGGCTGAGTAATGCGGAGCGTTGAAGCCGTCCGCACGCAAGAACGAGCGCTGGACGCCACCCCTTTCGGCCGCTTTGCTCTGCGACGGATGCGTTGCAAACCTGCTCTGCGACGCATGCGTCGCAGAGCAAAGCGCGCGACTTAGGGCTCCCAGAGCGCGGCCGGTGGGCCAACGCGGCCACGATTACGTCACGGGCACCAGGCGGCGCGCGCCGGCGTACTCGGCCGCGAATGGTTGGGCCGCCAGCGACGAATACTCAACCGGACTCCCGGTCTGCAGCGAGCTCAGCATCATGTTGTTGCCGACGTAGATTCCGACGTGATGCACCAGCCCGTTGCTCGCGAAGAAGACCAGGTCGCCGGGCTGCAGGTCGGCTCGAGCGACGGCCTGCCCGACCCGCGCCTGCGCGTCGGCATCGCGCGGAATCGTGATCCCGCGCAGCTCGAACACCAGATGCGTGAGCCCCGAACAGTCGAACCCGAACGCCGACGTCCCGCCCCACAAGTACTGCAAACCGAGAAAGAGCTTTGCAGTCCGGACGACGTCAGCTGGCGTCGCCGGCAACGGCGCGGCGCCGTTCGCCACAACGGCGACGTCGGACACGCGCAACAGCACGGCGCGCCCGTCTGGCAGCTGCGAATGCACCCACGTCGCGTCGACCGACAGCGCCGGCAACCGGGTCGCCATGCTGACTTGCACAGCGCGCGTCACCCCGTCGGGCGCGTAGGCCCACGCGGTCGGCGCGAGCACCACGGCGTCCTTGGCGCCCGCGGCGGGTGCCCGAAAAGTCAGCTGGGCGACGGGAATCCAGCCCGGATAGCCGCGCGCGTCAAGTGGAGTCGGCTGGTCAGGGACGACGACGTGCGCCCACGTGCCCTGTCGCTTGTCGACGACGACCTTCTCGCCAAGCAGGAGTTGGCTGTCGACGCGTCCGTTAAGCGCCAGCCGCTGCGCGGTCGTCATCGCTGCTCAACCACGCTGTCACCCCGGCCGGCTGTTGCAACTCAGCCGAGTCAACGGCGCGCGGCGAGCTCGGACTGTGCCACAACGTCGCGACCGACACGTCGACGTAAGCGACGCCGGTCAACAGTGGTGCGGCGGTGGCCGACGCCGTCGGCTGCCAGTGGCGGAGACGGCTTGACGGCGCGCGATGCAGTGCGCCACTGACGGCGTTGATGGCACGGCTGCCACCGATGCGATCGGAGCAATCGATGACGGCGGTCGCGTCGCCGAAGGTGCTCCCGTCTGCACACCCGACGTCGAAGCGACCGACGATCCGCGCAATGATGCGGGCAACGTCCCCCGTGGTCCCGACGATTTAGCGCTGCTCGAACAGCCCGCCAGCATCCCCAGCACTGCCAGGCTTACGCCAGCCCATCGCCGTCCCCGCATCGTCCTACTGTGGCACTGCGGCCAGCAGCTCCGCTACCCCGCGCGCGTGCCGCTCATCACTACTTGGCGCCGAGCCGCCAACGCCCGGGCAGCCTCGTTGGGCACATAGCCGAGTCCCGCGGCTATCGCCTGAACCCGAGCACGGGTCTCCGCTTTGACGTTCGGCTCATTGCAGAGCGCACGTGACGCGGTCGACTTCGATACTCCGGCGGCGCTGGACACCTCTTCCAACGTCACCGACGGACGTACGAGCTGCAGCCTTCTCGCATTCGTGATCATGTCGCTCCCCTTTTACCTTCGCCAAGCTGAGCTCCACCTCGGGCTCGAGATCGACATTGGCAGCCGGATGTGACGCGAACGTTGCCGCTGAGCAAAGCCTCGGTTACCGATTGGCGGGTTGGCGACGGTCAGATGACGCGGTCACGCACCAGCGTCTCGAGCACCGGCAATGCAGCAGTCAGGACGGCGATTTGGTCGGGGTCGAGCCGCTCGATGCGCGCCGTTAAGCCGGCGGCTCGCTCGCTCCACAGCTCATCCAGGGTGTCGCGGCCGGCGTCGCTGAGCTCGATGAGCGAGACGCGTCCGTCGGTCGAGCCGTGCGCCTTCTGCACGAGTCCGAGCTCTTGAAGGGACGACACGACGCGGGTCGCGACCGGGCGCGCCGATGAGTTCGTACCCGGCGAGATCGCTCATGCGGATCGGGCCGAACTCTTCGATCGTGGCTAATGCCGATACCTGCGACGGCGTGAGGCCGGCGGCGCCGTGTTGACGAACCGCACGGGCGAGTCGCGAGATGACGAGCCGAAGCCGCGCCGCTGTCTCGGCGTCCGTGCTCGTGACCGTCGCAGTTGGCCGCGTCATGTGCGGTCGTCCTGCAGTGCGAGTTCGCCAGGCACCGCACCTGACGACGAGCGCCGCGTCGCCGCGGTGCTCGTGATCTGGGTGGGTGACCTCGACGTCATCGTTGTGGACGTAGCGCTTGCCGCGCAGCAATGAACAGATCGCGCCGACAATCGAGAGCGCGATCGCGACCGCGAACACGATCACCAGGCCGTGATGGAACGGCGACGCGATCAGGTTCGGGAAGAAGTGCTTGCCCGTCAACGTGGTCCACTGCGCATTCGACACTCCGGCCGCTGATTGCGAACCGAGCAACGTCTGTAGCGGATTGAATCCAAGGAACGACGCGAACAGACTGCCGACCGGCGGTTGATTCGCGACGGTGTGCGCCTGCGCGACGCTGACGCCGTTTGCCGTCAGGCCCTTGAACATTGCTGACGGCAACGTGTTCGCGAGACCGACGATCATCAGCGAGAAGAAGATGCCGATCGACAACACCATGCCGGAGTTGAGGAACGTTGCCTGCACACCTGCTGCCCCGCCGCGCTGATCGGCGGGCACGCTGTTCATGATGGCGGTCGAGTTCGGCGCCGAGAACAACCCGCCGCCGATTCCGTTCAGGAGTACCAGCAAGGCAAAGGCCCAGTAGGAGAAGTTCGTCGGCACAAGGAGCAGGCCAGCGAAGCTGCCGCCCACGACGACCATGCCGAGCGTTGACAACGCGCGCGCACCATGCCGGTCGGAAAGGTAGCCAGAGACCGGGCCAGCAATCAGGAAGCCGATGGTCAGCGGTAGCAAGTAGATGCCGGCCCACAACGGAGTGTCTGCGTACTTGTAGCCGTGCAGCGGCAACCAGATGCCCTGCAGCCAGATGATGAGCATGAACTGCAAGCCACCGCGCGAGATCGCGGCAAGCAGACCCGCTAGGCCGCCGGTCGCGAACGCGCGAATCTTGAACAGTCGCAGGTTGAACATCGGTGAATCGGAGTGCAACTCGATCCAGCCGAACGCGGCAAGCAGCACGATGCCTGCGACGAATCCTGACGATCACCTTCGGCGCCGTCCAGCCCATCGTGTGATGGCCGTAGGGCTGGATCCCGTACACGATCGCCGCGAGTATCGCCGTCAGTCCTACGGCGAATGTGACGTTGCCCCACCAGTCGATGCGCGCCTTCACCCGGCGTCCATTGTCTTTCAGGCTCTTGTAGGCCCAGACCGTGCCGACCGCCCCGACCGGAACCGAAACCCAGAACACGAGTCGCCAGTCGACGACCGAGAGCAGACCGCCTGCGATGAGTCCGATGAACGAGCCGGCGATCGCGGCGACCTGGTTGATACCGATCGCGAGTCCGCGCTGCTCGACCGGGAAAGCGTCGGCGATGATCGCGCTTGCGTTCGCGAACAGCATCGCGCCGCCGACACCTTGCACGAGCCGCCACAGCACCAACCACAACGCGCCGCCGCCGCCGCGCATCGGGTCGAGCGCGAGGATGATCGACGCGATCGAGAACACCGCGAAGCCCGCGTTGTAGATGCGGACCCGGCCCAACATGTCGCCGAGGCGGCCCAGGCTCACGACCAGCACGGCCGTGACGAGCATGTAGCCCATCATCAGCCAGAGCAGGTAGCCCACGTTGCCGGACGAGAGCGGGTTGATGCCGATGCCGCGGAAGATCGCCGGCAGCGAGATCAAGATGATCGAGGAGTTGATGGTCGCCATCAGCATGCCGAGCGTGGTGTTCGACAGGGCGACCCACTTGTAATGCGGGCTGGGCAACATCGGCTCCCGTGATAGTTGCTTGACTAAAAGCAACTATATCCCTCGCCGCCTGTCACCCGTCCGCCGCCGGGCCGTAACTCCTCACAGAAGTAGGTCGAGCTCACAGATACAGCTCGCGACCGGAATTTCCTGAATCTGTGAGGAGCGGGAGCGTGGTTGCCGATGGAAGTCGCTACGCTCCTGCCGCTCCTGGCGACTCTCAGTCCGAGCGGGCGCTGCGACCCGCCAGAATCTGCTGATGTGAGGATGCGCCGATGGCAGTGCTGCATCGGCTGCAGGCTGCGCTGAGTCAATTCTGGCTCGGCGTCGACTCGGTGAGGATGACGCCGATGGGGCATCCGTGCTCGCCGGGCTCGAGCCTCGCGGCGAAGGTCGCTCGCGCCGCCGACCCGCGACGAAATGGTCGGCGCTGTATCTCATGTTCGTGTTCTCGAGCTGGCGGACGCAGTCGCGCGAGCGCTGGGGGGAAACCCGTCGACGCCGGAGTTGTGCCTGCGGCGTGCTGGCGCACGGGCCTTGGGATGTCGCGGCGGCGGTCGCCGGTAACGCCGTCGACGCCGCAACGAGTTCTCGCCCGCGTCCTTCATGCACAGGCCGGCCTGGGCAGTCCGGAGCGCACTCGCGGCGAACGCCGCCGCGCCGAGCGAGGCATTGCAGCGACTCGCCGGCGGCAAAGAAGATCGCCGTGAGGATGCGCGTCGCCGCGAAGCACGCGGCTGCCCTCGCAAACCGTCGACGCACTCCTGCGGGACGAGAGCCCTTACGTTCGCGCGGTCGCCGCAGGCAATCCGCAGGCGAACCGCCGCTGCGCTCGAACAACTTGCGCGGCCGATGACCGAGCCAGCATGGGTGCTGCGGGCCGTTGCATCGAACCCCGCCTGCCCGCCGGCGTTGGCGAACGAGATCCTGGCGTGGATCGCCCGTGGTGGCACCGGCAACGCCGATCCGACGTTCGACCCGCTCACTTGCACCGGGCACCCAGGCGACACGACGCTCAATGTCGAGGACTGGTACCACCAGATCGCCGTTGAAGACTGCGGCGGAGGGCGCCGAGATTCATCCGCTGTGGCGGGTGCGATCGGCGCTGCCCAGCAGCTTGGCGCGGATCGGCGGCGAAGTGCTGATGAAGCTCGCGATTGACCCGCAGCCTGAGGTGCGGCTCTCGATGGCGCAGCACCTCTCTAAGACGCAACTTAGGGGAGTCACCTTCGCGCGGCTGAAACACCTCGCGAGGGACGCCGACCCGCAAGTAGCAGCGGCCGCCGTACGAGCGATCAAGCAGAAGCGAAAGACCACACCTGTCTGGCAGTGGTACCCGCATAAGGCGTCTCGTCAGGGTGCCGCTCGTGCTGGGCGTTGATCGCGCTGGCGGCAATTTCTGGGCAACCACGTGAGCTCGAACGACGCCATCTCGCCGCGGCTGGTGACCGTCTACTGGGGCGGACCCACCGACAACGGCTTACCCCAACAACTCCCTGGCGACGGGCTGGTACTTGCCGAGCCGCTCGACACTCAGGGCAACAGCCGGCTCACCCTCTCGGCCGGATCGCATTCCGTTCGACTTCGACTTTCCCTTCACCGTGCTCAATGCAGTTGGCACTCCACTCGGAACAGAATTCCGGTTGGGCAGATACTCGTCGGTGACGGTTATCGTGAATCCGCCTGCGTCGCGGGTCCATGTGCTTGTCACGACCAGCGACTCCGGAAACGTGGTCACCGCGGACCTGACGATCATCTGCGCGGAGCTGGATGCGCCCCAAGCGGCCGGCCAAGGAAGTGCACCGACGCCCGCGGCTCGGTAGTCCAGTACGTCAGTAGCCAATACATCAGTAGTTCCCTACGTAGCCGTAGACCTGCGCGCGGCATACCGTTACGTCGTGACCCCAGGGTCGGTTCCGGCGTCCGCCCAGGTGGTGGCGGTGGCCGACCGCGCCGTCGTGCTCGCCGAGCTCACGCAGACCGTGCTCGAAGGCCGGAACCTGCTTCTGACCGGCCCACCGGGGATCGGCAAGACGTGGCTCGCGAAGGCGGCAATCGCCAACGCGGAAGCCGCCGGGCGACCGTCCAAAGCGATCTTCGGGACGACCTCATCGCATGAAGTGCCACTCGCCGCGCTGAGCCCGTTTCTCACCGGCACCGAGGCTTCGGCCGAGAACGGGCTGCTGCTGGCGCGGGCCCGCGAGGCGATCGCCGAGACCCTCGCCGCGAGTGGAATCACGTTGCTGCTCGTCGATGACGCCCACTTGCTCGACGGACTTTCCGGCCTGGTTTTGCGGCAGCTTATGGATTTTCAAGGCCTGCAGGTCATCCTCGTCACGCGGGTCGCCGCCGATCTGCCACCCGCGCTGCGCAACTTCGCGGACGGCGACAACATGCTCGCCATGGAGATCAGCCCGCTCGATGAGGCGGGCACGACCGTGTTGCTCGAGTCGACGTTGGGCGGCCAGGTTTCGGCGCGGGCGGCCGAACGCCTGCATCACCTCAGCGTCGGGAGCCCGCTCGTTCTGCGCGAGCTGATCCGGGTCGCCCTCGCCAACGACTCGTTGCGTCAGCAACGCGATGTCTGGCAACTCGACGGCGCATTGCCGGCCGACGCGCAATTAGCTGAGCTCGTCAGCCTCCGGCTTAGTGCTCTTGATGACGGACGGCGAGAGGCTCTCGAGTTGGTCGCGCTGAGCGAACCCCTCGATTTCGACACCCTGCTGCGGCTCGCCGGCGGACCGACCATCGAATGGCTTGAGCAGCAAGGCCTCCTCACCATCGCCGCCGAGCCGACGACAGCGCAGGCCACCGCCGTGCCATACGAGGCCGCCCGAGTCGTGGTCGGGCGCGGCCCGGCCGCAGGTGCGGCTCGCGCATCCCCTCTACGGCGAGTGGCTGCAGTCCGCGTTGCCGGAGAGCCGGCGACGGAGGTTAGCCGGACAACTCGTCGCCCGCTCCCCGTCGTCCGACCACGACGACCAATCGGTCGATCACGCGCCCGCTGATCCGCTGCGGATGGCGTTACTGCGCGTGCAGGCAGGGCTCGCGACAGATCCGATGGCGCTGATGGCAGCCGGCCGAGCGGCGATGCGCCACGACGCCGCGCCGCGCGACACCCTGCTGCGTGCGGCCGTCGCTGCTGGCGGCGGTGTGCCCGCTCGTCTTGCACTCGCCGAATCGCTCGCGCTTTCGTATCCCGAGCAGACTCGTGCGCTGCTTGCCGAACTGGCCACAGAGCCGTTGCCCGACGAGTTCGCGATGGGCGTCATGGCGTTGTCGGCGATGGTCACGACGTTGCGCGGCGACGACTCGACGGCCAGCTGCTAGCGCCCGCCGGCGACGTGCAGCTCGCGCCACCGCCGATCCAGTTGGCGGCCGCGGTATGGCGCACCTGCTCGGCGGTGATGCGCGGCAGGCGGTGGCGTTAGCTGAGCCGCTGGCGACGAGCCCGCAGATGCCCGCTTCGCGCGGTGGCGAGCCGCAGTCTGCGCAGTCGCGGGCATGGCGACGACAGGTCAGTTGGACGCCGCGATCGAGCTCTCGGATCGCACGTTCGCCGAACTCGGCGACGAGCCTGACAGCGGTGGATTCGACGTCGCGGCGTTACTGTCGGCGGTAATCCTGGCGCACGAGCGGCGCGGAGACTTGAGCACCGCCGACGCGATCGCGCGCGACGCACTCGTGCGACCGGGCACGGACGACGCCGCTCGCGCACGGCCGCGGATGTTGCAGTGCATGGCGCGCGTGGCGATGTTGCGCGGCGAACCGACCATTGCTGCGCGGCAGATGCGTGAGGTCCTTTCCGACTTGGGCGGCTCCGACGAGGCGTTTGCGGCGTGGAATCTCGGCCTGCTTGCGGTCGCGGACGCTTTGCGCGGCCGGGTGGATCTGGCGATGCAAAGCCTTGCAGAGATGGATTCCGCGCCTCATGACCTTGCGGTCTACCGGCCTGAGCAGGAGTTGTGCCGGGCCGATGTGCTGGCGTGCGCGGGCGATCTCCCTGGTGCGCGCTTGGCCGCTGCTGGCGCTGCTACATCGGCCTGGTCGGTCGGGCAGGCACCGGTCGCTTTGATGGCGTGGAACGCGGTCGCGCGCTACGGCGATCCGCGAGCCGCCCGCGAGGGTGCGCGGACTGGCGGCTGCATTGTGTCGACGGGCCGCTGGCACCGCTGCTCGCCAGCACCGTCGACGCGCTTGCCGACTCTGATGGGACAGCGTTGACTGACGTCGGGGATTCCCTGCTATTGCTGGGATTTCGGCCGCTTGCCGCAGATGCATACGCGTCCGCGGCGTCGTTGTTCGCGAGGCGCGGGGACATTCCCGGCGAGATTCGCGCGGCTGAGAGGTTGGCGAGCGTTCTGCACGCCGGCGAGCCAATCGCCGTCCCGGCTGCTTCTGTACTTTCGACCGCGCGCACACTGACCGCTCGCGAACGCGACGTCGCATCGCTGGCCGCGATCGGCGCTTCTGACATCGACATCGCTGGGCGGCTCGGGTTGTCGGTACGCACGGTGCAGACCCACCTCGCGCACGTCTATACAAAGACGAATACGCACGGACGACGAGGGCTGGCCGATCTGCTCAGCTTCCCGACCCAATCAACCGGCTCCTCGGACAAGCCCACCCCTGTTTAGGTCTCGCTTGACGGTGGTGGTCGGTTCGACTGCCATCATGGCGGGGTGCACATCTCCGCGAAGACCGACTACGCGATGCGGGCCATGCTCGTGCTCGCCGAAGCGCCGCGCGATACCTGGGTGAAGGCGGAGACGATCGCGGGCGAACAGCACCTGCCGCGCAAGTTTCTGGAGGCGATCCTGTCTGACCTGCGACGGGCTCGGTTGGTCGAGAGCCTGCGCGGTGCCGAGGGTGGCTACCGGCTCGCGCGGCCGGCCTCGAAGATTCAGGTCGCCGATGTGATGCGGGCAGTCGACGGACCCCTGGCTGAGGTGCGCGGCCTGCGACCCGAGACGCTGGTCTACGAGGGCTCGGCCGAGAAGCTGCAGGACGTGTGGGTCGCGGTTCGCGCCGGCCTTCGGGCGGTACTCGAACGGATCAGCGTCGCCGATGTCGCGGCCGGCAAGATGCCAGCGTCGGTGCGCACCATGATCCGCGACCTCGAAGGCTGGGTCCCCCGCTAAGTCCTTGCCCCGACTTGGTTGCGTGGGCACGCTTTCTTGAGCGTGTAGAAGCAACCAACTCGGCAACGGAACCAGCGGGAGACCGCCGGAGTCTGACCGACATCGGCGACAACATCGAGGTGGTCGGATGAGCGCAGCGCGACGAGCGGCGGCTTGCTCGGTGGTGCTCGGCGTCATCGTGGTCGGGTGCGGCAGCGGGTCGACCCACGGCCGCAGCGCCACCGACTCCTCGGGCGTGGTCGCGGTGTCGTCGGCCGCGCCGGTTACCTCAGCCCCTGCGTCGCCGCCCGACTCGTCGTCCTCTTGGCCATCGCACCTTGATTCACCGCCGGCATCCGCGTCGGTCGCGGCATCGCGGTCCGCTCCGATCGTTGATCCCACGGCGGGCACCGCAGCTGCACTCGCAAAGGACCACTGGAGCATCTTGCCTGCGGCGCCCATCGCGGTGCGAACGGGAGCGGCTAGCGCCTGGACCGGGCGGCAACTTCTGATCTGGGGCGGCGCCCTTGGTCCACAGGGTGATCAACTCAGCGGCGACGGCGCGGCCTACGACCCGACCACGAAGCAGTGGGCGAAGCTTCCGGCGGCACCAATCAGCGCCCGGGATCAGATGGCGAGCGTCTGGACCGGCAGCGAACTCTTCATCTGGGGCGGCGACGCGACCGACGGGATCTCCGGCGACGGCGCCTTGTACAACCCCACCACGATGAAGTGGCGCAGGCTGCCGAACGCTCCGCTCAACGGGCGCACGGGCGCGCAAGCCGTGTGGGTCAACAACCAAGTGATCGTCATTGGTGGCAACCCGCCGGCGCAGTCGACGAGCCAGCAAGTACGCACGGATCTCGCTGCGTACAGTCCTGCGACGAACCGATGGACGACGCTCGCATCAATGCCGCTTATCGCGAATCAGGAGGTACTTGCAGTCGTTGCGGTCGCGACCAACGATCGCGTTTACGCGTGGGAGTTGTGGCAACACGCGGTGAACAACGCGGACGGCTCAGGGGAGATCTACTCCGGTATCGATCTGTACATCTTCGACCCAACGCGCAACACCTGGACGCACGACGCCGCAGCATCACGGTCCACCGATGGTGCGGACAAGAACAATGCACCTGAGGGATTGAACTCAGCGCTCTGGACGGGCGCGAGCATCCTCGTCCCGCCGACAAACTCCAACTGGTGCGGCGATTGCCCGGGCCCGATGATGTTCGGCGGTCAAGGCCGAGTTTTGGATCCGACGACGAACTCATGGACGAAGATCCCGCCGGGGCCGATCGACTTCTTCGATCCAAGTGCGTTCGTGTGGACTGGCAAGACGTTGATCGAGTTTGAGACCAACGTCGAGAGCAGCGGACCCGGGCCCAGCGTCCTGCAAGGCCAGGCCGCCGCATGGGACCCCAGTACCGGCGCGTGGACGCGGTTGCCTGCTGCACCGTTGTATGGCGGCGACGTCGCAGTATGGGACGGCGATGGGTTACTCGAGTGGGGCATGTTGAACACACCCTCGGCGAACGGTTCAGAAAGCAGCGCAACAACCGGCCTACAGTTCGGACCCGGCCCGTGACCGATTTGTTAGCCGCGTTCACGTGAACGCGCCGCGACGATTAGCCGGGTGCGCGGTGGCGATTGCAGTCGTCGTTGTCGGATGCGGCAGCGGATCGGTTCACGGGCGCAGTGCCTCCAACTCCTCGGGAGTGAACGCGCTGCCGGCGTCTGCACCTGTCTCATCACCGGCCGCATCTGTGTTGCCGTCGGCGATTGATTCACCCCCGCCGCCGGCGTCCGCCTCGATTTTTGATCCCTCTGCAGGCACCGCCGCGGCATTGATCGGTGACCATTGGAGTCAGCTCCCGGCCGCTCCCATCGCGCACCGCGAAGCTGGCGTTATCGCATGGACCGGTACCCACTTGCTTGTCTGGGGTGGCGCCTCCGACGGTCGAAGCGACGCAACGCTATTCGCGGACGGAGCCAGCTACGACCCAGCCACGAAGCAATGGGCGACGCTGCCGGCCGCGCCGATCAGTGCCCGCACCCAGATGGGCTGGGTGTGGACCGGCTCGGCGCTCGTCGTGCTCGGTGGCTACGGAAGCGTGGACACCAACGGCAAGGTTGCGGCACTTGCGGACGGCGCGATTTACACGCCGTCGACAAACTCGTGGCGCAAGCTGCCGGTGGCGCCGCTGTCGCCCCGCTTCAATCCCGAACTCCTCTGGACCGGCCACGAGGTCTTCGTCATAGGTGGCGATCCGGACGGCGAATCGGCCGATGGGCCGGGCTATGCGGCAGGTGAAGCGGCCTACGATCCCGCGAGCAATCGCTGGCGAAAGCTGCCCGCGATGCCGAGGACACAGGGTCACGACGTGCGCCATCTTCAGGCGATGGGTACCGACCGCGGCGTCTATGTCGGGCAGCTCTGGCAATACATAAAGACGGATGCCGATAACAGCGTCGAGCTCGATGCGGGCACCGACTTCGTCGTCTACGACGCCGCGCACAACTCATGGACGAAGGTCGCGATATCCGCCGCGAACCAGCCTGCTGGCCTCGATGGCGTAACCGTCGCCGGTGATCATCTGCTGGTGCTGCCCGGCCAGGGTTGGCATGGCGACAGTTCGACGTGGCCGCCGTCCCTTGGTGAACACGGATACGACCTGGATCTCACCACGGGCACCTGGACCCTAATGGCGCCCGGACCGATCGACATGACCGACCCGCTCGGCGTCTGGACGGGCTCAGCGCTGCTCGAGTACACCGGAACGATTGCCTCAAGTCTGGGTGGTGGACCAACCACCGGCGCCGGTGAAAGCGCAGTCTGGGACTCCGGAACCGATACATGGACGGCGCTGCCGACTGCGCCCGGTGCTCAGTTCGGCGACACCGCAGTGTGGGCCGGCGACCGGCTACTTGAGTGGGGCCTCAGCGGTTTGCAGTTCGGTCCTTAGAGAAGGCTGTCCGCGGTCGGTACCGGAACTGCGGGAGCAGCGGGCAGCACGTCGCCGCGCGCGTGACTCACGTAGACCAGCGTGCCAGGCTCGAGCGTCAATCGGTCCGTTGCCTCGCGCGCGAGCTGGGCATAGATCGGGCCGCCCTGCATGTCGAGATCCACCACCGTCTGGAAGCCCAGCCGCGTCACGCGAAGAACGGTGGCCGGCAACGCGCCGTCCGATGCCTCATGGGCTAGGTCGAGGTCATGCGGCCGAACCAGCACCGAGCCGAAATGCGTGACAGGCCCGAGAAAACTCATCACCCACTCGTTCGCCGGGTGCTCGTAAACATCGTTCGGATGACCGACCTGCTGCACCCGTCCGTCGTACAACACGACGATCTCGTCGGCGACCTCCATCGCCTCTTCCTGGTCGTGCGTCACGATCACCGTCGTCACGTGCATCTCGTCGTGCAGGCGGCGCAGCCACGTGCGCAACTCCTTGCGCACCTGCGCATCGAGCGCGCCGAACGGTTCGTCGAGCAGCAAGCACGCGAGGCTGGACGGCGAGTGCGCGCGCCAACGCCATCCGCTGACGTTGCCCACCCGAAAGCTGCGCCGGATAGCGAGTCTGGAACTTCTCCAGGTGCACGAGTTCGAGCAGCTCGTTCACCTTCGACTTCGTCTCGGCCTTGCCCGCCTTACGCACCGTGAGTCCGAACGCGATGTTGTCGTACACGGTCATGTGCTTGAACGGTGCGTAGTGCTGGAACACGAACCCGACCTCGCGGCGCTGCGGCGGCAGATGTGTCGCGTCGCTGCCCTCGATGCTCACCGTTCCGGCGTCCGCGGTGTCGAGGCCGGCGATGACGCGCAAGCAGCGTCGACTTACCACTCCCCGACGGGCCGAGCAAAGCAGTCAAGGACCCGGTGGGAATGTCGACGCTGACGTCGTCGAGCGCGGTGAACTGCGCGAACCGCTTCGTCACGTGGCGCACCTGGATGCTCATACAGCGCTCCTGCTTCGCGTCCGGAACCGCCTGCTGATCAGCAGGCTGCCCATCGCAATGATCGCCAACAACACGGCCGCTGAATACGCCGCGGGTTGATCGAAGTTCTGCAGCCGTTCGTCGATGAACAGCGTAAGGGTCAACGTCTTCCCGATCACATGCCCCGACACCACGGTCACGGCGCCGTACTCACCAAGCGACCGCGCAAGCGACAGCACGACGCCGTAGGCCAACGCATCACGAATCGACGGCAGCGTGATCCGGCGAAACGTCTGCCAACTCGACGCACCCAGCGTGCGCGCGGCCTGCTCCTGCTCATCGCCAAGTTCTGCAAGAACAGGAGCAACTGAGCGGACGACGAGGGGCAGCGAGACGAACGCGGTCGCCAGCACCATTCCAGGCAGGCTAAAGATGATTTTGATGCCGTTGCGTTCGATCCATGATCCGAAGAAGCCGAACTTTCCGTAGACCAGGATCAGCGCGAGTCCGACGACGATCGGCGATACAGCCTGCGGAATATCAACCAGGACGTCGAGAAGATGGCGTCCGGGAAAGCGCCGGCGTACCAGCAACAACGCCGTGCCGACGCCGAAGATGGTGTTCAGCACGACGGCCGAGATCGCGACGATCAGCGTCACCTCGATCGCGCTGCGAGCCTCACTCGTCGTCAACGCAGACCAGATCGGCCCAAGCCCGTGCTGGAACGCGCGATAGAACACCATCGCGACCGGTGCCGCGAGCAACACCAGCAAGTAGCCGAGCGCAACGAAGCGCAGGCCGTAGCGCGCGACCGGGCGACCGTTGCCGCGGACCTGAACGGTTCCGTCGCTGCCGCCGATACCGACGCTAGCCACGATGCACGCCCCAGCGCTTCAACCGATCGAGCGCGAGCAAGACGATGAACGCGATGACGAGCAAGACCGTCGACTGTGCAGCGGCGCCGACCGGATTGTCGCTTTGGATTTGGTTGTAGATGTTGACCGCTGAGACCTCGGTGTGAAACGGCAAGTTGCCCGACAGCAGGCTGACGGACCCGAACTCGCCGATCGCTCGCGCGAACGCGAGGCCGGTTCCGGTCAGCATCGCGGGCACCAAGTTCGGCAGGATGATCCGGCGCGCGATCAAGAAGCGGCGACGCACCAAGTGAGGCCGCGGCCGCTTCCATGTCGCGGTCGAGCTCGATGAGCACCGGCTGCACAGTGCGCACCACGAACGGCAACGTGACGAACAGCAGCGCCACCGTGATCGCCGTCCGGGTGAATGCGATGTTCACGTGCGCTGGGCTCCGCGGACCGTACAGCGACAACAACACGACGCCGGCGACGATCGTCGGCAACGCGAACGGCAGGTCGATGAAAAGCTCGACCGCCCCCTTGCCAGGGAAATCGTCGCGCACCAGCACCCACGCGATGATCGTGCCCATCACGAGATTGAACAGCGCAACGCCAACCGAAATCGTCAGCGTGAGCTTGAGTGCGTCCCATGCCTCCGGCGTGGTGACCTGATGCCAGAACTGCGACCACCCATCACTCTGCGACTTCCACACCACAGCACCGAGCGGAATCAACACCAAGAAGCTCAGGTACAGCGTCACGAGCCCTAGCCCAAGTGACGTTCCGCCGCGTGAGTTCTTGCCTGACCGCTGCGCCCACCACGACGGCACAGGTGCATCGGAAGATGGCGAAGCGGACCGGGCGGGTGCGCCCGGTCCGCTCGCGTCGTCAAGCGTGCTATTTGGTGGTAGCGACACCGTTGGACTTCTCGATTGCCGTGATCACGCCGTTCGTCGGGTCGAAGAACTTCGTGGTCACTGCCGTCCAGCCACCGAGCGAGCCGATGTTGAACAACCCCGTGGGCACCGGGAACTTGTTCACTGTCGAGGTCACGCCCGGAAGCGTAGGCCGGTAGCCGATGTCCGCGAAGATCTGCTGACCGGCTGGCGAGTACAGGAAGTCGACGAACGCCTTGGCCTGCACCGGATACTTCGTGGTCGTCGTGACCGCGACCGGGTTCTCGATCAGCAGCGTGTCGCTCGGGATCACGTAGTCGACCGCCTGTCCCTTGGCTTGCGCGTAGATCGCCTCGTTCTCATACGACAGCAGCACGTCGCCCGCACCGCCGACGAAGTCGGCGAGCGCCTTGGAACCACTGGCGTCCTGCACGATCACATTCTTGAACAACGCCTTCAAGTAGTCAGTCGCCTGGGCGTCGCTATCGCCGGCTTTGATCTGCGCACCGTAGGCAGCCATGATGTTCCACCGCGCGCTGCCCGACGAGAACGGGTTCGGCGTCAGCACTTTGACACCTGGCTTGATCAGGTCCGACCAATTCTCGATGTGCTTCGGGTTGCCCTTGCGCACGACGAACGAGACCACCGAGTCGGTCACGAAACCGTGCTCCGCGTTCGAATCCCAGTCAGCGGCCACCAGGTTCTTCTTGACCAGCTTCTGCATGTCGGTCAACAGCGAGAACTCCACGACGTCGGCGGCCTGACCGGCGACA
The DNA here is from genome assembly GCA_963799955.1 of uncultured Actinomycetes bacterium. Lineage (GTDB taxonomy): Bacteria > Actinomycetota > Actinomycetes > Acidothermales > Acidothermaceae > PALSA-607. Next base: position 44,862 of record CAWCZJ010000008.1, read on the forward strand.
ACAGCGTTCGGCCTGATCGCCCGAAGCGCCGTACGACTGGGTGAACTTCACATCCTTGCCAGCCGGGGTCTTCTGGAACGCGGCGATGAGCTTCGCGTAGGCCGGTTGCGGTGTCGAGTACGCCACCAGGTTCAACGTGGCCGGCCCCCGCGGCAGCTGAACCGCTGGCTGCAGGGTTCGCGGCGGTGCTGGAGCTAGCGGCGGCCGATGATGCAGCAGCAGCCGTGGGAGCCGCGGCTGCAGATGACGCGGCTGACGCAGCAGTCGAAGATGCGGCCACCGAAGGGGACGACGCGGTAGTCGATTTCGACGAGCTGCACCCGGCGGCCAACAGCAGGCCAGTGGCGGCGAGCAGGCCGAAGACGCGATTGAGGGGGCGCACGAAAGTTCTCCAGTTTGTCTGGTCATAAGGTAGGGAATGTGTCACCGAGTCGGCGACGCGGGAAACAAGCAGAGAACTCAGGCGGGGACGCCGGCGGGTGGCCGATGCGACTAAGGCCGGCGCGTGGATCTCAGCAGGGCCGACAGACGGCAGACGTCACGCGCAACAGGTCGACATGGAGTCGCTGCGTCAAGAAGACGTTGCTCATGGGCGGGAACCCTAGCACAAAGCGGCCGAGTTCTCTTCTTCGCCTGTAGGGATGCAACCCGAGGGCAAGCTTCAAACGGCCCTAGTGCAGGCCGGCGATAACCAGCTTCGCCAACGCAATCGACTTGGGCCACGCGATGCCCCCGGTATCCGCGTCGCGGATGTCGATGATCTTGCTGCCGGCTGCGACGACGAGCTGCTGCCCGATCCCGGCCGCTTTGTCACCAAGCCCCGGAATGGTTGTCGGCGTCTTCTCCGTCTGCTGAGACTCCTTCGCCCCCGCGAGTTCGGTGTCGAAGGTATTGAGGTCGGACGCGTCCAAGACATGGATTTGGAGCGAGTCTTGGCCCTGGTAGAAGCAAAACCCATTGGTGTTCTGTGGAGCACTGTAGGTGGCCCCCATCACCGTGGTGACTTGAGCTGCGGTCAACGGGCAGCCTCCGGACGCCGCCGCGCCGGCCCCGCTTGCGGCGGCCGCGGGTGCGCTTGCGCCCGAGTCGACCGCCGACGCTGCTGCTGCCGCGGCCGCGGTTGTCGCGGCAGTACCCGAGACGGCCGAGCTCGCCTTCTTCGAGTTGCATCCGGCGACAGACACAGTGACGGCGAGAAGCGCCGCGATAGTCAGTTTCTTGGTTGCTGGCATGTCGACTCCGGGGCCGCGGTCGGGTGAGTTGCTGTGTTTCCGACCGTAGGTTCGCGGCGAACTTGGGGAATCGGGGCAAACCCTCGATCAGGGCGGCAGATCTAGCGCGCCACGGCTGCCGCCATCACGCGGCCGTCAGATAAACGCAAGCTTGGGGAACGTGCCGCCCAGCACCTGGTCGGCGTCCGCCCCTAATGCTCCTTCGAGCACCGTCGCGTAGACCGAGCGGAAGTCGACGTTGTATTTGAGGTCGTCCATCGACAGATCGGTCAGGCTCGGCTGATCGCCGTACATGCCGCCGTTCAAGGTGGCGCCGGCGACGAAGATGTTGCCCGCCGTCCCGTGGTCGGTGCCCTGGCTGCCGTTCGCCGCGACCCGCCGACCGAACTCGGAGTACATGACCATCACGACGTCCTTGCCGTGGGGGCCGGCAATAACAGTGGTCAAGAACCCCGACACCGCAGCATCCAGCTGCCCGAGCAGTGTGCTCTGAGCAGCCTTCTCGTCGGCGTGGAAGTCGAAGCCACCGAGCTGCACGCTGTAGACGCGCGTCGGTGCGTTGGCCGCGATGCAGCGCGCGACGATGTCGAGCTGGCCGGCCAGATCGTTCGACCCGCCCACCTTCGTCGACGCGAGAGTGGGGCCGAACGTCGTGGCGACCCGGAACAGATCCGACCCCGATTGCGCGACCCGCTGTATCAACGGCGTGCTGGTCTTCGACGCCGTGTCGAGGGCGCGAAGTCCGCTGCCGTACGTCCCGTCGGGCATCATGACGCCGCCGGTCGATGGCACCGCCGCGCCGGCGCAGTGTTGACCCGCGAGCATCGGCGGCAGCACCGGGCCGACGTTCACGGCGAGCAGCGGATCGGCACCGTTCGCGTCGAGCCAGCGGCCGAGCCACCCGGTGGGTTGCGGCGTGCCAGGAGACGCGGTCTGCCAGATCGACATCGACCTGAAATGGCTGCGGTCGGGGTTCGGATAGCCAACCCCGCGCACGATCGCCAGCTGCCCCGCGTCGTACAGCTTCTTGAAGCCGGTCATCGACGGATTGAAGCCGAGTCCGTCGGCGAGCGGCAGCACCTCGGACTCGTCGTAGGCAAGCTGAGGACGACCCGCGTAGTAGGCCTTGTCGGTGTAAGGGATCACCGTGCTGAGGCCGTCGTTGCCGCCGTACATCGTGACGAAGACGACGATCTTCGATCCGACCTCGAGCGGCGTGCGCTTGCCCGCAACCATCAGCTCGCGCAGCGTGATGCCGCCGGCGCCGACAGCCAACGCGGCACCACCGACGACACCGCTCGAGATCAGGAACTGCCGTCGCGACATGGTTCGTGGCATCGGCCATCTCCCTAGTTCACAACGTATTCGGGCGCACAGAGCGCGAGCGTCATCAACGACTCGGGATCCTGCGCCACCTGCGCGAGCGCGACGCGGGTCTGCGCTCCCCACGCGTCGACCGACAGCAAATGCGCGGCGGCGTCAGCCCGCGACGACACCGGTTCGTCGGCGACCGCAGAGATGTCGCCATGTGACTGCGACGTACCGGGCGAACTTCATTCGCGTGTAACTCGCAGCAGTCGTCAGCCACCCGTCGTCGAACGGCCAGCCGCCGACGTTCGGTGGCTCGAACGGCACTTGCCCAAGAGCTTGCAGGTATCCCACGTAAATATCTGATTATCAGCCCGCAATTTCAACGCGCGCAGCGCACCGACGACGTACTCGACCGGCTGCTTCACCAGCTCGCCCTTGGTCTGCAAGAACAAGCGGTGAGGTGAACGTCGCGGTCATGAGCGCACCGATATTGAGTTGCGGCGAGTACGTGGTCATGAGCGTGTTGACGACCGGGTCGGTCGTGATGGTCTTTGCGAAGCGACGACCACACACGGGTGCTGATCCATCGGTACGACGCGTCGCTGTGGGTGAGAATCGTGATCAGGTCGCCGCCGTCGAAATTTCCGGTGTGGCCGAGCACCGTCTTCACACCGTTGTCATGCTTCTTCGCAACCTCGACGAAGGCATCCGAGTCTTCTGGTTGTAGCGCCAGCCCGTGTAGCAACGAGCGCGCCTCTCTCACGTCGTCCTCGGAGTAATTGCCGTATCCGAGCGTGAAGAGTTCCATGTTTTCGCGAGCGAAATTCTCGTTCGGCCGACCGGCGATGTTCTGGTTCTCGTCGAGCCAGATCATCATCGCCGGATCGCGCGCGATCGCCAGGTCAAGAGCATCGAACGCGCCGAGGCCTCGACGTACGCAGCAGCTCGTTCTGGCGCAGCATCAACGCCGCGCTTCGCACCTTCGACATCGCGGTCGCGAAGTGCCCATGCCAGAAGAACGTCAACTTCTCCGGGAACGGATTCGTCGCCATCACCATGCGATCGAGCCACCAAAGGCGTCAGCGTCGCGTCCCTTCGCTGCTGACCTGCGCCTGGTACGCCTTGCGCTGCGCAGCGGTGCCGTTCGCGGCGGGCGGGGGTGCAACGGTGAGTTGCGGCGGCGGCGTCGCCAGCACGCCTTGGTCGGACGCCGAGGGTGGCTGTACCAGCGCCGCAACGGTCGCGGCGTAGCCCGCTGTCACCGCAGCGTCGAGCTCGGCCGGCGTCGCGCCGAAGCCGGCCCGGCGGTAGAGGTGCGCCAGGTCGCTCCGCAGCGCGTCGGAGACGCTGGTCATGGGGCGTCGTCGCGCTGTCATCCCCAGAGTCTGGCGCTCAAATGTTCGGCGGGTGTCAGGATCGCGAAACTCCTCGGTTCGGGGGTCAGTACCCCAGTTCGTGCAGTCTGTCGTCGTCGATCCCGAAGTGATGGGCAACTTCGTGGACGACGGTCTTGCGCACCTCCGCGACGACCTGCTCCTCGGTGTCGCAATAGGCGCAAAGCGTCGAGCGGTAGATCATGATCCGGTCCGGGAGCACCCCGGCGTAGGACGTCGTGCGCTCCGTGAGCGGGACTCCGACGTAGAGGCCGAGCAGGTGCGGGTCGGCCGGGACGTCCTCGACGAAGACCGCCACGTTGCGCATCGCCTTGGTGAACTGCTCGGGAATGCCGTCCAGGGCCTGGGCGACGAGCTCCTCGAAGCGCTCGCGCGAGACCTCCACCACCCCGCCAGCAAACCACGGGGCCGTCCCCTATGCTTGACCAGTCCCCGACGGATGACGCCGGGGCTGTGGCCTATCGACGCAAATCTGGCTACCGTCCCCATCGTCTAGTGGCCCAGGACACCGCCCTTTCAAGGCGGCGGCACGGGTTCGAATCCCGTTGGGGGCACGCAAGTCGCAGTTTGCAGTCCTAAAGGCACGCAGTTGCAGTAACACGGATGGTCCCGTGGTGAAGCCTGGAGTTCACGCCGCCCTGTCAAGGCGGAGGTCGCGGGTTCGAATCCCGTCGGGACCGCAACAACGCACGAGCTGCAGTTCGACACAGCAGTGGCAAGGCCAGGTAGCTCAGTCGGTATGAGCGCCCGCCTGAAAAGCGGGAGGTCGACAGTTCGATCCTGTCCCTGGCCACCTCGCACCCGGCAACTAACGCCGGGGCCGCCAGGTAGCTGCGGCGCCTCCGAATCCTCACAGAACCAGGACTCCTCCTCACAGAATCAGCTCTCGTCGCACTTGGCAGCTGCCTCATTGAGGAGCGCACCTGCATCTGTGAGGAGTCGAGGCCGGCCTTCCAAGCGCGCGTTCGTGTGCTCAGCCTCCATCGATTCCGCACTCGCGAGGACGGCGATAGATTCCGCAACCAGGACCGCGAGCGGCGGGCAAGGCCGGCCGGACGGCGAGTGGCGGGCGCCGTGACCACGCCGGTCGACCCAGGTTGAACCGGGCCGCTGAGCGGTCCGTTGGGGCCAACAAACCGTCGGTCAGCGACCTACCGCCGGCACCTTGCCGTGAGCCGACGGCCAGCGTGACCGGGCCGTTCCTAGGCAGCAAAACCGTCGGCTGACACCGTCCGGTCTGCAAACCGTCGGCACGGGGAGACTCATGGGCCCGACCAAAATCCAGGGGCTGCCAGCCCACGTTCTGTTGGTGCACCTCGTGCTGGCCGCCGTCCCGATTGCTGCACTCGTCCTCGTCGTGGCGGCGCTCTGGCCCGCTGCCGGCCGCCGCCTCGGGATCATCACCCCGATCATCGCGTTGGGAGCCCTCCTCACCGTTCCGGTGACGACCCACGCCGGTCAATGGCTCGAGGCCCGGGTCGCGATCACGCCCCTCATCCGCAAGCACGTCGCGCTCGGCAAGGAAATGCTGCCGTGGATGATCGGCCTCTTCGTGATCGCGCTTCTCGTGTGGCTGTGGGCACGTACGGATTCAGTTGCCCTGCACGGGACTCTCGGACGCGTCGTGGTCGGCGTCCTGGCTGTTGCGATTTCGGTTGGCGCCGTTCAGCAGGTCGTAAGGCACCGGTGAGGCAGGCTCGCGTGCGCTGTGGGCCGGCAACTTCAGCGACCAACCAAGGCAAGTAGCACCGACACGTCGGTCGCCGCAAAACCCTGCAGTCGATTCTTTTCTGTGACCTGGCATCATTTGGGTAAAGTCACGCCGCCGTCTAGGCTGAAAGCCGCCAATGGAGCTCGCGGCGCGAAGCCGTGGCTGGAATCGACAGGCGGGAGGGACACCGATGCCGGAAAACGCGATGCCGGACGCCGATGAAGCTGCGCGCACGTACACCTGGCGCGGTGTCGCTGGCCCGTTCGATGTCGTTGTCGATCCCGGTGTCTTCGTCCCCAGCTCGACGAGCAAAGTGCTGGCCGAAGCGTTGCGTGTCGATCCCGGCGACATCGTCGTCGATGCGGGTTGCGGGTGCGGCGTGCTTTCGCTGGTCGCAGCGAAACTCGGCGCCGCCAAGGTAATCGGTACAGACCTGTCCGCCGCGTCGGTTGCGTGTTCTGCGGCCAACGCCGCTCGCCTGGGGTTGTCCGACGTCGCGGAGTTCCGTAGCGGCAATCTCCTTGAGCCGCTCGGTGACACCAAAGCCAACGTGGTCATCGCCGACGTCTCGGGGATCCCTGACGTGATCGCCCAGGTAACCGGGTGGTTCCCTGACGGCAAAGGCGGCGGCCGCACGGGCGCGGAATTGCCGGTCCTGATGCTGGCCGAGGTGGCCGACTATCTCGTGCCCGGCGGCAGGGTCTATCTGCCGACCGGCACGATCCAGGACGACGCGGCGATCCTGGCCGCAGCGGCCAAGGTCTTCGGAACCGCCATGGAGCCGGTCGTGAAGAAGGAGTTCCCGCTTCCCGACGTGGTCGCCACTTCGGCCATGGTCCGAGAACTCATGGACGAAGGATCGATCCACCTCTCGCAGCGTGGTAGCCGGCTTGTCGTGGGAACTCACAATCTGGTGCTGCACACTCCAAGCGCGTAGAGGTTCCGGACTTGCAAACCCGTTATCTCGGTTCAGGCAACTATCGGCTCGCCGTCTCCGCCCTCGGCCTCGGCTGCATGGGCATGAGTGAGTTCTACGGCGACACCAACGACGCACGAATCGATCGACGTCATCAGGCACGCCCTCGATGCGGGATGCGTTTTTCTCGATACCGCAGACATGTACGGGCCCTTCACCAACGAACGGCTCGTCGGTCGTGCGATCGCCGGCCGTCGCGACGAAGTCGTCCTCGCCACGAAGTTCGGCAACGAACGCAACGCCGACGGCATCGCGAGTCGGCATCAACGGCACGCCCGAGTATGTGCACGCAGCATGCGACGCGTCACTGCAGCGGCTCGGCGTCGACCACATCGACCTGTACTACCAGCACCGCGTCGACAAGACAGTGCCGATCGAAGACACCGTCGGCGCGATGAAGGAGCTGGTCGAGGCAGGCAAGGTCACCCACCTCGGCTTGTCTGAAGCTTCGCCGACGACGATTCGCCGAGCACACGCCGTCCACCCGATTACTGCGCTGCAGACCGAGTACAGCCTCTGGACTCGCGATCCCGAGGACGAGATCCTGCCTGTCGTCCGCGAGCTCGGCATCGGATTCGTCGCGTACAGCCCACTCGGCCGCGGCTTCCTGACCGGTCAGATCACCAGCGTCGACGACTTCGCGGACGACGACTTCCGCAAGCACGCGCCGCGATTCCAGGGCGAGAATTTCCAGCGCAACCTCGATCTTGTCCAGCGGGTAAAGGAAATTGCGGCGGCGAAGGGCTGCACGCCCGGCCAACTCGCGATCGGTTGGCTGCTCGCCCAGGGCGACGACATCGTCCCGATCCCTGGCACCAAGCGACTGCGCTACTTAGAGGAGAACCTCGGCGGTGCAGACGTGACACTGACGGACGCCGAGTTGCGCGCGATCGACGAGGCGGCACCCAAGGGCGCGACGGCGGGCGACCGTTACGCCAGCATGAGCTCGATCGACGAGTAGCCGCTATAGCTACAGGTCCGTCATCCTCGTCATCGTCGTCAGCTGCGGCGGCGTCGCTGGGTATCGCGAGCGCGCTCGCGAAAACGGTGACGACGAAGAGGATCAGCGTCGTGATGTGCACGCCGGTGCACCACAGGCAGACCTTCTTGATGATGACGGCCTCTGCGTAGACGAGGTAGCAGACGAACCCGATTCCCGACAGGCCGTAGAGCAGCCGGCCGAACTTGATCCGCGGGTCGGCCGAACGCCAGGCCACTGGCAGGTTCCACGGGATCATGCCGACGAAGTAGGCCAAGCCGAGCAGCGCGACAGGGATGCCGAACACCTTCGATTGCGCGCTCGTGGTCACTGCTTCGCAGTCGATCGCGCCCTTGGCCGAGCAGACCAGCGAGATGTGCGTGTCGTAGTGAGCGATGGTCAGGTAGGTCGCAAGACCGATCCCGATCGCCGTCAGCAGCAGAGCAGACAGGAGAAGCCCATGCCGGAGCACCGGACTGTCCTCTTCGACGACGACGGCCGCCCTTGAGGGGACCGTGCGGTTCGACGCCACCGTGTTACTTCGATGCGAGGGAGGCGAGGGCAGTCGTTGCGGTGACGACACCCGCTGCGGTGCACACGTTGGCCGGCTTACCGCCGGTCATGTCGCAGATCTCTGCGGTGAAGACGTCGGCGCTGGCTTGGATCGCCGCACCCTGCTTCGACTTGGGGTCGCTCATTTGCGTGGCGACCGCGTCAGGCGTCAGGCCCGCCAACACGCGCTGGGTTGAAGCCGTGCCGTTCTGCCGCCACTTCCCGCCGAAGTCAATGAACGGATAGCCCGGGTTGCCTGGGGTCGCGCCGCCGTACTGCTCGAAGAGCGCGTTCTCGGCCGTGGTCAGGCTCTGCAGCGGCTTGTTGTTGCCGTCGACCTGCTCCTTGCCGTCGAAGTCGATGTAGCTGCTCTTGTAGCACGCGTCACGGAACGACAGCGTCGGCGTGTGCGGATCGGATGTCGGTCGACGACGAATAGGTCGTGCTCAGCCCGCTGAACGTGCCGAAGCGGGCCAGCGCGACTGCCATCGACCAACGGGTGGCCCCGCAGTTCGGGCACCACTCCGCACCGACGTACAAAACTTGGGGTAGGCCGTTAGCGGTCCTTCAGTGCGGGGGTCGTCAGCGCGCTCGGTGGCCCGGTGACCTTGCTCAGATCAGGCTGCGCCGAGAGGCTCGACGTCGCCGTCGTGGCGACCGCCTGGCTGACCGCCGCGGAGGCGGGGAGAACGTCGCTCGCACCTGCGCTCTTCTTGGTGTGCAGGCCGGCGAGCACGATGCCGCCGATCACCACGATGACGAGCGAGGACACCGCCGCCGGCCCAGAGCAGGTTGCGCTTGCGGTCGGCACGCTGCTGCAGCGGCGCGTTGAGCGGCAATGCGCTCGGTGGCTGCCTTCTTGGCGGCGTACTTGGTCGACGTCCGACCCTTGTCGTCGCGTCCGTCAGCCATCCGGCACCTCTCACTGGTTTCGCTCTGCGGCGTCTGCTGGCTGTCAGCGCTCGCTGCGCTCAGCCGCCTACATCGGCTTCGCTGCGCTCAGCGTAACCGCTCGCCCGCCTTGACCAACGCATCGGACTCCCGTCACGGTTCCTGAACCGGCCGACTAATCCGGACAAGCCACTGACCGCCTCCGCGGACAAGCCACGACCGCCTCCCCGGACAAGCCACTGACCGCCTCCCCGGACAAGCCAAAAGGCGCCGACTCCCAGTTGGGTAGTCGACGCCTTCAGTGCTGCGTGCGAACAGCTGTGCCGTGCTAGTCGCTCTCGCGCTGTTGACGGAATCCCGCCCAGCAGAGCCCGAACCTCAGTCTCGCGGTAGCGGCGGTGTCCACCGAGCGTGCGGATCGACGTGAGCTTGCCCGCCTTCGCCCAGCGCGTGACCGTTTTGGGGTCGACACGGAACATCGTCGCCACCTCGGCCGGGGTCAATAGCGGCTCAGCCTCAGGTGTGCGCGTGCTTGCCAAGGGAAGTTCCTCCTCGCGGACCGGCGATTGCCGGCCCTTACATCGGGTCGGCTGTGCCGGCCCCTCTACATTCGGGACTCGGCGGTCGCCGAGCCCTGACGATTTCGGGACGGCAGATGCCGGCCCCCCACTACTGAACTCCAGCAGCAGCTGGCCCCGAACATTTGATCCAGCAGCGCTGGACCCGCGAAACGCTGGCCCCCGTTGTTGCCGAACTCTCGGGCGCCGACAACTATGCCGGGCCCATGGCTTAAATACTGCCGTTCGCGCAGGATGTCCGAAATGGCCCGACCGGGTCATCCTTGGTTGCTCGTGGACTAGTCCGAGATACGCCATTTAGCCCCGGTTCGAGCGCGCAACCGGACGAAACAAACCCTACGAGGCGTGCTCGTGAGCGCGGATCTCGTCCCAAGTGTCGCGAACCGACGACAGGCGGGCAATTGCCGCGTCGATGTTCCCGGCCCGCAGGTCACCGAGCCCGCGGTTCACATCGGCCACCGACTGCGTCGAGTACCGGCGTGCTTGTCCTCGCCACCACTGCCACCCTGCAGCCGTCCCAGCCCGCCAGCGTCCAGCTCGACGACCGATCGAGCGTGAAACTCCTCGAGCCAGCGGCCGAGGTCCTCGAGCTCGGCGAGCGGCAGCAAGGTGGTGTCCGCGACCCGCACCGACGCCAAGGCGCGCGCCACGCAGCGCCGGGCGTCCGCCATCGGGGCTAGGTAGCGCGACGACGGCGCCGGCTGGACCGACGGACGCGGCCTCTCGACGTCCGCCTCGGTCTCTTGATGCTCCATTTTCTTGAAGATCTGGGTGGTGAGGCGCGCGGGTTGACGGCTCAGCGTCGACCGGGTCGACGTGGCGGTGGCTGGGCTGGAAGACGGCGAGCCAAGCCATCGGGACCGACCAGCGGGAACTGCGCACGTGCGGGCCGGTCAGCGAGCTGCGCTCGGAGACCAGCTGGGCCAGCGTCGCCGACGCAGCATCGATCACCGCGGCGGGCAGGAAGGACGGCAAGACGGTGGGCGCGATGTCGGTCTGGAAGTCCTCGAGCGCCAGCAGCGCGCGCCACGACATCTCGACCGGGCAGACCCGCAGGCGCCCGTCGGCCCCGTCTGGCTGCAGCACGATGCCGGCCGGATGGGCAGCGCCCTCGGTCAGATCGAGGTCGGTCACGACCCTGGGCGGCAGCGCGGTCAGCGCCCTGATGGCGGCGGCGTGCTCGCGGGCGGCCATCTGCGCGGCGGTGAGCGGTCCGGCGGCCGCAACGGCCCGCCACCAGGCCCGCTCGTCAGCAGGGAAGGCCTCGAGCGGTTCGTAGACGCGCAGGAATGCCGCAACCGCGGTCAACCCACCGCGCGCCGGACCCGAACTGCCAGTCACAGTCGCATCGTTGCACGAGTCGAGCCGATCGGGATGCACTGGCGCGAGGGGAACAGGTACGCTGTGCCGACGGCCCGTGCGGAAACGCCAGGCCCTCACTACTGTTCGTGAGTACTTCGAATTGTCGTCCGATGCGGGACCACGGTCCTGACGAGGGGGTCGAGCCATGGGGCGCGGCCGGGCCAAGGCTAAGCAGACCAAAGTCGCCCGTGAGTTGAAATATTCAACTGGCGGGACCGACCTTGAGGCACTGCGCAAAGAACTAGCGAGCGCGCCGCCGGCGACCAGCACGCCGAACACATCGGGCTGGGTCGACGACGAGACGGACGCCGAGTTCGACGCTGATTCTGACGCGACGACGACGAAGACGACGAGGACGACGACCTCAACGGCAAGTACGGAGCTTCCGGCTCCCGCTAGGTCACCTTCCCGCTAGCCGGCCACCCGCCGTCCGCCCTGGCTTCGCCGAGTGAAGGACTCCGTCGCGATTTCGGCTGGGGACGCGTAATTCCTTCACTGGGTGACGGGCGCCGCCAGTCCGGAGGACGCGGCGACCGGGCAGGTGTACGGCGGGCCGGCGGCCTTCATCGCCTGCACCCACCCTTGGTCGTGCCCGGCACTGGGCCGCGGCGGGTAGCCGTACTTCTGCAACTCCTCGGGCGTGGCCGTCAATGGCGACCAACCGGGCGGCGTACACAGGAAATGCGTGATGCTCGGGCTCGACTCCGGGACTGTTCATAGCCACCGGTGGGGCACTGCTGTGCGGACTGATCGGCGGTAGGCCGAGCAACTGGTTCAAGGCGTCCTGCAGAACTCCGGAGTCCGCGAGCGCGACTTGCGCATCGCCCGCATCGAGTCCGACTCCGCACGCACTATCGGTGACCACGATCTTCGGCGTCGACGCGAAGGTCAGGGTGATGATGAATGTGACGTTGCCACATCCGTGCGCAGCGTCCGACGCGGTCGGTAGCGCATTGACGATCGCCGCCAGCGTGCGGGCTTGTGTCGCGTCGAGAGTCACCGTCTTGTTCGGTCACCCCGGGGCCGACGCCCGCGTCCAGCAACGTCGCGCTCCCCACCGTCGCCGGGATGAATTCGGCAGGTGTCCGGACCGGGAACCACACGACCTGTGATAGACGCGGACGCCGATCAGCGATCCGGACTGCATGGCGCTGACCATCAGCCAAGGCTGCTCAAATGCGGACGTCGAATCACCGACAAGCATCACTTCTGCCGCGTACGGCGAGCCCCCCGAACCACCTCCCTGGTTGGTGAATCCGGCCGGCAGGTGGGTCTGGACGTAGGTCAGCACCGAGTCGATCGTGCCGGGGACAGTGAAAAACGAGTGCGCAACCGCCATGCGTTTGGTCATCTCGGATTCTGGAGCCGCCGTAAGTCCCGCGGCGGGCGGACTCGTGACCGGTACGTGCGCCCGCCGGCAACTTCACCAGTCGCAGCAACGAATTGGCGACAAGGGCGGCTTCTGCTGCCCGCGCCTTTTCGGTGTCGGGGTGGGCGCGGCGGGCGAGTTCAGACGCCAACGCCTGAGCGCTCAGCTGAGGATTCGGCGGCGGAGAACCGATCGCACTCGGCGCGGGACTGGTTGAGGGGGACGACGATCCGACGGTCTTGCTCGCACACCCGGCCAGCGCAATCGCCAGTGCGGTGATTGCCAGCGCCGTGCGGCGAGCTGTCATGTCGGTTCGACGTCGCTTGGCGCTCATCGGTTGCCTCCGACTTGCCCGATTGCCCGCTCACGGTAGGCCAGGCAGCTCAAGATAGGCAGCGTCCACCTTGCGAGCTACCAACGTGATCAACTTCGACCGCGTGGATGCGCGATCAGCCGACGAGGGTGGTTGTGCCTGGGCCGTCGCCAGCATGCGCGTGCCCGGCGACCCAGGCCGACACGCCGCGTGCGCGCAACACCTCGAGCGCACGATCGGCGTCGGCCGCCGCAACCAACGCCACCATGCCGACGCCCATGTTCAGGGTGCGCTCGAGCTCCGGCGTCGCGACGTCGCCGAGGCGCTGGATGAGACCGAAGATCGGCGCGGGCGCCCACGTCGTCCGATCGATTTCGATGTCGACCCCAGCCGGCAACACACGGTCAAGGTTCGCCGCCAACCCGCCACCGGTGACATGCGAAAACGCGTGGACGTCGACCGCGTTGATCAACGCGAGGCAGTCGAGGCTGTAGATGCGCGTCGGTACGAGCAACTCCTCGCCGAGCGTGCGACCGAGGTCGTCGATGTGCGCATCGAGTGCGAGCCCAGCGCGTGAGAGCAGGACGTGGCGGGCGAGTGAGTAGCCGTTGGAGTGCAACCCACTCGACGCCATCGCGATCACGACATCGTCGTCGCGCACCCGATGCGCGCCGAGCACGGCGTCTTCGTCGACGACGCCGGTGCCTGCGCCCGCAAGGTCGTACTCGTCGACGCCGAGCAATCCAGGATGCTCTGCGGTCTCGCCACCGATCAATGCGCAGCCGGCTTGCCGCACCCTTCGGCGATGCCACTCGACGATCGCGGCGATGCGCTCGGGCACGACCTTGCCGCACGCGATGTAGTCGGTCATGAACAGCGGCTCGGCACCGCAGACCACGAGGTCGTCGACGACCATGCCGACCAGGTCGATGCCGATGGTGTCGTGCTTGTCCATCGCCTGCGCGATGGCAACTTTGGTGCCGACGCCGTCGGTTGAGGTCGCCAGCAACGGCTGGCGATAACGCGCCGCGTCGAAGCGGAAGAGGCCGGCAAAGCCGCCGAGACCGCCGACCACTTCGGGCCGCGACGCGTTGCGCACCGACGCCTTCATCAACTCGACCGCGCGGTCACCGGCCTCGATGTCGACACCGGCGGCAGCGTAGGTGACGGAGTCGGGGTCGGCGTCGCTCACGTCACGGATGTTCGAGCGCGGTATGTCCGAACGAGGTGTGCCCGGCCGCCGGCACGGTGGCCATCAGGGCCTCGACCGGCGTGATCTCGAGCAGGTCCTTGCCGATGAAACGCGGGTCGGGCAGCTGCGTCGGGTACTACGCCGTCGAAGCAGGCACGGCAGAGATTCTGCTTCGGACGCGTGCGTCGCTGCGACCAGCCCGTCGAGTGAGACGTAGGACAACGAGTCGGCACCGATCGACGTCCGGATCTCTTCGACGGTCAAGCCGTTCGCGATGAGTTCAGCCCTCGTCGCGAAGTCGATGCCGTAGAAACACGGCCACTTCACCGGCGGCGACGAGATGCGAACGTGCACCTCGGTGGCGCCTGCTTCGCGCAGCATGCGGACGACGGCGCGCTGCGTATTGCCACGCACGATCGAGTCGTCAACGACGACGAGCCGCTTGCCGCGGATGACGTCGCGCAGCGGATTGAGCTTCAGCCGGATACCGAGTTGGCGCAACGTCTGCGACGGCTGGATGAACGTGCGGCCGACGTAGGCATTCTTGACAAGGCCTGCGGCATAAGGGATTCCGGACTCTTCGGCGTAGCCGATCGCCGCCGGCGTGCCGGAGTCGGGCGTCGGCATGACGAGGTCGGCGACGGCCGGTGCTTCACGTGCAAGTTGGCGGCCGAGCTCGACGCGAGTCGCGTGCACGCTGCGACCGTCAAGGCTCGAGTCGGGGCGCGCGAGGTAGACGAACTCGAAGACGCAGAACTTCGGATCGGGCTCGGCGAACTGCACCGACCGGTGGCCGTTCTCGTCGATCGCGAGCAACTCGCCCGGCTCGATGTCGCGCACGAACGACGCGCCGACGATGTCGAGCGCGGCGGTCTCGCTCGCCACGACCCAGCCGTGATCGAGCTTGCCGAGCGACGAGCGGCCGCACGCCGTAACGGTCACGCGCGGCATACAACGTGTTCTCGTCCATGAACACGAAACTGAACGCGCCCTCGACCTGCCGCAGCACCTCGACCGCGGCGGTCTCGAGGCTGCGATCGGGGTGGCTCGCGAGCAGCGATGTGACCAGGTCGGTATCGGACGTCGAGCGCAGCGGCCGCCGTTCGAACGCGATCTCGCCGCTTTCGGCCTGCGCCTTCTCGACGAGCTGCGCAAGATCACCGGTGTTGGTCAGGTTGCCGTTGTGCGCGAGGGCGATGCTGCCGATCGCGGTCGACCTGAACGTCGGCTGCGCGTTCTCCCAAACCGATGAGCCGGACGTCGAGTAGCGGGCGTGGCCGATCGCGATGTCGCCCTTGAGGGTGGCGAGGTTCGACTCGTTGAAGACCTGCGAGACGAGGCCCATGTCCTTGTAGACAAGGATTTTCTTGCCGTCGCTGACCGCGATGCCGGCCGATTCTTGGCCGCGATGTTGGAGTGCGTAGAGCGCGAAGTAGGTGAGGTTAGCCACCTCTTCACCCGGGGCCCACACGCCGAATACGCCACAGGCGTCTTGCGGACCCTTGTCTTCAGCGAGCAGATCGTGATTCAGCCGGCCGTCGCCACGAGGCACCTGCTGGGCTCCCTTTAAAGGTGATGCGAAGGGGTGAGCGGAGAGTGGATCGAGGAGTGCTGGGATCTGGCTCCAGTGTACGGGCCACCGAGCCGATGCGGCCGACTCCTCGCCGATGTCCTGAGATCCTGCGCACTTGACTGTCCTCCAGGGGCAGCAAGTCCGCTGTTGTGGTCGGCCTAGAGGTCGGCGACCGTCAGGTGGCACCGACGGCCGCCCACCACGAGAGCTCACCGACCACCACGAGGTCGATCAGTTCGGGTCGGGCGACGGCCATCCGCTCTCGCAATTCCTCCCACAGGCGCCAGTCTTCGGCGCGCGGTTGGCCGTCGGATCGCGGTACCGCGACGACCACCGCAGGGGCGTCGACACCGTCGACAACCTGCACGAGCCCGTCGAGTTCGAGCGGCCCGAGCTCCTCCGCAGGCAGCGCCATCGCATTGACGGGACGCCGATCCTCGTCGAGGAAGAGCACCCACGTGCCGCCCTCGTCGTCCGCCGTGGATTGAAGCCTGACGCCTTCAGCGATCCCGTCGTACCAGCCCTTTTCCATCGCATGAGTCTGGCCCGCGCGGAACCCGCGCGGGCCAGCAGAACTCAAGCTGTGGACAACGCCGACCTAGCTGTCCTGCCCTGCCAACGCGAACTCCTCGTCGGCCGGCCCGAAGTCGTCGTTGTCTTCGGCCGA
Organism: uncultured Actinomycetes bacterium; assembly: GCA_963799955.1. Classification (GTDB taxonomy): domain Bacteria; phylum Actinomycetota; class Actinomycetes; order Acidothermales; family Acidothermaceae; genus PALSA-607. Next base: position 60,962 of record CAWCZJ010000008.1, read on the forward strand.
GCACGCCCCGAGACGCGCCGCTCGCTCCATCACTCCGGCCAACGACACCAGCAGGCCGAACAAGCCGATCCCGGTGGCGACCACGATGCCCGGGCGGAAGCCGTCGAGCACCGCCTTCGAGCCCGTTCCGACGCCCGTGTGACTCGTCACGACCGCCGTAATGATCGCGAGACCGATGGCGCCGCCGAGCTGGAACGAGGTGTTGAGCAGTCCGGACGCCAGGCCTTGCTCGTCGTCCGCGACGCCGTTCGTCGCCTGCACGTTCAGCGACGGGAAGCCGATCGCGAACCCGATGCCAAGCAGCACCACGGTCGGCAGCATCAACGTCACGTACGACGCACTCGCACCGAGCCGGATGAACAGCGCGTATCCCGCCGTCAGCACTGCGAACGCAACCGCGCAGCAACCGCGGCGTGCCGAAGCGGTTGATGACGAGCGCGATGCGAGTCGATCCGAACGCGACGATCAAGCCCGGCGGGCAGGAACGCGAACGCGGTCTGCAGCGACGACCAGCCGAGCAGCGACTGCAGGTACAGCGTGCCGATGAACTGGAACCCGATGTACGAGCCGAACAGCGCCATCGCTGCGATGTTGGCGCGCACGAGGCGCGACGAACGCAGGATTCCCAGCCGTACCAGCGGATGTGGCGACCGCAGCTCGATCGCGACGAACGCACCGAGCAGCAATGCGCTCACGACGAATCCGCCGAGCGGTGCTGACCGATCCCCAGCCGGACGCCGGGGCGGTGACGACCGTACGAACGAGCAGCAGCATCGCGGCACTCGCCGTTACGGCACCTGGCACGTCGTAGCCGCCGCGCGCTGCGGAGCGTGCGTGTCGCGTGCGACGTACTTGCGACCCAGGACGACGAGCGCCGCCGCGATCGGAGCTGGCAGCAGGAACGTCCAGCGCCAGCCGAGCTCGGTGAGTAGGCCACCAAGCACGAGGCCGAGCGAGAAGCCGCTCGCGCCGACCGTGGTGAAGATGCTGAGTGCGCGGTTGCGCACCGGCCCTTCGGCGAAGGTCGTCGTGATGATCGAGAGAGCGGCGGGCGCTGTGAACGCCGCGCTTGCGCCCTTGATGAAGCGGGCCGTGATGAGCAGGTCGCCGTTCGTCGTGAGCCCGCCGAGAGCCGAGGCGATCACGAAGACGGACAGTGCCCACCAACAGCACCCGCCGCCGTCCGAGCAAGTCGGCTGCACGCCCACCGAGAAGCAGCAGGCCGCCGTACCCGAGCACGTAGCCGGAGACGATCCACTGCAGCTGGTCGGTGCTCAGTTTGAGGTCGCGCTGGATGGACGGGAGCGCCATGCCGACCATCGAGACGTCGAGCGCGTCAAGGAAGACGACGCCGCACAGCACGATGAGCGCGGCCCAGAGGGCGGGGCTCCAGCGCAATTGGGTGGCGGCGGGGTGACTGGCTGGGTGAGTATCTGAAAGGTCCATGCGACGACAATACATGCACGTGCATTGATTGCAAGAGAATATTTTGCGCTGGTCATATTTGCGCGGTACCGTTACCACATGCCTGATATCGCGCCCGTGGTGGACCAGTGGCGCACCCTGCTCGAGCAGCACGCGCGGGTGACCTGCGCGCTGGAAAAGGCGCTCGGCGAGCACGGCCTCGGGGTCAGCGAGTTCGAAGTCCTCGACGAATTGGCTGGTCAGCCCGACTGCGAGTGCCGGATGCAGGCCCTCTCGGACATCGTCCACCTCAGTCAGAGCGCTTTGTCGCGGGTCGTCGGCCGGCTCGAAGAAGAGGGCCTGGTGACCCGCGTCATGTGCGCGCAAGACCGCCGCGGCATCTTCGCCCACCTGACCGACGAGGGCCGGACCCGCTACGAGGCCGCCCTGCCGACCCACCGCTCAGTGTTGGCCGAGAACCTGCAGGCCTAGAACTGCTTCGGGGCAACTTCACATCTCGTGTGGTCGTCCGAACCGGTCAAAACGGGCGCTCCCGCAACCACACGAGGCTGTGAAGTGCACGGTCTGGGGCGCTAGAGGATCGGCAGCAGGGCGCTGATGTTGCTTCGCTCGCCGCTCGCGCGCACTCGGCCGTCGGCGACAGCTTCGGTCCAGGGCAGCCGGCCGGCCGCGAGCCGCACCCAGGTGAGTGGATCGAGTTCGACCACGTTCGGCGGCGTTCCCCTGGTGTGACGCGGACCCTCGACGCATTGCACCGCGGCGATCGGCGGCACCCTGACCTCGACCGTGTGCCCGGGCGCCTTCGCGACCAGGGCGGCAAGTAGCGCTCGAGTCGCGAGGCGCAGCGCAGCCGCGTCGGGCTCGACGGCAGGCGACAGATCGAGACCGTGCACCACGCCCTCGACGCATCGGGTCACCAGGAAGTCGTCGAATCGCATCGGCGCCAACCGCGTCGGGATCACCCGCGCGGGATCCGTCTCGGCGACAACGTCGCGCAACGAATCGACGGCCTCTCGCACGGCGGCCCGCAGCCGAGCCGGCGACTGACCGGCAGCAAGCGAGTGCGTCCGCTCATCGATGGAGGACGCCGCCGCACGAAGGCACAGCAAGTAGTCCGCGACGGTTGCCTCCGCACGATCCGGGGTTGGCTCGGTCAGCCATTGCGCAGGCGAGCTCGCACACATGACGAGGTGCGCGACCAACTCAGCTGACCCGCCACCCCGGCAACCCGCTCGGCAACTCGAACGCATCGTCCGGCAGAGCCATCGACAGCGTCGGCGACCCGCGTCCATTGCGCGACGCACGCCACCCCGGCGTCCGCCCAGGGGTTGGCTCGCATCAGCCAAAGAGCGCGGCGAACGTGCCCACCGCAGCCGCCCGAAGCGCCGCGACGTCGACCGCGAATTGGCCTGCAACGTCGAGGGTTTCGCCGCCAGTAGTACCAAGTGCAAGTCAGCGGGACGCCGTGTGCTGCCGCCAGCGACGTCAGCTCGCCGACGCGATCGGCAGCGCACAGAGACGATGGCCCGGGCGGCTGATTCGGAGAACAGGGCCACGAACGGGCTCGACGTCCGCCGGCAACGTGATCTGCGCACCGCGACCACCGCGAAGGCACGACTCGACGAGGGCCTGCGCCAACCCGCCGTCCGACAGATCGTGCGCCGCCGACACCAACCCGACAGCTTCATGCAGGAGCGAAGCCAGCGCGATCTCGGCATCGAAGTCGACGAGCGGCGGGTGACCACCGAGGTGCCCGTGCGCGACATGCGCCCACTCGGATCCACCGAACTCTTCGCGCGTCGCGCCGAGCAGGAAGATCTGCTCATCGTCGGTCGCGAACGCGATCGACCGGCGCAAGCCGCACGTCGGAAATCACGCCGAGCACACCGATCACCGGCGTCGGGTTGATCGGGGTCGAGCCGGTCTGGTTGTAGAAGCTCACGTTGCCACCGGTCACCGGAATTCCCAGCGCGACGCAGCCGTCGGCGATGCCACGGATCGCCTCGGTGAACTGCCACATCACCTCGGGGTCCTCGGGCGAGCCGAAGTTCAGGCAGTCGGTGATCGCCAGCGGCACCGCACCCGACGCCGCGACGTTGCGATACGCCTCGCAAAGTGCAAGCTGGGCGCCAAAATACGGATCGAACCGCGTGTAGCGACCGTTGCCGTCGAGTGCGAGTGCAAGGCCGAGGTTGGTCGAGTCGTCGACGCGGATCACGCCGGCGTCGTCGGGCATCGCCAGCGTCGTATTGCCCATGACGTAGCGGTCGTATTGATTGGTGACCCACGACTTGTCGGCCAGGTTCGGCGACGCCACGAGCGCTAGCAGCGTCGAAAGCAGCTCAGGACCCGACCGGGGTCGGGGCAACAACACCGGATCGTCGGCCCGCAACGCATCGAGATCGGCAGGGCGCGAAAGAGGCCGGTCGTACACCGGGCCTTCATGCGCAACTGTGCGCGGCGGCACCGAGACGACCAGTTCGTCGCGCCAGTAGATGTCGAGCCGGTCGCCGTCGGTGACCTCGCCGATGACGGTCGCGGTGACGTCCCACTTGGCGCAGATCTCCATGAACGCAGGGATTTTCGACGGTTCGACGACCGCGCACATGCGTTCTTGCGACTCGCTCATGAGGATCTCTTCGGGAGCGAGCGTCGGGTCACGCAGCGGCACGGTGTCGAGCACGATCCGCATCCCGCCGGTACCGGCCGACGCCAGCTCAGAGGTCGCGCACGACAGACCCCGCGGCGCCGAGATCTTGAATGCCAGCAACGAGATCGGCCGCGAAGATCTCCAGGCAACACTCGATCAGCACCTTCTCGGCGAACGGGTCGCCGACCTGCACGCTCGGGCGCTTGCGCATGCCCCTCGGCCTCGAACGTCGCACTCGCCAGCACCGAAGCCCCGCCGATGCCATCGCCACCAGTTCGCGCGCCGAACAGCACGACCTTGTTGCCGGGCCCGGGAGCGGTTGCGAGCTTGATGCCATCAGTTCGCATCACGCCGACCGCCAACGCGTTCACCAGCGGATTGCCCAAGTACGACGGGTCGAACACGATCTCGCCACCGATGTTCGGCAGCCCAAGACAGTTGCCGTAACCGCCGATGCCCGCGACCACTCCGGGCAGCACCCGCAACGTGTCGGGCGCGTCAGCAGGGCCGAACCGCAGCGAGTCCATGACGGCGACCGGCCGCGCGCCCATCGTCAAGATGTCGCGCACGATGCCACCGACTCCGGTCGCCGCGCCCTGGTACGGCTCGACGTAACTCGGGTGGTTGTGCGACTCGGCTTTGAACGTCACCGCGAAGCCCTCGCCAACGTCGACGACGCCCGCGTTCTCGCCCATGCCGACGAGCAGAATGTCCTTAGCCTGCAGAGGAATTCGCTCAGCGAACTGCTTCAGGTGCCGCTTGCTCGACTTGTAGGAGCAGTGCTCGCTCCACATCACCGAGTACATCGCCAACTCGCACAACGTCGGCCGCCGCCCGAGGATCTCGACGATCCGCGCGAACTCGTCGTCCTTCAAACCAAGAGCAGCAAAGGGCAGGACGACGTCGGGCGTCGAAGCGGCGTAACTAACCGAATCGATCTCACGCGGCGATCAGCGCCTTGACGATGCTGGTGAAGAACGTCAGCCCGTCGGAGCTCGGCCCGGTGAGTGGATCGATCGCGTGCTCGGGGTGCGGCATCAAACCGACCACGTTGCCGCGCTCGTTGGTGATGCCGGCGATGTCGCGCATCGAGCCATTCGGGCTGGCGTGGGCGACCGAGGCATGGCGGCCGCTGCTGCCCGAGTAGCGCGCGACGACGCGACCCTCCGCCTCGAGCTCGTCGAGCGTCGATGCCGAAGCGACGAAGCGGCCCTCGCCATTCTTGATCGGAATGACCACCCGCGACCCCTGGGCGTAGCCATTCGTCCAGGCGGTCTCGGTGTTCTCGATCGATCAGCGCCTGGTCGACGCATGGAAGTGCAGATCGGCGTTGCTGGGTCAGCGCCCCGGGCAGCAGATGCGCCTCGCACAGCACCTGAAATCCGTTGCAGATGCCCAGCACCGGGAGGCCGTCGCGCGCACCCGAGATGATCAAATCCATCACCGGCGAGAACCGGGCGATCGCGCCGCACCGCAAGTAGTCACCGTAGGAAAACCCGCCCGGCAGCACGACAGCGTCGACGCCATGGAGCGAAGGATCCTTGTGCCACAAGGAAATCGGCTCGGCTCCGGCCGCCGCAATCGCCCGCAAGGCGTCACGGTCGTCGAGCGATCCCGGGAACGTCACAACGCCGACCGAAGCGGTCATGAGGCACCCACCGTCACGACGAAATCCTCGATCACCGGGTTCGACAGGAAGTTCGCGGCCAGCTCCTCGACCTGCGCCAATGCAGCTGGGTCGGCCTCGCCGTCCAACTCGATTTCGAAGTGCTTGCCCTGCCGCACTGACGCGACTCCAGACTTGCCGAGCCGGCCAAGCGCACCGAGAATCGCCTGGCCTTGGGGGTCGAGGATCTCGGGCTTGAGCATGACGTCGACGACGACGCGGGTCACGGGCGCTCCAGGGGCGAGGGTCGGGGCGGACTGACGCAAAGCCAGACTACCGGGATGGGACAGTTAGCCCATGAACGAGATGGACGCCGAGCGGTTGCGGATTCGCGAAACCGACGCGGGCGGCACCAACTGGCGGCGGTGGGGCACCTACTTGTCGGAGCGGGCCTGGGGCACGCGTGCGCGAGGACTACAGCGCGGACGGCGATGCCTGGGCGAGTTTTCCTTTCGATGCACGCCCGATCACGCACTTATAGGTGGAACGAAGACGGGCTGGCCGGGTTCTGCGACTCCGACCAGACCTGGTGTCTGGCCCTCGCGTTGTGGAACGGCAACGACCCGATCTTGAAGGAACGGCTGTTCGGCCTGACGAACGGCCAGGGCAACCACGGCGAGGACGTCAAGGAGCGCTACTGGTTCGTCGACGGCACGCCGACACATTCCTGGATGCGCTGGCAGTACCACTACCCGCAGCAGGCCTTTCCCTACGACGACCTCATCGCCGAGAACGCCCGCCGGTCGCGGCTCGAGCCCGAATACGAGATCGACGACACCACCGCGTTTCTCGACGACCGCTACTTCGACATCACCGTCGACTATGCGAAGGCGGCCGTCGACGACCTGTGCATGCGAATCAGCGTTCGCAACGCGGGTCCCGGACCCCGCGACGATCGACGTGCTCCCGACGCTGTGGTTCCGCAACACCTGGCGTTGGGGGTTGCCGAAAGCCTCGCCCGAACCGAGGATCACGGCGTGCAGGGTCGGCACTGATCGCCGTCCAGGAAAGAATCGGGACGCTGACCTTGACCGGCGCACCGACCGATTTCGTCGGACGCGCTCGCGTGCGACAACGAGACGAATACGCAGCGTCTCTATGGGCGTGCCGGGGCCGGCGTATCCGAAGGACGGCATCGGCGACTACGTCGTACACGGCACGCCGACCGTGAACCCGCAGGGGTACGGCACGAAGGCGGCGCTGCGGTATCGGCTGGTGTTAGCAGCGGGCGAGACGCGGGTGATCAAGCTGCGTTTGCAGGCTGGGTCGGTTTCGTCGGCCGATGTAGGGGCCGGCTTCGATGCGGTGCTCGCGGCTCGCGAGGCCGAGGCCGACCAGTTCTACGCGACGTTGTCGGGCGCCGTCACCCCGGGCGAAGCTGCGGTCGTTCGGCAAGCCATCGCGGGACATGCTGTGGAGCAAGCAGTTCTACCACTACGACGTGCAGAGATGGCTGGACGGCGACCCGGCCGGCCCACCGCCGCCGCGCGGCCGCGGCGACATTCGCAACGGCGGTGGACGCACCTGAACAACCACGACGTGCTGCTGATGCCAGACACGTGGGAGTACCCGTGGTACGCGTCGTGGGACCTTGCGTTTCACTGCGTCGTGCTCGCGCACGCCGATCCGGCGTTTGCCAAGCAACAACTTCTGCTGCTGCTGCGCGAGTGGTACATGCACCCGAACGGGCAGCTGCCGGCGTACGAGTGGAACTTCTCCGACGTGAATCCGCCGGTGCATGCGTGGGCTGCGTTGCGCGTGTTCGAGGTGTCGGGTGGGACCGACTACGACTTTCTCGAGCGCGCGTTTCACAAGCTGCTGCTCAACTTCACCTGGTGGGTGAACCAGGAGGACCACGACGGCAACAACCTCTTCCAGGGTGGGTTCCTCGGTCTCGACAACATCGGTCCGTTCGATCGTTCGCGACTTTCACCGGACGCCGGGGAGCTCGAGCAAAGCGACGGCACCGCGTGGATGGCGATGTTCTGCCTCGACCTGCTCGACATGGCTCTCGTGCTGGCCATGAACGACCCCACCTACGAGGACGTCGCGACGAAGTTCTTCGAGCACTTCGCGCACATCGCGACGGCAGCGCAACAGCAGGGCCTGTGGGACGAAGCCGACGGGTTCTTCTACGACCAGTTGCGGCTGCCCGATGGTGAGCGGCTGCCGATTAGGGTTCGATCGCTCGTCGGGCTGATCGCGGTCTGCGCGGTCAGTCACGTCTCGAACTCGGTGCTGAAGTCGTTGCCGGGCTTCGCGAGCCGGCTCAGGTGGTTCACGACGAACCGGCCGCTACTTACGCACTGCGTGGCAGAAACCGTGGACGACGACACGCTGTTTTCGATGGTTGATCCGGGTCAGTTGCGCAGGCTGCTGAGCCGGATGTTGGACGAGAGCCGAGTTCTTCTCACCGCACGGCATCAGGTCGATTTCCGCCTACCACCGCGATCATCCGTTCATGTTCAACGTCGACGGTCAGGACTTCCGCGTTGACTACGAGCCAGGCGAGTCGTCGACCGGGCTCTTTGGTGGCAACTCGAACTGGCGCGGTCCGGTGTGGCTGCCGCTCAACGCGTTGCTGGTCGAGGCGCTGCGGCGTTTCGACAAGCACCTGGGTGCCGACTTCATGGTCGAGGTGCCGACCGGATCGGGTCGCGAGGTCACACTCGCCGAGGCCGCGGACGAGCTTTCCCGCCGTTTGGTCGGACTCGCTTCTACCGGCGGACGACGGCCGGCTGCCGGCGTCCGGTAAGCGCTTCTGGCCTGATGGGCTGCTGTGGTTCCACGAGTACTTCCACGGCGACACCGGCGAAGGGCTCGGTGCTTCGCACCAGACCGGCTGGACCGCACTGCTCGCTCACCTGGTGTTGACCCAGCGGGCCTGACGCCGAGAACCGGACTGAGCCGCGCTGCGTTCTAATCGTCAGCGAGATCGCTGGGAGGGGTGTCGGTGGCTGGTTCGCGGTCGAGCGAGCTCGACGAGGAGTTCCGCGGCTTCGTCCTCGGCAGCCAAGCGCGACTCCTCCGATTCGCCGAGCTGCTTACTGGCGACCGGCACGTCGCCGAAGACCTCACACAGCACGGCTTGGCGAAGCTCTACGCGTCGTGGCGCCGACTCCACACTGGGAACCCGGAGCAGTACGTCCGCCGCTGCGTGATCAACGCCAACACCGACCGCTGGCGTCGCGGTACGTGGCGTGAGAGCACTCATGACGTCATTCCGGAGCGACCCGACGACTCGGATCTCGTGGCATCACTTGCCGAGCGGGACTTCGTGCTGCGGGCACTAGCCGAGCTGACACCAATCGAGCGTGCCGTCATCGCGCTCCGCTACTACAACGACCTCAGTGAGGCCGAGATCGCGGGCGAACTCAATCTGCCCGCAGGCACCGTGAAGAGCACCGCCGCTCGCGCGCTTCGCAAACTGCGCACCGTCGTGAACCCGAGCTGGTGCCGCTACCACCGACGAAGACCAAGGAGCCGCTCGATGAGCGCATTCCCGGGTGGCTCATCCGCCCTCAGCGACGAATGCCCTATCAACCTGCACTACGCCGAACCACGGCCCACATCGTCGATGTCGATGCGATTGTGCGGGACGGTCGCCGGATTCGCCGCCGCCGGACGACGATGCGTCGCTCGCATCGGCCGCAGTGGTCGTTGCCGTTGTCGCAGTGTCAGTTGGTGCGTCGCACGTCTTCGTTCATCGCGACACCGTTCAAGTCGCTGGATCTACGAGTCGAGCCTGTTGAAGTCCATACCCGCCTGTCGACTCGGCCGTTGTCGTTCTCGGCACGTACGCGGACGCGTCCCCGGCAAACCAGTCGGCGATCATTTGGATGACTCAAAGCGGCGGGCTTTGCTATGGCAGCGCCAACATGTCGGCACGCTCCGGCGATGGATCTCTCGGCCACTTCCTGCACCACGCCGGGGCCAGCCGAGCTCTCTACACGCGGGCCGACGGAGCTAGTGCCCGGGTGGCCGGTGTTCCAGCCAACCCCGAACAAGGCTGGTGAGTGCTCGCCATCGGCGTGCTGCGCGGCACTGCCGCCACAGTCGAGGTCACCGCGAACGGCCAAACCGCGCAAGCGCCTGTGCATGCGCTCGCGACGACGACCGGCGAAGCGGCCGGTGCGTACGCCGTGTGGCTGCGCGCCGAGCCGGACGGCTCGATCCGCTCGGCGGATATCACCAGCGTCCGGGCGTTCGACGCCAGCGGGCACGTCGTTGCGCAGATCCCGTAAGCGGACCGAACGCGGTCGGTGTCCAGTGGGTGAGACGGCGGGGTGATTTCGCGGATCTTTTCGCTGTCCACATGCGGTGGACGACGGCTGCCGAGGTGGCAGCGGACGGCGGCGAGGTGACGAACGGGCCTTGCACACGTCGTCCACACCGTGTCCCCAGGGCAGGAGCGGTTGTCCCCAGGTAGCGCACAGGTGAGTCCGCAGCCGGCTCTTCCCGCGCAAGATGGGACTCTCTAAGGTCCTACAACGCAGGTGCACGCCAGTTCAGCCGGAGCTTGCGAAGGCTCCGTAACGCGCCAGCGAAAGTGTCATCGGCCTCACGTACGAATGTCATTCATGAGTTACCAGGCGCGAGGTGCAGCAGTGAGTGTGATCGAACTCCCAGGTTCGAGTTCACGGGAAGTAGACCGCACACCGCCACAGGACATCAACGCCGAGCAGTCCGTGCTCGGCGGCATGATGCTGAGCAAAGACGCGATCGCTGACGTCGTCGAGGCGCTGCACGGCACCGACTTCTACCGTCCCGCGCACCAGACCATCTTCGACGTCGTACTCGACCTCTACGGGCGCGGCGAGCCCGTCGACGCGGTGACCGTCGCCGCGGAGCTGACCAAGCGCGGCGAGATCGCCCGCATCGGCGGCGCGCCCTACCTGCACACACTGATCTCGTCTGTGCCGACCGCCGCGAACGCGGGTTACTACGCCAAGATCGTCGCCGAGCGCGCGATCCTGCGACGGCTTGTCGAGGCCGGCACCCGCATCGTGCAGCTCGGTTACTCCGGCGTCGGCAACGAGGTCGACGACATCGTCGACCGTGCACAGGCCGCGATCTACGACGTCACCGAGCGCCGGCGACCGAGGACTACAGCATCCTCGAGTCGCTCCTGCAGCCGACGATGGACGAGATCGAGGCGAGCGGTCATCGCGGCGGCGGGCTCACCGGCGTCCCGACCGGCTTTGCCGATCTCGACTCACTGACCAACGGTCTGCACCCCGGCCAGCTCATCGTCATCGCCGGCCGGCCGGCGATGGGCAAGTCAACCCTCGGTTTCGACATCGCGCGGGCGGCGTCGATTCGGCCCAACCAGACGTCGGTGTTGTTCTCGCTGGAAATGAGCAAGCACGAGATCACCATGCGGTTGTTGTCGGCCGAATCGCGTATTCCGCTGCAGACGATGCGCACCGGTCAGATGCGCGACGACGACTGGGTGAAGCTCACCCGCCGACTCGGTGAGATGGCCAGCGCACCGCTGTACATCGACGACTCGCCGAACCTGACGATGATGGAGATCCGCTCGAAGGCCCGGCGGCTCAAACAGCGCAACGAGCTGCGGCTGGTCATCGTCGACTACCTGCAGCTGATGACGTCGCACTCGAAGGTCGAGAACCGGCAGCAAGAGGTCAGCCAGATCTCCCGATCACTGAAGCTGTTGGCGAAGGAACTCGAGGTTCCGGTCATCGCGTTGTCGCAGCTGAACCGAGGTTCTGAGCAGCGCACCGACAAGCGGCCGCAGCTGTCCGACCTTCGTGAGTCGGGCGCAATCGAGCAGGACGCCGACGTCGTGATCCTGTTGCACCGCGAAGACATGTACGAGCGCGAATCACCTCGCGCCGGTGAGGCCGACCTGATCGTGGCCAAGCACCGCAACGGCCCGACCAGCACGATCGTCGTCGCGTTCCAGGGCCACTACAGCCGCTTCGTCGACATGGCCGCCGGCTAGCACAACAAGGTGCAACCTCGAGACGAGCGATGCCACATTCGAAGAAGGAGGCGGGTCAGGGGTGCTGACGGAGACGGTGTCGCTTTGGTGAGTTCGTCGAGAGGCGGGATTGCGCGGATCGATTTGCTTTGCGTTCCGAGAGCGGCGACCACGATCGTCGCTCCTGCAAGCACGGTGATCGTGAGTCGCGGTGAGACCGCTGAAAGGAACAGGCCAGCGGCGAGCGGTCCGAGCGGCGCTGCGAGCACGCGCAGTGTGCTCGACACCGAGAGTGCTCGTCCGATGAGGCGATCAGGAATAAGCGCGTAGGAGTAGGCCGCCACCGCGGAGTCGGAATTGGGAAACCAGAACGCTTGTGCAGCGAACGCTCCCGCGAGGACGTAAACGTTGGGCCAGAGCAGGAACGCGATATAGCCGAGCGCCGCCCAGTACTCTCCGAGCAAGATGCGCCGCATCGGCAGAGCACGGCGCAGCAGTGGCGAGGCCAGCGAGCCGAGCAGGGTCGCGGCCCCGGTGAGGGCGACGAGGGCCCGATGGCGGCGCTGGGAAGGCCTGCCCGTTTAGCGAGCACGATAACGGTCAGCTCGATGCCCGTCACGGTGAAGTTAGAGACGGCGATCATCAGCACGTTGTGCGCAGGAATGGATCCGGATGAACACGGACACGCCATCAGCGAGCCGGCGCCGTAACGGTGCCGGGTCCGGCTCGCGTTTCTCCTGGAAGCGGGTCCGCATGAGCAGCAGCGAGCCGGTCGAGAACGCGTAGGACGCCGCGTCGGCGATGAACGGGATCGACCGTGCGACGCCGAATAGCGCGCCGCCTAGAGGTGGCGCACCGAGTCGCACGGTTGACAGCCGGGCTTGCACGATACTTGCCGCCGCGGCAATCTGCGGCAGCGGCACGACGGCGCGAAACGCCCCACTCTGGGCGGCCCGAAAGAACACTCCGCTCATGGAGTCAACGAAGGCCACTACAAGGATGAGAGATAGAGATGCGGCGCCGTCGATGACCGCCCAGCCAAGCGTGGCCAGTGCCCGGCGCCGACGATGTCAGAGGCGATCATGAGTCGCGCCGGTCGAAACGATCCGCCGCCAGTCCGGCAGCGAGGCCGAAACCAGCATCGGCGCGAACAGCATCGCGCTCACGTAGCCGGCCTTCGCCGGTGAGGGCGTCACCGCCAGGGTGAGCAGCGGGTAAGCGATGGTGGACAGGCTCGAACCAAAGCTCGACAGCAGCTGCCCGAGCTGAAGCAAGACGAAGTCGCGGTTACGCCGAAGTGGAACGTGAGCCCGCTCGCGTCTGCGCGCGCAGTCAGCGGTCGAGGAACCCTTGATATGCGAAGCAAAGCGGGGCGGAGGTATCCCGCGGACGACGGTCCACGCGCGGATGCGCCACTCGTTGAGGCCGGCCGCAACGAACGCTGCGATTCGATCCTCGCGTCTGCTGCCCGTCGTCCAACACGTTGTCCTTGGGGTTCCACAGGAACGTCGGGACGTCGAACTCGCGTTCACACAAGTAGGGCTTCGGGTCGATGGCGACGTACCGCTCTCCGATGCCGGACCAGGTTGTGATGGTGGAAGTCGCCGTGCACGACCCAGTCGAGCAGGCTCACCGAGGGCGTCCAACAGTTCACGCGCTAGCGGTACGAGCTCAGCTCCAGCCACCTCCGCTTCGTCCAGCCATCTGCGGACCTCAGGAACGACCGAGCCGAAACGGCGGCTCGACCAGCAACCCAGATGCGCTGACCGATGTCGAGCGCGATGCGCGTCGCCTCGGCATCCGGCACGGCGGAAAGATCGTCGCCCGGAACGGCGCGCTCTTCGAGGATCGCCGGAGCCGAACTGATCGAGCAGCCGAACCGCGCCGTTGCCGTCCCACACACGCAGCGCGTCGGCTTCGTGAGTGATTCGTCATCGCCGCCCCACGGCACCTTCACGACGACGGGCCCCGCAGGTGCAACGTAAGACACGTTGGACATGGAGAACGGCGCCTCCAGCGTGAGACCCCAATGCGCTGCCGCCTCGAACGCCAACGCCTTCGCCCTCGAAAGGTCAAAGGCCGTCGCGTCGAAACCGTCCGTCACGCCCCGATGGTAGGGCTCGCCGAGATCGGCCAATGACCGGCACGAGATACTGGATGCGTGTCCGAGTCCCGTCGTTCTGTTGCTTGAGCAGATCCATCCCGATGCCGACGCGCTCTTGCGCGAGGCCGGCTACACGGTCGAAACGAACACCCGCGCATTGGATGAAGACGAACTCATTGGCGCGCTGGCCGGCGTCCAACTACTTGGCATTCGCTCGAAGACACAGGTGACCGCGCGCGTTCTCGAAGCAGCGACCGATCTGGAAGCGATCGGCGCGTTCTGTATCGGTACGAACCAGATCGATCTCGCGGCGGCGGCGAGACGCGGCATCGCCGTGTTCAACGCCCCGTTCTCCAACACACGTAGCGTCGTCGAACTCGCACTCGCCGAGATCATCGCGCTGACGAGGCACCTCACCGAAAAGAACGCGTTGATGCACGCGGGTATCTGGGACAAGTCGGCCGAGGGTGCGCACGAGGTGCGCGGCCGAACGCTTGGCATCGTCGGCTACGGCAACATCGGCACGCAGCTGTCGGTGCTCGCGGAGAACCTCGGCATGAACGTCATCTACTACGACGTCGTCGATCGGCTGTCGCTGTCGAACGCGCGGCGCTGTGAGTCGATGCATGAGTTGCTGACGCATGCGGACGTCGTGTCGTTGCACGTCGACGGTCGACACGACAACGCGAACCTGTTCGGCGCCGATGAGTTCGACGCGATGAAGACGGGCTCGCTGTTCCTGAACCTCTCGCGCGGCTTCGTCGTCGACTACGCGTCACTGCGGCTGCACATTGAGTCGGGTCACATCGCCGGCGCCGCCATCGACGTCTTTCCCGACGAGCCGAGTGGGCGTGGCGACGAGTTCGTGTCCGAGGTGAGAGGGCTGCCCAACGTGATTCTGACGCCGCACATCGCCGGCTCGACCGAAGAGGCGCAGCAGGACATCGGGCAGTTCGTCGCGACGAAGCTGCGCGACTTCCTGGTCGAAGGGTCGACGGCGATGAGCGTCAACATGCCACGCATCACACTGCGCCAGAATCCTGGCACGCATCGGATGCTTCACGTGCACCGCAACGTTCCCGGCGTCCTGGCGAGGATCAACGGCATCTTCGCCGCGCACAACGCAAACGTCGAAGCGCAGCTGCTGGCGACGACCGGCGAGATCGGCTATGTCGTCACCGATATCGGATCGGCCTTCACGACCGACATGATCGCGGAGCTCGAGGCTCTTCCCGAGACGGTGAGATTCCGCTCGCTGTCCTGACGACTTATTGCCGCGACCACTGTCGGTCCCGCGATCGGTAATGTGCGGACGGCATGTCGGACATGCCAGCGCCGCCCCGAGCCGTTCAGCCCGCACACCGACTCCCGCGCACTCGACGATCTGCGCGCGCGGTTGCGCGCGACGCGCTGGCCCGATGCGCCGCAGGATTCGGGCTGGTCGCTCGGCACCGATGTCGACTACTTCCGCGAGCTCGTTACCTACTGGGCGAACGAGTTCGACTGGCCGGCGCAAGAGGCGGCACTGAACCAGCTGCCCCGCTTTCGCCTACCGATAGGCGACCTCGGCATCCACTTCGTGCACGCCCGCGCGGCAACACAGCCTGCAATGCCGTTGGTCCTGACCCACGGCTGGCCCGACTCGTTCTGGCGCTACTCGAAGGTCGTGCCGCTACTTACCGATCCAGGCGCGCACGGCGCCGACCCGGCCGATGCGTTCGACGTGGTCGTGCCCGACGTGCCGGGCTACGGATACTCCGACGCGCCCGTCGGGCCGCCCATCAGTTCGATCGCGGTCGCCGGGTTGTGGGCCGAACTGATGACCGCGCTCGGCTACGAGACGTTCGGCGCGGCGGGTGGCGACATCGGCAGCCATGTCAGTCGCTACCTCGCGCTCGACTATCCCGATCGGGTCGTCGCCGTCCACCGCACCGACGCCGGTCTGCCGCTGTTCACCGGTGACCCGGCCGACCTCACCCAGGAAGAGCGCGACTGGTTCGCGGCCGTCGCGACATGGGGAGCAGCCGAGGGTGCGTACGGCGCGATGCATCGCACGAAGCCGCAAACCGCCGCGGTCGGGCTCAACGATTCGCCGGCCGGGCTGGCGTCCTGGATCGTCGAGAAGATGCAGGGGTGGAGCGCGCGACGGCGACATCGAGCGGAGCTTCACGAAGGACGAGATCCTCACGAACGTCACGATCTACTGGCTCACCGAAACCATCGGCTCGTCGATGCGGATGTACCACGCGAACGCCGCGATCCCGCCCGCACAACTCGCCCGCCGGGTCGACGTCCCCTCTGGTTTTTCGATCTTTCAGGGCGACGTCGTCCGGCCACCTCGGGCCTGGCTCGAACGCGTGACCAACGCCGTCTACGTCACTGAACCCGCCCGCGGTGGTCACTTCGCGCCGTTCGAGGAGCCGGAGCTGTACGCGCAGGAGCTGCGCGACTTCTTCCGCCCCTACAGAGCCTGAAGCGCTGCGGGCCTGAAAAGGTCTAGACCCTTGACAGCCGAGCAGTCGGGAAGTTACGTTCGGCGCGTTGTAAAGGTTCCTAACTATGTGGCTTATGGCCGCATCTGCGCCCAGGGGTTGCGATGCGAATCTCGAGGTTTGTTGCCACCGCTGCGGCCTTGCTCACGGCCGGCAGCGCGCTTGCGACCGGCAGCCTGTCGGGCGTCGCTTCGGCCCACGGAAACACCGGCAACCGACTGCCCGCGCACGTGTTCGCGCCCTACTTCCAGTCGTACCAGGACGGCGTGAGCCCGGCCGCACTCTCGAAAGCCTCGGGCGCGAAGTACCTCACGATGGCGTTCCTCGAGACGGCCGGCGGCGGCTCGTGCACGCCGCTGTGGAACAACGAACCCACCGAGCCCGTCGCGTGGTCGACCTACGGCCCCGACATCGCCAAGATCCGGGCGCGCGGAGGTGACGTCGTCCCCTCGTTTGGTGGTTTCAGCGCGGACGACGAGGCGCGCGAGTTGGCCGATAGCTGCACGAGTGTCGACAAGATCGCTGCTGCATACGAGAAACGTCGTCACGACGTACAACGTGACGCGTCTCGACATGGACGTCGAGGACAACTCACTGAGCAACCTGCCCGGCATCGATCGCCGCAACAAGGCCATCGCCAAGGTCGAGGCGTGGGCGGCCGCACATCACCGCACCGTGCAGTTCGTCTACACCGTGCCGACCGACTCGAGCGGCATCGAGAGCGACGTCGAGCACATCCTGCGCAACGCGGTGCAGAACCACGCGCGCATCGACGTCGTCAACATCATGACGTTCGACTACTACGACAACGCATCGCACGAGATGGCTCAGGACACGAAGACCGCGGCCACCGCGCTTGGTCGCGTTCCTGCACACGCTGTACCCGGCGTGGTCGACCGGCCAGCTGTGGCAGACGGTCGGCGTCACCGAGATGATCGGCTACGACGACTACGGGTCAGGCGGCGAGACCGGACCGCCCGAGATCCTGACCCTGGCCGACGCGAAGACCGTCACGGCGTGGGCGAAGAGTCACCACATCGCCGAGCTCTCGTTCTGGGCGCTGAACCGCGACAAGACGGCCGACCCCGACCCGTCGGCGGGCTGCACGCTCGGCACGGCCGGCGGCGACACCTGCTCCGGCATCGCGCAGAAGCCGTGGCAGTTCACCCACATCATGAGCGCCTTCTAGCCGCTCAGCTCGCCAAAGCGCCGTCCACGCCGACCGCCCGCCCTGGCCGCCCGCCCTGGCCGCCCACCCTGCGTGATCATGCAGAAATGGGCGCCCCAGCAAGGAAAACACGCCCCTTTCTGCATGATCACCGCGGGCGGGAGGGGGTTGCGGCGCTGCCGAGCGGGCTTACAGAGCCCGAACATGGTGCCGACCCTTCGGCTGACGTGCAGGACCGACAAAGGAGGTGACCACAAAACCGGCGCCCGATCCTCGGGCCGCACTTCAGTCCAAGGAGCACACCATGAACCGCATTACCAAGGCGACCGCGGGCCTCGGCACCGCCGCCGTCGTCATGATCGGCCTGACGGGCACCGCCCTCGCCGACACGGGCTCGCCCGCAGTCTCGACGCACCAGCCCCACAGCCAGCCCGACCGCCGCGCCGCACGGCAAGACCCTCGCGGAGATCCAGGCGGCGGCTGCCGTCGCGATCGCCAAGCGGCTCGCATCGTTGAGCGTCGCGATCAACGACGTCAACAACAACACCGAGATCACCCCCGCCGACAAGACCACGCTGCTCGCCACCCTCAACGGTGACGTCACCGGTCTGACCGCGCTTGGTGTGACCATCGCCGGCGACACCACGGCCAAGCAGGCGGCGTCCGACTACGCGACGATCTTCACGAGCTACCGCGTCTACGCACTCGCACTGCCGCAGGTGCGTTTCGCCGCGGCGGCCGACGACATGACCGTCACGGTTCTGCCGAAGCTCACCGACGCGCAGACCAAGCTCGCGGCGTTGCTGGCCGGCGTCGACTCGGGCAAGAACACTCCGCAAGTGCAGGCGTGGATGGCCGATCTCGCTACGCAGATCACCGCCATCGGCACCGAGACGAACGGCCTTTCCGCGACCGTCCTCGGCTACACGCCGGCGCAGTACGACGCGAACCACGCGCTACTCGCACCTGCCCGCGCGTCGCTCGCGATCTCACGCAACGACATCAAGACCGCCCGCGGCGACATCGCGAACGTCGTCAAGGCGCTGAAGTGATTCGCAGGTCCACCCTCACGCTGGTTGCCGGCGTCACGCTCGTCGTGACGCTGGCCACCGGGTGTGCGGGACACCGGGGCGCTCACGCCCGCAGCGCAGAACAGCACGCCGACCGCGGCGTCCGGTCTCCTCGGCAGCTCCGGCTGCGTCGCCAGCGCCGTTGCGTCGGCTGCTCCGGCTTCGACAGCAGCACCCGCGCGCAGCGGCCCCGACGACGACGGCAGCTCGTTGCTCCGCCGGCCGGCGCAACCACGACGGCCGCGGCACCAGCCCCGACCACCGCCGCACCGCCAGCCAATCAAGCCGCGGCAGCAGCTAACGCCAGCAGTCTCGCCGCGATCAATAAGGACCTGGCAGGTATCGACGCCGGATCATCGGCGGCCGACAAGGACATGAGCGCCGGCGACTCGGCGCGTGCTCAGAACGACAACGGGTAGCAGCGCAGCGGTTAAACCAAGCGAGCGCAGGCCGAGCAGGTACCCACGACCTCGATCGTGTGGGAAACGTCGACGAAGCCGGCTTCGGCGGCGACCTTCTCGGCCCAGCGCTCGACCGCAGTACCCGCGACCTCGACGGTCCGGCCGCATACCCGGCACAGCAAGTGGTGGTGGTGGCCGGCACTGCCACACCGGCGGTAGAGGATCTCGCCTTCGGGCGACCGCATCGTGTCGACGAGACCGGCGTCGGCAAGCGACCCGCAGTTGGTTGTAGACGGTCGTCAGTCCGACGTGCTCGCCGCGCCCGCGCAGCGCCTCGTGCAGTTCCTGCGCGCTGCGGAACTCCTGCGCATCGTCAATAACCACGGCGAGCGCGCGCTTCTGGCGGGTCGATCGGCCGCTGCTCGTCGTCGTCATGGCGACCCCAAATCTAGCCGACGCCCGTACGGCGCCGAACGCCCACTTGGAAACGGTAACCATTCCCGATAGTGTACCTGCAACGGTTCCGGATAAGCCGGACCGCGGCGACGGGGTGGTCATGGTGACGGCGATGTGCCGGCCCACAGCGCGGACGTCGACGCCCCGGAGGGCGGCAAGCGTCACGTTTGTTGGTCGCCGCTGCTCTCGTCGCTGCGCACGGGCTGCGCGACGACGGTGCACCGAACGGATCGCCGAGGCCGTCCCGCTGCACGTCGTTGCGGCCGAGAACTTCTGGGGCTCGATCGCCAGCTCAGCTCGGCGGCACGCAAGGTCGACGTCGAGAGCATCATCACGAATCCCGACACCGACCCGCACGACTACGACCCGAGCGCGGCCGACGCGCGCGACATCGCGAACGCCAACGTCGTCATCGAGAACGGCATCGGCTACGACCCCTGGGTGGGCAAGCTGCTCGCCGCCGACCGCCCGGCAGACTTCCAGTTGGTCAATGTCGGCGACGTCGTCAAGGTGGCGGACGGCGGCAATCCGCACCGCTGGTACAACCCGACCGACGTGCACACGTGTGGTCGCCGCGATCACCGCCGCGTACGACGCCGCCAGACCCGGCCGACTGCGAAGTATTTCGCTGCACAGCAGCGAATTTCGAGACCGAAGGCTCGCGCAGTACACCAGCCTGATCAGCCAGATCAAGACGACCTACGCGCGGCACGCCGGTCGGAGCATCCGAGAGCATCTTCGCGATGCTGGCGCCGGCGCTGGGTCTGAACCTGATCACGCCGCCGACGTTCTTGCGCGCCATCAGCGAGGGCACCGATCCGACGTCGGCGACAAGCAGACGATCGACAAGCAGATCAAGACGCACGCCATCAAGGTCTACGTCTACAACTCGCAGAACGCGACTCCCGACGTCCAGGCGCAGGTCGACGAAGCGAAGGCGGCTGGGATTCCGGTGACCACGATCACCGAAACGCTCTCGCCAGCGTCGGCGACCTTTCAGGACTGGCAGGTCGCGCAACTGCTCGCACTTCAGGCGGCCCTCAAGACCGCGAAGGGACCGGCCCATGACGCGACAGCCGCGCAGCGCGTTTCAGCTGTGTCGTTCGCGATGCAGCCGTCCGCGTTGGCGACCGGTTGCTCTGGCACGACGTCAACGTCGATGTTCCGGCCGGCCAGTTCGTCGCGATCCTCGGCCCGAACGGCGTCGGGAAATCGACCCTGATCAAAGCCGCGCTCGGCGTGATCCCGCTCGCCGCGGGCGAGGCCTTCGTGCTCGGTCAACCCGCGGGCGTAGCCAACCGCGAGATCGGCTACCTCCCGCAGCGCCGCAGCTTCGACTCGTCGCTGCGGGTGCGCGGCATTGACGTCGTCCGCCTCGGCCTCGACGGCGATCGCTTCGGTCTGCCCTGGCCGTGGAGTGCGAAGAACCGTGAAGCGGGACGGCGGGTGCGCGAGGTCATCGAGCGCGTCGACGCATCGTCGTACGCGATGCGTCCGATCGGCGAGCTCTCCGGCGGTGAACAGCAGCGCTTGCTGATCGCGCAAGCCCTCGTGCGCGACCCGCGACTGCTCATTCTCGACGAGCCGCTCGACAGCCTCGACCTGCCGAACCAGAGCGCCATCGCCGAGCTCATTCGCCGGGTGTGCGTCGACAGCGGCGTAACCGTGCTGATGGTCGCGCACGACGTGAATCCGATCCTGCCCTACCTCGACCAGGTGATCTACCTCGCCGACGGTGGTGCGGTGTGCGGGACGCCCGCCGAGGTCATCACATCCTCGACATTGTCAGCGCTCTACAAGACGCCCATCGAGGTGCTTGCAGCACGTCCGACGGTCGGCTCGTCGTCGTCGGGCAACCAGAGGCGCCGGCGCATCATGCCGATCGCCATACCGGGCAGCCGCACTGATGCCCCTCGTTGCATCCGTGGTCGCGGCCGGCAGTGGCAACGGTCGTGGTCGTGGAATCTGGCTGGCGACGTCAGAGACATGTTCGCGTACCCGTTCATGGTCAACGCGTTTCGGGCCGGCACGATCGTCGCCGATCCTCGGTGCGATCGTCGGCTGGTACATGGTGCTGCGCAAGCAGACGTTCGCGGGTCACACGTTGTCGGTCGCGGCGTTTCCTGGCGCGGCCGCGGCGACCCTGATCGGTATCAGCGCGACCGTCGGCTACTTCGCGTTCTGCCTTGCTGCCGCCCTCGTAATCGCGGTCGCCTCGCGGCCGTCTCGCGGCCGCGGGTTCAGTGCGGAGTCGGCCGTCGTCGGCACCGTTCAGGCATTCGTACTGGCGTCGGGCTATCTGTTCGCCACGTTGTACAACGGCTTGCTCAGTGGACTGAACAATCAGCTGTTCGGGTTCACGTTCGGCATCACCAACGACCAAGTGGTCACGCTCGCGGCAGTCGCCGTGACCGTGCTCGCAGTGCTCGCGGTCATCGGCCGCCGGCTGTTCTTCGCGTCGATCGACAGCGATGTCGCTGACGCGCGCGGCGTCGGCGTCCGCCTCTTGGGTGTGGTGTTCTTGCTCCTGCTCGGTGCAGCAGCCGCAGAGGCGAGTCAGATCACCGGGGCGTTGCTGGTGTTCGCGCTTGCTGGTGATGCCGGCTGCAGTCGCGCAGCGGGTGACCGCGCGGCCCGTCGCCGGGATCGTGCTCGCCGTGCTGATCGGTGTCGTCGCAACGTGGGCCGGGTTGACGATGGCGTACTACACGTCGTACCCCAGTGGTTTCTGCATCACGACGTTTGCGTTCGCCGCATTCGTCGTGGTGCACCGCGTGCGGGCGAGGGCGTGATGGCGCCGTACATGCAGCACGCCGCATTGGCGGGCACCGCGATTGCGATCGCCGCCGGACTCATCGGCTATTTCTTGGTCCTGCGCTCGCAGGTGTTCACGACCGACGCGCTCGGCCACGTCACCTACACCGGTGCGATGAGTGGCCTGGCGTTCGCGTTCAATCCGTTGGTCGGACTGTTCGCCGCCACCGTTGCGGTGGCGGGCGGGTTCGCCGTTCTCGGACGACGCGCGCGGGCCGACGACGTCGTGATCGGCTCGGCGTTCGCGTGGGTGCTCGGCCTCGGCGCGTTGTTCCAGCGCCTGTACACCGAACATCACAGCAGCGGGAACGGACGTGCGGGCGCTACTTACCTGTTCGGTTCGATCTTCGGCATCTCCGCAACTCAGGCAGTCGTGTCGGTCTCATCTGCGCCGGCGCGTGCATCGCGATGGCGCTCATGGCACGGCCGCTGCTGTTCGCCAGCATCGATGAAGCGGTCGCTGTTGCGCGCGGCGTGCCGGTGCGACTGCTAGGCGCGGGTTTCTTGATCGTCGTCGGCGTGACCTGCGCGGAGGCCGCGCAGGCGGTCGGCGCGCTGCTCTTGCTCGGCCTTGTCTCAGCGCCAGCCGGCGCCGCCCATCGCCTGACGACGCGCCCGTTCGTCGGCCTGGCGCTGGCCGCGGCGATCGCAGTCTTCTCGACCTGGGCCGGCCTCTTGATCAGCTACGAAGCGCCGCGCACGCCGCCGAGCTTCGCGATCATCGGCGTCGCGACGCTCAGCTACTTGCTGACCTTCGCGTGGCGACCCGACGCACGCTCCCGCCGTCCGCACACAACTGGCGTACACCACGCCGACGCGGCCCTGTTGCCGGACATTTAACCAAGCAGCGATTAGCGTCTTTCAGGTCATGCGTTCACTTCCCCGGCGCGTCATGGCACGCGCATCCTTGCTCGCGGCGACCTCTCTGGTCGTCAGCGTCGGCGTGCTGGTGCCCACCGGCCCTGCGCAGGCCGCTACTTACGTGCCGCCATTGCCCCACACAACCGCCACCGCATACGTCGTCGCCGACGCAACAACAGGGCGCATCCTCGCCGCTCGCGACATGCACGGCCGGCTTGCGCCGGCCAGCACGCTCAAGGTGCTGACGGCACTGACTGCGCTTCCGCATCTCGCCGGCTCCGACGCCGTAACGGGCACTTACGCCGCTGCCGGCGTCGACGGCACCAAGGTCGGCATCAACCCAGGGCAGACGTACACCGCGAAGCAGCTGTTCACGGCGATGATGGTCATGTCGGGCAACGACGCGGCTATGACGATCGGCGCCGGCTTGGGCGGGCTGCCGAAAGCCATCTCCGAGATGAACGCGATGGCCGCGCACCTGCAGGCGCATGACACCGTCGCGCACACGACCAACGGGCTCGACGCGCCCGGCCAAACGTCGTCCGCTTACGACCTCGCGATGATGTTTCGCGATGGGCTTGCGAGCTCGCGATTCCGTTACTACATCGCTTTGCGCAGCGCGTCGTTCCCGCTCGCGAACGGCAAGTCGTACACGATCTACACGCACGACCGGCTGCTGAACAGCTACCCCGGAATGCTCGGCGGCAAGAACGGCTACACGATCGCCGCGAACGCGAGTTACGTCGGAGCCGCAACACGCAACGGCCACACGATCATCGTCGCGGTCATGCGCGACGTGCCGAACTTCTGGCCCGAGGTCACGTCGCTGCTGAACTGGGGATTCGCGGCCGACGGCCACGTGAGCGCGCTGGGCTACCTGAAGTCGCCGCTCCGCAACTGATCACAGCAGGTGGGCGTACGACTCCGGATGCACTCGCAGGAAATCGCCGAGACTGGTCGCCGGATGCCCCGTCAGTAGCGGCACGTCCTCGGACACGCCCTCGAGTTCGCCGTTCGCGATCGCGACGTATCCCGACACCCAACCGTCGACCTCGAAGCGCGGCGCCCCATAGTGCGCGCGCGACGCGTACGCCTCCTCCATCGTCTCAGCGTGATAGCGAACCGCGTCGACCCGACGCAGCTGCGACTGCTGCTGCCAGTTCGCCGAGGCTGATCGCTTCTGGACCGGTGAGGTCGTACGTCCGGTCGTCATGCGCCGACGGGTCGAGCAGCACAGTGACAGCGACGTCGGCGACATCGTCACGCGCGACGGCGGCGACTCGGCCATCCCCAGCCGGTCCGGCGAGCACACCATCGGGACTTGTCCAAAAGCTCACGAGCGCGTCGAGGTAGAGGTTGTCGCGAAGGAAAATGAATCTGGTCCCGCTGTCGCGGATCGCCTGCTTCGGTGTGCCAGTGGTCGCGACCGAAAGTGAACGTCGAATCCGGCGCAGCGCCGTAGAACGACAGGTACACGATCCGCTCGACGCCCGCCGCTACCGCCGCATCAACGGTCGCCGTGTGCAGCGCGACGCGATTCGCATCTTCACTGGCAGAAACAAGAAACAGAGTCTGGACGCCGACCAGTGCGGCTTGCATCGCCGCATCCCCGTACGTTGCGGTGGCGATCTCAGCGCCGGGTAGCTGCGGCGCTCGCGCGGCGTCGCGAACGACAAGGCGAATCGGTTGTCCGGCTGCCGCCAGACCCCGGGCGACGGCACCGCCGACCACCCCGGTCGAGCCGGTCACGGCGATCACGCTCATCTGGCCTCCCAGCCCTCGTCGTCCAGCCTGCTCTGCCCGAAGTCCGTCCCGTCTCGAATGCCCAGGTCAGGACCGGTCCTGGTGCAATCCAACGGCCGGATCTAAGTGGGACATTCCGAACTCTCAGTTGCCGTCCCCACCGGCCGAAAGGGTCGGTGTGAATTCCGGGACAATCTTGACCTCGCACGACGGACCGCCCGCGCTCGGGGCGAGTCCGCACACGGGTCCTGCTAGCCAGACGCGCCGCCCGCCCACGATGCCCCGAGCGTGCACCAGCGCCGCCGGCTCGGCGACGTCCTGGTCGAACGCGGCCTCGTCACCCCTGAGCAGCTGACCGCAGCGCTCGCGACCCAGCAGACATTGGTCGGCAAGCAGCGCAAGCGACTCGGCAAGCTGGTCGTCGACCTCGGGTTCCTCACCGAGCGTCAGGTCGCGGAGGCGCTCGCCGAGCTGCTCGTCCCTCGACCTGCTCGAGCAAGCAGACCTCGCCATCTCCGCTCGACGTCGCCAGGTTGCTGCCGCGCCAGGTCGCGGAGCGCGACCAGGTGCTCGTGCTGGGGCGCACGGCAGACGGGTTGCGGATCGCGACGGCCGACCCGACCAACGTCGTCGCACTCGACGATGTGCGCGCGTACACCGGCTCGCAGACGCTGACGCTCGTCGTCGCTACCGCATCAATGATCCAGGAGCAGATCGCGCGCAGTCTGGTCGATGGGCGAAGACCCGATCTCGATGTCGAACGCCATCGACGACGACGAGATCGATGACATCACCGACGAAGCAGTGCTGGTGCAGGTCGCCGACCAGGCGCCCGACCGTGAAGCTCGTCAACCAGCTCCTCTCCGACGCCGTGCGCGTCGGCGCAAGCGACATTCACGTCGAGCAGCAAGCCGACGGGATCTGGATCCGGCACCGCATCGACGGTGTGCTGCGCGACGTGACCCGGATGCCGAAGAGCTCAGCGCCGGCGCTCGTCAGCCGCTTGAAAATCGTTGCAGGTATGGACATCGCGCAACGCCGCCTGCCGCAAGACGGCCGGATGAAAATCACCGCGAACGGCGTCGCCGTCGACGCGCGGGTAAGCACGTTGCCGTCGGTCAACGGCGAAAAGGTCGTCATCCGACTGCTGCCCGACGCCGACCGCATCACGCCTCTCGACCGG
This sequence comes from uncultured Actinomycetes bacterium, assembly GCA_963799955.1. Taxonomy (GTDB): domain Bacteria; phylum Actinomycetota; class Actinomycetes; order Acidothermales; family Acidothermaceae; genus PALSA-607. Next base: position 86,939 of record CAWCZJ010000008.1, read on the forward strand.
CTCGGCATGGAGCCCGCTCAACTCCAAGCACTCGTGTCAGCTGCGACAGCGTCGCAGGGTCTGGTGCTGATCACCGGCCCGACCGGCTCCGGCAAGACGAACACGCTCTACTCGCTACTTGCTGAGGTCGCGACGCGCGAGAAGAACGTCATCACGCTCGAGGACCCGGTCGAGATCCAGTTGCCCGGCATCACTCAGGTGCAGATCAACGAACGCGCCGGGCATGACGTTCGCTCGTGGGTTGCGCTCGATGTTGCGCCAAGACCCCGACGTCATCTTGGTCGGAGAGGTCCGCGACAGCGAAACCGCGCTGCTTGCCCTCGAGGCCTCGCTGACCGGACACCTTGTGCTGTCGACTCTGCACACGAACAACGCGTGCGCGGCGGTGACTCGCCTCGTCGAGATGGGCGTCGAGCCCTACCTCGTCGCGTCGTCACTCGCACTCGTCGTCGGACAACGGTTGGTGCGCCGACCGTGCGCGACGTGCGCAGAGCCCTACAAGCCGTCGGCCGAGTTGCTCAGCCGGCTGCGGCTCACGGCTACCGATCTGCGCGGCGCGAAGCCGATGCGCGGCGCGGGCTGCATGGAGTGCAACGACTCCGGCTACCGCGGCCGGGTTGGGCATCTTCGAGGTGCTGCCGGTGAACGCAGACGTGCGCGACGTGCTGCTGACCACCCCGACCGAGAGTGCAGTCACCAAGGTCGCCATGGCGATGGCGATGGTCACGATGCGTGAGGCCGGCATCGCGAAGGCCAAGCGCGGCGAGACCACCTACGAAGAGGTTCTGCGCGTCACGTAGTCGCCTAGCATCGCAGGTGTGTCCGACGATGCTGACGACCCGCACATTGCCGCCGTCCATGCCAAAGCAATGGCGGACGGCGAGGACGGCTACCTCGACCCGACCACCGGCTTGTTCGTCCTGACCGCCGACTTCCTGGCCCGTCGCGGCTTCTGCTGCGGCAACGGCTGCCGGCACTGTCCTTACTGACGCTGCACGCGCTGTTATCGCTGAACGATGCCGTTCAGCGGCACCTTCACGAACGGGGATTCTCCTTACGCTGTAGCCGAAACCCGCGAGAATGCTGTGTCGCTCGATACGTGAGAGGGTTGAGGCCTGAGGCGACGAGGGAGCGGGATGTCGAAGCGCGGCTGGCTGCTATTCAGCGCCATGGCGGTGATCTGGGGCATCCCCTATCTGCTCATCAAGGTCTCGCTGCGCGACCTCACACCGGGCACGCTGGTGTTCGCCCGCACCGGCATCGCGGCGATCTTGCTCGTCCCGCTCGCCGCCAAGCGCGGCATGCTGCGACCGCTGCTCGCGAAGTGGCGAATCCTGCTGCTGTACACGGTGATCGAGATCGCCGGACCTTGGTTCCTCTTGTCGAGCGCGGAGCAACGACTCTCGAGTTCACTCGCCGGCCTGCTGGTCGCGTCAGTACCGCTGATCGGTGCGGTCGCCGCGTTCGTGGTCGGTGGCGTCGGCGGCGGCCACGATGACCGTCCCGATGCACGGCGAGTGCTCGGCCTGCTGATTGGGCTTGGCGGGGTGGCGTCCTCGTCGGCGTCGACGTCAGCGGCAGCGACGTCTGGGCGGTCGTCGCGATCGCGTTCACCGCCGTCGGCTACGCGACGGGCCCGATGCTGATCTCGCGCAAGCTGCAAGACCTGCCAACGCTCGGCGTCGTCGCTGCCTCGCTCGGCCTGACCGCCATCGGATACGCGCCGGTCGCCGCCACTCAATGGCCGAAGCACATGGACGCGAAGGTGCTCGGGTCGGTCCTCGGTCTCGCACTCATCTGCACGGCGCTGGCGTTCATGGTGTTCTTCGCGCTCATCGCCGAAGTCGGGCCGGCGCGCGCGACGGTCATCACCTACGTGAACCCGGCGATCGCGCTGCTGCTCGGCGTGCTCCTGCTCAACGAGCCCTTCACGGTCGGCATCGCGATCGGCTTCCCGCTGATCTTGCTCGGCTGCTTCCTGGCCACGTCGCGCAACCGAGCGCGCCGCGAGTCTGCTGCGCAGCACGAGAACGCGTTCCCCGAGGTCGCCGAAGCCTAAGCACGGGCCGGCCCGGCACGACCTCACCAACGCGCGCCACCCGCCGTCCATCGCTCCCGTTCCGTCGCCTTAGACAGCTGAGATGGACCTCAGGCAGGTGCACACACCTGCCTAAGGACCTACACGGCTGCCGAACGTGATCAACTTCCCGACGGCGGGACGGCGATTGGCTCGCGCGGACGGCGGAACGGCTGCGGGTCGCGGCCGGGTTAGCCTGGGACTATGGCCAGCCGCGATCGGACGACCAGCCCGACGCCCGCCCGCTGGGTGGTCGCGGTCCTCTGCGCCGCCGCGCTGGCAGCGTGCACGAGCAGCCACCCGTCGTCCGCCGGGTCGACATCGGCCGCCGGTTCGCCAGCGGCGACAAGTGCCGCCGCGTCGAGTGCGGCGATCGCGAGCCCCGCCAGCTCCGGCGGACAGCGCCGCAGCTAGTGCGGACGTCGCCAGCTCGCCCGCGGCTGTCCCGTCACCGCTCGTCGTCGCGGCAACACCGACGCCGACCCCGACACCGACGCCAACACCGACGCCAGTCGGCGACCCCAACCCCGAAGCCGACTCCGACGAAGCCCGCACCGACGCCGACGAAGTCAGCTGCCCCGACACCATTGCTCGTCCAACAGCTCACCGATGTCGGCGACGCACAGCAAGTGGTGATCGTGACGTCGGCCAACTGGTCGACCGACGTCGCCACCTTGCAAACGTTCGAGAAGGACGCCGGCGTCTGGCGCGCGGTTTTCCCAGCAATGGCAGCAAATATCGGCCGCGATGGCTTCTCCGCCGACAAGCACGAGGGCGACCTGAGGACCCCGGCCGGCAAGTACGGCTTCGGCACGATGTTCGGCCAGCAGGCCAATCCGGGCGTCAAGTTCCCTTACCGGGTCGCAGATGCGAAGTCGGTCTGGGTCGATGATCGCGTCGTCGCCGTACTACAACACCTGGCGAGAAGACGTAGCACTGAGCGAGGGGGAAGACCTCGCCAACAGCAGAGCTACGGGACCGCTTACGCCTACGCGGTCGACATCGCCTACAACACCAACCCGGTCGTGCCGGCAAGGGGAGTGCGATCTTCTTGCACGTCAGCGACCGGCGGCGGCACCGCGGGCTGCGTCTCGATCGCGCAGGCGAACCTGCTCGAAGGTGCTGCGCTGGCTCGACCCCGCGCGCGCGCCGATCATCGTGATGGCCCCGACCTCAGCGATCCGCCAGTACTAACCAAGACCCCGAAAGACCGAGCGGTCGGTCAGGCGATCGGGCGGTACTTGTCGACCGAGGCGATCGTGTTCGTGTCGGCGTTCGCCGCCATGTTGAGGACGACGAAGCCACCCTTCGGCACCGAGCCCTCCCACGGCGTCGGTGCCTTCAGATCGGTGCACACCCGCTGCAGCAGCGGCGGAATCACCTTGCCCTGGCTGCAGACCGTGGTCGGCGTCGCGTCTTCGGCAAGCAGAGCGACGAGTCTGTCGGCCGCAGCGTCAGGAGCGCCGGCATAGCCCGACTCCGAAAGCAGCGGCTCGCTTTGCACCGACAGCCGGCGCTGCGCGGCGTAGGGCCCGACGGTGTCGAGGCAGCGCAACACGTCGGCCGACAGCACGCGTTCGACGCGCAAGCGCTGCGAGCACCGGGATCAGCGCGAGCGCCTGCCGGTGGCCCAGATCGTCGAGTGGCCGCTCACGATCGTCACCGTCGAACGACGAACGCTCACCCGCGCTGCCATGCCGACACAACCACGCACGGCGTCGTCACCCGAACGTCGCGCGCGAAGCTCGAGAACGATGCGCTGATCACGGTCGGGGTTGCAGATGCACCGCCGCTTCACGCGGCGGCAACCACATCACCTGATCGACCTCGGCGTTGGTGACGAACTCACCCTCGTCGGCCTCGATCGACCAGTAGCGCACCCGCTTCGGCGAGCCGTCTTTCAGGTAACGGCTCTCGCCGAGGAGCGCGACCAGGCCGGCCGGTGATAGCCGGTCTCCTCGACCACTTCGCGCAGCGCGCCGACCAGTGGGTGCTCGTCGGGCAGCAGCTTGCCTTTCGGTACCGACCAGTCGTCGTACTTCGGCCGGTGCACGAGCGCGACCTCGACGCCAAGACCACCCGCGGCTCGCCGCCAGAGCACGCCGCCAGCAGCCTCGACGAACGTCGGGTCCGCCATCAGTGAGAGACGCCGATCAACTGGACAGCCAACGACGGCGCTTGGCTCTCACGACGTCCGGCCAGATCTCGCCGAACTCGACCCTCGCTGCCGCTGCTCGGGCCTCTTCGCGCGCGAACAGCAAGCCGAGACCGAAGCCCAGCGAACCGATCCGCGGCAGCGCAGCGACCTCGGCGAGGAACTCGGCCGCGACGACGGCGTCTTGATGTTCGCCGAGAACTTCTTGCACCCGCTCGGCTTGCCGGGCGAGCTTCCGCGCCTTCGGGTCCCAGCGCGATAGCGGATGCCTCGCACAGGTAGCGCACGTGCTTCGCCGCGATGCGCACCTGGTGGTAGTCGGCGGCGATCCGGATGTGTCGTGCACGACGGCGGGTGACCGGAGCAGCGCGACGACGCATCGTGGCCCAGCTCGCCTTGATCGCGGGCGGCAATACGACCGACGACGGACGGCGAGCGGCGTCGGTTGTGCGCGGATACGTCGCGGCGTCGACGAGCCGCTCGACGAGTGCGATGTAGCGGTCACTTGCCAGGGCGGCCAACGCTTCATCGAACGCGAGCTTGCATTGCTTGTCGCAGATCTCGGCGAGCTTCGCGCCGACGGCGTCGGGCCTTGCTTCCTCCGGCAAGGCTACGCACGGAGAGCAGCAATCGGGTGCGCAACACCTCGCTGTCGCGCGCGGTGCCGAGAACTCCGCGCCAGCCAATGCAACTCAGTCAGCGAGCTCGTCGGCCCACTCCTTGTCGAGGAGCGTCTCGAAGCTGCGCAACGCGCTGCGCAAGCGGCGGGTCGCCACCCGCATCTGGTGCACCGCGTCGTCGAGGCCGCGCCGAACTGCGACGTCGTAGCCCATGAGAATGCCGGGTGTAGCCACGCAACGTCGCCGCGACCAGATCGCTGACCGGATCGCGAGCATCGACCGGCAGCGGCGGCGGCGGATCGGCCGGCGTGGTCGCCTGCGGCCCGAGCGCGCGCACCACCTTCGGCACGAACTCACCACCAACGGCCCCGGCTTCTCGCAGCACCGCGGCAACGGCCGCGACGATCGGCTCACCACCGCCGGTGTCTTCGACCTCGAGTTCGCGGAACTGGGCCTGGTTGTGACTGCCGCCTTCGACCGAGACGGTGTCGTCGACGAGTTCGGCAAGCGCGGCGCCGTCGGCGCCGCGCAGCACGAGCTTCGTCCGTTCGCTGGCCAACGTGGCGACCGGGCCGAGCGTCGCGGTGCGCGCCCAGACTGTCACGAGCTTGGTGAGCTCGCACGGGATCGTCGTCGGAGTCGGGCAGCTGGATCTCGTCGCGAACGCCGGTGCCGTCGGGAACCGTGTGCGAAAGAACCGGCAGCTTCAGGTGCCAGCCGGCGTCTGACCCACCCGAGCGCCGGCGCAGCGTCACGCCCTCGCGCGCAAGCCGGAGGTCAGGAGTGTCGTAGTAGACCGCGTGCATCGAGATGTGACTCGGCTTGTCGACAGCGACGACACCGGCGCCGACAACCCCAACGATCGACGGCAGTTCGAAGGTCGGATTCACCCGGAACTTGGCTTCGGTCTCCCGAACAGTCCTGGGGCTCACGTCCCTTGCCACGGGCCAGAGCCTACCGCAGCGGCCGCATCAGGTAACGACCGGTCCGTCGTGGCCTTGCGACGCACGATGACTGCGGACGAACTCGCCTTGCAGGTCGATGCCCTTCGTCGCCGCGAAGGTGCCGTCCGGCCCCAGATCCCAGGCCGCGATCTCCGGTGACATCGAACGGTCGAGGACGCCGTCAAGGATGCGGCGAGCCTCGGGATCAAGCGACCCGCACCAGCGTCTCGACCCGGCGGTCGAGGTTGCGATGCATGAGGTCGGCGCTCCCGATCCAGTACTCGTCGTCGCCACCACCGCGAAAGCGCATGATGCGCGCGTGCTCGAGGAAACGTGCCGAGAATGCTTCGCACCCGAATGTTCTCCGACAAGCCCGGCACACCAGGACGCAGCGCGCACATGCCTCGCACGATCGAGGTCGATCGAAACACCGGCCCGCGACGCGGCATACAACTCGTCGATCAACTCCTCGTCGACCAGGCTGTTGACCTTCATCATGATGCCGCTGGGTAGCCCGGCGATCGCGTTGTCGGCTTCGCGCCGGATCATCGAGGTGCAGTCCGGTGCGCACGGTGTCGGGTGCGACGAGCAGCGTCTTGTACGGATCCGGTCTGGTGTATCCCGACAGGTGATTGAACAAGTCAGCGACGTCACCGCCGATTGCGGGATCGGCGGTGAGCAAGCCGACGTCCTCGTACATGCGAGCGGTCTTCGGGTTGTAGTTGCCGGTACCGAGGTGCGCGTATCGACGCAACGATCCGTCGGGTTCACGACGCACGACGAGACACAGTTTGCAATGCGTCTTCAAGCCGACGAGACCGTAGACCACATGGCAGCCGGCCTGCTCGAGTTTGCGCGCCCAGCGAATGTTTGCTTCTTCGTCGAAGCGCGCCTTGATCTCGACGAGCACCAGCACCTGCTTGCCTGCGCGTGCGGCATCGAG
>CAWCZJ010000009.1:0-191291 GCA_963799955.1 uncultured Actinomycetes bacterium
ACGATGCGCCCGACCTGATCGCCTGAAAAAGACCGCTCGGTTCGCCAACCGTCGTTCCTGCGGCTAGCCGCCGTGCTCGCTAAACTCCGCCCATGCTGACGTTCGGCGTGGTGGTGCTTGGGGTCACCGATGTGCAGCGAGCGGCGGAATTCTGGTCAGCCGCGCTGGGCTACAAAATTCCACGAGAATGGCTTCGGCGGCTGGGCGAACGTGCTCGTGCCATCGAACGGGGCGGGAACCGCGATCGCGCTTCAACGAAGCCAAACACCACCGCAAGGTCATCCGCGGCTGCACGTTGACCTGCATGTCGCGGACGCCGACGAACAAGAGACCGAAGCGACCCGGCTCGTGTCGCTTGGCGCAAGGCGAGTCGACTGGGACAGCTACCCGGAGGATCCGGACTTCATCGTGCTGGAAGACCCCGACGGCAACCTGTTCTGCATCGTCGACCTCGGCCATGAACACGCCTAGCTGCCGACGATCGCTCAGTCCTCGATCGCGCTGGTGCCCTGAGCCATGGCGGCCGCGACGCGCTCACGCATCGAGTCCAGCGTCGCGGCCGGATGCCCGACCCAGTCGACCAGCTCGCCGACAACTCGAATCGGCTCAAGGCTGCGGAACGACTGCGTTGGATTCCTGGGAGCTTCTTGTCGGTCAAGTTCGGATCGTCCTCAAAACTCGCCTGTCGGCTCGACGATGTAGATGCGCCCCCGGCCGTCACCAGCAGCAAGTCCGCACCCACGTCGCCGCGTCGAGCGTTGCGGTGAAGTAGATGTAGTTCATCACTCGGCCCTGCTCGAAATTCGACTCTCGGCCTGGCACAAGTAACTCGCCGATGCGAGGTCAGCCTTCGTGCCATGCAGGTATACGCCAGGCTAATAAACCTCAAAGGGCGCTGGCGTCCGCGTTGTAGTCATGGCGTCGAGGTTAGCCGCCGTTTAAGGCGTCAGTGGGCCGCGATGGTCGCGCCTAGACTGAAGAGATGGCACTGCTCCATGACGCGACGGTGATTCCGTCGAAGCTCGAGTTGTTGACTGCGTGGCTGCCAAGCCAGAGTTGGTTTACCGGCGATGCAAACGTGCAGCGAATCGCTGCGTTTCGTTTCGACGATCCCGCAGGCGAAGTCGGCGTTGAAACATTCCTCGTTTCAGCCGGCGACAACACCCTGTTCCAGGTGCCGATGACGTATCGCAACGCAGCACTGCCGGGCAAAGACGACTTCCTCCTGGGCACAACCGAGCATTCAGTCTTGGGCACGCGATGGGTCTACGACGGGTGCGCTGATCCTGTCTGGGCTGGGACGCTTGCCACAGCAATACTCGCCGGTGGCACGCAGGCCGAAGAGTTCCTTAACCGCAATGGCCGTCTTGAGCCACGCGTCCCGCTAGCAACCGTCACCGGCAGCGGCGCGCCCGGCACGCCGGTCCCCGAGATCGGCGCGGTGACCTGCGTCGATCACGGCGCAGCCACGCTCGTGCATACCGGGGCCGTGGATCTGATCGTGGCTCGCGTAGTCGGCACGCCTATCGAAGCCCCGCAGACCCTGACCGGGAGCTGGGCCGGCAACGAGCCCGTCGTCCTGGCAGGCGCGCGCGTAGTGCCGACGTCCACCTAGACCCCCTGCACGATGCGCAGATCGCGCACCGCGCCGCCGTCGAGTGCAGCGAGGGCTTTCTGATAGGCGGCACTCTCGTGCGCGGCCCGCGCCGCATCGATGGACGCGAATTCGATCAGCACAACACGGGTCATCTTGCCGTCTTCGTACACCAACTCAGGGAGCCCCCGCGCGATGAACGTGCCACCGGCCGCCTCGAGTGCAGGTTTGGACAACTTCGCGTACGCGGCGAACTTCTCCTGGTCGATATCTTCGGGGTAGATGCTGATCCAGTAAGCCGTCATGCGTCCATATTGCCTGACGTCGGCGGCAACGTGCGGCCGAGATCGGCGAGCACTCGCATCGCGACGTTGTGACCCGCCGCGCCGATCACCGAACCGGCCGGGTGGCAGCCCGCTCCCCCGGCATAGAGCCCAGATACTCCCGTGAAATAAGGCATTCTGTCGGCGAACGCCACTGCGTTGTCGACGTGGTGGATGTGCCCGCGCGTCATCCCGAAGTGCGCCTCGATGTCGGGTGGTGCCAGTGCGAACGTGTCGGCAACCAGGTCGGACGTTCCCGGCGCGAACTGGTCGCAGATGCCGAGCAGCTTCTCGACGTAGCCCGCACGCTCGGCGTCCCACGTAGAACCGGCAATGTCGTAGGGCACCCACTCGACAAAGAGCGCCGACGAGTGATGGCCGCCGGCGTCCTGCAAGCTCGGATCAACCGTGGTGTGGATGTACCACTCGATCGTCGGGAAGTCGGCGAGCTTGCCCGCCTTCACCTCCGCATACGTGCTCTTCAATGAGCCGAGCACATCGTCTTGCGGCAGCAGATGAATCGTCGCACCGTGCTGACCCCGACGCTCGGGCAGGCAAGTAAACGTCGGCAGATCGGTGAGTGCGAGGTTGACCTTCATCGTGGTGCCGTAGTGCTTCCAGCTGTCGAGCTTGTCGTTGATCGCGGCAGGCAAGTTCGAAGTGCCGACGAGCTGGCGCAGCCGGAACGGATCGGTCGCGCCCACGACGTTCTCGCAGTCGCGATCGACTCGTTATCGCCAAGAACGACGCCCCGCACCGCGCCGTCCGATATCTCGATGCTTGTCACGGCGCGACCCGTCACGATCGTCGCGCCGGCCTCGCGAGCGAGACCGCGCGATCGTCGACGTAACCGTGCCCATGCCACCGCGCACCACCATCCAGGTGCCGTCGGAGCCCGGTAGCCGGCACATGTTGTGCACCAGGAAGTTGTGGCCGGAGCCGGGCGTGTCCCACGTCGCGTCGAGGCCCGACAGCCCGTCGGTGACGGCGTACATCGCCTTGACCAAATCACTGGTGAATCCGAACCGGTCGAGGTAGTCCCCGACGCTCCCCCGGCACAAGTCGACGAACGTCGAACGGAGCTCGGCGCGAATGTAACGCTGCGCGGTCTCGTCGAGCGTCAACGGCTCAGTGAGCCACGCGGGTGCAAGGTCGGCACGCAACATATCGAGCTCGGCCTGCAGCGCCTCGTCGGCCTTCCAATCGGCAGCGGAAAAGAAAGCCTCGTACTGCCGCCGCGTTTCGGACGCGGTCGGAGCCGAACAGCAAATACCGATCGCCGGTGGTCGGCAAGAAATAGTGCGGATCGCGACGCAGCACCGGGAACTCGACGCCAAGTTTGCGCGGCAGTTCGGGTGGCATCAGCCCGAGTAGGTACGCACCGGTCGACTGCGAAAGCCCAGGCACACGTGGAAACGGCTGCTCGGTCTTCGCTGCGCCGCCAACGGTGTCGGCTGCTTCGACAACAACGACCGACAGCCCGCTGCGCGCAAGGAAGGTTGCGGCAACGAGACCGTTGTGGCCGGCGCCGACGACAACGACGTCGGCCCGCGAGGGCAGGGCGTTCATGTCAGGCGAGGTGCGAGTTGCCGGTCTGGTCTCTCCAGTCGCGCCAGGCGCTCGACCAGCCAGGTCCAGCCGTTCTCGTTGTGCTGCTCGCGGCGCCAGCCCCATAAGCAATTCGTGGACGGCGGCGCTGTGCTCGACGTGCGCCAGTACCGCGACTCGCGACCCAGGCGGCAGGAGCTCCGCCTTGAACGATTCGCTGGTCATGCCGGTCTCGTCATCGTGGTGCACGTCGGCGGCCTGTCCGCCAAGCCATGCAGGGGTGAACTCGGCCTCCGCCGGCAAGAGCGCCGGTCACTTCGACTGCGAGCTCCCCCTCCTTCGGCGTGCCACCGATCAGCACGAGCTCCCCGGTGTCATGAATCCACAGCAGCACGCTCGTGCCGTCGGGCGTCGCGAGGGCGGTTGCTACCTCGGCCGGCAGCTTCCACGATCCGTACGTGGTGACGAAGCTCTCGACTCTGCGCAGGTCGGCGTCGTTGAACGCCTGGAGGTCATAGATCGGCAGGACGACGGCGTCGAGCTGCAACGACGCCACCGGATCCGGGTGCGTGCTCTCGCCGTCGACGTGCTCGTGGTCTTCGGTCATCGGTGACCTCTCTGCGGCAATCTGACGAACGGGCGAACTACAGATCGAGCAGGCTTTCCAGACCGACGGTCAGACCTGGACGCGACCCGACACTTCGCACTGCGAGCAGCACTCCCGGCATGAACGAGAACCTGTCGAGCGAGTCGTGGCGAAGCGTCAGCGTCTCACCGTGCCCACCGAACAGCACTTCCTGATGAGCGACAAGCCCACCCAGCCGCACCGAATGAACGTGCACGCCGTCGACGTCAGCACCACGTGCTCCATCAAGGCCGGACGTCGTGGGGTCGGGGATCGGTGTCACGCCAGCCTCGCGCCAAGCAGCGGCAATGCGCTCCGCGGTCTTTCGCGACGTTCCGGACGGCGCATCGACCTTGAACGGGTGATGAAGTTCGACGACCTCGGCCGACTCGAAATAGCGGGCGGCCTTCTCGGCAAACGCCATCATGAGCACCGCACCGATACCGAAGTTCGGCGCGATGACAACGCCGACGCTCGGAGCCGCTTTGAGCCACGTCGCAACTGCGCGAGGCGGTCGCGTCGAAGCCCGTCGTACCGACCACGACGTGCTTGCCCTGACCGATGCAGGCCTCGATATTGCCCATCACCGCGCCAGGCGTCGTGAAGTCGACCACGACCTGCGCACCGGAGGCGGCGAGGTCGTCAACCGAGTAGCCGACGTCGAACGAGCCGACGAGCTCTAGATCGGAAGCAGCGCGGACGGCGTCGCAGACCGTCGCGCCCATCTTTCCGTCAGCGCCAAGAACGGCGACCGCGGTACTCATGCAACTGTGTCCCTACTGTCGCTCACGCAACGGTCCCGGTCGCTCACGCAACGGCATCCGCGAAGGCATCATCATCGAACGGACCGATGACGGCAAGGGTCTGCTTTGCCGACAGCACGGTCGCCGCCACGTCGCGCACCTGCTCGAGCGTCACCGCATCGATGCGCGCAAGCAGCTCGTCGACCGTGAGCAACTCGCCATAGACGAGTTCAGCCTTCCCGAGGCGACTCATGCGCGAGCCGGTGTCTTCAAGTCCGAGTACGAGCGCGCCCGCGAGCTGTCCCTTGCCCCGCGAGAGCTCCTCGGCCGTGATGCCGCCGCGGGCGACGAGATCGAGCTGGTCGCGGCAGATGTCGAGCACTTCCGCTGCTTTCGCCGGCTGGCAACCGGCGTACACGCCGAACATGCCGGTCTCGGCGTGATGGGCCGCGTAGCTGTACACGGAATAGGCGAGCCCGCGCTTCTCGCGGACTTCTTGGAACAACCGCGAACTCATGCCGCCACCGAGCGCGCCGTTCAGCACCCCGAGGGCGAAGCGTCGTTCGTCGACGCGCGACAACGCGGGGACGCCGAGAACCAGGTGCGCCTGCTCGGTCGGCCGCTGCACGACGGACACACCAGAACGCGATACCGGCGGCCGACCACCGACGCGTGGCGGCGACGGCGAACGGTCGATCTGCGCATCGTCGTTCAGCATCTCGCCGAACGCCTTGGCGACCAGCCGCACGACCTTGGCGTGGTCGAGGTTTCCGGCGGCAGCGATCACCATGTTCTCGGGCCGATACCTGCGCCGGTAGTAACCGTGAATGGCACTGCGCTGCAGGGCGTTGATGGATTCGACAGTGCCGAGGATCGGGCGACCCAATGGCGTGTCACCGAACAGCGCAGCTCGGCGAACGCATCGTGCACGACGTCGCCGGGGTCGTCCTCGTGCATGGAGATCTCTTCGAGGATGACGCCGCGTTCGGAGTCGACGTCCGACGAGCGCACGACCGACGACGTCATCATGTCGGAGATGACGTCGACGGCCAGCGGCAGATCGTTGTCGAGAACACGCGCATAGAAGCAGGTGTATTCCTTCGACGTGAACGCGTTCATCTCGCCGCCGACCGCGTCGAGCGCCGCCGAGATCTCCAACGCGTCGCGGCGCTTGGTGCCCTTGAACAGCACATGCTCGAGGTAGTGCGAGCTGCCGGCGAGCGCCGGCGTCTCGTCGCGCGAGCCGACGCCAACCCACACACCGAACGAGACAGAACGCACGGTGGGCATCGCCTCGGTGATGACCCGAAGACCACCTGGCAGGACGGTGCGGCGGACCACCGCGCCGTCCATGCCAGGAATGAGCGTCTTGGTACTACCGGGCTTCTGTTCGGTCAGCTGACGTGGACTCACTCGTGTGCGCCCACCGCAGCGTCGGCCGAACTCTGGGCAGCTCCATCGCCTTCGACGACCGGCACGAGTGACAGCTTGCCTCTCGGGTCGATCTCCTTGATCTCGACCTGGATCTTGTCGCCGACCTTGACCACGTCGTCGACGTTCTCGACCCGCTTGCCGCCGGAGATCTTGCGCAGCTCGGAGATGTGCAGCAAACCGTCCTTGCCAGGAACGAGGGAGATGAACGCGCCGAACGCCGTGGTCTTCACCACGGTGCCGAGGTAGCGCTCACCGACCTCGGGCATCGTCGGGTTCGCGATCGCATTGATCTGCGCACGAGCCGCTTCGGCCTTCGGTCCATCGGTCGCGCCGATGTAGATCGTGCCGTCGTCCTCGATGGTGATCTCAGCGCCGGTTTCGTCCTGGATCTGGTTGATCATCTTGCCCTTGGGCCCGATGACCGCACCGATCTGGTCGACCGGGATCTTGATCGTGATGATCCGCGGCGCGTACTTCGACATCTCGGCAGGACCGCTGATCGCCTTCGCCATCACGTCGAGGATCGTGAACCGAGCCTCGCGAGCCTGAGTCAAAGCACCCGCAAGAACGGACGCCGGGATGCCGTCGAGCTTGGTGTCGAGCTGCAGCGCGGTGACGAACTCACGGGTACCGGCGACCTTGAAGTCCATGTCGCCGTACGCGTCCTCGGCACCGAGGATGTCAGTCAGGGTGACGTATTGCGTCTGCCCGTCGACGGTGTCGGAGATGAGTCCCATCGCGATGCCGGCGACCGGCGCGCGCAACGGCACACCGGAGGCGTACAACGCCATGGTCGAGGCACAGACCGAACCCATCGACGTCGAGCCGTTGGAACCGAGCGCCTCGGACACCTGCCGGATCGCGTAAGGGAAGTCTTCGCGCGACGGCAGCACCGGGACGAGCGCGCGCTCGGCCAGTGCGCCGTGCCCGATCTCGCGCCGCTTCGGTGAGCCAACGCGACCGGTCTCACCGGTCGAGTACGGCGGGAAGTTGTAGTTGTGCATGTAGCGCTTGCGAGTCTCCGGAGCGAGCGTGTCGAGCTGCTGCTCCATGCGCAGCATGTTCAGCGTCGTGACGCCAAGGATCTGCGTCTCGCCGCGCTCGAACAGCGCCGAACCGTGCACCCGCGGCAGCACGTCGATCTCGGCCGACAGCGGCCGGATGTCGGTGAGCCCGCGGCCGTCGATGCGCACCTTGTCGCGGATGACCCGCTCGCGCACGACCTTCTTGGTCAGCGACCGGAACGCGCCGCCGATCTCCTTCTCGCGACCCTCGAACTGGCCGGCGACCTTCTCGGTCGCCAGCGCCTTCACGCGGTCGAGTTCAGCTTCGCGGTCGGCCTTGCTCACGATGGTCATCGCCTGCGCGAGCTCGGTGCTGACTGCTGCCGATACCGCCGCGAACACGTCGTCCTGGTACTCGAGGAACACCGGGAAGTCGGCGGTCGGCTTCGCCGCGCCTGCCGCGACCTTGAGCTGCGCCTCGCACAGGATCTTGATGAACGCCTTCGAGGCTTCGAGGCCCTGGGCGACGACCTCCTCGGTGGGGGCGGTCGCACCGTCGCGCACCAGGCCGAAGGTGTTCGCGGTTGCTTCTGCTTCGACCATCATGATCGCGACGTCGCCGTCGGGCAGCACCCGGCCGGCGACGACCATGTCGAAGGTCGCCCGCTCGAGCTCGGAGTGGTACGGGAAGGCGACCCACTGGCCGTCGATGTGGGCAACCCGGACAGCGCCGATCGGGCCGCTGAACGGCAGCCCGGCGAGCTGGGTCGACATCGATGCCGCGTTGATCGCGATGACGTCGTAGAGGTGGTCGGGGTCGAGCGCCATGACGGTGATGACGACCTGGACCTCGTTGCGCAGGCCCTTGACGAAGCTCGGGCGAAGCGGCCGGTCGGTGAGCCGACAGGTCAGGATCGCGTCCTCACTGGGCCGGCCTTCGCGACGGAAGAACGAGCCGGGGATACGACCCACGGCGTACATCCGCTCCTCGACGTCGACCGTCAAGGGGAAGAAGTCGAACTGGTCTTTCGGTGCCTTGCTGGCGGTGGTCGCCGACAGCAACATGCTGTCGCCGAAGTAGGCGACAGCGGATCCGGCGGCCTGGCGAGCCAGCTTGCCGGTCTCAAAGCGGATCGTGCGGGTGCCGAACTTGCCGTTGTCGATGACAGCGTCAGCGGCGGTGATCTCGTGGTCAGCCACGAACCCTCCAAAGGGTTGTCGTGGAACCCGCCGAGCCCGGCATTCTTTGCCGGTCTTCGATCGAAGTTCCCGGGGCTGCGCGCTCCGGCCACAATCGCCGTGCGGCTCACGCCCGGAAACCACTACCGAGGACCGGCCAGGCGGCGCTCGTTCGGGCTCCCATATCGGTGAGAGCGTGCGCGCAGCTGGGGTTCCAGCTGGCGCGGTACTACGAAGAAGCGACCGGGCCGTAGAGGCCCGATCGCTTCATTCCCACTATCGACGCAGACCCAGACGCTCGATCAGCGTGCGGTAGCGGGTGATGTCCTTGGCAGCGAGGTACTTGAGCAAACGACGGCGACGGCCGACGAGCAGCAAGAGCCCCCGACGGCTGTGGTGGTCGTGCTTGTGCACCTTGAGGTGTTCGGTCAGGTCGGCGATTCGCTTGGAAAGCATCGCCACCTGCGCCTCGGGAGATCCAGTGTCGCCCTCGCTGGTGCCGTATTCGGCCAGAATCGAGTTCTTTGTCGCGGTGTCGAGCGCCACGGGACTCCTTTTCAGTGCTTTGTGTGCGCCCTCGGTCCGAGTCACGAGGGCAGGAAAACACACACCGGTACGCGACCGGTATTCAGGCCACGTTATCACTCCACACGGGCGCCTCCGGCCCTGCAGCGCTCAGCCACGAATCTCCCAGCCGGCTCCCAGCCCTGGGCCAGGCGCTGCCGGGCTCTACACCAGCCGCCTTCGGCTCTCCTCGACGTCCTGCGCCATCTGCGCCACCAGCGCATCGACGCTGTCGAAGGTCACCATCGGCCGGATCCGGGCGACGAAGTCCAGCGTCACGGACTGCCCGTAGAGGTCGAGCCCGACCTGGTCGATCACGTAGGCCTCGACCCGCCGGCGTCGTCCCCCCAAACGTGGGGTTGGTACCAATCGATATCGCCGCCGGCATTCCGTTCAGCCGGCCGGCATAGACCCCGTCTGCCGGGATCGCAAGATCGGGTGCCACCTCGAGGTTGGCGGTCGGGTAGCCCAGCTCGCGGCCCCGATGGTCGCCGTCGATGACAGTGCCCTCTAACCGGTACGGGCGACCGAGGGCATCGGCCGCGGCCTCGACGTCTCCGGCCGAGATCCGCTCGCGAATCCAGCTCGACGAGAACACCTTCGACGCCGCGTCGCTGTCGGGTTCTGAGATCGGCCCGGCGAGCTGGATCGGGTCGACCATGAACCCGGCCGAGCTCCCGATTTCGGCGAGCGTCGCGACGTCGCCCGCTGCTCGGCGTCCGAATCGAAAGTTCGCACCGACCACGATGTCGACGGCGCGCAGCTTGTCGACCAGCACCGACTGCACGAACTCTTCGGGCGAGCGTTCCGAGAACTCCTTGGTGAAGTCGATGACGTAAGTAGCGTCGAGGCCGAGCTCGCCGAGCAGCTCGAGGCGGCGCGGAAGGGTCGTCAGCAGCGCCGGCTTGTCGTGCGGGCCGCACGACGTGTTCGGGCATCGGTTCGAACGTGACAGCGACGCCCGGCAGCCGCAGTTCGGCAGCACGGGCCAGCGCGCGGTGGACGATGCGCTGATGGCCGCGGTGCACACCGTCGAAGACGCCGATGGTGACGACGGTGCGGCCCGCGTCGGCAGGCACGCCGCCGGTGCCGTCTCGCCAAACCTGCACCGAAGACCGCACCTCCCTCTATCTGCCCACATCCCCGTGTCAGGCCCCATCTTGTCAGCCAACGAAGACTGCGAGCGCGCGTGCAATGTCGCCGCGGTCCTCCAAGAGCGCAACCAGTGCGCCGTCCGGCCCGAACGCGGCAACCGGTTCGCCATCTATACCGGACGCCGAAAGCTTGGCCCCGTGCGACAACGCGAGCGCCTGGTCGGCGTCAAGGTCGCGCCGTGCGAATGCGGCCGCCGCGACAAGGTCGAGCGGCGTCAGGGTGAACGCCGTTTCGAGTTCGGGCAGCGTTCGCGCGGCGCTCAGATCGAAGGCGCCGACTCTGGTCCGGCGCAGCGCCGCGAGATGCCCGCCGACGCCCAGCGCGGCTCCCACGTCGCGGGCCAGCGCGCGGATGTAGGTGCCCGACGAGCAGGTGACTTCAACGTCGACGTCGAGCACGCCGAGCTCGACGTCGGCGCGGAACTCGGTCGCCTCGAACCTGGTGACAGTGACCCGGCGAACCGCGAGCACGACGTCCTCCCCCGACCGTGCACGGGTGTAGGCCCGCACGCCATCGACCTTGATCGCGCTGACGGCAGGCGGGCGTTGCTCGATCTCTCCAGTGAAGGCCTTCATCGCCGCGACGACATCGCCGGCAGCGAGCTGATCAGCCGGAGTGCGGGTAAGTGGCTCGCCTTGGGCGTCGTCAGTCGACGTCGTTATGCCGAGGCGCATCGTTGCCAGATAGTCCTTGTCGTGCAAAGCGAGGTGGCCGAGTAACCGGGTTGCTCGACCGATGCCGACCAGCAGCACTCCCGTGGCCATCGGGTCGAGGGTGCCGGCATGCCCGACGCGACGCGTCCCTGCCAACCGGCGCACCCGGGCGACCACGTCGTGCGACGTGAGCCCGGCCGGCTTGTCGACAACCACAACGCCCCCACGCTGCGGCGACTCCCCCGAGCCTTTCGGCACTTACTCCGCCGCACCCGGCGCGACACGGTACGGATCGGCGTCTCCGGCCGGAATCGCGTGCGTCGCGACCTCGTGCACTTTCGCGTCAGCCTCGCGAGCTTTCGCGAGCAGATCGTCGATGTGCTGCACGTTGTCGAGCACTCCGTCGAGCACGAACGTAAGTGTCGGCGTGAACCGCACTTGCGTCTGCTTGCCGACCTCAGAGCGCAACACGCCTCGCGCGCTTTCGAGCGCAGCGGCGGTCTCGGCGCGCGCACTGTCGTCGCCGAGCACCGTGTAGAACACGGTCGCGTCGTGCAAGTCACCGGTCACCCGAGCGTCAGTGATAGTGATGAACCCCAATCGCGGGTCCTTCACCTGCCGCTCAAGCGTCTCGGCCACGACAACCCGAATGCGGTCGGCCAACTTGCGTGCCCGTGCGTGGTCAACCATTACCCATCCTCCGCAGTCAGTCTTCGGCGCCAAAGAGCCGCTGCCGAGTCGACAGCACCTCAACCTCCGGTCGCGAAGCGACAAGTCGCTCGCAACCTCAAGAACCTCAACACAATGAGCAGCCTCAGCAGCAACCACAGCTACCCCAATCAGCGCCCGCCGATGAAGTTCAAGATGCCCCGTCTCCGCCACAGAAACCTCAAACTTCCGCCGAACCTCAGCAATGATCGGCCGCACAAGCCCGCGCTTCTCCTTGAGCGAATGCACATCCCCAAGAAGCAGATCAATCTCCAAGACCCCAGCAAACATGGTTCTTCCGCCTCTTTAGTGATCGCGCGCGCTCGAACCGCGGCAGCCGAGGGTCGTGCGAAGCTGCGGCCGTAGTGCCAATGCGCTTCCGAAGGCCATAAAGCGAAGCAGGCCAAGGAAGTGCATTGGCACGAAGGCCACACCACGGACTAGGCCCGAGGCTTCTCCTTCATTTCGAACGTCTCGATCACGTCGTCCACCTTGATGTCATTGAACGACCCGAGCCCAATACCGCACTCGTACCCCTCGCGAACCTCAGTAGCGTCGTCCTTGAAGCGCTTGAGCGATTCGATCGTGAGGTGGTCGTTGATCACCACACCATCGCGGATCAAGCGGGCCTTGGAGTTTCGGGTGATCACGCCGGAGCGCACGAGACAGCCGGCGATGTTGCCGAACTTGCTCGAGCGGAAGACATCGCGAATCTCGGCGGTGCCAAGTCGCGCCTCTTCGAACTCCGGCTTCAGCAGACCCTTGAGTGCCGCCTCGACCTCATCGATCGCCTGGTAGATGACCGAGTAGTAGCGGACGTCGACGCCTTCGCGATCGATGAGTTCGCTGACCCGCTCGGCCGGCCGGACGTTGAATCCGATGATGACCGCGTCGGACGCAACCGCGAGGTTGACGTCGTTTTGCGTGATGGCGCCGACGCCGCGGTCGATGACCCGCAGGTCGACGTCCTCACCGACATCGAGGTTGAGCAACGCATCCTCGAGGGCCTCGACAGAACCGGAGACGTCGCCCTTGAGGATGAGGCGGAGTTCTTCGACTTCGCCCTTCTCCATGCGAGCGAGGATGTCCTCGAGACTGCGCCGGCCACGACTGTCGGCGAGTTGGGCGTTGCGCTCGCGCGCCGAACGCCGCTCGGCAATCTGCCGCGCCACCCGGTCTTCGGGGACGACGAGGAAGTTGTCGCCAGCGTCAGGAACGCTGGTGAACCCGAGCACCTGAACCGGGCGTGAAGGCCCGGCCTCGGCGACGGTCTCGCCGAACTCGTCGAGCATCGCCCGCACTCGGCCGAACGCCTCACCGGCAACGATCGAGTCGCCGACGCGCAGCGTTCCGCGTTGCACGAGGACGGTCGCGACCGGACCGCGGCCGCGGTCGAGGTGCGCCTCGATGGCGACCCCTTGCGCGTCCTGGTCGGCGTTTGCCCGCATGTCGAGAGCCGCGTCTGCGGTCAGCAAAATCGCCTCGAGCAGCTTGTCGATGTTGAGGTTCGACTTCGCCGAGACGTCGACGAACATCGTGTCGCCGCCGTACTCCTCGGCGACCAACCCGTATTCGGTCAGCTGCCCGCGCACCTTCGTCGGGTCGGCGTCTTCCTTGTCGATCTTGTTGACGGCAACGACAATCGGGACGCCGGCCGCTTGAGCGTGGTTGAGCGCCTCGATGGTTTGCGGCATGACGCCGTCGTCGGCCGCCACCACGAGCACGGCGATGTCGGTCACCTGCGCACCACGGGCACGCATGGCGGTGAACGCTTCGTGACCCGGGGTGTCGATGAAGGTGATCGCCCGCTTGCCGGCGATCGAGTCAGCGATGACCTGGTAGGCACCGATGTGCTGCGTGATGCCACCGTGCTCGCGAGCGACCACGTTGGTGTTACGGATCGCGTCGAGCAGCTTGGTCTTGCCGTGGTCGACGTGACCCATGACGGTGACCACCGGCGGGCGAGCAGTGAGGTCGCCCTCGCCGCCTTCGTCCTCACCGAACTCGAGGTCGAAGCTCTCCAGCAACTCGCGGTCTTCGTCCTCGGGACTGACGACCTGAACGTCGTAGCCGAGCTCAGCACCCAGAAGCTGCAGGGTCTCTTCGTTGACCGACTGCGTCGCGGTCACCATCTCGCCGAGGTGGAACATCACCTGGACGAGCGACGCCGGGTTGGCGCCGATGCGGTCGGCGAAGTCAGACAGCGACGAGCCGCGCGGCAGCCGGAGTACCTGACCATTGCCACGAGGAACCTGCACGCCACCGATCGACGGAGCCTGCATGTTGTCGAACTCTTGACGGCGCTGCTTCTTCGACTTGCGACCACGGGTAGGTCGACCGCCGGGACCACGACCGAAGGCGCCGGCTGTGCCGCCGCCACGACCGCGACCACCAGGACCGGGACGACCGCCGCCCGCTCCGGGGGGACCACCAGGACCAGCACCCGGACCGCCTGGACCGCCTGGGCCACCGCCGGGACCGCCACGACCGACGCTCGGACCACCAGGACGTGCCGAGGTGAACCCACCGCGGGCACCGCCAGGACCAGCCGGTCGGCCCGCTCCGGGACCACCGGTTGACGGGCCTCGAGCGCCATAGCCACCGGGGCCTCCGGGCGCCGGGCGGGGAGGCATGCCTGCGGGCGACGGTCGATTCGCACCGATGCCGCCAGCACCACCGGGTCGCGGTGGCATCCCGGCGGGGCGAGGCGCACCTGAAACCGGACCGACCGGGCGCGGCGCGCCTGGAACGGCACCGGGTGCGAGCGGCGGCCGCGGCGCGGTTGACGCCTGCGAGGTGAAGGGGTTGTTGCCCATCCGCGGCGGACCTGAGGTCGCACGTGGGACGGCGGGACCAGGGCGCGGGCCAGCTGCCGGACGCGCTGCGCCTCCGTCACCAGGACGGCTGACGGTCGGCTCGGCGGCGGGTGTAGCCGCCTGGGCCGCCGGTGCCACGGGTGCGCGGAAGACTTCGGTCGACGGGCTCACCCGGTCGACTGCTGGTGCCGCAGGGGCCTCGGCGGCCGCTGCCGCCGCCACCGGTGCGACTGCGGCGGGTGCTGCTTCGACGGCGCGAGGCTTGTCGGCCGTCCGCGCGGTAGCCGCTGCCTTAGGCGCGGCAGGAGGCGCGGCAACTACCGCCGGCGCGGGGAATGACTCCCGGAGCTTGCGGACAACTGGCGCCTCGATTGTTGAGGAGGCCGATCGAACGAACTCCCCGAATTCCTGAAGCTTGGCCATGACGGCCTTGCTTTCAACATTGAGCTCTTTGGCGAGCTCATACACCCGAACCTTGGCCACGTGACTCCCGTCTCCTGGCCCGGGTGATCGATCTGGTCGAACCCGGGCCGTCTTTACTTACTCATGTCGCGCCTTACTCATCGCTGCGCACTCATTGACGGCTCATCGACTCGCTCGACCTGCTTCCTGTTCAACGACTACTGCTTCCTTGCCGAGCCTTCCAAGTGCTCCCGCACGGCGGTGGAATCGAGCGGGCCCGGCAGGCGAAACGCCCTGGGGAACGCCCGACGTCGCTCGGCGAGATCTAGGCAGTGCGGATCGGGATGCAACGAGGCTCCCCGACCCGTTCGCTGCCCGCGTGGATCGGGCACGACGCGAAACTCCTCGTCGACCCGGACCACTGCGAGACGCAGAAGGTCGGACTTGGCCGCCCGCTTCTTACATCCCACGCAGGATCGCATGGGCCCGACGCGTTCGGCCACGCCGAGTCTACCCCCTCGGCGCGCTTGGTCCATCGCCATGCGCGGACACGGCGACACTCGGGTCTCGGCGATCCGGGTCGAGGGCGACGATGGTTTCCGGCGCGGCGGGGTTGTCGGACCGGATGTCGATGCGCCAGCCGGTCAGCCGTGCCGCCAGCCGAGCGTTCTGACCTTCGCGGCCGATCGCGAGCGAGAGCTGGTAGTCAGGAACCGTCACCCGCGCCGACCGATTGGCGAGATCGACGACCTCGACCGCGCTGACCCGCGCCGGCGACAGCGCGTGCCCGACGAACTCAGCCGGATCATCCGACCAGTCGACGATGTCGATCTTCTCGCCGTGCAGTTCGGCCATCACTGCCCGCACGCGCTGCCCGAGTGGCCCGATGCAAGCACCCTTGGCGTTCAGCCCGGCCACGTTCGAGCGCACCGCGATCTTGGAGCGATGACCCGCTTCACGCGCGAGCGCGGCGATCTCGACCGAGCCGTCGGCGATCTCCGGCACCTCGAGGGCGAACAGCTTGCGCACCAGCCCCGGATGGGTCCGCGACAGCGTGATCTGCGGGCCACGAACACCCTTGTGTACCTGCACGACGTAGCAGCGGATCCGTGAGCCGTGTTCGTAGCGCTCGCCCGGCACCTGCTCACCCGCGGGCAGTACGGCCTCGACCTTGCCGAGGTCGACGAACACGTTCCGCGAGTCGTGCTGCTGCTGGATCACGCCGCCGACGATGTCGCCCTCGCGCCCTGCGTACTCACCGAAGGTCAGCTCGTGCTCGGCGTCGCGCAGGCGCTGCAGGATGATCTGCTTTGCGGTGCTCGCCGCAATGCGGTTGAAGTCGTGCGGAGTGTCCTCGAATTCGCGAATCGGGTTGCCGTCGTCGTCCATCTCGATGGCGATCACCGTCACTTCGCCGGTGCTGCGATCGACGCTCGCCCGCGCGTGCGCGTTCGCGCCCTCGGTGCGCTGATAGGCGATCAACAACGCCGATTCGATCGCCTCGACGAGCAGGTCGAACGAGACGTCCTTCTCGCGCTCAAGGCTGCGCAATGCGGCCATGTCGATGTTCATCGGGCGCCTTCCCCCTCTCGATCATCAGGGGTGACACGTCGGCCTCGTCCAACTCTGGGTCGTCGGGCTCATCGATCGGCGAGGGACGGTTGAACTCCACCTGCACCCGACCGGGACCGAGCTCGTCGAAACCATAAGCCTGTTCGCGAGCGGGCGCACCGGGCTTTGCGCCAACAACAGCAAGGCGGACGCCGTCGGCATCGGCAGTCACGATGCGGGCGGTGATCTCGGTACCGGCCGCGCGCACCCGCACCAGGCGTCCGGTCGCTCGCCGCCACTGGCGAGCATCGACCAGGGGCCGGTCGACGCCGGGCGAACTGACCTCGAGGACGTACGGCTGCTCGCCCAGGATCACGTCGGCCGCAGGCAGATCGAGCACAGTCGAGATCGCTTGGCTGACGACAGCCACGTCGTCGAGGCTGACGCCGCCGTCCTTGTCGACCAGCACCCGGACCTCGGCGCGGTGACCGACTCTGGTCACGGCAACGTCTTCGAGGTCGAGCCCGGTCTCTTCGACCACACGGCTGAGCAACGCGGCCAACTCACGACCTGCGGAGGCGCTCGTCATCGCCGACCTCCTCGTTGCTTTGCTGTTGTCAGGCTGATCAAGGCGCTTGTCATGCTGCTAGCGCAGCTGGACGGCCAACGCCATCCGAAGCTGTGGTGCTCGGTCCAGCGTAGCCGTAATGGCGCGTCCGTAAGCTGTCGCAGCGTCCCGATCTGTCGCCGCGAGGAGTCGAGTAGGGTGCTCGAGCCGCCGCTACGAAGTCGACCGCTGGTCGGCAGGCGCAGCATGCTGCGGCTCATGGGCGTGGCCGTGCTCGGGCTGGTCGCCAGCTGCCGCTCCGGCAAACAGCAGGCAGCGCCAGCGAGCCCGGCGGTGACCACAACCCCACCGGGCGGCTCGCCACAGCCAACGGCTAAGCCGACACCGCCGTCCGCGGCATCGGGTTTCACGACGTCAGCCTCCCCGAAGCCGACCGTCTCGGCGCCGTCTCCCGATCAGCTGCTAGCGCAGCGGGTAGCCGCTGCCGAGCAGACACTGATAGCGGCTTACGACGCGACCGCCGTCGCTCATCCCGAGCTAGCGGGACGGCTGGCGCCTTTTCGGGCCGACCATCTAGCGCATCTGCAGGGTCTCTTACCGGGGTCGGTGGCAGACGCCTCGCCGTACCCGACAAACACACCGCTGCTCAGCTCGCCGACGCCCACCGAGATCTTTCAGTCGCTCGCCGACCTCGAACGAACTGCGGCGGCAGCAAGGCTTGGCGACGTCGCGACGACCAGTGGTTCGCTTGCCCGACTGATCGCCTCGATCGGTGGCTGTGAAGCGGCACACGCCGCGTTGCTCTCGGTGGCCACATGAGCGACAGCCCCGTCGTCACCGCACTGCTGGCAGCAGCCGCAGCCGAAAACGCTGCGGTGTATGGCTATTCCGTCGCCGGCGCCAGACTCGCAACAGGCCGAGCCAAGAATGCAGCGCGCACCGCATACGACGCGCACCGCGCGCAGGTGCAGACAGTGACGCAGTGGCTCGCCGGCCTGGGCGCCACGCCAGCACCGGCCGCGCCGGTCTATCGACTGCCGAGCCCGGTCGTCGACAACTCAACCGCACGCGGCCTGCTCACTGCCATCGAGGAGTCGACCGCAGCTGCATATGCCGACCTCGTCGCCGTCGCTACTGGGCAACTGCAGCACGACGCGGCTCGTCGAATTGCAGGCCGCGGCGATCCGTGAAGCGCAATGGCGCACAACGCCGGTGTCGTTCCCTGGGCTCGTCGGCCGCCTGCCTGCGTAGCGGCTAACCCGCGGCGTTCGCGGGCCACGGCACGAGTGGCGATGCGTAGTAGTTGATGCCGAGCAGCTTCCATGCGGCGCCTTGCGCGGCGAGTCGAGGTGCGAAGGTCGACCAGTTCCGCTGCACTTGCGGCGTCCACCCCACTTCGGCGAGTTCGGCCATCCGCGGCCACGCCATGTATTGCAGGTCCTGCAGCGACGTGAGCGTCTCCGTCCACAACGGCCCCTCGACACCGATCACATCGGCGGCAAGACCTGACACTTCCGTTGCCGGATCCCAGTTGTACGCGTCTTGAACCTCGTGGGTGCCCGCCCATTGCAAGCCCAAAGACGTGGCAGGCGTGTACTTCTGGTCGAGGTAGGTGTGGTCGGCCGGCGACATCACCAGCTGCGCACCCTTCGCGACGGCCTGTCGCGCCAACGCACTGCCATTGCGGTAGTCCCAGAACTGGGCGATCGATCCTGTCGGCAATGCTGCGCTTGCGAAGTCTTCCCACCCCATCGCAGTCTTGCCGTCAGCTTTGACGACCTGCGCTGCCTTGCTCATGAACAACGCATAGTCGGACGCCGATGTGCTGGCAGCTTCGTCGCCGCCGATGTGGATGTACGGCCCAGGGGTCAGCTTAGCGAGCTCACCCACGACAGCGGTCAGAAACTGAGTCACAGCTGGCTTTCCGATGCACAGTGACGTGTGACCGACCGTTTCTGTCGTGTTGATCGGCGGCGCTACGCCGTTGCAATCGAGCGATGCGTACGACGACAGCGCAGCCCCGACATGACCGGGCATGTCGATCTCGGGCACCACGGTGATGAAGTGCGCCTGGGCATACTTCACGATCGCGGTGTAGTCACCCGTTGTGTAGAACCCGCCCGCACCACCACCGACCGCCGTCTTCGCGCCCACGGTGGTGAGCGCGGGCCAACCGTCAACCGCCAGCCGCCAGCCCTGGTCGTCGGACAGATGCAGATGCAGAACATTGATCTTGTACATCGCCAACTCGTCGATGTATTTCTCTACGGTCGCGACCGGAAAGAAGTGCCGCGCCACGTCGAGCATCGCGCCCCGGTAGTCGTAACGCGGATGATCACTGATGCGCACCCCCGGCACGACCCAAGGGCCTGCCTGCGCCGACGACGCCTCGATCTGCGAGGGCAACAGTTGCCGCAATGTCTGGACGCCGTCGAACAGACCGGCGGGCTGGTTGGCTTCGATTGTCACGCCGGTCTGAGAAACGACGAGGGTGTAACCCTCGGCACCGAGAGTCGGATCGTTCGCGGCCAACCCAAGGGTGATGTCGCCTACTCCCCCGGAGCCCGTCACGACAGGCAGCGCGAACCCGGTCGCAGGTCGCAGCATGGCGGCCAGGTCGAGCCCTACCGTTTGCATGGATGCGCCACCGACAGCGATCGCACTGTGCGCGCCAATCACGAAGGGCGACGAGGGCTCGGGCAGCATCGAGACGGGCAGCGGCACGAGGCGGGCGGTTGGATCATCGGCGCCACCTGAACCTGTCGGTGGAGTTGCCGGTGTCGCGGGGACCGACACGATCGTTGAAGCGGACCCCGATGCAGACACGGTTGAAATCGGTGGCGTCGACGTCGAGGCTGTCGGCGACGCCGGTGGTGTGGCGGTCGGTGAAGGTGTCGAGACAACCGACGATTGAATTGCAGGCTGCGATACTCGCGCGCTGGTGCAGCCGGCGAGCAGGCCTGTGACGACGCAGAGTCCCGCGCATCCGACGGCCAGCCCCGATCTGCCAACCAACGCCGTTCGGCCGACCAGCGTCACCCGCCAGCGTCGTGTTACTGGACCGCCTCTGCTGGCCGCGATGCCCCCGCGGCTGTGAGCGGAGCCGACAGCGCGCGCAACTGCAGTCGCGCCAGCGCGACCCCGATCAGCGCACCGACGATCACGATGACGACCGCCCATGCTCCTGATGGCTTGGCTGCCATCAAGAACACGACCGCCGCGAATCCGAACGTGGCCACGTGTGAGGGGTACCAGATCCAAGGCTCGAGTCCAGCAGTGCGGCGCAGTGCGTCGGGAACGGGTCCGTCGGGGGTGTCTTCGACGGCCTTGACCGCCGCCTTGGCCTTAGGTGCGAGCTTCGCGCCGGCAACTGCCTCGACCACGATCAGGGAGATCAAGCTCGTGAGAAGCCAGCCATCGCCCCATTTGATCTCGCCGTCTGACAGATGTACCAGCCATGCGCCGAGGACCAGCAGGATCAGCGCCGCGATGGGAAACAACGGCTCGAGCCGGTGCAGGATCGCCGCCCACGAACGCATCTCGCGCACGTCACGGGCACGTGCCATCGCCGGCAATCCGGCGTGCACGACCGCCGCCATCATGAACGCGATGATCGCGGTCAGGATGTGCAAGAACAAAACGAAGCCGAACAGCGTGACGTGCATCGATGCTCTCCCACTTTTTCCATAGCAACGGCAGCGCAGGGTTCTTTGCGATTTCTTGACGCAAACTAAGGCGTTTCCGCCGGTGCCGCAAGAGCAGCAAAGCGTGGGTCGTGCAGATGGCACGCCACCCGGACAGGTCCGAGGTCGCGCAGCGCCGGATCGACGGGCTCATTGAAATCAAGCCGAACGCCGGCCGAATCGGGTTCGACCGATCGGACGCCGCGCCAGAACGGCTCGTCCGGGTCGGCGCTCTTGATCTCCGCGAGCAACGCCGCCGCGGCACCCGATCCCGCACGAGCGTCAGGCAGCCGCGCCACCAACCCCGCCTCGAGTTCAACCGGATCACCGACAACGACACGCTCGCGTTCGTATTCGCCCTCGTCAACCGCCGTCCATCTTTGTTCCAGTAGTGCGTTGACGTCGCGCGCCTCCCAGCCGCACGGCGCGAACGCGGCCGGACAACGCGGATGGAACGAACAACCAAGCGGCGGCCTGGCGGCGTCGGGCACTTCGCCGCGCGGCAAGTTGCGTGGCACGGCGCGACGCGGGTCAGGCTCCGGAATCGCGGCGAGCAACGAGCGCGTGTAGGGATGCTTCGGGTCGGCGTAAATCTGCGCGGCCGGGCCGATCTCGACGATGCGACCCAGATACATGATGGCGATCGTGTCGCAGAAGAATTTCGCGGTCGCAAGGTCGTGAGTGACGTAGAGATAGGTGAGCCCGAGATCGCGCTTGAGGTCGAGCATCAGCTGCAGGATCTTCGCGCGCACACTCATGTCGAGCATCGACACCGGTTCGTCAGCGACCAGCAGCGCAGGGTTCAGCATGATCGCGCGGGCGAGCACCGCGCGTTGTTTCTGCCCGCCGGAGAGATCGGCCGGGTACTTATGCAGGTACTGGTCGACCGGTGCGAGCCCGACGCGTTCGAAAGCAGCACGCACCCTTCGATCGATCTCGACGCGGTCTTTGGTGATGTGGTGAATCTTCAGCGGATGAGCGACCGCAGTCGCGAGATCCATCGCAGGGTTCAGCGACGCATGCGGATCCTGGAACACCAGCTGAATCGCCTGTCGCACGGCACGAAACTGGGGCTCGCGCAAACCGGTCAGCTCGATCGCGCCGCCGTACTCGGGCCCAGCGTCGAATCGCACGGTGCCGCCGGTGATCGGTGCGAGACCAAGCAACGCGCGCGCGGTCGTGGTCTTGCCGCTGCCCGACTCGCCAACCAAACCAAGAACCTCGCCCTTGCGAAGCGTGAACGAGACCCCGTCGACGGCCTTGACCGATCCCGATGAACGACCGAGCAGGCGATCGAAGAATCCCCCGCGCAACGCGAAATGCACCGCCAAATCACGGACTTCGAGCACCACGGGCCGATCATCGAGTGGCGTGGCGTCAGGCTCGACAAGAGCAGGGTCAACATCGAGATCGTCAGGCTTCGTCGGCACTGGCCAGCTCCTGTCGTTGCAGCGGGGCGGTGCCACCGGGCGGGATCAGCTCGTCGGGGCCGTGCAACCAGCACGACACCCGCTGGCCACTGCGCGCCAGCACTTCGACCGGATCGAGACTTCCGCACACCTGCATCGCACTCGGGCAGCGCGGGTGGAAATGGCAGCCCGCCGGCGGGTCGACCAGATCTGGCGGCGAGCCCGGAATGTAATGCAGCGCCGTCGTCGACAGCGAAATCGTCGAGCGCAGCAGCTCTCGGGTGTAGGGATGCGACGGGTCGGAGAACACCTGGCGCGCGTCGCCTTCTTCGACGATGCGGCCGGCGTACATGACTGCCACCCGCTCGCACGCCTCGGCGACAATGCCGAGGTTGTGCGTGATGAGCAGCAGTGACGTGTCGAAGTTGCGCTTCAGGTCGGCCAGGATCGACAGGATCTGAGCCTCGACAAGCACGTCGAGCGCGGTCGTCGGTTCGTCGGCGACAACGAACGCGGGATTGAGCACGAGGGCGAGCGCGATCATGATGCGCTGCCGCATGCCGCCGGAGAACTCGTGCGGGTAATGCCGAAAACGGGTCGGGGGGATGCCCATACGCCGCAACGTGTCGATCGATCGCGCGTCGATCTCGTCGGAGCTCAGTTCGGGATCGTGCGCACGCAAGGTCTCGGCAAAGTGCTCGCTGATCCGCATCAGCGGATCGAGGCGGGTCATCGGTTCTTGGAAGATGAGTCCGAGTTCGGCTCCGCGCATCTCCCGCATGTCGCTTTGCTTCACGCCGACCAACTCACGATCGCGAAAGCGCACGCTGCCGTCGACGGCGGAGCCGCTGGGCAGCAGGCCGAGGATGCCGCGACCGAGGGTCGACTTGCCACAGCCGGACTCGCCGACAAGACCTAACGTCTCACCGGCACGCACGTCGAAAGACACGCCATCTACTGCGCGGACAGGCCCTCGCTCAGTGCCGTACCAGACCCGCAGGTCGCGCACCGAGAGCACGGGAGCCGCCGTCACGACAACTCCTCCCCGAGTCCAGTGTTGTTCGCTTGGCGAGGTGGCAACGTGGTTGCAGATGCAGACGCGTCTCGGCGTGGCAGCAGCACCCGGCGTCCAGATCTCTTGCGAAGCACCGGGTTCAGCACATCGTTCAGGCCCTCGCCGACAAGCGTCAGGCCGGTGACGAGCGACACGATCGCGATGCCCGGGAACACACTTGTCCACCACAGGCCGGCACCCATGTCGGCGACACCACGCTGCAGTTCGTAGCCCCACTCGGCGGCCTGCGTCGGCTGGATACCGAAGCCGAGGAAACCCAGACCGGCGAGTGTGAGGATCGCGTCGGCCGCATTCAACGTGGCGATGACCGGCACCGACTGGATCACATTGAAGAACAGGTAGCGACCCATGATCGTGCGTGGTCGCGCGCCCAGTGCGCGCGCGGCTTCGACGTAAGGCTCTTCGCGCGCAGACAGCACTTGACCCCGGACGACGCGGAAGTACTGGGGCACGTAGATGACGGTGATCGCGATAGCCGCAGTCAACACGCCGCTGCCGACGCTGTTCTGCAACAGGAACGCGATGATGATGGCGAGCAGCAGGTAGGGGAACGCAAAGAGCGCGTCCATGATGAGCACCAGGATGCGGTCGAGCCAGCCGCCGTAGTAACCAGAGATAAGCCCAAGCGGCACCCCGACGAACAGGCTGAACACCACGGCCAGAACGACGACTTCGATCGCGGTGCGCGAGCCGTAGATGACCACCGACAAAACGTCGACCGAGCGCACGTTGGTGCCGAACCAATGCGTGCCACTCGGGTGACCCTGCTTGGCGAACCGCACACCGTGCGACATGTACTGGTCGAATCCGTACGGCGCGATCAGCGGCGCGAAGACCGCAAGCACGATGAAGACTGCGGTGATGCCTGCGCCCACCCACAGCAACCACTTCGAGAAGCCCTGAGCCTGCTTGACCTGTTGCCACAGCCGGCCGAACGGTCCGCGCGGGCGCGCAGTCGACGGAGGTGGCGTGTCGAGGATCGACTCGCCGCCGGGCTCGGCAATGCTCGCGGCGGTCATCAGTACCGCACCCTCGGGTCGATGGCGGCGTTGACGAAGTCGATCAGCAAGCTGATAAAGACAACAGCCAGTGCAAAGATCGTGATGATGCCTTGGACGGCGGTGTAGTCGCGGTTGTTGAGATACGTGACGAGTTGGTTGCCGATGCCAGGCCAGTTGAACGTCTCTTCGGTGAGCACCGCACCCGACAGCAGCAGTGCCGCTTGCAGTCCCATGACAGTGACCACCGGCACGAGCGCGTTGCGAAACGCATGCCGCATGACGACCTTGTGCTCGGGCACGCCACGTGCGCGGGCGGCCTCGACGTAGTCGCCCTTCAGGGTCTGAATCAAGTTGGTGCGAATCAGCCTGATCACCACGCCGCACAGCAACAGGCCGAGGGTGAACGACGGCATCGCCAGATGTTTCAGTGCATCGACGAACGCACTCATGTTGTGGTCCCAGATCGCATCGACCACCGACAGGTGCGTGTGCGCGGGCAACTCCGCTTGGTCGATCGGGCTCAGCATCCCCGAGTTGGGTAACCAGTTGAGCCACTTGCTGAACACCAACTGGAACAACAAGCCGACGAAGAACACCGGTGCGGCATAGGTGATGATGCCGAACAACCGGCCGCCGGCGTCGAATGCGGAGTCGCGCAACCGACCCGCGCGCAACCCGATCGGCACGCCGATGACCAACGCGATCAGCGTGGCCGTGAACGACAGCTCCAGCGTCGCCGCGCCATTCACCTTCAACACCGTCGTGATCGGCTGGTTGTCGGTGATCGCGGTGCCCAGATTCAGCGTGAAGACCTGCTTGAGGTATTCGCCGTACTGCACGATCAGGGGCTTGGTGAAGCCGGCCGCGCGCCGCTTCTCCTCGAGCTGTGCCGGGGAGAGCTTGCCGCCGAGCGCAGCCTGAATCGGGTCACCGGGCGCGACCCGCATGAGCAAGAAGACGACGGTGAGCAGGATTAACACCATCGGGATGATGAGCGCGAGTCGCGTCAGCGCGTATCGGCGCAGCGACCCACCAGATGTTGCCAAGAGCCGGATACCTCTTTCGGGTTTGAGCTAAGTGTCGCTGCGCCGAGGGGCCGCTGATACGCGGCCCCTCG
Organism: uncultured Actinomycetes bacterium; assembly: GCA_963799955.1. Classification (GTDB taxonomy): domain Bacteria; phylum Actinomycetota; class Actinomycetes; order Acidothermales; family Acidothermaceae; genus PALSA-607. Next base: position 25,153 of record CAWCZJ010000009.1, read on the forward strand.
GCGTCCAACGACTAACTCTTGCCGATGAGCCACATCCGGAAGATGTACGACGGGTCGAAGGTCTTGTCGACGCCGGTCACCGTGAGGCCGGTGGCCGCGACCTGGTTGCCCTGCCACACCGGGATGGTCGGCACATCCTTGGCGGCCATCGTCTGAATCTGCCCGAGTTCGGCGGTCCGCTTGGTGGCGTCGGTCTCGCCCTCTTCCTGCGTGATGAGGGTGTCGATCGCGGGGTTGTCGTAGTGGTTGTTGTAGAAACCGCCCTTGAGGTAGAAGGGCGCCAGGTAGTCGTCAGCGTCCGGGTAGTCCGGGAACCAGCCCAGCTCGAACGCGGCGTACTGGTCCTTCGGGTAGGCCTTGCTGTACGCGTCCCACTCCGCACTCTGCAAGGTCACCTTGAACAAGCCGGTCGATTCGAGCTCGCGCTTGATCTCGGTGTACTCGTCGCCCGAGACCGCACCGTAGTGCGACGGTGTCCACCAGATCGTGATGTTGACCGGCGTCGTGATCCCAGCTGCTGCCAACACTGCCTTCGCCTTGGTCGGGTCAGGAGCCGCACCGTAGGCGTCCTTGTACGCCTGGGTGGCGCCAATCAGACCGGCGGGCACCATCGAGTACAGCGGGGTAACTGTGCCGTTGTAGACGTTCTTCGCGATCGCGTTGCGATCGATGGAGTACGCGACCGCTTGACGGGTTGCGAGGTCCTTGGCCGGCGGCAACGACGTGTTGAACACGAGGTAGCGGATCTCGATGCCGTTGCCATTCACGACCTTGACCTTGCTCGTCTCGGTCTGCAGGGAGGCGACGTCGGTCGGGCTGAGGCTGCGCCATGCGACGTCAACGTTGCCCTGCTCGACGTCGAGCTTGAGGGTCGCCGGGGTCTGCTCGTAGTGCACGATGAAGCCCTTGTTGGCGAGCACGTCGTCACCCTTGTACTTCGGGTTCGGCGTCAACACCGCCTGCTGGTTCGCCGTGTACTTGCTCAGCGTGTAGACGCCCGACCCGATGTCGCCAGGGCCATCCGGGAGCAGCTTGTCGGCCGGGAAGACCTTAGGGTCGACGATGTTGCCGGCGCCCGTGGTGAGGATGTACGGGAACACCGCGTTCGGGGCGTTGAGAGTGAAAACAACGGTGTCGGTTCCCTGGGCTGCGACGCTCTTCATTGACGAGAGCAGGCTCGACGGCCCGTTCGGGTCGTTGATCTTGATGACCCGGTTGATCGAGTAGACGACCGCGGCTGCGTCGAGCGGGTCACCGTTGCTGAAGGTCAGGCCGGGGTTCAGCGTGCAGGTGTAAGTGACGGTGTCTGTCCACTTGCAGGCGCTTGCAGCGTCAGGAACGACATCGGCGGAGCCAGCCTTGATCTTCAACAGCGCCTGGTAGATGTTCCACTGCAGCACCCACGAGCCCTCGTCATAGGCACCGGCGGGGTCGATGGAGATGACCTTGTCGGTGGTGCCGAGCACGACCTGCTGGAGCTTGCCGCCAGCAGCGGCCGGCGCGGAGCTGCCCGCGGCAGCAGTGCTACTGGGCGACGCGGCCTTCGGTTTGCTCGAGCTGCACGCCGCGGCGGCGAGGCTCAGGGTGGCTACGACGGCCACGGTGGCGAACAGCTGCTGTCGACGCATTGATTCCTCCAGCTCATCGCGACGCCTGGGTGGCGGCAGCCGCGCTTGATTTCCCTGCCGCGGTCGGCGGCAGGATGCAGGCTAGCTAACTCGGCGCGGACCCTCTTAGGAAGGTCTCTATACGATCAACTGGTCAAATCGTTATGTGGCGGGCGACTTGGGGCACGACGGCGTGAAGCGCGACGTCCTCCCGCTCACCAGTCGCCCGGTTCCGGACTTCGACGAGGCCATCGACCAGCCCGCGGCCCACGACAACGATCAACGGGACGCCGATCAGCTCGGCGTCCTTGAACTTCACCCCGACCGACACACCGGCACGGTCGTCGAGCAGCACACTCACTCCCGCGGCCGCGAATTCCTTCGCGAGCTTTTCGGCGGCAATGAGCTGGTCTTCCTTGCCGGCGGCGACGAGGTGGACGTCGGCGGGCGCGACCGACGACGGCCACACCAGCCCGAGCTCGTCGGAGTGTTGCTCGGCCAGCGCGGCGACCGCCCTGGAGACACCGACGCCGTAGGAACCCATCGTGATGCGGATCGGCTTGGCGTCGGGACCAAGCGCGTCGAGCCCGAACGCAGTGGCGTACTTGCGGCCGAGCTGGAAGATGTGGCCAATCTCGATGCCGCGAGCGATCGACAACCGGCCGCCGCACTGGGCGCACAGGTCGCCGTCGCGGATCTCGACCGCGCCGATCTCGCCGTCGGGCTCGAAGTCTCGACCACGCACGACCGCCGCGGCGTGCCTGCCGTCGGAGTTGGCGCCGGTGACCCACGCACTGCCCGGCACGACGAGCGGGTCGACCAGGTAGCGGATGCCGAGTTCCTTCAAGATCTGCGGCCCGATGTAGCCCTTAACCAGCCTCGGCTCCGCCGCGAGGTCGGCGGGCTCGGCCTGCGCGACCTCGGCGGGCTCGAGCTGACCCTGGAGCCGCTTCATGTCGACGTCGCGGTCGCCCGGGACGCCGACAACGAGCAGCTCCCACTTGTTTGTGCCCGGTGCGAGCGTCTTCACGACGAGGTTCTTCAACGTGTCGGCGCCGGTGAACGTGCGGCCAAGGTCGAGCTTGTTGAGGTGATCGACGAGTGTCGCGATCGTCGGCGTGTCAGGTGTGTCGAGGACCTGCATCGGCGGATGGTTGGTGGCGTCGACGGGCGCCGGCACGGCGATCTCGACCGCTTCGGTATTCGCGGCGTAGTCGCAGTTTTCACACTGCACGAAGGAGTCTTCGCCCGACGGGGTAGGCGCCAGGAACTCCTCCGAGGCCGAGCCGCCCATCGCCCCCGAGACCGCGTACACGATGCGGTAGTCGAGACCGAGCCGCTCGAACATGCGTTGATAGGTGATGCGGTGGTCGGCGTACGACTTGGCCAGCCCCTCGTCGTCCAGGTCAAAGCTGTAACTGTCCTTCATCACGAACTCGCGCCCGCGCAGGATGCCAGCCCGCGGGCGAGCTTCGTCGCGGTACTTCGTCTGGATCTGGAACAGCGTGACCGGGTAGTCCTTGTACGAGGAGTACTCGCCCTTCACCAGCAGCGTGAACAGTTCTTCGTGGGTGGGCGCGAGCAGGTAGTCGGCGCCCTTGCGGTCCTTCAGCCGAAACAGCAGGTCGCCGTAGTCGGTCCAGCGACCGCTCGTCTCGTAGATCTCGCGGGGAACCAGGGCCGGGAAATGGACCTCCTGCGCCCCCATGCGCTCCATTTCCTCGCGCACGATCGCCTCGACCTTGCGGAGCACGCGGTAGCCGAGCGGGAGCCATGAGTAGACGCCGGGCGCGACGCGACGGACGTAGCCGGCGCGCACCAGCAGCCGGTGGCTGACGACCTCGGCGTCGGCCGGGTCCTCACGCAGCGTGCGCAGGAACAGCGTCGACATCCGCAAGATCACGTGGTGGAGCCTATCTGGCGCGGCCGGTACGCACAGACTGCGCATTCACCGCCCCCACCGGACGGTAAGTGCGCAATCTGGGTCGGGTCGCGCTAGAAGAGCACCGACATGAAGCTGCCGACCTCGACGAAGCCGACCCGCGTGTAGGCCGCGCGCGCGGCGGCGTTGTAGTCGTTCACGTAGAGGCTCACGACGGGCGCGACACTCGCTTGGGCCTGGGCGACGACCGCCGCCATGCCGCCATTCGCGTAGCCGCGGCCACGCAATGCCGGGTCGACCCAGACACCCTGGATCTGGCACGCCTCCTGCGTCGCAGCGCCGACCTCGGCCTTGAAGACCACCCGGCCGTCCTCGATCCGCGCGAACGCACGGCCCTGACCGATGAGCTCCCCCACCCTCGCCCGGTAGAGCGAGCCGCCGTCCCCGTTCGCCGGTGAGATACCGACTTCCTCGGTGAACATCGCGACGCAGGCCGGGTAGAGGATGTCGAGCTCGTCGGGCCGCACGCGGCGCACAAGCGGGTCGGGGGTGATCTTGGGTGCGTCGCTGATCGCCATCAACGGCTGATGGGGCCGGACGTCGCGGGGCGGGCCCCAGGTTGGTTCGAGCAGCGACCACAACAGCCCTACCTGATCGCGTGGTCCGACGATCGACGAGCAGCGGCGACCCTGGCGACGCGCCTTCTCGGCGAATCCACGGCAGGCATCGGCGCTCGCCCCCACCGGTACCAAGTTCGCACCCGCGTAACAAAGCGCGGCGAGCCGACCGCCGGCGACGAAACCCCAGACCTCGGCGCCCAAGCGCCAGGGATCGAGGCCCGCGCTTTCGATGCGGGAGCTGACGAACACGTTCGCCACGGGATCGCGATCCAGCAGGTCCCTGACCGAATCGAGTTCACGATCGTCGAGGACCCGTACAGGCGTACCACGCAGCACGAACTGCCCTGCCTTCTACTTCGGCGCGGCCGCCTGTGTTTCCTAGACGTCAGGGTGGTTCCCAGACGCCAGGGTGGTTCCCTAGACGACGGTGACCTGCGGCTCGCCGGAGGCTACGCCGTCCGACGCCATCTCGTCAGCCAGCCGCATCGCTTCTTCGATCAGAGTTTCCACAATCTGCGCTTCCGGGACGGTCTTGACGACCTCGCCGCGGACGAATATCTGGCCCTTCCCGTTGCCCGAGGCGACCCCGAGATCGGCCTCGCGAGCCTCGCCGGGACCGTTGACGACGCAGCCCATGACGGCCACCCGCAGCGGCACGGTCATGCCCTCAAGCCCGGCGGTGACCTCTTCGGCGAGCTTGTACACGTCGACCTGGGCGCGTCCGCAGGACGGGCACGACACGATCTCGAGCTTGCGCTGGCGAAGGCCGAGCGACTCGAGGATGCCAATGCCGACCTTGACTTCCTCGACCGGTGGCGCCGACAGCGAGACGCGGATCGTGTCGCCGATGCCCTCTGAGAGCAGGATGCCGAAGGCGACAGCCGACTTGATCGTGCCCTGCATCAGCGGGCCGGCCTCGGTCACACCGAGGTGCAACGGGTAGTCGGTCTCAGCCGCGAGCTGGCGGTAGGCCTCGATCATGATCAGCGGGTCGTGGTGCTTCACCGAGATCTTGATGTCGTGGAAACCGTGCTCCTCGAAGAGGCTGGCCTCCCACTTCGCCGACTCGACCAGAGCTTCAGGGGTCGCCTTGCCGCCGTACTTTGCGAGCATCCGCGGGTCGAGAGAGCCGGCGTTCACGCCGATCCGGATCGGCGTGCCGTGGTCCTTCGCCGCGAGCGCGATCTCCTTGACCTGGTCGTCGAACTTCTTGATGTTGCCGGGGTTCACCCGAACCGCTGCGCAGCCGGCCTCGATCGCGGCGAACACGTACTTCGGCTGGAAGTGGATGTCGGCGATCACCGGGATCTGCGACTTCTTCGCGATCATCGGCAGCGCGTCGGCGTCGTCCTGGCTGGGCACCGCGACCCGCACGATCTGACAGCCCGACGCCGTGAGCTCGGCGATCTGCTGCAAGGTGGCGTTGACATCAGCGGTCAGCGTGATGCACATCGACTGCACCGAGACCGGGGCGTCGCCGCCGACGAGCACCCCGCCGACGTTGAGTTGCCGCGAGATCCGCCGCGGCGCCAGGGGGCTCACAGGTGGCATCTCGGGGAGCCCCAGATTGACGGTTGTCACGGCGAGCCTTTCGGTCGAAGCTTTGGGTCGAGCTATTGGTTGAACTGGTTGGCGACAGGGTTGGCGATGTCAGCCACCAGGATCAACGCCGACACAGCCACAATTATGGCCAGCACGCCGTAGGTAAACGGCATCAGCTTGTTCAAATCGACGGGACCGGCCGGAATCAGGTGCCGACGCCGCCGCCACGCGTTCCGGATCTTCTCGTAGCCCAGGATCGCGACGTGGCCGCCGTCGAGCGGCAGGAACGGGAACAGGTTGAAGATCCCGACGAAGATGTTCACCGACGCGACGATCTCGATCACGGTCTCGACACCACCCGAGACGCCGTACGCCTTGAAGGCTTGGCCGGCGTCGCGACCGACCCCGACCACGCTCGTGACCTGGGCTCCGCTGCTGCCCGGTCCGCCTCGCTTCGCGGTCGGGTGGCTGATCAGCTGACCGATCTCGTGCGGCACGACACCGAGGGCCTTGAAGCTGTCGACGAAAAGGGTGCCGAACGCTCGGAAGCTGCCAGTGACCGCACCGACGAACCCCACGCGCAGATACTTCGCGTCCTTGGCATCGTTGAGCTCAAGACCAACCTTCGCCTTGCCATCGACTACTGCCGGCGTGACGAGCACATTGATCGTGCTGCCTGCTCGCTGCACCGTGAACGTGACTGGACCTTGCGGCGCCTTCCCGATCAGCGAGATGAGTTGCGCGGTGCCGTGCGCGACCGGCTGGCCGTTGACTGCAGTGATGACGTCGTTGGGCTTGAACTTGCCGACCGCAGGCGCAGGCGGCCGCACCGGCGGGGCACGGCTGATCGGCTAACGCGCTCAGGCAGTCCTCGACTTTGACGACCTGGCGATGCACCGTGAACGACGCTCGGCCAACTCAGCAGCAGGATGAACAGCAGGCCCAAGGCGATGATGAAGTGCATCGTCGAGCCGGCGACCAGCACGATGAACCGCTGCCAGCCGGGCTTGTTGATGAACGCCCGCGGCGCGTCCTCGACCGAAATCTCTTCCAGCGGCGTCATCCCGATGATCTTCACGAAACCACCGGCCGGGATGGCCTTGACCCCGTACTCCGTCTCGCCCTTCTGGCGCGACCACAGGGTCGTGCCGAAGCCGACGAAGAACTGGGTGGCCTTCATCCCGAAGAGCTTGGCGGTCACGAAGTGGCCGGCCTCGTGAAGCATCACCGAGATCAGCAGAGCGACCACGAAGGCCAGGACGCCGATGGTCATCATGGTGCGAGTTCTCCCGTCGTCCGCCCTGCGAATGAAGCCGCCGGCTCGGAACTATCTGTGCCAGCACTATTCCCAAAGATGAGGGCGCGGGCCCGCACGCGAGCGAGGGACTCCGCACGGAGAACATCTGAGAGCTCCTCGACGTTCCCCGTTCCTTCTTCGGCAGATTCGTCGAGAACCCGAGAAACGGTGTCGACGATGCCGGTGAAGGCCAGGTCACCGCCCAGAAACGCGGCGACTGCCTCCTCGTTGGCGGCGTTGTAGATCGCCGGGGCGACCCCTCCGGCGGTGCCGACCTGCCGAGCTAGGGCGACGGCCGGAAACGCCGCGTCGTCGAGCGGCTCGAAGGTCCAGCTCTGAGCGGTTGTCCAATCACAAGCGGGGACGACGTCGGGCACCCGCTGTGGCCACGCGAGCGCCATCGCGATCGGCAGGCGCATGTCGGGGGGCGAGCACTGCGCCAGGGTCGAACCGTCGGTGAACTCGACCATCGAGTGGACGATCGATTGCGGGTGCACGACGACGTCGATCGCCGTCAGCGGCAGGTCGAAAAGAAGATGGGCCTCGATCAGCTCGAGGCCCTTGTTCACCAGGGTCGCCGAGTTGATCGTGACGACAGGGCCCATCCGCCAGGTCGGGTGCGCGAGCGCCTGCTCCGGTGTGACGTTTGCGAGATCAGCGGCGGAACGGCCGCGAAACGGTCCCCCGCTGGCGGTCAGGATCAGCCGGCGCACCTCGGCCGCGCGGCCGCCGCGAAGGCACTGCGCCAGCGCCGAATGTTCCGAATCGACCGGCACGATCTGGCCGGGCTTTGCGGCCGCCTTCACCAGCGGGCCGCCGACGATCAGCGACTCCTTGTTGGCGAGCGCGAGGGTGTAGCCGGCACCGAGCGCGGCCAGCGTCGGAGCGAGGCCGATCGAGCCCGTCATGCCGTTGAGCACCGTGCCGCCTGTCGGCGAGCCGTCGGCCATGGGCCAACTCGCAACGTCGGTCGCGGCGTCGGCTCCGACGAGCAGCTTCGGTGACGCGTCGGCGGTGGGTGCCAGGCCGGCTCGCGTCGATGCGGCGACGAGCGCCGATTCAAGGTCGGACGCCGACCCGCGGGCGACGCCGATGACCTCGACGTTGAACTCGACGGCCTGGTCAGCGAGCAGGTCGAGCCGGTCACCGCCACTGCCCAGCCCGACCACCCGGAACAAGTCGGGATTGCGTCGGATCACGTCAAGGGCCTGGGTACCGATCGATCCGGTAGACCCCAGGATCACGACGTCTCGGCGCTGGCTCACCTCACCAGTGTCTCGTACCGGCCAGCTCCCGGACTCGGATCGGGCCCCGGGTCGCTCGACTCGCCCACCCCGTGGCTGGCCCACCACCTGGCCAGCGGCAGCGGCGCCCACCAGTTCGTCGCACCCAACAGCCGCATGACGGCCGGCACCAGCATGGCGCGCACGATCGTGGCGTCGACGAAGATCGCCAGCGCCATACCGAAGCCGAGCAGCTTGAGCGTTGTCACCTCCGAGGTGGCGAACGCGCCGACCACGATCACCAGCAGCAGCGCGGCGCTGGTGATGATGCGGCCGCTGCGCTGGAGCCCGTGCGCGACCGCGAGCCGGTTGCGGGCCTCGGCCGATTCGCCGCTTGCCGACGGACGCATCCCACTCCTCGCGGATCCGGCTGAGCAGGAATACCTCGTAGTCCATCGAGAGCCCGAACACCACAGCGAGCATCAGGATCGGGTCGGTCGCGTCGAGGTAGCCGAGTCTGGAGAATCCGAACAGAGTCGAGAGGTGACCGCTCTGGAAGATCCAGGTGACCGCGCCGAACGAGGCACCGATCGACAGCGCGTTCATCGCGACCGCCTTGAACGGCAGCACGAACGAACCGAACGCGAGGAACAGCAGCACGAGCATCGCGACGATCATCACGAGGAGCATCCACGGCAGGACGTGCCCGATGCTGTGCAACTGGTCGACCAGGAACGCGGTGAAGCCACCGACGAGAACGTGCGCACCTGCCGGCGGCGGCACCGCGCGAACTCGCGCGAGCGTCTCCGCGCGCGGCGTTCGAGATCGGGTCACCGGTGAAGGCCACCTGCACCAGCACGTTGTCGCCGTGCACCGCGGCCACCGCCGCTCCCGTCGCACCCTGCACCGAACCGAGCTGCTTCACGTAGGCCGGGATCACGGCCGGATTGTCGACGCCCTCGACGACAACCTGGATCGGATTCGTTGCGTTAGAAGGGAAATCGCGCGCCAACGTGTCAGCTAACAACGCGGCCGGGCGCACTGACCGGCAGCACCCTCGCGGTGTAGCCGCCGAAGATCACATTCGCGAACGGCGCCGCCATCACCGCGAGCACGGCGACGATCGCCACCGTGTACACCAGCGGCCGCCGCATCACGCTGTGTGCAAGCCGGTACCAACCGCCGCTCTCTGCGACCTCGCCGTCCTGGCCGGACGCCGACTGCTCGGCGTCCGCCTTCGTGTTGCTCTTTGACCACGGCACAGGCACCCGCAGCAAGTTCACCCGATGGCCGAGGATCGCGAGTAGGGCAGGCAGCACGGTCGTCGCCGCGACCACGTCGAGCAGGACGACGGCAACTCCGCCGTAGCCCATCGAGCGCAGGAATGTCTCGGGATAAAGGGTGAGCGACGCAAGCGACGCGGCGATCGTGACGCCCGAGAACGCGATCGTTCGCCCGGCGGTCGCCATCGTGCGGGCCAGCGCGCGCTGCACAGTGGGTTGCCGATCGAGCTCCTCGCGGAATCGGCTCACGATGAAGAGGGCATAGTCGACCGCAAGTCCAAGGCCGAGCACGGTCACCAGGTTCAGCGCGAACACCGAGACGCTGACGAACGTCGTCAGCAGCCGCAAGACCGCGGATGCACCGACGATGGCGAGGATCCCGACGGCGAGCGGCAAGCCGGCTGACACCAGGCTGCCGAAGATGATGATCAGCAAGACCAGCACGATCGGCAGAGAGACGAGCTCCGCACGACGCAAGTCGGTGCTGACCTGCCCGCTGATTTCCTTGTTCAGGGTGACTGTTCCGCCGTACTGCACGGTGATGCCGGGAAGGTTCGCCTTCGCCAACGTGTCGCGCGCGACGGCCAGCGAATGCTCCTGCGTCGCGTCAGTCTTGCCCGCCAGTGAGAGCGTGACGTAGGTCGCCCGACCGTTCGTCGACAGCTGCTGCGGTCGGTGGCTCGTCCAGTACGTCGTGTAACTGGGCACCTCGCCGCGCGGCAACGAGGCGAGCGCTGTCTCGATGATGCGCTGGACGGTCGGGTCCGAGATCGGTTGCTGGCTGGTGAAGAGCACGATCGCGTCTTGGGTCGGCACGTCGAGTTTGTGATTGATGTCGTAGCCGGCTTGCACGGATTCGCTGTGCGGGTCGTAGTACCCGCCGCTCGACAAGTGCTTGCTGACCGAGCCGCCCCAGAGGCCACCGAGAATGAGCACGCAGGAGACCGACAATCAGGACTCGCTTGCGGTGCGCAAACACCCGCACGCCGAGACGCTCGAACATGACGCTCAGGCTAAGCGGCGGCGCTGCATCGGGAAAGCAGCGGTGTGCTGCTACCCGGCGAGCGACACGTCGGAGCGCACCAAGCCAACGGCAAGCTCCGTGACCCGGCGGATCCGTTCGAGCTCAGCCTGGTGGAACGACGGCTTGTCGGCGCGGCCGCAGACCAGCACCGCGTCGAACGGCGACAACGGCGTGGCCGCCAGCTGCACGCCGTCGACCTCGATCGCCGCCGACCGGATGACCGCGATCTCCGGCAGCACGATCACGTCGTCGGGCCGCGCACTTGCGTACAGCACGACAGGTGCGCCGGATGCGTAGGTGACGCTGGCCGCCCAGTCGGCGCCGAACGCGAGGGCGGCCATGTCGACGAGGGTGTCGAGACCACGCGACGCCGTGGCGAGAACCTGGCTCAACAGGTCGATGTCGGGGAACGCGCCGGGCACCTGGCGGGAGGGTCGAAGCCCGAGCACGGTAACCCCGCGCACGCTTGCTACGCGTTGCGACAGGACGTCCGCCGACCGGGCCTCTGGCCAGCTGAGGTAGATGTCGTCGATGGCCCGACCGGACTCGCGCTCGAGAACCGCGATGGTCCGGATATCGGCGCCGACATCAGCGAGCGCGGCCGTGATCTGGGCCAGCATGCCTGGACGATCGGGCACGCTTATCCGCAGGTGCATCAGCATCGGCATCTCCCGTCGTTTCCAGTCGACCGTCTACTCACGTGTCAATCGTCGTGCGATCCCAGAATGCCAGGTGAAGATTACCGACAGGTGAAATGTAGTGCGGACAGGTGAATTGCAATTGAGAGAGGGCGGCGTCGGATCTGCGACGCCGCCCTCACCATTCACGCCAACCGGGCGACGGATTCCGTCGCCAAAGTCATCACCAACGGTCGTTACCGTCAGGCTCAACAAGGGCGTTGGTCGGATACAGTACATGTTCCCGGACATGCTCCCTTCAACGCCCTCATGCCCGGCGATCTTGGAGGCGTCATGACCGACTCCGACCGACCTGCCGCGGTTCCCGCTCGCGGCGGGCTCAGCCTGCCCGTGAGGCAGGGTGGGCCAGGGTTGCCCCAGGAGCGGCGACTGGTGACCGCGATCCCCGGCCCGCGGTCGGTCGAGCTGCTTGCCAGGCGGACCGACGCGGTCGCTCGCGGCGTGAGCATCGCGCTCCCGGTCTTCATCGAGGCGGCCGGCGGTGGCGTCGTCGTCGACGTCGACGGGAACTCACTGATCGACCTCGGCTCGGGCATCGCCGTGGTCGGTGTGGGCAACGCCGCCGACCACGTCGTGAGCGCCGTGCGCGATCAGGTCGCCGCCTTCACGCACACCTGTTTCATGGTGACGCCGTATGAGGGATACGTCGCGGTGTGCGAGCAGCTGAACGCGCGCACGCCAGGCGCTCACGCGAAGAAGTCGGCACTGTTCAACTCCGGTGCCGAGGCTGTTGAGAACGCGGTCAAGATCGCGCGCGCCTACACCGGCCGATCCGCGATCGTCGTGTTCGAGCACGCGTACCACGGCCGCACGAACATGACGATGGCGCTGACCGCAAAGAACATGCCGTACAAGCACTCCTTCGGCCCGTTCGCGCCGGAGGTCTACCGGCTGCCGATGGCCTACCCCTATCGCTGGCCGACCGGGCCGCAGAACTGCGGCCCAGAGGCGGCGGCCGAAGTCATCGGGGCGATGAAGACACAGCTCGGCGCCGACAGCATCGCCGCCGTTCTCATCGAGCCGATCCAGGGCGAGGGCGGTTTCATCGTCCCTGGCGCCGGCTTCATGAAGGCATTGTCGGAGTTCTGCACCGCCAACGGCATCGTCTTCATCGCCGACGAGATTCAGACCGGCTTCGCTCGCACTGGCGACATGTTCGCGTCGACGCACGAAGGCGTGGTGCCAGACCTCATCACCACAGCAAAGGGCATCGCTGGCGGCATGCCGCTCTCAGCGGTGACTGGCCGCGCCGAGATCATGGACGCTGCGCACGTCGGCGGCCTTGGCGGCACATACGGCGGCAACCCGGTGGCATGTGCCGCGGCGCTGGGCGCGATGCGCACGATCGACGAACTCGACCTCATGGGCCGGGCGCGCGACATCGAAGCCATCATGTTGCCGCGACTTCGTGCGATGGCCGAGAAGTTCGACTGCATCGGCGATGTGCGCGGACGCGGAGCGATGATCGCCGTCGAGATCGTCAAGCCGGGCACCACCGAGCCTGACGCGGCGACGACGTCAGCAGTTGCCAAGGCGTGTCACGCGGCCGGAGTGGTCGTGCTCACCGCCGGCACCTACAGCAACGTGTTGCGCTTCCTGCCGCCGCTCGTGATTCCCGAACACCTGCTGCACGAAGGCCTCGACGTCGTCGAGCAAGCATTCGCCGCGCTCTGACCAAGCCAGTCTTGAAATCCTGTGCGTTTACTGTCCTCACGGGGCAGTAAATCCACACGATTTGGGCCGGGCAAGAGGAGGCAGGATGCCTGAGGAATTCGAGGGTGATCTGTCGGACGCCGTGTTCTGGGGCGCGGATCTTCGCGGCGCCCGTTTCCGCGACGTGAACCTCACCGACGTGAAGATCAGCCACGCACTGCTCGTCAACGTCGACATCGATGCGATGGTCGACAAGCTCGTCGTCAACGGTGTCGACGTCACGGCTTACGTCAACGAACGCGACCCGTGGCATCCGCTGCGATCGATGCTGCGCGCATCGACGCCGGCGGACATGCGCGTGGCGTGGGCGGCGCTCGAAGACGAGTGGGCGAAGACCGTGTCACGCGCGCAAGCTCTGCCCGAGGCCAAACTGCACGAGTCGGTCGACGGCGAGTTCACGTTCGTCCAGACGCTGCGCCATCTCGTCTTCGCGATGGACAAGTGGTTCACGTCACCGGTGCTCGGCGAACCGCTCAACCCGATCGGCTTGCCGAATACCGGCTCGCTCGGCTTTCCGTGGCCAGGGCTCGACTACGACTTGACGCCGTCGGTCTCGGAGGCTCTCGCCGCGCGTGCGGACCGCGCAACGCGCTTTCGCGACTACCTCGCATCGGTCGAGGCGAGTGACCTCACCCGGCCCGATCGACGTCCTGGAAAACGGCGTCAACCCGTTGCAGGACTGCATCTGGACGGTCTTCGAGGAAGAGTTCTGGCACAACCGCTACGCGTTGCGCGACCTCGAGCAGTTAGAGGCGTCGGCGTAAGACAACGGCGACGAGAGCGGCCTACGGGCCGGCGAGCTGAGTGTTGGCCTCGTGCAACTCGTCGGCACCCTCGAGAAGCATCGTCGCGCCAGCGTCACGCAAGTCGTCGATGCTCAGCCAGGAATGTGCGCAACTGCGGCTCGGCGGCCAGAATCGTGACGGTCACCGCTGCCGGGTGCGACAACGAGATCGTGCGCGGACCGTCGCCATCGACGTCAAGCTGCGGGGCTCGAGAGACAGTTGCGCCCGTGAGGCCTGCCGCGTGCGCGCGAAGAATGATCTCTTCTGGCATGACTCTGGTTCCGGTGCGGTCGGCCGCGCCGAGATAGATAGTCAGCCGTGCCACCGAATCGTCTAACGCCATTGGCACTCCTCGGATCGCTGGCAAGTGGTGCGCCGCGGTCCATCGTGCCAACTGGACTCCGAAAAGTGCGACTGCCGAGCCGATAAACATGTGGGCAGTTACGCAGAATGCCCCATATGGGCGAATAGATCCGGTCAGCCAGCGTCGCGCAGCGCTGCCACCGAGTCGGTGCCGACGCTCGTGATGTACGCCGGTTCGCGCGGCGACAGATCGACCTCGTCCGCCGGACACGGCCGATCGAACCAGTAACCCTGGCCCTTGTCGCAGCCGAGTTCGAACAACAGCGCGCCCTGGTACGGGTGCTCAATTCCTTCGGCGACCACATGCAGGCCGAGGGCGCGAGCCATCGCGATGATGGCGGCCACCAGTGGTGCACGGGTCGCCTCGGCGGGCAACGTGCTGACGAAGGATCGGTCGATCTTGACGACGTCGACCGGCAGTCGGTCAAGCCGGCTGAGGCTGGAGTACCCGGTGCCGAAGTCGTCGATCGCTATCCCGATACCGAGTGCGTGCAACTCCTCAAGGGCCGCAATCACCGGCGCGGCGTTGCCCTCGAATGCAGTTTCTGTGAGCTCAAGGACCAGCTGCGACGCCGGCAACCCGGCGTCCTGCAAGATCGCTTTGACTTGCGACACATAGCCCGGATTGCGCAACTCCCGGCCGCACACGTTGATGCTGGCAGTGAGCGGACGGCCATGCGCCGCGGACCATTCCGCGATCTGGCGGGTGGCGGTGGCGAGCATCATGGCGCCGATGTCCTCGATCGCACCGTTTGCCTCGGCGGCAGGAATGAAGGCGTCGGGCGCCACCAAACCCTGGCCTGGGCGGATCCAGCGCACGAGTGCCTCGAAGCCGGCGACGACGCCGGTACCCAGATCGATGATCGGCTGGTAGTAGGCCACCATTTCGCCGTCGGCAACGGCGCAACGCATCTGCGCCTCTTCGGAATTCCCACTGCTGTCGTGGTACGTGAGCCTGTTGCGGCCGTTGCGCTTCGACTCGTACAGCGCGGTGTCGGTGCGCGCAGCAAGTAGCGACACCGTGTCGCCGGGCTGCCAGTCCGAGGCGCCCGCCGAGCACGTGTGCGCCTTCGGCATAGCCTCGCGCAAGCGAGCGATGACCATCGCGACTTCGCCCGGCAACGCATCAGTGATCAGCAGCGCGAACTCGTCGCTGCTGTTGCGGGCGAGGAAATCTGTATCGCGCAACAGGGGGCGCCACGCGGCCGCAATGGCCCGTAGCAGCCGGTCGCCGCCGCCCTGACCTTCGGTGCTGTTCACGGATCGGAAGTGGTCGACGTCGAGAAATGCGAGGGCGATGGAATGCATGCCCGGCGATGCGCCCGCTAATGCTTCACTCAAGTGACGATCAAGCCCGCGACGGTTCGGCAAGCCGGTCAACGTGTCGATCTCGGCCGCATCGGCGGCCCTTACGAGGCGTCCGACGACAACGCCGACGACGACGAGCGCACCCGGGAGCAACACCACCTGGCCGAAGTTTGCGTCGCCCATGACGGCCAGGATGAACAGGTCGCACCCCACAGCCGTCGCAAGGTGCAAGGCGGCCCACGGCCAGGCGAAGAAGAAGAAACTGTTGACGGTCACGAACATGAAGAGCGTCGAGTACGCCATCGACGTCCGACCGCCACCGGCCTCGAACATGCTGAGCGCGATGACCAAGTTGCCGTTCAGGATGAGCAGGTGGTAGCTCCACCGTGGCCAATGCTGACCGCGCGCGACCAGAGCTACACCGAGCCCGAGCGCCGCAATCGCAATCAGAATGAGAACAACGCGGTGGACGCCGGGGCGCTGGGGTAGTAGCAGACCAAGCAGCGACATCGACGCTGCACAGATGTAGAGCATCCCCGATGTCTTGGCCATCGCTCGCGGTGTCGCGATCGCTGGCGCGGACGCGAGTCGGATCGCTCTGATTGTCCTCGTCACGTTCGCGCCGATCCGCGACCGCCAGGGCACGGCGGGACCGACGCTCGGGGCGTCGGCAGCTCTCGCCATGATCGCGCGCACGGTAGCCAATCGTGTCGGGAGTGTGTCGCTTCCGGTGAGCGGCGAACAGGCACCCGGGAAGCCGTGAGGCCCTATCGACACCCCCGAGCCCGCCATGAGCAGGAATCTTCGGCGCAACAGCCAACTGCCCTAGCGGTTACTCCAAACGAGTGACGGACGCTGCCTGTCGGTCGGGAGGAGCCTGCCTTTGGGGGTTTAGCCGTTCGTCGGGAACCCGAGGTTGAGGCCGCCGTGACTCGGATCGAGCCACCGCGAGGTGACGACCTTGCCCCTCGTGAAGAAGTGCACGCCCTCGAGGCCGTACGCGTGGGTGTCGCCGAACAGCGACGACTTCCAGCCACCGAACGAGTAGTAGGCCATCGGGACCGGGATCGGCACGTTGATGCCGACCATGCCGACGGTCACCTCGTTTTGGAATCGGCGAGCTGCCCCACCGTCGTTGGTGAAGATCGCGGTGCCGTTGCCGTAAGGACTCGCGTTGACCAACGCGAGCGCGGCGTCGTAGCTGGGCGAACGCAGAACCGACAGCACCGGACCGAAGATCTCGTCGGTGTAGCACGACATCGACGGCGTGACGTGATCGAGCAACGAGGGCCCGAGCCAGAACCCGTCGGGGTCGCCGTCGATCGGCGTGTCACGCCCGTCGACGACCAGGGTCGCACCCGCAGAGGCGCCCGCATCGAGGTACGACGCGACCTTGTCGCGGTGCGGTCGGGTAACCAGCGGCCCCATGTCGCAACCACGGCGGCCATCGCCGATGCGCAATGTTGCCATCCGAGTGCGAATCCGCTCGACGAGCTCGTCGCCGATCGGGTCGACCGCCACCAGCGCGGAGATCGCCATGCAGCGCTCACCAGCCGACCCGAAGCCGGCGTTAACCGCGGCGTCGGCCGCGAGATCGAGATCTGCATCTGGCAACACGACCATGTGGTTCTTCGCGCCGCCTAGCGCCTGCACCCGCTTGCCGTTCTTTGTGCCGGTCTCGTAGACGTAGCGCGCGACCGGCGTGGAACCCACGAACGAGATCGAGCCGACGTCGGGGTGGTTCAGCAGCGCGTCGACCGCTTCCTTGTCGCCATGTACGACGTTCAAAACACCATCGGGCAGACCGGCCTCGGCGAACATCTCGGCAAGCAGGTTCGCCGCCGACGGATCCTTCTCACTCGGCTTCAGCACCACGGCGTTGCCGCACGCGATCGCGATGGGGACGAACCACAGCGGCACCATCGCGGGGAAGTTGAACGGTGAGATCACGCCAACGACGCCGACAGGCTGCCGGATCGAGTACACGTCGACATTCGTTGACGCGTTCTCGGAGAAGCCGCCCTTCAGCAACTGCGGGATGCCGCACGCGAACTCGACGACCTCGAGCCCCCGGGCGACTTCGCCGGCAGCATCGGACAGCACTTTGCCGTGCTCCGCGGTGATCGCGGCAGCGACCTCACCGCTGCGCTGACGCAGCAGCTCGCGCATCGCGAACATGACCGACGTGCGCTTCGACAGCGATGCCGACCGCCAATCGCGCCAGGCGTCTGTTGCGGCCGCGACGGCAAGATTGACGTCGTCGGACGACGCGAAGTCGACGTGCCCGGTGACCTGGCCAGTCGCCGGGTCGAAGACGTCACCGTGGCGGGCCGACTCGCCGGTGAAGGGCTTGCCGCCTATCCAATGGGTGATCCGACGGACCTCGCTCATCGGACGATCACCGCGGCCGACGTGGTCGCGGCTTCGATTGCGGCGAACGACTTCGCCAAGACGTCGAGGCCCTCGAGAGCTTCGGCTTCGGTGATGGTCAGTGCGGGGGCGATGCGCAACACGTTGCCGTGCAGGCCGCCCTTGCCGATCAGCAGCCCGCGCTGCCGGGTCTCTTCCATCATCCGCGTGGCAGCACCCGGGTCGGGCGTCTTCGAGCCGGGCGCGACGAGCTCGACACCGATCATGAGTCCCTTGCCACGTACGTCGCCGATGAACGGGTGCGTGTGCTGGAGGCCGCGAAGGCCCTCGAGCAAGACCGTGCCGACCTTCGCCGCGTTCGCTTGCAGATCGTGCGACAGCACGTAGTCAAGAGTCGCGTTGGCGGCTGCAGTGACGAGCGGATTGCCGCCGAAGGTCGAGATCGAGTTGGCGTTCAGGCAGTCCATGACCTCAGCACGTGCAACGACGCCGCCAATCGACGTCCCGTTTCCGAGGCCCTTTGCGAAGGTCATCGCGTCGGGCACCACGCCGTGCGCCTGGATCCCCCAGAAGTGTTCGCCGGTACGGCCCCAGCCGGTCTGCACCTCATCGGAGATGAACAAGATGCCGTAGGAGTCGAGGATTTCCTTGAACGCGGCGAACATGCCGTCGGGCGGAGTGGCGAATCCGCCGACACCTTGAATGGGCTCGGCGATCATGCACGCGACGTCGCCAGAGGTGGTCGTGATGATGACGTCACGCAGGTCGTCGGCGCACGCAGTGATGAAGTCGGCGTCGGACAGGTGCCCGAACGGGCTGCGGTAGCGGTAACCGCTCTGCACGTAGCTGACGTTGAGCGGCGAGAGGCTCGACGCGCTCCAGCCGCGGTTGCCGGTGATCGCGACGCTGGCAAACGAGCGCCCGTGGTAGCTGTTGCGCAGGGCCAGCACCTGGTTGCTGCGGCGGTACTGCGTGGCGAGCAGCAGGGCAGCCTCGTTCGCCTCGGTGCCCGAGGAGGTGAAGAAGACCTTCGCGTCGGGGATGCCCGACAGCCTGGCGATCTTCTCGGCCAGTTCGATCTGCGAGCGGATCAGATAGAGCGTCGAGGTGTGCAAGATGCCGGTGTCGGCCTGCGCCTTGATCGCGTCGCGCACCTCGGGGACGTTGTAGCCGAGCATGTTGGTGAGGATCCCGGCGAAGAAGTCGAGGTATTCGTGGCCCTGCCCGTCGGTGACTCGGCGGCCGACGCCCGACGCGATCTCGATCGGGTCGTCGTAGTAGAGGGCCATCCACGACGGCATCACGTAGCGGTGGCGTGCGACCAGCTCGGCGTGCGCGGAATCGGTGGTGTTCGACATCTGTATCGGTCCTTCGGTCGGCTGGTTCGACAGTACGTCTTCTATTGGTCGCGCATGCCCCATGGTGAACCGTAGGTAACGAGCAAGTCGAGGTAGGGCTGGGCGTCGAACGCCTCAGGCCCGAGGACGCCGGCACCCTTCCAGGCGCCCGTCGCGAGTAGTTCGAGGGCGACGACGGGATTGATCGCGGTCTGCCAGACGACCGCCTGCGCCCCGTATTCACGCATCGACCACTCGTTGTCGACCACGTGGTAGAGGTAGGTCGCCCTCGGTTTGCCGTCCTTGCCGGTGCCGGTGACGTAGGTACCAGCACAGGTCTTGCCCCGCATCCGGTCACCGAGCGTGGCCGGGTTCGGCAGGCAGGCAGCCACGACATCGCGCGGCGAGACCTCGACGTCGCCGACCTTGATCTTGTCGACCCGGTCGAGTCCGAGCTTGTGCAGCGTCTTGAGTACGCCGATGAACTCATCGCCCAGGCCGTACTTGAAGGTGACCCGCTCGGCCTCGACCCAGCGCGGGACGAGGAGCACTTCCTCGTGCTCGACGTTGACGCATTCGACTGGCCCGATTCCCTCGGGGAAGTCGAATACCTCGGGCTCACTGAACGGCTCCGTCGTGTACCAACCGCGGTTCCGTTCCCAGACGACCGGCGGGTTGAGGCACTCCTCGATGGTTGTCCAGATCGAGAAGGTCGGGGCGAAGTCGTAGCCCTCGACCGTCAGGTTCGCGCCGTCGCGGATGCCGACCTCGTCGATATGTGAGAAGAGATGGTCGGCGGCGTAGCGGGCGAAGACGTCCGACAGGCCAGGCTCGACGCCGATACCGACAAGCGCGAGCCGCCCCGCGTCGTCCCATTTGCTGGAAAGCTCGAACTGCTCGTCGCCGAGCTTGACGCCGGTCAGCGCGTAGGGCTGCTCGGCGTTTGGTCGCGACAGGGACATCGCCATGTCGAGGTAGTGCGCGCCGGCCGCGAGTGCAGCCCGAAACAGCGGCATCACGAAACGCGGGTCAGTTGCGTTGAGCAACACGTCGCACCCGTGCTCGCGCAACGCCGCCGCGACCGCCGCCTCGTCCGATGCATCGATGCGGATCGCAGAGAACCGCGGGTCGCCGGTGCGCTCCGCGGCACGCCCCGCGCTTGCCTCGTTGTAGTCGGCGACCACCATCGCGTCGAAGAACGGGCGGCGCGCGGCGATTGCGGTGATCGCGCCACCGACACCGCCGGCACCTACGAGGAGGATCTTCATGCGATGTCCCTTCAGGAGTGTCGGGCAGGACCATCGTGTCGGCCGGCGAGCAAGGGCATCGCCGGGTCGAGCGGCACTGCTGTTTGTGCATCGCGGCGCCTCGCCGCAATACCTGACAAGGCCTCCAACACGACCCGATTCGCGAGCATCGCAGTGATCTCGGCGTGGTCGTAGGGCGGCGAAACCTCGACCACATCGACGCCCGCGACGGGCAGCTCGCGACAGATCCGGCGAACGGCATCGAGCAGTTCGCGCGCGGTCAAACCACCCGGTTCGGGCGTGCCGGTGCCGGGTGCGTGGCCTGGGTCGCACACGTCGATGTCGACTGACAGGAACACGGCGTCGCAGTCGTCGAGCGCGATGGCAAAGGCTTCATTCAGGACGGCGAGCAGCCCGCGCGAGACGATCTCGCTCATCTCGTATGAGCGCATCTGCTGTGACGCCATCCAGTCGAGAGTCTCCGGCTCTGGCCAGTAGCCCCGCAGACCAATCTGCAGAAACCGGTCCCCTCGCGCGGCGCCAGATTCGATGAGCCGGCGCATCGGTTGGCCGTGGCCGTACAGCGATCCAAAGGTGATGTCGCCGGTGTCAGCGTGCGCGTCGAAGTGCAAGACAGCGACACGACCGAATCCGTAGTGGCGAGCGACACCGGTGACGTCAGGCAGCGCGATCGAGTGGTCTCCGCCCAGCACAACCGGGATTGCGCCGGCCGCCGCCACCGTCGTAACCGCGCGCTCAAGACTTGCTAGCGAGCGCTCGATATCGCCGGGCGGCATCTCCACGTCCCCCGCATCGACAACCCGCAGGTCGCGCAGCGCGTCGACGCGCAAGGCGAGGTGCGGTCGGGATCCGTCGTGCGGCAGGTAGTCAGTCGAACGGATCGCCTGCGGGCCGAACCGCGTGCCGGGGCGATGCGACGTCCCACCGTCGAACGGCGCCCCGACGATGACGACGTCAACTCCCGCAAACGATGCCGGGTCGGCGAGGTCGCAACGATCGACGCCCAAGAATGTGACGTCCGGGCCGAACATGGCCCCATACCGGGTCACTTCACACCGGCAGCCGACCGGCAGGCAACGCTTGCATGGCGGGACGCTACCACCGAAACGGTGGCGCGATCAGAACGAGACCACGGAATCCCTTGTCATCCGACGAAATCAGTGCGATAACCGGAGGGTTCAAAACCGCTGGTGCCAAAAATCCGCCCACATCGCTCCCAGAGGTGCTCATGGTCGCCGAAGCTCCCACGCCCGTGTTCGACAGCGGCGAGGTGATCAACAAAGGCCTGAAGACGGGTGCGCTCGGGCTCGTCTCGAGCATCGTCATCGGTGTCGCGTCGACCGCGCCCGCATACAGCCTGGCCGCCACCCTCGGCTTCGTCGTCCTGCTTGCAGGCACGCAGTCGGTGATCGTCGTCGATCCTGGCGTTCGTGCCGATTTTCCTAGTCTCGCTGGGTTACAAGGAACTGAACCGACGCGAGCCCGACTGCGGCACCACATTCACCTGGGGGACCAAGGCCTTCGGGCCGAAGACCGGTTGGCTCGGTGGCTGGGGCATCATCGCCGCCGACGTGCTGGTTATGGCGAGCCTCGCGCAGGTTGCGGGTCAGTACGGGTTCGACCTGTTCGGCGCCCACGGCATCGGGGGCAACGCGACGAGCGGCTGGGTGCTGCTCGTCGGCATCATGTGGATCGTCGTCATGACCTGGATCTGTTACATCGGCATTGAGATCTCGGCGAACTTCCAGAAGATCCTGCTGAGCATCGAGGTCGTCATGCTCGCCGTGTTCTCGGTGACGGCGCTGGTGAAGGTCTACACGAACAAGGGCACCGACGGCTCCAGCCACGTGAGCCTGTCGTGGTTCAACCCGGCCCACATCGGCATCACCAACTTCTTGCAAGGCATCCTGCTCATGCTCTTCATCTACTGGGGCTGGGACAGCGCAGTGTCGGTGAACGAGGAGACCAAGGACCGAGAGCGGACGCCCGGGCGTGCCGCTGTGATCTCCACCGTGCTCCTGCTGCGTGATCTATGCCTTGGTATCGGTCTCGACGGTTGCGTTCGCGGGCGTTGGCGACAAGGGCATCGGCCTTGCCAACCCCGACAACTCCAGCGACGTCATCACGATTCTGGGTGGCGCAGTGTTCGGGTCGCACGGTGTCGGGCTGGTGTTCTCCAAGCTACTGATGCTGATGGTGCTTTCGTCGGCCGCGGCGTCGACCCAGACGACGATTTTGCCGACCGCCCGTACGACCCTCGCGATGGCGGCGTACAAGGCGATCCCGAGGGCGTTCTCCAAGATCCACCCCCGGTACCTCACGCCGACGCGTGTCGACGCTCGCAATGGGCGGTGTCTCGATCGCTGCTCTACTTGCTGTTCAACTTCGTGGCGGCGGGCAACATCATTCCCGACTCGGTGACGGCGATCGGCTGGTTCATCGCCTTCTACTACGGCCTCACCGGTTTCGCGTGCACCTGGTACTACCGTCACGAACTTCGACACAGCTCACGTGACCTTTGGGTCAAGGGCATCATCCCGTCGCTCGGCGGCGTCATGCTTTTCGGCGTCCTTATCGTGGACATGCGACTCGACTGGAACCCGGTACGGGCTACACCAGTTGGAGCATGCAGTTCTCGCCGCACTGGGCATCGGTGGCATCTTCCTCATCGCCGTGCTGACAGTCAATCGTGGGCGTGGTTCTCTTGCTGATCTCGATTCCGATCTACCGGCCGTTCTTCCGTGGCGAGGTGATGTCGCCGGCGCCCGAACTCGCCGAGCACCTGATCGACTGACGAACGGGTGGTTCGGCGGGAGCGGGCGGCTCTCGCCGAACCACCGGGGGTTCTGAGCTGGCGGCTGGTGGCGGACGCCGGGACCGCCGTCGCCGACGCCAGCCCCGTCGTCCCGCCGAGGTTAGCCGAGGCAGTGAGATGGTCCTTAGGCAGGCGTACACACCTACCTAAGGACCACTACGCCTGCCTAACGTGGTCAACTTCGAGCGGTGACCAGTAGCGCGCGAGTTACGCGTCGAGGTTGGTCATCACGTGCTTGATGCGCGTGTAGTCCTCGAAGCCGTACATCGAGAGGTCCTTGCCGTAGCCGCTGTGCTTGAAGCCGCCGTGCGGCATCTCCGCGATGAGCGGGATGTGCGTGTTGATCCACACGCAGCCGAAGTCGAGACGCTTCGCCATCCGCATCGCCCGCCCGTGATCGCGGGTCCAGACCGATGACGAGAGGCCGTACTCGACGCTGTTGGCCCACCGGACCGCTTCGTCTTCGTCGCTGAATTTCTGGACCGTGATGACCGGCCCGAAAACCTCGTCGGTGCACGATCTCGTCGCCCTGCCGCAAATCGGCAACGACCGTCGGCTCGTAGAAATAGCCACGGTCACCGATGCGGTGCCCACCAGCTAGCAACTGCGCGTGGTCGGGCAACCGGTCGACGAATCCGCTGACCCGTGCGAGCTGGTTCGCGTTGTTGACCGGGCCGTACGCGGCATCAGTATTGGACGGCGGGCCGACGACTGTGCCGCGGGCTTGCTCTGTCAGTGCAGCGACGAAGTCGCCATAGATGCCGGGTGCCGCGAGCACCCGGGTGGCAGCGGTGCAGTCCTGGCCGGCGTTGAAGTAGCCCGCCATCGCAATGCCCTCGGCGGTCTTTTCGAGGTCCGCATCATCGAAGACGACGACCGGCGCCTTCCCGCCCAGCTCGAGGTGCACGCGCTTGAGATCGCGCGCGGCCGCGCCGGCGACTTCCATGCCCGCGCGCACGCTGCCGGTGATGGAGACCATGCTCGGCGTGCGGTGCTCAACCAGCAGCCGCCCCGTGTCGCGTTCGCCGCACACGACGTTCAGCACGCCCGGCGGAAGGAACTCCGCTGCGATTTCGGCCATCAGCAGCGCGGTCACCGGCGTCGTGTCCGACGGCTTCGAGCACGACCGCATTGCCCGCCGCGATCGCGGGCGCCCACTTCCAGACGGCCATCATCATCGGGTAGTTCCAGGGCGTTACCTGCGCGCACACGCCGATCGGTTCACGCCTGATGAATGAGGTGAAACCGGCCATGTACTCCCCCGCGGCCTTACCTTCGAGCACGCGCGCAGCGCCCGCGAAGAAGCGGATCTGGTCGACCATCGGCGGCAGCTCTTCTGAGGCCGTCAGGGCAAGCGGCTTGCCGGTGTTCTGCGACTCCGCGGCGACAATCTCGTCGGCCCGCGCCTCGATAGCGTCGGCGATGCGCAGCAGCGCACGTTGCCTGACAGACGGGGTGGCATCGCGCCAGACCTCGAAGCCCCGCTCCGCCGCGCGCATCGCGCAGATCGACATCGGCCGTCTCCGACACCGGCGCGGTCGCGAATACCTCCCCGGTGCTCGGGTCGACGATGCCGCTGGTCACGCCCGCCTCAGTGTCGACGTACGCGCCATCGACGAAATTGCGCAGCACGGTGGTTCTAGGAAGCGCAGTGGGTCCGGCGGCCATCTCTATCTCCTTACGGCGAGGGTGCCGACAGCGTAGCTGGGCGAGAGCGCTTGCGGGAGACGAGAACATCAGTGATATCGAGGATCGACCATTGATTCCGTGGGTGCGCGGGCCACCGACTACGGAATCGCTTGCACCGCGTCGTGGGTCGGGGCCATGATTGCCAAATGACCCCACGCGAACGACCGGTGGCATCTGCCGGCGTCCTCGATGAGGTCTCGAAAGCAATTATCGAACAACTGCAGCAAGACGGGCGACGGTCCTACGCGACGATCGCCCAAGCCGTCGGGTTGTCCGAAGCGGCAGTGCGGCAACGCGTTCAAAGGTTACTCAAGAGCGGTGTTATCCAGATCGTGGCCGTGACGGATCCGCTCCAGTTGGGGTTCCCGCGGCAGGCAATGATCGGATTGCGCGTCGAGGGCGACATCGAGGCCGTGGCCGATGAGTTGGAGAAGTTTCCCGAGGTCGACTACGTCGTGGTCACCGCGGGTTCGTTCGACCTGCTGGTCGAAACCGTCTGCGAGGACGACGACCACTTGCTCGAGCTTCTGAACGGTCGGATCCGGGCCATCCCGGCCGTCCGCAGCACCGAGACGTTCGTCTATCTCAAGCTTCGTAAGCAGACATACACCTGGGGGACCAGATGACCACGCCACAAGACGTCCACAGCGCCGACATCGCCAACGCCGCGGCGTTGCAAGAGGCGGCCCGCCGCCACCTTTGGATGCACTTCACTCGCATGTCGTCCTACACAGACCACGACGTGCCGATCATCGTCCGCGGCGAAGGCGCCTACGTGTACGACAGCAAAGGCCGTCGTTACCTCGACGGACTTGCCGGCCTCTTCGTCAGCATGGTCGGTCACGGCCGCGACGAGATCGCCGAGGCGGCCGCGCGGCAATCGAAGGAGCTCGCGTACTTCCCGTTGTGGAGTTACGCCCACCCACGCGCGATCGAATTGGCCGAGCGGCTGGCGAACCTCGCCCCCGGCGATCTGAACCGGGTCTTCTTCACCACCGGCGGCTCCGAGGCCGTCGAATCGGCATGGAAGCTGGCTCGCCAGTACTTCCGCGCAATCGGCCAGCCGAGCCGATACAAGGTCATCAGCCGAGACATCGCCTATCACGGCGCCACCATGGGCGCGCTGTCGATTACCGGCCTGCCCGCCATCAAGAACGTGTTCGAACCGCTGGTCCCGGGATCCGTGCGCGTTCCGAACACCAACTTCTATCGCGCCCCTGAGCACGGCGATGATCTCGTGGCGTTCGGCCAATGGGCTGCTGACGAAATCGAACGCGCGATCCTGCGTGAAGGGCCCGAGTCGGTCGCCGCGGTCTACCTCGAGCCGGTGCAGAACTCAGGTGGCTGTTTCCCGCCGCCGCCTGGCTATTTCCAGCGCGTGCGGGAGATCTGCGACCGGCACGGCGTGCTGCTGGTCTCTGACGAAACCATCTGCGCATTCGGGCGGCTTGGCTACTACTTCGCCGCGGATCGCTACGGCTACCAGCCCGACATCATCACCGTCGCCAAGGGCATGACGTCGGGATACGCACCGATCGGCGCGATGATCGCATCCGACCGCATCATGGAGCCTTTCCTCAAGGACACGTCGACCTTCTTGCACGGCATCACGTTCGGTGGCCATCCGGTCAGCTGCGCGGTCGCCCTCGCCAATCTCGACGTCTTCGAGAAGGAAGATCTGCTCGGTCACGTGCTATCGACCGAAGACAAGTTCCGCGCCACGCTGAACAAGCTCAACGACCTGCCCGATCGTGGGCGAGGTCCGTGGCGACGGTTACTTCTACGGCATCGAACTCGTGAAGGACAAGGCGACGAGAGAGACCTTCGACGACGCGGAGTCGGAGCGACTGCTTCGCGGTTTCCTGTCGGGCGCGCTCTTCGAGGCCGGCCTGATCTGTCGCGCCGACGATCGCGGTGACCCGGTGATCCAGCTCGCGCCGCCGCTGATCATCGACCAGCCCGAGTTCGATTTCATCGAGCAGACTTTGCGATCGGTGCTGACGGAGGCCTGGTCGATCCTGTGACAGCTCCGCGAAGCGACGGCTTTGAGCGGACCAAAGTGCGACGACTGCCCGAGAAGCAAGTGACCGAGCGTTCAGTTCTGAATGCGATTCTCGACGCCGCTCGCGTCGCGCACGTCGGCGTAGCCGACGCCGATGGTCAGACGTACGTGGTGCCCGTCGCGTTCGCTCGCGATGGCGACGACTTGCTGATCCACGGCTCGACGGGCAGCAGGCTCTTTCGCGCACTTGCTGCAGGCGTCGCCAACATGTGTGACCGTCACGATTCTCGACGGCATGGTGCTCGCGCGCTCGGCATTCGAATCCTCCATGCACTACCGCAGCGCGATGATGTTCGGCACCTGCGAAAGCGTGCCGGCCGACGACGTCGGGCGATGTCTCGAAGTGCTCACCGAACACCTGATGCCGGGCCGCTGGGCAGAGCTACGTCCACCGACCGCAAAGGAACTGGCGGCGACAACGCTTGCTCCGCATGCCGCTGCGCGAATGGTCGGTCAAGGTGAGCGACGGTTGGCCCGACGACCCAGACGAGGATTTGGGCGAGCCGGTGTGGGCCGGCGTGCTTCCGATCGAGTCATCGTTCGGCCCCCCGTACCGACACCGGATCTGCAAGAGCACTACGAGCCGCCGGCCTACCTCGCGCGCTGGACACCGTGAGTTCGTGACCGCCACGTTGACTACCGGACACGAAGCTTCTGGCTCGACGACCTCGCTTCGTCGGGTGGCACTCTCGCTCGGCGGCCGGCGTTGCCTGGCGCGCGTGACGTTGATGTCGCGATCGTCGGAGCCGGGTTCACCGGCTTGTGGACCGCCTACTACCTCCTCGAGCGCGACCCCACACTTCGGGTTGTTCTGTTGGAGAAGGAAATTGCCGGCTTCGGTGCATCGGGCCGCAACGGTGGTTGGTGCAGCGCACTGTTTCCCGCCTCGATGGAGAAGATCGCAGCGCAGTCGTCGCGCGCATGCCGCGATTGCACTTCGCCAGGCGATGCAGCCACAGCGTCGATGAGATCGGAGCAGTCGCCAACGCGAACGGGATCGACTGCGGATACGCGAAGGGCGGCACGATCTCCCTGATTCGCAGCCGCGCCCAGATCGCGCGGGCCCGCGAGAAACTCGAGCACGCGCGCTCGTGGGGCGAAGACAGTGACGACATCTCGCTTGCTCGACGCTGCTGAGGCACGCACGCGGTTGAATGCGACTGACGTGATCGGTGCGTTGTTCACGCCGCACTGCGCCGCGATACATCCGGCGAAACTCGTGCGTGGGCTCGCAGAGTTGGTAGAACGACGC
The DNA here is from genome assembly GCA_963799955.1 of uncultured Actinomycetes bacterium. Taxonomy (GTDB): domain Bacteria; phylum Actinomycetota; class Actinomycetes; order Acidothermales; family Acidothermaceae; genus PALSA-607. Next base: position 53,291 of record CAWCZJ010000009.1, read on the forward strand.
GGTGCCACGATCTACGAAGGCACGACGGTCACCGCGATCTCGCCGCATCGCGTCGATACCCGGAACGGCGTCGTGCGGGCCGATGTCGTCGTCCGTGCCACCGAGGGCTACACGCCAACGATCCGTGGATACCGTCGCGCGTTGGTGCCGGTCTATTCGTTGATGATGGCCACCGAGCCGCTGCCCGCATCCTTCTGGGACGACGTGGGGTTGCGCGAGCGTGAGACGTTCAACGACCTGCGGCATCTCATCATCTACGGCCAGCGCACGGCCGACGATCGGCTTGCGTTCGGCGGGCGTGGCGCGCCGTACCACTTCGGCTCGCGCGTCGAACCGTCTTACGATCGCGAGCCCGCAGTGTTCGACGCGCTGCGCCGCATCGTCGTCGAGTTGTTCCCCGCACTCGCCGACGTCGACCGTCACTCACACATGGGGCGGACCACTCGGCGTCCCGCGTGATTGGTTTGCGTCTGTTGGTCTTGACCGCGCGACCGGGCTCGGATGGGCCGGCGGCTACGTCGGCGATGGCGTCGCGACGTCGAACCTCGCGGGCCGTACCTTGGCCGATCTCATCACCGAACACGACACCGAACTGACAGCGTTGCCGTGGGTCAACCATCACAGCCGGCAGTGGGAGCCCGAACCGTTGCGGTGGGTCGGGGTCAACGCGGGCGTGCGGGTGATGAGCTCGGCCGACGGAGTCGAGAGTCGCACCGGCAAGCATCGTACGGGCTAAGGCGTTCAGTCGACTTCTCGGCGACTAACCCGACCAAGACCGTCGACTACTGGTGCAAGAGCTCGACCGCGTCCGCGACACGAGCGCGAAAGGCATCGACCTGGTCGATCTCGTAGCCGCCCTTGAGCGAGACCTGGCGGAAGTCTCGGTCGCGAATTTGAGCTGGCGTAAACGGCACTGCGGATACGGCGAGACTCGCGATAATGGCGTCGAGGAAATCGTCAACCTCACGCTCGTCGTAGCCGCGGTGAAACCGCGTCGGCCTGAACTGCACATTCTTGATTCGCGCTATCAATGCGCCGCGCTCAGTGGGCAGTGGCTCGAAGGTAGTCCATGACTCACGCACCCTCGGCAGACGACGACGCGGTCGGCTGGGTGTCGGTCGCCAGCTGGCCACAGGCACCTTCGATCTCGCGCCCCCGCGTGTCGCGAACCGTCACCGTCACGCCCTGATTCTCCAGCCCACGAACGAAAGCCTTCTCGTCCTTGCTCCGCGACGCCGTCCATATCGAACCTGGCGTGGGATTGAGCGGAATCAGATTGACGTGCACGAGGTGGCCGAGCTTCTCCCGCAGCAGCTGACCGAGCATGTCGGCCCGCCACGCCTGATCGTTGATGTCGCGGATCAACGCGTACTCGATCGACACCCGCCGCTTCGTCGCGTCGACATAGCGCGCCGCCGCGTCGAGCACCTCGGCGACTTTCCAACGGGTGTTGATCGGCACCAACGTGTCGCGCAACTCATCGTCGGGCGCATGCAACGACACGGCGAGCGTCACGTTCAGGCCCTCGGCCGTCAGCTTGTCGATGGCCGGCACCAGACCGACGGTCGACACGGTGATTCCGCGCTGCGAAATGCCAAGGCCATCAGGCGCGGGGTCAGTCAGACGGCGGACGGCGCCGAGCACCGCGTTGTAGTTCGCCAGCGGCTCGCCCATGCCCATGAAGACCACGTTGGAAATGCGGCCTGCGCCACCCGGAATCTCCCCGCGTGCCATCGCTCGCGCACCGGCGACGACCTGCTCGACGATCTCGCCCGTCGACAGGTTGCGAGTCGAGGCCGGCCTGGCCGGTCGCGCAGAACGGGCAGTTCATCCCGCAACCTGCCTGGCTCGAGACGCAGATGGTGACCCGGTCGCGCCCACGCGTCGTCGGCGCGGGGCGAGCCGGCGATTCAGACGGCAACAACTCGTCGTCCGACTCATCGCCTAGCTCAGCCAGCGGCCGGACCCGCAGGTCCGAAGTAGCGCATCAGCACCGACTCGACGAGCGTGCCGTCGAAGAGCCGCCAGACGGTCTTGCGGGTCGCGCCGTCGTCGCAGGTGATCTCGCGCACCGGCGTGAGAAGGGTGGGCATCAACGCGCCGACCAGCGCCTCACGCGACGCGGCCGGGACGTCGGTCATGGCCTCGGGGTCGTCGACCAGCCGGCTGAAGTAGTGGTTCGAGAGCTGCGAGGCGCGAAATGGCGGTTGGCCGAGTTCACCGACGGCGGCCCGACGGTCGGCAGGTGACAGATCGGCCAGGTGACGCGGCGGCTTGGCGCGGCGCGGTGCGACGAAAAGCAGTTCTCCGGGGGCAGGCATGGTGCGTCCAGTCTCCCCTACCTCGAGGAACGGCGCCTCAAGGACCGGCGCCGGCGCTCCGACAAGGGAGGAGGAGCGGTGCCCGTCCGCCCACCCGACCACAGGAGTCTTGATGGGTCTCGGCCACGACATCAGTCGCGAGTTCATCGCGGTGCCCGACGGCGCCAAGGGGCAGCTGCTTTTCAAGTGGCCCGACCACCAGATCCGCCGTTTCACAAGCGCAATCGTGGACGTCGATGAGCTGGCCATCTTCATTTCGCAAGGTCGCGTCATCGGACTCCTACAACCCGGTCGACACCAGATCGACGCGACCGAGCTGCCCTTCCTCGGCGATGTCGCCGACAAGCTGAGCGGCGGAAACGCCTACGATTCCGAGCTTTTCTTCGTCAGCACCCACGAATTCCCCGACCTCACGTTCGGAGGTCCGGTCGACTCGGTGCGCGACCCGGAGACCCGACTCGTCGTGCAGCTGCGGGCCTACGGCGACTTCTCCCTTCAGGTCGTCGACCCGGCCGCGCTCATCACGAAACTGACCGGCAGCGTCGATCTCGCCGACCCCTCGGCCGTCGTCGCGTGGGCCTCCGACCAGGTGCTCAAGGCGGTCCGCACGGTCGTCGTCGGGCACGTCGTCAACGACGGGTGGCCGGTTCTCGGCCTGGCGGCCCGCACTCCCGACATCGAGGCCGGCACGGTTCTGGCTGCAAACCAGGCGCTTGCCACTTACGGCATCCGGGTGAACCGGCTCGGCAACGTCACCGTCAGCGTGTCCGACGAGGACGCCGAGCAGCTGCGCACGCTGGCTCGCGACACCGCCTACACCGCGTTGACCGGCTCGTTCGGCGCCTACGCCCAAGGCGAGGCACTGCTCGGGGCCGGCAAGGGGATGGCCAACGGCCAGGGTGGCGGCAACGAAGCTCTCGGCATCGCCTCGCTCGGACTCGGCGCCGGCGTTCTCGGCGCGTTTGCCGGCGCGCAGCAGCCGGCAGCCGCACCCGCGCCCGCCGCGGCTGCCGCCGTTGCACCCGCTGCCGCCCGCTGCACCTACTGCCACGGCGACCGCCGCGCCGCGCCATCGCGCCGGCGTTCTGCTCCCACTGCGGACATTCGCTCGCAGCGGGCGCTCTGTTCTGCTCGGCCTGCGGCACCGCCGTCCCCGCCTCGCAGTGATGTTGAGAGGCGTGAGCGTCGCGTGAGCCTGTTCAAGAAGCGCGACGACGAGGCATCGCGATTGCAGTCGTTCGTGCTTGGATCCAGCCGCGACGGGCGCCCCAAGCGCCATCGGAGTCGCCGGTGACGTCGACATCGCGGCCATTCAGCGAGTCGACGCGACGTTTGATCCGAAGCTCTTCCTTGCGGGTGCGACTTCGCTGTTCACCGACGTCCGCGCCGCCCTGAGCGCGGGAACCATCGACCCGGTCGCCGGCCGGCTCGTCGCCCGAGCTCACCTCGATGTTCGGCAACCAGTTGCAATACGCATTGACCTCGGGACATCAGCTCACGATGAGCTCGATCGACCAGGTGACGGCGACATTGCGCGGCGTCGAGGCCGACAGCACGGGCAGCATCGTCTGCCTGGTCAGATACGACGTGGTCGGCCGGATGGGTCTGGTGGCTCTGGGCGCCAGCGTGCCGCCGGCGAGCCAACTCGCGGCGATGCCCGAGCGTCCCTGGTTCGAGACCTGGCGGCTGACCCGACCGGCCGGCCTGACGAGTCCCCCGCTGCCCGCGACCTGCCCTTCGTGCGGCGCTCCAGCGACGGGTGAGACGCACTGCGCCTACTGCCATGCCCTGCTGGTCGACGCGACCGCGCAGTTCCAGGTCGAGCACATCGAGTGCATGGGCTAAACGCTCGTTCCAGCTAGGATCGGGGCGTCGCGACTGGCGCATAGATGGTGGATCAACCACCGGGGAGCGATCGACGCGGACGCCGTGCGCCTGGGTGTCCACCGAGGAGACACCATGCCCGATCATCTTGCTGCGCTGATCGCGACCGACCCTGAGGTCGCCGCACTGGTGCGCGCCGAAGAGACACTCCAGTCCGAGAAGGTCCGGCTGATCGCCTCGGAGAACTACGTCTCACAGGCGGTACTCGAAGCGACCGGCTCCGTACTCACCAACAAGTACTCCGAGGGCTACCCGGGCAAGCGCTACTACGAGGGCCAGCAGGTCATCGATCAGGTCGAGACGCTCGCGATCAATCGCGCCAAAGCCGTGTTCGGCGTCGACCACGCCAACGTGCAGCCGTATTCGGGCTCCCCTGCCAACCTCGCGGTCTACCTCGCTCTTGCCAACGCCGGCGACACCGTCATGGGCATGGCACTGCCGATGGGCGGACACCTCACGCACGGCTGGTCGGTCTCCGCAACGGGCATCTGGTTTCATGCGGTGCAGTACGGCGTCGGTCGCGAGAGCGGACGCGTCGACATGGACGAGGTGCGCGAGATCGCGCTTCGCGAGCGGCCGAAAATCATCTTCTGCGGCGGTACTGCAATCCCGCGCACGATCGATTTCCCAGCGTTCGCTGAGATCGCTCGCGAAGTCGACGCGGTGCTGGTCGCCGACATCGCGCACATCGCCGGACTCATCGCCGGCGGTGCGCATCCGTCGCCCGTCGGGTCCGCGGGTGTCATCTCGACGACGACGCACAAGACGTTGCGCGGCCCTCGCGGCGCGATGTTGATGTGCGACGAGCAATATGCCAAGGCCATCGACAAGGCCGTTTTCCCTGGCCTGCAAGGCGGTCCGCACAACCACACGACAGCTGCGATCGCGGTTGCATTGCATGAGGCGCAGCAACCGTCGTTTCGTGACTACGCCGCGGCGATCGTCACCAACGCGCAAGCACTCGCGGAAGAGCTGTCGTCGCGCGGCTACGACTTGGTGTCGGGCGGCACCGACAACCACCTCATCCTGATCGATCTGACACCCCAAGGCGTTGCGGGCAAGCCGGTCGCCAAGGCCCTCGACCGTGCCGGTCTCGTCGTCAACTACAACACCGTGCCCTACGACCCCCGCAAGCCTTTCGACCCGTCAGGCATTCGGATCGGGACGCCGGCAGTGACCAGTCGCGGCATGGGTGTCAGCGAGATGCGCCAGATCGGGGCATGGTTCGACGAGGTATCGAGGCGGTGGCGAAGAACGACGAGGACACCGTGAACGCCACGACCGATCGCGTCGAGGCCGAGGTGCGCGAGTTGACCGCCGACTTCCCCGCGCCCGGCCTCCCGGTCTAGCGGCTGGGTCCGTTCCGTTGTCCAGCGCTGGTCCGCAAGAACGCGCGCTGGACTTCAACGCTTCGCCGGACAAGCACAACCAGTTGCGCTCGGTGGGCGTCTCATAGGCGACCGCGAATCTTGAGGAGACCTGTGCCCACGTCATCCCGTAGTTTCTTGCGAGCCGCAGCGCTCGTCGCGCTCGGCCGTGTTGGCGGCAGCGTGCAACTCGAGCTCCAAGCACGCGAGCACATCGACATCGGCACCCGCTGTCTCACCGTCCGCTACAAGCACACCAATAGCAGGGACGTCGAGCAGTGCCGCGCCAGCGTCGACTCCCCCTGCGTCACCAGCAATCTCTAGTGCTCCGCCCGCTCCTGCATCGAGTGCGGCAGCCAGCACGGCGCCGGCAGCGCCGGCACGTGTCGTGGTCGAGCTCGCCCGCTCACACCGAACCGGCACCGGCGACGTCGGCACGATCGACACGGATCAACTGTCGGTCGTCGGGCCGCCGAACGGCGCAGCCATCGCGGCTGCACTGCAAGCTCCCGTCACGGCCGCGCTCAGCTACTACACGAACAACGTGGCGTCACAAGAGCCATGTAAAGGGCCCGGCGTGCGGGAGCGGCGATTTCCAGGCTGACTTCACGACGAGTCGCGCTGACTCCGTCGTGGTGTCGGGGACTTGGACGATCTCGACGTTCTTCCCCGGTGCGGCCCATCCGACGACGCAACTTACTGCGGTGATCGTCGACACAACGTCGGGCGCGGCCATCGCGCCATCTCAATTGTTCGTCGGCTCGTCCCTCAAGACGCTCGCAGCTGCAACGGCAACCGCGACGACGGCGAAACTCAATGCGATCGGCTGCACTGACGAGTTCAGCGATGGCGTCGCACCAACGGCCGACAACTATGTCGGCACCGCCGTCGGGCGATCGGGGTTGCTGATCGGCCTGTCACAAGGACAGGTCGCAGCGGAGGCATGCGGCACGATCGATCTCGCAATTCCGTGGACGGCTGTGCAATCGCACCTCAGCAGCATCGGCGCTCGGCTGGCCGCGACGCCGCTGCCCGTGAGTGTGGCCGTCCGTCACCAGTGCCTCGCCGACTGCGTCCGCCAGCGCACCGCGTTGTGCAACGACAGCGCTGGACGTTGCGCTCGGGGACATCAAGCAGACCGTCAACACGCAGTACCAAGTTCCGATCGTCTTCACGAACGTGTCGACGCAACCGTGCTCGTTGCTCGGCTTTCCCGGCACCGAGTTCGGCGCTGCCGGCGCGCTGCCGGTGCGATCTGGTCCGCACACCCGCGAAGCCGGTTCGGGTCAGCCTCGTTCCCGGAGGCCAAGCACACGCCGTCCTCACGTTTCTGACTGGTCCTGATCCGACGCTGTGACGCAGGCGGCCCTTGGATCCCGTCGACACTTACCGTCACGCCGCCCGACGACACGACCTCGGTGCAGATCCCATGGCCGGGCAGCAGCGTCGACGATTGCCAGACCGGCGCGACCCACCCCGGCAGCTATCATCGGCCCGGTCGTCGCCGGCTAGCGCTGTGCGCGAATCCGGCCTAAGCCGGGCGCGCGATCGGCACACTGTCTTAGGTGAAGATTGTCCTGCGCGTGCGCTGGCCATTCAGGCATCGTGCATGATCGGTTGCGCTGCACGCGTTCGCGGTAGCTTGCTGTTTACTTCCCGGAAGCCCGGCGCATGGCCAGTTCTTGGCCTACGTAGCGGTCTGTGGCGCGCGCTAGCTCGCCGGTGCTACTCGTCGGATGAAGGTCACGATTAACGACGAAGGCCTGACGCTCTCAGGCGGGCTACACCGGCGGCTTGTTCTGCCATGGTCGGAGATCGTCGGCGTCGAGACGACGTCACCTCGGGCCCTTCAGCACTTGACAGCTTCTGTTGCGCAAGCCAGTTCGCGCGGCATTCGTCAGCAGCTCGATGGACTCCGCCTGAAGTCACGTGGCGACCGACAAGCAGCAAGCGGCTTTCATCGGGCTATACGACAGGAATTGGCGCGAACGGTCCGATCGGTAGCAGGCGATGACGACGCACGGCGTTCTCGCTCGAGATCAGATCACGACATCGCGCCAGATCGCAGCCGTGAACTCGTTCGCCGCTCCGACGCTACTGTCAGGTCGGCCAGGGCACGAAGACCGTGAGCAGTGCCCACGCCACGGGCGCCGCCAACAGCACGGAGTCGAAGCGGTCCATGACGCCGCCGTGACCCGGCAGCAGGTTGCCCATGTCCTTGATGCCGAGATCGCGCTTGATGAGCGACTCACTGAGATCGCCGATGGTCGCGGTCACGACGATGGCGAGACCGAACACGACGCCTTGCCACCAGGTCGCATGCAGCGTCAGCGGAAACAGCAGCCCGCCGCAGAGCGCACACGCCACTGCCGAGCCGCCGAACCCTTCCCACGACTTCTTCGGGCTCACGCTGGGCGCCATCGGGTGCTTGCCGAGAAACACTCCGACCGCGTAGCCGCCGGTGTCACTGCAGACGACTGTTGCGACGAAGGCGGCGACGCGGCGCGGACCATCGCCCGGCACGACCATCAGCACCACGAATCCGCCGAGCAGAGCCACGTAGCTCGCGACGAACACGCTGGCCGCGATACCAGCGAGCTTGTCGATGCCATCGGTCACCGCCCCCAAGGCGACCGCAGCGACAACGAGCAAAAGGCTGGCGACCACAAGCTTCTCGGTGCCACCGTTGTAGGTCGCCACCAACACGGCCGCCGCACCGACCGCGAGCGGGATCGCTGGCACTGCCACTGCTCGACCGCGCAACGCCCTGCTCAGCTCGAAGACGGCGGCCACGATGATCACGACGGTGAAGACGACGAATATCCACTTCACGATGAACAGCGACGCCGCCGCGACGCCGCCGAGCAACACACCCATCGTGATCGCCGCGCGCAGATTACGGCCAGCCTTCGGGCCCGGCACAGCGGGCGGATCGTCGACCAGCGCGGGGTTCACATCAGACCTCGAGTAGTTCGACTTCCTTGTGCCGAAGCACTTCGTCGATCGCTGCGACGTAGCGATGCGTCAGGTCGTCGAGTTCCTTCTCGGCGCGATGGACGTCGTCCTCTCCGGCCTCGCCGCCCTTCTCAAGCTTGTCGAGCGCTTCCTTCGCGTGGCGGCGAATGTTGCGGATCGAGACCCTCGCGTCCTCGGCCTCGGTGCGCGCAAGCTTGATGTAGTCGCGTCGACGTTCCTCGGTCAGCTGCGGGACGCTGACGCGGATCACGTTGCCGTCATCCGTCGGATTGACGCCGAGGTCGGAGTCGCGGATCGCTTTCTCGATCGCGCGCAGTGCGCTCTTGTCATACGGGCTGATGACAATCATGCGAGCGTCGGCGACGGTGAAGCCGGCGAGCTGGTTCAGCGGCGTGATCGTCCCGTAGTACTCGACGACGACACGCGCGAACATGCCCGGATGCGCGCGGCCGGTCCGGATCGCCGCGAAGCTGTCCTTCGCGACGCTTACGGCCTTGTCCATCTTCTCTTCGGCTTCGAAGAGGGTGTCGTCGATCACGGGAGCTCCTTGCTCAAAGACACGTCTGTTCAAAGACAATGCCGGACGCCGATCAGCGGGCGCCGGCACTCACCATCGTCCCGATCTTCTCACCGTGCACGGCCCTGCGGATGTTGCCGTCCTCAAGCAGGTTGAACACCAGGATCGGCATCGCGTTGTCGCGACACAGGCTGATGGCCGTCGCGTCAGCGAACTTCAGGTCGCGCGCCAAGACCTCGTCGTAGTCCAACGTGTCGAACCTGACGGCGTCCGGGTTGGTCTTCGGGTCGCTGTCGTAGACGCCGTCGACGCTCTTCGCCATCAGCACCACCTGGGCGCCAATCTCCAGCGCACGTTGCGCCGCCGTCGTGTCGGTCGAGAAGAACGGCGCACCAAGGCCCGCGCCGAAGATGACGACGCGACCCTTCTGCAGGTGCCGGATCGCTCGGCGCGGGATGTAGGGCTCGGCGACCTGCCCCATCGTGATGGCGGTCTGCACGCGGGTCTCGACGTGCTGCTTCTCCAGGAAGTCTTGCAGGGCCAGGCAGTTCATGACCGTGCCGAGCATGCCCATGTAGTCGGAGCGAGCGCGGTCCATGCCGCGCACCGACAGTTCGGCGCCACGGAAGAAGTTGCCGCCGCCGATGACGACGGCAACCTGGACGCCTTCGGCGACCACAACGCCGATCTGCTGCGCGATCGACAGGACGACGTCGGGATCGACGCCGAGCGAGCCGTCGCCAGCGAACGCCTCACCGGACAACTTGAGCACGACCCGTTGGTAACCCTGATACGGCTGGGTGCCGTCGCCGCGCGCCACCACTCCGCCGAACTCGACCTCGTCAGGATTGGTCAACTCAGAGCCCCTCGTCTGCAGTTAGCCGGCATCGATGGAGGATTTCGCCACCATCGATCGCCCGCGTGGGTCGACGTCCGTCCTGCGTATTGCTGGGCAGTCTGCCTCAGGATTGCCCGACGCGAAACCTCACGAACCGGACCGCCTGAACGCCCGCCTCGTCGAGAACCTGCTTGACCGACTTCTTGCTGTCCTTGGCAAACGCCTGCTCGATCAGCACGGCGTCCTTGTAGAAGCCGCTCACCCGACCCTCGACGATCTTGGGCAGCGCAGCCTCGGGCTTGCCCTCTTCGCGAGCGGTCGCCTCGGCGATGCGACGCTCGTTCTCGACGACGTCCGCCGGGATGTCGTCGCGGTGCAGGTAGGACGGCGAGAAGGCCGCGATGTGCTGAGCGACGTCCTTGCCGACCTCGGGGTGCTCGCTGTCGAGCTCAATCAGGACGCCGAGTTGTGGCGGCAGGTCGGGGCTCGTCTTGTGCAGGTAGCTCACGACGTGACCGCCGCCAGTGAACTTCGCCACCCGGCCGAGCTCGATCTTCTCGCCCAGCGCTGCGCTGTTCTCGTCGATCAGCTCGCTGACCTTGCGGCCGTCGACCACGACGTCGAGCAGGCTCGCCGGGTCGGTGGCGTCGGAGTCGACGAACGCCTTCACCAGGGCGGCGCCGAGCTGCTGGAACCGGTCACCCTTCGCGACGAAGTCCGTCTCGCACTTGAGCTCGATGATCACGCCCGAGTTGCCGCTCGCCTGCGCCGCGATGAGTCCGTTCTGGGTCGTGCGCTCGGCCCGCTTGCCGACGTCCTTCGCACCCTTGATGCGCAGCAGCTCGACGGCCTTGTCGAAGTCGCCGTCGGTCTCGTCGAGAGCCTTCTTGCAGTCCATCATGCCGGCGGCGGTGAGCTCACGAAGCCGCTTGACGTCGGCCGTGGTGTAGTTCGCCATGATCGCTTTAACGTCCTTCAGGTCGGTGTATCGCTAGTGGTGGTTCGGTCTCAGGCGTCGGCCGCAGGTCGGCAGCCGTCGTCGGCGGCAGGCGGCTTCAGTCGCAGCCTCGGCCGGCCGCGGGAGCCTCTGACCTCGGCTGCCGCCTCTGCAGCAGCGTCAGCGGCTGCCGTATTCCGGACGAGCAGCTCGCGCTCCCAGTCGGCAAGCGGTTCGCCGCCACCGAGTTCGCTGCCAGCGTCGACGTCCGGCTTCGCGTCGCCCACCCGAGCAGCGACCCGAGCCATCAAGCCCTCGGCGACCGCGTCGGCCACCACCCTGGTCAGCAATGCGACCGAGCGGATCGCGTCGTCGTTACCGGGGATCTTGTAGTCGACCTCGTCGGGGTCACAGTTGGTGTCGAGGATCGCCACGACCGGGATGCCCAGCTTGCGGGCCTCGCCGACGGCGATGTGCTCCTTCTTGGTGTCGACGATCCAGACCGCGCTCGGAACACGCGACATCTCGCGGATGCCGCCGAGAGTCTTGAGCAGCTTGTCCTTCTCGCGCTGCAGGACGAGCGCCTCTTTCTTGGTGCGCTGCCCGTAGCTCGCGCCGCCCTGCTCGAGGATCTCGAGTTCCTTGAGCCGCTGCAGACGCTTGAAGACGGTCTGGAAGTTGGTCAGCATGCCGCCGAGCCAGCGCTGGTTGACGTAGGGCATGCCCACGCGGGTGGCCTGCTCGGCCACGGCCTCTTGCGCCTGCTTCTTGGTGCCGACGAACAACACCGAACCGCCGTGCGCCACGGTGTCCTTGACGAACTCGTAGGCGCGGTCGATGTAGGTCAGCGACTGCTGCAGGTCGATGATGTAGATGCCATTGCGCTCGGTGAAGATGAATCGCTTCATCTTCGGGTTCCAGCGCCGGGTCTGATGCCCGAAATGGACGCCGCTCGCAAGCAGCTCTTTCATGGTGACGACGGCCATGGCCGCGCACTCCTTCTGGCACCCCACATCGCGCGTTCGCCGATGTCGCCGGGCGCCGATCCTCGGTTCTTCGCGGACGCCGGTCGGCGGCCACGCCTGACGCCCTGGTCGCCGTGACACCTCGACCTATGGCCGAAGGCACCGAGTGGCGGCCGGCCCTGCACACCTGTGAAGGCGTCGGGCCGGTGGTTAGGACGTGCGATGTAAGTCAGGCGAGCCCGACCTCGGTGATCAGTCTACGCGAGCGTCGCGGAGCGTGACCAATCACCGCTGTCCACAGGCTGCGCCGGCATGCACCGGCTGTCGCGGCGAGCTCCGGTGGGCCCGCCCGTCGAGCAGGCTCGGGGCATGAGACTGCGGATCGTTTCCCTGATGATCGCCCTGGGTGGCTCGCTTGCCGGCGTCGGTTCTGGCGTGACGGCAGCCACCCAAACGGCCGGAGCCGACGCTCAGCTGCACCCGCCGCTGCCTGCACCGCTGGCCGTCACGCGCTCGTTCGCGCCGCCACCTCATCCTTGGGCTGCTGGCAATCGCGGTGTCGACCTGGCTGCCCATGCCGGTGAGAGGGTGTCGGCCGCGACGGCCGGTCTCGTCGTCTACGCCGGGTTGCTCGCGGGTCGCGGCGTGATCTCGATCCGCGACGGCAGCCTGCGCACCACCTACGAGCCGGTCGACCCCGTCGTCCACCCCGGCGACGCCGTGGTCGCCGGGCAACTCATCGGGTACGTGTCCGCTGCGGCCGACTCGTGCGGGTCACCCGGGACTTGCCTGCACTGGGGCGCGCTGCGAATCCGACGAGTACATCGATCCGATGGGGTTGCTCCGCGCGCCGCGCGTGCGGCTGCTGCCGATCTGGAGCGGCTAGGCGGATTGCTCGGCGAGCTTGGCGCGCAGCTGGAGAACAGCCTTCGTGTGCATCTGACAGATGCGACTCTCGGTGACGCCGAGCACCTGGCCGATCTCGGCGAGCGTGAGCCCCTCGTAGTAGTACAGCGTGACGACGATCTTCTCGCGCTCGGGCAACGTGTTGATCGCGCGCGAGAGCAGGTACTTGGTCTCCTCGGTCTCGAAGACCTCGACCGGGTCTTCGGCCCGGGTGTCTTCGAGGGTGTCGACGAGGGAGAGCTTGTCGCCGCGCTCGCCGCCCACGTTCAGCAACTCGTCGAGCGCGATCACGTTGACGAACGAGACCTGGCTGAAGATCGTGTGCAGCTCGTCGAGGCTGATGCCGAGCTCGCCGGCGACCTCAGACTCGGTCGGGGTGCGGTGCAGCTTCGCCTCGAGTGCCGCGTAGGCCTTCTCGACCTCGCGCGCCTTGTAGCGAACCGACCGCGGGATCCAGTCGATCGCGCGCAACTCGTCGATGATCGCGCCCTTGATGCGGCTGATCGCGTAGGTCTCGAACTTGATCGCCCGCTCGAGGTCGAACTTCTCGATCGCGTCGATAAGCCCGAAGATGCCGTAGGAGACGAGGTCGGCCTGCTCGATGTTGGGCGGCAACCCAACGCCAACCCGGCCGGCGACGTACTTGACCAGCGGCGAGTAGTGCAAGATCAGGCGCTCACGAAGCCGGCTCTCTCCGCTCGCTTTGAACTCCACCCACAATTCGCGCAGCGCCGCCTCGGCGTTCTGCTTGGCAACGGCGGGGTCTTCCTCGGGTGGGGCGGCTAGCACGCCCGAGCGCTCAGGCTCTGGGGTGCGCGCGGTCATAAGTAGCCCTCAGTCGCTCGACGGAAACGTGTGTATAAACCTGTGTTGTTGCGAGCGTAGCGTGACCAAGTATCTCCTGAACGGTTCTTAGGTCAGCGCCACCCTCAAGAAGATGGGTTGCCGCACTGTGTCGAAGACCGTGCGGCCCGATGTCTGGGGCGTCCGGAACCAGCGCGATCCGAGCATGCACCATGCGACGAACGGCGCGCTGGTCGAGGCGACGGCCACGGGCGCCAAGGAACAGAGCCGGCCCACTGTCGGCGGTCGCCAGCGACGGTCGGCCGGCTCGGTGCCACCGTTCAACAGCCTTCACCGCCGGGACGCCGAGGGGGACGGTCCGCTGCTTGTTGCCCTTGCCGAGCACCCGGACGACGTGGCGGGCCTGATCGATGTCGTCGATATCGAGTCCCACCAGCTCACCCACCCGGATACCCGTGGCGTAGAGAAGTTCGAGGACCGCATCGTCACGCAATTGCTCGGGGTTAACCTCGCCGGGCGACGTGCATCAAGCGCGGGCTCGAGCAAGGCGACGGCTTGGGCTTGAGAAAGGACACCGGGCAGCAGCCGCTGAGCCTTCGGTGTGGCCAAGATCAAGCCGGGATCAGGCGTCAGCCAGCCGCGTCGAGCGCAGAACGCGGTGAAAACTCGGGCGGACGCCGCGTGCCTGGCGATGGTCGTTCTCGCCTTGCCGGTGGTGGTCAGCTTGGCCAGCCAGCTGCGCAAGACACCGATGTCGAGATCGCCGACGCGCGATCTGCCCATCCGGTCCGCATGGTCTAGCAAACTCCCAATGTCGCCGGTGTATGCCCGGATCGTGTGTTCGGAGAGTCCGCGCTCCAGCCGGAGGTGCTGCACGAAGGCAGCAAGAACAACCGGGGCGTCAGGCGCGTCGGACGGTTGGAGCACCTCGAGCGTCGATTCGACCTGGACGGTAAGCGTGGCAGATTCGTCGACCCCCAGCTGCGCACCCATCCCTGCACCGTCGCCGGGTCACGCCGCAGGGTCAAGCACCGACCACCGGACGCGCCGAAGGTAGTCGCTCAGCCACCGCGCCGAAGATGTTGGTCAGCCGTCGCGCCGCAGGCGCCACCCGGCATCGACGCGTTCGACGAAACCGCGGGCGGCCAAGCCGCCGAGGCATCGCAGGACTTGCTGTGGGGCGATACCCGCTGTCACCGCGATGCTCGCCGGGCCGACCGCCCGGCGGACCGGCACCGACTCGAGCACCCGCCTCGACACGTCATCGAGGTCGTCGCGCGGGTCGAGCGGCATCATCAGCTGCGGAGCGAGGTCCGAGCCCATCAATCCCACCAGGTCGATGACGTCGGCGACGCTCGTGACGCACATGACGTCGGGCTCGCGCAGCAACTGGTTGGTGCCCGTCGACATCGTCGAGGTGATCGGCCCGGGCACCGCCATGATGTGCCGGTCGAGTTCGCGAGCTCTGTTCGCGGTACTCAGGGCGCCGCTGCGAATCGCCGCTTCGACGACGACTGTCCCCAGCGTCAATGCAGCGATCACGCGGTTGCGCACCAGGAACCGATAACGCATCGGTGCGCACCCCGGTGGCCACTCGCTAACGACCAGTCCGGTCTGCGAGATGCGGTCGATCAGCGCGGCGTGCCCGCGCGGATAGGCCACGTCCACGCCGCACGCGAGTACCGCCACAGTCGATCCGTTGCCTGCAAGCGCGCCTCGGTGTGCGGCGCCGTCGATACCGAAGGCACCGCCGGAGACCACCGTCCAGTTCCGCTCAGCGAGGCCGATGCCGAACTCGCTCGCCACGTAATCGCCGTACGCGGTCGACGCCCGGGCTCCGACGACGGCGACTGACCGCTCGCACGCAACCCGAAGATCGAGCGGCCCACGGACCCACAAGCCGAGCGGCACGCTGGCGTCGCGACGACCCAGTCGCACCAGGTCATTGACCTGATCGGGCCACTCCTCGTCGCCGGGGATGACAAAGCGCGCGCCAACACGTTCGCCCGCGGCCAGATCTCGGTCGGGACGTGCGACGTCGAGACGAGCCCGCAGATTGACCAGGCCTTGGTGGGCCAAGGTGCCAGCCCGCAGCCTTCGGACGGTCTCGATTGCGCCGAGGTCGTCGATGGCCCTCGCCAACGCGACATCACCGGGCTCACCGATACGACCGAGGAGCAGCCGAGCGACCCGATCATCGTCACTCATGCGGCCACCCCCGTGCGCAGGTAGAGGGCCTCATCGATGTCGTCGGCCGTCGGGCGTGAGCGGTCGGCGAGGTCAGCGAGCGTCCATGCGACGCGCAGTACGCGATCCAGGCCTCGCGCGGACAGCCGGCCGGCATCGAGTGCGCGCTCAGCTGCGGCCAGCGCGGTACGGGCGGGCGCCCACCTGTCTCGCAATTCGCGACCCGGTATGTCGCTGTTCGTTCGCCACGGGCTACCGGCAAGGCGTTCGGTCGCCCTCGACCTCGCGACGAGCACCCGAGCCGCGACAGTCGAGCTCTGCTCGACATATGCACGGTCGGCCATCAACTCGGTGCGGCTGACCGGATCCATCCGCACCTGAAGGTCGACGCGGTCAAGCAGCGGGCCCGACAGCCGGTTGAGGTATCGCCGTCGAATCAGAGATGAGCAGGTGCATGAGCCCGTCGTTGCGCTCGACGTTGCGCAACCGCACGGGTTAGCGGCGAGCACGAGCAGGAAGCGCGCTGGGTAGCGAGCGATACCTCCAGATCGGGCGATCGTCACATGTCCCGATTCGAGCGGCTGTCGCAAAGCGTCGAGCACGCCAGACGCGAATTCGGGAGCCTCATCCAGAAACAAGACGCCGTGATGAGCCAACGACGCAACGCCAGGACGTGCCATCCCGCTACCGCCGCCGACGAGCGCGGCGACCGACGTCGTGTGGTGGGGATCGCGAAACGGCGGTCGCGTCACCAACGGGCAGTCGCCGGGCAGCACGCCCGCGATCGAGTGCACTGCAGTGACCTCGAGGGCAGCAGCCCGGTCGAGTTCTGGCAACAACCCTGGCAAGCGGGCCGCGAGCATCGTCTTGCCAGTGCCCGGGTCGCCGAGCAACAGCGCGTGATGGCCACCGGCAGCTGCGACCTCGACCGCTCGCCGTCCCGATGGCTGACCGAGAACGTCGGAGAGATCCAACTCGACGTCGAAGTGCTCGCCAGCAGGCGATTTCGGGTCAACAAACCCGTCGTCGACGACCAACTGAAGCGGCTCCCGCGGTGGCTCGCCGCTGCGCAGGGCAGCAAGGAGTTCGCGCAGCGACACCACCGGCCAGACATCGAGACCGGGCACCAGCGCGGCCTCGGCCGCATTTGCCGACGGCACCACGACACGGTTGAATCCAGCAGCCGCAGCGGCCATCGCCGCCGGCAACACCCCGCGGATCGGGCGAACACGACCGTCAAGGCCGAGTTCGCCGAAGAACACGACGCGCTCAAGCGCCCGCGCGGGCAACCCGCCGCCCGCTGACAAGATCGCTACGGCCATAGAAATGTCGAACCCGCTGCCGTGTTTGGGCAAGGTGGCCGGCGACAACCCGAGCGTGATGCGGCGTTGCGGCCACGGCTCGCCCGAGTTCAGAATCGCGGCGCGTACACGGTCGCGAGACTCCGACAGCGCGGCGTCGGGCAAGCCGATGATCGTCAAGCCCGGCAGCCCAGGTGCAAGATCGGCCTCGACCTCGACGACCGTGCCTTGCACGCCAGCAAGTGCGACAGACCAGGCCCGCGCCAACGTCATGAGAACGCCGGCATTAGAACGCTGGCCATTAGAAGGCACCCCGAAGATGCTCAACCGACATCGCACCGGACAGTGGCCGCAACACCGACACGACGTCGAAGCGCACCTCGGTGTAGCGGGCAAACTCGGCGTTGCTTGGCGCCGTCGCAAGTGCGCTCGACAAATCCGCGCTCACGTCCGACGAGGTCGTTCCCGCGCGCTGGTCCGTGAGCCACCGCAAAGCGAGTCGGCGAATGCGAGCGGCCTTGGCGGGCGTGACGGCGTCGAGCGGCGTGCCGAAACCGACGCCGCGTCTTGTCTTGACCTCGCACATCACGAGCACGTCGCCGTCGAGCGCGATGATGTCGACCTCGCCGTCACGACACCGCCAGTTGCGGGCCACGATCGTCAGGCCTGCGGCAACAAGATGCGCGGCAGCAACCTCCTCGCCGTAACGACCAAGCCCACCGCGATCACTTGCACGTGCCTTCATCCGCGCGAAGTCCGAACTGCGCACCACGCCCACCACCTCCGGTGCAAACTCTGGTGGCGAACGCATGCCGAGCGAGCCCATGCAACGACCGCTGTGGACGGCCGAGCGGTTGTGGACGACGCGCAAAAGCGCGTTCGAGCCGGTCCTAAGACTCGGGAACCTGCAGGTCGCTCTTCGCGAGCTCTTCGACGTTGACGTCCTTGAACGTGACGACTTTGACGTTCTTCACGAACCGCGCCGGCCGGTACATGTCCCAGACCCAGGCGTCGGACATGCTCACCTCAAAGAACACTTCACCGCCCGCATTGCGCACGTCGAGCACGTACTCATTCGTCAGGTAGAACCGGCGCTCAGTCTCGATGACGTACTTGAACAGCCCGACGACGTCGCGGTACTCCCGATAGAGCTGAAGCTCCATGTCGGTCTCGTAGTTCTCGAGGTCTTCCGCGCTCATCGAAGCTCCGCAATCGCGGTCGCGTCTGACAGATCCAGTTCCACGTCATCATTGTCGCCCAGATCGACCAAGCGCGGCGCCCCGCGGCTCCAATCGGCGTCGACCCGTCTGACGTTGATGAATGACCGCCGGTGCTCCGCGCACGGTCCGTGCTCGGAGAGCGCGTCTTGATGCTCGGGGGTGATGTAGCCCTTGTGGTCGGCGAAGCCGTAGGCCGGAAAGACATCGTGCATCGCGACCATGAGCCGGTCTCGTGTCACTTTGGCGATGACCGACGCCGCCGCGATGCAGGCGGCGACCCGGTCGCCCTTCCAGACGCCCAGGCCGCGGGCTCCGAAGCCGGCCACCGCGAAACCGTCTGTCAGAACATAAGCCGGGCGGACGCCGAGGGCGGCCACCGCGCGCCGCATCCCCTCGATGTTGGCCTTGTGCAACCCGATCCGATCGACGTCAGGCGCGGGGATCACCACGGCCGTCCAGGCGAGCGCTCTCGCCACGACCTGCGCGTATACGCGTTCACGCGCGGCTGGAGTAAGCAGCTTGGAGTCGGCAAGACCTGGCACCTGGCCGCGGCGCTCGTTGGAGAGGATCACCGCCCCGACGACGAGCGGGCCGGCACATGCCCCACGACCCGCCTCGTCAGCGCCCGCCACCGGCACGAGGCCAGCTTTGGCGAGGCTGCGCTCGAAGGCGTAGAGGTTCCCCATCGCAGGAACCTTACGTCGTGTCAGAGGCCGAATCGCTATCTGGGCCTAGTTGCGACCGTTGCTGCGGCAGCTCGCGTCTGCGCTGTCGACGTCGACGTCGGAGCCGGACCACACCGAGCGGCAGGACTGCCGCCAGACCGATCGCGGATGGCAGGGCCGATGTCGTCGTGTTCGAGACCGCAGCAGCATTCGTACTCTTCAGCGCGCCGTACGACGCCGGGATCTCCAGACGATGGAGTCGCGAGAACGGCCACACGATCACGAACGCCCGCCCGATGACCTTGTTGATCGGGATGGTCCCGCCTCCGGGCAAGCCCGTGTGCGAACGTGAGTCGGCCGAGTCATTGCGATGGTCGCCCTCGACCCACAGCCGGCCCGGCGGCACCACGATGTCGAAAGGCAAGGTGCGGTTGTCACTACCGGGATACAGGTAGTGCTCCGGCAGCGCTACCCCGTTGACGGTGATCTGGCCCTGGGTGTTGCAGCACACGACGTGATCGCCCGGAACTCCAATGACCCGCTTGATGAAGTCTTGTTCGCCTGACGGCGCGAACCCGAGGTAGCTGCCGACCTTGCTGAACTCACGCAAGACCGGGTTGCTGGGTTGGGCGACGCTGCCTTCAGGCGTCCACGAGTCGACGCCGCTGAAGACGACGACCTGGCCTCGCTGGACGTGCCCCACCTTGTAAGACAGCCGGTTGACGATGACCCGGTCGCCCTTGAGCAGCGTGTTCTCCATCGACCCCGAGGGGATGAAGAACGCCTGGAACAAGAAACTGTGGACGCCGACGGCGATGGCCGCGGCGATCACCAGGAGGACGACGGCCTCGACCCAAAACGGTCGAGTCGGTTTCGCGCCCTTGGCCGGCTTGACGCTCTCAGCGGCGGGCGTCTCCGTGGCCTCGGGATCGGCAGCGCCGGTCAGTCCAACTGCGCCAGCAGGTACGGCTCCACCAAGAGTGTCATCCACACCGGAAATGTCGGCCGCTGAAACGTTGCCCTTAACTGATTTGGGCTGCTTCGGAGCCTTCGGCGGCTTCGGTGTCTTGCCGGACTTCGGCTTGCGGTGCGCACCCGGTGGTCGTGGTTCACGCCGCTCGACCGTCAGGTCGACGTCGGACCCCGGCCACATCGATACCGGTGAAGCAATCGGGTGCGCAGGGGCGGTGAGATCGATACCGACCGGCTCGTCGACCACGGGATCAGGCGGGGAGGTTGTGCGATCGCCGGCGTCGCGTGACGTCAGCGCGCCGGGGTGGTGTCGCGCTTCTCGCGGATCTTGGCCTTCTTGCCCCGAAGCTCGCGCAGGTAGTACAGCTTCGCCCGACGGACGTCGCCGCGAGTGACGACCTCGATCTTGTCGAGCACCGGCGTGTGGACCGGGAAGGTGCGCTCGACCCCGACACCGAAGCTGACCTTGCGGACAGTGAACGTCTCGCGCACACCGTTGCCCTGACGGCGGATCACGACGCCCTGAAAGACCTGGACACGCGACCGGGTGCCCTCAACGACTCGAACGTGCACCTTCAAGGTGTCGCCGGGCCGGAAATCGGGGACGTCCGAGCGCAACGAGGCGGCGTCGAGTGAGTCCAAGGTGTGCATGGCGGTGTCGTCCTGCCTGATGGGGGCCGGTCAGTGGTGTGCGTGCCCGGCCAGGAAGAGCCAGCTTTGGGCAACCGCCCTAGTCTGCCACAGGTCCTCGATGCGACCGAATCGTCTCCTCGATCACCGCCGTGTCCCGGTCGGAGACTAGGTCTGGGTCGAGCGCTGCGAGCAGGTCGGGTCGCCGCTCCGCCGTCCGCTGTAACGCCTGATCACGTCGCCAGCGGGCGATTTCAGCGTGGTTGCCCGACGTGAGGACGGCCGGCACGTCGTGGCCGCGCCAGCTAGGCGGCTTCGTGTAGGCCGGACCTTCGAGCAGGCCGGCCACGTGCGACTCGTCGACCAACGACTCAGCATTGCCCACGACACCCGGCAACAACCGAACAACTGCTTCCATGACGACGAGGGCGGCCGCCTCTCCCCCGCCCAGGACGTAGTCGCCGATCGAAAGCTCGTCGACCCTCATCCGTTGCCGCGCCTCTTCGACCACCCGGTAGTCGATGCCCTCGTAGCGACCACACGCGAACGCCAGCCAAGGCTCTTGGGCATACGCCTCCGCGCGAGCCTGTGTGAACGGCACCCCCGCCGGCGTCGGCACGATCAACAACGGCAACCCATCGGCGTCCGCCGTAATTGCATCTAGGCACGCACCCCAGGGTTCGGGGCGCATGACCATGCCCGGGCCGCCGCCATAAGGCGTGTCGTCGACGCTTCGATGGACGTCCTCGGTAAAGGCTCGAAGATCATGCAATCGGACGTCGAGCAAGCCGCGTTCGCGTGCCTTGCCTACCAGCGACAGGGTGAGGGGCGACAGGTAATCGGGGAAGATCGTGACGATGTCGACGCGCATCGCGTCAGTCCGCGTCGATGGCGTCGGGATCGAGCAGGCCAGGGATCGGCTCGACGACGAGCGTGCCCGTGTCGAGGTCGACGGTCGGGACGAGTTCGGCGACGAACGGAACGAGAACCTCGACCCCGTCGATGCGGGTGATCGCGAGAACGTCTTGGGCCGGCAGGTGCAGAACCTCGGTGACCGTCCCCACCTCGACGCCCGCCGGCGTCAGTGCCCGCAAGCCAACGAGATGGTGGTCGTAGTACTCGTCGGGCTCCGTCGCTCGGTCGGCTTCGTCGACGTCGATGACGAGCACGGTGCCACGTAGTGCTTCGGCGGCCGTGCGGTCATCAGTGCCGGCGAACCGCACGAGGAGGCGCCCCGAATGCCAACGCGAACCGACGATCGTGAGCGGACCGCGCTCTGGCGGATCGGTGGCGACGACGTTGCCGACCGCAAAGCGACCGTCGGGGTCGTCCGTGCGCACCTCGACGCCGACCTGGCCTTGGATCCCGTGCGCCCTGCCGATGCGTCCGATGACGAGTTGCACGGTGCTCCCAGTCAGCGATGTGCTCCCAGCCCGCGATCTCAGCCGGAGTTCACGGTGAGGCTCAGCGGCCGCCGTCGACGTCGACCAGGTCGACGCGGACCGACGTGCCGCCGAGCGCGGACATCACGGTGCGCAGCGCTCTCGCGGTACGGCCCATGCGGCCGATGACCTTGCCGAGATCCTCGGGGTGAACACGTACCTCAAGCACCTTGCCGCGGCGTTGTTCGCGGGCGCGCACCTCGACGTCGTCGGGGTGTTGCACGATCCCCTTGACCAGGTGTTCGAGCGCCTCTTCGAGAACCTCGGTGTCAGCGGTCGGCACGATCAGCTCTCGTCTGCAGCTGGGGCTTCAGTGTCAGCAGCCTCGGTCGCCTCGGGTGCAGAGGCGTCGGCGACTTCCTCGGCAAGCGATGCAGCGGCGCGCGGGGACTCCTCGCCGCCACTCTGAACCGCCGTGATGGCCTCGATGCCGCCATCTGCTTCCTCGGCCTCGACCGCGACCGCGGCGGCGTCCGACGACTCGGGCGAACTCGGGTCGGGCGTCTTCTTGGCCGGTGCCTTGCGCGACTTCGGCGTGGTGGCGTCGGGCGCCTCTGCGGCACCGGCGCCTTCCTTGGCGGCGACTTCGAAGGCGATTCGCTTGTCGGCCTTGGGCTTGGCGACCAGCATCGGCGGCGGCGCGGGCAGTCCCTTGAACTTCTGCCAATCGCCACTCACCTTGAGGATCGCGGTCACTGCCTCGGTCGGCTGCGCGCCGACGCCGAGCCAGTACGCAGCGCGGTCGGCCTTCACCTCGATGAAGGACGGGTCCTCCTTCGGGTGGTACTTGCCGATCTCCTCGATCGACTGGCCGTCACGCTTGGTGCGCGAGTCGGCGACGACGATCCGGTAGTAAGGCGCGCGCATCTTGCCCAGGCGCATGAGCTTGATCTTGACTGCCACGGGACTCGGGTACTCCAGCTCTGCTGTGACTGAGGTGAGCCGTCGATCGACGTGGTGGGGACCCGGTCGCGACGCCTCGGGACACGATCGGCGAAGGGTAGAGGGCCCGCGCCGTTCGGTGTTCGACCCGCCATTCTGCCAGACCGACCGCCATGGACGCACATCGGCGAGCTTCCGCGAGAGGCCCACCAGCCCGCCGTCCCCCGCCCTCTCGGCCTCACCGTCCCGTCTTCACACCTGGTGTGGTCGCGAATCAGCCAGATTCGGCGCGTTTTACGACCACACCAGGTGTGAAGTTGCCCGTGGTCCGAAGCGCAGCCGGGGTGGTGGGCAACCGGCGCACGCGAGACCGTGTCCTTAGGTACATGACCGCTGCGGCGATGGGAGCGAGCCGGTGAATCGCGCCGACGAGGACGACTTCAGGTCGTTCGTCGCCGCGCGGTCGCCGTCCTTGCTGTGGTTCGCCCACCTCTTGACGGGCGATCGCCACGCGGCCGAAGACATCGTCCAGACCGCGCTGGCCAAGACGGCGGCCGGCTGGTCGCGAGTGCGGCGCAAGGAGAATCCGGAGGGGTATGTCCGCCGGGCGATCGTGAACACGCACATCAATGCGATGCGGCGCCGGCCGTGGCGAGAACAACCGCGCGAGCACCTTCCCGAGGACATCGACTCGCGCCGCCGTGAGCACGAACTCGACGACCGCGACGCGATGTGGCACGCGCTCGCCGGGTTGCCGCCACGGCAGCGCGCGGTGTTGGTGCTGCGCTACTACGAGGACCTATCCGAATCCGACATCGCCGACGTGCTCGGCTGCAGTCGAGGCACCGTGAAGAGCCAGGCCGCCAAGGGGCTCCTACACCTAGGCGGATCGTTGCGAAGGAGGACGCGTCAACATGACGGACGTCGAGCAGTTGCTGCGGGAGACGTTGGCTGATCCACGTCGCCGGCTTGGCCCTGTCCCCGAGATGTACGACACCGTGCGCGAGCGCGCGCATCAACGACGGCGGCGCATGGTCCAGGTCGCGAGCGCATTCACCGCCGTTGTCGTCATCGCCAGCGTTGCCACGTCGATCGGTGTCAACTCAGGACATCGCCGCAGCAACCAGGTCGCGGCGCCGTCGATCACGCCGTCGCCGCAAACGGGGCAGGCGACGTCGGTCGATCTCGGCAAGGGCAGCACGAGCGCCATGGCGGTTACGTCATCGGGCGTCTTCGTGGCGCGCCAGCAACCCAATGAACTCCTGCAGGTGTCAGCGACGAATCTTTCGATCACCAAGCGGGTTGCCACACCGGATGCAGTCGACGACATTGCCGTCGATGCGGCGGCGGGGCGGATATGGACGTGGTCAACCGGCCAAGCGTTCGTCGACGACGCAGGGAAGTCGACCGGCACCGATTCGACGACCATCCATGTCTACGCCACTTCAAGCTTCGCGATCGACGGTGCCGTCACGGTTCCGACCTACTCCTTCGACGCGGCCGCATTGGACGGACAGCTGTGGCTAGCGACCAACGACGGCCTCTATGTCGTGACGATTGCGGCCAACGGGCCGGTGGCTTCAAAGGTCATAGGTGGAATCGTGTTTTCGGTTGCTGTCGACGCCGTGCGTCACCGAATCCTGTACGGCGAGGCGATCAGCACGCCTGGGGCCGCAAACTCGCTGGGAGACATGGTGATCCACGAGATCGACGCAAAATCCCACGCCGTGATCGGAGCCAGCTCCCCGCTGCCGATCGGCAAGGAGTCGATCGCAGTGGTCGGCGATCAGATCTGGGTCGGCGGCTACGGGTCAGGTTCCACTCCGCGCCTGTTCCACCTCGACGGCTCATCCTTGCAACCTCTAGCAACGCAGCTGTCGGGTGCAGACGACTCACTCGGACCCGGTGCGATCGTCTGGCCCGGCGCCTCCGTGGTGTGGGTACGGTCCGGCGGCAGCGAAGGGCTGGCTTGCATCGACCCGCAGTCCGGCGCCCTGCTGGAACAGTGGCCAGCGGTGCAAGGCCCGGTGGCTTCCGTTCGGGGCTACGCGTTCGCGGCTAGCGACGGCTCGCTCGATCAGCTGAGTCTGTCGGGCGACTGCACCGGCTAGACCAACCCGTCGCAGCCCCGGGTGTACCTCGCAGTGCCAGTTCACAACACCCAGGGCTGCGAGGCACTACGGCAAGACGGGGACGACGAGGGCGACGGCCGCAGCGACCCGATCGGCGGCAGCGAGTAGATGCACGGCGCCGATCTGCTCTAACAGCGGCCGCGCGCTCGACAGTGCCTCGGCCGCACCGCGCAGGTCGCCGTCGTCCGCAAGCCGCGTCGCTAGTTCGACCCGCACCTGGGCGGCCGGATATGCCGCGCCCATCGACGTGAAGATTTCGGCCGCGGCCCGCAGCCCAGCAATGGGGTCAGGCGACAGGTGCGCGCGCGCTCTTACGAGGTGGCCCTGCAGCAGCCGGAACCGCTGGCCACGCGGGACGGTTTCCAGCCTTTCGACCAGCTCGGTCAGGCGGGCACGTGCCCCGACCTCGAGCAGCAGGTCCAGCGCCAGGCCGAACGCCAGCGGCATGTCTTCGCTGGTCAGACCAAGGTCAGCCATGCGCTCCACGCTGTCAGCGGCCAGCGTCGCGGCGGCGCCGCGATTGCCAGCGAAATACGACTCGACGGCATCGCGCATGAGCACCCAGCCGTGCACAACCGGGTCGATCGAGTCGCGCGCCGGGCCGACCGCGGGAAGCAGCACCGTCGCGTCGTCGCGGCCATACGCAAGCAAGGCGAAGCCAGCCGCGAGGTAGGCCTCCCAGTCGATCCGGTCGCTGCGCTCGTCAGCGGGATGTCGCTGGCGGATTCCCTCAACCTCGGCCCAGCGGCCAGCCTCGAGGAAGCAGACGGCGAGGTGACCGTCCGCCACGATGAGTGAGCCGATCAAGCCAAGTTCTTCGCTGCGCTGTTGGGCTGCGCTCGCCATCCGGGTTGCGGCGGCAAGATCGTCGGGTGCCAGCAGCGCGACCTGATTCAGCATCCGCACAACAGCACGTGGGGTGCGGTCGTCACTGCGCGCGGTCGAGCCAGCGTGAACGACCATCGAGAAGCGCCGATAGCCTGCGCCGCTCGCCCATGCCGCAATCCCATCGAGGAACACATCGAAGTGGGATTCATCGCCGTAGCGCTCGATGTCTGGCAGTGCTTGCATCACGACTCGCTCGCCGAGCGCGAAGTCACCGGTGCTCTGGGCAGCTACCGAAATCGTCCGTGCCGCGAGGGCGAGCAACCCGACCCGGTCGGGCCGTCCCAGCGAGGCCGCGAAAACCTCCTGGGCGAGTGGCACGGACGGCTGTGTATCGCCGCGCACACCGAACATCCGGGAGCGGTTCATGGTCAGGCGCAGCATCGCCTCCTCATCGCCTCGGCGCTCGGCCGCAAGCTGGCCTGCGGACAACCATCGATCGGTCTCGTCGAGTCGCGCCGCGGCGTCGAGCGCGATGGATGACGCTGCGATCGTGAGCCGGATGACAGCTTCGTCCGGCAAGTCGAGTGCTAAAAGTTGGCCGTAGTGGGCGAGGGCGTCGGTCGGCGCACCAACACCAGCCGCATGAACAGCGGCTTGTTCTAGCAGCAGTGCAGCCCGGTTGCGCAAGGCCTCGACGTCAGGTGCGTCAGGCATCGCCGAGATGGCGTCGAGAATGTGCGCGGCAAGGACGCCCGCGATCGTGTCGGCGTCGGGCAGCGCGGCCAGGTGCTCAGCGACCGCGAGGTGCCTGGCATGCTTGTCGCGCCGCGACAGCGTGTCATAGGCGCTCGTGCGAAGCAGCGCTTGTACAAACCGGTATTGCCCGCGTTCGGGTGACCGCGGATCGTTGTCGACGATCAGAATTTCCTTGCGACGCAGGCTTTCCAGCGCCGCGTCGAGATCGATATCGGACGGCGCGAGGGCACCGATCCCCGCTCGGGTGAAGCTCAAGCCGAGCACGCTGGCGTCTTGAATTACTCGGCGCTCGGCCGCAGGCAGCGCATCGAGACGGGCGGCGAGTAACGCCTGCAAGCTGGCTGGCGGCCCGAGAGCCGACAGGTCGAGCGCTCCGACGGCTTCAGGGTCAACGACGTATCGGCCGCCCTGGGCGACGACGACGTCACGGTCGATGAGCGCGCGGATAGTCTCGACGGCATACAGCGGTACGCCCTCCGCGCGGGCCACGAGTTCGGTCCGTAGGTCGCGGGGCAGGTCGGCCACCAACCCGTCGAGAAGCCGCACCATCACGTCGTCCGGCAATGGCTCGAGAAAGAGGGTGCTCGACCGCCGGCCGGCACCAATGCCTGCACGGCGGCTCGTGACCTCGGGGCGGGCCAAGGCAAGCACCATGATGGCGGCCCGGCTGACATCGAGCAGGTAGTCAAGGAAGTCCAGAAAGCCGTCGTCGGCCCATTGCAAGTCTTCGACAATCATGGTGACCGACTCGTCGCCAGCACACAGCGACTCGAAGAATGCGCGCCAGCAAGCGAAAAGGTCGGCCTGGTCGAACACGGCGTCCGACAGTCCGAGCAAGCTGGCAAGGCGTGGGCGCAATACCTCGCGCTCGCCCTCCTCACTGACGTGGCGCGCGAGACGTTCGTCGAGCGCCGCCGTGACGGTCGCATCGTCGTCCGTCTCAGTTACACGCAAGAGCGAGCGCACCATCTCCGCGACAACGCGGCCCGCGACACCTTGGCCGTAGGAGAGGCAGCGACCGCGAAGCCAGTGCGTGCGCTGAGTGATGGAGTCGGCGTACTTCTCGAATTCCCATGCCAGTCGGGATTTTCCGATGCCGGGCTCGCCGGCAACGAGCACCAACCTGGCCCGTCGCTCCTCTGCCGTCGCGTGGAAAAGCTCCTTCACCAGGCGCAGTTCGCGGTCGCGCCCGACGAACGGCGCTTCGAGCCCGTCGACCCGTTGCGCACCGCCCGCGGCCGCGGTCGTGCGTACGGCGTGGAACAGTTCGACGGGGAACGACTTCCCCTTCAGTTCATGGGTTCCGGTCGACACATACGCCAGTGACGCAGTCGTGAGCGACCGCGTCGTGTCGTCAACCCAGACCTCACCGGGAGCCGCCGCGGCCTGAATCCGAGCGGCCGTGTTGACGGCGTCACCCGCGACGACTCCCTGTCCGTCGGAAGCGATCGCGCCCAGGGTGACGGCGACCTGCCCGGTGCTCACACCGACCCGCATCTGCAACGCCTCGAGGCCGAACTCCTCGCCGAGTACACGCGCGGTGGCCACCAGGTCGAGCCCGGCTCGCACCGCTCGCTCGGCGTCATCCTCGCGAGCGGCAGGCACTCCCCAGACAGCAAAGACGGCGTCGCCGATGAACTTCTCTACCGTGCCGTTGTAACGCTCGATGATCGCCCGGGCGCGCTCGAAATACGTCGAGAGCAGGTCGCGCACAGCCTCGGGGTCGCGCGCCTCGGCGATCGGTGTGAAGCCGACCATGTCGGCGAACAGCAGCGACGCCGTCCGTCTCTCGGACACCGGATCCGACGGCAAGCGGTCGCTATGGCCCGCTTGCGCGGGCACCGAGGCTCCGCTCTGACGCCCAGGGACCGGCGTCCCACATTCACTGCAGAACCGACCACCGCCGAGCGGCGCACCGCACACGCCGCACGCCTGCGACATCGGGTGGCCGCATTCGCTGCAGAATTTCGCGCCGACCCGATTCGCCGCCCCACAGCTGCTGCAGTCGGTCTCCGACCCGGCGCCAGGCACGACTGCCTCCTTCGTACTACGCCGC
This sequence comes from uncultured Actinomycetes bacterium, assembly GCA_963799955.1. GTDB lineage: Bacteria > Actinomycetota > Actinomycetes > Acidothermales > Acidothermaceae > PALSA-607. Next base: position 81,877 of record CAWCZJ010000009.1, read on the forward strand.
GACTCGGGGTACCGGCCGCAGCCAGTCCGTGATCGGGACACGCAAAGGGTACGCCCGCGCGGGGCGGAAACGGCATCGAGGCTGACTCACCAATTGAGGCGCCGATATGCAACGCTTCCCCGACGCAACTGCACGCATAGTCGTGACCGCAGGACGGCGAGGAGAGCGGCGTGGCGGGCTCCAAAAGTAGTGGTCGCTACCGCGACGCATTGCGGCAGCGCGACTTTCGACTCATGGTCATCGCCTACGTCGTCGATGCGCTCGGCGGCTGGGCGTACTCCGTCGTCCTCGCGGTCTACGTCTGGGATCGCACGCACTCGACTCAATGGCTGGCCGCGATGGCGTCGGCAGGTTGGCTGACCAGCTTGCTCGTCGGCGGCTACGCAGGTGTGCTCGCCGACCGCTACGAACGCACTCGGGTGATGATCGTCTCAGCCCTCGCGAACGCCGCGATCATGTGCGTGATCGCCGTCGTCGTCGGTACCAATTCGCCGCTGCTGCTGCTCCTGTTCCTGCGGGTCATCTCTGCCGCCGCCGGATCGCCCTACCGGCCCGCCTCAGGAGCGCTCACCCCCGAGATTGTGGGCGAGCGAGATCTTGCCGCCGCCAACGGGCTTTTCTCGACACTGGAGAGCTTGACCGTCGTGCTCGGCCCCGCAGCCGGTGGTCTGCTGCTGCTCACCGGAGAACCGGTCACCGGCGTCATCGTGAACGCCGCGAGCTTCGTCGTAGCAGCCGGCATCGTCGCGCGGCTGCACGTTCGAGCGACTGGCGACGCCGCACCCGGCGAGAACGCCTTCAAGCAGTGGCTGGTCGGCATCAGGGCTCTAGGTCGAGAGCGCGTCGCCTTGGTGCTCGTCTTGTTCTGCGGGCTCGACTCTGCCGTCTACGGCGCGAGCACCGTCATCTACGTGCCGCTCTCAGAACACCTCGGAACCGGCGCCAACGGGTACAGCTACCTCCTTGCCGGGGCCGCTCTCGGTGGCGTGCTTGCCGCCGGTCTGGCGAACAAACTCGGCAGCTCCAGCCGCCTTGCGCCGGTCATCTTTGGCAGCATCCTGTTGCAGGCATTGCCTTTCGCTGTGACCGCGACCGTGCACGCGCCTGTGCTGGCATTCATCCTGCAGGTGATCTCGGGTGCCGGGATGATCGTCGTCGACGTGCTGGCGTACACGGCACTGCAACGCGACCTGCCACGCGAAGTCCTCGGCCGGGTGCTCGGCGTATTCGATGCGATCGTCCTCGGGTTCATCGTCGCGGCCAGCTTCGTGGGCGCCGCCTTGCTCACGTCGCACGGCCTGCACACCACGCTGCTGGTGATCGGATTCGCCTTCCCCCTGCTGGCGTTGATCGGCCTGCCTGCGGTGTTGAAAGCCGATCGCGAGTCTGCGGCGGCGGTCGCACGGCTAGCCCCAACGGTACGGTTGCTCGGTGCCCTCGATCTCTTCACCGGCGCAAGCAACTCCGTGCTCGAGAGATTGGCAAAGGCAGCAGTGGAACAAGAAACCCCGGCTGGCACGGTCATCATCCGCGAAGGCGACGAGGCCGATGCGCTGTGGATCCTCGTCACCGGCAAGCTCGGCATCGAGGCAACCAATCCCGACGGCAATACGGTGGAGTTGCCCGACGTCGACGCGCCCTCGTATGTCGGCGAACTTGGTCTGCTCCACAACCGGCCGCGCAGTGCCACTGTCACGACCAAAGAGGCGTGCACGTTGCTGCGCATCGAAGGCAAGGAATTCCTCAACGCTCTCGAGGCGGCACCACCGAGCGTGTCGTTGAAGACGCTTGCCGGCGTCCGTCTTGCCCGCACTCCGGGCCAAAGCGAGGTGCAGGAATAGCGTGCGCGCTTTCCTGTGCGGGGTGCGCGGCTCGACGCCGGCACCTGGCCCCGACTTCGTCCGGTACGGCGGCCACACATCGTCCGTCGCCCTCGCACACGACGGTGAGCGGCCGAGCTTCGTGATCGACGCAGGCACCGGATTGCGGCGGGTGACGAACCTCCTCAACGGCGCACCCTTTCGAGGCACCATCGTGTTGAGCCATTTGCACTGGGATCACGTGCACGGCTTGCCGTTCTTCCAGGGCGGTGCGAGAGGGACATCGCGTCAACGTCTTGCTGCCGGCGATCGACGGCGACGCGGTCGGCACCCTCGCCCGCGGACTCTCGCCGCCGCACTTCCCGATCGGACCGACGCAGATTACGGGACCGGTTGGACCTTCGACCCTTTGATCGAAGGTCCGCACGAACTCGAGGGCTTCGAAGTCCTTGTCCGGGAGATCCCGCACAAGGGCGGCCGGACGTTCGGGTTCCGCGTGTCCGACGAAGCCGGATCGATCGCCTACCTCGGCGACCATTTCCCTCTGGGCGAAGGGGCCGGGCCAGAAGGGCTCGGCGCCTACCATGAGGCGGCGCTCGCCCTTGCGCGTGACGTCGACGTGCTCCTGCACGACGCGCAGTTCCTGGCCGCACAGTTTCCGGGCGTGACCTACCTCGGACACTCGGCAATCGAGTACGCCATCGGGCTTGCAGTGCGTGCGGGCGCCAAGTCGCTGATGCTCTTCCACCACGCACCTGATCGCACCGATGACGAACTCGACGCCATCGTGGCGATGTTTGCGAACGCGCCCGTGCGAGTGATCGCCGCCACGCAGGAAACCGTCGCAGCCCTGGGTGTCCCTGGCAGCCCCATCATGACGACACTCAGCGCTGCGAGGTAGACATCAACGACCGCCAGATCTCAACGAATGACAGTGCCGCGGACGACGATGCGCCGGGGATTTCGTAGCACGTTCAGGTCTGCACGCGGATCGTCGTCGTAGACGACGAAGTCGGCGGGCGCACCTTCCGTGAGGCTCGGGAGACCCAGCCACTCGCGCGCTTTCCACGACCCCGCGCCAAGTACGTCGGCGTTCGACAAGCCAGCCCTCTGCAACGCCAGCATCTCCTCGACGACGAGTCCGTGCGGCAGGTTTCCGCCGGCATCGGTGCCGACGTAAATCGGTACGCCCGCTTCATGCGCCGCTGCGATTCGAGTGTCGGCGCTGCGTTGCAATCTGCGCATTCTCGCTGCGTACAAAGGATATTTCGTCGCTTGACTGGCGAACTTCTCGAAGTTCGCGACGTTGACCAGCGTCGGAACAACCGCGATACCGCGGCGCGCAACTTCTGCGACAGTTTGCTCATCAAGACCGGTGCCATGTTCGATCGAGTCGACGCCCGCCGCGATCAGGTCTGGCAGTGCTTCCTCGCCGAAAACGTGAACCGCTACTCGCGCACCTGCCTCGTGCGCGCGTCGGACAGCTTCTGCGAGAACGTCACCCGGCCAGCATGGCGCGAGGTCGCCCAGATCGCGGTCGATCCAGTCACCAACCAGCTTCACCCACGGTGTGCTGTGGCCACCTGGCCGGCGCGCCTGCTCCGCCGCTGCGTCCGGCAACTGCGCTGGCTCGAGTTCGATGCCGTAGCCCCGGATGTACCGGCGGGTGCGCGCGAGATGCCGGCCGGCGTGCACGATGCGGGGTAGATCGGGTTCGTCGTCGAGCTCAAGGTAGGTGTGCGGTACGCCGGTATCGCGCAACAGCAACGCACCGACATCGCGATCGGCGATCGCGTGAGCGCGCGCCTCCTCGAGCGGCACGCCGCCTTCGGCCGCCAAGCCAACATGGCAATGCGCGTCAACCAGACCCGGCAACACAAAGCCGCGGTCGGCGAAGGTACTGCTCTCGGCCGGCTGCTCGAACGTGATGCGCCCGTCGACGACGAAGAACTCGCCGGCCTCGGCGTCGGGTAGCACCGTCGCTCGAACGCGCAGCGCCGGTGTCGTGTCGCGCAGCGGCGCCGATGGGGTCGCGCTCAGCGCGGCCTCGGACCAGCCGGACCCTGATTGCCTGGATTGCCGCCGGTCGGCGGGAAGCGGAACTTGGAGAGATCCGGCATCTTCATGCCCGGTGGCAACTGGGCCGGCAAACCGAGGCCACCGTCAGCGCCGGGCAACGAGCGGGTGAGCCCGGGCGGCAACGCTGCAGGTGGTGCGCCTCCTGGGCGTCCGCCCGGCCGGCCACCCTTGCCCTTCTTGCCCTTCTTCACAGCCTTCGTCGCGCGCCGCGCGCCCATGCCTGGGAGGCCGCCCATGCCGGCCATCTGCTTCATCATCTTGCGGGCTTCGAAGAAGCGGTCGACGAGGCTGTTGACCTCAGCCACAGTGACGCCGGAACCCTTGGCGATGCGCACTCGTCGCGACCCGTTGATGATCTTCGGGTCCTCGCGCTCGATCGGCGTCATCGAGCGGATGATGGCGGCGATGCGGTCGACGTCCTTGTCATCGACCTGCGCGATCTGCTCCTTCATCTGCCCCATGCCCGGCAACATGCCGAGCAGGTTGCCGATAGGCCCCATCTTGCGCAGCATCATCATCTGCTCGAGGAAGTCCTCGAGGGTCAGCTCACCTTCGGTGAGCTTGCGGGCGGTCTCTTCGGCCTCACCGGCGTCATACGCACTTTGGGTCTGCTCGATCAGCGTCAGGATGTCGCCCATACCGAGAATGCGCGAAGCCATGCGCTCGGGATGGAACGTGTCGAAGTCTTCGAGCTTCTCCCCCGTGCTGGCGAACATGATTTGACGGCCAGTCAGTGACGCCACCGACAAGGCAGCACCACCGCGGGCGTCACCATCGAGCTTCGTGAGCACGACGCCGTCGAAACCGACGCCGTCGAGGAATGCCTGCGCGGTGTTGACGGCGTCCTGGCCGAGCATGGCGTCGACAACGAACAGGATCTCGTTCGGGTCGACGGCATCGCGGATGTCGATCGCCTGCTGCATCATCTCGGCGTCGACGCCGAGGCGGCCCGCCGTGTCGACGATGACGATGTCGTGACCCATGCGCTTGGCGTGCTCGATGGCGGCCTTCGACACCGCGACCGGATCGCCAACGCCACTACCCGGCTCGGGGGCGAAGACCGGGACGCCAGCCTGCTTGCCGATCACCTGAAGCTGCTAGCACGGCGTTGGGCCGCTGCAAGTCGGCGGCTACCAAGAGTGGTGCATGCCCCTGCCCCGACAGCCACTTGGCGAGCTTGCCGGCCAGCGTCGTCTTACCCGCACCCTGCAGGCCGGCCAGCATGATCACGGTCGGGGGGTTCTTCGCGTAGCGGAGACGCCTGGTCTGGCCGCCGAGGATCTGGACCAGTTCCTCGTTGACGATCGAGATGACCTGCTGCGCCGGGTTCAGCGCTTGGGAGACCGCCGCCCCGCGCGAACGCTCCTTGACCGCGTCGACGAAGTCCCTGACCACCGACAGGGCGACGTCAGCCTCAAGAAGCGCGATGCGGATCTCGCGGGTGGTCGCGTCGATGTCGGCATCCGACAACCGACCCTTGCCGCGCAGGTTCTTGAAGACCGACTCGAGCCGGTCAGAGAGGGTGTCGAACACGCGCGCCAGCCTACCGAGCCTTAAGTCAACTCCGCGGCGCGCTGCCCCGCAGTGCCTCTTCGACAGCGCGGCGAACCGCTTCTGCCCGGTCTGGTGCAAGCGGGCGACCGCCCCGGTCGGTCACGTAGAACGCGTCGACCACCTCAGCACCGAGCGTCTCGACCCGAGCGGATTGCACGTCGAGCCCCTCGGCGGCCAGCACGCGAGTCACCGTGAAAAGCAGGCCCGGCCGGTCGTGAGCCCGCACCTCCAGGACCGTCGCCTTGTCGGACGCGCCGCCCGGCAACAGCACAGTGGCCGGTGGCAACACGATCGACTTTCGGGTCGCCGCGCTGGCTTCGCGGCGGGCCAGCTTCTGGGCCACGTCGAGACCGCCCTCGATGGCCCGGCGCATGTCGTCTTGGATCCGCGCCGGCTCGACTTCGGAGAAGTAGGTCGGTTCAACATCGAAGACAGTGACCGCTGTCGGACCGACCGATGTCGCGACTGCTGCCCGGACGCCGAGTCTGTGCAAGGCCAGTACCCCCGCCGACCTCCAGAGCAGGCCCGGCTGATCAGGCGCGATCACCGTGATGCGGCTGTGGTCAGGAGTGCCCTCAGAGATGACCGCGAGCTGGCCAGCCTCCGCGAGCTTCACGATCGCGGGCGGCAGTTCCGCGACCGGCGGCGGAACCGCCTCGCCGGCGAGCATGGCCGCCGTCCGGCTGACGAGATCGGCAACAAGGCGAGCGCGCCAGTCGTCCCACATCGGGGTGCCCGTAGCGCGCGCATCGGCTTCGGTCAACGCGTGCAGCAACTCGAGAACGAGTGGCGAGCCCACTGCTTGCGCGACGGCCGAGACCGTGGCCGGATCGTCGAGGTCGCGTCTAGTCGCAGTTTGCGACAGCAAGCAAGTGATGGCGCACCAGCGTCGTCAACACCACACTGTCGCGCTCGTTCATGCCGAGCCTGGCCGCGATCCCCGGCATGAGCGCAGCACCAGCGATCGAATGGTCGCCGTCGCTTCCCTTGCCGATGTCGTGGAACAAGGAGCCCAGCAACAACAGGTCGGGTCGCGCAACACGACGTGTTAGGGCGGCGGCTTCGATTGCGGTTTCGACGAGGTGGCGATCGACCGTGTAGCGATGCAACGGATTGTGCTGCCTGCGGTAGCGGACGCTCTCCCACTCAGGGATCAATCGCGCCATGAGCCCGGCCTGGTCGAGCGCCTCGAACACGACCAACGCCGGCCTGCCAGCACCAAGTAACGCGACAAATGCATCGCGCGCCGACGACGGCCAGGGGTTGGGCATCGGCGGGCACTTGTTGGCGAGCAAGTCGATCGTCGGCGGCGACAGCGGCAACCCAACTTGAGCAGCGGCAGCAGCAGCGCGCACGACAAGAGTCGGGTCGGGAGTCGGATCGACTCCGCGCGCGAGCACCACCTCGCCGTCCTGCTCGACGACACCTTCTGCGACCGGCTTGCGTTCCGCCTTCGGACGTCGACGCAAGCTGCCTTCGACCGAACGCCACGTCACGTCACTCGCGTAAGAAACCGTGCGCGCAGCTTCGCTGATCGCACGCAACAACTCGTCGGCGTCGGCCATGCCAAGACGAGCCGCGATCGCCTCTTGCTCCTGTGCGACCATGCGAGTCGTCGGTCGGCCCGCGACTTCCTGCAACGTGTCGCGGACGTCGATCAGCCGGCGATATGCGGCCCGCACCGGCGGTCCGGGGCCGGCGGCAACCCACGCCGCAGCGATTGCTTCGAGTGCGTGCACGTCGCGGAGTCCGCCGCGCGCTTCCTTCAGGTCGGGCTCGAGCAGGAACGCCACTTCGCCAAGCCGTTCGGCCCGCTCGCGCACCATGTCGTGCAGCTCCGGCAACCGCTTCGATGCGCGCGAGCGCCACTGGCCGAACGCGTGCTCGCGCAAGCGAGCAGTGAGATCGGGCACCCCGGCGATGTGCCGGGCGTGCAGCATCCCGAGGGCGGCCTTCATGTCGGAGTTCGCGACAGACACCGCGTCGGCGACCGTGCGTACCGAGTGGTCGAGCTGCCACCCGGCGTCCCAGATCGGATACCAGACCTGGTCGGCGATCTGCACGACATCAGACCTACCGTCGTGCAGCATCATCACGTCGAGGTCGCTGCCCGGGCCGAGTTCGCTGCGCCCGTAACCGCCGACCGCGACAAGTGCTACGCCATCGGCGTCACCGAGCAGTTCGCGCAGCCAGGCATCGGCCTTGCGCGGTTCGCTCGGCCCTCAACGCACTGAGATCACGGGCCGAGTCAGCCGGCGACTCCACGCTCTCGTCGCTCTTTGATGCAGAGGCGACGCGTTGCGTACGCGTCGCCTCTGCATCGTCAAGCGATGGCACTGAACTCAGAGCGCACTGATTCCGCGCTCGCCAGTCCGGACCCGGATGACGTCGTCGATCGGCACGGACCAGACTTTGCCGTCACCGATCTTGCCCGTCTGGGCCGACTTGACGATGACGTCGAGAACGTCATCGGCGTCGCCCTCGTCGACGAGCACCTCGATGCGTACCTTCGGCACAAGATCGACTTCGTACTCCGCGCCGCGATACACCTCGGTATGGCCACGCTGGCGACCATATCCGTTGGCTTCGCTGACCGTCATGCCAGTCACACCGAAGGTCTCCAGTGCAGCCTTGACGTCGTCCAGCTTGAACGGCTTGACGATCGCGGTAATCAACTTCATGTACTCACCTTCTCACTCGTTGCCGCTGGCAGTTGGACTGACGTGTGCGACGTGCCAGAACCAGATGAACCGACAGTGTCGTACGCAGACTCGGCGTGCAGGTTGATGTCGAGACCCTCGAGTTCGACGTCGCGCGACACCCGCAGACCCATGGTCTTGTCAATGACCACGGCGATCACGAGTGTGACGATGAAGTCGTAGACGATGACCGAGCCGACTCCGAGAGCTTGTCGACCGAGCTGGGTAAACCCGCCGCCGTTGAACAGACCGTTGTTGCCGCCGATCGTCGCGTCGCCGATGATGCCGATCGACAGGGCGCCGATGATGCCACCGACCACGTGAACCGCGAAGACGTCGAGCGAGTCATCGACACGAGCCTTGAACTTCAGGCCGACGGCGAGCGCGCAGACTGCGCCAGCCACGACTCCCAGGCCGATCGCACCGATCGGGGTGATGAATCCACACGCCGGCGTAATGGCGACGAGACCAGCGACGAGGCCCGATGCGGCACCGAGTGTTGTCGAGTGCCCGTCTCTGATCTTCTCTACGACGAGCCAGCCCAGCATTGCCGCGGCAGTGGCCACGACCGAGTTGATCAGCGCCCATCCGGCGACCGGGTCGGCGGCCAGTTCACTGCCGGCGTTGAACCCGATCCAACCGAACCAGAGCAATCCCGCGCCGAGCAGCACGAACGGCACGTTGTGCGGGCGCATCCGCTCTTTGGGCCAACCAATTCTCTTCCCGAGTACGAGTGTCAGAGCGATACCTGCGACACCTGCGTTGATGTGCACGACGGTGCCGCCGGCGAAGTCCTCAACGTGGTGTTGGGCCAACCAACCGCCACCGCCCCATACCCAGTGGGCAATCGGTGCGTAGACGCAGATCGACCACGCGGTGACGAAGACAACGAAGGGGGCGAACTTCAGCCGGTCCGCGACCGCGCCGGTGATCAGCGCAGCGGTGATGATCGCGAAAGTGATCTGGAACGTCGCGATGACCGTGGTCGGCACTCCGTCACCGGAGCCCCACATGTCGGCGCCGTGATGCATGCCGACGAAGGTCGACGCACTGCCGATGAAGCCGCCGAGCTTGTCGGTACCGAAGGCCAGGCTGAAGAGGTCGAGCACCCACAGCACGCTGACGATGCCCATGCACACGAAGTTCTGCATCAAGATCGCCAGCACGTTCTTTGACCGGACCATGCCTCCGTAGAAGAAGGCGAGGCCCGGCGTCATTAACAGCACCAGCGCTGTGGCGGCGAGCATCCACGCGGTGTTGCCCCAGTTAAGACCGGTTTTGGGGTCCATTTCACTCCACTCATCGGTAGCGCGCCACGGACGACCTCGTTGTCGCTCAGTCGGCAGTAAGTTCGCGGACCGCGATTTCCGGAATGGCACCAGGGTGTTTCACAGGCGATGAAGTTCGCCGCGAGCGCATTACGGGCGTGTAACAGGAGCGGCAGCGGGCCGCGTCGGTCGCGTCGGGCCGTCGTGGGCTAGGAGCCCAGCAGTGCGTCGACGAACGCCTCTGGCTCGAATGGCGCGAGATCGTCCGCGCCTTCACCTAGACCGACAAGCTTGACCGGGACGCCGAGTTCGCGCTGTACAGAGATGACGATGCCGCCCTTGGCGGTGCCGTCGAGCTTCGTCAGGACAACGCCGGTGATGTCGACCACCTCGGCAAAAACCCGTGCCTGCACGAGCCCGTTCTGCCCGGTGGTCGCATCAAGCACCAGCAGCACCTCGTCAACCGGAGTCTGCTTCTCGATGACCCGCTTGACCTTGCCGAGCTCGTCCATCAGGCCGGCCTTGGTGTGCAGGCGACCGGCCGTGTCGACGAGCACGGTGTCGACGCCGAGATCGATGCCGGTCTTCACTGCATCGAATGCGACCGAGGCAGGGTCGCCGCCCTCGGGGCCACGAACCGTCTGCGCACCGACTCGGCGTCCCCACGTCTCAAGCTGGTCGGCCGCCGCCGCTCGGAATGTGTCGGCAGCACCGAGCACCACGGTTCGGCCTTCAGCGACGAGCAATCGCGCAATCTTGCCGCACGTCGTGGTCTTGCCGGTGCCGTTGACGCCGACGACGAGCACGATCGCCGGACCTTCGCCGGGTGGCCGCTGTGTGGCCAGGTGCGGTCGAGGTCGGGGTCGACGAGTTCGAGGAGACCTTCGCGCAGGAATGCCCTGGCATCGGCTGCCGACCTCGTGCCGAGCACCTTTGCCTTGGTCTTGAGGGAGTCGACGAGCTCGTTGCTGGCGCTTACGCCGACATCGGCGGTGAGCAGCAAATCCTCGACCTCCTGCCATGTCTCGTCGTCGAGCGTGTCGCGCGAGAGAAGCGCCAGCAGCCCTCGACCGAGGGTGGATTCCGACCGCGCAAGCCGTGCGCGCAGCCTGACGAGCCGACCGGCCGCAGGTTCGGGAGTTTCGGTGAGGTCGGGCCCGACGAGTGTTTCGGCGGCGTCGACCGTCGCCTGGGGCGCTGGCGGGATCGGAGCAGTCGGAGCGGCTCGTCCCTGGGGCCTGACCTGGGTCGGGCGGCTCGTCAGCTCGGTTCTCGGCGGCCGAACCGACCGCCGACGGGTGCTGCGCACGAAGAAAGCGCCGCCCGCCCCCACGAGGACGACGATCGGGATCAGGATCTCCAGCAGCGTCTGCACGGCGCCAAGTCTCGCATTGGCTCGCGCTCGCCAAGGCTGCGGCGGTCTCCAGCCCGACGTTCACCCTGTGGATAACCCCGGCAGGCGTCCGTAGCGGCCGTACCCTCCGCCGGTGGGATATCGCCGGGGGACCCTTCTGTTCGTGCTGCTTGGCGCCGCGTCGTTGGCCGGCTGCTCGGCCGACGTGAGCCATCCGAGCGCCCTCGGAAGCGCGGTTTCGACTCCCCGGGCGGTCCGCGTCAGCGCTCCGGCCACGCCATCTCCAAGCCCGGCGACATCCTCCGCTACCTCGGTCTCAAGCCGAATCCCAACAATCAGCGGGACGCCGACCAGTGCCGCTCCCAGCGACGCCTCGCCGCCGACGTCGGCCGACGTCATCGCGATGCACGTCCGCGCCACATCACAGGCATTCGTTGACGATTTCAACATCGCGCTCCGACGGGCGACACAACGAAGATCGACGCGTTGACGTCAACCACCTGCGGATGCCGAAAGCTCATCAACAGCATCAACCAGCACACCGCAAAAGGGGAACGCTACGACGGCGCGAAGTTCACCCTCAAGTCGATCGACGTCAACTTCCTCGCTGCGGGTGCCAGCGGCGAAATCAAGTACACCGTTTCCGCAGGTCGCATTGTCGACGCCACTGGCAAGCAGGTCACCACAACGCCTCCGACGCCAGACGGCGACAACGACTTGTTCATCATCAACGCCGATGGTCGCTGGATTGTGCAGCAGAGCACTCTGTTGGGTGCGACCGACCAATGATGCGGCAAGTCCTGGCGTTCGCTGTCGCGGTCGTCGCATCCACCGCCGCACTTGCAACCACGAATGCGAGTGCAGCGCCCTTGGACGTCGCCGGTATCGGCCATCTGACAGTCGTGTCAGAGCCAATCGGCGGCGGGAGCGGCGTTGGCGGTGATGGCGGCACCGGCACCGTCAACGGCAGCGGCGGCCAAGGTGGCGGTGCCGGAAACGGCGGCACTCAAGGCGGGGGCGCTAACAACTGCATCGGCTGCACCTATCGATGGGTCGCCTTTTGCGATCCTGCACTCGCGAACGCAGGCTGTGGCGCGAATGCGTGCCCGGCGGGGTTCTTGCTGGAAACGCTGATGATCACCGACCCGCGACTGCCTGCACCAATCGCCGGTGGCACGCAGTGTCGATCTCCGAGCGGCGCAACCCCTGCCCAGGTCCGACTAGCGGCGTATGACGAGTTCTCCCAACTTCTGACAACGGCACATCCGAGTCAGCAACCCGCAGGCAGCGGGGTCGTGAACCTGCCCACCTTGTTCTCGACGAACACACCCGTCGTCCAAGTGTTCAACGAGACGTTGCTCGGCGTGCAGGTCACACTCAACGTCAACGCTTCATGGACTTGGGACTTCGGCGATGGCACGACGCTGACCAGCACCGATCCCGGCGGCGTGTATCCGATCGCATCCTTGAGCCATGTCTACCTCGTTTCGGGTAGTTACACGGTTGCCCTGACGACGAACTGGACGGGCACGTTCTCGATGGCAGGCGGACCGGCCGCTGTCATCCCGGGCGGTCCGATTCCGAGAGCCAGCCTGCCGTTCCCGCTACAGATTCACGAGGCACACAGCGTTCTCGTCACGGGCTGAGGACACCGTCTAGCCACCCGCGATCGATTTGGCTTGCGCCGATGAACGAGGATCAGGTCATGGAACTCGAGGACCTGCGACTGGCGGTCTACCGCTCCTTTGCCGCGACTGGTCACGCACCGACTCCGGCCAAGCTCGCCGAGGAGCTGAGTACGAACACTGGTGAGGTCAAGTCGGGGCTCGAGATGCTCGCGCACAACCGCCATGTCGTGCTCAACAATGACGACGACATCGTGATGGCGCACCCGTTCTCCGCCGTCCCTCTTGGATTCGCGGTGATGGGGTCAACAACGTTGTGGTGGGGTGGCTGCGCATGGGACTCCTTCGCGCTGCCTCAGCTCGTGCACGAACTCGAGCCCATGCTGGTCGCTACCAGGTGCCCGGCGTGCAACACCCCACACGCATGGAACGTCGGCGTGGAGCAACCGCCACAGGGCGACGAAGTCGCGCACTTTCTGGTGCCAGCCGCACACATGTGGGATGACGTCGTGCACACATGCGGGAACCAACGCATCTTCTGCTCAACGACCTGCATCGACCAGTGGCTCGATCGGACGGGACAGACCCGCGGCTACGTGATGGATCTCGCGACGTTGTGGAGACTTGCGGAGCACTGGTACGACGGCCGACTCGACCACGGCTACGTTCGGCGCGAGCCGGTTGCAGCTGCGGATTACTTTCGAAGTGTCGGACTCACCGGCTCATTTTGGGGGTTGTAGGCATGAGCACCGCGTTCCTACTCACGTCACTCATCATCGTCGCCACACCAGGCACCGGCGTGTTGTACACGATCGCCGCCGGCTTAGCCCGCGGCAGACGCGCAAGCGTCGTCGCCGCCTTCGGCTGCACGCTGGGGATAGTGCCGCACTTGGCGGCTGCCATTACCGGAACCGCCGCATTGCTGCACGCCAGCGGAGTGGCTTTCGAAACAGTCAAGATCCTCGGCGTGGCCTACTTGTTCTACATGGCTTGGTCGACATGGAGAGACAAGGGCGTCCTCACGATCAGCACGCAAGACGAACCGAAATCAGCGATACGCGTGGTCCGCTCCGCCGTACTCGTCAACCTGCTCAACCCCAAGCTGACGATCTTCTTCTTCGCCTTCCTGCCACAGTTCGTGCCTAGCAATAGCGCGCATACGGTGCCCACGATGCTGATGCTCAGTGCAGTGTTTATGGCGATGACCTTCATCGTGTTTGCGGTGTACGGCATCTTCGCCGCGGGTGCGCGCGAGCACTTGATCGCGCGGCCACACATCGTCAAGCGCATTCGACGAGTCTTTGCGGTCTCGTTCGTAGCCCTCGGTGCAAAGCTCGCAACAGAATCCCGCTAATGCCTCTGCAGTAAGCAGCCGGGGTTTTGCGACGAGGCCCGCGACCGCATTTGCCACTGGGGTAGCGCGTTTCGACTCCTTTGCACCGCATTCAGCTGCGTCTAGCTGCTGGCATCTCCCTTGAGTGCGAACGACAACGCTTCGCCGGTCGACATCGAAGCGCCGCTGTCGCGTGCGGCGATCACCTGTTCGGTTGTCAGGCCCAGTTCTATCCTTGCCACAGTTTCGTCGTACTGCTCACGTTCGTCAGGCGGCCACTGACCACCTGCGTGCTCGATCATGCTCGAGGCGATGCCGATAATCGTTGCCGAGCGCACCAGTTCGTGTTTCGCCGCTGCGACGGCGGCGAGGCCGTTGAGTGACCAGGCCAGGTAAAGCTCGCGGCCGCGCGCGAAATCGGAACCGACGGCCTGACGTGAAAGCTCCTCGGCTCGATCGAGATTGCCAAGCTGGCGCTCGACCATGCTCAGATTTGAAGTCTCGGACCACACCTGTGCTGCGTCTCCGGCGGCGTAGGCCGCTGCAAGTTGCCCAGAAACAACCTCCCGCGCGCCGAGGAGGTCGCCCGACATCTGCAGGGCCGGACCGAGTACGTGCAGTGCGTTCGAACGGCCTCGGTCGTCGTCGGACAACCCTTCGGTCACGTCAAGAGCCTCACGCAACAGCCTGACCGCTTCGTCAACATCGGTGGTCAGCGCCACGCGGGCGAGGCCCGCCAACGCAAGTGCCTGTAGTGACACGTTCCCAAGCCCGATAGCGACGTCACGAGACTCGGTGAAGCGCACGGTGGCGAGGTCATAGTTGCCTGCCCAGAAGACCAGATAGCCGTGCGCATAAAGGGCGCGCGCTCTGGTTTCGTCGGCGTCGCGCGGCAACGCGAGTAGTCGGGTGTACCACTCATCCCCATGGTCGAGTCGGTTCGTCGCCATCCAGAACGACACGAGCGAGGAGGCAAGGCGCAACGCGCCGCCGAGGTCACCGCGATCCAGATACCAACCCAGCGCCTCCACCATGAGCGGATACCGCTCCTCGACCGGAACTTCGGCGTCCGGCTCATCGCGACGCGACGCCGCCTGACTCGCTTCCGCAATCTGCACCAGCGCTTCGGCGGTCGACGCATCCATGCCATCAGCATAGGAGAACGCCGCCAGCTACAGCGATGACGTAACGCGACCCGACGAGTGAAAGATGTCAGGTCGGGAGCAGTGCGACGGCTTCGATGGAGATCAGTAGACCGCGCGGCAACTTGACGTTCGCGGGTGCTGACCGGGCAGGCGGCGGGTCAGGCATGTGCCGGGCGTACACCTCGTTCAGCTTGGCGAAGTCGTCTACGTCGGCGTAGAAGATGGTGGTCTTCACCAGGTCAGCCATCGAGGCGCCGGCCGCACCGAGAATGGCTGCAATGTTGCGAAGCGCTTGTTCTGTTTGCGCTTCGATGCCCTCCGCCGCTTGTCCAGTCTGCGGATCGATGCCGACAGTCCCTGAGCAGAACACAAACCCGCCCGCGACGATCGCCTGACTGTAGGGACCAATTGCGGCAGGAGCGGCGTCGGTCGCGACCGCCTGCCGAGTCGAAATTATCGTGAGAATCCATAAGCCCGAAGGCTAGAGCACTCCTGCACCAATGCCGAGGCAACCGGCCAGCCGGCACAAATGGGGTCGGCTTCCGATAGTTGTTGACTTACAATGGTTGTAGTCGCACAATGATCGTATGAAGACAAACGCGGATGACGTTTGGGATGCCCTGGTCTCCCTCGTGATGGACAGCAGGACCGACTGGCGCCGCGAGGCATGCCGCGTGACCGGACTTCCGTTCAATCAGATCCGCGCCCTGAAGCGCATCGGCGCCGGGCCGCTGACACTTGCTGCGCTTGCCGACTCGATGACCGTCGACGCTCCCGCCGCGACTGTCGCCGTCAACAGCCTCGAAAAGGCTGGACTCGTCGCGCGGACACCGCATCCGACGAACACGCGAGCCAAGCTCGTCGACCTCACACCGGCTGGACGTCGGACGCTCGACGCCGCGATGTCCGTCGCCGACAAACCACCACGCGCCCTCAATGCGCTGTCAGCCGCCGACCTTCGCACTCTCGCGGGAGTCGTGGAGCAGCTGACAGAACCGACGCACAACGCACCGGTTCGGAGAAAGTCGGGTCCTCATGCTTGATCGACGTCGTCGATTCTCAGTGCTGGCGATCTGCTGCCTGAGCCTGTTCATCGTCGGGATCGACGTGACGATCGTGAACGTCGCATTGCCATCGATCCAAAAGGACTTGGGCACTCCGTTCGACGGCCTGCAGTGGACCATAGACGCTTACACCCTGGCCATCGCAAGCCTGCTGATGCTCTCGGCATCTATCGGCGACCGGATCGGTCGCAAGCGAGTCTTCATGACCGGACTCGTCATCTTCACCGCTGGCTCGTTGCTGTGCAGCGTTGCTCCTGACACGAAGACGCTCATCATCTTCCGCGTCGTGCAGGCCGTCGGCGGCTCGATGCTGAACCCGGTGGCGATGTCCATCATCATCAACACGTTCACCGACCCGAAGGAACGCGCGAAGGCGATCGGAGTCTGGGGCGGCGTCGTCGGACTCAGCCTCGCACTCGGACCGGTCGTCGGAGGCGCCCTGGTCGACTCCATCGGCTGGCGATCGATCTTCTGGTTGAACGTTCCGGTCGGCGTCGCGGCGTTCGTCCTGACAGCGCCGTTCGTGCCTGAGTCGAAAGCAGCACGCGCGCGACGGCTCGATCCCGTTGGCCAGGTGCTCGTGATGATCAGCCTTGCTGGCCTGACATTCGGAATCATCGAAGGCCCAAGACTCGGCTGGACGGCGGCAGGCATTCTCGCGTCGTTCGCAACGGTCGTCATCGCCGTCCCCTGCCTTGTGCTCTACGAGCGGCACCGCGACGAGCCCCTGCTCGATGTCCGGTTCTTCCACAGCGTGCCGTTCAGCGGGGCGATTGTGACGGCGGTCTGCGGCTTCGCGGCGTTGGGTGGGTTCCTGTTCCTCAACACGCTCTACCTGCAGTCAGTCCGCCACCTCTCCCCACTGCACGCCGGTTTGCTCACCCTCCCGATGGCCGCAATGACGGCGATCTTCTCGCCCATCTCTGGCCGAGTCGTCGCCGCCCGCGGTCCTCGGCTACCGCTTCTCTTGGCAGGCATCGGCATTGCCGTCTGTGGCGTGATGCTGTCGCAGGTGACTGACCACACCGCGATCTGGTTCCTCATCGTCGCCTACATGGTGTTCGGCTTCGGTTTCGGCATCCTCAACGCGCCAATCACCAACTCGGCCGCGTCCGGCATGCCACGGTCGCAGGCCGGTGTCGCCGCGGCGATCGCGTCAACGAGCCGGCAGACCGGCGCGGCGCTCGGCGTCGCCGTCCTCGGTGCTGTTGTCACGTCGCGAATCAGGGGCTCATTCGCCGACGGCTTCTCGTCAGCGAGCCACCTAGGCTGGGACATCATGACCGGCTGCGGCGTTGCAGTCTTTGCCCTCGGCATTGTCACGACGAGCGCTTGGGCAAAGGGAACTGCAACAGAGGCAGCGAAACTGATCGAGGCCGATCAAAAACTCGACCGCGCAACCACCGACTACGCGGGTGTTGGCTCGCGTAGTCGCTGACTGATGACGGTCGTGACGCCGTCACCTCGCATGGAGACGCCGTACAACGCGTCGGCCACCTCCATCGTCGGCTTCTGGTGCGTGATGATGATCAGCTGGCTCGATTCGCGAAGTTCTTCGAAGATGCTCAGCATCCGACGCAGGTTCGTGTCATCGAGTGCGGCCTCGACCTCGTCCATGACGTAGAACGGGCTCGGCCGCGCCTTGAAGATCGCGACCAGCAAAGCCAGGGCCGTCAGCGATCGCTCGCCACCCGAGAGCAGCGACAAGCGCTTGACCTTCTTGCCTGGCGGCCGCGCCTCGACGTCGATGCCGGTGTTGAGCATGTCGTCGGGGTCGGTCAGGATCAGCCGGCCTTCGCCGCCCGGGAACAGCCGGGAGAAGATGCCCTCGAACTCGCGCTCGGTGTCCGCGTACGCGGCCGCGAAAACCTGCTGCACCCGCTCGTCGACCTCGCGGATGATCTCCATCAGATCCTTGCGGGTGCGCTTCAAGTCTTCGAGCTGCTCGCTAAGGAACCGGTGCCGTTCTTCGAGTGCGGAGAACTCCTCGAGTGCCAACGGGTTGACCCGTCCCAACAACGCCAGCGCACGTTCGGCCGTGCGCGCCCGCTTCTCCTGCTCGGCGCGCACAAACGGCACCGGCGATGGCAGCGGCGCATCGGCAGGCGCATCTGGCTCGGGGAAGACCGGCACCAGCGAGTCAGGTCCATAATCCGAACTCAACGCCGCACTCTCCACGCCGAACTCGTCCATCGCGCGTTGCTCAAGTTGTTCTATGCGCAAGCGCTGCTCAGCGCGAGCAAGTTCATCGCGGTGCACAACATCGGTCAGCTGCTCGATCTCGGCCATGAGCTCGCGCTCGCGCGTGCGCAGCGCCGCCAGTTCACCGTCGCGCTCGGTGCGCATGGCCTCGGCGCCTGAGCGTTCAGTCGTTGCAGCAGCCAACGACAACTCGAGACGATCTAACACGGCAGCCGCGCCGATAGCCACGGCTTCGGCGATCACAGCTTCGCGCTCGCGCCGGATCCGCCGGGCAACGGCGCGTTCGCGCGCCTCACGCTCAGCGGCAGCAGCGGCGTCCAGCTCATCGGCGCGGGCGCCGATCGCGCGCACTCGTTCCTCAGCGGTACCGACAGTCAGCCGGGCTTCGGTCTCGGCGTCGCGGGCGGCCGCAGCGACGACGGCGAGCCGGTCGCGATCGGAGGTTGACGGCTCGTCATCAGGCGACGCTTCTGCTGCGATAAGCCGGCCCTCAAGCTCGGTCAACAGGGCACGATCGCGATCCCCTGCCTCACGTGCCTGCGCGATCGACCCGGCCATGCGATCGGCTTCGGCAAGAGCTGCCCGAGCAGCCGATCCCAAGTGCCCGAGCTGTTCGGCGACGGCCGCCATCGCGGCATCCGACTCATGCAGTTGTGCAAGCGCCGCCGCGGCCCGCGCTGATGCGTCGGCGAGTTCGGCCTCGACGCCGGTGATGGTGAAGCGCAGCCGCTCAGCGCGATGCGTGGCGTCGACCAGCCCGCGACGCGCTTCGTCGAGTGCCGCTTGAACTTCAAGCAGGCTCGGCGTGCTCGCCGAACCGCCGTAGGCCCAATCACGACCGAGCACATCGCCGTCGCGAGTAACAACGCGGACGTCGGGAAGCGTGCGCACGAACGTCAGCGCGGAACCGAGATCGTCAAGAACTGCAACGCGATAGGTGAGAGCTGCGAGTGCTAGTCGCAGCTCTTCCGGTGCATGCACAAGGTCGCGGACCCATCGCGCACCGGGCGGCAGCTGGGGCAACTCTGCGCCGATCGCCTCGGGTCGCGGACCCGAACCAATGACCATGCCTGCACGGCCAGCATCGTCAGACTTCAACAGTCCGAGCGCAGCGACCGCGTCATCAAGTGAGGACACCGCAACGGCGTCGGCCGCCGTGCCCAGCGCGGCGGCAACAGCGTGCTCGTAACCGCGCTCGACGTCGACGACTGCGGCCACCGACCCGAGCAGCCCGGAGATTCGCTCCGACGCGGCGAGCAATGCACCGGTGCCGTCCTTGCGAGCCAGGCCGAGTTCCAACGCTTCGGCACGCGCGACCAGAGAAGCGCGCTCGCGCTCTACTTCGCGGTCTTCTTCGCGCAACTTCTCGAGCGTCGCCTCGGCGGTCGCGAGTGCCTCGGATGCAAGCTCGTAGTCGTTGTCGAG
Organism: uncultured Actinomycetes bacterium; assembly: GCA_963799955.1. GTDB lineage: Bacteria > Actinomycetota > Actinomycetes > Acidothermales > Acidothermaceae > PALSA-607. The sequence goes on from CAWCZJ010000009.1 coordinate 101,445, forward strand.
ATTCAGCTCGCCCTCGTCAAGACCAGCGATCCGCGACTCGAGTGCGTGGAACTCGCTCTGCGCGTGCTCCGATCGTGCGCGCGCTTCATCTACGGCCTTCGTGAGCCGGCCGATCTCGTCCTCGCCGGCGCTTACTCTGCTGCGTTGGGCCGCGACCTGGCCAGCCAGCCGAGCCAGGCCCTCGCGCCGATCCGCGGCCGCGCGCACCGCAGCGGCAAGGCGATGTTGTTCGTCGTCGTACGCACGCTCGGCCTCGACGCGCGCCGCTGTTGCCGCAGCCAAATCGGCACGGTAGGCCTCGAGCCCGGCGGCGATCTCCTCCTGCTCGAGGCGCGCAGCAGCCGCGTCGTTCGCGAGCTCTTCGGGGTCGCGTCCCTCGCGTGTTTCTTCCTCGCTTGCTCGCACGTGGCGCTGCCGCTCGGCGGCAATGCTCGCCGTCCCGCGTAGTCGCTCTCGAAGCGACGACAATCGGTACCACGTCTCTTGCGCGCGGGTCAGCTCGCGCGCCTCGCTGCTCATCGCGGACTCAAGAAATGCCTCGCGAGTCTTCGCTTCGTGCAACTCCGTGTCGAGCTGCGCGCGTCGCTCGCGGAGCGCCGTCTCGTCGGCGACTTCCTGCTGCAAAGTGCCGCGCAATCGCACCAGGTCGTCGGCAAGCAGCCGCAACTTCGAGTCACGTAGATCGGCCTGGACGACGGCGGCTCGGCGAGCGACCTCGGCCTGCTTGCCCAGCGGGCCGAGCTGACGACGCAGCTCGGTCGTGAGGTCCTGGACGCGAGTCATGTTGGCCTGCATCGCCTCGAGCTTGCGCAGCGCCTTTTCCTTGCGCTTGCGATGCTTCAGCACTCCCGCGGCCTCTTCGATGAAACCGCGGCGCTCCTCGGGCGTCGCGTGCAACACCGCCTCGAGTTGGCCCTGCCCGACGATCACGTGCATCTCGCGGCCGATGCCGGAGTCAGAGAGCAGTTCCTGGACGTCGAGCAGCCGGCAGCTTTGGCCGTTGATGGAGTACTCCGACCCGCCGGTGCGGAACATGATCCGGCTGATCGTGACCTCGGTGTACTCGACCGGCAATGCGCCGTCGGTGTTGTCGATCGTCAGCGAGACTTCGGCGCGACCGAGCGGCGGGCGACCTGCGGTGCCGGCGAAGATGACGTCTTCCATCTTGCCGCCGCGCAAGCTCTTCGGACCCTGCTCGCCCATGACCCAAGCGAGAGCGTCGACGACGTTGGATTTGCCCGAGCCGTTGGGGCCGACCACGCAGGTGATGCCCGGTTCGAGGCGCAGGGTCGTGGCCGAGGCGAACGACTTGAACCCGCGAAGCGTGAGGCTCTTCAAGTACACGCGCGGCAGCCTATCCGGAGAGCGTCGGACCCGGTCAGTTTGGCGCACGAAAAAGGGACGCCCGATACTCGGGGCGTCCCTCTTGTCTAACGAATTCGGTCGGTCTGACTAGCTGTACGCGTGCTCCTGCTCAGATACCGACAGGGTGAGCAACGCGTCTCCGGAGACCTCGGCGCTGAGAGCGTCGTTGGCCGCTTGGAGACGCATGCACTCAGTCTCGAGGTCCTGGACACGCTGCTGCAGTCGGCGCATTTCCGACAACATGCGAGGGTCCGGACCACCGAGGTGACCGAGTAGCGCCTTTGCCATGGAGGTCCTCCACTGGATGCCGGACGCGGTCGCCGGGCGCAAATCCGCTCGGGGTTGCCGCTTCAGCGGTGTGCGTTGGTGGTTACCTCAAGGGTCGCATCCGCCAGGCCCCCGGTCAAGGCCTGCGTTACGATCCGGTTACGGCGCCATACCAGGGTAAATCACGACGTAACGTGATATAAAACGGGCAAATCGGGCGCAGCATTCGAGTGATTCACCCAATCCGAGGTTAGCGCTCGCTGAAGCCGACCACGCCGCCGCGTGCGACGTCCCACCGCTCCGTGACCCCGGTCACATGGCCCGGCGTCCCGTCACCGCGAAGCGCACTCAGTAGGGCGATGCAGGCGTCGCGGCTGCCCTCCGCGACGACCTCAACCCGCCCGTCGTCCAGATTCGTGGCGGTTCCGACCAGACCGAGCTCGAGGGCGCGCGACCGCACCCACCACCGCATGCCGACGCCCTGCACCCGACCGCGAATCCACGCCGTCAGCCGGACCGGATCGCTGCCCATCGTGCTGTCACTCACCAGTGCGGGTGCCGTGGCCGCGGCTGGCAATGGGGGCAGAAGTAGGACGAGCGATTCATGAACGACTCGCGCCGAATCAGGGTGCCGCATCGTGGACACGGCTCGCCGCGCCGCCCGTACACCGCGAGCGACCGGTCGAAGTAACCACTCTCGCCGTTGACGTTCACGTACAGGCTGTCGAACGACGTGCCGCCTTGCTCTAGTGCACTTGCCATCACCGAGCGGACGCCGTCGAGCAACCGCGTCGTGTCAGGCCGGCGCATCGTCTCGGTGGCACGCGCGTAGTGCAGCTTGGCCCGCCACAGCGCCTCGTCGGCGTAGATGTTGCCGACTCCGGAGATCAGGCTCTGATCGAGCAGGGCACGCTTCAAGCCGGTCCGTCGCCGACGAAGCGCTTCGTGGAACGCCGCCTCGTCGAATGCGTCCTCGAAGATGTCGGGCGCGATGTGCGCGATCTCGGGCGGAAGTTCGGCGCCGCCGATCGAGACGGACAGCCCGCCGAACGTGCGCTGGTCGACGAAGCGCAACTCCGGCCCATCGTCGTCGAACGCGATCCGGACCCGAAGATGCGGGCCGGCCGGCGCCGAAGGCTCGAGCATCAATAGCTGGCCGCTCATTCCGAGGTGCGCAAGCACGGCATCACCAGAATCCAGCGGCAACCACAGGTACTTTCCGCGACGACGGGCACCGACCACTCGACGTCCGATTAAGGCATTTTTGAAGTCTGCGGCCCCGGGCACATGCCGCCGGATCGCACGTGGATGCAGAACCTCGACCGCGCTGATACGACGGCCGACTACCCAGCTCTCGAGGCCGCGCCGGACGGTCTCGACCTCAGGAAGTTCAGGCACCTGCGGTCAGTATTAGTCGGCCACGTCGAGGCGTGAACCTTCGGGAACGTCGGCGGGTGAGCCCGAGGCCGCGTCGAGCGAACCCTCGGCCGCGGTGAGCGTTGCCTCGATCGCCTGGCGGATCCGGTTCCACGCCTCTTCGGCGGCCTGCTGCTCGGCCTCTTTCTTGCTGCGGCCCGAGCCGGTGCCGAAGACCGTGCCGCCGAGCCGAACGCCGGCTTCAAAGGTCTTCTCGTGGTCAGGGCCACTTTCGGTGACCTCGTAGTAGGGCACGCCCAGCAGTTGGCTCGCGGTGAGTTCCTGCAGCGAGGTCTTCCAGTCGAGGCCGGCCCCAAGGCGCGCGGCGTCGTCGATCATGTCGTCGAACAGCCGATGCACCAGACCGGTCGCGCCGGCCAACCCGCCGTCGATGTAGACGGCACCGATGAGGGCCTCAAGCCCGTCGGCCAGGATCGAGGACTTGTCGCGGCCACCGGTCGATTCTTCGCCGCGACCGAGCCTGATGAACTCGCCAAGACCGAGCGTGCGGCTGACGTCGGCCAGCGCTCGCATGTTCACGACCGCGGCGCGCAACTTCGCCAGCTGGCCCTCAGCGAGGTCGGGATAGCGGCGGTAGAGCGTCTCGGTGACGATGACGCCGAGCACCGAGTCGCCGAGGAATTCGAGGCGCTCGTTTGTCGGCAGTCCGCCGTTTTCGTAGGCGTAGGAGCGATGCGTCAGCGCGCGTTCGAGCAGATCGTGGTCAAGCTCGACTCCGGCAATCCGCTCGAGCTGCTCGAGCGCATCGCTGCTGCCGGTCATTTGCACCCCCGTGCCACGATGGGAAATCAGCTCGTGGCGACCGGACGCCGGTTGTAGGTGCCGCAGTTCTGGCACGCGACGTGCGGCAGCTTCGGCTGCCGGCAGGCCGGGTTGCTGCATGCCGCCAGCGTGACTGCGGCGGTCTTCCACTGGGAACGGCGGCTGCGCGTGTTGCTACGCGACATTCTCCGCTTCGGAACCGGCACGGCTAGTTCTCCTGGTCTTCGTTGATGCGCTGGCTATCGGTAGTGCCTACTGCTCGCAGGACGGCCCACCGGGGGTCGACCTCGTCGTGCCGATGGCCAGGGTCGACGTCCGCGAGCCGCGCCCCGCACTGGGGGCACAGGCCCGGGCAATCCTCCCGGCACACTGGCGCGAGCGGCAGCGCGAGCACCACCGCATCACGTAATACCGGCTCCAGGTCGACGTAGTCGTCGACTAGTTGCCCGATCTCATCGTCTTCGTCGTCCTCGTCGATCTCGTTGCCTGGATAGACGAACAGTTGCTGGATGTCGACCTCGAGGTGCGAGGTCAACGGGTCCAGGCACCGTGCGCACTCCCCAGTCAGCATGACCTGGATCGTGCCGGAGACCAAAACGCCCTCGCTCACCGACTCGAGTCGCAAGTCGAGAACGAGATCGCTGCCGGGAATGGGGCCGATCAGCTCGCCACGGACATCTGGTGGTGCCGGAACGGTGCGGGTGACCGTGCGCATCGATCCCGGTCGCCGCGGCAAGTCGCGGGTATCCACGACGAGCGGGGCGCGGGGGTCAAGGCGAGTCAGGGTCTCCTGCTCCCTTCGGGCATGCCGAAACCGCTTCGAACTGATCGACCGGAGAATTCCCGGCGAAACCGTGACGAGGATACCCCGCGAACGGGATCAGCGCGATTCCAGGCCCGCTCGAAGGGTCGCCTGAGCCATCGACGCTCAGCCGCCCGGCAGCGGCATCTCCTCGCCGTGGACGTCGGCCAACTGCTCCATCTCGTTGCGGCCCTGGAGCTTCTCGCGGCCGCGCAGCACCGCGGTGAGCGTCTTGTTCAGCACGATCTCGAAGTTCGCCAGCTTCGTGTCGACGTAGTCGTCGACCTCCTGGCGCATCTGCCGGGCCTCGCGGTCGGCGTCGTGGAGCACCCGCTCGGCCTCGGCGAGCGCCTCACGGTGGACCTCGGTCTCGGTCACCAGCCGGTCGCGCTCGACGTGCGCCGCAGCGATGATCTCCTCCGCCTCACGCCGGCCGGCCTCGACGACGTCATCACGCTCGTGCAGCAGGGATTCGGCGCGCTGGACCTCAGCCGGAATCAGGTCGCGCATCTCATCGAGCATCGCGAGCACCTGGCCGCGGTTGACGATGCACGACGCCGACATCGGCATCGCCCGCGCCGATTCGACGTGGGTGACGACTTCGTCAAGCTTGTCCTTGAGTTCCACGGTGCGGGTCTCTCCAGCCAGTCGTATGAGTACTAGTCGCCCTGCAACCGCTCGGTCAGGCGCTTCAGCACCGTCGGCGGCACGAGGCCGGACACATCTCCACCGTACGTCGCAACCTCCTTGACGAGGCTGGACGACAAGAAGCTGTACAGCGGGTTGGTCGACAGGAACAGCGTTTCGACGCCGTCGAGGCTGTGGTTCATCTGGGCCATCTGCAGCTCGTAGTCGAAGTCGCTGACCGCCCGAAGACCCTTGACGATGACCTGGATTCCACGCTCGCGACAGAAGTCGACGAGAAGCCCGCCAAACGACTCTACGACCACGTTGCCGTAATCAAGGGTCGTCTCGCGCACCATCTCCATGCGCTCCTCGAGCGTGAACATGCCGCTCTTGGACTTGTTCACGAGCACGGCGACGTAGACCTCGTCATAGAGCCTCGACGCTCTGCCCAGGATGTCGAGATGGCCGTTGGTCACCGGGTCGAACGAGCCGGGACACACCGCCTTGTGCACGCGTGAACCTCCGAATGGTGCCTCTGTCGCCGATGTAGCTGTGGCCTCTTGGGTCACTGTGACCACAGCAATCTGGTGTGACCACTAGAGCAGAGTGGGGTCGAATGTCGCGTAGTGCAAGGTCGCGTCGCCATATTTGCGATCGTGGGTCGCCGCGTAGCCGAGCGGCCAGCCCCACTTTTCGCGGGTCGCCCGCTCCACGACGATGATCGCGCCGGGCCGCGGAACGCCTCGCTGGGCCAGCGTCGCGAGCACCCCGGCGACCTGAACTGCGGACAGATCGTAGGGCGGATCAGCAAAAACGACATCGAAGGCGGACGCCGGGAGGTCGGCCGCCGATCGCTGCGCTTTGGCGGCCACCACGTCGATCTTGCCTACCGGGCCGGGCGCGTGCGATGAGCGCAGGGCGGTGACGTTGGACCGCAACACCTTCACGGCGGCAGCCGCCGATTCGACCAGGACCACCCGCGCCGCCCCCCGCGACCACGCCTCGAGCCCGACCGCGCCCGAGCCGGCGTAGAGATCGAGGAACCGGACGCCGACCAGGCCGTGCAGCGATGCGTCGAGGCTGGAGAACAGCGCCTCGCGGGCACGATCGGACGTCGGGCGGGTGCCAGACGGCGGTACCGCGAGGCGCCGGCCGCCCGCCTGGCCGGCCACGATCCGAGTCACGTCGCCCGCTCGACCATGCGCGTCATCATTGCAGCCGTATTGAAGCTAGGCCTTCTCGAGGAATTCCGCGTCTTCGGCGGCAACCAGCCGCTTAACCGCGGCAGCCAGCGGCGGGTGGTTGAGCAATTCGGGATCGGCGTCGACGATGCGGGTGGCTTGTTCTCGCGCCGAGCCGATGAGGTCACGATCGCGCACCAGCGAGAGAAGCTTCAGATCGCTCCTGCCATGTTGATCGGTGCCAAGAATGGTTCCCTCGCGGCGAAGCGTGAGGTCGAGTTCAGACAACTCGAAACCGTCGGACGTCGCGGCCACGGCATCGAGCCGCGCGCGACCCGGATGTCCCGCGGGAAGATCCGTGACGAGCAGGCACCGGCTCGGCGCCGACCCTCGACCGACCCGGCCGCGCAACTGATGAAGTTGCGAGACGCCGAACCGCTCGGCGTCCATGATCACCATGATCGTCGCGTTCGCGACATCGACGCCGACCTCGATCACTGTCGTCGCGACGAGCACGTCGACGGCGCCATCGGCGAACGCACGCATCGTCGCGTCCTTCGCGTCACTGGGCATCCGCCCGTGCAGGATTTCGACCCGCAGGTCGCTGAGGTAGCCGTCGGCAAGTTGGGGGCCGAGTTCGAGGACGCCGATGGGCGGGCGCATCGGCGACGCTGCGGGTCGGCCACCAGCGCGCGATCCTTCGCTCGCGCCGAAGTCGAGGGTGTCCGTCTCGGCGTCATCGGCATCAGGCGGAAACTCCTCCGGCGCGTCGGAGTCATCTGGTTCGTCGCCACCGATCCGTGGGCACACGACGTACGCCTGGTGGCCGTCAGCGACCTCGTCTCGCACCCGCTGCCAGACTCGCTCGGCCCACTCAGGCTTGCCAGCGAGCGGCGCCACCGCCGTGGTGATCGGCGCGCGACCCTTCGGTAACTCTGTCAGCGTCGAGACTTCGAGGTCTCCGTACACCGTCATCGCAACCGTGCGCGGAATCGGCGTCGCCGTCATCACAAGAACGTGCGGCCGCCGGTCGTCGCGCGCCTTCGCGCGCAGTGCGTCGCGTTGCTCCACCCCGAACTTGTGCTGCTCGTCGACGACGACGAGACCAAGGTCCGCGAACTGCACCTTCTCTTCGAGCAGTGCGTGCGTGCCGATCACGATGCCCGCCGTCCCTGATGCAGCGTCGAGCATGGCTTTGCGTCGAGCCGCCTGAGACAGCGATCCGGTCAGCAACGTAACGGTAGTTGCCTTCTCGGCACCTCCGAGTTGGCCGCCCAGCGCAAGGTCGCCGAGCATGTCGCTGATCGAGCGAAGGTGCTGCTGCGCGAGCACTTCGGTCGGCGCAAGGAGCGCAGCCTGACCTCCTGCGTCGATGACGGCAAGCATCGCGCGTAGTGCGATGACCGTCTTGCCGGAGCCGACCTCGCCCTGGAGCAAGCGATGCATCGGATGGTCCGCCGCGATTTCTTTGGCGATCAGCTCGCCGATGCTGCGCTGCCCGTTGGTGAGTTCGAAGGGCAGCCGCGCGTCGAATGCGGCCACCAATCCGTCATTGACTGGACGTCGTGCGGTGGCCGGCAGTCCCGCGGCAGCAACCCTGCGTTGGCCAAGGACGATCTGCAGGATGAAGGCTTCGTCCCACGCGAGCCGATCGCGAGCCCGGTCTCTCTCATCGAACGTCTTCGGTCGGTGGATGCCTTCAAGTGCCTCTCGGTATCCGATGAACCCGAGCTTGTCGCGAATCTCTTTCGGCACTGGGTCTTCGGGCAGATCCAGGGTGTCGAGCACGAGCCTCATGCAGCGACGGATCTTCACCGTGTCTGCGTCTTTGACGCCTGGGTACACCGCCAGGATGCCGCCGGCGAAGTCGGATCGACCGACAACGTCGTCGTCATCGACGATGTCGACTTCGGGATTGACCAGTTGCAGCTTTCCGTTGAACAGATCGACCTTGCCCGAGAAGAACGCCGCCGCCCCCTCTGGGAAACGGTTCTGCTGCCACACCCTTTGATTGAAGAACGTCAGCACCAGCTTGCGGGTGCCGTCAGTTACCGTCACGTCGGTCTTATTCATCCGCTTGTTGGTCTTCGTGACGATGTGCTTGCTGGTCATCCTCGAAATGACCGCGAAGATCGTCGCGTATTCACCAGGAACCAGGTCACGAAAGTCAGTCAGCTCCCCGCGCTTGTCCCAGCGCCTGGGGTAGTGCCGCACCAGATCACCGACCGTGTGCAGATCGAGCTTGTCGCCCAGCACCGCCGCGATCGCGCCGACTACGGGCTTCGAGAGGTGCATCGAGGCCAGCCATCACTCCACCCCGAGCCAGACCACCGATGGCAGGGTGTCGACGCTCAGGTGATTCACGTCGATGTCGGGCCGGATAGCTGCCATCTCGTGGGCGATGCGACCGCCAATCCCCTCCGCACTGACAACGGTCACCAGGTCGCCGCCCTCGGCCAGCAATCGCGAAATCGCCGACACCGCATCGAGGTCAACTCGTCATCGCTTGCGGGACCAACGACTGCGCCGCGCGTGCTGTCGGCGGCCTCTTGCATCGCGGCTGCGTCATCGGCCAGCGACCGGTGCGGGTCATGCACCGCCACGGCAGAAAGGAATTGCACTGGCGCCGCGACTGCGATCGCGTGATGCAGCCAAGCCGGACGACTCCGCCAATCTGACGAACGCGCTCGACCAGCGTTCCCTCATCGTCAACGAGGATCACGAGCTCTGAGGCTCCGAGTTCTACCAGCTCGGACGGTTCGACGATGTACGCCCCCGACCGGGTGAGCAGATCGCAGACCGGCAGCGCGCCCGGAGCCCGCGGCGAGGACCACCGCGACAACGCGGCCGGCAATTTGTCCACATCGGGCGACCCGCCCCGCTCGCGGTGGTCGCCAATCTCGGTGACCCTCACGTCGTGTGGCCGGCCTGCGGCCGCTCCGAGCTCGACCGCGGCGGGCGCATCGTCGGTGTGGACATGCACGTTCCAGAGTCCGTCTCCCCCAGACACGACAACGGCCTCGCCGATCTCGTCGAGCGCGGCGCGCAGAGCGGGCACCCGGGCGTCGTCGGTATCGATGAGATACATGACCTCGTACGCGGGAGACTGCCCGTCGACCGACTCGCAGGGGTCGAGTCTTGGCGATGCGATTCGCGACTCAGGCAGCACGACCGTGCGCTCGGTGACCACTGCGTCGAGGACATCGAGCAGCACCACAAGCCCTCGGCCGCCTGCGTCGACGACCCCTGCCCGACCAAGGACGTCAAGCTGCGACGGCGTCCGGGCCAACGCGTCGCGCGCCCCGTGTGCGGCCGCCTGTACAACGACGCACGAGCGAGTCGGACGCTGTCGCGCGGGCCGCCTCCGCAGCCTCCCGCGCGACCGTCAGCATGGTTCCCTCGACCGGTTGGGCCACCGCGGCGTACGCCAGAATCACCGCCCGCTCGAAGCCGGCCGCGAGTGCTCGGCCGTCGAGCCGGCCGCGCCGGCTCCGCAAGTACCTCCGCGATCCCCCGCAGCAGCTGGCTCAGGATCACCCCCGAACTGCCCCGGGCGCCCAGCAGGCTCCGCCGAGCGATCGTGGTGACGGTTTCCGCGAGGTCGGCGCTCTCGAAAGCGGGGGTTGTGTCGTCGTCGGCTGCGCCTCGCTCCGCCACCGGCTCGGCTGCGCCTCGAAGGGTCATCAGCAGGTTCGTCCCGGTGTCCGCATCAGCTACCGGGAAGACGTTGAGGGAGTCGATCTCGGCGCGGGTCGCCTCGAGCGCGGCGAGGCTGGACTGATACCACCGGCGAACCGCGGCGGCATCGAGCACCTCAAGCACCCGTCGTCCCTTCTCTCATGTCTTGCCCTGAACCCGCTGGGACGAGGCTAGCCAGCCTCCGGGACATGCCGCCGGTTGGCGCGACCAGCGCCGCGTCGGATAGTCTCGTGCGGTTGCCCGAATCACGTTCTGCGGCAGCTGCCCGCCCACCTCGCGCTTGGAGAGTCTCCCGTGTCTGCTGTCTGCGATGTCTGCGGCAAGGGTCCGGGCTTCGGCATGGCCGTCTCGTACTCGCACCACCGCACCCGCCGTCGCTTCAACCCGAACATCCAGACCGTACGTGCCATCGTCGGCCGCGGCACCCGCAAGCGTCTGAACGTCTGCGCCTCCTGCATCAAGGCCGGCAAGGTCACCCGCTAAGGGTCACTCGCTCAGGGTCACTCGCTCAGGGTTCGCTGGAGTGCTGCCAGCATCGGCAGCCAGATGTCCTCGGCCTCTTCGTTGTCGTCCGGATATTCGATCTCATCGACATGCAGCCGGATCGTCACGCCGCCCGGGCTCGGCCTGATCAACCAAGTGAGGTAGACCGGCGGATCGTCAGGGCCGGCCTGCACGAGGTACGACAGCCGGCGTTGCGGCTGAACGCAGACGACCCGGCCAGTGAGGGCGCTGTCTCCTACGGATTGAAACTCGATGGGCGCGTCGATCTCCCACGTCGAGGTCGCTTCCAACCCGTACATGAAGGCGCCGGTGTTCCGGGCATCAGTCAACGCCGCCCACACGCGGGCCGGATCGGCTGCGACGAAACACGCAAACGACCGAGGCATCGGCGACGAGGCGCGCAAACCGTCGATGCCGCTCATGTCACCAAACTTTCAGCGCTGGCGAAGCACGGGATTTGCGATTTGCCGAGGGTACCCGCAGCTAGCGCCGCTGTCGATGATCAAGGTCGGCGTTCAGGGTCTTGCCCAGATGCCGAGCGAGCGGCGCGCCCGCGTAATGACCGAAGGGCTCGGCTTCTGTGTACCCGGCGCTTGCGTACAGCGCGAGTGCCTCGGGTTGGTGGAGTCCGGTTTCGAGCCGTAGCCGCGTCGCGCCAAGTTGACGCGATTCGTATTCCAGGCGTTCGAGCAATGCTCTGGCGATACCTCGACGACGCGCGGCCGGCACAACGTACATGCGCTTGAGTTCGGCGACGTCACTGTCGACGAGCCGCACGCCACCGCACGCGACCAGCTGCCCGGCGTCCCGCCCGATCACGAAAATCCCTTGTGGTGGCGTGAATTCGGCGACCGCAAGCTCGGTGACGTCACGACCGCCGTACCGCACCACGTATTCCTGTTGCACGGCTTCGATGAGCTCAAGTGACTCAGGGGCGTCAAGCGCCGCCGCAGTGAACTCGACGTGTGTCACGGACGCGACTGCCAGCCGTGATCGACCGGACCGATGCCACCCCCGAGGGCGAATCCGGCCGCGATGGCACCCGTGACGTAGTCCTTCGCGAGCTGCACGGCGTCAGGAACCTCGTGGCCCAGCGCGAGAAACGACGCGATCGCACTCGCCAGCGTGCAGCCCGTTCCGTGCGTGTGCCGGTTGTCTAGTCGAGGCGCGACGTAGAGGTATTGCGTCGTCCCGTCGAACAGCAGGTCAACCGCGTCGCCCTCGAGATGCCCGCCCTTGACCAGCACCCACTGGGGGCCGAGCGCGTGCACGGCTTCGGCCGCCTCGCGCAACCCCGCCTCGTCGTCGACCTTGATGCCGGTCAGCTGCGCAACCTCGTACAGGTTCGGAGTCACCACAGTCGCGACCGGCAAAAGCTCGGCCTTGATCGCACCGACCGCATCGGGTGCCAGCAGCGAATCGCCGTGCTTGGAAACGCCGACCGGATCGACGACGACCGGCACGTCGAGGCCGCCAAGTTCCTTAGAGACAAGCGAAACCAGGCCGGACGACGCGAGCATCCCCGTCTTGACCGCGTCGACGCCGATGTCGCTAAGCACCGAATCGAGCTGCGCCTGCACGGCGTCGGGCGGCAACTCCCAGTAACCCTGGACGCCGAGAGAGTTCTGCGCCGTCACGGCGGTCACGACGGTCATGCCATGCACGCCGCACGCCAGCATCGTTTTCAGATCGGCCTGAATGCCTGCCCCGCCGCCAGAATCGGAGCCCGCGATCGTCAGCACGCGTGGCAAGGTCATGTGCTCATTGTCCCAGCTACTGCGTTGTCTCAACTACTCAGCTGGCATCGAACGCGTGCCCGACCTGATGACCAGCGCCAGCCCGCCCAGCAGCAGCAATGCGGCCGGGACCTGCTCGAGCCGAACGTGCTGATGCAAGAAGAGCGCCGCGATCAGCGTGGCGCCTGGCACTTCGAACAAGATCGAAAGGCTGACGATCGTGGGGCTCGTCGTCTTGAGCACCCGATTGAAAACCGAGTGGCCGAGCAACTGGGCACCGGCTGTCAGCGCGACGATGCGAGCCCAATCGGCGCCGCTATATCCGCGCAGGCTTTGCCCTCCGATGAGGCAGACGACCAGCAGCAGCACAGCGGTTACCGAATAGCACAGCGACGTGTAGCTGGTGGTCGACACGGTCCGCCGCACCGCTGCGCCTGCAGTCACGTAGCCAGCGGCCAACATGCCGCCGATCAGCGCCAGCAGGTCGCCGGTCAATGCGCGCCCCGAGACTCGAACGTCGAGCCCGGTAAGTAGGGCGGCGGCGAGCACGGCGATGACGATTCCGACCCATGCCGAGCGGCGGATCACCGCGCCTTGCGTGCGGGCAAGAAGGGCCGCCCACACGGGTTGAGAGGCAACGAGGGCCGTCGACGATGCGACGGACGTGTAGCGAAGGCTCGGAATCCAGGTCGCGAAGTGCGCTGCGAGGAGGGTTCCCGCAATGACGATCAGCCGCCATTCGCGGCGGGTGAGGTGTCGCAGCTCGGACCGGTGTCGGGTCAGGGCAACCGACATCATCGCGACCGCGCCGAGACCGTTGCGCCAAAATGCGAGCGCAAGGGCGGGCGCGGCCGTGGCCACGATCAAGGGCCCGGACGTCGAAACCGCTGTCACAGCGATCGCGATCAGCGTCAGATCGGTCCTCGACGGCAACGCCAATTCGTGCGCAGGCCCAGATGTCGGCTCGCCCTCGCGCATTCCGGTCATGATGCCACTGAATGCGCCGCTGCTCTTCGGGCTCACAGCGGCTTCCCTTGGCGACCACCCCAGGGCAAGTGACGGGGCAATACCGGCCGGTCTTTTCGGGCGAGGCCGGACCATACTGTCCCCATGGCACCCGAAGCTTCGGAGTCGACCGACGGACCTGATACGCGCGCGGTGTTTCGGCCTGACTGGAGCCGGCCAGCAGTTCGTCGGGCAAGCGTCGGACTCGTCTTCGTGGTGTGCCTGTTCGTCGTCGTTCCGATCGTCGCGATGCTCACCGCGGCAAGCTGACGCGGACTTCGCAGCCCTGGGTGTACCTCGGCCGCTCGAATTAGGTGCACTGCGGGCTGCGAAGGTCTAGCGGAAGTGGTCGAAACCGCCTGCGGCATATGGCTTTCCGTCGACGGTGACCGCGCTCTCGCCGGCCGCGTCGAGCACCTCACCGATGATCTGCCAGCCCGACGGCAGTTCGGAATCGCGTCGGAACGTCGCCACCAGCGCGTGGTCTTCGCCGCCCTGCAGGATCCAGGTCAACGGATCGACATTGAGCGCCGACCCCACCTGACTCAGCGCGTCAGGAATTGCAAACGCGGTCGACTGCAGATCGATGCGCACGCCACTCGCCGCCCCGACGTGCCCGAGGTCGGCGACCAAGCCGTCACTCACATCGATCATCGAGGTGGCTCCAGCTTTAGCTGCCTCTGGGCCGGCTTGATACGGCGGTTGCGGACGCCGATGGGCATCGACCACCAGCCGTGGTGACCGAAACCCTCGGCTCAACGTGGCAAGGCCGGCCGCGGCCCAGCCCAGGCGCCCTGCGAGTGCAACAACGTCGCCTGGCTGCGCACCGGACCTGGTGACCGGCGTCCGGCCCTCGAGATCACCCAGCGCGGTAACGGCGATCAGCAAGACGTCGCTGCGCACGACGTCTCCCCCGACGACCCCGGCTCCGACCACATCGCACTCGTCTCGCAGCCCGTCGGCGAAACGCTCCGCCCAGAAGGCCGCGAGATCAGCGGGCGCCGCGAGCCCGACAAGCAGCGAGGTCGTGATTGCACCCATCGCGGCGATGTCCGCGAGGTTCTGCGCGGCGGCTTTCCGACCGATGTCGTAGGGCGTTGACCAGTCCCGGCGGAAGTGGCGTCCGTCGACCAGCAGATCCGTCGTCGCCACCACCCGCCCGTCGGGTGTCGTGATGACCGCAGCATCGTCACCTGGACCCAGAAGGGTGTGCTGCCCGGTCGGTAGGCGTGCGGTGACCCGATCGATCAGGCCGAACTCCCCAAGGTCACCGATACTGATCTCTCACCTCCGGCCTCCAGTTGCTACGGTGTCACCGACATTGTTGGACATCCTCGTATCGGACCTGCTCGCGCAGCCCGGTCGACCGTCTTCCAGCCCGGCAACGATCTCGGAGGAACGAGCCATGGTGGTGCAGGCCTACATCCTCATCCAGACCGAGGTCGGCAAGGCAGCCTCGGTGGCTCGCGAAATCTCCGGCTTCAAGGGTGTCACCCTCGCCGAGGACGTCACCGGGCCCTACGACGTGATTGTCCGTGCCGAGGCGCGCAACATCGACGAGATGGGCCGGATGGTGGTGGCGCAGGTCCAAAGCGTCGACGGGATCACCCGCACGCTGACCTGCCCGGTCGTCCACCTCTAGGGCATCCCCGGTCAGCGCAGTCCGGTCGGTCGCCGCAACGCGGTCTGGATCAACCGGTCGAGCAGCGCCGGGTAGTCAAGACCGCTCGCCGCCCAGACCCGCGGGAACACCGAGGTCGGGGTAAACCCGGGCATCGTGTTGACCTCGTTGACCAGCACCCGCTGTGCCGGTGTGACAAAGAAGTCGACCCTGGCAAGCCCTTCGCACGACAACGCCTCGAAGGCCATCGCGGCGAGGCGTCGAATCTGTGTTTCGACATCGGCGGTCAGCGACGCAGGCACCGCGATGTCGGTGTCGTTGTCGAGGTATTTCGCATCGAAGTCGTAGAACTCGCGGTCTCGCACCGTGATCTCGGCCGGCGATGCTGACCTCTGGCGGGCCGCCGTTGATGCCTTCCAGAACGCCGACCTCGATCTCACGCCCCTCGACCATCGCTTCGACGATCACCTTGGGGTCGCTGCGCCGGGCCAGCTCGATGGCGTCGTCGAGTTCGCCGACATCGTGCACCTTGCTGATGCCAATGCTCGACCCACCGCGCGCCGGCTTCACGAACACCGGAAAACCCAAGCTGATGATTGATTCGCGTACCGCCGACTTGTCGTCGTCCCACTCATGCGGACGCACCACCACGTGCGGGATGTCAGGCAGGCCGCCACCCTGCAGCACGAGCTTCATGTACTGCTTGTCCATCGCCACCGCGGACGAGAGCACGCCCGCACCGACGTACGGAATGCCCGCAAGCTCGAGCAGTCCTTGAATCGTGCCGTCCTCGCCGTAGGGCCCGTGCAGCAGCGGGAACACGACGTCGACGTCGGCGAGAATGCGCGGGACGGCGCCCGGTTCGGATACCAGCAGCTCTGGCGCGGTCGGGTCGGCGGCGAGCACGACCGAGGCCGCCGACGTCGACACCTCCGGCAGTGCGCCACCCTGAATCTGAAACTCAGCCGGATCAGCCGACGCCAAGACCCAGCGGCCTTCGCGGGTGATACCGATCGGCACGACGTCGTAACGCTGCGGGTCGAGCGCGGCCAGTACGCTGCCCGCGGTTATGCAAGAGATGGAGTGTTCGGTGCTGCGGCCGCCGAAGAGGACCGCAACCCGCACCTTGCGATCGCCCGGCTGATCGGCCGCAGATTCCGTCGCTTCCACGACGCCGACCCTACTGCGTGTGCCGCTCAGCCTTCGCGGTTCGACCCATCAGCCGCGCGACGCCGTCGCCGGGCTGCATCTGCTCGTACAGGACCGAGACGACGACCTCGATGATGGGCACCTCGATGTCGTGCTTGTGGGCGAGCTCGAGGATCGACTTGCACGACATGACGCCCTCGGCCGTTGTCGTGGTCGCGGCAAGTGCAGCCTCGACACTCATGCCGCGACCCAGGTGCACACCGACGCTGTGGTTGCGTGACAACGGACTCGAGCAGGTCGCGACGAGGTCGCCCAAGCCGGCCAGGCCGGAGAACGTGTGCGGGTCGGCTCCCAGTGCCACCCCAAGGCGTGCCGTTTCAGCCAGGCCGCGGGTGATCAGTGAAGCCTTTGAGTTATCGCCGAAACCCATCCCGTCGGCGATGCCGACGGCCAGTGCGATCACATTCTTGACTGCCCCGGCGAGCTCGCAACCGACGACGTCAGTATTGGTGTACGGCCTGAAGTAGCCGGTCTGGCACGCCACTTGCAAACGCTCCGCGTTGTCGGCATCGGTGCACGCAACGACCGACGCACCTGGCTGGCGCTCGGCGATCTCCCTTGCCAGGTTCGGACCAGTGACGACCGCGACGCGTTCGGCGGGAGCATCGGCAACTTCGCTGATCACCTCGCTCATCCGTTTGGTGGTGCCGAGCTCAACACCCTTGATCAGGCTGACGAGCAGCGCATTTGCAGGAAATAGCGGGCTCCAGACTGCGAGGTTCGCGCGCAACGTCTGCGCCGGGATGGCGAGCACGACGAGATCGGCACCCGCGAGCGCTTCGGCCGGATCGACCGTGGCGCGCAGAGCATCGGGGAGCTCAATTCCCTCTTGGTACCAAGGATTGTGATGATCGCGGTTGATCGACTCGACGATCTCGGGACGCCGACCGCAGAGCACCGTGTCGGTACCGGCGTCGGACAAGACCATGCCGAAGGCGGTCCCCCACGTGCCGATGCCAAATACCGCGGCTCGAGTCACGCCGCGCTCACCGGCTTGGCTTCGAAGAACGTCGCGGGCGGTGTCTCGTCGCGAATGTCGGCGAGCAGTTCTGTCACGCGGGTCATCAGCAGATCGGTGATCTCGCGCAGCACGTCAGGAGTCGGCTCGCTGCCTTTGAATCGCGAGAGGTCCAGCGGCTCGCCGGCCAGTGCGTACACCGGCTTGCGAGGGAACGGATGCGGCCGCTTCGAGCCGTATCGCAGGATCGCCTGCGTCCCCCAGTGGGCAAGCGGGATCACGGGCACGTCGCAGTCGAGCACGAGACGCGCCACCCCTGTCTTGGCGAGCATCGGCCAGCCGTTGGGATCACGCGTGCAGGTGCCTTCGGGGTAGATGACCACGCACTCCCCCGCCACCAACGCCGCTTCCGCGTCGCGCAGTGAATTCACCGCATCGCGCGTGCGCCGATAGACCGGGATCTGCCCGGCATTGCGCAAGAGAGCGCCGATCACCGGCACCTTGAACAGCTCCGACTTCGCGAGGAAACTCGGCGTACGACGCACACCGTCATAGATCGCGTGCGACAGCGTGACCGGGTCGAGGATCGTTACGTGGTTGGCGACGATCAGCACCCCGCCCTCGCGCGGGATGTTCTCCAACCCGCGCCACGTCGGCTTCGTCGCCAGCCAAAGGAAAGGCTTCGCGAGGACCGCGCACACGCGAAACCACCGCAAGTGTTCGCCCGATCGCACGCGCTGCTCTCCCATCATCGACCGGTGACACCGGCCGGTGTCCCTGCAGTCAGTGTCACTGTCGTCAGTGCCCCACAGATCAGTGTCCCGTGCGGGGCTCGGCAGTGTCGAGTCGGACCGGCCGGTAGCGTCCGTCCCAATGAACACATCAATGCCGGACGACGTGTGCTGGGCCGTGGTGATACCGGCAAAGCCGCTGGCCACCGCCAAATCAAGACTGGCGGACGCAGCCGGCACCCGCCGCCCGGACCTGGCGCTGGCGATGCTGCTCGACACGATCGAGGCAACGTTGCGCGCCGAGCAGCGTGGTCGCGGTTCTGGTGGTCACCGACGACGATCTGATCTCTGCAGC
This sequence comes from uncultured Actinomycetes bacterium, assembly GCA_963799955.1. Lineage (GTDB taxonomy): Bacteria > Actinomycetota > Actinomycetes > Acidothermales > Acidothermaceae > PALSA-607. The sequence goes on from CAWCZJ010000009.1 coordinate 119,704, forward strand.
AGCCTCGGAACTCGGCGCTGTCGTCGTTTCGGACGTGCCGGGCGAAGGACTGAACGCCGCCTTCCGATACGGCATCGAGGTGGCTGTGGCTGCAGCACCCGGGCGCCGGCGTCGCACTGCTGGCGGGCGACCTTCCGGCCCTACGGACAAGCGAACTGGAAGCGGCCCTCGCCGTAGTCGCATCGTCGACTGGCATGGTCGCGGTGGCCGATCACGAAGGTGTGGGCACCACGATGCTGGCAGCGCGTTCGGCCGCGCAGTTGCGGCCCGCATTCGGAGTGGGATCGTTGGCACGCCATCTAGCTCTGGGCGCGGTCGCGCTGGAGATCAACGGCGTGGACGGCCTTCGCAGCGATGTAGACGACGTGGAGGGTCTGCAAGCGGCGATAGCGCTAGGCGTAGGCCGCCGCACCGCCGCGGTGGTCAAACCGCAGCTTTGAAATCGTGGACGTTTGTTGCCCCAGGAGGGCAGAAATCGTCCACGATTTGCCGCCCGGACATGACGAAGGGCTGGGATCCGCTAGGCCCGGAGGCCAACGGATCCCAGCCCGTCCTAAAGCGTCAGGCCTTCTTGGCCGGAGCCTTCTTAGCAGGCGCCTTCTTGGCCGGAGCCTTCTTGGCTGGTGCGGCCTTCTTGGCCGCGAGCCTTCTTGGCTGGTGCGGCCTTCTTCACAGCTGCCCGTGCAGGCGCGGCCTTCTTGACCGCAGCCTTCGCCGGTGCGGCCTTCTTCACAGCTGCCCGTGCAGGCGCGGCCTTCTTGACCGCGGCCTTCGCCGGTGCGGCCTTGGCAGGCGCGGCCTTCGCCGGCGCAGCCAACTTCACCGTTCCGCTAACGACGCCCTTGAGGTGGGTGCCCGGCCGGAACTTCGGTACCGAGGTCTTCTTGACCTTGACCCGTGCGCCAGTAGCAGGGTTGCGGGCAAGACGCGCTGCCCGCTCGACCTTCTCGAAGATGCCGAAGCCGGTAATGGCGACCTTCTCGCCCTTAGCCACGGTTCGGGTGATGGTGTCGATGACGGCCTCAACCGCATCGCTTGCTGCTTTTTTGTTATCTCCCAGGCGAGTGGAGATGGAGTCGATCAGCTCCGCCTTGTTCACGTGCCCCTCCGAATGATGTTGTCGAGTGCACACCCGACTCGGGGTGAACCTAGGCCCCACGCGCGCTCAAAACAACGACCGAGCCGAAGAATTTCCTTGTGTCGCGGAAAATCTGGGCTAAAACCCCGCCCAAAACCCATGCGTCACACTGTTGTTGGCACCGTGCGCGGCTTCCATGCGGGCCGGTGTGACTCGAATTCGTCGACATCGTCGACATGGCGCAGGGTCAGTCCGATGTCGTCGAGGCCCTCCATAAGCCGCCACCGGGTGTAATCGTCGATCTCAAAAGGCAACACGACGGAGTCGTAGCGAACCTCGCGGGCGACCAAATCGACGGTGATTTGCGTCTGCGGGTCCGCCTCGATCGCTGCCCATAGCGCCTCAACATCGGGTTCGTTGATCAACACGGTCAGGAGGCCGCCTTTGAGCGAGTTTCCCCTGAAGATGTCGGCAAATCGGGGCGAGATCACGGCCTTGAAGCCGTAATTCTGCAATGCCCAGACTGCGTGCTCGCGCGATGATCCGGTCCCAAAGTCAGGCCCCGCGACAAGGACGTCGGCACCGGCATACTGCGGCTGATTCAGCACGAAGTCCGGATCAGCCCGCCATGCCGCGAATAAGCCGTCCTCGAACCCGGTGCGAGTCACCCGCTTCAAGTACACGGCCGGAATGATCTGGTCGGTATCGACATTACTGCGGCGCAGTGGCAAGCCGCGGCCCGTGTGTGTCGTGAACTTCTCCATCAGGATTCTCCCGAGCTAGATGCGTGGTGAACGCGAGGGTCGATGCGTCAGTCGAGATCGGACGGCGCGGACAAATGCCCAGTGACCGCAGTGGCTGCGGCAACCAGAGGTGACACGAGGTGGGTGCGCCCGCCCTTGCCCTGCCGCCCTTCGAAGTTGCGGTTCGATGTCGACGCCGACCGCTCGCCAGGAGCGAGTTGGTCGGGGTTCATGCCAAGGCACATCGAGCAGCCCGCGCTACGCCATTCCGCCCCAGCCTCGCTGAAAATCTTGTCGAGTCCTTCGGATTCCGCTTGTGCCTTGACCGCCATGGAGCCAGGCACCACGAGAACGCGCACAGAGTCGGCAACCTTGCGACCCTTCAGCACCGCGGCGGCTGCGCGCAGGTCTTCGATGCGCCCGTTCGTACATGACCCGAGGAACACGGTGTCGACCTTGATGTCACGCAACTTCGTGCCGGCCTGCAGGCCCATGTACTCCAGCGCACGTTCGACACTGCCCCGCTCGCCGGCGTCCGCAATCGTCGACGGGTCAGGAACGCTCGAACCGAGTGGCGCCCCCTGACCCGGATTGGTGCCCCATGTGACGAACGGCGTCAGCTCTGCCGCGTCAAGCACGACATCGACATCGAACGTTGCATCGTCGTCGGTGACCAAGCTTCGCCAGTGCTCGACCGCGGCGTCCCAGTCGTCGCCGGTCGGGGCATGCGGGCGACCCTTCAGGTAGGCGAAGGTCGTTTCATCCGGCGCGATCATGCCGGCCCGCGCCCCTGCTTCGATGGACATGTTGCACACGGTCATGCGCGCTTCCATCGACAGTGCTCGGATCGCCTCGCCGCGGTACTCGATGACGTAGCCCTGCCCGCCGCCGGTGCCGATCTTCGCGATCACCGCGAGGATGATGTCCTTGCTCGTCACTCCGTCCGGCAGAACGCCGTTCACCGTGATTCCCATCGTCTTGGGGCGATAGATCGGCAACGTTTGTGTCGCGAGTACGTGCTCGACTTCGCTGGTGCCGATGCCGAAAGCCAGCGCGCCGAACGCGCCGTGGGTCGAGGTGTGCGAGTCGCCGCACACGATGGTCATGCCCGGCTGCGTGAGACCGAGCTGCGGGCCCGATGACGTGGACGATGCCCTGCGACGCGTCGCCCATCGGGTACAAACGGATGCCAAACTCAGCACAGTTGCGACGCAGTGTGTCGACCTGCGTGCGCGACACCGGATCGGCGATCGGCTGATCGATGTTCGTCGTCGGCACGTTGTGGTCTTCGGTCGCAATCGTGAGATCGGGACGGCGAACGGTGCGCCCGGCGAGTCGCAACCCGTCGAACGCCTGCGGGCTCGTTACCTCATGCACGAGGTGCATGTCGACGTAGACCAGGTCAGGCTCGCCGTCTGCGTGCCGCACCACGTGCTCGTCCCAGACCTTCTCCGCCATCGTCGCGCCCATGAGCTCGCTCCACTCTGTTCCAGTAACGTGCACTTCGCCGAGAAACTTGCGTCTCGCATGCTGAGACGGCAGTATCAGTACATGGACGAGTCTAGCGGTGTTGGCGTTTTGGACAAGTCGGTGGCCGTACTTTCCGCTCTCGAAGCTGGCCCCGCCTCGCTCGCGAGCCTTGTTGCACTCACCGGCCTGCCGCGACCAACGGCGCATCGCCTCGCCGTTGCCCTCGAGCGACACCGGCTCGTGGCCCGAGACAGTGAGGGCCGATTCGTCCTGGGCCCGCGGCTTGGGGAGCTCGCAGCAGCGGGCGGTGAGGATCGGCTGATCGCCGTCAGCGGCCCGGTGCTTGCAAAGTTGCGCGACGCGACGGGCGAGAGCACCCAGCTCTACCGGCGGCAGGGCGACGTCCGGGTGTGCGTTGCTGCGGCCGAACTTCCGGCCGGCCTTCGCAACACCGTGCCGATCGGCACCCGGCTGCCACTGACCGCGGGGTCGGCCGCGCAGGTGCTGCTGGCCTGGGAGGACGCCGAGCGCCTGCATCGTGGCGTTGCCGCGGCCGTGTTCAGTGCGCAAACACTCGCAAGAGTTCGGCGGCAGGGCTGGGCGGCCAGCGTCGCCGAACGGCAACCCGGTGTCGCATCAGTCTCAGCGCCGGTTCGTGCTGCCAACGGTCGGGTGGTGGCGGCCGTGTCGGTGTCGGGACCCATCGAGCGGCTGTCGCGCAACCCCGGCCGGCTGCACGCGCGCGCGGTCGTCGCTGCCGGCGAAGCCATCAGCCGCGGCCTTCTCCGCCTGACTGCTCCGACCCTGACTGCTCCGACCCCGACCTGCGCTGACGGTGAATGGCGACTAGCTGGACGCGGCCGATCCCAGCGTGATCGACGTGGTTGAGGTCTGACCGTTGCGGAAGTACGTGATGGTGATCGTCGAGTTCGGCACGGCCGCATGAGTGGCCGCGATCAGGGAGTCGGCATCAACGATGGTCCGGTTGCCGAACTTGGTGATGATGTCGTTGACCTGGACGCCGGCCTTCGATGATGGACCACCAGCGGTGACACTCACGACCTTCGCGCCGTTCGGCGTGTGCAGATTGGCGTCCTGGGAGTCTTGGAGGCCGATGCCGAGTACCGCATGGCTCGCATGGCCGGTCTTCTCGAGTTCGCCGACGACGCGCTGCGCTTCGTCGATCGGAATCGAGAACCCGACGCCGATGCTGCCGGACTGCTGGTCGGCGCCGCCCTGACCTTGATCAAGCGTCGCGATCGCGGAGTTCACACCAACGACGTGCCCGCTCATGTCAACCAGCGGGCCACCGGAGTTGCCCGGGTTGATCGCCGCGTCGGTCTGGATCGCGTCGAGCACGGTCGGAGTAGCGCCAGTCGTGCCACCGGTGCCGTCGCAACTTTGGGTACACACAGGACGGTTCAGCGAGCTCACAATGCCCGACGTCACTGTGTTGGAAAGCCCCAACGGTGATCCGATCGCGATCACCTGCTGGCCGACCACGAGCGCCGAGTCGGAGCCGAGGCTTGCCGGATGAAGGCCGGTGACTCCTGCGGCCTTGATGACAGCGAGATCGGTCGTCGGGTCGCGACCGACGATGCTCGCCTTCACAGTCCGACCGTCGTCAAGGGTGACCGCGATGACCCCGGATGTGGCAGCGCCCTCGACGACGTGATTGTTCGTCAGGATCTCGCCGTCGGGGGTCAAGATGATGCCGGTACCTTCGTCGCCCGCGTCAGTCGTGGTGACGATGATCGAAACCACCGACGGCAGCAGCGTCGCAGCAATCTGAGCGACCGATCCCGCAGGCAGACTCACCACGGCTTGCGGCACAACCACTGGCTGCGCAGGAGTCGTAGCCGCTGCCTGCGTCGGGGTTCTTCTTCGTCGCAGCGACAACACCGCCGGCGACAAGAGCGCCTACAAGGGCAGCGATTGCGGCAACCACCAACAACGAGAGCCATCCTGAACGCCGACCCTCGCGCGACACCCGCGGATCACTGGGTGGGGGGTTGTAGTGCGGTGGCGTGTAGGACGGCAGCGGGGCGCTGGCGGGTGCATAGATCGGCGGCGTGTAGGTGGGTGATGATCCGTACGCGGGCGGTGTTCCGTACGCCGACTGCGTCCCGTAACCGGGTTGAGCACCGTAGCCGGGCGCCGTCCCCTGACCAGGGGCCAGGTAACTCGGTGGTGGCCCGAAGCTCGGTGGTCGACCGCGAAGCTCGGTGGTGGCCCGGAGCTCGGCGGCGGCGCGAAGCTTGGTGGCTGCGCGAAGCTTGGTGGCTGCGCGAAGCCCGCGGCGCCATACGAAGGGGCTGGGGGCTCAGGCACGGTGTAAACGGGAGGCGGCGTGTAAGTAGGTGCAGCGTTGTCCGGCTTCGCGTACGGAAACGGACCGAGGTGAGGGTCGGCTCCGTAGCGCGGAGACGTCGGCGCCCCTGTCGAGTCAGCGGCCGAGTCACCGGCCGAGTCACCAGCAGAGTCACCGGCAGAGTCGGGTGCGCCCGCATCGGAATCCGCCGAGCTGGACCGCGCCGAATCAGTGGCCGCTGCCGGAACAGGTGGCGGCGGTGGCGTCTCTGGGGGCTCCTGCAGTTGATCGCTGGGAGATGCCCACCAGGGACGCTGCTGCCCGCCGTCCTCAGTCATGTGCTGACGATCCCCAGTTCTGCTGAAGGGTTCCTGAATGCTCTACGCGTTCGGCCCCGTGCCGGCCCGGAAGATCCAGGATCATCAGCGCGCCACCGGCCGGCGCACGTCCTGCAGACACGCTACCGCCATGCCGTTCCGCGGCCTGGCGAACTATCGCCAACCCGAGACCCGAACCGGGCATCCCACGGGCATCGGTGGAACGGTAGAAGCGATCAAAGACGTGCGGCAGATCGGCGTCCGCAATGCCTGGTCCTGAGTCAGCCACCTTCAACCTTCCGTTGTCGAGGCTGACCATCACATCGCCCCCGGGCGGGCTCCACTTGACTGCGTTGTCGAGCAGGTTCGTGACGGCTCGCTCCAAAGCCGTCGCCTCACCCATCACGAGCCAACCGTGCAAGTCAACGGTGAAGGCGATCCCGGGCGCGCGCCGGCGAACCCTTTCGATGGCCCGTTCGACGATCACCGCGAGGTCGAGTTCCTCGGCATTCGCCGCAGGCCGATCGTCGCGGGCGAGTTCGACTAGGTCGGCGACGAGCCCCGACAACTCTTCAACCTGAGCCCGGACGTCGACAAGCAGCGCTTCTCGATCAGCGACCGCGAGACCCCGATCTCCGGCGGCGTTGCTCTGAGCTAGCAAGTCGAGATTCGTGCGCAGACTCGTCAGCGGCGTCCGCAACTCGTGTCCGGCGTCGGCAACCAATTGTCGTTGTAGCGCTCGCGACGTGGCGACCGCGGACAACATCTCGTTGAAGCTACGGGCCAATCGGCCAAGTTCGTCGGCGCTCTCGACTTCGATCGGGGTGAGGTCGCCGGTGCGCCCGACCCGTTCGGCAGCATGCGTCAGCCGTTCGACCGGCCGCAATCCCGCGCGGGCGACGAGGAGCCCAGCGACCGCCGCGATGATGATCCCGCCGGCACCGACGAACAGCAGCACCAGACCGAGATCGTTCAGAGTGGTCTGGGTGTCCTTCGTCGAACTAGCAAGCACCAGGGCGACGTCGGAGCTGACCGGCACAGCCACGACCCGATAGCGAACGCCGCTGATATCCAAGGTGCGAAGAGATTCGCTGGAAAAGCCGCGGGCAACTGTGAGCTCGGGCCCCGACTGCACCAGCTTGGTCAGGCCAGGCGTCGTGCACTCCGCATCGCCGGCGCTGCTGACCAGACACAAGTCAACTTCTGACGCCAGCAATGACAAGGACGGCTGCGTCTGCAGCGTCTCGGGGAGTTGCTGCTGCAGCGCGGCAACCTTCTGCGCCCGTGACACCAGTGAGCTGTCGAGCTCGTGAAACAGTTCCATGCGCATCGTGAAGTACGCGGCCAATGACACAGCGGCGACAGCGAACCCGGCCGTCATCGCTGCAAGTAGCGAAACCCGGGCCCGCAGGGTCATGCCACCCGGAACGCTGACCTCGTCGACGGTCACCCGAGTCGCCTCGGTCACGTGGGCAGCTCGCGCAGCGAATAGCCAACGCCGCGGACGGTGTGGATCAGCCGGGATTCACCCTCGGTTTCGAGCTTGCGCCGCAAGTAGCCGACGTAGACCTCGAGCGAGTTGGCGGTCGTCGGGAAGTCGTAACCCCATACCTCTTCGAGAATCTGGTTGCGTTCGAGCACTTGTCGCGGGTGCCGCATGAGCAACTCCAGAAGGTGGAACTCGGTGCGCGTCAACGAGATGGGCCTCGTGCCGCGCCACACTTCGCGCGTGCCGAGATCGAGCACCAGATCGGAGAACTTCAACTGCTGCGCGGCGTCCGGCCCAGCAAGGGTGCGACGCAGCAGCGCGCGCAGGCGTGCGAGCAGTTCATCGAGAGCGAACGGCTTGACCATGTAGTCGTCGGCGCCTGCGTCGAGCCCACCGACGCGGTCGGCGACTGCCTCACGTGCGGTCAGCATGAGAACGGGCAAGTCCTCCCCCGCGGCCCGCAAGCGGCGACAGGTCTCGAGTCCGTCGAGGCCCGGCATCATCACGTCAAGGACGACAGCATCGGGCCGGCGCAGGGCGATCGAGGACAGCGCACGTTGGCCGTCCTCGGCCAGCTCAACCTCGTAGCCGTTGAAGATCAGTGATCGGCGAAGCGACTCCCGAACCCCGGGGTCATCGTCGACAACGAGAATGCGCACAGCACAAGTGTGCCTGTCATGGCTGAATGAATGCTGAAAGCCGAGCCGGACGGTCTCACGGCGGAGCCGTGCCACCCGGATTACCGCTGTGGATGGCGAGCACCGCGTCGAGGTCATCGGCGTCACTAGCCCGCTTGTCTGGCCGGTAGCGCAGCACCCGGGCGAATCGAAGCGCCACTCCGCCCGGATAGCGCGGGCTGGTCTGGACCCCGTCGAACGCGATCTCGACGACGGCCTCCGGGGCGACGTAAACCGTGTAGGCGTCGCGGTGCGTCTCGAGCCGCAGGAAGAGCTCGGTCTGCCACGCGAGCAACTCGTCGGTCAGGCCCTTGAAAGTCTTGCCGAGCATCACGAAACCGCCCTGGCCATCGCGGCCGTCGCGAGCGCCGAGATGCAGATTCGACAAGACGCCGGCCCGTCGGCCGTGCCCCCATTCGGCCGCGAGAACGACGAGGTCGAGGGTGTGCCGCGGTTTGACCTTCACCCAACCGACGCCGCGGCGGCCGGCATCGTAGGGCGCCTGCAACGACTTCACCACGACACCCTCGTGGCCATGCGCGATCGCATCGGCGAAGAATCGTGCTGCCTCCTGCGGATCGGCCGTGACGATCCGCGGCACTCGCAGGTGCTCGGGCAACACGGCCTCGAGCACCTGCTGCCGGTCAGTCGCGGGAGCATCGAGAAGGTCGCGGCCGTCGTGGTGAAGCACGTCGAAAACGAAGAGTGCGACCGGCACCGATGACCGCAATGCGGCGACGTCGAGACGGCTGCTCGTGCGCGCGGCAGTCTCCTGGAACGGTCGCGGTCGCCCCGCATCGTCGAGCGCGATCGCCTCGCCATCGAGGACCACATCGCGGACGTCGAGAGCGCGCACCGCTTCGACTAGCTCAGGTACCCGGGTCGTGATGTCGTCAAGGGTGCGAGTGAAGACGCGCACCTCATCGCCGGCCCGATGCAGCTGAACCCGGATCCCGTCGAGCTTCCACTCAAGTGCGACGGGACCGCCCTGCGAGGTCTGCGCCAGGGCAGTCGCGACGTCGGGTGCCGACTGGGCGAGCATCGGCAACACTGGTCGACCAACCTCAAGACCAATGTCGCGCAGGGCCTCGACTCCGTCGCGCAACGCAGCCGCAGCGATCGGCGGCAACGACCCGCGCAACATGAACGCGCGCCGAACGTCGGCCACCGGGACCTCGGCAGCAGCCGCGATCGCCTCGACCATGACACCGTCTTGTGCACCTTGCCGTAGTTCACCGCCGACGAGAGCGATCGCAAAGGTGCGTTCGGGTTCGGTAGCTGCGGCGAATAGCACGGCGAGCTCGGCGGCCCGACGGGCCTGCGAGCCCGGCCCGGAGTCGGCGGCGATGCGGGCGAACGCGGCATCGACGTCAGTCAAACTAAGCGACGGGTCGGACGGCGGGGTGTTCTGTCCGGGGGGGTCGCGGGCGTCGCGCAACGCCGCCCAGCCAACGCCGGTACGCCGCTGTCGCAACTCTCCCGAGAGGAACGCGGCGGCTAACTCGACTTCGTCGCCGACCGGACTGTTGAGCTCACCAGCGGTCGGGCCCGCGTGCGCAGACCGAAGGCAGCCGGCGACGAGGGCGATCTTGGCCGATCGCGACCGGGTAGCTGCAACTGCACCCGAAACAGCGACCAATTCAGCAAGTAGCACCCGCACATTCTGACGCGCGCGAGTGACAGTGCCCTGACACGGCTGTCGTCGGTGACCGTTGCCCCCCAGGCGCGGTCACCGACGACATGAGCCGGTACTGCTTATGCGCTTGCGCTATCTAGGCACTTTGCGCGACCGACTCCGAAGGTTCAGGTAGCACGATCACGGTGTCAGTGGAAGCAGCGGCACCCACGGGTGCCTCCTCCGAGTCACGACGCCACACGGACGCAAGCTTCGCGTCGTGCTCACGCCACATCGGACGTTGCCCTTGAATCCACTCAACACGCGCCCACCACGTAAAGCCCCCCACGGGCCACCCCCCTCTAAGTGACAGGTTCAAGTTAGCGACTGGGCATCCCCTCGGATACGTCCGTTCGGTTGGTCTACGGAGTCGAACGTATGCACCTCGCGGCAGCGGGGCAGCGCGATCGTGAACCGGCATCCCGGTCCGACATTCATCGCACCAATTCGTCCGTTGTGTGCGTTCACGATGCCGCGCGCGATGGCGAGCCCGAGGCCCGCGCCGCCGTCCGGAGCCGGCGTTCGGGCCGGCGTCCCGCGGAACGCGACCTCGAATACCCGGTCGATATCGACATCCGCGATACCACCGCATTCGTCGCTGATCGACAGATATACGAACTCGTCGTCGTGAACCATGTCGATGCCGACCGAACCGTCATGTGGGGTGTGCCGGATCGCGTTACCCAGGAGATTCCCGACGACCCTGGTCAGTGCGTAGGGATCGACATCGACGAGCGGACCGTCCGCCTCCAGCCCCGACTCGGTGAGATGGATACCCTTCGCACTGGCGACCGGTGTAGCACTGGCGACGGCCTCTCGAGCGATGTCGGCCAGTGCCATCGGGCGCGGCGACAACTGCAGTGCTCCTGCGTGGATCCGGCTCAACTCGAACAAGTCGTCGACCATCCTGGCGAGCCGCTCGACCTCGACTCTGATCCTGCGGTGGTAGAGCGCGCGATCCTCGTCGGTGAACACGACGTTGTCTTCGAGCGCCTCGGCCATCGCCCGAATTCCGGCAAGCGGCGTGCGCAGGTCATGGCTCACCCAGGCGATCAGTTCTCGGCGACTCTCTTCAATGGCGCGATCGTGCTGTCTGACCTCGTCAAGTCGTGAATGCGCGGCTTCGAGCTCTGCTGCGAGCGCCTCAAGCTCAGCACTCGGCGTCCCGATCGGAGAGACATAAGGCTCACCCCGCGTCAAGGCGTTCGCCGCGGCCCGCAGCGCATCACTTCCTCGCATCAGCGTGCGAGCGAGCACCATCGAAGTGACGACGCCGCCGATGCCAGCGAAAACCACAGTCGCGATGAGGACGCCGAACTGCCTCTTCGACAAGAACATCCACATCGTCGCCGCGATTGCCGCAACGACCACCGTGAATACCGGCGTGAGTGCGACGATCAACGCGGCGTCGCGCAACGGCCGGCGCCGCGCTGCCTTCAACAAGAAGAGCCCGGCAGCGGTCACAACCACCGAGCTGGCTGCGGAGACCGCGACCAGGACACCGACGTCGTGCGGATGCAGCACCATCAATCGCTCGCCAACACCGTGCTGGGGTCATAGCGGTAACCGACGCCCCACACAGTCGAGATCGGCGACCACTTCCCACCAGAAGCGGCTTCAAGCTTTTGTCTCAACCGACGAACATGCACGGTCACTGTCGACTGGTCGCCGAACGACCAACCCCAGACGTCGCGCATCAGCTCCTCGCGACTAAATGTCTGTCGCGGGTGCCCCATCAGATGCGCGAGCAGGTCGAACTCGCGCACCGTCAACATCAACGGCGCGCCGCCGTATTCGACCTCGTGTGCGGCAAGGTCGACGTGCAACGGACCGTCGACAAGGCCGGTGCGGGCGGCAGCGCGCAATGGCGCCGGTGTGCGAGCTCGACGCAATACCGAGGCCACGCGAAGCACGAGTTCTCGCGGGCTGAACGGCTTCGTGACGTAATCGTCCGCGCCGACCTCGAGACCCATGATGCGGTCTGTCTCAGTGCCCAGCGCCGTGAGCAGGATCACCGGAACCGGGCTTCGCTCGCGCAGCGTGCGACAGACGGCGAGGCCGTCAAGGCCCGGCAACATGATGTCGAGCACGACGAGATCGGGTGAGTTCGCTGCCGCTGACTCCAGCGCAGCCAGCCCGTCGCCGACCATGGTGACCTCGTAGCCCTCGCGTCGCAGGTAGCGCGCAACCACATCACTGACGGTTGGGTCGTCATCGACGACCAGGATCCGGCCAAACGCCAGCTCATCGGCGTCCGGCCCTGAAGTCGTCATGAGATTCAGCCTAGATGGGCTTTGGGCCCACCCCGCTCCGCTACAGCTGCTGCGTTCTCTAGTTCGTAAGAACCCAAGCCGCAGTATCGGTCGGCAGCAGACCGCCGTCGGCGAGCTCGCCGCTCGTCAGTAACAGCTGACCCGCGGGCAGAGCGACCGCGTCCGCGCCGAAGTTGACGATGCAGACAAGACCGTTCGAGCGCGCGAACGACAGGGTCGCCGGGCCTCTGGTCAACCAGGTCAGCATGTCGTCGGTGCCGAACTTTCGTCGCAACGCCAGGGCGCTGCGATAGAGCTCGAGCGTCGACGTCGGGTCGCCGTCTTCCGCTCCCCACGAAAGCTCGGCCCAATCTGGCTGGCTGCGGAATCCACCCGGTCACCGAGCTGAAGCCAAACGACGGCCCCGTCGGTTCCCACGGCAGCGGCACCCGGCAGCCGTCGCGGCCCTTGTCGTGATGATCCGAACGCTCCCACGTCGGGTCCTGCAGATAGATCGGTGCGATGTCGGCGACCTCGGGCAGCGCGACCTCCTCACCTTGATACAGGTAGGCCGAGCCGGGCAGCGCGAGCATCAGGAGGGCCGCCGCGCGCGCCCGGCGAAGCCCCGCAACTAGGTCGGGCGCGGGCTCGGTGCCGTTACTCAACAACCACGACCGAAGGTCGGTATCAGACGGCAGCGCGTAACGACTCAGGTGCCGCACCACGTCGTGATTCGAGAGCACCCACGTAGCGGTGGCACCTACCCCACCGGCTTCTCGCAGTGAGGCCTCGATGACGTCGACGAGTGCCGCACACTCCCAGGGTGCCTGGAGAAAGTCGAAGTTGAAGGCCTGATGAAGCTCGTCCGGCCGCACGTAGCGCGCGCGTCGACCCGGCATCACCCAAGCTTCGGCAACACCGATGCGTGGCGGGCTGTACTCGTCGAGAATCCGCCGCCAGACCCGGAAGATGTCGTGCACCTCGTCGCGGTCCCACAGCGGATGATCGACGACCTCGTAACGCAGCTGCCGGTCGACCGACTTCGCGCCGAGAGCTGGAAATGGCTCGGTCAGTTTCTTGGCCATGCCATGAGCGACGTCGATGCGGAAGCCGTCGACGCCCTTGTCGAGCCAGAACCGAAGAATCGACTGGAAAGCCTCGCCAACAACTGGGTTCGACCAGTCCAGATCGGGCTGCTCCGGCGCGAACATGTGCAGGTACCACTGGCCGTCAGCGACTTGGGTCCAGGCAGAGCCACCGAAGTTCGCGTGCCAGTCGGCCGGCGGCTCGTTGCCACCAGGACCACGGCCGTCACGAAAGATGTAACGCGCCCGCTCCGGCGATCCAGGTCCGGCCGCGAGCGCGGCTTGGAACCATGGGTGGTGGTCAGACGTATGGTTCGGCACCAAGTCGACGATGACCTTCAAACCGAGATCATGAGCGCTGGCCAGCAACAGGTCGAAGTCGGACAGCGTGCCAAGCGTCGGATCGACGTCCTCGTAGTCGGCCACGTCATAGCCACCGTCGGCCATCGGCGACCGGTAGAACGGCGTCAGCCAGACCGCGTCGATCCCGAGCTCGGCGAGCTGTGGCAACCGCGCCGTAATACCCGGCAGATCCCCCACGCCGTTGCCATCTGAGTCGGCAAAACTGCGCACATAGATCTCATAAATCACAGCATCGCGCCACCAACGTTGCGTGGTGCGAGCCGTTTCGGTCATGAGAACTCCAAGGTGTTGATACGCGGTTTGGTTGAACTGCAGCCTACGCAGCACCACTCGTTCTACAGCGGGGGCACGGCGTTGGCGCGCACAACCTCCGCGTAAAAACGTGCGCTGTCCTTCGGCGTGCGCCGTTGGCTCTGGTAATCGACACGAACAATGCCGAACCGCTTCGAATAGCCGTACGACCACTCGAAATTGTCCAGCAACGACCACAGGTAATAGCCCTGGACGTCGATACCGTCAGCAATAGCCGCATGTAATGCAACGAGATGCTCGTGAATGTAACGAACCCGTTCGGGATCATGTACTGCACCGTCGGCCGATACCTCGTCTTCGTATGCCGCGCCGTTCTCGGTGATCAGCATCGGCTTGCGGTAGTCGGCCCAGAGCCTGGTCAAGAGCTCATGCAAGCCGCTCGCATCGACCGGCCAACCCATCGATGTGTGCCGGCCTGGGAGGTCGAGGAACTGGGTGTCTTCGCAACCCGGCCAGGTGTTGCCCGTCGTGTTTCCGTGGCCATCGGCGCGAGCCCGCTCGCCGTCCCCTGCAAAGTGCCCGACGATCACCGGGCTGTAGTAATTCACCCCGAGGACGTCGAACGGCGTCGCGATTGTCGCGAGGTCACCGTCGCGAACGAAGGCCCAATCGCAAAGCCCGGACGTGAACTCGACAACGTCGGACGGGTAAGTCGCGTGGAACAGCGGGTCGAGCCAAATCCTGTTCTGCAGTCCGTCGATTTTGCGGCAGGCTGCGACGTCGTCTGCCGAGGTCGTCGCGGGCCTCGCCATCGCCGGGTTCAAGGTGATCGCCAACCTGGCCGACGACGGCACGGCGGCACGGAGTTGCTGAATGGCGAGGCCGTGCCCGAGTAGCAGGTGGTGGGTCGCGGCGAGAGCTTCGGCACCATTTGTATGGCCCGGCGCATGCACGCCTCCGGCGTAGCCGAGGAACGCGGAACACCACGGCTCGTTCAGCGTGGTCCATAGCGGTACTCGGTCGCCGAGTGCTGCGGCGACGGCAGCCGCGTAGTCGGCAAACCGGTATGCGGTGTCACGAGCGGTCCAACCGCCGGCGTCGTCCAATTCCTGCGGCAGGTCCCAGTGATACAGCGTGAGCGCGGGCGAGATTCCCTTGTCCAGCAGTCGATCGACGAGACGTGAGTAGAAGTCGATGCCTTGAGGATTCACTGCGCCCGACCCGGTCGGGATGACGCGCGGCCACGACACGGAGAAGCGATAGGAGCCCATTCCGAGTTCCGACATGAGATCGACGTCGGCCGCGTAACGGTGGTAGTGATCAGCAGCGACGTCACCGGTGTCGCCGTCGAGAGTCTTGCCTGGCGTATGACTGAAGGTGTCCCAAATCGACGGCGTACGGCCGTCCTGCCCGACCGCACCCTCAATCTGATACGCCGCAGTGGCGGTGCCCCACGTGAAGTTCGCCGGAAACGTTTGCGTCATCGGGTTCGGTTGCTCCTTCGCGTGCGCGCATGTGGCCGGGCCGGGCCGCCGCGTTCGCTGCCGCTACGGTGGGCGGCGATCGAGACGAGCCTAGCCAGGAGCGCCACCTGATGGAGCCAGTGAGCCTGCCCGCAAATCAGCCGCAGCAGTTCTATCTCGGCGGCCCGCAGATCGAGGCCTTCCGCGGCGAGCCGTCGACCGCGCGCCCGCACTCGGGCTCGACTTTCGCCGCCGACCCCGCGCGCACCCCAGAGGACTGGATCGCGTCGACACTGTCAAAGTTCGGCAGTCTGGACGGCGCAACCCGACTACCAGACGGGCAGTTGCTCAGCGACGCGGTGACCGCGCATCCAGAGGAGTTCTTCAGCCCCGCGCACATCGCCCGCTTCGGTGCCAACCCAGCACTACTGGTCAAGCTGCTCGACGCAGGCGAGCGGTTGCCGGTGCACTGCCACCCGGATCGTGCGTTTGCCGGCGCGCATCTCGGATCAGTGTTCGGCAAGACCGAAGCTTGGATCATCATCGGGACGTCAGATGCCGACCCGCACGTCTACCTCGGCTTCAACCGCGACGTCTCGGCCGCCGAACTGGGTGATTGGTTCGTCAACCAGAACAGCGCAGACATTCTCGGTTCGATGAACCGCATCACGGTGCAGACCGGTGATGCGATCTTCGTGCCGGCGGGAACGCCGCACGCGATCGGGGCCGGCGCACTGATCGTCGAACTTCAGGAGCCGACGGATTTCTCCGTCATGCTCGAATGGCGAGACTTCGGCATGCCCGACCGCCGCGAAGAACAACTCGGCATGAGTGCCGAGGTGTCATTGCAGTGTTTCAATCGGCATCAATTCAGCGAAGCCGATATCGCGACCTACCATCGGCATGCAGCGGGTAACGACGGCGGCACTGTCGCGTTGTTCCCCAAGCAGGCAGAGCCGTTCTTTCAAGCCGACGACATTGTCGTGATCGACGCGATCACGTTACGCGCGCAGTACTCCGTCCTGATCGTGCTAGAGGGCGACGGCACTCTTACGACACCGACATCGGAGCTCGAATTGCACCGCGGTTCGACGGTGCTGATCCCGTATTCGTCAGGCCCGACAACTCTTAACGGCAACTTGCGTGCAATCAGGTGCCTGCCCGGAGACCCCACGCTTACTTGATCCCGCGGTTACCTAATACCAACGACTACGGTGGCGTCGAGTTCGTTGGAGCTGAGCACCCTCGGCGTCAGGCCTGCGTTCGAAATCATGTCGGCCGTGTGCGCTGCTTGTCGGTCACTCGTCTCGATCAAGAGCGTGCCTGTTGACGCGAGCCAAAGCGGCGCGCTTGCCACAACGCGTCGCTGGATATCGAGGCCGTCCGCCCCGCCGTCCAAGGCCACTTGCGCTTCGTAGAGACGAGCCTCGGGCGGCATGAACGCAATCTCCTCGGTCGGCACATACGGCGCGTTGACAACGAGCACATCGACGCAACCCTGCAACGCCCTAGGCAACGGCTCGTACAGGTTGCCCTGATAAACGTGCCCGTTGATATTGCGGCGCGCGCACGCAACGGCAGCCGGGTCGATATCGACGGCATAAAGATCGATAGATCGGACGGCGGCGAGCGCGGCGCCGATCGCGCCTGACCCGCAGCACATGTCGACGACGACTGCGCCCGGCTGCGTCATGACCGCCGCTTGCTGCACCAGGAATTCGCTGCGACGGCGCGGTACGAAAACGCCTGGGTCGATCGCGATGCGTTGGCCGCAGAACTCCGCCCAGCCAAGCACCTGTTCAAGTGGCAGGCCGGCGACCCGCTGTTCGACGAGCCGTGCAAGGGCGGCGCCGTCGGTGCTTCGGCGATTAGCAGTTCCGCTTCGTCCTCGGCAAATACACACCCCGCTGCGCGCAACGAGGCGACCACAGCGGACCGATCGGCGGGCGGCGCGTTCAGCTGACCGTGGCCAGGATGGACGACGGCACGTCGCCGTAGTCGGGCCGGAACCGCTCGTACGGACCGTCCAACAGCGGCGAGGAAATCATCAGGTCGGCGCTCGCAAGATTGCATGCGACGCCGATATTCCACACTGCGGCTATACGCAGCAGCGCCTTGACGTCGGGATCGTGCGGTTGTGGCTCGAGGGGATCCCAGAAGAACACCAGCAGGTCGATGAGACCCTCGGCAATCTTGGAACCGATCTGCTGGTCGCCGCCAACAGGACCGGACAGGAACCGATGCACGTGCAGGCCGAGTTCGTGCTCCAACATCGTGCCGGTGGTACCGGTGGCATAGAGCACGTGCTTGGACAGCGTGAGGCGGTTGAAGTCCGCCCAGTTGAGCAGATCCAACTTCTTATTGTCATGCGCAACGAGCGCAATGTGGCGTTGTTCGCCGGGCATACATGACCTTCCATATTGCTATTGGTCACTGTCAAGGATAACGGCAGAATGCAAACGGAGGGTTACGGCAACCTGACAGAATCGAACACTGTGACCGATGCAACGTCGCCGAGCACGAAATCGCGCTGATCGTCACACTCATGGCAGACGACGACAAGAGCCGCGGTGCGAAGGCTGCCGCTGCGTTGTTGGTTCTGCACACCCGGCTCGCGTGGGCCTTGGCAGTGGCGCTGTGCTTGCCCGCCATCGTGACAGTCGCGGCAGCCCTGCTCAGCCGACGACCAGCCGCGTGGCAGGCAGGTTAGTTCTTAGCAACGAGGTCGGTGAGAGCGTTGCCTGTGTCAGCCAGTAGATGCGCAGGGACTGACGCGCGAGACCGGATCAATGCCTTTATGGGCTCGACGACATCCCACACGTTGACGTTCATGCCGGCGACAACGCGGTCGTTCGCGAGCCAGAACGCGACGAACTCGCGCCCGGCGACGTCGCCACGGAAGACGACTCGGTCGTAGCTCGTCAGGCTCGACGTAGCCGACATATTCCATCCCGAGGTCGTACTGGTCGGTATAGAAGTACGGCAACTCGTCGTACGAGACATCCTTTCCGAGCATCGACGCAGCCGCCGCCTTCGGTTGCTGCCGCGCGTTGGCCCAGTGCTCAACCCGGATCTGCCTGTCGAAGAACGGATGGAACGCGTTCGCTACATCACCGGCGGCAAAGATGTTGGGGTCGTTGGTCCGCAGCGCAGCATCGACGACGATGCCGTTGTCGATGTGGAGACCCGCGGCCTCGCCAAGTTCCACATTGGGGGCAGCGCCCACCGCCACGAGCACCGCATCCGCCGCGATCGTCGTGCCGTCGTTCAGACGCACGCCCGTCGCCGTCCCGTTCTCATTGAGGATTTCGGCGAGCGAGGCATTGAAGCGGAAATCGACCCCATGCACTAGGTGCAGGTCGGCGAAGACCTGGGCTACCTCGGGCCCGAGCACGCGCAGCAGCGGCAGCTCAGCAGTTTCAACGACCGTGACCTCGACGCCGGCGAGGCGTGCCGCCGCGGTGACCTCCAAGCCGATCCAGCCGGCACCGATCACAACCAACCGCTAGATGGTGGCGAGGGTCGCACGTAGCGCGTCGGAGTCATCGAGCGTTCGCAGGTAGTGCACACCGCTGGCGTCCGCACCGGGCACCCGCAAGCTTGCGCGGGCTCGCGCCGGTGGTCAGCAGGAGCTTGTCGTAGCCGACAACTGACCCATCGGCCAGGTGGACGCCGTGGGCAGTTCGGTCGAGACCTGTGACGAACTGCCCAGACCTCAGGTCGACGTCGTGCTCGGCGTACCAGTGGTGCGCGTGGGCAAAGACCTTTTCGCGCGGGGTCTTGCCTTGCAGGTAGTCCTTCGACAGCGGCGGCCGCTCGTACGGCGCGTGATGCTCGCCACCGAGCAGGACCAGCCGGCCGTCAAAACCCTGATTGCGCAGGGCTTCCGCGCCCTTGGCACCGGCGAGACCGCCGCCGACGATCACGAATGTGTCGGAGCGTAACCACGGAGCGGCCCTTCTGATCGAGGAAACGACTAGTGGCGGGTCAGTGCGAAGAATTCGAGGCGAGCGGCGGCGTCCTCGCGCAGATGTCCCTTCAGCGCCGACGTTATAGTGCGCGATTCATGGGCCCGCACGCCACGGAGCGTCATGCATTGATGTTCCGCCTCCATGACGACCCCGACGCCCTTGGGGTTCAGGTTTGAGTCCAGCCAGTCGGCAACCTGCTTAGTCAGCCGCTCCTGCACCTGCAGCCCACGCGCAAACCGGTCGACGACGCGCGCCAACTTCGACAGCCCGACGATGCGTTGGTCGGGAAGGTAGCCGACGTGCGCGACTCCGTGGAAGGGGAGCATGTGATGCTCACACAGCGACTGGAAAGGAATGTCGCGAGCAACGACAAGCTCCTCGTATCCTTCGTCATTCGCGAACGTCGTCAGGTCGAAAGGCTGCGGCGTAAGCAGTTCGGCGTACGCTCCGGCAACGCGCCGCGGTGTTTCGCGCAAATGCTCCGCGTCAGGGTCCTGTCCGAGCGCGAACAGCAACGCGCGCACCGCGATCTCGGCAGCGGCGAGATCGATAGGTGGGCCGGAGCCAGCGACGCGCAGCCCGCGCGGGGACTGAAGCCGAAGCTGAACTTGCGTCGCCGTCATGCCGCTCCTCTATCGGATGGTTCCTCGGACGTTAGACCTGTGTCATTCTTTCGTCAACAGGAGTACCTTTTAGAAACGAAGGGAGCGGCGATGCGCTCGCCAGAGCACCAGACGCACGCCGACGCTGCCTTGAGCAGCGTGGCCTCCCTGGGCGAGCCAGTGCGTCGCACCCTCTATCGCTACGTCGCCGCTCAAAGCGAGCCAGTGAGCCGGGAGCAGGCCGCCGCCGGGAGTCGGCGTCGCGCACCATGTGGCGAAGTTCCATCTCGACAAACTCGAAGCCGATCATCTACTTGAGGTCGACTATCGCCGCCCTGCTGGCCGTTCCGGGCCAGGAGCAGGACGCCCGACGAAGTACTACCGCCGCGCCGCTGGCGAGATAGCCGTCAGTCTGCCCGAGCGGCACTACGACTTGGCTGGCCGCATTATGGCCGAGGCAATCACGACGGCTGCTGAATCTGGTGTGCCACTGCCCGACGCGCTGCACCGCGCGGCAGTTGCCAACGGCACCAAGCTAGGCAAGGACGCTGCACAGTCAGCCGGGCCGCGCCCTACCCGGGCCGCGGCAACGGGCGCGATCTGCGCCGCTTTGGACGACACAGGCTACGAGCCGAACGCCGGCCCGACCTGCATCACACTGGAGAACTGTCCGTTCCACAGCTTGGCGCAGGAGTACACCCAACTCGTGTGCGGCATCAACATTGACCTCCTGGGCGGCTTGCTCAATGCGTTCGACGAAGGTGACTGGCACGCGAATCTCGACCCGGCGCCCGGCCGCTGCTGCGTAACGATCACCCGCAGCAGACGAGGACGCCCCACGTCGTAACGACGCCGCCGCTGACCTACTCCTCGCTGCTCGTTCTGGTCGCCGAGCCACTCGAGCAACTCTGGGTTGGTCGAGGTCAGCTGCTGCAGCTCTTCACCACCGTCGCAGCGGCACAACGAGAGGGTTACCCATCCTTGCGCCCGCGACAGCACCCGCCAGGTCGCACCGAACGTCTGCCAACGCTCAAGGACCTCGATCGGTCCGGGTTCAAATGCGACCGCGTCGGCATCGACAGGCTCGCTTGGCCCCGCAGACGCCATCACCTGTTCATGATGCTCGCCGTTCACCTAAAGGCAACCTGCGCGCCATCCGTTGGTCCACACGGGGGATTGCCCTGCGGAATCCGTCGCCATAGCATTCACGTGGGCTCCAGTGCTAGAAGCCTTTTCGCGCCTCAAATCCCCGGGTTCCAGCGAAGGTGGCGAACCGACGTGGCCGTATCCCCCAGCAGTCCACAACCGAATCCGTCGGCACCGTTCAACGCCTGGCAGCGAGCCACCGCAGCTCTTCGAGACGCAGAACACCGCGCCGCCCCGCACCCCGAAATCGTCCGGCTCGCCGAACAAGTGATCCGCACCCGGAACGCTTTGGTGCTCGACCGCCTCGACGCCGGTTGGCAGCCTCGCGATGGCGTGCTGCAGCATCTGATCTCCGACGAAGAGTTGCTCCGCGAAAAGGACGACAGCAGCTACCAGGACATCACCGCCAGCAGCACGCAGTAACTGCCGGTCGAATTACGACTGCGTGGCTTCAGCCTTCAGCCAGTCCTCGAATGTCGTGTCAGCGCGTCGGGCCGACGCGCTGGGTAGCAGTCGCGTTACCGGCCATCTCAACACCGAACAAGCCTTCCGACCAGGCCGGTGCGAGCTCAGTCGGGTCGTTGCGCGTGCTGAGCGTTCGCCGGGCCATATCGACGAAGTCCTCCGTTTTCGGACCACCGAGCTCGACGATGTTGTTGACCGGCACTCCTCCGGCGAGTTCAGCGAGTAGCTGCGGCGTCCATTTCTGCGGTGTTCGTGACGTCGATGACCGCGCCTGCGCCCGCCAATGCCTCGTCGAGACCTTCGCCGCTCAGCACATCGACGCCAGTTGATCGTGCTATCGGGACAGCGTCGTGCCCCGATGTTTGCAGTGCAGCCACAGTCGCGCGGCCGACGTGGCCGGTGCCTCCTATAACCGCGATGCGCATGGCTTCTCCTCGCTCTCGGACCCTGCTCAGTTGGTTGGGCGCCAACCGAGAGCCGGACCGAGCTTCGTGGCGATGTCAGTCAGGATCTGGACGTAGTCGTCGTGCTCGAAGTTGAACGGGAGCGCGAACGCGACTTCGTTGATCTGCTGGAACGCCGCGTTCGCGTAGAGCTGTTCGGCGATCTGATCCGACGTCCCGACGAGATCGAGTGCGAACATCAACCGGGCCGGCCCTTGCGGAGTTGAGGTACGCGCGGTCCTGGCTTCCTTGTAGCTCGAGTATTTCTCACGCTGCTCGGCCGACGCGCTGTCAGTCGGGAATGACGACCAGCCCTTGGGAAACACGTGCACGATTGCCGTCGGGATGGTGAGCACGAAACGTGGTGATGTGCGAGAGCTGGGTCTGCACGAAATCCTCAGAATCTTCCGCCTTCGTCACGTTGCTGGTCAGGAAGTTCATCCGGTTCTCCCCCGCCCATTGCGCCGAACGCACACTTCCACCGCCGTACCACATGCGGCTCGCCAGGCCCTGTGCCTGTGGCTGAACACGGTCGGAGTAGACCTCGAAGCCCTCGGTCCCACTGAAGGTACTGACCGGCTCGCCACGCAGCATGTCGAGCAGCCGGCGTACGCGTTCGTAGCTGAAGTCTTGTTGGTCGTAGGTCTGCGGGTAGAGCGCGTCTTTCACGTAGTCCCAGTGGATCGGCGGGCCGACGCTCACACCGGGATTGAGGCGCCCCCCTGACAAGATGTCGACCGTCGCCAGATCTTCGGCCAGTCGAAGCGGATTTTCCCAGCCAAGCGGAATCACGGCGGTGCCCAAACCGATTCGGCTGGTGCGCTGCGAGGCTGCGGCCAGAACCGCTACCGGCGAGGAGATGCCGTACTGGAAGTGCCGGTGCCGCACCCACGCACTGTCGAACCCGAGTTGCTCGCCGAGCTCGATGATCTCCAGCGTGGTCTCATGACCGGGGCGCGGATTCGCGCCATCGAAGAGACCGATCGTGAGAAAGCCCAACTTCTGCAGTGGCTCGGATGGCAGCGGCACGACTCGATTCTGTCACGCCGGCAAACTAGCCAGTCAACGTCGCAGCAGTCCGCACAAGCAGGAACCGGATTTCGCGCCGGTGGGTGAAGCCGATCGACTCATAGAGACGGATTGCATTCACGTTGGTCGCCGCCGCATGCAGGAACGGCGATTCGCCGCGTTCACGAATGCCCGCTGCTACGTGACGCATCAGACGGGTGCCGAGCCCTTGCCCGCGGTAGGCCGCGTCGGTACATACGGCACTGATTTCGGTCCAGCCAGGCGGATGCAGCCGTTCGCCGGCCATCGCGATGAGGGCGCCCTCGCGGCGGATACCGAAGTACGCGCCGAGTTCGATCGTTCGCGGCAAGAACGGTCCGGGTCTGGTACGCGCGATCAATTCCAGAATCTCCGGCACGTCAGCGTGGCCGAGTCGAACGACCTCGTGGTCCGTCTCTGCGCGCAGCGTTGTGCCGACAAGTTGCACACCGTCAATGACGTCGACGACCTCCCAACCGTCTGCGGCCTGCGAAACGCCGGGCAGAACGGCGACGGCGTCTGGTCCGAACAGCTCGGCGAGATCGAGCCAACACTTCGGGTCGGCAGCGTCGGCCAGAGCCGCAAATGGCGCGACCTCAGGGGGATAGCGAGCAGCACCACCGTTGCGCTGCGCGAGCTGCGCGTGCGCTCCGGTCAGGGAGGCCCACACAGGCTCGTCGAGCAGCCGCGAGTCATCGGCCACAGGCGTAGCCCTGCGCGCCCCTGGCATTGGCCGCCGCCTTCAGCCAGTCACCGTCGCGCGCTACCGCGCTGACTCGACCGAGCGACCAGCCGTCGACGGTGGCGATGTCGTGGCCGCGTCGACCAAGCTCCGCAATGGTGGCCGCACCGTAGCGATCTTCGATCACCACGCGTCCGGGCTGTGCGATTCGGGGGTAGAACGAGCTACGCATATGAAGCGAGTGGAAGTCCGGCGCATCGATCGACCACTGCAGGTTGGCCTGTCCGCCGTGGACCACATTGAGGAAGAAGTGCAGCGACCACTGGTCCTGCATGTCACCGCCCGGAGTGCCAAAAGCGAGATACGGCTTGCCGTCGCGTAGCGCGATCGACGGCGAGAGGGTGGTCCGCGGTCGCGCGCCTGGCCGCAAGCTGTCTGGCAACCCGTCCTCGAGCCAAAACATCTGGCCGCGATTGTTCAGGCAAAATCCCAGACTCGGAATGGTCGGTGAACTTTGTAGCCAGCCACCGCTAGGGGTGGCGGAAATCATGAGACCGTGGCGGTCGACGACGTCGAGATGGCAGGTGTCGCCGTCGGTAGCGGTTGTTGGCTCGCCCACGCCGGCCAACGACGTTCCCGCGTCTGTGAACGCCGGTTCCGACTTCCGCATCGCAGGAGATCGTCCCCCCGGAGATCCCGGACGTTGCTCGTCACTTGCCTGCATGCCAATGAGCTTCGCGCGGTCGCGGTTGTACGCCGGTGACAGCAACTCGGTCATGGGTACGTCGGTGAATCGGGGATCGCCGTACCACGCCTCGCGATCAGCGAACGCGAGCTTGCTCGCCTCGACGACCGTGTGCACCCAGTCGGCAGACAGATGTTCGGTGCTGGCGAGGTCGCTGTTGGCCAACAGCGCGAGCTGCTGTAGAAAGACGGGACCCTGAGACCACGGGCCGGGCTTGCACACCGTGTACTCGCCATAGTCGAACGTCACTGCGCTTTCGATCGAGGGCTCCCACGCGGCCATGTCATCGGCGGTGATCAACCCGCGGTGCGCGCGACCTGATGTGTCGAGAGATGTCGCTGCCAGCGCAGAACCGTTCGACCTCCTCGGCGACGAAGCCGCGGTACCACACGTCGCGCGCCGCTTCGAACTGAGCGACGCGGTCCGACGTCCGCGCTTCGGCTTCTTCGACGATGCGCCGATAAGTCGTCGCAATCGCTCGGACGACGAAAACGCTCACCTGCGTGCGGCACTTGATCGCCCTGCAACCACGTCGCCGCCGACGTGGGCCAATGGCGACGAAAGAGGTCGGCGACAGAGTCAATCGTGGTCGCGACACTGGCCAGTAGGGGGTGGCCTGTTTCGGCGAGGGAGACGGCAGGCTCCAGGACGTCGCGCAGGCTCCAGCTGCCGTGCCGTTCGACCAGCAGCATCCACGCACCGAAAGCGCCCGGCACGACAGCAGGGAGCAGTCCGGTGCCCGGGACGATGTCGAGACCCAGCTCCGAAAAGTGTGCGGTGGTGGCCGATTGGGGAGCGACGCCCTGACCGCAAATGACCTCTATCGTGTCGTCGACCGACACCATGATCGGCACTTCTCCCCCAGGCCCGTTCAGATGCGGCTCGACGATCTGAAGTACGAACGCGGTTGCCGCGGCTGCGTCGGCAGCGTTGCCGCCGCGCTCGAGGACCGACATGCCGGTCGCGGAAGCCAGCCAGTGCGTGCTCGCGACCATGCCGAAGTCGCCGACAAGTTCTGGCCGGGTAGTCATCATGGGAAGTTCCGATTGATGGCGATGACCGGTTGGGCGGCCGCCTCAAAGCAACGCGGAATCTGATCACGCGGCACACCCGCAGCGAGCAACAGCCGAAGCAAGATGCGCGCTTTCGTGGCAGTGAGGCCAACGGCCGATATCAACCCACGCGCAAGCAGATCGGTCTCTGACCCCGCGTATCCATAGCTGTGACGCAACAGTTCACCGACCGCCGTGCGCGAAGCAAGAACCGTCGGGATCTGTCGCGCCACGCGTTCGATGGCCGGGACCATCCAGCTCGGAACATGCCCACCACCGAACGCTGCAAGCACCAGCCCGTCATACCCGAGCTCGGCTACTGCGCCAACGAGAGCGTCATCGTCGTCAAATCCGACTGTCACCAAGGCGATTCGTGCATCGCCAGCATCGCGTGGGAGATCGACCGTGACCCGGCCCACGGGCTTACGCAGCACGCGCACCCGCCCTTCGCTGAGGTAGCCGACCGGTCCGACAAGTGGCGACGCGAACGCAGCAGTCGAGCTCGTGTGCATCTTGCGCACGTCAGTCGCGCTGTGAATCTCGTCGTTCAACACGACGAGAACACCCGAGCCCACGGCGTCGGGACAAGCCGCCACGCGGACGGCGGCCATGAGGTTCGCCGGACCGTCTGGGCTGAGCGCATCTGAGCTACGCATCGCGGCGGTGAAGACGACTGGCTCGTCGAACGACGTCAATAACTCGAACGCATACGCGGTCTCTTCAAGCGTGTCTGTTCCCTGTGTCACGACAATGCCCTGATTGCCCGAGCGGATCGCTCGAGCAACCTGGTCACGGAGTTCATACAAGTCGTGCAGGCGTAGGTCGCCCGAAGGCACCGTCGCCACGGTGAAAACCTCCACGTCGGCCACCGCAGTCACTCCAGGCACGGTATTCAGCAAGTCGGCCGCGCTGAGGCCGACGATCGCGGTGCCGCCAGGCTCGGCAGAACTCGCGATTGTTCCTCCCAGCGCGAAGAGGGCGATCTTGGCGGCCACAGTCACCGGGCCGGACGCTTATCGATGATTCGCTTCATCTTTCCGACCGACCGTTCGACCGTGTTCGGGCTGACCACGTCGACGCTGATCGTGACGCCGATCCAGTTCTTCACCGATCGCTCCAGCAGTAACCCCGCCTCGGTTGCAGCATCCAGCGCGACGGCGTCGCGACGCTCGACAACCACCGTAAGCGAGTCCAGGTTGCCCGATCGGTCGAGAACGCATTGGAAGTGCGGTGAGAGTTGCGGAGTGGCCAAAATGAGTTCTTCGATCTGGGTGGGGAAGACGTTGACTCCTCGGAGGATCATCATGTCGTCGGTGCGGCCGGTGATCTTCTCCATCCGCCGCATCGTCCGAGCCGAGCCCGGCAGCAGCCTGGTGAGGTCGCCGGTTCGGTAGCGGATCGTCGGCATCGCCTGCTTGGTCAACGACGTAAAGACCAGCTCACCCTCGGCGCCTTCGGGCAGCACGTCGCCCGTCAGCGGATCAACGATCTCGGGGTAAAAATGGTCCTCCCATACGGTGAGGCCGTCCTTCGTCTCAACGCACTCGTTCGCGACCCCAGGGCCGATCACCTCGGAGAGCCCGTAGATGTCGACCGCGTGCATGTCGAGGCGGTTCTCCATCTCGCGGCGCAACTCGTTGCTCCAGGGCTCAGCACCAAAGATGCCCACCTTGAGGGAAGTGGATCTCGGGTCGATGCCCTGGCGTTCCATCTCGTCGACGATCGAGAGCATGTACGACGGCGTCACCATGATGATGTCGGGCTTGAAGTCGGTAATCAGTTGCACCTGACGCTCGGTCATGCCGCCGGAGACCGGGACGACGGTGCACCCCAGCTTCTCTGCCCCGTAATGCGCGCCGAGACCACCGGTGAAAAGGCCGTAGCCATAGGCGTTGTGCAGGATATGGCCGGGCCGACCACCCGACGCTCGGATGCTGCGCGCCATCACGGTCGCCCACATGTCGAGGTCATCCCTGGTGTAGCCAACAACCGTCGGCTTGCCCGTGGTGCCAGACGAAGCATGGATCCGGGCGACCTGCTCGCGCGGAACCGCGAACATGCCGAACGGATAGTTCGCTCGCAGGTCAGCCTTTGAGGTGAACGGCAACTTACTGAGGTCGTCCAGGCCACGGATGTCATCGGGGTGCACACCCGCGGCGTCGAAGCTGTTCCTGTAGTGCGACACGTTGTCGTAGGCGTGCCGCACAGACCAGCGCAATCGCTGCTCTTGCAGGCCGCGCAGCTCATCGACCGAGGCGGTTTCGATCGGCTCGAGGTCGCCGGGCCGAGGCCTGAGGTCTTCCATCCTCACTCGTGACCGAGGGCGGGATTCGTTCGCCCCGTCGCTCGGCTGCGGCCGCGAAACTCAGCGATGACCACGCCGTCCGCCTCGCGTTTCACCGTCACGTCATAAAGGCCGGAGCGTCCTCGCAGTGCTCGCTCAGACGCCTCTGCGATGAGCACGTCGCCGCGCCGACCCGACTCCAAGAACGTCACGTCGAATCCCGCAGCGACCGTGACCCTCCCACGGGAGTTGCACGCGATCGCAAACGCGGTGTCGGCGAGCGAGGCGATGAGCCCGCCGTGACAGAGGTCCCAGCCGTTGACCATGTCGTCGCGCACGCGCATCGAGACCGCAGCGGTGCCCGGACCAGCAGAGATGACCTCCATGCCGAGCATCCTGCTAGCGGCATCACCCGACATCATCGCCTCGGTGCTCAGTCGGGCGACGTCCGCCTCGCTCATGACCAGCTCCCTCGAAGCTCGAAGCGCCGAGTGATCGAACGCGCGCTACCGCATGGAGAATGCCATCACAGAGTACGGGTACCGGCGGCGAGGAACGCGGTCCCGAACAACAACTCGGTCCAGGAGAAGTCGGCGAGTTCTTCCTGCATGGCTAGCCGAATCGCCTCCCAGGGGCGGCGCGCGATCCACTGATCGATCGAAGCGAAGGGCCGCACGGCCGCGGTTCCAACCTGCGTCAGCCGTCGAGGCACCCCTGCGGGAACCTTGAGATCGAGCACTACCCAGCGGCCGCCTTCGGACAGGGCCGCGGCGCCGTGGGCGATCACCGCTGCGCTGTCGGGAACCTGCGTCAGTGCGTACGTGGTGAGGATCGCGTCGACCTCAGTCGGGAACTCGAATTCGACCGCGTCGGATTGCACGAGGCTGATATTGCTCCAGCCGTTCGTCGCTATCCGATCGTAGGCGCGGTCGAGCATCGCATCGGTCAAATCGACGCCGACGATGCGACCGGAGGGACCGATCAGCTTCTCGATCAGCGCGAAATTCAGTCCGGTGCCGCATGCGACGTCGACCACCGTGTCGCCAGGGTGAAGTCGCAGCGCCTGCACGGCGCGAAGGCGTTGCGATCGCTGCGGGTAGCCAGGCGCGGGGTAGAGCCGCGAGGTGATGTCGTAGTGCTTCGCCTTCTTGCGGTACGTCTCGATCAGGTGTTCTTGAGTACGGTCGGTCTGGCTCACGACGTGGCCTTCGACATCGCGGGCTCGAGCGCCGCCTTGATCAAGACCATCTCGAGATCGCTGACGCGTTGCACTCGGCGTTTGAATGCGCCGGCCGGTATCGCGCGCATGATTCCCGCGAAGTCGACCTCGACCCACATCATCGTGTCGGTCTGCCGATCGTCGACCGGCTCGAGCTCCATGCCCCAGCGCCCCGCAGAAGTCCCCAGCGGCCCGGCGAACGCCATGCGATGGGGCGCCTCGACAACGGTCACCCGCTGGCTACGGCTGCGAGACGACCCAAACAGCCCCTTCGCCCGCTGATCCAGCTGCGCGCCGAGCTGAAACGGACCACCGCCGCGAACATGGCACTCAAGCACAGTCGGCGCCCATTCCTGCCAGCGTCGGACGTCGCACATGTACGCCCACACCTCGTCGACCGTGCTGGCGATTGTCAAGCGGCTCTCGGTTCGAAACGTCATCTGGCGGCCCTCGTATTGATTCCGACTGGGGTTTCCAGCAGGTCTGCGCCCCACCGCGCCTTCGCTGCCAAGTAGCTCGCGTTCGCGTCAGACAAGTGCACATGCGTCGGCACTTGCGCGGTAACAGTCACTCCGAGCGCGGTGAGTTGTGCGGCCTTATCCGGATTGCTGCTCAGTAGCACCACGGTCGGCACCGCGAGGGCGCCCAGCATCTGGGCAGCAACCGTGTAGTCGCGCTCGTCAGCGGCGTGCCCGAGGGCGAGGTTCGCCTCGTACGTGTCGAGGCCCCCATCCTGAAGTACGTACGCATCGAGCTTGGCGTAGAGACCGATCCCGCGCCCTTCCTGCCGAAGGTAAAGCAAGTAGCCGCCGGCATCTGCGATCCGCTCCACCGCTTCGCGTAGTTGCGGCCCGCAGTCGCATCGTTGGCTGCCGAAGACTTCACCAGTGAGGCACTCGCTGTGCGGCCGCACGAGTGGCACTGTCGTCGCGCCCGTATCGCTCGTGCAGGCCCGCGCCCTGGTGCCGAGGCCCAATGCCAGATGCTCTCGCCCGTCGACCAGGTTGTTGAAGGTGTAGACACGCGCGGGCGTGGCGTACCCATCGGCGAACCGCAGCGGCAGCGTCACCTGCGTACGGATCGTTGCCTTGGGCGGAGATAAGTGCACCTGGCCTCCTCGGGTGTCAGTCCGCGCAGAAGCGCGACGAGAGCGCGTAACGCAACAGCACCACGTCGCCGATTTGCCGCACTTCGGCGAGCGTTGCCCGGCGACGTGAATTCCATGGGAACAGCCCGTCACTCACGAACCGCCGAGCCCGCGAGTCACCGACAAAGAACGGTGCGACGACCAGATGCAGCTCGTCGGCCAGGTCAGCGGTGAGGAACTGCGTATGTACCGTGCCACCACCCTCAACCATCAATCGCTGGACGCCGCGTGCGTGCAGGTCCTCGCTGATCGCGTGCATGTCGACGGGCTCACCGCCGTCAACGACCGTTGCCACCGCGCCGAGCCGGGCTCGCGCCTCGTGCACCGTCGCGCTCGCGCAATAGACCAGCTTCTCGATGTTGCCGGTGGCAAAGAAGTCAGCGCACGGGTCGAGTTGTCCACGGCCAGTCACGGTGACCTTCATCGGCGTAGGGGCCTGTCCGCGGGCGAGCCGCTCGTCCTGCCGTGACCGCGACCGAATCAAGAGTCGTGGGTTGTCGTTGCGGACGGTTTCGGCGCCGACGAGGATCGCGTCGCACATGGCGCGCACCGCATCGACGCGGTCGAAATCAGCGTCGTTCGAGAGCTGGAGGGGCTTCATGTTCGCGCTACCGAGGTAGCCGTCGATAGACATGCCGCAGCTCAGCAGGGTGTAGGGACGATCAGCCACCGATCGCGCCTCCTCAATGGCCGCACCTGACGCCCACCTCGCCGGCTCCGCGCCGGAACGAGGCTCCTGTGAACACATACGCACGGCCGCCGGATCTCGTTCAACGGTCGCGCGGCACCGCCAGCAGGTCGTGGTGGTGCACGGTCACACCCAGGCGCCCGGCGGCCGCATCGGTCAGCCGCTGCTCGACGTAGGCGGGCGTCGAGGCGGTCAGCTCGGGTCGCTGCTCGACTGCCGCGTCGACCCAGCCCTTGAACCACTCGGTCGCGAGTGCGGAATCACCGGCGTCGAGCCGCCAGGGACTCGGCGCAACGACCACATCCGCACCCAACGCCGCGAACATGTCGGCGGCAAAGCCCACCGCGTCCGGGCCGAGCAGCCGGCCATCACCCTCACCCCGTCGTTGGTGGTCGTTGAAAGCCGACGCAATCGCGTCATCCAATGGGTCGGACGGCGTGAGGCTGACCTCGCCGATGACCGACAGGGTCAGCAGCACTACGCAACCTGCCTCGACGCACGAACGGGCGATCCGCTCGACCTCAGCGGCGGTCAGCATGTCGAGCAGTGCCGACGCAGTGATCAGCGACGCACCGGCGAGGTCGCGCTGGTCAAGGCGGGTGATGTCACGTTGCCGCGTCTCGACAGTGACCGGCGATCCGTCTGCACGTAACCGGTGGCACATCGAGGGCCGCGCGGGCGAGCAAATCGGCGTCCCGGTCGTACATCACCCAGTGCTGCGGACCCGAAAGCTGCGGGGCGAGCCAACGCGCCATCGAACCGGTGCCGCAGCCGAGATCGTGCACCACGACCGGTCGGCGCGCCGGCAGGAGCTGCCGAACCTGCGCGACCAAATCGGTTGCTCGGGCAGCAGCGTCGGCCGGCTCGCGCAACGCGAGCCACGCAGGGGTCACCGTGACCAGCTTGCGGCCCGACAGCGTTCACGACGCGGCTTCGGTGAGGATGCGCGAGACCTGGTCGACGGTCGCGTCCCAGCCGGACAACGGTCCCCCGACGCTCCTGCGCGGCCAGCCGAAGGCTGCTCCGCAGCTCGGCATCGTCGCAGCCAACTCGACAGCGCGGTGGCCATCGCCGGCGCGTCACCCGGCGCGACGAGCAAACCCGGACGACGACCGTCAGCCGTGTGGCCGAGCGCGTGCGGCAGCCCACCGACGTCCGTCGCGATCACCGGCAGGCCACGCGCGAGCGCTTCGGTGACGACCATCCCGTAGGTCTCGCCGAGCGAAGGAACCACGAGCACGTCCGCGGCGGCATATGCATCGTTGAGTTCGGCGCCCGTGCGCGGGCCCGCGAACAAGATCCGATCGTCAATGCCGGCCTCTTTCGCCCGACGCTGCAGGAGATCGGCGAAAGTCACGATCCCGATCGAGGCTTCCCACAAGAACGCAATGCCACGACAGATCGCGGACGGCGGTAAGTGCCGCGAGCAGGACGTCGTGCCCCTTGTGCGGCGTGATCGCCGCAACGCAAAGCAACTGACGACCATCGGCCGTACCCGGCGCGAGTTCGGCAGCGTCGACGCCGGGCTCGGCGACGGCCACGTCGTCGGGCCGCAGCGGGTAACGGTCGAGCAGCAGGTCGCGCGCCCATGCGCTCGTCGTGATGATGGCAGTCGCGGCAGCCAGCACGGTGCACTCGCGGCTATGGGCGTCGGAGACCTCGTGTCCTGGAGGCCCGTCGCCGAGCGGCAGGTGAACGAGGACCACCAACACCAGCCGCTGCGCGTGGGGCACCAACACGTCCGGAACGGTCGAGGCGATCAACCCATCGATGAGCACCACCGCGCCGTCCGGCAGGTCCGCGATCACGCGGTCCAACGCACGGCGCGCATCGTCGTCCGGCCAGGGCCACCCGCCGTCCACCTTGTGTTCTGTGACGTCCCAACCGAGGGCAGCGAGTCCGTCACAGATCCGACGGTCGTAGACGTTGCCGCCGCTCGGGGTTGCGGGGTCGTCGATGCCGCTCGGGACGACGACGTGCACCGTCTTCACAACGATCGTGCTCTCATAGCCGTCGTTCGTAACGCGCCCAGGCGATGTGCGACTCATGCAAGGTGACCGCGATGCCGGCGAGCCCGCGCGCACCCTCGCCGAGCGCGCCCGCATGGATCCGATCGGCGAGGCGATCGGCGATCACCTGGGCAAGCACCTCGGTCGACGTGTTCATGCCGGCGAAGGCCGGTTCGTCGTCGAGGTTGCGGTAGCTCAGGGCGCCAGTGACCGCCTTCAACTCTTCGCGCAGCGCGCCCGATGTCGACCACGATGAAGTTCTCGTCAAGTTCCTCGCGTTCGAACGTGGCATCGACGACGTAGGTCGCGCCGTGCAGTTGCTGCGCTGGTCCGAAGACCTCGCCGCGAAAACTGTGGGCGATCATGATGTGATCGCGAACCGTCACGCTGAACACGTCGTCACCCTTCATCAGTAGTGGCGTAGGTGATGGAGTGGCAGATGGCCGGAAGCGAACCGGTCGCGAGCCGGGCCATGACGTCGGGCAGCTCCTCGAAGGGCGAGGCTCCCGTTAGCAGCGCGTCGAAGGCGGGATCGCGCAGCAAGTCGAGCGCGAGCGCAAGTCGATCGGACGTCGTCCGGCTGGCGCGGCGGGCCGGCGCGACGACACCAACCTGACTGGCCCGGATGCTCAGCCGGCTGGAGTGAAAGGCCCCGCCCAGCGACAGCGTGACGTCGCGATCGCCGTACCAGCTGAGGTCAATGACGCGTGCCCTCGGGCGCAAGTAAGTCGAGCGATTGCTGGAGCCCGGCCGACGTCGCACTGGTGTGCACGACGAGGTCGCGGCCGCCTGTTGCATCGGACGGCAGCGCGAAGTCAACGCCCAGGGCGGCTGCGACCTTGGCCCGATCGGCGTCGACATCGACGAGAGTCACGTCGGCCCCGGGGAACTGCGCGAGCAGACGGGCGACACAACAGCCGACCATGCCTGCGCCGACCACGGTGATCCGATCGCCGACGAGCGGGGCCGCGTCCCACAAGCGCGTTGACCGCGGTCTCCAGGGTGCCGGCCAGCACGGCCCGTGCCGGCGGCACGTCGTCGGGGACGACGACGACCGAACTGGCGGGCACGACGTACCTGGTCTGGTGCGGGTACAGGCAAAACACGGTGCGGCCCCTCAGATGTGACGGTCCGCTCTCGACAACGCCCACGTTGAGGTAGCCGTACTTCACTGGTCCGGGAAAGTCGCCGTCCTGGAACGGCGCGCGCATCGCGGCGTACTGGCTCGCGGGGACGCCGCCACGGAACACGAGCGTTTCCGTGCCGCGACTGACCCCAGAATGCAGCGTCCTGACGAGGACGTCATCGGGGCCGGGATCGGGTAGCGACACCTGCCGGATTTCTCCCACGCCGGGCTCGCGTAACCAGAATGCGAGCGCTTCGCGCGGCACGAGCGTCACCTCTCCTCACATCCCGACTGAACCGTAGCGCCTGATCTTTCGTGTGACGGGGTGTCCGAACAGTGGACGGAGGCAAGGTGTCGGCGGTTCGATCAGGCCCGTTCCTCGGGCTGCTTTCCCAGGTGATGTTGCTCGCCGCCCTCGCCGGCACCGTGGGGATGACCGTCAGCGGTTGGCTGCTCGGCGTTGCCTGCGGCGTCGGCACGACTGTGGCGCTGTCGCGCGGGCTCAACCGCTTTGGTGCGAGCGCTCTAGGCCCAGCCGACCGAGTCACCCTGCTGCGGGCCACTCTCGTTGGCGCCGTGGCAGCGTTGATGGCAGTCGCGTTTGTCCGGCCCACGGTGGTGCCCGCACTGGTCACACTCTCCGTCGTCGCGTTGGTTCTCGACGCTGTCGACGGATGGGTGGCCCGGCGCACCGGAACAGCATCGCCACTGGGTGCGCGTTTCGACGGGGAGGTCGACGCCCTCCTCATCCTGGTTTTGAGTGTGTACGTCTCAAACTCCATCGGCCCGTGGGTGCTCGTCATCGGCGCCGCGCGCTACCTGTTCTTGGTCGCCGGTTGGCTGGCGCCGTCGATGCGCGCGCAGCTGCCGCCGCGCTACTGGCGCAAGACCGTGGCGGCGATCCAAGGCATCACACTCACGGTCGCAGCGGCGGATGTGTTGCCGCGACGAGCAACTGAGGCCGCGCTGGTCGTCGCGCTCGCCCTGCTGACGGAGTCGTTCGGCCGGGACGTGTGGTGGTTGCGACCGAGAGAGCGTGCCGAGCGAAATACGAGTCCCGGCCTATGCGAGTCAGGAGTAGACAGCGTGTCGTTCTTTCCCCACACCGCATGGCCGTTGTCGCGGCTGCGTCGCCCGGCAGACGAGGCCGACGACGTCAACCCGGACGTCGAGCCCGCGGCCTCTGCGGCGGACGCCCCGAGCTGGCGACGCCGAGTGCGCGTCGTCGTTTCGCGGATCGCGACCGTGCTCGCCATCGTATTGCTGTGGACGGCACTCGTTTCGCCGAACCAGCCCCGCTATGTCACTCCTGGCACGTTCCTTCGGATCCCCCTGGAACTGCTCGTCATTGTTGCGGTCGGCCTGCTGCTGCCGCCGCGGTGGAGGCGGATCCTGGCCGGGGTCGCCGGGGCCGTGTTCGCAGTGCTCGCCATCGTCAAGCTGCTCAACCTGGGGTTCTTCTACGAACTCGACCGGCCGTTCAATCCGATTGGTGACTGGGCGAGTTTTGGGCCCGCGGCCGGCGTGCTGCGCGACTCGGAAGGCGAATTCTGGACGGTCGTCGCCATAGTCGGCGCGATACTGCTGGTCCTGTTCTTGCTCGTCTTCGTGACGATGTCGGCTATCCACGTGACGACGCTCGCATCGCGACATCGCACAGGGTCGGCCCGTGCTGTCGGCGCACTCGCGGTCGTGTGGGCGCTGTGCGCAGCGTTCGGCGTCCAGGCCATCGGCGGAGCCAGTGTCGCTTCAGCGACAACGGCCAGGCTTGCCGACAGCGAGGCGCACTTGGTCCGGGCAGACATCAACGATCAGCACACGTTCGCCGCCGACCTCAAGTCGCCCGACCCGTTCGCCATCACACCCGGCAAGGACTTGCTCACCGGCCTGCGCGGCAAGGATGTGTTGGTCGTGTTCGTCGAGAGCTACGGGCAGGTGGCCGTACAGGGCACGTTTTTCTCACCGCCGATCGATGCGCTCCTCAAATCCGGTACGGCTTCGTTGCAAGCTGCCGGCTACTCGTCAAAAAGCGCGTTCATGACGTCGCCGACCTTCGGTGGCATCAGCTGGCTGGCGCACTCGACGTTGCAGACGGGGCTTTGGGTCGACAACGTGCAGCGCTATGCGCAGCTCACCGCCAGCAGCCGCCTCACACTGAGCGACGCGTTCAACAAAGCCGGCTGGCGAACCGTCGCCGACGTGCCCTCGAATGAGAAAAGCTGGCCCGAGGGAAAGACCTTCTACCACTACGACCAGCTCTACAACCAGTTCAACGTCGGCTATGCCGGGCCGAATTTCAGCTACGCCAAAGTGCCTGACCAGTACACGCTCGCGAAGTTTCGGCAATTGGAGTTAGCACCGGGGCACGCCCCCGTGTTTGCAGAGATCGATCTTGACTCGTCACACACGCCTTGGGCGCCGCTGCCGCATATGGTCCCGGAGAACGCTCTGGGTAACGGCTCGATCTATGACGGCATGCCCGAGCAAGGAGCGCAGCCGGCAACCGTCTGGCGTAGCGCTCACGACGTGCAGGCCAATTATGGTCAATCAGTCCAGTACTCGATGACCGCACTCATCTCGTGGCTGCAGACCGTCAACGACAAGAATCTCGTGGTGATTGCACTCGGTGACCATCAGCCCGCGACGATCGTTAGTGGCAATTCGCCGACTCACGATGTGCCGATCTCGATCATTTCGCCAGGACCCGAACGTGATGGATCGCATCTCTGCGTGGGGCTGGCAAGACGGTTTGCTACCGAGCCCACAAGCACCGGTGTGGTCGATGGACACGTTCCGCGGCCGCTTCCTTACCTCGTACGGACCGCACCCGCCGAGCACGCTCGCCGGGGTGCTGGCATCTCCGCACTGACTACGTTTTCTCCGTAACGAAAGCGAACTTGCGCACCCGCCCGTTTCCGAGCCAGTCACTCCAGAGCCGGTGGGCGGCGAGCAGTTCGTCCAATGCTTGTCGGCCGATCTGCTCTGCAATGTTCGCGGCGTCGGCAGCGAAGGCGCTGATCAACTTGTCAGCTGTCTCGCGGTGCGAGCGGCTGCAATCCTGCTGCCAGCTAACAACGAGCCCGACTTGCTGCAGGAGCGTCAGGATCTCGTGCAGCGGCGTGAGCCAGACCGTGTCGGCGTCCGGCATGCTGTCTCGCTCCGCCGCTGTGAGGGGCAGACCTTCTTCCATCGTGAACGCGAACCGTCCCCCGGTCTTGAGCGACCGTGCGATCTCATTGAGGAGCACCCGCTTGTCGGGGAAGGCGAGCATCGTCTCGAGCAGGAGCACCACGTCAAAGGAGCCAGTCGGGACCGGTGGGATCTGCGCAACCTCGAAGCGTGCAAGGGAGATCTGCACTGCGCTGGCGTGCAATGTCGATCGCACTGGAGCTCGAATCGATTCCCAGATACGTGCAGCCGAGCTCTGCAGTGATGAACCGTCCGGGCCCGGCAACTCCGCAGCAAAGATCCAGCACGGAGACCCCTGGCGCGATACCGGCCTTAACCGCCAGGGCCCGAATCTCGCTGGCGAGCATGAAGCTCTCCTGCTCGACGAACTCGCCGGGCGCATACGCCGAAACGCGGGCTCGCTGCAAGGCCTGCACGAACGGAGCGCGCTCGTCCTGCTTCATCGCTGTTCCACGCGCACAGCGTTGACGATCGTCGCCCTCACCTTTCAACCCACCGCAAGCCGGCCCAAGTATTCGCCATACTCACCAGCGGTCGTGCACGTGTTCGCGAATGTCTCGGTCGTAAATCTCGCGTAAACGATCGAGCAGGTCGTCGTCGAGAGGCGCCAGGTCGGCAGCCGCCGCGTTCGCCCGGACTTGCTCGACGTTGCGGGCTCCCGGTATGACGGTCGAGACACCGGGCTGGTCCACGATCCACCGCAAAGCCAGCTGTGCAGTCTGGGCGCCTGGCGGAGTAAGGCGCGCGACCGCGCGGGCCGCGTCAACGCCGACGTCGTACGGCACCCCGCTGAACGTCTCGCCGACATCGAAGGCTTCCCCGTGCCGGTTGTAACTGCGGTGAT
This sequence comes from uncultured Actinomycetes bacterium, assembly GCA_963799955.1. GTDB lineage: Bacteria > Actinomycetota > Actinomycetes > Acidothermales > Acidothermaceae > PALSA-607. Next base: position 157,538 of record CAWCZJ010000009.1, read on the forward strand.
CATCCGCCGCAAACCGGGTGCTCTCGTCGTACTTCCCAGACAGCAGCCCGCTAGCCAACGGCACCCGGGCGATGACGCCGACGCCCGCAGCAGCAGCGGCCGGCAACACCTTCTCCAAGGGCTTCCTGCGGAAGACATTGAGGATGATCTGCACGGTCGCAACTCCTGGACGGGCGATCGCCCGCAGTGCCTCGTCGCAAGTCTCGACGGAGACGCCGAACGCGGCGGCACGTCCCTCCGCGACCAGCGTGGCGAGCGCGTCGAAGACCCGGTCGTCGGCGTATACCGACGTGGGCGGGCAGTGCAATTGCACCAGATCCAGCGTGTCGACCCCAAGGTTGGCGCGACTGCGGTCGACCCAGGCGCGGAACGCCTCCAAGGTGTACGCCTCGGCGACGTGCGGGTCCGCCCGGCGGCCGATCTTCGTCCCCACGGTCAGCACCTCACGGCGGTCCTTTAAGAAGGCGCCCCACCAGTTGCTCACTGCGGCCATCGCCGTAGACATCAGCGGTATCAAGCAAGGTGACGCCTGCGTCGACAGCGGCGTGCAGCACTGCCAGCGCGTCGTCTTCGCTGACGGCGCCCCAATCCGCGCCAAGCTGCCAGCAACCGAGACCGACCACCGAGACCGGCCGCGGCGTGCGACCGAGCAGTCGAGTTTCCACATTCGGAACCTTAAGCGAGGATCCTCACAGGATCGATTTGTGGGTCTGGCAAGCCAGCCTTTGACCTGCGGTTTTGTGTGTAGCCCCGACGGGATTCGAACCCGCGCTACCGCCTTGAGAGTGCTATCCCACAGTGATTGAACATAGTTGGAAGTCGTTGGAAACCGTTAGTTCCCAGGGTTTTCATAGCTTGTCATCGTTGACTACCGTTGGCTGGTTTTGAGTGTCGTGTTGCCCATCTGTTGCCCGACAGTGATCAACTTCTCCACTCGAAGACCACGCCGCCGCGTTCCAAGACAGCGCCGCCCAGGTCGTTGGCGTCAGGTGGTGGGCAGACTCAATCTCGTGGCGATATCAGTTGGTGTTTGGGCCAGCCCCGCCGCTAACAATTTGCGGTCGGCGCTGACCAGCGGAACCGCGAGCTCGTGCGCCGCCGCCGCCCACGCCGCGTCGTAAAACGACAGCGCATGCGCCTGGGCAAGCTCGGCTGCTCGGCGAAACCATGGAGCGGTCATCACCAACGGCGGCCCGAGGATGGTGGTCAGGTCATCAAGCTGATCGGCGACTTCGCCTGCGGTCCAGCCCAGGGCGCGGATCAACACGTTGCCTAACTCGTAGTACGCCAAGTCGAGCACGTGAGCATCAAGGTCGCCGTTCAGATGAGCGGTGCGCAACGCGCGCGCTTGCGGCACCTCGCGCTCGCCCTGAGTGTGGAACCACTTGATCAGCACCGACGTATCAACAAGCAGCCGCGTCACCGACGAGCGTCGCGATCCCGACGAACAAGCTGAGCCGCCTCGAACCTGCCGGCCTCCCGGAAACGTTGCTCAGAACGCGCGATCGCCTCCGCAACCTGCACCGGATCACGGCGATCAAGCTCCCGGCGAGCCGCCACCGCCAACAACGCGCTGCGACTCGTGGCCCGGCGCTTGGCCTCCGCGTCGATCTCAGCCAGCAACTCGTCCGCCATCGACACCATCACCTTAGACATACCTCGAGTATAGCCACCGGTACTGCCCGGAGCTAGACGACGGCTGAAGCCGGGCTCCCCCAAACACAATCATTTGCCGAGATCCGGTAGTCGCAATCTGGGGTCGTCTGGTGCCCGAGCATCGATGAACTCGGGGATCCGTGCGAAGACCGTTGTGCCACGACCGAAGTCAGTGCGCTAGAACGCAATGAACTCGTCGGCCGGCGGAACGTGTCGGGAGACCACGAAGGCGCCGGTGGTTGGGTTGTAGGCGGCGAGTTGGCTGGTCCCGGTAGCCCCGGGGGTGCTGACGATCAGCCATCCGTGCGGTGCCCAGTTCAGTGACAGGCTTCCCGTTTCACCGGCGGGGATTTTGGTCTGCTGGATTGGGTGGACGGCTCGGGTAGCGATGTCGACTAGGACGCCGGTGTCTTGATCGGTGGCGCCTTCGCTGTCCACCCCGGTGCCTAGTGATAGCGCGAGGTATGCGCCGTCGTCACTAAGCGAACCGTCGTAGGCATAGGCGCCTGCGGGCAGGGAGACCGTGCGGTCAGCGCCACCCGATGGTGGGCTGAAGTGAATGGGGCAGTTGTCTGGCACGCAGGTGTTGTTCACCCAGGCCACGACGCTGGCGTTCGCGGCGAGCACCCGCTCGTATTGACCGAGAACAGCTCCGGTGCTGGGCTGCCAAGCCTCCCAGTTGTCGGAGTCCGTTTGCGAGGTCGCGGGCGAGCAGCAGCAGGTCAGGGGTGAGGCCTTTGACCACGGTCCACCCCAACGGTAGGGAGTAGACGCGGCTGAGAGTCCGACCGGTCAGGCTGATCCGTTGCACCTGTTCGGGGACTTCGAGTTGCTGGGCGGGCAGCAAATCGATCCCGTGACGGTCCACAGTGAGCTTCGATCAGCAGCAACGACACCCTGCTCTGATCCGAGCAGGTGTGCCGTCGAGTTGGCGGCGTCGATGATGTACAGGCGGCCGGCGGCCAATCCACACGGCGCCGACGTGTTGTCGGCGGGTTGCCAGACCACCGCCCATTGCTCAGTGCCCGGTATCCGAAAAGGGCCGCCCACTGGGCAGCCACCCGCTGGGAAGCCGCGCACTGCTGATATCGCTCCACCGTCGAGGGCAAAGATCCCGACACCCCCAGTCGCAGCGTTGGACGTGACGAGTAGCCGGACACCGGTGTTTGTGGGAGCTCGTCCCACCAACGTGGGCCTCGGCATCGCCGGCGGTGAGAAGGTCGCCACGAACGTGCTCGCGCCCGCCGGTCCGGGCGGGCTGCTTACCGGCGGTGGGCTGCTGCTCACTGGTGCAGACGCGCGCGGCTTACCGTCGCGACGCCCGGTGACGAAACCGCAGCAGTCGCCGCCGCACCGAACGGCTTGCCCGCAGAGTGCGCCTTTCTTCCTGCCACGGCGAGCCAAGTCGCGCCGCTCGCCAGCACAACCACCACGGCCATGGCGATCACCAGCGTTCGCGGTGGCCGCGGCCACCGCGCCGGGTCGTGACCTACAACGTCGCCGATGACGCTGACCTCTATCCCCAGGCCGCCTTGCTGCGATTGTTCAAGCGACTGTATGCGCACGGGCTATCCGTGCCAGAAATCGTGACCACAGGCTCCGCCGACCAATCCATCGACTTACGTGGAGCATGTGGCATCGCACGATAATGCCGCGACCAGTGCGCCGCGAATGTCTTGCGCTGGGGGATGGGTGCGAGGATGGCGAGACGGTCAGCCCACCGTGAGGGGAGCATGCGGTCGGTGCGGCAGTGGGCGTTGAGGGAGGCTTCGCAGTCGCCATGGTCATCGTCTTTGACGCTCTGCCATACCCAGAACAGGCATTGACCGACAGCCAGCATGCAGGGCTTGGGCGCTATCTGCTGGTGGAGGACTGGGAGGCCGCGCTGGAGCGCGCGGAACTTCTGATCGCGGCCTGCGGCGCGGCGGAGGATGCGGGCGTTGATCTCGATACGAGTACCGAGTCCGACAATGCTCGGCCTAGCTTGGCTGGTGAGTGTTGGCACTTGGCTGCGCCCGCGGACCTCGCAGCTACTTTTGATGACTGGTTCGACTGGCCAGCCGACGAACTCTTTCAGTCGCTGCACGCGCTGCACACGATGCTGCGGGACTACTACGACACCCTCATCGACGACGAGAAGCTCGCAGGCCACCTGCTCATTACTCACCGCATAGCGCCGAGCAACATCCTCGATGGCGATGACGAACAGCGCCAAGCCACTCATGTTCACCTACACGCCAAAACGACACGCCACTAGAAGTCCGCCGTGAACTCCGTCGGCTGAGCAGGAAGACATCCGCATCTGCCGCGATGACGCGCGTTCGGTCATGCCGCATGACGCATGTGCGAATCTGACCGAGCGCGGTGCTACTCGACGGCCTGAACCATCCCAACAACAGGCCCCAAACCGTGAGGATCACGATGATCGCTACCACCGTTATGCGTCGTCGGCGCAGGCCAGCAGCAGTAGCCCTCGCCATCTTCTCCCTCTGATACGCCATGAACGGGTGATACGCGACGTACCAAACAGCAAGACCCCCGACGAAGAAGAAGGCTCCGAAGAACACAATCCGCTCGGCCTGTGACATCGCCCTTACCTCGTCTGCTTGCACGTATCGCCGGGTTGCGTGCGCAATCACTGCCCGCGCCGACCGCGAGCAACCCGGCTGGGCGGCGTGCCGAAACGCCCCTTCGGTTGCCCGCGCGGTGCGATATCCCCGCCGCCGCTCCCCAACGTCCGCAACTGCCGCGAGGACCTCGCGTTCGGTGGTGCCGATGAGAGCGCGTTGCAGGAAATGACTCCTCCCGGCGGCTCTCTTCGTGGCGGTGATGCTTGTTCGGCATGGCGGTTCAGAAGTCGAGTTGGCGATAGCCGAGTCTGCGTTGGTACAGCCTGTTGGTGCCGCGGATGCCCGACCAGACCGTTCGGTAAAAGGACCAGCCCCTCGTGTACAGCACAGTGAAGTCTTGGCCCGCGTACCCAGCGAAGCCAAAACTGCGCGAGCGTCGGACACCGCGCAGCGCAGGATCAGCTGGGAAGATGGCGGAGCCAGAGCAGCAGAGGGTCGGCACGCAGCCATACCAACACCGACCGCTCGAGCACCGAGACCGTGGATGATGACCCCACACAAGGCAACAATAGCAGGCAAGAATCGGCTCTGCCGACCATGACGGCACTGCTCACAGCAAGGGCCGTTACCGGCCGCAGACCGCTCGCCACGAGGGCGGGCATACCGCGCCCGAACGGCGCGGTGACGTCAGGCGAGGGGAACTCGGTTCGTGCCCAGCATGGTCCCGGCAATGACACGCCGTCGGGATAGTCCGGAACATGCCGCTGTGACGTTCTTCTGTGTGCCGATGAGCCCTGTTGGCTGGGCGCCCGAAGCGCCATGGAGACACCGGTCTCCGTGGGGGATCGCCCCGGGCCATCCGCACGATGTGATGGTCAGAGGACAGTTCGCGCGCGGCGTGCGATTGGCGGGTTGGTCCGGAGCGCAGCTGCTTGGAGGGCGCATCCGTCAGCTGGTGGCGCGCCCGGCCGATGATTTGTCCTGTGAGACTCACCGTTCAGGTGCGTCTCGGGCAGCTGGGGGTCACGATGAGGACGCCGGAGCGGTTCTCCTGCTTGTGTCCCTGTGCCTCATCGAGCCCGGGCGTTGCGGCGTGCACCACAAACTCCTCGACGTCCAGGCCCACCCTGATCCCGGTGGGTCTGTTCCAACTGTTCGGCCAACTCGTCAGCGCATACGGCTTCACGCGCGCCCATGGACCGGCTTCCGGTTCGACTTAGAGAGAGTGACTCGGAAGAGATTGGGAGCGTTTTCGACGCCGCCCACGACTCCCTCGACGTCACCACGCCAGGGTCCGCCCAGCTGGAGGTTGCGACATCATCTCGGCTCGCACGAATGGGCGAGAAATGCGATCGACACCGACGCCGGATCCCGGGCTTCCGGAAGATGTCCGGAAGATTCGCCGGTGTTCGTGGTCATCTCCGGGCGCGAAGGGTGACCATCACGCGACAGCTACCGCACGAGTTACCGCTAGTCAGCATCTTTGACTCGGCTCGGATCGAACGGGCGCGGCTCCGGTGCAATTTGGGTGCTGTCCGACGTGAAAGGCGCCGCCACCGTTGGCTACCAGTGGAGCGCGACCTTGCCTGCAGTGGTCGACGGCCAGGAAGATTCCCTCAGGGCAGCGAGGTCCAAATCCCGATGCGTCTCGACAGCCGAGGGCGCGTCGCACAGCTACGAGAGAGCACGACAGCGATCGCTGCTACAGTCCGCCGGATTCCCCACCCAGTGGGAGCGTGGCGCCGCCATCTGCAACCAAGTCGCCGGAGGTCGCCTGTTGACGCTCTACAGACTCGATGACGCTGCCGCACCATCGCAGCTCCGCCGAATCCGGTCCACTGCCGCGCAGCTCAACGCTCAGCGATCGATTCGAATCCGGCTTCGCCAACGGGACCGTCGAGAACTCAGTGTCTATCGACGTGCTTGACATCCGCATCTGCTTGCGGGTTCAGGCGGTCATCGCAACACTTCGGCGAGTGCTTGTGATGGTGTCTTGAAGCCGAGTGTTTGTCGAGGTCGGTCGTTGAGTTCGGCGGCGATGGCGTCGAAGTCGGTTTGGGTCAACGTCCGAAAGTCCACGCGGCGGGGCAGGTATTGGCGGAGCAGCCCGTTGGTGTTTTCGTTGCTGCCGCGTTGCCACGGCGATTTCGGGTCACAGAAGTAGACCGACATTCCGGTCTGCTCGCTGAATCGTTGGTGTTGCGCCATCTCGGTTCCTAGGTCCCACGTCAACGATTTCGCCAGTTGCGCCGGCAGCCTGCCGATCGCGGCTGCGAGCGCATCGGCGACCGGTTCGGCGTGATGGTTCCCGCCGGGTAACGCGACGAGGATCACAAACCTGGTGGAGCGTTCGACCAGGGTCGCGACTGGGCTCATCCCTTTGCCGAACACCAGGTCGCCTTCCCAGTGCCCTGGCACTGCGCGGTCGGCAACCTCGGCTGGGCGTTGGCTGATGTTGACGGTGTTAAGTCGGCTCCCGCGTCCGTCAGGAAGTGAGACACCTTCAGGTCGGCGGATCATTCGCCCGGTGCGCAAATAGCGGGTCAGTTCCTTGCGCAGCGCGCCACGTGACTGCACGAACAGGGTCCGGTAAATCGTCTCGTGGCTCACGCGAAGCTCCGGCTGATCGGCGTAGGTGACCGCGAGCCACCCAGCGATCTGTTGCGGTGACCAGCGGGTGACCAGCTTGGCTGCCACGATGTCACGCAGCGCTGGATGGGCGGCCAGCTTGCATCGTTTAGGCCGGGTCGCCCGCGCCCACGCCGCCCGATCCGCGTGCACCGCCCGATACCGCCGCCAGCCGCCGTTGGCGGCGACCTCCCGGCTGATCGTCGACGGCGCCCGGCCCAACTCGGCGGCGATCAGCCGAAGGGACCAGCCGGCCGCTAACCCACGCGAGATCTCTTCGCGTTCCGCCAACGACAACCGGCCCTGCCGTCGGTGCCGCGGTGACGGCCGGATCCCACCACATCGCAACAAGTACGTGCGCACAGTTCCCGTCGACAAGCCCATCGCACGGGCAACCGGCTTCGCCGCATGCCCGGCCTGCAGCTGCTCCCAAATCGCGTCCATCTGTCGCGAGTCCAACCGCGCATAGCCACGAACCACCACAACCTCCTTCATCGATCACGAAGAAGTGTTGCGCTGACCCCTAGAGTGCGCCCGCTTTCCGGGTGTATTGCGTTCCGGCCATCCCGACATCGCAAACCGTGCCTTGGGTCTCGGACTCTCACCCACTACCTCCTCTTGCTGCCGTACTTCGAAGCAGCCGGGTAGGTCCAGAGTGCGCGAAGACGGAAGTCGTGCGTATGGTGACGGCCCTATACCCATCAGGGCGTCGAGAGCGACGACGGTGGTGGGCGGCGTTCATGGCCTCCGTCGCGATGGCCGGCTTCCGGGTCGGCTGTTGTGCCGTACCGGCTGGGCGGGACGCTCGATGTGCCTTCAGCTGCCGGATGCGCTCGGCAAACGTTTCGTGCCGACGTTGTACGCCCAGTGCCAGCAGTCGCACCACCAACGTCTCGGTCGGCATCGTGTTGCTGGCGGTGGGCGTGGTCGGGTTGGTGCTTTCCTTCGCCCCCGCGAGAGCTGACTTGCGGTGGGTGCGCGCCCACGCGAAGACCAGGCCGATCCCCGCTGGCTGGATGCGGGTTCCGGCGGGTCGCGTCCGACGAATGGCCTGATCATGCCGGTGCCGCCTGGCTGGCCGCAGCCGCCCGCGGACTGGGTGGCGCCACCAGATTGGGTGCCACCTGCCGAGTGGCCCGACCCAGCCGAAGGGATGGCCACGCCCTGGAGGCTGCCGCTCGCCGGGGCAGCTGCGCCTGTCGGCGCTGGCCGCGCGGGCAGTCTACGTGCTCGGTTTCGCCACCGTCGGACTCGAGGTGGCCCAGCCGCTACCGGAGCGCGGGGTGGGCGCGCTCGTCTTGCTGTGGCCCGTCGGGGTGGTGGTCATGTGTTTCGTCGAGATCTCATCCTGACGTTCCGGCATCTGCGCGTGTGGGTGCAATACGACGTGGCACTGTTCGTTGGCTTCTGGGCTTGCCTGTACGCGCTTATCGACGAGAACGGGCACACCCAACTAGCCGGGCTGCTCCTAGCGCTATCACGTTTGCGCTTCGCAGTCCCGCTACGCACGCAACGGCCAGCCAAGGCGACCCGTCCCGCGAATGCACGCCGGCTGCAACCGCCCGTGCCACCGTCATCATCCGAGGCCCAGGTCGCGCAGGCACCCGATGCCTGAACGCAGAAACGGACGTCGCCACCGGGTCACCACCGTGCTGGTGGCTGCTGGTGCCATGTTCGCTGCGGCCGGTTACACGTCGAGCGCGTCCCCGGCCAGCGCACCGATGAGCTACGCGATCTACCCGAGCATTCCGGGTCAGCCGGCACCAACGCAGAACGCGCGGAAATGTCCGCCAGGCGGGCCCGCCGCGACCCTCGAAGAGGACCTGCCCTGCGCTGTGGGCGAATCTGACGCCCAGACAATCCACGTCCTCGACAACATCAGCAGCTACACCATCGATGTAACCGCGAGGTTGCCACCCACACCGGCGCGAACGGCGCAGGTGCCGCCAGTCCAGCGAACGGTGAGTTCGAGGTCGCGACGATTCAAGGATCCGGGTCAGCCAGAGGCTCGTTTGACTACGACGCATCAAACTTCCAGTTCCTCAACCCCAAAGGACAGCTGTTCGACCCAGCCAAGAGCAAGCGGGAACGGCGGCTACGGCCCGGCTCTTGGCACCGGCAGCTTGCAAGCAGGCAGGTCGCCAACGGAACCGTCACCTTTGACGTGCCGGCCGGCGGCGGCGGGCTCCTCATCACGCTCCCCGGGTTACTCCATGGATCTGCTACTGGGCCATCGGAACCTGGCGCGAGCAACTCCGAACGAAGCGATCGTGCGAGACCGGTCCGGTCTGGTCAATGCGCTGCGGGGGGTCCGGCGTCGGCCCCATACTGGGCTTCGTCGGAAAGTAACGGGGGCGAACGTGAGCGTCGAGGAAGCACAAGCGAGCGACCAGAACCGTCGGAACCTTCTACGGCCGTGCAGCGCTTCGCCATTACCGGCTGTTCGCCCGCACCCCGTATCTGGACGTGTCGTCCACCCACGTCGTGTTCCACCTGCCGTCGTTCTTCGGCGGGAAACGCAACATGGTGGTGCCGATCCGCGAGATCGCAGTCGTCGATCCGAACATGACCGCGGACCCGACTGAGAAACCGCCCGTGGTCTACGTGACCGGGCTGAGGTTGCCGTACCTGCAACGACCACGTCGAACATGCCGGCGAACGTGGTCCTGCTTTTCACTACCCCGCAGCGAATCCCACCCCTTCGCTGGGGCGGTGCGATGACCAGCGGCTTGGGCTGGCGAGCCAGCCGATCACCCGAAGGCGTCTAGATCGACGGGTCGCGTTGCGCGCGATTCGCGCCCAGGACAGCGATCGATGCGGTCGGCGGTGCAGGCGCCGAACGTGTCGCTGATGGCGACGCGTGGCTGCGCGCGCACAGGGAAACGACGCGTGACCCCGTCGCCTTCGAACAGGTTGCCTCGATCAACCGACGCAACCGCGTGCTGTCCGTGCTGACGTTTTGCACGCTCGTTCTTGCCGGTGTTGCGCGAGCGTTTGTTGATCGCACGAACGGCTGGCTGCCGTTCGCGTTGCTGGGTGTCGTGCTCGTCCTTGGGTTCGGTATCCCGCCCTGATTCGCCGCCGCAACAGGAAAGCGCGAAAAGCGATCGAGGCAGCCAGCCATCACCGGCCATCGACCTGATACCGCATGCTGACTCTTCGGCTCCTCGCCCCGGCCGACCCTACAGCGCGGCGATTCACACTCTTCTGCCGCGATGACGCGTGTCGCGAGAAACTGCCGAGATCCGGTAGTTCGGATCGTGATGAGACGCACGGTCGTAGCGGCAATGATGCGGGTTCGTCGTGGAGATGCGCGGCAGGTCTAGCGTGACCGATGAGTGTCCGGGAGCGCTGACGTCGTCAATGGAAACGACGGAGGGAGTCATATGCCGAGCAACGTGGTAGCCGACCTGTTCATCTCGGTCGATGGTTGGGCCGGCTCAGACGGACTTCCCGCGTACTTCGGGTACGCGGGTCCTGACCTCAAGAAGTGGATCGAAATGGAGTCCACGTCCCCGCAGATCATGCTGATGGGGCGACGGACGTATGAGGCGCTGGCAGGGCTGCCGGAGGAGTTTCGTGATGAGGGCTGGTGGCGGATGAGCGGGCAAGACAAACGGGTTTTCTCGCGCACCCTGACCAGCGCAAGTTGGCCGAACACGACGATCTGTGGTGACCTCATCGTCGATGTGCGGACGATGAAGGCCGATAGTGATGTTGAGTTGCGCACGATTGGGAGCTTGTCGATCGTTCAGCAACTGATCGGTGCCGGACTCGTCGATCGGTTGCGACTAATGATCTTCCCGCTTCTTGCCGGAGCATCGGGCCGGGAAGCGGCGTTCGAAGGCGCTGCATCGGCGGACCTGCAACCAGTTGGCCATCAACTGCTGGACGGACGCGTGCTCCTCGTGGAGTACGTCCCGACCGGCAAAGACATCCCACGCTCGTAGCAGGCAGCGCCACGCTGTAAGCCACGTACGCTTGTGCCAGGCAACGACGAGCGGACCTTCCGGCGAACGCAATCATCTGCCGCGATGACGCGCGTTCGATTCGGCCGAAATTGAGCGTGCGTACCTGCAACGCTCAGATAGGTTCGCGCCATGGCCACCACAGCGCGGGTCCCGGGAGGCGCGAGAGCTTTCGGGGGGTGGAAGGGCGTCCTGGAAAAGGACGGGGACGTGTTGCGAGTGGTTGGCAAGGACTCTGCGAACCATCTCGAGGTCGATTGTTCCCAGGTGAAACGGTATTCCTTCAACCGGATCAACGGGCTGTGGGCCTTGCGCATGAAGGACGGCAGGAAAATCTGCCTGCAGACAGCTGGCCTCATCTTGTCGGCGGATAGAAGTCCCGCCGGGCGCGCGACGAACCGCTCGATTAAACAACTGCTCGCGAAGCACGGCGCCCGCAGATTCTCTATCTGACCTTCGAGCACATCATGCGCGTCTGCCGCCGACCGCGTTCAGCTGAACGCGATCATTTGCAGCGGTCGGCTTTGACAGGTCGACCGCGGCGAGCCATCGGCAGATCACGTCGACGCTCGCCGGATGGGCGCGAAGGTGGCAATGGGTTCGTTGATGAGGAAGTCGAGGATGATCGTGTTGCACAAGCTCACCTTTTCGACCAGCAGACCGTGCGAAGTGCCGGGGATCACGACTAGTTCGGCGTCTGCCAGTGCACGGTAGAGGGCTATGGCATGTTCGAGGCGCACCTCGTCGTCGTCGCCGAACATGACAAGGGTGCGACACCGGACGTTGCCGATGTCGGACACGGTCAGGGTTGGCTTGATCCGGTGTTCGTGGGCCAGTTTGTCGACGACGACCTGGTAGTGATCTGCGCCGTCGGGCGATAGTTCGGCGTAGCTGTCTTCGAGGAACTTCGGCGGTTGGCTACTCGGATCGATGACCTGGGGCAACCAGCCATCGTGATGAAAGACGCCAGCGACGAACACCAACCGGTCGACTAGATCTGGCCGTCGCAGCGCGACCAGCAGCGCGACGATAGCGCCATCGCTGACCCCGAGCAGCCGTGCAGGTCCACCGACGACTTGCTCCAAGAATCGGATGGTGTCCTGCGCCATCGCGTCGAATGTGAGTGGACCTTCGACATCGGGTGTGCGCCCATGTGCCGTCGTTCCGGAGTGAACGTTCGGAAGTGTTTCGCCATGGATTCGAGATTTGGGCCAAACGCGCGGGAGTCCACACCGCCACCACCCGGATGGAGCAGCACCAAAGGCTCGCCGCTGCCCGTCTCGTCATACCAAGTCCGCACACCCTGGAGGTCTACGTAGTTCGCCATAGTGCCGATGCTCTCCTTGGGTCGATACATCGCTCAATGCCTAAGGGACAATTGGCCTCACCTGATCAGACGTGCTCCGGCTGCGGATGTCATCGGTGGGGCCGAACCTGACTGCGACACGCAGTCGCTGCCAAGGAGCGACATGAACGACGAGCGGCTGGCGATGGATGAATAGTGCGACAGCTGTCTGTCCGTCGCTAACGACGAACCACTTTCACCGTGGGGTCAACATCCTCATTTGGCCGCGATGACGGTCGTTATCTAGGACCACACGGATGGAACCTCGATTCATGGTCAGTCTGTCGCGCGCCGTGTGAGAATCGGAGAGTGGGATGGGAAGCCGACCTCGAGGCCAAACACGGTCTCCCGATGGACCAGATCCGTGGCAGCGTCTACGTGTTGCACTACGACGTACCTCAGACAGTTAAGTCCGTCAGCACGGACTACGCCGGACCCGACCCTCGCTCGGACACCGACGGCCTGTTGTCCAAAACAGCGATCCGTCACTACGTGGGCTGGACGCAGCAAGCCAAGCCCAGCAAGCGGATCGTCCGCCATGGACCGGCGGCTCTACGCAAGGTCGTTTATCTCCAGCCAGGCACGATGCACGACGAACAGGCGATGAAACTGAACGGCACATGCACCCAATGCGGAGAGCCGCTCGCGGCATCTCTCGCCCAACCGAGCTGACGGCAACACCGTGGAGCCTAAAACGGTCGCAGCGCTGTCGAGTGGCAGCCACGGGATTGTGTTATGACCGGAGGTGCCGCCGAATTCGGTCGCGGGATCGTTGAAATCGACGACCACACAACATGACCGCTGGGTCTCACGAAAGTGGTGGACGCGCTGCTACAGCGCGCCGGCACGAGCTACCCCAACGAATCCGGCGTCGATGCCCCGAACTCAGACTTCCTTGAGGCGATCAACGGGGCAGCGGTGCGGTTGTACCACTGCACGAACCTCCTCCCGGCCGACCTCGCCTCGATACGCGACGAGGGCCTCCTCCCATTCGACGACACCCGCGCAACGCAGCGCGCCGCGGCCGCACTTGCAACCGGACGCCTGAACGACCACGTCGCAAGGACGCTCCGAAGAGCCATATCGAAGGCGGCGTTTGAGGCAACAGCCAGGCCACGGGGCGGCGGTAACAGCTTTCTCTTCACAAACAAGTCGGCACTACGCGAGCGGGGCCAAGTCGAAAACCTCCTCGCCTTCTGGGGCGGCGAGACGCTCTACGGCTCGTGGAGCACGGCCGAGGCCGAAATGCTCGACCACCCACTCTTCATGCTCGGGACGCCGGTAGTGCTTTCGGTCGCCGCAGATCCGGCGCTCGCCAGGGATGTCTGGCCGAACTGGCTCTATGCCTGCACGCCATCCCGACCTGGCGAGGGAGTCATGGGCGCCGTCGTGACGTACGACGCACCGATCCCCGCAAGCGGAGTAACTGCCTGGACCCCCGACACCCCCGAGTGGGCTGAGCATGTCGGATGGACACCAGACGACCGCCGCATTTCGTAGCTCTGCCCAATTTCAGAGGCGATCCGGAACGCACTGTTTTGCCGCGAAGACGGCCGTTCCGTCGTGGGCGGTGGATCATTAGGTCATGGCGGTCAAGGTTGGTGGCATGTATGCCACAGGGGTGTCCACGCGATCGGCGAACGCCGCGTGTCAGGAATTGCGCGTCGTGAACGGCGCGGTTGACTTCTCCGACTATGTGGTCGATCTGTGCTTCATGACCTATGTACAGGACGGCCTCGGTGCGTCGTATGCCGCAGGGATCGGTATCCGACCGGGAACGGTGGGCCGCAAGCAGCACCGATTCATCGTCAAACTTGAGGTACCGCCAACGTTGAGTGACCGCAGTAGCTGCGCGGCTTGGATCACCGACGCACTTGCGGAGGTAGCTGAACTCGTGGGCACGTACCTACCGAAGAAGGCCAAGACCTACCCTGTGGAGCGTCTTACAGAAGAGGTCCGTGACCTTCGAGCGCGTTGGATCGTGCACGTCGAGTCCACCGCGTAGATGACCCGCGGCGGATTCGAGACGCACGCAATTGCCGCGAAGACGGTCGTGCGATCGCGGCATGGCCAACACCATCGGCAGGTACGAACACTTCCGGCAGGATCCCTAAGAAACGCACGCATTTTGCCGCAGTGACCCGTGGCTGCCTCGGGTCGCGAATGACGAATGCCTCTACGATTTCGGCCGTGTTGCCCTGTCAGAACAGTAGGACGATCGGTGTCGAACCCTCGGATCCACGAAGACGCCTGAAACCGCCATCATCTGCCGCGGACAGCGCGTCCCGACCGTTGACGGGTCTATCTCGTAAACGGTGTTTCCGGCGTTCATCTCAGTAGTCTTCGGGGGCCGGGAATCGGTCAGCGAAGGTGATCGCGAACGCGTTCAGCGCGGGGTTTCTCCGCATGGTCCATCGTGCCCGGCCGGTGCCGGTGGGGTCTAGTGAGCGGGTCACCAGGTAGAGACATTTCAACGCTGCCTGCTCGGTGGGGAAGTGACCGCGTACCTTGATCGCCCGCCGGTAGCGGGCATTCAGACTCTCGATCGCGTTCGTCGACCAGATCACTGTGCGGATCTCGATGTCGTAGTCCAGGAACGGGATGAACTCTTGCCACGCGTTTGCCCATAGCCGGATCATCGCCGGGTAACGCTGTCCCCACTTCGCGCCGAGCTCGTCGAACGCGACCCGGGCAGCACTCGCATTCACCGCGGTGTAAATCGGTTTGATGTCGCGTTTGATCTCATCCTAGTAGTGGCGTGAGGTGAGCCGAAACGTGTTGCGGATCAGGTGAATGATGCAGGTCTGCACGATCGCCGCCGGCCACACATGCCGACACCACCTCGGGCAGGCCTTTCAGGCCGTCGCAGACGACGAAGAACACGTCTTTGATCCTGCGGTTACGTAGGTCGGTGAGCACCGCCATCCAAAACTTCGCACCCTCACCACCGGTGCCGGCCCATAGTCCGAGGATGTCGCGTTCACCGGCCAAGGTGACGCCGATCGCTGCGTAGAACGGGCGGTTGGCGACTTGGCCGTCGCGGACCTTGACCACGATCGCATCAATGAACGCCGCGACGTAGACCGACATCCAGTGGTCGCACCGCCCAATCGTTCATCTCCTCAAGCACGTTGTCGGTGATCCGCGAGATCGTCTCCTTGCTCACCGAGGCGCCGTAGATCTCGCGCGAAGTGCGCCGAAATCTCACCGGTTGTCAACCCCTTGGCATACAGCGACAGCACGATCTCATCGACCCCGTTCAAGCGGCGCTGGCGCTTGCGCACGATCTGCGGCTCGAACGTGCCCGCCCGGTCCCGCGGAACCTCGATCTGCACCGACCCGGTGTTGTCGGTGAGCACCGTCTTGGCTCTCGTGCCGTTGCGGATGTTGGCCGCCCCGACACCGCCCGGGTCATGCCTTTCATAACCCAGGTGCTCGGTCATCTCCTCGCTCAACGCGGGCTCGATCACCGTCTTCGTCAGCTGCTTGAGCAGCCCGTCCGGGCCGGTCAGGGACAGACCCTGCTCCCGGGCCATCCGGACCAGCTCTTTCGCTGCCTGCTGCTCAGCCGACTCCTCAGCCTGCTTACGTTTCGTCACGTCATCCAGTGTTGCGGTCATCACGGCACCTCTCCCGCCGACCAATCAGGTCAGCGTGTCGGGCCGGAAACACCGTTTACCGAACAGTCCCCCGTTGACCGTGCCATGGTCGTTTGGGGCCGGGCCCACCCGTTTGGACTATGGGTGGTTGGGCTAGCGGGTTCTAGGTTGGGCGCGGGGCCGCGGTTGGACGCGGGAGCATCGGGGTGGTTGGGGGAATGATGTTCGCACGGTCGCGTATTCGTTTGCTCGGGGCAGCTGTCGGGGTGAGTTTGGTCGCGGCTTTGGCGACCGCAGGTGCGCCGACCACCGCGTTTGCGTCGTCGTCGGTGACGCCGTTGCCGGGGGTGAGCGCGGCGTCGCTGTTGCCGTTCGCCATGTTCAACCAGATCGCCTATGACAGCGCCCATCAGCACGTGTTCGTGTCGGGGTCGCAGCTGGTCGTTGCGGATACTCATGCGAAGACAGTGGCGACGGTGGCCGGGGTCACGGATAGCTACGGTGTCGTCATCTCGGAGGTCCACCACGAGGCATTCGTTGCTGAGCCGGAGCAGCTTCGGATCGCGGTGGTGGATACCGGCACGTTGAAGGTGACCGCGACGATCGATACGACGGCGCAGGGGCAGATCGAGTGGCTGGCGATGGCCAATGGCGTGGTCTGGATGTTCGGCTCGTCCGGCAAACTGGCTTACGTGAACCCGGCGTCTTTGGCGTCGGGCGTGCATGTCGTTGCGACACCGGACCTCCAGGGCGGCTACCTTTCTTCGGCTGGTGAGACCCAGAAGGTGTTGGCGGTGTCGGGTGAGGCAGATCCGGCTACCGTGCAGATGGTGTCGGTGTCGGCTACTAATCAGGTGACGCTGACCGGGGAACGCACCTCTGACTATTTCGCAGCCGATGTTGTTGTGTCGCCGAATGCGCAGTATGTGACGCCGATCATTGAGGGCGACGGCTACGTGTATCGGTCGCGGATTGGCAGCGAGGGCGAAGCTGGTGGCTACCGCTTTGACAGCAACGCGGGCGGCTACTCCGACGCCGGCACGTACACCGGCGACGGCAAGTATTTCGTGACTGGCAGCTACTCCGTCGATGTGTACCCGGCTGACTCCACGCAACGCGTGTCGCAGGTGAGCCTGGCCGGTAACTTGATCGCCGAACATGGGCTGGCAGCAAGTGGAGCCGGTTCCTACATCTTCGCGGTCGTCATCACCGACTCCGGCTACCAGCTGATGGTATTGCCCGGACCGGAGTCGGCTTCTGCGCCACCTGTCCAGCCGCGCCTAGGGATCGGGTTTCCGCTCGCGAACGCAGGTCCGGCTTACCTCGGGTCGGTCGTGGTCGACTCCGAACACAAGCACGTTTTTGTGGCCGGCGGCGCGTGGGCGACCGAGATCGCGGTTCTCAACATGGCTGGCGTGCGGACCGGGTTCATCCCCGACATGTACGGCGTGCGCAACCTTGTCATGTCACCCAACGGTGCGTACCTGTATGCGGTCCTGACGACCGGCGACGCCGTTGCGGTCATCAGCACCGCAACCCTTGCCGTGAAAGAGACCCTCAGCACCGGCACATGGACGATCAACCCGCCACCGCTCGGCGAAGCGCCGCACACCATCGCGCTCGCCGCCGGCCGGCTGTGGGTCAACCAGGCGAAGTTCGGCTCAAAGGTCGATCTCGCCAGCGTCAACGCCAACACGCCCGCGACCACATGGACTGACAGCGGTGTCGCCACGAACCAGAACTACGCGATCGTTGGTAGCACCCCAGCCACTTCAGTGCTGGACGCATACAACGACGACACGACCGCCCCTATCACCCAAGACACGGTGACCTCTGCCGGGACGGTGGCGTCAGCCGTCTCGACGTCGTCAGACTGGCCTTGGACGATCGCCGGATCAGACCAGATACTGACGGAGGCCACATTCCCGTTGAACCCAGATGATCTGGCGCTGCAGACGCCGGCGGGTAAGGTGCTCGTCGACTATCCAAGCGGCCATGGGCAGCATGTCGTGCTGAGCGCTGACGACAAGTACGTGCTTTCGCTCACCAGTCCCGACGACAACCAGGAACACGTACAGGTGTCGCTGTACAACGAAGCGACCGGCAAGCTGCTGGGCCAAAGCGCGATCCTCGGCGAATCGTCAACCGCTCTGGGGATCAGTCCCGACGACTCCGTCATCTACGCCGCCGGCTGGGCCGACGCTACCTGGTACACCCTGTACGCACTTAACGGGCCAACCAGCGGCAAGCCCCTCCTCAAACCGGTTTCGTAGCGACATCGTTTGTGGCGGCTTGTGCCGTCGGCCGCGAGACGCCGGGTCTTCAACGAGGCCGCGACTTGGTCGCAAGCGTGGGCGGCACGTATGAGCAGCGACGTCGACAACAGCCAGGCAGTGCGCAACGCGCAGCGAGCCACCGCCGACTTGGCTCGGGCCCTCAGCAGAGGTGCGTGCGTCAGTGAATTGCCGAACTGATCACGGCGCAGGCCAACGCGCAAACGTGTCGCCTCGCTGCGTCGCCGTTCCGCGCCGCCCGCAACGGCGCTACCGCCGACGTATGGTCCGCGGCTACCCCCATCGGATCTGCCCGCGGTCTATGCGCGATGCGACGTGGCAGCTAAGGTCGCCCGACCGAACGCGGAGGCAGGCGCGGCGACTGACATCGACGGTAGCTAAATCATGCGGTCGGCGTGCGGTGACCGATTTGTTGTCACGACCGTTGCGCAGCGATTTCCGCGCTTCTATCATCGCCAATAGGCCCTGTGGGGCCTGCGTGTGCCTTCAGACCCTGGGTTCACGAGCACGGGAGCGAGTGATGGTCGCCGCGACACAGCTGTCCGCGTCGTTGCCATTCGAGCATTGGCAGCGCGCCGTCGTCGCCCTTCGAGCCGCGGAAGCTCGCGCCGCGCCGTACGCCGAAGTCATGCGGTTGTCGGCGACGTGATCCGCAGCCGCAACGCGTTGATCCTCGATCGGGTCCAAGCCGGGTGGCGACCCACCCGGGACGTGCTTGAGCACGTCAGCAGTGACGCGCAGTTGTTGCACGAGCGCGACGACAGTTCGACGCCCTGAGGGCTCGCTGTACAGCGTTCGACAAGCGGGACACTGGTTCGGTGGATCCCGACGAAGACATATCGGCGGCGCGAAGCTCTACGGGTCGCGCAGGCCGCCCTGGACGCCATTGCGATCCCGGCTCGGCGCGCCGCCACCGATGCCGAGGAGGACATCATCGAGGCTGCCCGTCGTGCGTGGGAGCACTATCTGCGGCTGGTCGCGCGCCAATTCGGGGATGGCCGCGGAGGCGGCTAGCGGCGGTTGGTTTTCGCACGCACCGACACCCCGCGCATGCTCTGATGGCGAGTGATAACACCAGTAGCAGCCGCCCCCGGTTTGGCGCGGTCCGGTCGCGAAGCGGTGACACGCGCAGCGGCCGCCGATCGCCGTCGGGCCAGCCGCCGCGACGTAGTCCGTGATTCCGAACAGGTTGGTCATGGGCGCCATGGTTCAAGGAAGCCGCGATGGTCCGCATATGGCGCGGCAAGCAGCCGCAGAATGACGTCTGCCGCTTCGGGAAACGAGGCAGTCGCGCCGGGGTAGCGTCGGGTCCGTAGGTGAGCCAGCCCTGGCATTGCACCACGATGCGGCGTCGGTCTTCGCTCCACTCGCCGCTGAACGCCGAGCCAACCAGAGCCGTGATCGACTCGTCATAGTCGATCTGCTCCAACAGCCACGTCGCCAACTCGCTCACACCTGAGTCTGGAACCTCTCGCAGCGGGCGCGCATCATCCTCGGATGGCGAGCACAATCGTCGCGATCGCAAGGGCCGCCGTTGCAACTACCTTTGCCTTCGCGTGGTGCGGCCGACTCGGCACGAGCCTTGCCTAGCGCGGATTCAGTCGTGCAGCACCGGCGTGTAGGAGATACCGATGATCGCGCCCTCGGGTGACTGCAGCCGAGCGACTGTCTGGCCCCATGGCTCCACCCGCGGTCCATGCAGCAGGTCGAAGCCGTCATGTTCAAGCTCTTGGGTTGCTGGAGCGACCGCATCTGCGCTGTCCACATCGAACTCGATACTGACCTGCGGTACTGGTAAATCTGCAGGCCACTGTCGGTGCCGAAGCAGGCACGAGCGGCCTGCGAAAGCGGCCAGATCCCGAACGACTTACAGCCGGCAATCTGCTCGCTGTGGTAATAACCGCCGCCCTCACCCTGCAGGGGCAGGCCCAGCGCCTCGACGTACAGATTGCGGCTGGCGATCGGATCGGGAGCAATCACCGCCACCGTCGCCAGGAAGTTGATGTCCACGGTTCCTCCTCGGTTGCCCATGCCCGATAACCACCGCACAGCCCGAGCATGCCCCGAGGGCGCTGCCTCTGAACGCCCTCATTTGCCGCCGTGAGGGCTGTTCAGTTGGACGAAGCGGGGCGTGTCGGTGGCTCCCGCGCCGGCGTCGTCAAATACTCATGGCGTCAGCGGCGGTGCGCCACTGAGCAAGACGGACGCGTCGTGACTCGGTTGGCCGTTGCGGATGAACTGCAGCGTGACGGTGGCCCCCGGTCCGAGGATGGCGATTTCGTCAATGACGGGTGGCCCGAGAAGGCCGCGAGTGATGGTGGCCGCCAGTGGGGTGTCCGCGACGCCGGTGAGGATGTCGCCGACCCGCAGGGCAGGCCACTGGCTGGTGAGGTCGGATCGATAGACGTGGACGCGCGCTTGGCGTCCGCCGACGAGTGGTGTGATTGCCACGCCGACGTAGGGGGTCGGTTGTCTATGACGGACGTGGTAACTGTCGTAGTCGGCGGTGAGGTGCGAGGGATGCGTGTGTACATTCGTGCCGCTTGCGACCGGGTCGTCCGCGGCGGTGATCCACGGCAGCGCGATGCCGACAACCTGATGTGGCGCGGGAGCCGAGAACAGTGGACGCCAGTCGGCTGGGAAACCGCTCGGGGATATCGAAGCTGTCGACGTGACCTTCGTCGCCGTCTTCGGTGTACGTCACGGTGGCGATGTCGGTGGGCGAAATGCACGATGCCGACGATCAGGTTGCCGCTGTTCCCGCCGACCGAGTTCACCCAGTACAGCAGGTCGGCGGCCCCACTGGCTGGTCCTGCACCATGGCGACCTGCGGGCCTGCACCGGTCAATGCGAGCCAGCCCAGGGCCGCCGCCCTGTTGTGAACTCGCCTGATAGGACTGTTCACAGGGATTGCGTCGAAAGCCTCGGTCCAGCGACTCGCGACCTGATCCCAGGCCAGTAGCAGAACAGTCGAAGGTGCGAAGCCCGACGTAGCCGCCGTCTTGGGACTGAACCGACCGCGGTGACGACCGCCTGTGGTGTGCCGGGAGCCGTCGAGGTCGACCGATGTCGTACTCGTACCCGGTAAGTAGCAGGCAGGAACGCCGCAACCGCCGCGGCGACTGGCGTCGGCGATGAGGATTTCGGTACAAGCAGCTTGGTCAGGGTGCCGATGAGCTGGCCCCTGCGACCGTCGCGGTCGAGTTGGTTGACGCAGACGGTGGCGTCGCCGGCAGCGATACGTTGACCGCCGCCGATGTGTGTCCGCGGGTACACGACACGACCAGCGTCAGCACCGCCGCCGCGGTGGCGAAGCGCGGAACCACCCTCGCGAGGCCTCGCCCGTGCCCACAAACGTCGACCGCAGCCGGCCTCACATCTCAACCCCGTAAAGGACCACCACAACATCATGACCGACCACTGCTCACGCGGCCATCTGATACGCACGCGTCTGCCGCCGAGCGCGTTCAGCGGAACGCGATCATCGGCCGCCCTGCGCGTTCACCGTGCGCCCGCTGTTAAGGACGTGATTGGCTTGACTTTGATCGGCCCTTCTCGCGGGGCCTCTTGTTGTGGAGCCGCCCCACGAGCACGTAGGCGGCGCTCCCAATCACGAGCAAGGCCACGAGCCAAGCCACGACCCCTGCGGCTGACTGGTGGCGGAATAGCAGGTCGCCGCCGACCCTCACGAGTGCAGTCCCGATTTCGTCCATGACTAGGACGTCAGGCTACGCCGAGCGAGGAGGACGAAGACGCGGGAATGCAACTCGATCCGCACACACCTACCGCTCTGCGCGTTCACTAACGCACACATCTGCCGCGAAGACGTCGTTCGGCCGCGCCGATGACAGTGCAGGCCGAGCAAGACTTTCGCCTACGCTTCCTCCGTGCCCCGAGCGCGGTAGGACGATCACGCAAAGGAGCCAGCCGTGGAAGTCCCGAGCGTCGCAATTCGTTGCTCCAGGCCGTCCGTTGAGGGCGGGAGCAGGGACGCGCTAACCGATGGTCGCGCCTACTGTCTGCCGGAACTTGCGGCCCACCCCGACCGCCGCAAATTGTTTCGGGGTCGAGTGCGACGACAGCAGGCCCGCTTTGTTCGACTCGCGGTGCTTGGTGCTCTTGGACAACGGGCTGCTGACTACGTGGCTGATCGAACTCGACGACGGCCGTGTGACCATTGGGCCTCCGCAGTTTCTGCGGCGGGCCTCTTGGGAGGCGTTCTTCGACCGTGACCCGAGCGCCGAGGCGGAATACGCCGACGTCATGGGGATCCGCGACGTTGGTGCTGAGCGGCCGCCCCATCGTGGACCGCCTCGACGGCCAAGGCAAGCACGGCCCGGCAGCGCCCGTCGACTCGCAGCCGGTGGTACGCCGGGCGACCGAGAGTGCGGATTTGGGTCGCTGACCCAAATCGCAAAATACCTGAGCAGTCGCGTCATGCACTGCAGTCGTCGCTCTGATCCGCAGTCTGTACCGCCGAATCAGAGTGGGGCGGCCATTTCGACGGCGGCCTTCGCGGCTCACGTACGCCTCCCAGACCCTCGTCGGGAGGGGGAGCGGGGATCGGTGACGGCTGATCGGTCGGCATGTGCGCAAGGCGCTCCAGAAGGGCAAACTTGCGGCGCAACTGACCAAGCTTGGTAGCCCCGAGGATGGCTGCGGCCTCGTATTCCGCGCGCCGCTTTCGGAGATCATCCGACACAGGCCCTCCCTGCCGGTTGCGTCATCGAGCTGAACATTCCTGCGAGTGCCAGGTCCGAACCATTCTCCAGCCCAAGGACGATCGCTGATAATGCACTCGACCATAATCCGGATCGCTGCTCTCATTCTCGTCAGGTTCTCGGCAGGTCAGCCACGGTGACCTCGCGCAGCGTGGTTCGGACGAGACTCGACAGTCGGGCTTGATTGCGGATACGACAGGATTGTTCTCCTCAAAATCGACGTAGGTTCACTCTGAAGCCCTTGACACAACGAACGCCCGTGAGGACGGCAACACTCCTGCTGCACGATGACCAAAGGACATTTTCTGGACAACTGCGCCACGCATCCGCTCGCATACGAACCCCAGGCGCCAACCATCAGTTGCAGTAGTGCAAACATCCTCATCTGCCGCGGTAGTGGTGCGCAGTCTTTGTCGATAACCACTCGCTCAACGCTAAGGGCCGGAACGCATCAGATCATTCCGCTCCAATAGACTCTCTGTGGTAGCGATCGGCTTTCCTCGTAGGTATAGCCAGGCCCCGTTCCGTCCCGTGAAGTTAGTCCATAAGCCGGATGCGATGAACTCGCACCACCACTCGACTGGCTCAGCCAACGTTCGCGCTCGATAGGCACGAGGGTCAAAGAACGACTCCGTCAAGCCGGCGACCGTTCCCCTGGTGTCGGCGTCGTCCCCGCAATCCATCACGATGTGCTGGTTTCCACCGAACGCCACCACCGGGAACCATCGTGCGCTTCCGGCTGGGAGCAGCTCAACTTCGTGGGCCAAGAACATGTCCGTGTAGTAGGTGGACATCGCTTCGAAGCTCGCGAAGACCACGCCAAGCAAAGCTCCTCGCCACGGTTGTCCGGGCGGTGCTTCGTAGCCGTTGTGCCACCCAAACCAGGTGATCAGGTCATCGGGGGCTTCGAGCCCGAACGCACCCAGGCGTCCGCGAAGCTCGTCCGCGTCGACGCCGGGAAGCATCCCATCCAGCGCCGGATTGCCGGCGGCTTCAACAGACCTTCCAGTCGGTCCAGTGCACGCTGCAACCGACCAGGTTCGACAGCCTATTGTCCTGGGCGTCGAGCAGAGCCTCAAGATTGTCCACAGCCCGGGCGAACGCCTCACGCATCGAGAGCTCCCTTCTCGCGACACCCCGTCGGGGTCGGAATCCGACGGTATCCCCCGCGAACGAATCGCTCACTTCTGCCGCTGTGAGTCGCGTTCAGCTGAACGCGATCCCGGGCGTGTCGTCCGACGTGATCCATCCGAAACTGCCGCGATGACGCAGGTCAGATCCTGCCCAGATGATGGCGTTCAGCGGGAACGCAGGTCACCTTCCGAGGCGACTGCAGCGTCACCTCGCCGGTCTGCGCGAGCCACCACGCGGGATCGGCGTCGACGTACCCCGAGCCATACGATCCGAGTCGGCCGCCAGAGCAGTTCGGAGAGGTCTGCGCTTGGCCAATCGCGGGTGCGCTGGCCGAGGTGATTGAAGGAAGGCGAAGGCAGGTTCGCTGTATCGGCCAACCTGCTGAGCACGTGGTCGACGAACGTTGCAGGAAGCCGGACCCCGTGCTCCGGAGGTAATGCGCGAGTCCTTCGGGCCAGCAGTAGAGCCCATCGGCAAGCTCCGCCGAGCCGTTGTCCATGGCGCAGAACCGGCACCAGTGATTCCCCGGTAGGGATTGACCTGCGTTCCGACTTCGAGGTGGTGCACGACGAGCATGCGTTCGCGCGGATCCCACCGCCATCGACCCATGTCCTCGGGTCGGCGCAACGGAGCCCTGGCTGGCGGATGCGCTCGTAGTTGCACCGCCTGGTCCGGCGTCATCCCGGGGTAGCCGCTCGGGCATGTGTTCGCGCCAGTAGCCGATCAGTCGAACAGCCAGCGACGCCTTGGCCTCATCGGATTCCACTCGAACAGTCTGGTCGCTGGGACCGAGTCGCGCAGTCACGAGCCGCGATGACCGTCGTTATCTAGGACCACCCGCATGGCCTCGACTCATGGCTATCGCGTAGAGCGTCATGTGGTAAGAATCGGAAAATGGGATGGGAAGCCGACCTCGTGGCCAAACATGGTCTCCCGCTGGACCAGATACCTGGCAGCGTCTACGTGCTGCACTACGAGGTACCTCAAATAGTGAAATCCGTCAGCAAGGATTACGCCGGACCGTACCCTCCCTCGGACACCGACGGCCTGTTGTCCAAAACGCCGATCCGTCACTATGTGGGCTGGACGCAGCAGGCCAAGCCCAGCAAGCGGATCGGCCGCCACGGACCCGCGGCTCGCGCAAGGTCGTTTATCTCCAGCCAGGCACGATGCACGACGAACGGACGATGAAGGCAACCGGCACATGCCCCCAATGCGGAGAGCCGCTCGCGGCGTCTCTCGCCCAATCGAGCTGACGGCAACGCCGTGGAGCATCGACCGGGCGCAGCGCTGTCGAGTGGCAGCGACGGGATTGTGTTATGACCGGGGGTGCCGCCGAATTAGGTCGCGGGACCGTCGAAATCGACGACCCACAACATGGCCGCTGCGTCTCACGAAAGCGGTAGATGCGCTGCTGCAGCGCGCTGGTACGAGCTATCCCAACGAGTCCGGCATAGACGCGCCGAACTCAGACTTCCTTGACGCGATCAACGGCTGGGCGGTGCGGTTGTACCACTGCACAAATCTCCTCCCGACCGACCTCGCCTCGATACGCGACGAGGGTCTCCTTCCATTTGATGACGCCCGCGCAACGCAGCGCGTCGCGGCCGCACTTGCAACGGGACGCCTGAACGATCACGTCGCAAAGACGCTCCGAAGGGCCATAGCCAAGGCGGCCTTTGAGGCAACAGCCAGCCCAAGTGTCGGCGTCGACAGCTTTCTCTTCACAAACAAGTCGGCACTACGCGAGCGTGGCCTCGTCGAAAACCTCCTGGCATTCTGGGGAGGCGAGACGCTCTATGGCTCGTGGAGCACGGCCGAGGCCGAAATGCTCGACCACCCACTCTTCATGCTCGGGACGCCCGTAGTTCTCTCGGTGGCCGCAGATCCAGCACTCGCGACAAACGTCTGGCCGAACTGGCTCTATGCCTGCACACCGTCGCGACCCGGCGAGGAACCGATGGGCGCGACCGTCACGTACGACGCACCCATCCCCGCAAGCGAAGTAACTGCCTGGACCCCCGGCACACCGGAGTGGGCTGAGCATGTCGGATGGACACCAGATGACCGCCGCGTTTCATGGCCCCGCCGAATTTAGAAGGGACTTGAAACGCACTATTTGCCGCGATGACGCACGCGCGATGCAACTCGCAGCGAGTTCGCTCAATGCCCGACGGGCTATGCCTCAGGGGGATACTGCCGTCGAGGCATGATGGTGAGGTGACTCGTAAGCCCGCTACAACGCAGCGGCAAGCCGAGATCGGCCGTGAGCCCGAGGCGGTCTTCCGCTGGTGGACAGCGCCTGCCAGAGTTCGCGCGCTGCACGAGCATTGGGAACGCCTGGACGTTTCCGATTTCACGTGGCATGAGCATTCGCTCGACAGCGGCCACATCGAGACTGTTGAAGCATCGTGGCGCACGCGTGCCGGCGTCGAAGTCAACGTCCGTCGGTCATTTGGGCCGGCCGAGAGTCTCCGCTATAGCAGCCACACCGTCCGGCAGAGCCGACATCCGAACGGTCGTCTCGAGACGGCGACGAGCGAGATGACCGTCGAGTTCATCCCGCTCAATACCACCCACACATTGGTTCGACTCACCAATGTGTGGGAGGCCACAGGGCTCCGGTGGTGGCAACGTCTGCCTTCAGCTCGTCTTCAAAGACGGGACCATATTGACCACCATCTGAGGGACCTGATCAGAGCTTGTTTCCTTGACACGGACCCCGGACAGGGTGACGATTCCAGCCCGCGCAGCGAGTAAGACCCCGCTCATTGCTGGGGTGACGCGATGGATCTATTTGCCTCGTCTGGCCCGCTCAGCGCGGCGACGACGAACGCGTTCATTGTGCCCGCGCTCCACCCGTTCAGCTTTGGCTTGTTGAACTGTGAGGGGATCAGTTCCGCTTTCAAGCATGACGAGATCGTAGGGTTCAGCTTCGCCAACGTAGCCATCACTCGAGGCGGCAACGGCTTCAATCCGTGCCAAAGCCGCATCAGCCATTTGACGCGGGGTTCGAACGCCGGATCTCCAGAAGTCCCGCCACGACGCTCGAGCGCGGGGTGACAAGTTCGACATTCGTCCAGTTTGGCACTACGGCGTCTTAGGCGTGCGCCCATTCGGACTGTTCCCGAACGCGATCATCTGCCGCGGAGAAGGTCGTTCGCCGTCAGCTTCGGTCTGGCGATGGGTGCACGTTTGGAGCGCCAGGGCGAGGGAGTCATCCCAAGAGTTGTGCGGCTCGGGCTCGACCTCCTCGCGCAGCCGAACCAGCGCAGCGTGAAGTCGTGGGTCTGCGAGTTCGGCGGCGGCCTCCAACCACAACCTGCCAACAGTCACATCGACAAGTCGGCGCTCGATGATCGGTTGGACTCGTGGGTCCTTGCGGCGGGCCAGTCCCATCGCAGCCTCGGCGGCAGGGTAAATATCGTCGCCCTCGGCGTCGGTCTCAGCGATGCGCAACAACTCATCGCGCAACTTCGGGTCGTCCACGTCGGATTGGGTGCCGATCGCGAACGCGGCCCAGTCGCGCACGAGCGGATTGCCGTGACGCAGCAGCGGCATCAGCGACTGGATCCACGGGTCGGTGATCGTTGCAGGTTCCGATGCGGTGATGGCGAGCCCGCCGACGACCTGGACCAGCACCGAGTCGTCACCGTCACCGAGCATGGTCAGCAGCAGATTGTGCGCATCCGCGCAATCGGACAGGTTGCCGACCGCGGCCGCCACCGACATCCGGACATCCGGAGAGCGGTCGCCAGCAGCCAGCCGCGCAGCGTCCAGCAGCACACGGCGCGCGTAATCGTCGTCCAGCCCCAGAAAGCCAAGGACGGCGAAACCTGCTCGACGGGAAGCTCAGTCGGTACCTATGACCCACCGCGCGGCAGCATCAAGTGCCGCACCATCGCCGACGCGCTGAACAAAGCCATCAGCGGCGCCGACAGTCGGGTCCGCAAGCAAGTCCGCCGGCGGCGCTGAGTGGATCACCCACCTATCGTCGCGCACCACCGGATGCTTCCCACAGAAACGCCCTAATCTGCCGCGATGACGTGCGTTCCGCCAAGAGTCAGACGGGTCTCATTTTCCGAATCGTTCGACGTAGCCGGGGACTCCAATGGGTTAGGAACCGGGCTGGGTCTCCCGTTGGCGGGCGGACGAGGATCAGAACATCGAGCAAGGATGATCCGTGTTCGAGGCTGATGGACGTGTCGCCGGTGAGTGGAACAGATATCGGTTCCTGCCCGTGATGGCGGGAGTATTGCTCGGCGTCCAGACGACCGAGTCGGCCGTGAAGCACAGCTGTCCCGAGAACTTCCAGGACCGTGTACGACATCGGCGGATGCGTTCCAAATGGACCCGGCGCCTGCTGGAGCCTTGCGACGCCATGCGATCGGGACAAGGAGAAGACCGGCGGCTGACCCGATCAGTAACCAACGCAGGCTCGCGTGGTCGGCAACCAACCCGGCGACGAAGCAGCCGAGCGCCAGCACTCGCAGCGCGAGAATCCCGCGGCTGCGCGGCGAACGCCGCTCGATTTCTCCACCGTAGTTGCGTCGTTCATTCACCTAAGCAGTATTTCCGGGTGGGGCGGTTTGTGCACGAGCGCACGACCGCATTTGCCGCTGGTCAGGTGCATTGTTCGGCGGGGTCAGGTGCCGACGAGCCAGTCGCAGGCTGAGCTCGCGAAGCTAGATCCGAGAAATCTGAGTTGCACTCTGCCGCCGCCCGGTGGCACGTCAAAGGTGACGGTTCCGGTGACGTGCTTGCCTTTGGTGACGGTGCCGGCTGTTAGTGCGGGCCCGTAGCCGGAGGCAGCGCTGTTGCCCTCGGCACTGGTGTACGTCTTGCCGGTGTTGGTCATGAAGTCGAGAAGTGCTGGCGCGTAGGGAAAGGCGCCGTCCAGGCCAGTGAGGGTGATGGTCGCCACCTCGTATTCGCCGTTTTGCGGCGGCGGGGCCGTCGGTAAGTTGCCGGTGGGGTGCGCGACCACGGACGTAACGATCACTTCGACGTCGCTCTGCGGTGCCTGGTCGATTTTTTCGCCCAAGCCGGTCCGTTCGCCGAACACGCAGAGAGGGTCGCGGTGGCCGAGCGGGTCAATGGTGTCGGTCGGCACCGTTGCCCGGACGCCAACTGGCGGGTACCGGCCACGTGTGGCACATGGTTCACGCTGGTCGTGCGCCACCACAGTCCGGCTGCGATCACGACGATCACGCCGACAGGGACGAACAGGCGGCGGTTGCGGAAGTCGGGCGCGAAGATCCCGCTCGATACGGGAGCAGGCGCCGCGACATCGAGCCCATCTAGCACGGCCGGGGGTGGTGCTGGTTGCGGCCTTTTGACCGCCCACAAGTCGCGCTGGGACCACAGCGACAGCGCCGCGACTGCGGTCACAACGGCCAGCGCGAGGCAGGTGACCTGCGCCCACCCCGCCGTACCGACGCCGCCGTAGACGAACGCCATCAGCGCGACGCTGAACGTCAGGTAATCGGGGCGCACCATCGGCGTTGACGGATGAACAGGTAGGCGTCGGTAACAACCAGAAATGCCACCCAGGCGACCCCCAGGGCCACAGTCCCGTCATCGTCGTGAGGGGGGACAGCGATGTACACCCCCACTAGCGCGACCCCGGCCGAGGCGACCCGCGTCAACAGCGGCCCGAAGCCGCCACTTCACCCACCGGCGAACCGACAGCGGTGCCGACTGTTCAGACATGGCGCCGGCCAGGGCAGTCGGTGCCCCTACGCGAACGCTCATCCCAGGCCCTCGGCTTGACACACTCGCCCCTTCACCCGATGCCAACGCCAGCATCCTGCCGCACGGACGATCTGATTGCCGGACAACCGAACATGTCGCGTGCGCGTTCGGTGGACGCATACTTTCCGCCGAGCGCGTTCCGCGGAACGCGCTACTTTGCGATGCGGACGCGCATTCGATTGTGCCGATGAGCGGTAAACGCCGAGGCGCTGCCTACTGGACTTCATGATGATGGCAAGCGAGGCCGTTCAGGGCTGCGTGCGGCTTGCCGACTAACAAGTGTGGACACTCGACGCGGTTGGGCGGGACGCGCCGCCGCTCATGGTCACGCCGCCGCGTCTCGCCGGACACGGCTCTTGTTCCTCGTGGTTGCAGGGGCGCTCGTCGTGGCGGGGTGTGGCACCCATAGCGCAGCTAGCCTGGACAAAGTCGCGCGTAGCGTGCCGACCCCGGCGGGCTTGACGTTCAACGGGATCAACGATCAGACGTATCAGGACGGCCTCGGGCCTGCCACTCATGAGGCGAGTGCTGGGTACACGAACCCACCGATGCCATGCTCGCAACTACTCGCCAAGTGGAGGGCGAGCTTGCAGGCAGCGCACTGGACCATCGACGAGAAGAACTCCACGTTCGGCGGCATCGAAGTCAAACGCCACGGATACCTCATCATCGTGAACATTAGTGGCACCACGACTTGCGATCACACAATCGTGGGCGTCCGCTGACCCGCACATGTGGCCGCTCTGAATATGCCGGATGGCACTACTCTGCCGCGATGCGCACGGCCGCACGCGGCGATGCGCCGCCCCTGGAAGGCCGAGGCATAGTTGGTGCATCAGCGATAATGACATCGAGTCGCAGATGGCAGTGGCCTGGCGTGAGGCAGCAGACCAGCTAAGGCATCCGCGTGACGGCGCCTTACGAGGTTGCGTCCATCTCGTACACCGCGTTCTTACCGGACTTTGGTGGGAAGCGCGGTGCGGTTGTCGCGCGGCTTTCGTCATCCGACGGCGCAGTCGCTGCTGCCGAGGTGGCCGGCCTGTATCTGTCTCGGGTATCCGATGAGTACGCGGTGTTGACGCGGTCCTGTTCAAGGCAACGCTCGATGACTGGGGCTGGTTCGGGCCGCGCGAACGCCGTCCCGCTTGGTTCACCGGCAGGGCTTGGACCGCCTGACCGCAACACGAACATACGCTCTCGTCGGCGAGGATAGCAGGCGAGGCCCGGACCGTGGATTGCTGCCGTTGTGGGTCACACTTTGTGTCATGGGTATCGATATAGCTGGAGGCATTGAGTGCCGGCCGGAGTTCGGTTTCGGCCCTAACGAGGACGTGCCGTGGACCTATGCGGTAGACCTTGACGTGCTCAACACGACGCGCAACTACGACGCGTTTGGCTGCCTGTTCGGTGTCGCGAACTACGCCCGGTTCGCGCCGATAGCAGCTGAACGCGGCCTACCGGCCGACGCCACCGAGCAAACGCGAATCGCGCACGATCAGGCGGGTGCGTTTGCGACGAGTTGGATCGGTTGGAGTGAGGTTGTCGCTGTCGATTGGGATGAGCCGGCGTCCCGGCCCGATTCGCGCATCCACGAATACCTGCCCGATGGCGACGGCGGGTGGCGGTATGAGGGCAAAGGCGCCTGGAGCGCTCGCTTGGCGAAGCACCTCGGCATCGTGGCTGACAAGTCCGGCTACGGCGATACGGAGTGGGCCGAGGGCACCGAGTGGATCATCGAGGATCGGCTGTACCGGGTTGGGCGCCTACATCGCCGCGACGCAGTAACGCCACCGAGGAATGGCAACCAGTGTGGTCTGTGATGAGAACGCTGGCGTCGTTGCACGGTGATCACAACGTTCGTCTCAACGTCTGGTTCGATCAGTAACTCGCAGGCGAATGGATCTATTTGATCGGCGCTTCGCTGGATTCGACGATCAGTCGTTACTCAGCTTGGCGAGGGCCGGGCGGAACGTCTGCTTTCCGCCGCGTTCGACGCGCGTTTTTGTCGGGCCGACAAGACGGTTCGTGACCTGGCAATATTGGCCCATGCCGCAGTCGGTTCCTTCAAGGACTACTCAGTGACTTCGGGTTATCGCAGGCTGCTTGTTGGCCTTCTCGCGTTCTTCGACCGCTCACCAGATGGGTGCTGGGTGGTGAAATCCAGCCGGCGTCGCTGCTCACCGTCTCCGGTGAAGAGGGCACTGAGCCTCAGTACTACCGGCTCATAGACCTACATCTTGAGATCACGGCTGCGTTCTGCGTTCTGTTTACCGGCGCATGCATCGTCGGCCCCCTCGCCATACCCGTGCCCCGTAGCGCGACGGACTGGGTGTTGGGCTCTGGCTGTCCCTCTGCTGGTGCTGATCGCCGAGTCCGTGCTGCGTCAGGAACTCACCTCCAGGGCCGTGAAAAAGAAGATCGACCGCGCCGGGGTGCCGTCCGCCCGGATTCCTCGGGTACTGATTCCCACCGCGGCTGACCTTCTCCTGCCGGTAGCCATCGTCGCGCTTGCGGTCGCCTCCAACAACTAGAACGCGAGCGCCCGACGCAACGCCCTCACTTGTCGCTGGTGGATGGCTCGCTCAGGCGCGTCAGCTAGCTGGGCAGGTAGCCGAAACGAAGGCGTGCAGCGTCTACGTCGATTCGCTTTGCGTCCTTGGTCCCCTCGCAGATGTCTCGTAAAGCCATCCGCACCGTGGACATCGAAGAAGAAGCCACCAGGTGGACTCGCTACTGCCAACCTGTTCGACATGGCCGTAGTACATGTTGTCGTCGGAGGCGCAGTAGTCGCATCCGCGCGCGCCTTCACGAGGCCTGCGTCGTAGCTTCACCGCCCCAGGCTACCGAGGTGAATCGCTACGGGCCTGGCTTCCGCCATGGACGCGAAACATCCGCTTCTGCCGCCGAGCGGGCGTGGGGACTAACCGGTTCGGAGTCTGTCGGATTCAGCCTCAGGGATATGGGGCGGATCTTGGCCGCGTTCACTCTTTGCATGAGCCCGCAGTCGAGGGCGAGCAGGACGGCATGGACGCGGTCCTTCAGGTTGAGTTTTCAGAAGACGTGCGAGACGTGGGTCTTGACGGTGTTCCCCGAGATGAGCAAGCGGGCAGCGATCTGTGGGTTGGACAGTCCTGCGGCGATGAGGAGGAACACGTTCAGTTCTCGGTCGGTGAGGATCGTGAGCTCGGTCGGGAGGGCGGCCGGTTCATGCTCGGGAACGAGGGCGAGTTGGGTGATCATTGGGCGGTCACTGCCGGTGCCAGCATCGCTTCACCGTCGGCGACGACGCGGACGGCGTGGACCAGTTCCTCGGGTGTGGTGTCTTTGAGGATGAAGCCGCTCGCCCCCGCGCGGAGGGCGGCGATCACGTACTCGTCGTGGCCGAACGTGGTGAGGATCAGTATTTTCATGCCGGGCAGTCGGCGGGTTGCTTCGATGCCGTCTAGTCCGGGCATGCGGATGTCCATGAGTACGACGTGGGGGCTGGTGGCCTGTGCCAGTGCGATGGCTTCGCGCCCGTCCGCGGCTTCGCCGACGACGGTGATGTCGTTTTGTGCGGTCAGGACAGCCGGAACCCTTGTCGCATGAGGGGCTGGTCGTCAGCGATCAGGACGCGGATCACAGTGTTGTTGTCTGTTCGTGGGCGTAGGGCAGTTCAGCCCTGACCTGGTACTCACCGGAGACGGGCCCGGCGGTGAGCTCGCCGTGGGCCAACGTGGCGCGTTCCCGCATGCCGATCAGGCCATGGCCACCCAGGGTGTCAGCGGTAGCAGCCCCCGCCGTCGGATTGGCGACGCGAAGTGCGAGCGAGCTACGTGCCTAGTTGATGGTGACGGTCGCTGGGGTGCCGGGGGCGTGCTTCGCAGCGTTGGTCAATGCCTCTTGGACAATGCGGTACGCAGCCACGCTGGTCCCTTCAGTAAGTGGAGTATCGGCTGCGCCGCTGACCTGGAGCTACGACGTTCACACCCGCGCCGCCGGCCCGATCGACCAGTTCCGCGATTTGCTCCATACCCGGCCCGGGACGAACAGGCTCGGGGGCCTCCGCTGCACCGTCATGCCTGATGCGGAGCGCATCGAGCATG
>CAWCZJ010000010.1:0-77415 GCA_963799955.1 uncultured Actinomycetes bacterium
CAACCGATAACCGCAGGTCAGGGCGCATGTGGGCCTTGTGATTCAGTGCCCGAGTCGGGCCGCTTGTCACGGTGTTGTCACGGTACGCGTGATGGGCTAGCACTTCGTCACGCTCGTTCCTACCTGACAAACGCGCACGACGATCGGCTGCTTGTCGTGGCTGATGGCAATACCAGCGAGAACCGCGCTGACAATGGCCGCGACGACCAGCACCACGGTTACAGCGACGAGCGCGTTCGTTGCTTTGGAAAGCGCCTTGGTTTCAGTGGCGACGCGGTCGCTCGCCGCCACTGACTCGGCGGCCAACTGCCTAGCCAAGAGCCTCTCCTTGACGCCGTTGTGCATCGCGACGCGGACGTTCAAGGCCGCTGCGGCTGCCCGCGCAGAGCCCTCGGACTTTGGATCGGCGATCTCGTTGAGCTCTCCGGCAACCATGTCGCCGTTGAGCCACCCCGACACGTCTGACATCGGGTCGAGGTTGGCTGCCTCTCGAGCCTCTTCCGCCGCCAGTTTGTTCGTCCACCAGTCGGCGCTAGTCGGGGGTCGTCATTCATTGAGCGCCGCCGAGCAACTGGTCGGTGAGACGCGCGCCAGCCTCGATGTGCATCTGCGCCGTCGTGTGCTGATAGATCGACAGCGTCACGCGGACGTCGCCGTGCCCGAGCATCTCCGACACGACCTTGACCGGCGCGCCGTTGGCGAGGGCTAACGACGCCGCCGTATGCCGCAGATCATGCAGACGGATCCGCCGTGCCCCGACTCGTTTACAGAGACGCTCGAACCGCTGGCTGATCGATTCGGGAGAGAGCGGCGCGCCGTCTTCGCGGACGAACACCAGGCCGCAGTCGGTCCACCCTGCGCCCCACGCCATCCGCTCCTCGTAGTTGGCGCTTGCGGTGGTCCTTCAAGACCGTCACGAGGGAGGCGTCGAGCGACAGCGAGCGAGTACCGGCCGCCGTCTTCGGTGTCGACGCCCTCGTTTTCCCGCCGACAGCAACTCGGGTGACGGCGATCTTCGCGACCTTCGCATCGAAGTCGACGTCGGCCCACCGCAGCCCGGCGAGCTCACCACGCCGTGGACCGCGCGACAGCAGTAGAAGCCACGCCGCATAGAGCCGGTCGTCCTTGACGGCGGTCAGGAAAGCGCGAGCCTCATCGACAGTCCAGGCGGACATAACGGCGGCCTTCGCGCCGGGTCGGCGAACCTCGGCCGCGACGTTGCGCTGCACATAGCCGTGGCGCAAGCCGTAGTCGAGTGCCTGCCGCAGCACACCGTGCGCGACCTGAACGGATCGGCCGCCGAGGGCACGGCCGTTCTTGCCGCCGTGCTCCCGGAGCTCCGTTAGGCCAGCCTCGACGCCCTTCGGGGTCAGGGCCGCAACTCGGTCTCCTCCGATGTGCGGCACGAGCCACTTGTCGACGACCGTCTCGTACGTGCCGATCGTCGACTCGCGCCTCGGAGCACCCGAGCGCGTTGCCTCCGTGCGTGCCGCAGGCAACCAGTGATCGGTGAGGAACGCTTTGACCGTCAGCGTCTTGTCCTTCGGTTCCGAGTAGGTGCCCGCGTTGAGCGCGGCCATCTGCCCGGTCCGATAGTTCTTGGCCTCGGTCTTGTTCTTGAAGCCGCCCCGGCTGCGCTGCACGTACTCGCCGGGCTTATCTGGATCCTTGATCCACCAATAGGCGGTGAATGTCGAACCGCGTTGGCCCACGCCGTCTTTCATCGCTGGTCCCCGTCCTCGTATAGGTTCGGCCCGGCCTCGGCACCGGCACGGCCGGGCTGGCCATCTGTCAGAAAGCCTTTGTTGCGTGCAGTGTTGACCCAGGTGCTGATGGTGCCCACCGGCCGCCCTTCGATCTCGGCGAGTCGCTCGAGGAGCCCGCGCTTTGGTCCGGGGCGGTTGTACTCGTCGAGGTAGAGCAGGGCGATCCGTCGATAGTGACTGTCGGCGTAGCCGCGCCGCCCGCGTGGCGGGGTCTCCTTCTCGCGCATCCGTTCGAGGCGGCGTCGAAGCTGCGCAACCGTCCGCGGATCCGCAGTTGTTAGGCCGGGGCGTGACGCCGCGAGTTGCGCCCGTGCGACTGCCAGGAACTGCGACATCGGCAGCGTTCGGAGCAGGTCGCTGCCGATGCCGTTGATGGCGTCTGGCGGCGCGAGAACCTCAAAGCGACTGATGATTACGTGATCTCCACTGTCGTCGAGGTCGAGTCTCACCATCGGCGTGTAGTCCGCGCCCGGCTGGAACGCCACCCGTAGCGCGCCGCCTTCCAGCGCCACGGCGTCCCACATCATCCACCGGTCGCGCCCGTGTTCTATCCAACTCACCGCCATGTCGCAACCGTAACAGCGGTGCTCCATTGTGACAACGGTCCGCGGACCGAAGCGACCGAGTATTGCCGCGGGAAGCGCTAAATCTTGCGTTGTCCCAGTCAGTCGGCGCAGCCTTGGAGCTATGAACGTACAGGATCGGGTGGTTGCGCGACAGGTTCGGGCCTTGATGCCTACGCCGTCGGAGATGAAGGCGTGCAGGCTGGCCGCGCACATGACGACCCAGGACATGGCCGACTTCATCACCGGCTTCTGCGATCCCGACGACAAGGTGTCGAGGCAAGGGCTCGCGCACTGGGAGGCCGGACGGCGAGTGCCGCGGCTGCGGTACGTGCTGCCGATCATCTCGGCGTTGAACGTCCTCGCGGTGATCATCGAGGACGCCGTGCCGACGATGACCGAGGTCGCCGGGACCGACGAAGCCGACGGTGCCGACATTGGCGGGGTCGAGCAGGCCGAAGTCGCCGAGGTCGGCGGGGTGGAGCAGGCCGAAGTCGCCGAGGTCGGCGGGGTGGAGCAGGCCGAAGTCGCCGAGGTCGGCGGGGTGGAGCAGGCCGAAGTCGCCGAGGTCGGCGGGGTGGAGCAGGCCGAAGTCGCCGAGGTCGGCGGGGTGGAGCAGGCCGAAGTCGCCGAGGTCGGCGGGGTCGAGCGGCCCCAACATGACCACTCGGCTGGAGGTGAGCCAAGTGGGCGACGCGGTTGAAGGCGCGATCTGGCGCGTCGAGCAGGTCGCGAACTACCTACAGATCAGCACGGACACCGTCTACAGCCTTGTCGCGGCCGGTGTGATCCCCGCTCTTCGTCTCGGGAGGGTTCTGAGATTTCGTCGCGATCAGATCGAGGCTCTCGGCGGGGGTGAAGCATGACCGGCCTTAGCGCGTACGCGCAGCCGATTATCGAGGCGGGTTTCGCCGTCGGGGCGGTGCCGAAGTACCTCAGCGAGGCGTTCCACGCGTTGCCGGCCCGTGACCCTAGGCGCCACGCTTCCGTGCTCTTAGCGGCGGAGGCATTCAAGGCGTTCTGCTCGCGGGAGCAGGTTGCCGAGGACATGGCACGCGAGGTTGAGGGAGATAGACAGCAATGGATTTCTGATGTGAGCAACGCCTTCCTGGCGGGCGCGCGCTCTGTTCAGGAGGCCGACATCGACAGCTACATGCAGGCCATGGTCAACGTATCCGACGCGTTCCGGGCGGGTCAGCGGTCGGTGAAGGACGCCAGCCTCGACGTCGGCAACGCGGGCGTCGTCGGCATGGCGCTCGACGCCCTGCAAGTCCGCGACCACCGGGCGGCGTTGACAGACCCGGCGGTGCGCCCGGGCGACTACATGGGTGGCCGCCTGTGACGGTGCTACGGGATGTCGACGACCTCGACGACATCCCGTGGCCCGAGGCGTCCTACGCAGCCGACCCAGCGGCGACAACTCGTCCATCGTGGGAGCCGGTCGACCTGGAGCCGGTGCTGTCGGGGACATGGCAACCGGCGCAGCCGACGGTGGGTCGCCGCGATGACGGCATCGTCGGAATGCTCTACCCCGGCAAGCAGCACGCGGTCATCGCCGAACCCGAACACGGCAAAGGCTGGTTCGCCGTCGCGACAGCCGTCACCGAGATGAACGCCGGTAATGCCGTCGTCTACATCGACTTCGAGGGCGACGAGTTCGACGTGGGCGGTCGGCTGCTGACCGTCGGCGCACTTCCCGAAGTCATCACGAAGCGATTCACGTACATGCGCCCCGAATCGGGCATCACGGCGGCGAGCAAGAGCCTGCTGAGGCAGATACTCGGTGACCTACGGCCCACGTTTGCAGTCATCGACGGCACCACCGAAGCGATGGTCATGCACAGGCTCGACCCGCTGTCCAACGCCGATGTCGCAACATTCGGCCGCCGCCTACCCGGCTGGCTTGCGAAGCGAGGCCCAGCCGTCCTGTCCACTGACCATCTACCGAAGTCGGTCGACAACCGCGGCCGCTTCGCGATCGGGGCGCAGCACAAGCTTGCCGGGCTCGACGGCGCCGCATACGTCCTCATGAACCGGCAGCCATTCGGCATCGGCATCACCGGCCGGTCAACCCTGATGATTACCAAGGACCGCCCAGGCCAACTGCGCCGCCATGCGGTACCGAGTGGCGAGGGTCAGCACTGGTTCGGCGACCTCATCCTCACCTCGCACGGGGCCGACTTCGCCGAAGTGTCGATCGCGCCGCCGAACCGATCCGACAACGCGCGGTTCCGGCCAACCACCCTGATGCAGCGAATCAGCTACGCGATGACCCTTGCGGACAAGCCGCTGTCTAAGCAGGGCATCGAAGACCGCGTCAAAGGCCGCGCCGCCGACATCAGGACAGCCCTCGCATGTCTAGTCGACGAAGGCTTCGTCATCGTCGAACCCGGAGCTCGCGGTGCACAGATGCACCGACTCCTGGCCAATTCGGACCCAGCATGACCTCGTCCCACCTCGTCCCAGGTCGTCCGGGACGCGGTCCAGTGTCCTCGTCCCTCGTCTATAGGGACGAGGACGAGGTGACGACCCGATCCAAGATCGTCCCGGACGACGTCGACCACCGCGCAGCACAAAGAGCAGCACCGACGAGAAGACGCTCACCAACGCCTCCAGCATCACGTCTGTAGCTGTCAACCGCGACGACCTCGGGGGAGTCGGCACACGTCGGGTCACTGCTGTTTCCTTCGCTGATGTCTGAGGCTGACTTTCAACGGCGGGTCGTCGATCTGGCGCGGTGGCTGCTGGGTGGGCGGGTCGCGCACTTTCGCGCGGCGCGGGTTGGGTCGGGTTGGGCGACGCCTGTAGTCCGGACGCTACCGGTTGGCCGGACCTGACGTTGGTGCGCTCGGGTCGGCTGTTGTTCGTCGAGTTGAAGTAGCAGCGCGGCCGGGTCACCGCCGCGCAGCGGTTGTGGCTTGACGAGCTCGGCCAGGTCGACGGCGTCGAGGTGTACGTGTGGCGGCCGTCTGATTGGTCGGCCGTGAAGGTCGCGCTGGCAGGGGCGGTGACAGCACCATGACCAGCTCTTGCCGCCGCACAAGTTTCCAGACGCCGAACGTGCAGGTCAACGGGCCTGTGTCACGGCGATGTCACGGCCCGAGGAGTTCTCGCCGAGCAGGTAGTCGGGCTTGGTTCACGTAAGGCCAGCCAGCGGTGCGCGACGGCGCCACGCATGGAACGCCTGGGCGTGTGCCGCGCCGTCCGTAGGCCAGCCGCACGAGGTGCTCAGTGCCGTCCACACACATCGAGGTCAGGAGGGGAGGTGAGCTCATGGCGAAATCCGGGTGCTAGAGCACCGGCAACATCACCGAAATCCGGGTGCCAGAGCACCGGCAACATCAGCGAGATCGCGTTCGAGACCTTCGATCCGATGGCGATCACCCAATGCGAAAGGAAGCACCGATGAAGAAGACCCGCTGGACGCCGATGAGCGCCATCGCCGCCTGCCGTTGTTCATCCGGCCGTGCAAGCGGTCCGCGACAGGTTCACCGCGCTACAGCACGTCACACCCGGCGACTTGGTCCGGGAGGCGTTTGAGGCCCGTGTCGCGTTGTCGTCGCCCAGGGTCTGGCTTGCAGGACGTCCACGATGTGCCGTGGCTGACCGCGACGGCATCTTCCTGGCCGTGCAGGTTGGCGACGTCAATCCGGTGGCCGCGATCGACGACTTGGTCGCCGCTGAGGCTCAGTTGGTCGCCGTTGATGCGGCGTTGCGTGGCTACCCGGCCGACCCGCCCATGCCGAGCTACGTGCTCGACGACGTGCGCGACGTCGTCCGTGTCGTCGCGGGTACGGCGTTGCCCGACGCCGGTCCTGCGCCGCTGATCCGCCACCAACTAGAGGACGCTGCACGAACCGGTGATCTGGCGCCGCTCGCCTCTGACGCCGACTTGGCTGCTCTGGTCGCTTGGGATCGGTGGCTTCACGCCGTCGAGCCGATCATCTCGACGATCCGCGAGGTGGAGCGGCAGGCTTCGACGGCGGCAGCGACGACCAGCCTGATCGACCTGTACGGGGCAGCCGATTCGATCGTCAAGCTGTGCCGTGGCCTCGCTCCGTTGGCGGCTGAGACGGCGTCGGTGGTGTCGCTGAGCAACGCCGAGGCGAACGTGGCGTCGCGTGCTGCGGCGCAGCGTGTCGTGGCGGCGTGCCGATCGGCCGCCTCGACGATCAGGGCGTGTCGCGGTTGCGGGCGACAATGCGCGCCTTCGGGCCGCGGTCGTGTTGGTGCGTTCGACGTTGCAGCCCGGCGGCGGCTTGTCGCCGCTGAGCAGAGTGCGCACAGCCTGGCGTCGTTGGATGCGCAGTCCCGCAGCTTGCTGGAGCAGGTGCGGGCCGCGCGTAGAGCGCACCAGCCGGTTGGAGTCGGTGCGTAAGACGGCGGCGAAGCCAAAGCTCGCCGATGCCGCGAAGGACGCGATCACCACGGTT
Organism: uncultured Actinomycetes bacterium; assembly: GCA_963799955.1. Lineage (GTDB taxonomy): Bacteria > Actinomycetota > Actinomycetes > Acidothermales > Acidothermaceae > PALSA-607. The sequence goes on from CAWCZJ010000010.1 coordinate 6,763, forward strand.
CGGTCGTTGCAGCGCCAGTTGCTCGACTTGGCGACGCAGGTCGGCGCGTCCGATCCGGAGGCGGTGAGCGCCATCGACGGGTTGGTGTCGGCGTTGGACAACGAGGTGGGCAAGCTCGCGGCGCTGACTGTCGAGCCAGGGCCACCTCCACGCCGGAGCCCGGCGCCGAAGCCGAGGCCGAGCCCGCGAACACCAGCCCGCCCGCGGAGGCGGCGGAGGTGGTCGCGAAGTCGCTGGTGGACGTGTGCGATCGTCGGCGCCAGGTCGGCGATCCCCGGTCTGCGGCCAGCCCGAGGCCGGTAAGGAATGGGCCGGGCATGCACGGTGTGCACCTGACGACCGCGACGCAATCGACACGGCGGTCGTCGGAGGTGTGCCGTACCACGACATAGCGAAACGACACGAGGGTGTTTCGATATCGGCGATCAGCCGTCACCGTAAGGACCAGCATCAGCCCAGCGTTGGCGTCACTGGCGACGGCCGGAACACGACGCACAGCTTGGACATGCTCGGCCAGTTGCACGACCTGCATGCTCGGGTGTTGCGCATCCTGGAGGGCGCCGAACGGACGGGAAAGCGTCGACCGCGTTGGCGGCGGTACGCGAAGCCCGCGGCCTGCTGGAGTTGACCGCAAGGGTGACCAGGGGGAGTTGGACGAGCGGCCGGTGATGGTCGTCAACGTCCAAGCCTCCCAAGAGTGGGTCGAGTTGCGAGCACTCATCTTGGCGGCGCTGCGCCCGCACCCTGCCGCGTTGGCGGCCGTCGTCGCCGCGATCAACGGCGACCAGGTGGCGATCGGCGCATGAAACTGTCCAACCCGCTGGCCCGGTCATTGTCGGAGGCTGCCGACCCTGTCGCCTAGCGAATCGCGTCGGTCACACCCCGACCGGTGGCAAGCAAAGGTGCTGCGATCACAAGACAAGCGGGTGCTGATGAACTGCGGGCGGCAGGTCGGCAAGAGCACCGTCGCGGCGACCAAGGCCGTGCACACCGCGGTGTTCGAGTCCGACTCCCTCGTGTTGCTGTTCGCCCCGACGCAACGCCAAGCCCAGGAACTGTTCCGCACCGCGATGGCCTTGTACCGGGCGCTGGGCCGCCCGGTGCCGTCAGAGGCTGAGAACGCAATGACGTTGTCGTTGGAGAACGGCTCGCGGATCATCGCGCTACCCGGCGATGAGAAGACGACCCGCGGGTACGCCGGGGTCCGGCTCGTCATCATCGACGAAGCCGCCCGCGTCGACGACGAACTGATGCATTCGATCGCGCCGATGGTCGCCGTGTCCGGCGGGCAGATGCTCGCACTGTCGACCCCATACGGGCGGCGCGGCTGGTTCTACGAGGCGCCACCACCAGCAAGACGTGGACCGTGGTCACCGTGAAGTCCGCGGACTGCCCGCGGATCCCCAAACAGTTCCTCGCCGATGCGCGCGCCGAGATGGGCATCACGTTGTTCGGGCAGGAGTACGAATGCCAGTTCAACGACGCAGCCGGGTCGTTCTTCGCCGCAGACGACATCGACGCGATGTTCGTCGACTTGCCGCCGCTGGATCTGCTAGCACCCGCCACTGACATGCGCCGTTTGAGGCTCGCATGATGACCGTCGGCGTCGACCTCGGACAGGCGTCGGACTACACCGCGATCATCGCCGCCGAACCACACCAGCCCACACCAACCAACGCCGACATCCAACGTATCGATGGACGCTTTATCCACGTGCAAGCGAAGCCGAACTGCACGTCCGCTACATCGAACGGTTCCGCCACGAGCCCTACACCGCCGTCGCCAGCCGCATCGCCGCGCCTCGCAGGGATGCCGTACTTCGCCGGTGCAAGGTTCATCGTCGACGCGACCGGCGTCGGCCGCCCGGTCGTCGACATGCTCCGCGAACGCCTCCCCGGCGTGCGAAGCGTTGACGATCACCGGCGGCGAAGCCGGATACAGGGACGGCCTCGATGTGCACGTCCCCAAAGGCGACCTGATGGCGACCCTTCGGGTGCTCACCGAGACCCGCAAGTTGAAAGTGTCGACACGGATCAAGGCGCCGCTTCGGCAAGCACTCGCCTCCGAGATGGCTGGGTTCACCTTCGCCGTCAACGACGCCGGGCGCACCAAATACGGGGCCGCCGGGGCCGGTCACGACGACCTCGTCCTTGCACTCGGATCGCGGCGTGGTCACAAACCACCGGCATGACATCAGGCCAAGTGTTCTTCCAGTGGATGAAGCAGAAAGTCGAAGCCCGAGCGGGGGACGAGCCGTGGATGTGACACCGGCGCACGCCGCGCACCAGGTTCTCGCCGCCGCCGTCACCTTGGCCCTCCAAGGCGAGTTCGAGCTCGACCCGTACCACGAAGGCTGGCAGGATGGACCGCGCGGAGGAGCGCGCGACCGTCGCGTGCCTCATCGAGCTCGCGACGGTTGCTCTCCTCGCCGCTGCCATCGAACCGGCGGCATCCCGCCGCTCCGTCCTATTTCACAACCGCGCAGCCCTCCAACTCATCCAGGTTGGGGACTCCCCATGATGCGGTGAGCGCCGTATCAGCGAGTTGCCTGTTTCGGAGATGCCCGCCATGTATAACTGCGCTGACCAAAGTCGCGCCGTCTACGTGGGGGCCAGAAGGTGGCTGCGTCAGGGTTCTATGAGATCGAGTCCGTTGACGACCCCATCGGCTCGGGCGCGACCGGGAGTCACTGGTGCACCCTCGGAGGCGTCGTCAAGACGGATGCGGCCGTGCCATACACGGTGGCGAACGAGTTCTTCTGCGGTCGTCTTGGATTTTGGTCATCGGCCTACCTGTCCCTCCCGGCGGCATCGTCGAAGAAGCAGGACGGCGTGAACGCGTACGCGATGATGCGGTTCGGTGTGAAGGGGCAAAATCCGCCACCCGTCGATCCTGCCGCGCTTGTGCTCGCGCTGCCGCACCTAGCCGCCGGGGTGGTCGTCTTCGACTGCTGGGTACGCAACACCGACCGGCATCAGCAGAACCTGGCATTCGTTCCCCCGAGCGCGCTCAGCGTCTTCGATCACTCGCACGCACTTTTCGGTAATACGCCGGGGGAGGGCGAGCAGACCGTGGTAAACACCATGGGTCAGGCGAGCTGGACCGGCTGCCTGCTGGGTGAGCTCACCCAGGCCACAGATTTATCCCGGTGGGCCGAAAGAGTCGGTGGAGTGCATGATGATGTCGTGGAAGACATCGCGATCGAGGCCAAGACGCTCGGTATTTGCACCGCTGCCGAGGCACACGCCGCCGCGACGGCGCTCAACAGCCGAAAGCGCGCCCTCCGCGGCTGGATCGACAGCAACAAGGCAAGCTTCGCCAAAATCCCGGATACGGAATGGGGGTTGATCGCGTGACAGTGAGCTGGGTGCTCGCCAAATACATGGCAAATCTGCAACGCCGCGAACCCAGGAACATCGGCGTGATCTTGATCGACTCCGACACCGTGCTCGGCAAGTTCTACGCCGAGACCGAGCCGAACGTCATCGACGGAAACGGCTCAAGCAGGACCAGCCCGTCGACAACTACCGCCTTTGGGTTCGTCACTGGCGCAACTGCATGGCACACGGCGTGCACGACCTGTCGTTCGATCGAGCCCCAGGCGACAACTACTTCCTCGAACCAGGTGGGCACGTCATTCACGGCGCGCCACGAGGGCCGCATCAGCGGCTCGCCGAGTTGTACGCCCGGCTGGTCGATGACACAGCCGTACGTGAACCGGAGCTAGGTCGAGTCGTCGAAGGGCTGTTTAGTCAGCTCAAATTGCATGCGCCGGTGGTGAAGGATGTCCGCATCACTGTGCGCCGCGCGGCGGGGGAGCCCGACGACGAACTGGCCTTCGACTACCAGTACAACAATGGGCGGCCGCACCTGATGCAGCGCATCAACTTCCGCCAACCCGACCGCAGCGCGTGGGACCGGGTGCACGCGGTCGCGTACAGCTTCGAGAAGGTCTTAAGCGGCGCGGAGGGCAGCCTGCCCGGCGCGGACTGCATCGCCCTCGTTCGGGGTGCCAACGACGATACCGGCGCTGGCACGAAGCAGCTTCGGCTACTCGAACAGGTCGCCAACGTGGTCGAGGTGTCCGAACCGAAGACCGCCCTGAGTAACCTCGGGCACCTTCTAGCCGCCTGAATCACCTTGGGCGTCCGGTGGGTCGGTCGTCCTATGCATCGCCATGCCTGACGGGTCGCGGCAACGCACTCTTTTGGCTCCCTTCTATGTCAATGAAGGGTTGTTCCCGGCTGTTGATGATGCGCCGGTCCTCGCCGTCGTCAAGCAGACTGCGCTTGACGACGGCTGCGGGCCGGCGCTGTAACAGGGCGTCGGGAACGGGCTGAAGAACGGTCTGGCCGGGAGCTTTTGGCGCGGGTAGCGTGGGTGTTGGCGGGTCCGGGAAGTGACTTCTTCGAAGCGTCGATATCGGGGTTTGAGTCGACCGCGCTGGAGTCAAGAGTCGCCCCCGAGTGTCCTCCCGGGCCCGTCCTACTCGGCCGTGATCGCGTCCGCGAGTAGTTGCCGGTAGACAACGTCGGACAGTCGTCGTTTCAAACAGCGCATCGCTTCCATCGAGCGTTTTGCCGGCGGCTTTCTTCCGGTCGTAGTAGGCGCGTCCTTCGGTGGGGCTGCGCAGTTGGACGATGGCCATGATGTGCAGCACCCGGTTGATCTGGCGGTTCCCGCCGCGGGACAAGCCGGTGCCGCACGTGGTCACCAGAGGACGCGTCGATCGGGGCGGTGCCGGTCCAGGACGCGAAGTGCGCGCGGGCGGGGAACCGGGTGATGTCCCCGACCTCCACCAGCAACCGGGCGGCACCGGAGGGTCCGATGCCGTGCAGCTGCGTGAGCGTGGTGCCGGTTGCGGCGAGTAGCTCTTTGAGTTCTTTGTCGGCGGCTTTCGTGCGCTCGTAGATCCGCTCGAGATCGGTGATCAGTTCTGCGGCGACCCGCCGCCTGGTTTTCCCGGCCGCATCCCGGGGGCGGACTTTTCCTAGCAATACCTTGGCTTGCGCCGCGGACAGGGACCTCTTTGCACCGCCGGGGATCAGCTCGAGCAGCACGCGGTGCAGCTGGGAGATCATCCTGGTGTGGTCATCACCCAATGACCGGCGGCGATCGACCAGGAGCCGTAGCACCGCGAGCTGCTCGTTGTTGACGACCGGTCGCAGCCCACTCATCCGGGTCCCGACCAACGCCACTGAATGCGCATCAGTGGCATCGGTTTTGCGGCCCTGCCCGGTGGCGAACACCCGGACCCGGGCGGACAGTTTCGGTGGCACATCGACCACCAGCTCACCGTCAGCGAGCAGCCGGTCGGCGATGTGTTTCCCGATCCCGTTGCAGCCCTCGATCGCCCACGTCCGCTGCGCGAACTGCTTACCGAACTTCACCATCGCCGGATAGCCGGCGACATCGGTGGCATACCTGCCGCCACCAAGAATCGTTTCGTCGCCGTCCATGACTTCGATCGTCGCCGACCGTTTGTGCGGATCCATCCCGATCACCACTGCACCCATCCCGACTCCTCAAATCTCGACACGGTGTTGATGTGTGTGAGCTGGGAGGGCACCGCTACTTCGAGCAGAGCAAACCCTTCTTGAGCCTCTCCCGCTCGTTGGAGCGACGTCCGGCCCGCGCAGGCCAAATGTGAGCCACACGACATGCGTGGGCAGCCGAAATGAGAACGACGAGCCGGGCGCCTAGACCAAACCTTGCCAGGCACCGGTCATAGCGCAAGTAAAACAAGTAGCCGAGATGATCGCGTTCATCAAGGCATACTTTGCGATGTGGCCGAGGAGATCGCGGACGGCGAGTTCGCCTTCGAGATCCATGACGTATTTCAGCTTGGCGACGGTTACGAGGGCGACGCTACGCTGGTCGGTCCGCCGCTGAGCGTGAGCGCTGGCCTCGCCATCGGGGACACCTTGAACGTCCCGACGACCGTCGAAGGAACGTCAAGGTTGGTCACATGCGTGGAGTTCCCGCTCGTCAACCTCGGTCCCGACCGCCTGAGCTGGGTTCGCGTGTCCGTCATGGGAATTCGCGCGGACGACGTTCGAGTAGGCGGACGGGCGATCCGGGCGGCCAGGAGCAGCTAGCCTTCGCCCGACTCTGCCGCGATGACGCGTGGGCGACCTGGCGCAGGTAAGGGGTGATCTCGGTGCTGGCTGGCCAGGTAGCAGCGTGAGTCAGGACGGGCTACTGGCAGCCGGTGTCGGCTGTTGGCCGGAGACGATTACCACGACGTAGGTGGTGGCCGTTGGGGGCGCTGGGCTTAGTTTGATATGGAATTCCGGCGCAGCTGCCAGGTCGGGCTGGTCGGGTGATGTTGATGAGGATGTAGGCCCAGCCGTCCCGGCCGAACAGCTGCTTTCCCTGCGGCACTGAGCCGAACGTCTGGGTGAACCGGTACTGCGGGTAGGTGCGCTCGTAATAGCTGAGGACATCGCCGACGCTCTGCGCGGTCGCGTAAACGTTTTCCACGCCGGGGTCGCGCGCCGCGACAGTGGATGTGCTTCCAGCATCTTGCGCCGAACCGATCGCGGTTGCGGCCGGCGGTGGACTTGCGAACACCCGGGTCGCCGACAAAACCTTCAGCGTCTGTTTCGAGTTTGCCGGCGGGGCGTCGCAGGCGCTTACCACGGTCACAGCCGCGATGCCGGCGAGGATGGAGGCGACGACTAGTGTCCGCAAGGCAGCCTCCTTTGTTCCGCGGCTGAAAGGCGCGCGAAGGACGTGCAATCGCCAACTATGTCGGCAGCAGGCGGCGCGGGCATGAGCGCGTTCCTCACGGCGATGGTGGTCGAAGCTGCTCATCCAACGTCGGACCTGTCCGGCAAGTACGCGGTGCGTGGTCGACTCGGATCGCGACACCTCACGACCCGGCACGCGCGGTGAGGTGTCGCGCCTCGAGACAGACAGCAGGTTCGCTCGATGCGAACGCGCACATCTGCCGCGATGACGCGTCTCCTGTTTGTCACGGTGACTGTGCACGCAACACCAGCCGATCCCCGCCCGAAACCGGCCTACGACATCCGACGAGCGAGGGGCAAGCGCCCCACACCGGCCGCCTAAACACGACGATGCCCGACGTGGTCGGATGGAGTTCAGCGGCCTGGCAGGCAAGGGGTCAGGGGTTCGAGTCCCCTAAGCTCCACGACCAACGTCTTAGAGTCGCGGGCCTCGTCGCGCCGCCGAAGCTGTCGCTTGAGAGCGATCGCCTGGCCGAAGTTCTCGCGCTCGCCGTCACCAATGACGACTACTCCGGCAGCGCGTAGCGCTCGGTTCAGCAGGAGTACTTCGGGGACGACGTGTCTGGCCCCCGCGAGTCGGGCTAACCGCCGACCGGCCGGAAGCCTGGGAAAGCGGTACGCGCTGTCGATAGGTGCTTACGAGGCCGCCGGCACACCGCCGACTAAAGCTTCAGTGGAAGGTCGCCACGATGGATGTCCACGCACGCCCAACAGCGGTCGGGCAACTGTGGGCTGCCACCGGTGCACTGGTGCTGATAGTCGATGACTCCAAGCGGGTCATCGCCGCGAACCCAGCAACATGCGCTGCTCTTCGGTTAACAGAACACGACTTGCTGGGTCGCGACGCGACCGAGATCGTAGTGCCGCGTGAAGTCGCTGACTTTCGCCATGAGTTGCGCGCCGCGCTTCGCACCGACCTGCGTGCTACTTACGAACACGAGCTTCGTAGCGTTGTGGAGGAACATCGCCGCGCGATCGCGTGGTCTATCTCACGCATATCGCAAACGCCCGCTGAGGTCGGTTGTATCGGAGTGGATGTCACTGCTGCGCGCAACGACTCCGACGTTTTACGTGAGCGCGCGATCACCGATGAGTTGACAGGCCTGCCGAATCGATCAGGGCTTCGCGATCACCTCGCCCGCATGGTCGGCAGTGGCGCGTCGGTGGTGTTCTGCGATCTGAATGGTTTCAAGGCCGTCAACGACGTGCATGGACATGACGTTGGGGACGCCGTGTTGGTCCAAGTGGCCAGGCGGCTTAAGCGCACGGTGCGGGGTGAGGATTTCGTCGCACGCATCGGTGGTGATGAGTTCGTCATTGTGGCCCCGGCAGATGCAAACTCTGACTTCGATATGCTCGCGCGCCGCATCTTGCGGGCTACTGACCAGCCCATGATCCTGCCCGGCCCGATCGTGGCAACGGTGGGAATGTCGATCGGAATGGCCGTGCTCGAACCGGGCACCGATCCCGCGGCCGTGCTCATCCTCGCCGACCACGACATGTATCGGATGAAGTCACGGCACGCAACCACAACCACCGCCGCCGACTCCGGCGGGAGCGGTGGCTAATGGCGGGTGTGGTCGCTCGCGTTGTTTGCTCGCCGAGTGCGGGGCCGACTGGCTCTGGTGGCGCGCGGACCTGTACGCACGCCGGTTCAGGTGGGCCAGTCGTTGGGGTATAGCGAGGCGACTTTCTTGTGCTGATGGCGCAAGTCGCGGCGTTCGACCGCGGTTAGGTGATCCTCCATCACGATGCCGTTCAGGTGATCGGTCTCGTGTTGCAAGCACCGAGCCAGCGTGCCGGTGCCGGTGACCTTGAGCGGTTCGCCGAACTGGTCCTGCCCGTGACAGATCGCGACGTCGGCGCGGGGGACTGGCGGGTTCGCGCCCGGCAGTGACAAACACCCTTCCAGGTCTGTGTTTATCCGAGGCTCCGCAGGAAGCACGATCTGCGGGTTGCACGCCAACCCGTGGCGACGCCGTCCAAATTCGTCGAGGCAGTCGTAGACGAAGACTGCGAGATCCACGCCAATCTGCGGTGCGGCGAGGCCGGCTCCGTTGGCGGCTGTGTTCGTCGCGAACATGTCACACAGCAGGTTCCACAGGTCAGGACCGAAGTCGGTCACGGGTCGGCATGCACGGTGCAGTACCGGATCGCCCCACCGGGTGATCGGCCATGCGATCCCCAAGGTCATGAGCTGGTCGAGCGGCATCTCGAATCGTTCTCCTTCCCGCGAACGATCGTATGCGCTTACCTTGCCGAACTTGATTCCTTGTACATCGCAATTCGAATGCCGCGAGCGCGTCGAAGACCGCAGCCACGTGATCTCGCCCCGTAGCCGAGACCACCGCTCCGAACAACGTTACTGGCTCGTTCGTCGACCACAACGCCTTGCGCAACTCGCCGTCCCCGTTGTGTAGGGCGGTGTCCGACTCGACTGCCGTGCGATAACGGACGTTAGGAACTCTTCGACTTCGCTCATCTCTCCCTCCAAGATTTTGGTGTGATGATCGTCGCTGCCGAGTGTTCGGTGATCGCTGCGGCGAGCGCCTCGTAACGGAGCCGTAACTGGCACCAGGCAGACTCGTGTTGTGACAGCCCGGACGGAGCAGAAGATGAGCCCTCGGGCCTCGCGCCTCGCGGCATGGGCGGCATTCATTGGTGCGGCCGTGCTCTGGGTGCCCGGGTTGGTTCTGGATTGGCAGGCACGCGACGTCACCAGTTCGCCCGCGACCGGCAATCGAGCCGCGAACCTGCTGATCGAAGGACTGCAGGTCTCATTGCTCATCGCCCTACTGGCATTTCCACTCGTCGGACTACGGACCGGCGTCCCGCACGCGGACATCGCTGGCGCGATCACGGGCGCAGCGTGGGCCGCCCCCGTCGGGATCATGGGCACTTTCCTGCTCCTCTTGTTCCCAACTGGGCACCTGCCCAGCAGGCGCTGGCGCAGCGTTGCTTATCTGGCCGCCTTCGCGATCATCGGTTGCACTGTGGTGTCACTGCTCCAGCCAGGACCCATGAGCGGCGGCGGTTATCCCACGACAACGAACCCGTTCGGTGTTGAAAGTCTGGCGTCGGTACTGAAGCCGGCGCAGTCCATCGTCCTGCTACTCGCCGTGAGCATAGGCGCGTCGGCGGCCAGCCTTATCGTCCGCTTCCGCAGGGCGCCGGCGGCGGAGCGCTTGCAGATCAAGTGGCTTGTCACGGCCGCAGCTGTCGTCGCTGCGCTGTACGTCGTTGACATCTCGGTGTCGGCCGTCGTCAGCCGCTCGACGTCCGTCCAATCGCCGTGGCTTGACCTGTTAGACAACCTTGGAGTCTTGGGCTTTGGTCTCATCCCGGTCGCGATCGGCATCGCGGTGCTGCGGCACAAGCTCTTCGAAATCGACGCCATCATCCGCAAGACTGTTGTGTACGCCGTACTTATTGCGTGCCTCGGTGTGCTCTACGCGGGAGGCGTCTACGCGATCGATCGCGTGGTCCGCTCGGCGAGTGGTGAGTCTGGCACCCTCGCCGTGACGATCTCGACGCTTGTAGTCGCGGTCGTGTTCCAACCCTTGCGCGCGCGCATCAAACGCGGCGTCGACCGTCGCTTCTACCGAACTCGCTATAACACCGCGCGAACGCTCGACCGTTTCGCGGGCAGGCTTCGCGACCTCGTCGAACTCGATGCCGTGAGTGCCGAGCTTCTGGAGGTCGTGCGCGAGACTCTGAGCCCGGCGACAACCACACTTTGGCTGCGAGCGTCGGCCGACAGTCAGCGGCGTCCGCAGCCCCTGCGCTGATCCGCGCCCACGAACCGTATTCGGCTCGTGGGCGCGGATCGCCGTTGATGTTATGGCGTGGTGAGGCGTAACGCACTGGCCCGCAGCAACAACGCAGCGGCCCGTGCTGTTTCGATCAGGGTCGTCGCAGGTGACTGCGGATGTCCCGCGGCCGCACTGGCCAACGTTTGTTTGATTCCGTTGACCAACTGATCACGGTCATTGACCAGGTTCCCGAGGGCTGCTTGCTCCCGGGTGAAGGTGCTGTCCGACGTGGAAGTACCTGACGCCAACGCGTGCGAGTCCGCGAGCAACGTGTCAGTCGCGAAGATGCCAACGCTGGAGTTCAGTTGGGTGTACACCGCAGCGAGCAGCCTGGTCGAGTTCAACGCAGCCGAAGGATGCGCCAACGCTGCCGTGATCACGGTGCCGTCAGATGTGTAGTCATCGGCGAGCCCAACCAGGTTGAGCAGGGTCGGTCGCAGGTCGGTTTCGTCGACCCAGGTACCTACCGTGCTGGCTTGCGGCACGGTCTTCGTCGAGTTCGGATCGTGGGCCTCGTTGCTCTGCGCCGGTTGCGGTCCGTCGACACCTCGGTGCGCGACTCCTCGGCCCGCGATCGCCGCCCAGGTGACGTCGATATTCGGGCTGTAATAGCCGTGGTTCCACGCGAAGCCGCTATTGATGCTCACGTTGGGCCCGGTCGTCGAGAAGTAGTAATCCGGTACCGGGAAGAGCGAGTACGTCGGCAGCCGAAGGGGGTCTGCCGTCTGCATGTGCAGCGTACGTTCCTCGAGCGCGCTAGCCTGATAGTTCACGATCTTTTGGCCGGTCACCCCGGAGTAAGGATTATTGGCCGTCATCGCAGCCGTATCCCTCTCGAGTTGACGGACCGTCGGGTCGCTCGCCGAAGGCTTGCCATGCACGTAGATCGAGGCGCCCTGCGGTTCGATGTCGAACGCAGTGCTCGCGCTCGGCGTTGTTGACAGCAGGCCCTTGATGTTGGCCTGCAACTCACCGAGAGTGCCGCTTGCGTAGTTGCAGGGCACTGTCACGCCATCGCAACCAGCGGGAGTCGGCTGAACCGCCCGACCGACGTTTGCTCCGGCGAACTGGTCGTTCTCCTCGGCGCTGATCACGAAGTCGGTGTTGTTGGGAGTGATTCCGTCTGCCGCGAGGCGGGAGAGGAACGTCGCGAAGGCGTCGTCGTACGACTTTGCCGTGCTGACGTAGCAACTGTCGCCGGGGCCGACGGGCTTCCCGCTTCCAGTGGCGTCAGCCGTCGTGCAGCCTGACTCGCCGGCCTTGCGTTCGTGGATGTCCGAGATGTAGCCGTAGGTCACGGGCACACCGCTTTCCTGCATGTCGGCGATGTAGGCGAGCGACTGCGATGCAGTGGGGCTAAAGCCAGGGAACCCTGGGTGATTGGTCAGGAACGCGCCGTTGATCTGCTGACCGCTGAGGTCGACAAGGTTGCCGGCAGCATTCGTAACCTCATAACCGTTGTGCGTCACGTTGGGCGTACCGGCGCCAAGTTGCGGAGCGACGTAGCGCGCACCGAACAGGCCTTGGTAGCCGTTGTATCCGCCCGGCTCAGTCGGCAGTTTGTCGGCGACCGCACTGGCCGAAGGCGTGGTCTGGCCGAACTTCACCGCCTGCGCGGAGGTGCAGACTGTGTTGCCAGACGCGCAGTGCACAGCGACACCGACGTAGTCGGCGACCTCGGCGTCCTTGAAGCTATCCGAGTCGGCGTTGTACTGGGCAACCTCGGGTGATCCAGAGCCGAACACGGTGGGCAGGTCGACGCCGGTGTTCTCCAGCACCATGTTCGCGGTCGAGAAGTCGCCGACGTTACAACCGGCCCGAGTGAACGGCACCCACGGCGCGGGCGTCTGCAGGTTGGTGCCTTGCGTCGCCGGAACGGTCGCCGAGTACGCCATGCTCGGCGCGGGGTCGTTGCCGGTCGGATGCGAAGCGGTGTCGTCGACGGGGCTCGTCCAATAGGCGAACGAACTCGCGGGGTCCGTCGACCCATCCGGGTTGTAGACCTTGTACGTGTTCGTCAACGGTTGACCGTGACGGTCTCCGTACAAGCCGGTGTAGATCGTCAAGCTGTCGTCGGCTGTGTGGGCAATCATCGGTGTGTGGCTGTTGGAGAAGACCGTGCCGTTCTGCTCGAGGAAGTTCAGCAGGTGCGGCATCTGCTCGAGGTCGGACGGAACGTTCGGGTTGTCCCGGGCGAAGTGAACGTTGTCGAACACGATGTCGATGACGTGCGACACCCCGTTGCCGAGGTGGCACGTGCTCGAAGCAGACGGCGGGGCAGCGGCCGCGCCCGTTGGGCCGGCGACGGTGACAAGGCCACCGCCACCGATCAACGTCAGGGCCAGGGCAGCGCCCCGGATGGTCTTCCACGGGGCTAAGCCTCGGGATGCGGTCACCATTGACCTCCTCGAATCGACGACAGAAAGGCCGTTCGAGCAACGACGCTAAGCAGCGAAGGTTTTCTTACCGGAACCACAAGGTGAACTCATGACTAAATCCCGCAAACTCCCGTATACACGGTGGACAGCCGCTAGTTATGTCATATCTCAGTTCGAGCCGACTTGTTTTGGCCTGGCTGCGTTGACCGGAGCACACGTGTTAGGGGCGTGGGATAGGACTGGTGCATGGTGATGTTCCTTGTTGAGTTGCACCGTTCGGGGCCGCAATGGGATCCGTCACTGCCGCTCGAGCAACAGTCGGAGTTCGCCGCGCATGCGACGTTCGTTGACGCCCTCGTCGATGATCGGTTCATTGTGCTCGGCGGCCCACTCGACGACGAATTCCGAGTAATCGAAGCGATCGAGGCGGAGTCTGCGGAGGTGGTACGGGCCACCCTCGCCCTTGATCCGTGGAGCGAGACCCATCTGCGGCTCGAGTCGATCACCCCCTGGACGATCCGGCTCGATGGCCGGAAGGTCTTCGGAACCGCCGCCGGCTGACACGAGATCACCGCGTTGCGGCGCGCCGCACACCTAGGTGAAAAACGATCGGGCACTCTAAATCTGCGCGACGACGACAGGTCACTTGTCCCCCCGGGTGACACGGGCTCGCCGCGAAGTGGCGGTCCGGCTCGCGCATCCCCCACGCAGAGCCGGACCGCCGCGCCCCCGATTGGAGACCGCACCCCCCAGCTAGCGGCCTACCGGTAAAAGTTTCGCGGAAGGCGGCACAGGCGGGTATTGGCCGTCCGGCCACAACCGTTGGCGCATCTGCTCATGTTTCGCAAGCGTTCGGCGCAGCGGGGTGACCATTCGGACAAAACATAGCAGATTGGTACGGCCCAGTCACCAGGGGTCGAGACGGTCATTTGCCACTCACGCCACACCCGTGACGACTGCTCGGTGATCAAGTCGGGAGCCGCGCGGGCGTACACTGACCCCGTGTCCCAGTTGCTTCTCATTACGCCGCGCTGATCCGACGTCGGCGCGGCAACCCCTCGTGCGCGAGGGGTCTTTTTGTGTCTGGATCGCTGCTGCAACACCCAGGTGAGGAACAGATGAGCGAGACGTTCGACTTCGCCGCCATCCAGGATCGATGGCTGCCGGTCTGGGACGAGCTCAACCCGTTTCGCACCGGGCGGCCGGCCGCCGACGGCTCTGCCCGCGAGCGCCGCTACATGCTCGACATGTTTCCCTACCCGTCGGGCGATCTGCACATGGGTCACGCCGAGGCGTACGCCTTCGGCGACGTGCTGGCGCGCTACTGGCAGCAGCTTGGCTACGACGTCATGCACCCGATCGGCTGGGACTCATTCGGGCTGCCCGCCGAGAATGCCGCGATCGCCCGCAACCAGCATCCGGCCGACTGGACGTACAAGAACATCGAGACGCAGGCCGCGTCGTTTCGGCGCTACGCCATCTCGTTCGACTGGTCGCGCCGGCTGCACACCAGCGACCCCGAGTACTACCGCTGGACCCAATGGCTGTTCCTGCGCTTCTTCGAACGCGGGCTCGCGTATCGCAAAGCGTCGGCGGTCAACTGGTGCCCGAACGACCAGACCGTGCTAGCGAACGAACAAGTCGTCAACGGTCACTGTGAACGCTGCGGGACGCTGGTCACGAAGAAGACGTTGACCCAGTGGTACTTCAAAATCACTGAATACGCCGACCGGCTGCTCGACGACATGCGCGAACTCGAAGGTTCGTGGCCCGAGCGCGTCTTGACGATGCAACGCAACTGGATCGGTCGATCCGTTGGTGCGCACGTCGATTTCGCGATTGAAGACCGCGCGGAGCCGGTCACGGTTTTCACAACCCGGCCCGACACGTTGTATGGCGCGACGTTCTTCGTTGTGGCGGCCGACTCGGCGCTGGCTGCTGACCTCTGTGCTGCCGAACAGCGAGCTGCGTTCGATGCATACGTCGAGCAGGTGAGGCGACTGTCGGACATCGATCGGATGTCGACCGAGCGGGTGAAGACCGGCGTTTTCCTGGGCCGGTATGCGATTAACCCGGTCAACGACGAACGCATCCCGGTGTGGGCGGCCGACTACGTCCTGGCTGACTACGGTACGGGCGCCATCATGGCAGTGCCCGCGCACGACCAAAGAGACCTCGACTTCGCGCTGACGTTCGGGCTGCCGATCCGCATCGTGGTTGCCACCGATGAGCCCGACCCAGCGGAAAGCGGCGTCGCGACGTCAGGTGACGGCGTCCATGTGAACTCTGGTCCGCTCGACGGTCTCGACAAGGGTGCGAGCATCGAGCGCATCATCGCCGAGCTCGAAGCCAAAGACGGTGGCAAGGGCGCGATCAACTATCGGTTGCGCGATTGGTTGCTGTCACGGCAGCGATTTTGGGGCGCGCCGATCCCGATCGTGCATTGTCCTGTCGACGGCGAGGTTCCGGTACCCGACGACGAGTTGCCGGTGCGATTGCCCGACCTGCGCGGCACCGACCTGCAACCCAAAGGCGTGTCACCACTGGCGGCCGCGACCGAGTGGGTGAACACGACGTGCCCGAAGTGCGGCGCCCCGGCAACGCGCGACACCGACACCATGGACACGTTCGTCGACTCGTCCTGGTACTTCCTGCGCTACTGCTCACCACATCGCGACGACGTGGTCTTCGATCCCGCGGACGTCAAAATGTGGATGCCGGTCGATCAGTATGTCGGCGGAGTCGAGCACGCGATCCTGCACTTGCTGTACAGCAGGTTCTTCATCAAGGTGCTACACGACATGGGGCTCGTCGAGTTCGACGAACCGTTCAAGGCGATGCTGAATCAGGGCCAAGTCATCAACCAGGGCAAGGCCATGAGCAAGTCGCTGGGCAACGGTGTCGACCTGGGCGAACAGCTCGCTGCGTTTGGTGTCGACGCGGTGCGCATGACGATGCTGTTCGCCGGCCCCCCCGAAGAAGACATCGACTGGGCCGACATGAACGTGCCCGCACTCGGCAAGTTTCTGGCGCGGGCGTGGCGGTTGGCCGCCGAGGTCCGAAGCGTTGTCGGCGTCGACGTGACGACGGGGGACGTCGCATTGCGGCGAGTGACGCACCGCACGGTGCACGACGTCACGCACCTGCTCGACACCTTCCGGTTCAACGTCGCGATCGCACGCGTGATGGAGCTGGTCAACGCGATTCGCAAGACCGTCGACGTCGGTCCCGGACCGGCCGACCCAGCGGTACGTGAAGCGGTCGAAGCGGTGGCGGTGATGCTTTCGCTGTTCGCGCCCTACACCGCCGAAGACGCGTGGGCCCGGCTTGGGCATCAACCCACGGTGTTCCACGCAGGCTGGCCAGTCGTCGATCCGACGTTGCTGGTTGAGGAGTCCGTCGTCTGCGTCGTCCAGATCAATGGCAAGGTTCGTGATCGTCTCGAAGTCGCACCCGAGATCGACGAGGCCGCATTGCGCGAGCTGGCGCTGTCTGCGCCGGCAGTCGTGAAGGCTCTCGACGGGCGCGAAGTGCGCACGGTCATCGTCCGTGCACCCAAGCTCGTCAACGTCGTGGTCTAGGGTCCGCCTATGTCGCGCGCGCGCAAGGGCACGCCAGCGGTGGCGGTCGTCACCGACTCGACGGCCTACCTGCCTGCAGGATCGGCGGAGCTACTCGGCGTCCAGGTCGTGCCGCTCCAGGTGATCGTGGGTGGCGTCGTCCGCGCCGAGGGCGAAGAGATCGGACCGAGCGAGGTTGCCGCCGTCCTGCATCGTGGGCACTCGGTCAGCACGTCGCGACCGTCGCCGAGCTTGTTCGCCGCCGCTTACCATCGTGCGTTCGCTGCGGGCGCGACGTCGATCGTTTCGGTGCAGTTGTCGGCGGCGATGTCGGGCACCGTCGACGCCGCGCGGCTAGCTGCTGCCGACGTCGGTGGTGACATCAGGGTCATCGACTCGCGGTCGGTCGGTATGGGCATGGGGTTCGCGGTGTTGGCCGCGGCCGACGCCGCAGCCGCAGGGGCCGACGTCGATGCAGTGGTCGAGACGGTGACTCAAACCCTCGAACGCACGCAGGCCATCTTCTACGTCGACACCCTCGAATACTTGCGTCGCGGGGGTCGCATCGGTGCGGCCCGCGCACTGGTCGGATCTGCACTCGCGGTGAAGCCGTTGCTGTGCCTACGTGACGGGCGCATCGAACCGCTCGAACGCGTCAGGACGGCTTCGCGGGCGATCGCTCGACTCGAAGAACTCGCCGTGTCGATGGCTGCCGATGAACCCGCGAGCATCGCCGTGCATCATCTCGACGCCTCGCCGCGTGCCGCACAGGTTGTCGAAGCGCTCGAGGCCCGCCTGCCGAAAGCCGGCGACATCATCACCACAGAGGTCGGCGCTGTCGTCGGCGCGCACACCGGCCCCGGCATGCTGGCCGTCGTCGTCTGCACCCGCTGACCTTTTTCCACAGTCGTCGGCCTTGGTCGGCGCGGTGCACAGGCATCGCTCGGTCCCACCCCTAGGAGTCGCGCGGCCGCTTAGCTCGGTGGGTGCCGATGTTCCGTCGCAGGCCGGACCCGCGCGAGCTGGCCAGCGTGCTGCACCGGCTCGAACGCTTGCAGATCGTCGGGCAACCCGCGGGGTGGCTGCCGCCTGCCCCTGATGCCGAGCAGCCGTTGCCTGTAGCGGTTTCTCGTGGGTGGCGCGCGAGGTTGCGGGCTACGGTTTCGGCGCGCCTGCACCTCACAGCTTTCGATCCGGGACGGCGGGGGGTGGTGGTCCTCGTGGTCGTCGCGCTCGTTGGTGCTTCCGGGGGAGCGTGGTACTTCCTGCGCGCGGCGCCGCACGTTCAGGGCGCTGCCCCACCACCCGCTGACTGTCAGACGGTTACCGGTCAAGAGCCCGGCAGTTGTCTGACAGTCAGCGGCTCGGCTCGGTCGCCGACAGAAAGCGCGGCGCCCACCGACGGGTTCGTGCCCATCGGCTCAGCCGCGATCCCGTCAGGCCTGCCGTCCAAAGCGAGCGAGCTTGTCGTCGACGTGGTCGGCAAGGTCGCGAAGCCAGGTGTGTTCACGCTGCCTCCTGGCTCGCGGATCGTCGATGCGATTGCCGCCGCCGGCGGAGTGCTTCCGAACACCGATCTGACGGCGCTTGATCTGGCCCGAAAACTAAGCGACGGCCAGGAGATCTTCGTCGGGGTCGCGCCGCCGTCCGGAGCCGCCGCGATGTCGGGAGGCGGCGTCGTTGGCGACGAGACCGATGTTGGCGCGGGCGTCGGAGCGGGCAGTGCGGATCCGATCGTCAACATCAACACCGCCACCCAAGCCGAACTCGAAACGTTGCCTGGTGTCGGCACCGTTACGGCGCAGAAGATCCTCGCCTATCGAACCCAGCACGGCCACTTCACCAGCGTCACCCAACTACAGCAGGTATCGGGCATCGGGCCGGCGAAATATGCGGCTCTCGCTGGTCGGGTGAAGGTATGACGCCCGACCGGCATGCAGACGGGTCGGGTGAAAGTGTGAAGCCGCGCGCCGCAGACACGCGGCTGGAACTCATGCCCGGCGAGCCCGTCGAGCTCAGGCTGCTCATCCCGGCCGGTGCGGCCTGGCTGACGGCCGCGATCGCACTGATGACGTCGGCTGCGTTCGGCCTGGTGGCTGCCGCGGTCTTGCTGGTCGTCGGTGCCGCGATCGGGTCGACGATGCTTCGGAGCCGACGACCCGGACGTGACGTGCGCACGCGAGTCGTCGCGGCGGCGCTGCTGTGTGCGGCGGGTGCCGCAGCCGCAGCAGCCTGGCGGGTGGCCGCAGTGCAACGCGGCCCGTTGCCCTCGCTGGCTCGTGCGCACGCCGCCGTCACCTTGGAGCTGATCGTGACGAGCGACCCGCATCTGTCTGCTGCTTCGTCAGCGGGGTCCAGCCGCTCGCTCGTCGTCCTGTTGGCCAAGGCTGTCGAGGTCAGCAGTGATGGGGTGCCGAGCACGCGGATCAGCTCTCCGATCGTTGTACTCGCGACCGCGCCCGGGTGGCTCTCGTTGCAGCCCACGCAACGCGTCACGGCGGCGGGCCGGGTGAGCACGCCAGACCCCGGCGAGTTGGATACCGCCCTCTTCGATGCGCGCGGATCTCCGACTCAAGTCGGTGCGGCGTCGCCAATCGAGCGGGTTGCGGGTCGCGTAAGAGACGGCCTGCGAACGGCCGCGTCGCCATTGCCGAGCGGACCGCGCGGTCTGCTGCCCGGTCTCGTCGACGGCGACACGTCGGGACTGTCGCCCGACCTGGTCGCTGCGTTCCGCACGACCGGACTCACGCACATTGTCGCTGTCTCTGGTGCGAACGTCGCCATTGTTCTCGGTGCCGCACTGGTGATCGCTCGACGGCTGCGGGCTGGTCTGCGCGCGCAAGCGCTTGTCGGTGTGCTGACGATCGTCGGCTTCGTGATAGTCGCGCGACCGCAGGCATCGGTATTGCGCGCGGCCGCGATGGGTCTTGTCGCGGTACTTGCTTTAGCGACCGGACGCCGACGGCGTGCGCTGCCGGCGTTGTGTGCCGCGGTGTTGTGCTTGATCTACATCGATCCGATACTGGCGCGCAGCGTCGGCTTCGCGCTTTCGGTCGTTGCTACCGGGGCATTGTTGGTGCTCGCGCCACCACTGCGGACGTGGATGGCGAGGAGGCTGCCCGGCTGGCTCGCCGATTCGCTCGCTGTGCCGACTGCGGCGACGCTCGCGTGCGCGCCACTGATCGCCTCGATCTCGGGCCAGATCAGCTTGGCGTCTATCCCGGCGAACTTGCTTGCCGAGCCGGCCGTCGCGCCCGCAACGATTCTTGGCGTGCTCGCCGCGGCGCTCGCGCCGCTCTCAATGGGAGTGGCACAGTTCGTCGCTCGGATTGGCGGCATTCCGTGTTGGTGGCTGGTGTTCGTCGCGCATACATTTTCGCGTCTGCCAGGTGCGGCAGTGCCTTGGCGCGATGGTGCGTCGGGCGCGCTTACGTTGTTGGCGGTCGGCTCCGCCGTTGGCCTCCTGCTTTGGTTGCCGCGATGGCGACGCCGTCGTGCTTCGCGTGGTTGTCGTCGTCGCGCTGGTTGCCAGCGCACTCGCCGTTCGCGGTCGACTCACAGCGCAACCATGGCCGCCGTCCGATTGGGTTCTCGCGGCATGTGACGTGGGTCAGGGCGAGGCCATCGTCGCGCGCGTCGGCGCGCAGTCAGGCATGCTGGTCGATGCAGGACCGTCGCCTTCTGCGATTGACGGCTGCCTCGACGCACTCGGTATTCGAACGTTGGCGTGCATCGTGCTGACCGGCGGGACGACGGCCGCGGTCGGTGGCGTACCCGGCGCGCTGCACGGTCGAACGGTCGGCGGGATCGACGCTGGCTCGCAGTTGGTGGCTGACGCCGATGTGCGTGTTCGGGCGTGGGCAGCGGCTTCACACGTTGCAGTTGCCGCGGCGAAACCGGGGGTTGTCAATGTGGTGGGCAACGTGACGTTGGCGTGTTGTCGCTGATGCAGCATCGGCGCGTGTCGTGTCAGTCGTGGTGGCAGGGGTCAGCGTGTTGGTTGCCGGTGACCTCAGCGTAGCCGATGAGACCGACCTTGTATCAACGGCGGGTTCGCTCGAGCTACCGGTGGCATCGCTGCGTGCCGACGTCCTCGTCGTCCCGCATCATGGCGCAGCGCTGGACGCCGCGTTCCTCGACGCCGTACATCCCCGCGTCGCAGTGGTCTCTGTCGGTCGCGGCAACAGCGAACACGATCCGGCGGCCGGTGCGCTGAATGCACTGTCAACAATCGGTGCTCGCACTATCCGCACCGATGAACACGGCAACGTAGCAATTGTGCTGAAGTCGGGCAATCTACGCGTTGCAACACGGATCCGGCGAGGATCGCGACCGATAACGGGCGACGACTGCTGTGCCGGCGCCCGCCGACCCAACCATTAGCCCATTCGGGCTTATGCGCGGGCGATTTCCGCCGAGACTCCACCGTGACCGCATTGTGCGGTGAGCGGAAAGGATTGATCCCGTGGACTTGCATGACTACGTGCGAATCCTGCGAAAGCGCTGGCCGATCATCGTTGCGGCCTTCGTCATCGCCGGAGCAGCGGCAGCCGCTTATGCATTCCGGACGACTCCGGTCTATGCGGGACACATCCAGTTGTTCGTCACCACGCCGTCGGGCGGCGACAACACCACCGGCCTGCAGCAGGGCAACACGTTCACCCAAGAGCGGGTGAAGTCCTACGCCCAGATCGTGTCGAGCCCGAAGGTTCTGGACCCTGTCATCGCCCAGCTCCACCTGAACGAGAGCGACACCGAACTTGCACAGCACGTGAGCGCCTCTGCGCCGCTCGGCACAGTGCTGATCAACGTGACCGTGACCGACACCAACGCTGCGACGGCATCGCGGATCGCGAACGCGGTCGGCGCGTCGTTCTCCAGCGTGGTGGCTCAGCTGGAGGAACCGACGACCGGCGGTGTGTCGCCGATCAAGGTGACGACGGTCAAGCAAGCGAGCGTCGCTGTCGTGCCTGTCTCTCCCAACAAGAAGCTCGACATCGCGCTGGGGCTCTTCCTGGGTCTCGCAGTCGGCCTCGGCATCGCGGTGCTGCGCGACACCCTCGACACGTCAGTGAAGACGATGTCCGACCTTGCTCTCGTGACGAAGACGGCGTTTCTGGGCGGCATCGTGTTCGACCCGGAGGTACCGAAGCGGCCGCTCATCACGCACGCGGATCCGCAGTCGCGTCGCGCCGAATCCTTCCGGCACCTGCGCACGAACTTGCAGTTCCTCGACATCATGAATGAGTCGAAGTCGTTCGTCATCACGTCGTCGGTGGGTGGCGAAGGCAAGAGCACGACGTGCGCGAACCTCGCGGTGGCGCTCGCTGCGACCGGTAGCAGGGTCGCGTTGGTCGAGGGCGACCTGCGCCGGCCCAAGGTTGCTGACTACCTCGGCCTCGAGCGTGCGGTCGGGCTCACCACGGTGCTGATCGGACAAGCAACGATCACCGACGTGATGCAGTCGTGGGGCAACGGGCAACTGCATGTATTGCCCGCCGGTCGCGTGCCTCCGAACCCGAGCGAGTTGCTCGGTTCGGCGGCCATGCAGTTGGTGATTCGCGAGCTCGAAGCCAACTACGACTACGTGCTGATCGATGCACCCCCGCTGCTGCCGGTGACGGATGCCACGGTGCTCAGCCGGATCGCGCAAGGCGCGATCATCGTCGTGGGGTCGGGCAAGATTCGGCGCGAGCAGTTGCGTCGTGCGCTCGAGACGCTGCGGCTGTCGATGCGCCGGTGCACGGCTTGATCTTGAACTTCCTGCCCACAAAGGGTCCCGACGCTTACTCGTACTACGCCTACGGCTACGACGGGAGCAAGCAGAAGGACGTTGCCGCGTCGGGGAGCTGGCTTCCCGATGTCAACTCCTCGGGCGCGCCCACGATCATGCTTGCCAGCGGCCGCCGCACTCGCAAGGCCGTCTCCAAGCACTAACTTCACCTATTCCCAGCTAAAGAAGCGGATCGCTATCCGCGACGTCACTGCGCCCCACACTGCGAGCACGATCAGATACAGGGCGCGGGGCCAGTGCCCGACGCTGGAGTCGGTCAACGCCTGCACGGCGGCGCCGCTGGGGGTGAAGTTGGAGATGTCACGGAGCCATGTCGGCATATTGGGCCGCTGCCACCACAGTCCTGCGAAGAACTGCAGGACGAAAAACAGGAACGATCCGAAGCCAGCGGCGACCTTGGCGTTATGGAACAGGCTGGCGATCACCATTCCCAGACCAAGCATCGCCCACGCACCGAGCAGGTACGAGATGACGAAGCCACCAATGTTGCGCGGCCAGGGAGCGCCACCCAGCGGCGGGGCGACCACCATCAGCGCCCCGCAAACGATCGCGACCGACAAGATGAGGGCCAGCTGCGCGCACAGCAGCAGCGCCGGCGAGACCGGCGTCGTGCGGAGCCGCTTGAGCACACCCATCTCGCGGTAGCGCGTCAAGACATCAGGCAGCGCCTGCATGGCGAGCAGCGTGAGCGCGAAGAACACCAAAATCGGCTGATAGACCTGGAAGAAGCTCAGCCCACCGAAACTCGTTGACGGCTTGCGTACCGCAGGAATCGACCCAAGGACGATTGCGGCGGCGACCGGCAGAACAGCCGTCCAAATCACCACGCCGGGGTTACGCAGCAGCAGCCGGCCTTCGCTGAGGAGCATCGCGCGGGCCGCACGCCAGTTGATCGCCGGAAAGCGTCGGGCAGTGGGGTCGGGAGTCGTCGGACTGGATGTACTCATCGGCTCGCCGTCTCGCTCGAGGTCTCCGGCGCCTGGTTGCTGGTGGTCAATGCCACAAACGCGTCGTCCAGGCTGGGCTGGTCGACCCGCAACTTGCCCACCGAGATGTCCCGCCCGTGGAGCGCGATGATGACCGCACTCGCGACGTTGTCGGTTCCGGTAACGACCACACGCTCGCCGACGGTGTTCACCGAATGCACATCGGGCAGCGCCCGCAAAACAGCGAGGTCGACCGGCGTCGACGGGAGAAAACTCATTCGCTGGTCGGCTTGCACGCTCGCCGCCAGCCCCTCGGGTGTGTCGGCGGCGATGATCTGGCCGTGGTCGATGACGATGACCCGATCGCAAAGCCGCTCCGCCTCTTCCATGAAGTGCGAGACCAGCAGCAACGTGACACCGGCACCGCGCAGCTCCTCCAGTAGGTCCCACACGTCGCGGCGGGCGGCCGGGTCTAGGCCGGTTGTGAGCTCGTCGAGGATCGCTACCCGCGGGTTACCGATCAACGCCAATGCGACCGACAGGCGTTGCTTCTGGCCACCGGACAGCTTCCCGAAATAGGTCTTTCGCTGCTCAACCAAGCCCAGCCGCTCCAGCAACTCGGCCGGAGCCGCCGGCGCAGGATAGAAACTGGCATACAGGTCGAGGGCCTCGATCACCGTCATCTTGTCCGGCAGACGGGACTCCTGCAGCTGGATTCCCAGCACCTCCCGGAGCGCCGGCCCGTCTTCGGCGGGATCCATTCCCGCGACAGTGATCGAGCCACCGTCGCGGTGGCGCAGCCCACCGATGCACTCCACCGTCGTCGTCTTGCCGGCCCCGTTGGGTCCCAGAATGCCGAAGATCTCGCCCGGCTCCACCGAGAAACTGACACCGTCGACCACGGTGCGCTCGCCGTAGACCTTGCGAAGACCGGTCACCTCGATCACAGATACCGCTCCGTCCTTTCCAACCCGGCCAGCTGCAGGCACCACCTGGGCGTCATGACATAACGTCCGCACGACCTGCGAGCCCACGCCCCGTGGGTGTGGTGCCAGCGATCGTCACGGTAATCCTTCGCTTCCTCCGATTGATCTCGTCGCGAATAGTTGACTGCTCAAGGCGCCGGAATTCATCGCTATGGTCCGTCAGGAAACCCGTGTGGCGGGCGTGGCTGGATTGCCCGCGCTTGGCGTCACCGCTTTGCGGCGCATGCGATGCACCGTCGCGTGGCAGGCAGCGCCGCCAGCCGGTCGTCGGCTATCGGTTCGCCGCACAGCTCGCAGTGCCCGTACCGGTTAT
Source organism: uncultured Actinomycetes bacterium (assembly GCA_963799955.1). GTDB lineage: Bacteria > Actinomycetota > Actinomycetes > Acidothermales > Acidothermaceae > PALSA-607. The sequence continues at coordinate 31,284 of CAWCZJ010000010.1, forward strand.
CGCGCAGCCGAGAGAGCGCGTCGTCCACTTCGGTCAGGTGCGCTTGTGCGTGGGCTAGCAAAGCGGCGAGTTGCTCACGTTCGAACGCGATGGTTGAGCCCTCGGGGTCGTGCTCGTCGTCGAGATTGCTCCCGATCGACGCCGCCGCAACGGACGCCAAGTCGGCGCTCATGGAGGTAATGCGTCGCGAGGTAGCCGCATGCCCAGCGGCGAGTCGTGCCTCGGCTTCGTGTTTCTTCACGTCCCTAAGCTTCTCCCACGCGGAACGGCTCACACCGGCGACGAGCGCGGACGAGAGCCGTGCCCGAACGCGCGTCAATGCGGCTACAAATGATCGCGTTCAGGTGAACGCGCACGGCGCCACAACAGGGCCGTCGGCACGTCGTTTGGACCTGTCTGCGTCCTGCCGTCTTAGTCGTGCGGAGTAGTCAGCTCTGGGGCGCACGGCGTGCGGGTCTGGGAGCATCTCCGGTGAGGATTTGGACCCGGGCACGGCGCGTTGATCCGGTTGCGTCGCCTGTGCTTGCCGATGGCCGGGGTGTGTACGTACTGGCGAACGGCGATGGTGTCCCGCTGTTCGTTGGCGGCTCGGCGTCGCTGCGTCGTCGAGCTGAGGCCTACCGGTGCTCGCGATGGCTCACTACGCGCGATGAGGCGCAGTTCGCCCCAATCGCGCCCGGTCGGGGGCACGTCCGGCTGACATCGCCGAGCGTCATACACGAACTGCCGCAGCCGATGGACGAAGCGCGCTTCTGGAACCTGCTCGCCGAAGTGCAGCTGCTTGGACCGGCGGAATCCGGGCTGAGGACCTGCCTGGACCGGCGCGATCCGCAGGACGTCGCGGCGTTCGTCGCACGGTGGCAGTCATTGCTGACCGAGATGTGCGCCTGGAGGCTATGGGACGTCGCCTACGTCGTTCGCGGCGGATGCTCCGACGACAGCTTCGAGTACTTCCGATCCTGGATCATCAGCCAAGGCGAAAGCGTCGCGAACGCGGCACGCGAGGACCCGGTGGCGCTGGGCGACGACCTAGGTCAACCGCTAGTCCGACTCAACCGATTCGACTTCGACGCTGAACTCGTTTCCTACATCGGGTTCGACGTGTACGCGACGCGCACCAAGATCCCGCTCAAACGAGAATGGCCCGACGTCGGCCTCACTCCGACCGGGACACAGACAGTCGAAGCAGAGATCTTCGACACCTACCCGGAACTCACGCATACGTGGCATCCACCGGCGCTATAGCGAGCACCGTCAAACCGTGACGCAATCGAACGCGCATCATCGCCGCAAATCCGGTTGATTGTCACGGCACAAATGCCTGGTTTGCGCGTGCTCGACGAGTCAGCACCACACCGCGAGGTTGCCGCCTCCTGGAGGCCACACGATCAGACGCGACGCCGGACCGGTGACCTGCCACGCTTCGTAGTGAGGATCGGGCCGGACTTCCAACGAGGCGCCACCTTGAAATGCCAGCAGAAGCGTGAGATCTGACTCGACCACGGCGAAGTCAATGTCGAGGGATAGAGCGCGAGCAAAGGACCTTTTCGAGGCGAGTTCGAGCCGCAGGCGTTGGATGCGGGTCACCCGCTGGGGTGAGGGCAAGATCGGGTGGCTGCATGATGTCGAGGCGTGCATACCGCGGCACTCTGGCGCTATGACTCCTAACACTTTGGTTCGTCGGGTACCCGCGGGTCGCCCTGGCAGATTTCTTCGTTCTGGTCTCGGAATGGCACTTGGATATGGGGCCGAACGTTGGTCATGTTGCCGGGGTAGCAGCATCAGGCCGGCCGATCGCCTCGCGCACGGGCACTCGTGTGGGCGAGTCACGCGATGAGCAACGATTTGCGAACGGCACTGGAACGGTTGCTGCGATCGGGTAACACTCGAACTCGGCCCTCAACGTGATACTGGCCGACTATCGCGCGTATCACGTCGTACTGGTGGTCGGTGGTGGGCTGGTGGTGCTTCTTCTGATCTTGCTCAGCGTCTTGTCTTGGAGACGATTCATGAGGGCACCGAGAAGCCAGTCGGGAAAAGCGACTTTGGAGCGTAAGGTCTGGCGCTTCCTCGCCCTCGGGAGCACAGCCTTAGTTCTGCCGTTTCTCGTCGTGTGCGTAGCGAATGTCACCACGGCGATGGACCCGCGTCATGGCTTCTCGCTGCTTGTCGACTCGATGGTTACGCCGCGAGCCGGCACCGGGTCGAGCAACATGTATCGCGCCGCTGACGCGTGGCTGCAATCGTCAACTCCTCACATCCCGCCCACCATTCAACACAGAATCGATGACCGCCTCGCGTGGCAACGTCCAAGGCCATCGTGTGCGGGATTCTTTTCGTGATTGTCACGGCTCTAAGCGGCCAAACTTGGCGCCGCGTCATCAAGCATTCGGGGCAGTCGCGGCGGTCAGCAACCTCCGAAGAGGCTACATATCGCCACGGGGGTCGCCACTGCGGTGGTTGCGGTGGCGCTTGTCGTCATGACAATCGCAAATGCCCAGGCCTCTATCGCGCCGGTCACCATTAGCATTTTTGGTGCGAGCGGCTCATGCCCACGTCCGGCGGCCCGGCCGCCAGTTAGGGTCGACTGGTGATCGGGGCGCTGCGCGGCTTGGGTGCTACCGCGGAGGCGCGACGTGTGACGCCGGGGGATGGCGTGGGTGCTGACGCGAAGGTCGGACACCGGCAACCCGCGGTGCTGACCAGCCTGGGGTGCTGGTGGCCGGCGCGTTCGTCGGAGTTTCGCTCCGAGCTTGGTCGTCGGGCCGGCATGCGCCGCCCGTTATGACCTCGTCGGTGACGGCGGTGGGCCAGGACCGGTATCTCGCGGCAGCGATGGAGAGGGTCGGGCTTGGTGCGCTGCTTTTCGACGCCAGACCCAACCGCCGTGATGATCGGCGAGACAGCAGCGCGTCGCCACCATTCATGCTCTCGGGAACGGCAACCAGTCCCCGTTTCCCCTCTACCTCGTCATTGTTGCGACGTACACCCTTGCCACTCTTGGATCCGCTGGACGGCGACCTTCTTGAGGCCACAGCGCGATACCTCCTCGTCGCTACGGCCAAAGGGGGTGGTCCACCGGTCGTGGGCGTTGGCCCCGTCATAGCCCAGTACTTCTTCTCTACTCACAGCGGTGGTCGCCGTGGGGGTCAGCGTGAAGAGTCGCCGCGAGCTGCTGGCGAGCTACCGTCTAAGGGCCGAACAGGCCGAGCGCGAGCAGCAGCTGATCGCCGACCACGCCGTGACCGGAGCGGCAACGGATCGCTCGCGATCTGCACGACATCGTCGCCCACCACGTAAGTCTGCTCGTCGTCCAAGCTGGTGCTGTCCGCGAGTCGCTGCCAGCAGACCACTCCTCTCGCGGCGTGCTGGACTCGATGATCCGTGGCGGCCGGCAAGCCATGGGAGAACTGCGTGACATGCTCGATGCACTCCGCATCAGGCATGACGGTGCAGCGGAGGCTCCCGAGCCTGTTCGTCCCGGGCCGGGTGTGCAGCAAATCGCGGAACTGGTCGATCGGCCCGCGGCGCGGGTGTGAACGTCGAACTCCAGGTTGGCGGCGCAGCCGATACTCCACTTACTGAAGGGACCAGCGTGGCTGCGTACCGCATTGTCCAAGAGGCATTGACCAACGCTGCGAAGCACGCCCCCGGCACCCCTGCGACCGTCACCATCAACTACGGACCTAGCTCGCTCGCACTTCGCGTCGCCAACCCGACGGCGGGGGCGGCTACCGCTGACACCGTGGGTGGCCATGGCCTGATCGGCATGTGGGAACGCGCCACGTTGGCCCACGGCGAACTCACCGCCGGGTCCGTCTCCGGTGAATACCAGGTCAGGGTTAAACTGCCCTACGCCCACGAAAACAACCAGACAACAACACTGTGATCCGCGTCCTGATCGCTGACGACCAGCCCCTCATGCGACAAGGCTTCGGCCTCATCCTGACCGCACAAGACGACATCGTCGTCGTCGGCGAAGCTGCGGACGGCCGCGAAGCCATTGCGCTGTCACACGCCACCGGTCCCGACGTCGTACTCATGGACATCCGCATGCCCGGACTAGATGGGATCGGCAACCCGGCGACTGCCCGGCATGAAGATACTGATCCTCACCACGTTCGGCCACGACGAGTACGTGATCGCCGCCCTCCGCGCGGGCGCGAGCGGCTTCATCCTCAAAGACACCACACCCGAGGAACTGGTCCACGCCGTGCGCATCGTCGCCGGCGGCGAAGCGATGCTGGCACCTGCAGTGACCGCCCGAATGATCACCCGACTCGCCCTCGTTCCCGAGCATGAACCGGCCGCCCTGCCGACCGAGCTCACGACCCTCACCGACCGAGAACTCGACGTGTTCCTCCTCATCGCTGCAGGACTGTCCAACCCACAGATCGCTGCCCGCTTGCTCATCTCGGAAAACACCGTCAAGACCCACGTCGCGCACGTCTTCTCAAAACTCAACTTGAAGGACCGCGTCCATGCCGTCCTCCTCGCCCTCGACTGCGGGCTCATGCAACGAGTGAACGCGGCCAGATCCGCCCCATATCCCTGAGGCTGAATCCGAGAGACTCCGAACCGGTTAGTCCCTACGCACGCTCGGCGGCAGATGATCGCGCGCCGATCCGCTCCTTGATCTGTGCTGTTACCTGTTCGCCGCGACTCGATGGGTCGAGTCGCCCTTGGATAAATGCACTCGCGCCGATTACGTGCCCTTCGCGCGTGGTGACGCGGATCCCGGCCAGTCGGTAGTGGCCAAACCTTGGCGGGGCAGCCTCGATGATGTCGGCCCAAGCGAGCCGTCTTGTCCGCCAGAAGTTGTTGATCTGAAGGTAATCGGGACGGAACACGACGCTGAGTCTGAGGGTCCGGACGATCGCCAACAGCAGAAGGAAGGCAGCGATCCCGAGGGTGATGTTGAGCCCGAGGCTTGGCGGTGGAAGCGCGTTTTCCGCATTGCTCTTTTGGCTACCGCCGATGCCGGTACTTACACCTATGAGGACCAGAATCTCGACCCCCAAGATCGGCACCATGGACCCAAGCGGCATGCGGTACCGAGTCTCGGAAGCGTTCACGCTGTCCATCCTGTCGTACAAAGCCGGGCTGAGACGCTGCGTTGGGTCGTGTGGCCGCCCGATCCCTTCGAACACAGACAGACCGCTCGTAGGCAGGTCCTGAGCGTGTCATGGCGGCTGTTCGAGCGCCCGTCACAGCGGCAGATCCGGTTGTTTGATGTGACGGGGGACAGACCGTCGCCCCGCGGCGGCCGTGTGCCAACGCATTCACTCCAGGTCGCGGAGGGCCGTCCCAACGTCCTCATCTCGCAACTGCCCTGACGCGACCAACTTGGAGCCAAATGCCCGGGCGGGTTATGCGCCATGCCGCTTGGCGAAATCGATGAGCATTCGTGTGAAGTAGGCGCGCATCCAAGCATCAGGATCGGCGTCGTAGCTGAGGAGCTCTTGCTGCCATACGGCGAGGGCAGCCGCCATACGCTTCCTCAGCGCATCCTCGGGCAAGCTCGAATGACGAACACCCTGAAGCGCGAGAAGGCCCTGGACTACCAGCTCCTCCCAGTTGCCGCCAAGCCACTGCTCCGCCCACACAGACGCTTCAAACGCACTACTGCGACCAACTGCGAAGTCGGACCACCGGCGCTCGACATCGTGGCGCGTGACCACTTCCCCCTCCACACAGCCAGCATCTCGCACACGCGCAACACCCTCGTAGCCTCGCCGGCTAGTGACCTGATGTCAGCGGCGGTAAGTGAGGCAAGGTACGCGCGTCATCGCGGCGAAGTAGTGCGTTCACGTGAACGCGCAGACCAGTTAGAACGTTTCTGCAGGATCAAGGGACCGGCTGAAACTACTTAGCTAGCTAGAAGCATCGACAACTCGACTGTCCATCTCGTCTTGCGCGGCTCGATCGCCGGGTCGGTCCAGAAGGCCTCATAGCGACATGCAAATGCATCGCCTTCGGGGACCGTCCGGCGGTCGAGCACCAAGCCGTTGTCCCGCACCCAGTCCTGTAAGGCCTGGTTCGCTCGGCGGGCATGGTCTTGATATCTCATCGTTGCGTAACGTCCGGCGGCCATCGAACTTGACCGGATTCTAGGATGCTTGATCTTGACCGGCTCAGACGTAAAGTAACCCGCTTCGAGGTCCATCGGCCCCTCCATGTCGATGACGTGGAGCCGGAAAAAGCCATAGCCGACGATCTCGATCCCGGCCTCTTTCGTCCATGCCCGCACTTCTGTCAGAAGTCGGTCCCGTTCGGCGAGCATCCCGCGGAAGGGCGTTACGACGCGAATCCCTACGTACGGGATTTCCGTGCGTCGCTCTACTCTTGCTGGCTCGACGATCTGCACACCTTGCCTCCTTGAACTGTGGAGCCGACAACGGTCATCGGGCTCTCGTGCTTTCTGCATGCTGCGGTGCCATAGCTAGTGACCGATCGCGAGACGAAAACTCATCGGTGCAAATAATCGGGCTCCTGCAATGCCACACCGGTCGCAGGTTACGTGCGACGGCACTGAACTCGGCACGACCGGAGGCGCGCAATCGCGGCAGAAGCGCGCCTTCTGTTGCGACCTCAGGAGGCCCACGGAGCGGTAATCTCGGCGCCGTGGAGGCGGAGGACCTAGCTGCGACGAGACGCTTACGTGGCGCCAGTCTGGCGGAAGCGCGGCTGGACCCTCTGGCCGTCGTGGCGCTGATCGGCGATTCCGGCGGCACCATCTACTTGACCGCGCCAGTTCGACTCGTCAAGTGCGACCAGGCGCCGTTGGAAACGCTGCTGTCGGACTTGGATGCGGTGCGCTGGACCTGCGGCGAGGTCGCCTCAGTCACCTTTGAGCACCATGCGATCGGCGGCCTCGTCCCTGGCGGCGACGGCGGTGGCCCAGTGGTCGACGGCGTATGGGTACATCCGAAGTACTTCGATGAGCAGGTGCGTCGCTGCGCATCCGAAGTCGTACTCGGCACACGATCACGCCTACCTGGCGCCATGTTGCGCGACCGCCGTGCCGCCGAGATGAGCGGCGACGGACGTCAAGGATGAAACCGGAGTCACTTGCCCGCATGACGGAACATCGAACCTGGGACTTCGACATCTTCCCGCCGCTCATTCCATTCCCGGATAGCGACGAGTGATCTACCGGTGAGACGTAGGTCATCGCGGCAAATGATCGCGTTTCGACAACGCTCGCCGCGACCAGGCTTCGCTGGGGCTCGTGAATGAGGGGTTGCTGGCGGTCGGCGCGGTATTCTGTGCGAGTGAGCACGGACCGCGCCGGACGTCGGCCCTCGTGGGCGTCGTGGCTGGCGTTTCTAGCGTCATAGTCGTGATGCTGGTCGTGACGTCGGCTTGGCGTTCCACTTGGGTGCCGCGGTGACCGCGATAGCGGTTGCCGTTATTCTCCTCGCGCTCTTCGCATGGTTCTTCGTTCACCAGATCAGAGTTGGCCGCGCGATGAGAGCTACACGCCCGGACGACTCATGTTTCGGACGGTCGTCGTCGCGGGAAGAGCGCGTGCACGTGAACGACCGTCATCGCGGCAAATGAGTGCGTGTGACGGCGGCTTGTTTCGGCTAGCCTCGGTCTGTGGCCACGACACGAGCGCCGGTGCCCTTTGAGGTGTACGAACCCGGCGTATACCTCCATGGCACGAAGGCTGATCTCGCCATTGGGGAGTTGCTCGTGCCGGGCCGGGAGTCGAACTTCGAGCCCGGCCGGGTGATGAACTACATCTACTTCACCGCGACGCTCGATGCGGCGACCTGGGGTGCCGAACTGGCTGCTGGCGACGGCCGAGAGCGCATCTACATCGTTGAGCCGACGGGTGATTTTGAGGATGATCCGAATGTGACCGACAAGAAGTTCCCGGGCAATCCGACGCAGTCGTTCCGCAGCCTCGAGCCGATTCGAGTTCTCGGCGAGTTGCTGGACTGGGTGGGCATCCGGCCGCGGCCTTGACTGCGATGCGTGAGGGCGTCGCCGCCGCCATGTCTCGCGGCACAAACGCGATCGAAGACTGAGAGTGTCGAACCCCCCATCTTCGGCGGGCTCGGCCTCTAGCGTCATTGCGGCAAGTAGTGCGTTCCAGGGTGAACGCGCGTCAATGCGGCAGATGCGGGCGCTGTCGAGGCGCCTGGGTCGGCGTCACGAGCGGCTTTGGGACAGCGAGTCAGGCGCGATGACGCAGCGCGGTAACTCGAAGGATGTTCCCGGCTCGATACAGCAGGGCACCGACTACCACGATCCCGGATGCCCAACCGAAAACACGCCACGGGTCGGGTTGGGGTAGGAACCCAGCCGTGGCGAGCCCACCCACGAGTACGGTGCCAGTCCACCGGGCGTGCGCGGGCAATGCGGCAATGAAAAGCACGAAGGCCTCGGGCAGAAACACAAGGCCACCGAAGTATGCAAACAACAGCAGCCACACCGTCATCGCGGCGCACGCAACACCGGCCAGTGGCGCGCGTGCCCGTCGCGACGCAAGCGGAAGCGCGCAGATGACCACGGAATCCAGAGCCCGATCCACCCCCATTCCCAGTGCGTGGCGCCCCACGAGTAGGTCACCACGGACATTGCGACGGCTACGCAAACGAGGAGCAGACGGGTATCGAACCTCGAAGTCCTGGCGACCTTCACCCTCGAAGATTCGTCTCGCACGGTCCGAGGCCACGCCGCACCGAGGGACCGGGTGCGGGTCAGCACTCATCTCGGCACGATCGAACGCGCGTCATCGCGGCAAAGTCTGTGATGTTCACGGTTTCTTCACCGTTTCGAGGCGTCAGGTGCCGACAAGCATGGGATGACAGGATGCCCAGGTGGGCAGGTGGCAGCTTCCCGGTTCGATCGCTGTTGCGGCTTGCCTACTCATCGCCGGTTGCCATAGGACTACTGGTGCCCGCCAAGACGGCGGAGACCCCGTGCCATCCTCGGCTCCGTACGCGGCGCAGTGTGGTCAGTGGCTCGCGCTCAGCCCGGCCGATAAGGAGCTGGCGCTGCTTCGTCGATACAGCGTCGATATCAGTGTTGGCGTGGTCTACGCGTCCAAGGCGCCAATCCCGCACTACGTCATACACATGACGCCAGCGACTACGGCCGCAGGCATCGCCGATGTTGACGCGGGGTGTAACGGCGAGCCTGGCGAACTTCCTTGTGGCATCGATGCCGATGTTCGACAACATTGACTCTGGTAATTCGCCACCGGGCGTCGTCCTCGGCGATCCGCCGTACTACTCATCCAAGTCGTCATATCTCTCGGCGAACCCCTGAGTGAATGCCACGCACCGGTGGCAGCAGCGGACGGAATCTATGGGGTTATCCCGGCCGCGGCCTGTTTCATCGCGGCCTTCCAGCCCCACACCTGATGCTTCACGCCAACCTCGAAGTCGCGGAAGTTCACGGATACGCGTTCGGCGTCACAGCACAGTTGCCGACGACCTCCAGGCGGCCCTCGGTGAACATCTCTACCCTGGTCAGACCCTGCTGGAGGATCGGCGTCCCAGAACCGTCTCGGCCGTAGGGCTCGCCGGCCGTCATATGCGACGACAGCCGCGATGAAATTCGACCGCGAACCTGGACCGACTCCAAAACGTCAGCGACCTGGAGGCAACCCCAAGCCTCGCCAACCGGGACCGAAATGATGTCACCGATCCGCAACTCACGGGCCGATCGCGGCGTGAATGGGAAGGTCCGCTCGCCGCCCCTGACAGGTGAAGCCATGCATTTGGTATGGCCAACGACGCTGACGCGCGAACATCCTCCATTCGGCAGCTTCGAACGTGGTCATCGCGGCATGACCGCGCGTTCGGACCGTTCGCGAGACACTTCTGCTATGCAAAAGGCAATCGAGCTCGGGTCCTACAGCAGTGCTGGTCTGTCGGTTGTCTGGGTACCGACTTTGAGCTGACCGTGGAGGTCCGCGGCACCGAGGTTCTGATTCATGGCAACGGAGCTGGCCTACTATCGCTCGCCCAACACCTCGCGACGCTCGCCGAGCCAGGCGTTCCCAGGTGTTCATCTTCACCTTGACGAACACAACTCGCTTGAGCCTGGTTCGGCAGAACTCGTTGTGGAGAGACGCACCAGGGTAGCCAACGACCGAGTTCGAAGAGTCCGGCATCGCGGCAGATCCGGTAAACAGGGTGTGCTGCGAATGAGCCGGTGCGATCCTGCTCGCCATGCAACCGCGCAGCTTCGATGAGCAACTCATGACCGAGTGGAGCTTGTGGGTACTCGACCATGGATTGCCTTCGCTACCCGAGCGGATCGAGTTCGGGCAGTCGATACCGGTCGCCTACTGGGCTGGGCCGTTGGTGGGCGCGGTCCTGCACGTTCAGGCAACGGCGGCCGACCCCGACTTCGACGAGCCAGAACGCTTCGACACCGAGATCGAATGTTTGCGACGAGTCGATGGCCGCTGGGATGTCGCTAATGCCACGGGCGGGACTGATTGGCCGCCCGGCGCATCGTTGGCTCGGGTCGAGGCAGCACCTGGGTATGTGGGCTTCGGGGGCGAGATGACGGCGAGCGGCGACGGTCCTGCGTGCACAGCAATCGACGGAGTCGTTGGCATCGACGCGAGGTGGATCGAGGTCACCGATCGCGGCGAGGTCGTGCGGCGCCCGATCGAAGCGCCGCTGGGCATCGTCGTGGTTGGCGTGGCCGACCATAGGCCGGTAACCATCCGCGTTCTCGACCACGACAACCACGAACTAGGTGCTCATATCGTCGAGTGAACGGGTTCGACTCGTCGCGCGTCATCGCGGCATGACAGCGCGATAGTCGTGTTCTGACGGTGCAGCGAACAGTTCCTAGGTCGCTGGGGACGCACTGCTGCGATGGCCGCCGCGATGAGCGTGGGGAGGTTTCAGGCTGGGATGTAGGCGTGTTACTGACATTGAGGTTGATCACGTCGTCGGCGACGATGAACGCGGTTAGGTCGCCGATCTTCGTCTTCGCGATAGCAACGCTGACTTCGCCGGAAGTGGAGGTGGTTAGCGTCGATCCCGCGTTCTGCTGTCGCCATGTCGCCAGGTACGCGGCAGCATGTGCGGGTGTATCGAACTGCGTTATTCGTTCGATTTCGGTTCGGTCGAGCGCCCAGGCGGTGCCCGCCCAGTGCTGTTGGCTCAGCGTCGTCCTAGCCTTTGAAATCTGGCCCTGCGATCGTTCCTCGGACGTCACTGTGACGCCCTCGGCGGCGGGTTGGGTGCCCTGGTACCAGCCGACACCCAAGTCGCGTGGCGTCAGCATCTTCGCAGTCAGCACCGGGGCGGCTGGCGGCCCCAACACTGGCATCGGTGGCGGTGAGATCCGGTACGCCGCCTGCCATGCGCGGGCCTCCGCTGCCTCCGCCGTGTGATTGCCGGCCCAAGTGCTCGCTGCCTTTCCTCCCACTGACAAACAGCCGCCGATCGCCAGGCCGGGCACGACCGCCAACAAGATGGCGAGCCGCCGACTGCTGACAGGGGTTGGTCGCCACTGCCGTCGGAAAGCAAAGGCCGACGCGATGCTCAGCGATAACAAGGCTGCGGCATCGGCAGCCTCAACGGCATCGACCTGCCACCCGGCGAACCGTGGCGGGAAGTCAGAGGAGCCGCTCGCGACGTAGACGGCCAGGAACGCGTCGCCGACGATAGAGCCGAGCAAGACGACGCCAGCGATCAGAAGACCCACGATCCCCGCCGCGCTGACCTGTCCGTACGTCGAGCCCCGATGTTCGGTGGAAACGGCCATGTCCAGGACATCGACCCCGCGAGCGCCGATCTGAACACAGCGTCGACACGGATGCGTCAGGGCTTACTCGTCCGGCCCTCGAACATCCTCAATTTCGGCATGTGATCGCGTTCGGCAGGCCCCACTTGTGCTGCCAACATCCAGATGCCGCAGTGGGCGCAGGCCGGGGGAGTCTGTCCAGGATCCAACTTCGCGGTCGGCGCTTCACCGGTTGCGATCGGGCTGTCGACCTGCAGCGAGAGCGCGCTGAGGGCCCGACTGATTGCTCGGATCATCGCTGATCGCAAGAGCTCTTCTAGCACGCTCCGCGCGCAGTTGCGACGGCCTTGGCGGTCTTCAGCAGGATGTACAGATCACGGCGCAGTGACCAGGTGTCGACGTAGTGCAAGTCGAGCAGGAGCGCTTCTTGGCGCGGCACGTCGGACCGACCGCTCACCTGCCACAGCCCCGTGATGCCCGGCTTCACGGTGAGTCGTCGATGATGTTCTGGTGCGTACTGGTCGACCTCAGCCTGCACCTGCGGACGCGGGCCGATCAGGCTCATCTCGCCTTTGAGCACATTGATGAGTTGCGGTAACTCGTCGATAGACCACCGTCGCAGAAGCCGGCCGAAAACGGTAATCCGCGGGTCTGAGCGCATCTTGTAGAACGGACCGTAGCCGCCGTGTGCGGCCATGAGTTCGGCAACTGCCTTGTCGGAACCGCAGCGCATCGATCGGAATTTCCACACCCGGAATTGTCGACCGTGCAGGCCGATGCGCTCTTGCCGGTAGAGGGCGGGGCCACGCGAGGTCAGCCTCACGAGCAGCGCAGTAATCAGCAGAACGGGGAAGAGGACGACCAGCCCAGTCACGCTGCCGACGACGTCGAGCACCCGCTTCGCCGACCGCTCCCAGCCCCTGCTGGTGCGCGCACTCGTAATGCCGCGCGCGCTTAGGTCTTGCCTTCGACCGAATGTGCTGGTCGAAAGCAGTTCGTCTGTGGTCATCGCCGGGCTTAGGCGGTGGAAACGTCGTGTCCAGCGGATGACGACGACCCGCGCCACCGGCCGCGCAGCCCGAAGGCACCTGCGGCGGCGAGCGCTGCAACGATCACGAGACCGAGTATCAGCAACCCGGTGTTCGAGAGCGGCAGCGTGCGCTTCGTCGATTTCGTACTTGCCACGGTCGTCGCGGGCACCACCGAGACCGTCGCCGCGACACTCATGTGCGACTGCTCACCAGTGGCCGTGATGGTCGCGTTTCCGGTCTGTGTCAGCGGAACTTGCGCCGAGAAATCGCCGTCCATAGCTGCGACCGCGTGCGCCGCTAGAACGGTGTGCGCGACGCCGTGACGCAAGGTGAAAGCGGCAGGTTGTGCAACTGGTCCGCCGGATCCGAGCGCGTGGCTGGCTGGGCCGTAGGTCACTGAGAGGTCGACGACTTCGCCGCCTTGGAATCCATGCCCAGTCACCGTGACTGAGCCGCCCACCTTCACGGTGCCTGATGTGACGGTGAGCAACGGGCCCTGCGCCGGATAGTCGCCCGGGTCCGTAGAAGAGGAGCTAGCGGGTGCAGGTGAAGTTGCCGCTGGGGCTACACCTGGAAGGACGACGAGAGCGAGCGCAGTAAACGCGACGCTGCACACCGTGCCGACAATTCGACGTCGAAGCATTCGCGGCCTTCCGGTTTCCCCACACGGGTACACCGGTTATCTTCGGCACTGCTGCGCTGGCCTTTACTGACTACGGCCTTTGGGACCTTAGTCGTTCGTACATGAGACGTGTGGCAAATGCAGTAGTGCAGGTACGGCCAATGGGGTCAACCGCAGACGTGGATCCAATCCATGCGCGCGAGTGTCTGCAGGCAGGTCTGCGGTGACGAGCTGAACGTCGATCGTTTTCGTCTGACCAGGTGCGAGATTGACGAAGACGAGCCCCTCCGACCGACCTGATTCGCTGCCAGTACCCATCGAGCTGCGAACACCATCCACCGTGGCCGACACGATCGCGCCGCCGAGCGGCGCGGTGACAACGACCTGCGTCCCCGTCGTCCCAACCGGCACGCCGGCGGTCGGCTGTCCAGTCACGTATGCGGGCAGTCCCTGTGCGCCGGTGGGGACGGTCGACGTCAGCGTGACGAGAACGTGCAAGTCCGATCTGGCCGGCCGGACATGATGCCGGTGTAACGCCCACATTTTCGCGCAGGTAGTAGTCGAGTTTGGAGGCGGTTCCGCCATTGAGAAACACCCCGATGGTCGGGCTCCCTGGCTGCTCCGTCGCCGGCATCACGCCTTCAAGTTCGGTGCCTGCAAGCAGCTTCTCTTCATCGGGATGCTGACTCCACACGGTGAGACGGCCGGCACCCGCCGCAGCCGCCAAAGCTTTGACGGTTGCGCGCGCATCGCCTTGCCCCGCCGACAACGCCGTGAAGACAGCGCTAGCGGCCTGCGCAAAGAAGACGTCCTCCTGGTGCGGATCTTGAATGTTCCGGTACACCTGCGACAGCAGCAACGACACCGCGTTGCTTGCAGTCAGCGATCCGCCGAGTGGCAGCTGCACCGGCCCGGTCGCCTTGAGCAGGCCAGCCAGCGCGACCGGGTCGGTGGAGATGACGCCGTCCACGTCAATTCCGTAGGCCTGCTTGAACATTTCGCTTGCAAAGGCCGCGTCGGTCGGGAACGACGGCGTCATATCGACGTCCTGGAAGAAGGTGCCTGGTCGATTGGTGTAGAGGGCGGCGACGTTGGGCGGCACCGGCACTCCGGAGACGCGGCTGTTGATATCGCCGGCGGATCCCTGCTTCACAATTTGTAGAGCGCCGTGGTCGACGCGCACGACCGCCCACGAACCTGCGATACCGCCCGTCGCACGCAGTTCTGCGTTGTTCTGGAACAGCACCGCATACGTACGTGGCTGAGAGGCGCCGAGCATCGAAGGCAACAGCGTGACTGCGCGCGCCGCGGTCGATGTCGTGGTCGAGGCTGAGTCGAGATCGGACTGCAGTTGCTGCACCGACTTTCGAACGACAGGCAAGAGGCCGGACGTCGAGATGCTCGCCACCTGATCACGCATCTGCTTTACAGCGGCCGCGGCCTCGACTACTGCCGGTGCCGCGTGCTGGATCGGCGAAAGATCGATACGACCGTTGTGCGGTGCGATTGCTTGCAGGTCAACACCGGCCGATGCGTCGACAAGTGAGGGCAGCGCATGCTGAGCAAGGCCGTCGACTGCTGCCGCAACCGTCGTGATTGCCGCGGCGTTGCTGCCGACGAACGGCGTCCGTCCTGCGAGCTTCCAGATCGGTCCGGCGGTCTCGAGTCGTGCCGAGTGCGATTCGCGTTGCAGTCGCGCGAGACTGACACGTTCGCCTGCGACGTCGCCGTTCTGAGCTTGGCTTTGCAGCGTCGCGACGTCGTTAGCGGCATGCAGCAGGTTGGCTTTCGCTCGAAGGCCGCTGTAGGCGATCCACCCGATCGCGGCGACGAGCAGCAGCACGAGAATTAGTGCCATCCGCGTAAGCGGCGGTTTCCAACTGCGGCGGGCCCGGGCGTGTCTTGGCCTAGTTGGGGTCGAAGCTGGCCGCGTCAGCTGCGCGGTCATCGCGACCGCGCACCCGCGGGGGTCATCGTGCGCACATCGACCGGGCAGAGCGCAGCCAAGACGGTGGAGGTCGCCTCGACGAGGGTGTCCCACACCGAGGCGTAGCGCGCATCGTTGCCACCCCAGGGATCGCGAACGTCCTCTGCGTTCAGGTCTCCCGGCATAGCGGCGCCCCGCGCGCTCGCGGCGCTGGCCACGAACGACTGCAACCGTGCGAGCGGTTCAACCGGCGTGTGGTTGTCAAGCGTTGCGGCTGCCGCCAGTCTCGCCAGCTCTCGCAGCGTGAAGGTGTAGTGCACCGCGCGCGGGTGCATCTCGACGAGCGTGGCTCGATGCGCCCGGGTGGCGGCGATCACCAGCTCCGCACCGGCGACCATTTCGCGGGTGACCTGGCGTGGGGCAAATGCGGACGTTTCGGCGCCGACTGTCGCGAGTCGCGATGCGAACGAGAGGGGGATCGGCTGCCCGATGGCCGCGCTCGTCCCTGCGCTGGCGATGGGCAGCGCGGCGGACGCGGCAGGCCAGCGGCGGTTCAAGCCCAAGCGTAAGAGCCACTCCACGACGGGGGAGCGGCACAAGTTGCCGGTACAGACGGCCAGGATCGTTCCCGACCGAACGCGCTCATCGCTTGTCATCGGGCTGATTCTCGGGCGTTTCAAAGGCCAGCCTTAGCCCACGCCCGACCCATACCCGCAGGTAAGCCGGCCGCATTTCAGGGGCGTGCAGAACCTCGCGGAGCGGAGTCGGTGACATGGCATGCTGCCTGTCGTGCCTGTTGCTGACCGCCGTCCGAGCTCGGTGACCGTCGTTGTCGGGGACGAGGAGCTCCTCGTCGAGCGCGCCATCGCTGCGGTGATCGCCGTCGCCCGTGGTGCCGACGAAGACACCGATGTGCGCGACCTGGCAGGCGCCGCCCTCGAGTCGGGCCAACTCGCAGAGCTCACGAGCCCGTCGTTATTTGGCGAGCGGCGCGTTCTGGTCATTCGCGAGGTCGAGCAACTGCCCAGAGAGGTCGTCGACGAAGTGATCGCCTCGTGTCGCGACGTTGCCGACGAGGTCGGAATCGTGCTGGCCCACAAGGGTGGCGCACGCGGCAAACCGCTGCTCGACGCGGTCGTCGGGCTGGGGGCGACGCGGGTCGACTGCGCGAAGCTCACCAGGCCGGGGGAGCGCATCGACTTCGTCCGCGCCGAGTTCCGGAGTGCGAATCGCGCCATCACCGACAACGGCGCGCGGGCGCTGATCGACGCGGTCGGCAACGACTTGCGCGAAATTGCGGCGGCCTGCGCTCAACTCTGCACAGACACCGACGGCCAGGTCGACGGAGAGCTGGTGGCTCGCTACTACCGGGGGCGGGCGGAGGCGTCGGGATTCGCCGTCTCCGACCGAGCCCTCGAGGGTCGGCTCGGCGAGGCGCTGGAACAGCTGCGCTGGGCGTTGGCAGTCGGGGTCGCACCGGTGTTGATCACTAGCGCTCTCGCGCAAGGCATCAGGGCACTGGCCAAGGTCGCGAGCGCTCCCCGGGGGCTACGCGGCGTCGACCTGGCCCGCGAGCTGGAGATGCCGCCGTGGAAGGTCGATCGGGTGCGAGCTCAACTGCAGGGCTGGACGCCGACCGGCGTGGCGACCGCCGTCACGGCGATCGCGCAGGCGGACGAGCAGGTCAAGGGCGGTGGCACCGACGCCGGCTACGCGCTCGAGAAAGCGGTGCTGGCCATCGTCGCGGCTCGCGCCGCTGCCTGAGCGCGTCTGATGTGGTGTCCGAAAACCCGGACGACACCACGGCGACGGCCATTTTAGGCTGCCGGCACGATCACGGTGCTCGTCTCGCACCGCTTTTCGACCGTGCGGATGGCCGATCTGATCATCTATGTCGAGGCCGGTCGGGCCGCCGAGATCGGCAGCCATGACGAGTTGTTGGCCGCTGGCGGGCGCTACGCCGAGCTGTTCGCGCTACAGGCCCAGGGATACAGCTAGTCCCTAGAGGGACGCCGCCTGCTTGGCCAGTGCCGACTTGCGGTTGGCGGCCTGGTTGGCGTGGATGACGCCCTTGCTGGCGGCCTTGTCGAGCTGGCGGTTCGCGGCGCGCAGCAACTCAGGCGCGTCGGGTGACCCCGCGGCGACCGCTTCGCGGTAGCGGCGGACATGGGTCTTGAGCGAGGACTTCACGGCCTTGTTGCGCAGCCGCGCCTTCTCGTTCGTGCCAATGCGCTTGATCTGGGACTTGATATTCGCCACGCGGGAAGCCTCATCGAGTGTTCGGGGGTCTGGTTGCGCAGGGTACTGCCAGGGTTGCGCGGTCGAGCGACCACTCAGAGTACCCAAACGGCAGGTTCGGCGTCCAACCAGGCTGGCCGGAGCCGGTTTCGCGAGGCCGCTCGGGCAGAGCGTGGGACGATGGGGCGTTCCCCGACCCGACTCGAGAGAAGCGCGTGCCGCTACAACGCACCGATCCGGCGACGATCCGCAACTTCTGCATCATCGCCCACATCGATCACGGCAAGTCGACGCTGGCCGACCGCATGCTGCAACTCACGGGCGTGGTCGACGAGCGCTCGATGCGCGCCCAATACCTCGACCGGATGGACATCGAGCGCGAGCGCGGCATCACGATCAAGAGCCAGGCCGTCCGGCTGCCGTGGAAGGTCAACGGCGCCGGCTACGTGCTGAACATGATCGACACGCCGGGCCACGTCGACTTCACCTATGAGGTGTCGCGGTCGCTCGCGGCGTGCGAGGGCGCGGTGCTGCTGGTCGATGCGGCGCAGGGCATTGAGGCGCAGACGCTGGCCAACCTCTACCTGGCGATTCAGAGCGACCTGCGGATCATTCCGGTGCTTAACAAGATCGACCTGCCCGCGGCGCAGCCGGAGCGGTACGCCGACGAACTCGCGCATGTCATCGGCTGCGAGCCCACCGACGTCCTGCGGGTAAGCGCGAAGACTGGCTCGGGGGTTCGGGAGTTGCTCGACCACGTCGTGCAGCAGGTCCCGCCGCCGGTCGGCGACTTTGAGGCGCCGCCGCGCGCCCTGATTTTCGACTCCGTCTACGACGTGTATCGAGGCGTCGTCACCTACGTGCGGGTCGTCGACGGCTACCTCTCGAGCCGCGAGCGCATCAAGATGCTCTCGACCGGCACGACGCACGAGTTGCTCGAGGTCGGCGTCATTTCACCGGAGCCGATACCGACCGAGGGGCTCGGCGTCGGCGAGGTCGGCTACCTCATCACCGGGGTGAAGGACGTTCGGCAGTCACGAGTCGGCGACACGGTGACGGTGGTGAGCAGGGCGGCGACCGACCCGCTTGCCGAGTACACGCTGCCCAAGCCGATGGTCTACTCCGGGCTTTATCCGATCGACGGCAGCGACTACCCGCTGCTGCGCGACGCGCTCGACCGCCTCCAACTCAACGACGCGGCGCTTGCCTACGAACCGGAGACCAGCGCCGCGCTCGGGTTTGGCTTCCGCTGCGGTTTCTTGGGACTGCTGCACCTGGAGATCGTGCGCGAGCGGCTCGAGCGCGAGTTCAACCTCGATCTCATCTCGACCGCGCCGAACGTCGTCTACCGCGTCATTCGTGAAGACGGCAAAGAGATCACCGTCACGAACCCGAGTGAATATCCCGAGGGGAAGATCGCCGAGGTCTACGAGCCGGTCGTGCGGGCCACCGTGCTCTCACCGAGCGACTACGTCGGCACGATCATGGAGCTGTGCCAAAGCAGGCGCGGCACCCTGCTGGGGATGGACTATCTGTCCGCTGACCGCGTCGAGTTGCGCTACACGATGCCGATGGCTGAGATCGCGTTCGACTTCTTCGATCAGCTGAAATCGCGCACCCGCGGGTACGCCAGCCTCGACTACGAGCCAACGGGTGAGCAGGTGGGCGACCTCGTCAAAGTCGACATCTTGCTTCAGGGCGAAGCAGTCGACGCGTTCAGCGCGATCGTGCACAAGGACAAGGCGTACGCGTACGGCGTTGAGATGACGAAGAAGCTGCGCGAGCTCATTCCGCGCCAGCAGTTCGAGGTACCGATCCAGGCGGCGATCGGGTCGCGCATCATCGCGAGAGAGAGCATTCGCGCGATCCGCAAGGACGTGCTGGCGAAATGCTATGGCGGTGACATCAGCCGCAAGCGCAAGCTGCTGGAGAAGCAGAAGGAAGGCAAGAAGCGGATGAAGATGGTCGGCCGCGTCGAGGTTCCGCAGGAGGCTTTCATCGCAGCGTTGTCGACCGCTCCGACGGCTAAGGACTGACCGCGTGACGCCAGCGAATGTGGTGGCTGTGAATGTCGGACGTGGCAAGCCGATGCCCGGCAAGTCGGGCATGAGCTCGATCGACAAGCGCGCAGTAGATGGACGCGTCGCCGTGCGCCGGCTCGGGCTGGACGGCGACTCGCAGACCGACACCAAGAACCACGGCGGGCCTGAGCAAGCCGTCTATGCCTACGCGATGGAAGACCTTGACGGTTGGGCCGTCCTGCTCGATCGCGAACTGCGGCCCGGTCAATTCGGTGAGAACCTCTCGACCCGCGGACTCGACATCACCGGCGCGCTGATCGGTGAGACGTGGCGCATCGGCAGCGCGCTCATTCAGGTCTCGTGCCCGAGGCTGCCGTGCGTCGTTTTTCAGAACTGGCTGGCGGAACCGCATTGGGTGAAGCGGTTCACCGACGAGGGTCGTCCCGGCGCCTATCTACGGGTGCTCGAGGAGGGCGACATCGCCGCCGGAGACGAGGTCGTCATCGAGGACAGGCCGGACCACGACGTCAGCATCGGCCTCGTCTTTCGGGCAATGACAACGGACCGCAGCCTGATGCCGCGGCTGCTCGACGCGCCCCAACTCCCGAAGGCCGACTACCAGTTCGCCCTCCGGTACACCGAGGAGAACGCCTAGCGATCCGCTTGGCGGCGCCCGCGCAGCACGAGCCCGGCGTCGACGAGGGCTGACTGCATGCGCAGCCGTTCGGCCTCGCGATCGAGTCCGTCGGTGCCGTCGAGCCCCTCGGGGACCTGGAGTGCCCGACACGCCTCGACGAGCACGCGGTCGTAAGCGTTAGTCGTGGCCATTACCTTGGTCGCCTTGCCGGGGATCGGCCGAGAATCGGCGTAGCTGTCAAGCCATTGCTGGAGCCGGCGCAGGCTCTTGGCGATGTCCTCGATGGGTGGCCCGACAGGTTCGGCCGGAGGCGGCAAGAATCGGTGCCAACGCCGGCTCACGGCGTCCGCGATCTTGACGTGCAGGGCGACGCGGTTCGCCGGTAGCAGTGCAAGTACGCAGATTGCGACCGTCGCCGTAAGCCATAGCGCGAGCCAGAACACCAGCCTGCCGCCTCCTCGGGCATCCCTGATTCTGCTCCCATAACGGGTGAACTGCACTACTGGTTTTATCTCCGTGCGCAGAATGTTTTGGGCTGTGCGCAGAATGTGACGGTGCCATCGACATTGCCGGACGGCGACCCGCAGCCAGTTGACGGAGCGTTACCGTCCGACGTCCTCGCTGGTGTGGGCTCGCGGCCGTTCAGCGTCTACATCCACGTGCCGTATTGCGCGACCCGCTGCGGCTACTGCGACTTCAACACCTACACGGCGTCAGAGTTGGGCGGCGGGGCCAGTCAGGCCTCATACGCGCTGGACGCGATCGCCGAGCTGAAGTTTGCCCGCGGCGTACTCGGCGATGTTGAGCTACCCGTGCAGACGGTGTTTTTCGGCGGTGGCACTCCGACCCTGTTGCCGGTGGCTGATCTCGCGGCGATGCTGACCGCCGTCCGCGACCTTTTTGGTCTTGCTCCTGATGCGGAAGTGACGACCGAAGCAAACCCGGAATCGGTCGATGCGCGTTCACTGAACGCGCTTCGCGAGGGTGGATTCACCAGGGTCAGCCTCGGCATGCAGTCGGCGGCTCCGCATGTGCTCGCGGTTCTCGATCGGGTGCACACGCCAGGCGCGCCGGCTTTGAGAGTCGCCGAGGCTCGAGCAGCTGGCTTCGAGCACGTCAGTCTCGACCTGATCTACGGCACCCCCGGCGAGTCGGACGACGATTGGCGGGCGTCGCTTGACGCCGCGATCGCCGCCGCGCCTGACCACATCAGTGCGTATTCGTTGATCGTTGAGGACGGCACGCGGCTCGCGGGCCGGGTGGCCCGCGGTGAGCTTCCGAGGCCGGACGACGATGTGCTGGCCGATCGTTATGTGATCGCCGACGAGGTGCTGTCTCGTGCCGGGTTCGACTGGTATGAGGTGTCGAACTGGGCGAAGCCGGGTGGGCAGTGCCGGCACAACCTGGCCTACTGGCGGAGCTTCGATTGGTGGGGTGTCGGGCCGGGTGCGCACAGTCATGTCGGGGGAGTGCGCTGGTGGAACGTGAAGCACCCGACGGCGTACGCGGGGCGCGTCTCGGCCGGTGCTAGTCCGGGCTACGCGCGCGAGAATCTCGATGCGTCAACCCAGCGCGTCGAGCGGGTCCTGTTGCAGCTGCGTCTCGTCGAAGGCCTCGACCTGCGTGAACTGGACGACGTCGGTCGCGCCGCCGCGGTCGCCGAGGTCGCGGCCGGTTTGCTCGAACCAGCGGCGTTCGAGCACGGGCGCGGGGTGCTCACCCGCGACGGACGGTTGCTCGCCGACGGCGTCGTTCGGCGCTTGCTCGACTAGTTGGCTGGCTTAGGCGGCCTGCTCTGATTGCGCCAGGGACGCAGTCGGGTAAGGCTCCTGCGGGAGGCCGCCGGGATGCCGGCGGGCGATGACGAATGCGATGACATGCACGATGGCCATCCCGTATAGGACGGCCTGCGTGGCAACGGCAAAGTCGTGCGCGACGGCCGCCGAGATTTGCGGCCGCAGGGCAGCTGGCGCGGAACTCAAAGAGTTGGGACCACTGCCTGCCTGCGTCGACCCATGGGCAATCGACACGGCGACGTTCTTGGGCACCCCGAGCTTCGCAAATGAGGTCGTGAGGTGGTTGGTGAAGACCGTGGTCAAGACAGTGCCCAGCACTGCAATTCCCAAGGTCGAGCCGTAGTTTCTGATCGTCTGCGTGATGCCGGTGACCTCGCCGTACGACGCACCGATCGCGCGGTTCACGGCGTCGGTACTGGCTGGCCCGAGCAGCAGACCGATGCCCGCGCCCGACATCAAAATGTAGGGCCATTGCGCGCCGAGACTCAGGTGCGTCAGCGAGTGAGCCCACAACGCAAAGCCGACCGTAGCGAGGGCGGACCCGAGGACCATCGGACGTTTCGCGCCGGCCCGGTCGAGCATCCGGCCGCCGATCTGCGCGGCTGGCGCGAAGCCCGCGAAGAAGAGCAGCAGGTAAAGGCCGGCCTTACTGGCGTTGTAGCCGAGCGACACCTGCGAATAGACGCTGGCGAAGAAGAACACCGGGACGAACGCGATCATCGAGAAGAACAGCACGAGGTTGTCGACGACGAACGCGCGGCTGCGGAAGATCGCCACTCGGATCAGCGGGTAGGTCGCGGCTGCCTCGAAGCGGACGAAGACGACGATGCCGATCGTGCCCGCGACGATGCACCCAATCGTGAGTGGTGACCGCCAGCCCCACGTCGCCGCCTGCTCGAATCCGAGGACTGACAGGCCCATGCCGATGGCGGCGAGTGCGCCGCCTGTCCAGTCGATCGGTTCGCGTCGCCGGGTCTGCGTGATGCCCGCCATGCCGGTGAGGACGAGGGCGATGACGGCGACCGGGATGTTGATCCAGAAGATCGCACGCCAGGTCCACTGCGTGAGGTAACCGCCCGCAATCGGGCCGATCGATGTCAGCCCACCGCTGACGCCGAAGAAGATCGCCAGCGCCCGGCCGCGTTCGCGAATGGGGAAGGTCGCAACGACGATCGCTAGCGCGGCCGGGATCATGATTGCGCCGGAGATTCCCTGTGTGACGCGGAAAACCACGAGCCAGCCTTGCGCGAGGCTGCCCTTGGGTGTGGCACCGCAGAGCGCGGACGAGATTGCGAAGCCGAAGATTCCGATGATCACCATGCGCCGGTGCCCGAGCACATCGGCGAGCCTTCCGCCGAGCGCGAAGGTCGCGGCGAGCGCGAGCAGGTAGGCATTGACGACCCACTGGGTGCCCGCCCGGCTCAGCGAGAGGTGCGCCTGGATGTTCGGCGACGCAATCGCAACGATGGTCTGGTCGATGAATGTCATCGCGACCGCGAACAGCATCGCGGCCAGGGCGAGCCACTTCGATTTCGCAGTTTCGCCGGTGCTCGCCGTGTCAGATGTCACCGCAACCTGCCCTGGGTCAAGGGGTCAACGTCGTAGGTAAAGCTCCAGTGTTGGGAGCATGCCCGTCAAGGGGGACGTCGGAGGCGGGGCGGTCGAAACGGTGGCGGGGGCTCGTTAGGTGGGCGTGCCTGCCCAGAGGATCGTGGCGCGCCCAGCTGCGTCGATGCGCAGGAGCAGGGGTGTGGCGTTGAAGCCGCTGTTGCCGTCGCTGGAGACGTAGATCTCGCCTGTCGTTGATACGGCCAGGCCGTTGAATGCCACGTTCTGCAGTCGCGGGTCAGTGGTCGAGGCGAGGGGGTAGATCGTGGTCGTCACACTGCCGCGATAGCGCTCCACCAAGACCGTGTTGATCCCGATGACTGACCCGTCGGGCGCCGACCGCAAGCCACCCCATCCGCGGACGTACAAGTCATCGTTGAGCTTGGTCAGCGTTCCGTTGGGTGTGATGTAGAGCAAGGACTTTGTGTTTTGCCCTGCCACATAAATGCCGCCCGCCTTGTCGACGGCGATCGAGCCAGGGCCGTCGACGGAGCCCGAAAGGGCAGGACCGCCGATTCCGACGACTCCCTCGAGTGGGTTGTTGCCCGCAACCACGCTCAGCTGCCCGTTGCTCAAACGCAGAAGTTGACTCGCTGTTGCTATGTAGTAGCCGCCGCGCGGGTCGACTGCGACATCCTTCGGGTCCCCTACGGGCTCGGCCGTCGCAACGCCGGGCCTCGTAACATCCGCGAACTGACCATTGCCGGCGACAGTGGAGATTCGACCTGCGGGTCCGACAGCTCGCAGTCGGTTGTTCATCCCGTCGACGAACAGCAACGTGCCGTCGGGTTCGACGAGTATGCCGCTCGGGTTGTTCAATTCCGCGGCGGTCGCCGGACCCCCGTCGCCAGTGAAGCCGGCAACGCCGGTGCCAGCGACGACGCTAAACGCACCCGCGGGCGTTCGTTTGTAGATCGCGTTTTCGATGCCGTCGACGATGTAGAGCGTCCCGTCGGGTGCCAGGGCCAGCTCGTCCGGTGCTCGCGGCGTTGGCCATAACTGGCTGGGGCTACTGCTCGGGCTCGATACCGCGACCGAGGCGACTGGCGCGCTCGAGATAACGGGCAAGCTCGACGTGGCCGGCGTGACAGGTCCACTCGACGTGACCGGCGTGCTGGAGCTGGCTGCTGGCGCGGCTGGGACTGACGACACCACTGCCGGCGGCGCCGCGGCAGCAGACGCCAATACACCCTTTGCGCTCTGCTGACGCCCGTCGTTGCATCCAACCAACGCGATCAACAGGACCCCGCCCACTGCAACAACGTGGGGCCGCAGCTGCGGGAACCACGTCGAATTTGCACAGGTGCGGGGCATCTCTACCTCCACGCGTGGCGCGGTCTGCCAGGCGCAATCGTAGGACGCATCACTGTCATCGCCCGTTGCGCGCTGTGGCCAACGATGTCGGTTGTCGTTAGGTGGGCGGCGCGCGCCGTACACTGGCACTCGGGCCAAAGGAGTGCCAGACGGGCCCGAGGCGGCCAGGGAGGTGGAACGCGTGCTCGACGATCGCAAGCTCGACGTGCTGCGCGCCATCGTCCAGGACTTCGTGTCGACGAACGAGCCGGTGGGCTCGAAGGCCCTGGTCGAGCGGCACCACCTCGGGGTCTCGCCCGCGACCGTGCGCAACGACATGGCGGCGCTCGAGGAAGAGGGCTACATCGCCCAGCCCCACACGAGCGCGGGTCGGGTGCCGACCGACAAGGGTTACCGGCTTTTCGTCGACCGGCTCTCGACCGTCAAACCACTGAGCAGTGCCGAGCGACGCGCGATCGAGCAGTTCCTTGACGGCGCCCTCGACCTCGACGATGTCGTGTCGCGAACCGTTCGCCTGCTCGCCCAACTGACGCGTCACGTCGCCGTCGTCCAGTACCCGATCCTCGACCGATCGTCGGTGCGGCACCTCGAGCTGATCAAGCTGAGCGACACCCGGCTGATGCTCGTCTTGATCACTGACACCGGCCGGGTCGAGCAGCGGCAGGTCGACCTGCCTGGCTTGATCGACGAGCGGACCGTGAGTGATCTGCGCACCCGCCTGAACCAGCGCATCGCCGGCCGACCGATCCACGACGTCCCGAACGACCTGGCTGATCTCGCTGAAGCCGAACCGCCGGCCACCCGCGGCAACGCATCGGCCGTCGTTGCGGTACTGCTCGCTTCGCTGGTCGAGCGACGGGAGGAGCGCGTCGTCGTCGGTGGCGCGTCGAACCTCACCCGGCTGGCGCTCGACTTCCCCGACTCGGTGCATCCGGTGCTCGAAGCGCTCGAAGAGCAGGTCGTGCTCATCCGGCTGTTGGGTGAAGCGAGTAGGCCGAGCGAGGTGACCGTGCGGATCGGCGACGAGAACCTGTACGAGGGCCTGCGGTCGACCTCGATGGTGAGTGCGACGTATGGCTCTGGGAGTCGAGCATTAGCCAGTCTCGGTGTGCTCGGTCCGATGCGGATGGACTACCCGGGCACGATGGCGGCCGTCGGCGCGGTCGCACGTTATGTCGGCCGCATTCTCGCCGAGTCCTGAAGTACTAGAGAAGCAACAAGGAGTTACCGGTGGCGCGCGACTATTACGCGACCCTCGGCGTGCGCAAGGACGCACCGCCCGAGGAGATCAAGCGTGCGTACCGGCGGTTGGCGAGGCAGTTGCATCCTGACGTGAATCCCGATGCGGAGACGCAGGAGCGCTTCAAGGAGATCACCTCGGCGTACGAGGTGTTGTCCGACCCGAGCAAGCGGCAGCTCTACGACATGGGTGGCGATCCGCTGTCGGCGTCCGGCAATAGCCCTTTCAATGCAGGCTTTGGCGGCCTCGGCGACATCATGGACGCGTTCTTCGGCGGCGGCGCTGCGCGCGGACCGCGGACACGAACGCGCAAGGGCAACGACGCGCTGATCCACGTCGAGATCGACCTGGTCGAAGCTGTGTTCGGCGCCACTCGCGAACTCAACATCGAAACGGCCGTTATCTGCACGACGTGCGACGGCGCCGGAACCGCGTCGGGCACGCATCCCGAAACGTGTCAGGTGTGTAAGGGCCGCGGCGAGGTCAGCCAAGTGACCCGTTCGTTTCTCGGTCAGGTCATGACGTCGCGACCGTGCCCGCAGTGCGCCGGTGTTGGAACCGTCATCCGCCACCCATGCCCTGAGTGCTCCGGTGACGGCCGGGTGCGGGCACGTCGCACGGTCGAGGTCGGGATCCCCGCCGGTGTCGAACACGGCATGCGGTTGCGCCTTACTGGCGAGGGCGAGGTCGGCCCTGGTGGCGGCCCGCCCGGTGACCTCTACGTCGAGATCGAAGAGCGCAAGCACCCGACGTTCGAGCGCCACGGCGTCGACCTGCATGCAGCCGTGCCGGTGCCGATGACCGCCGCAGCTCTCGGCACATCGCTGAAGGTCGAGACCCTCGACGGTCCGGTCGATATCGACGTGAAGCCCGGCACACAGTCGGGCACCGTGATCCCGTTGCGCGGCCGCGGTGTTCCCCGCCTGCGCTCGAACAGCCGCGGTGACCTGCACGTTCATCTCGAGGTGACGACGCCGACGAAGCTCGACTCCGAGCAGGAAGAGTTGATGCGCAAGCTCGCGAGCCTGCGCGGCGAGGAGTCACCGGACGGCGCCTTCAAGGCCGCAACTCCCGGACTTTTCGGCCGCATCCGCGACGCGTTCAACGGCCGCTGAGCCTCACTTGACCGCACCGCTTTTCTTCGCGGACGACGACCGGCTCGCCGCTGCGGAAATCGGTGACGTGGTTGAACTCGGCGGCGCCGAGGGCAGGCACGCCGCGACGGTGCGTCGGCTCGTCGCCGGCGAGCGTCTCGATCTATCGGACGGCGCGGGGTTGCTGTGTGTGGCAGAAGTAGCCGCCGTCGTAGGCCAGGTCTTGCACGCCCGCGTGCTCGAACGCGTTTTGGTGCCGCAGCCATTGCCCCTCATCACCGTGGTGCAGGCATTGGCCAAAGGCGACCGTGACGAGCGGGCCGTCGAGACCATGACCGAGGTCGGCGTCGACGTCATCGTGCCGTGGCAGGCCTCCCGATCGATCGTGCGCTGGGATTCGCCGCGTGCGCAGAAAGCCGTCACCCGCTGGCGCACGACCGCCCGTGAAGCCGCGAAGCAGGCTCGACGACCTTGGCTGGTCGACGTCCCGCTACTTGAAACAACGTCCGCAGTGGTGGCTCGGCTCGAGTCAGTTGTGCAGGCAGGCGGGGCTGCCGTCGTCCTGCATGAGCAGTCAGATCAGCCGTTGCGTTCGCTTGCGATGCCGACCAACGGAGAGGTTGTACTGATCGTCGGTCCTGAAGGTGGCATCGCCGACGACGAGATCGCCGCGTTCGAAGCCGCTGGTGCCGTCGTCCGCCGGCTTGGTCCGACCGTGTTGCGCACCTCGACCGCAGGGACCGTCGCGGCTGCCATCGTGATGGCGAACTCTGGCCGCTGGGGCTGACCGAGCGGTCAGCTGCGCCCGAAGTTGACCACGTTCGGCAGCCGTACAGGTCCCTAGGCAGGTTCAGACACCTGCCTAGGGTCCACTGCAGCTGCCTAACTGGATCCGCGGGCGGCAGTGGAACGGCGGGGCGGGACGGCGGGGTGGCCGCCCGAGAAGACGGCCGGTCAGCTGACGGTGAAGGTCTTGTCGTCGAGGTAGGTCACGGAGCCGTCTTTCGCGGACGTCTCGTAGGCCCGGATCGCGTACTGACCTGGCGCGAGGCCCTGGAGTGTCACGCTCCATAGGCCGCGGTTGGGCGCACCCAGGTCGGCCGTGACACTTCCGGTCTTGAGCACGCCGCCGTTGCTACGCAGTTGCCACCCAACGGTGCCTTCGAACGTGCTCGCCTCGCCGGTGATGTTGACCGACGACGCGACGGTCGCGTTTTCGAGTGGCGAAGTAATCCACACGTGGCCCCACACCTGCCACGCCGGCAGTGCCGTGATCGTGCCCGGCGCCGTCGCGGTTGGAGATGCGGGCGGAGCGCTCGCGGTCGCGCCCAGCGGGGTGCCCCACAGGGTAGTGACCGGCACGCCCGCGATCTGTAGCTGAAGGCTGTCGATCTTCGGCGCGGCGGCGATGATTGTGTACAGCAATTGCTGCGCGCTGATGGCGGCCTCGTTCGCGGGCCCGTTGCTCGCCTCGCTCGAGAGGTTCACGACCGCGGTCGTCGTGTTCACGATGTTGGCCGACAGCAGCGTCGTGCCGGCTGGCCAGTAGCTGGTGTAGTCGGCATCCTGCGCCGGTGTCGCGAGCATCGCGTCGACGGCGTCCTTGACGAAGGTGTGCTGTGGCGACGACGGCCAGGTCGCCTTCTCGCGGAATAGCAGTTGCCGAGGGTCCTTCCGCTTGTCGACGTAGTAGACCCACACCGGGTAGCTGCTGGGCGCCGACGAAGCTGGCGGGGACACGACGGTAGGAGTGGCGGGCGGTACGACTGGCACCGATGCTGCGGGGGTGGGCGACGACGCGGCGGCCGCAGTGGCGGCGGGGTGATTGGGGGTGCCGGACTTGTTCTGCGCAAAGGCGACCCCAATGATCGCGACCGCTGCCGTCGCGAGGCCGGCGCCGCCGATCTGGAACGCGCGCACCCAGTTGCGCCGCCTCGGACGTTGGGCGCGGATCTTCTCGCGGATCATTGCGAGTCCATCGGCGGACGGCGTGATGGCGCGGGCTTCGTGCCCGAGCACCTCGCGTAGGCGGCGCGCAGTGTCGTCGTCGGTGGACGCGTCGTCGGGGTCGAACGGACCCGGGCGGTCGCTCATGGCGTGATCTCCAAAACGGTGCGAAGGGCGGCCAGCCCACGGGATGCGTGGCTCTTGACGGCGCCCTGACTGATGCCGAGGGTGTCGGCTATTTGGGCCTCAGAGAGGTCGGAGTAATACCGCAGCAGGAGGGTTTCCCGCTGCCGGCGAGGTAGTGCGTGGATCGCCCGCATGAGCCGGTCACGTTCGGTTGCGGCGACCGCGAAATGCTCTGCACTCGGGACGTCGGGTGGTGGCGCTTGCGGATATTTCGCCACCACCGCGCGGTGCCGCAACGCCGACCGGGAGCGGTTGACGATCGCCTGCCGCAGGTAAGCCAGCGCCTTCTCCGGGTCGCGCAGGCGGCTCCAGCTGCCGTGCATCGCGACGAAGGCGTCCTGGACGACCTCCTCCGCAGTGCCGACGTCGCCGACCAACATGGCGGAAAGGCGCACCAGACCGGCGTAGTGAGCGCGATACAACTCGACGACCGCCTCGTCAGCGGTGGCCGTCTCGAATTGGCCCAGCAAGGTTCGGCTCCCCGGGCGGCTCAGGAGTGCGGCGGTCATACGGATACGACGCGCATCCGGATGAGTCGGTTTACCGGAGAGGTTTACCGCATAGCGGCCCTCCGGCGCGCGGGTACCATGGAGGGGTCACGTCACCGAGGACCGAAAGCAGGCGCGAGCAGGCCCCACCGGCCAATCCATGCGAGCCGAACCGAGCCAGGCCCGTCCCGCGGCCGGCTCCTCCCACGACACTGTCGGCTCCGCCGCGACGCAGACCCGCATCGTTGTGCCCGGCGCACATTCGATGGTCAGCCTCCTCGGATCCCGAGACGAACTGCTGCGCATCATCGAGCGCGCGTTCGACAGCGACATCCACGTCCGTGGCAACGAGATCACCATTACCGGCGCCGACCCTGAGAACGCCGTGGTCGCCCAGCTGTTCGAAGAGCTCATCGCGTTGCTCGAGAGCGGCGCGACTCTGACGGCTGACGCTGTCGAACGCAGCGTCACGATGTTGCGCAGCAAGGACACCGAGCGACCAGTCGAGGTGCTCACCCTCGACATCGTGTCGTCGCGCGGCAAGACGATCAGGCCGAAGTCGGTCAACCAGAAGCGCTACGTCGAGGCGATCGACAAGCACACCATCGTGTTCTCGATCGGCCCGGCCGGCACCGGCAAGACCTACCTCGCGGTGGCCAAGGCCGTGCAGGCGCTGCAGGCCAAGCAGGTCAACCGCATCATCTTGACCCGCCCAGCCGTCGAGGCCGGCGAGCGGCTCGGCTTCTTGCCCGGCACTCTGTACGAGAAGATCGACCCCTATCTGCGGCCGCTCTACGACGCCTTGCACGACATGCTCGAACCCGACTCGATTCCGCGGCTGATGCAGAGCGGCACGATCGAAGTCGCGCCACTGGCCTACATGCGTGGCCGCACGCTGAACGACGCCTTCATCATTCTCGACGAAGCACAGAACACCACTCCTGAGCAGATGAAGATGTTCCTGACCAGGTTGGGCTTCGGCTCGAAGATGGTCGTGACGGGCGACGTGACACAGATCGACCTGCCCGGCAACACCCAAAGTGGGCTTCGGGTAGTACGCGACATCCTCGACGGCATCCCCGACGTGCACTTCTCGATGACGGGCAGTGGCGACGTTGTGCGCCACAAGCTGGTCAGCGAGATCGTCGATGCCTACGAGCGCGCCGACGCGGCAAGCGACTCAGCCGCGCCACGGCCGGTGTCGGCCCGTCGTCGCGGTGGCCGCTGAGTGAGCGTCGAGGTCGCCAACGAATCTGGCGTCGCTGTCGATGAACTGCGCCTGGTCGCGGTCGCTCGCCACGTGCTCGACGCGATGCGCATTCATCCCCTTGCCGAGCTGTCGATCCTGCTTGTCGATGAGGGCGAGATGACGGTGCTCCACGAGCGCTGGATGGACGAGCCCGGCCCGACCGATGTGCTGTCGTTCCCGATGGATGAGCTCCGTCCCGGCCGCGACGACCGTGACATCGACGAGACCGACGACGCAGGCATGCTCGGCGATGTCGTGTTGTGCCCTGCAGTCGCAGCCAAGCAGGGCGTGGTCGCGGGGCACTCGGTGCAAGACGAGCTCGAACTGCTCTGCACGCACGGCATCTTGCACCTGCTCGGGTTCGACCACGCCGAACCCGACGACGAGAAAGAGATGTTCGGGCTTCAGCGCGACTTGCTGACGGCGTGGCAGTCTGCGCGCACCGCCCAAACGACCGCGGAAAGTGCCGGCGCATGAATCCGGGCGACGTCCTGTGGCCGATCTGTGTGGTTGTCCTGATCTTTGTGGCCGGCTTATGCGCCGCGGCCGACGCCGCGTTGTCGCGCGTCTCGCGGGTGCACGTCGACGACTATTTGCGTGACGACCGCCGCGGAGCGGTCGCGTTGCGCCGGGTGATCGCAGAGCCACCCCGCTACCTCAACGTGGTGCTCTTGCTGCGGGTCGCTGCTGAAATGACCGCCGCCGTGATGGTCGCCGTCTGGGCGATCGGCCGCTTCGGCAACAGCTGGGACACTGTGCTCGCCACCGCCGCGTCGATGGTTGTGGTCAGCTACGTGGTCGTCGGCGTCGCGCCCCGCACGCTGGGCCGTCAGCACGCTGACGGTGTCGCACTGTTCGCGGCGCCCTGGGTCGTGCGGCTTGCCGGGATTCTCGGGCCGCTGCCGAAGTTCCTCATCGCCGTTGGCAACGCGCTGACCCCGGGTCAGGGTTTTCGCGACGGGCCGTTCACCAGCGAAGCAGAGTTGCGCGACATGGTCGACCTCGCCGAGGCCAGCAAGGTGATCGAGAGCGACGAGCGTCAGATGATCCATTCGGTGTTCGAGCTCGGCAACACGATCGTGCGCGAGGTGATGGTGCCACGCACCGACATGGTCTTCATCGAACAAACCAAAACGTTGCGGCAAGCCATGTCACTCGCGTTGCGTAGCGGATTCTCCCGGTTGCCGGTGGTCGGCGAGAACGAAGACGACATCGTCGGCACCGTCTACCTGCGCGACATCACCCGGCGCGTCTTTGAATACCGTGACTCCGAGTCGACCGAACGCGTCGAATCGCTCATGCGGCCGGCGACATTCGTACCAGACAGTAAGCCGGTCGACGTGCTGCTGCGCGAGATGCAGGCCGAGCGCATTCACCTCGTCATCGTCGTCGACGAGTACGGCGGCACCGCGGGTCTCGCGACGATCGAGGACATTCTTGAAGAGATCGTGGGCGAGATCACTGACGAGCACGATCGCGAAGGCCCGCGCATCGAACGACTCGCCGATGGTGGCGTGCGGGTCACCGCCCGGCTGCCGGTCGACGAACTCGCGGAGCTGTTCGACGTCGAGATCGAGGACGACGACGCCGTCGAGACTGTGGGCGGCTTGCTCGCGCAGGCACTTGGCCGAGTACCGATTCCCGGCGCGACCGCAACGGTTGCGGGCCTTGAACTCGTTGCCGAGGGCGCACGCGGTCGCCGCAACACGATCGCCAGCGTCGTCGTCCACCTGACCGATGAAGAACGCGCCAAGTCGCGTCGACGGCGCGAGGCGATTGACGGGATCCCCGGTGCGGAGGAGCCAACGCCGGTGCCCGAGACCGAGGCGCTCCCGATGGCAAGCAGCGCCGCCGAGGCAGCCGGCGTGGCACCGACATCCAACGGATCGAGCCGCGCCGCAGCCGCAGCACCGGCGTCCGATGGATCGCGGGCGGGCTGATGCCTGACTCGATCGAGCTCAAGCCGGACGACGAGAAGCTGGTGACTTTGGCCAGGTCGGCGAGGGCTCGCAACAACACTGCTGAGGGTGCCGCCGTCCGCGACGACACCGGCCGCACTTACGTCGCGACCACTGTCGAACTGTCGTCGCTTCCGCTGTCGGCGCTGCAGGCGGCGGTGGTCATCGCGGTGGCCAGCGGCGCCGATGCGCTCGAAGCGGCCGCAATCGTCGGTGCGGCGGCAACGGCTCGCACCGAGGATCTTGCGGTCGTGGCCGACCTGTCGCCGGACGCGCCGATCTTGCTCGCGGCAATCGACGGCACGGTCCACCGCGTCATCGGCGCATTCTCCGATAACGCGTGACAACGCCTCATCGGTCTGGCTTTGCCTGCGTCGTCGGTCGTCCCAATGCCGGCAAATCCACGCTGCTCAACGCGCTCGTGGGCCAGAAGGTGGCGATCACCAGCGACCGACCGCAGACCACGCGGCACGCCATTCGCGGCATCGTGCACCGACCCGACGCGCAACTCATCGTGGTCGACACGCCTGGACTGCATAAGCCGCGCACCTTGCTCGGCGAGCGGCTGAACGACGTTGTGCGCACAACGCTGGCCGAGGTCGACGTCATCGTGTTTTGCGTGCCCGCGAACGAGAAGGTCGGGCCCGGCGACAAGTTCATCGCGGCCGAACTGAACCGGATCGAGAAGACACCGGTGATCGCCGTGATCACCAAGACCGACGCCGCTCCAAACAGCGAGGTCGCAGCTCAGCTCTTGGCATTGTCGCGACTTGGTGAGTGGGCCGAGATCGTTCCGGTGTCGGCCGTTGCAGGCGAGCAGGTCGAGTTGCTCGCGGATCTGTTGATCGCTCGGTTGCCCGAAGGCCCGCCGCTGTATCTCGATGGCGAACTGACCGACGAGCCCGAGATGGTGATGATCGCCGAACTGATTCGCGAAGCTGCGCTCGACGGGGTGCGGGAAGAACTGCCGCACAGCCTCGCGGTGGTCGTCGAGGAGATGAAACCACGCGAGGGCAAAGACCTGATCGACGTCTTCGCCGTCATGTACGTCGAACGGCCGAGCCAGAAAGCGATCGTCATCGGCAGCGGCGGGTCTCGGTTGCGCGAAGTCGGCACCCGCGCTCGCATGCAGGCCGAGGCACTCCTGGGTAGCCGCGTCTACCTCGACCTGCGGGTGAAAGTGGCGAAGGACTGGCAGCGCGATCCCGCACAGTTGCGCAAGCTGGGTTTCTGAGGTGACGCAGGACGCCGGGTACTCCGGTACGCCCATGGCGAAGAAGCTGGGCATCAAGGACGGCGGGGAGCTGGCGTTGCTCGATGCGCCGCCGTCGTGGACGGTTCCCGACCTGCCCGGCGATGTCACGGTCGCCCGCAATCCGAAGACGCCGCGTCGCTCGGCAGCTGACTGACGTCGATGTGGCCCTGGTCTTCTGCCGCACTGCCGCCGATGTCGCCGCCGTCGCGCCGTTGGTGGCGAATCTCTGCCGAAGCGGCAGTGCGCTGTGGGTGGCGTGGCCACGCAAGGCGGGCGGTCACGTGAGCGATGTCGACGAGAATCTGCTGCGCGAGGTGTTGTTGCCGAAAGGCGTCGTCGATGTGAAGGTGGCGGCGCTCGATGCCGATTGGTCGGGGCTGAAGTTCGTGTGGCGCAAGGAGAATCGATGACCGCGTCTCGCGCGCTGATCTTCGACTTTGATGGGCTTCTCGTCGACACCGAATCAACCGCACTACTCGCTTGGCGCGAGCAGTTCGCCGTCCACGAACTTGTCTTTCCGCTTGAAGTCTGGCATCGCTACATCGGATCGCAGGGCAGCCAAGAGGCGATGATGGGCGCGATTCGGGCCGGTGGAGTCGAGTTCGTCGACACCGAGCTACGCGCGGAATGGCGAGCGCGCCACAATCGCATCGTCAGCTCAGAGCCGTTGCGGCCCGGCGTCGAAGCGTTCCTTGACGATGCGGCTGCGGCCGGCGCCAGGTTCGCCGTGGCGTCGAGTGCGACGCGCGACTGGCTCGACCAAGAACTCGGCCGGCTCGGCATTCACGATCGCTTCGAAGTCGTCTGCGCGCGAGACAACGGGCGGGTGAAGCCGGCGCCTGATATCTACCTCGCGGCTCTTGCGTCCCTGGGCATCGAAGCGGCCGACGCGATCGCCTTCGAGGATTCGCCCAACGGGATCACCGCGGCCAAGGCGGCCGGGCTGTTCTGCGTCGCCGTACCGAATCCGGTGACTGCCGGGCTGCCTCTTGGGCGGGCCGACCTGCGGGTCGAGTCGTTCACCGAGATTTCCTACTCGGAATTGGTCGACCGCTTGAGTCGCGCGGCGGGGTATGATCCTCCCAATGTCGAAGCTCCTGCTCCTTAGCTGCCGCGGCGAGACCCTCTAAGAGGCCGGTCTCCTCGTCGCGGGATTGCTGCGTGCCGGCCGTATTCCGCCACCCGCCATACGAGGAGCAGCAATGAGCAGCAATCGCGATTCTTCCGGGCGCATCATCGCGCAGCGCCCGAGCCAGATGCCGATCCGCAAGTACAAGCCTTGGACGCCCGTCGACCTGCCCGAGCGCACCTGGCCGTCGCAGGTCATCACGAAGGCACCGCGGTGGCTGTCGACCGACCTTCGTGACGGCAACCAGGCCTTGATCGACCCGATGAGCCCCGGCCGAAAGCTGTCGATGTTCCAGCTTCTGGTGCGCATGGGCTACAAGGAAATCGAGGTCGGGTTCCCCTCTGCGTCCCAGACAGATTTTGATTTCGTGCGCAGCATCATCGAGAACGGCGAGGTGCCGTCCGACGTCACCATCTCGGTCCTGACGCAGGCTCGCGAAGATCTGATTGAACGCACTGTGCAGAGCCTGGTCGGTGCACCGAACGCAACCGTGCACCTCTACAACGCGACCGCGCCGCTGTTTCGACGCGTGGTGTTCCGCAACAGCCGCGCCGAAACGGTGGCGCTCGCAGCCGACGGCACTCGCCACGTGATGAAGCACGCCGAGCGGCTGCTGGGATCGACGGAGGCCTTCGGCTACGAGTACTCGCCGGAGATCTTCATCGACACCGAACTCGACTTCGCCGTCGAGGTGTGTGAAGCCGTGATGGACGTCTGGCAACCCGGGCCGGGACGAGAGATCATCCTGAACCTGCCCGCCACCATCGAGCGCTCGACGCCCAATGTCTACGCCGACCAGATCGAGTGGATGGGCAGGCACTTGTCGCGCCGGGAGTTCATCTGCCTCTCGCTGCATCCGCACAACGACCGCGGGTGTGCAGTCGCGGCATCGGAACTCGGCGTCATGGCCGGTGCTGATCGCATCGAAGGCTGTCTGTTCGGGCACGGCGAGCGCACCGGCAACGTCGACCTCGTCACGCTCGGGATGAACCTGTTCAGCCAGGGCATCGACCCGCAGATCGACTTCTCGCAGATCGACGAGGTCCGGCGCACGGTCGAGTACTGCACGCAACTGCCGGTGCACCCGCGGCACCCGTATGCGGGCGACCTCGTCTACACCGCCTTTTCCGGCTCGCACCAGGACGCGATCAAGAAGGGTTTCGAAGCGCTGGCCGCCGATGCTGCGGCCGCCGGGAAGACCGTCGACGAGATCGACTGGGCGGTGCCGTATCTGCCGATCGACCCGAAGGATGTCGGTCGCTCGTACGAAGCCGTGATCCGCGTGAACAGCCAGTCGGGCAAGGGCGGCATCGCGTACGTGATGAAGGCGGAGCACTCCCTTGAACTGCCGCGGCGGTTGCAGATCGAGTTCTCCCGGGTGATTCAAGCGCGCACCGATGCGTCGGGCGGGGAGGTGTCGCCGTCGGAGATGTGGAAGATCTTCGAGACCGAATACCTTTCGCCGGCGTCGCCGCTGACCTTGCTGTCGCATCACACGTCTGCGGCCGTCGACCAGAAGGACGCGCTCTCGGTCGAGGTGCGCTACCAGGGCGCGACGCAGATGCTCGAGGGCACCGGCAACGGTCCGATCGCGGCCTTCCTCGACGCGCTGTCGACGATCGGGGTCGACGTCCGAGTCCTCGACTACAACGAGCACGCGATCTCGGCGGGCGGCGATGCGCGAGCGGCCGCCTACCTCGAGTGCGTGGTCGATGACGAGGTGCTCTGGGGTGTCGGGGTCGACCCGAACATCGTCACCGCGTCGCTGCGCGCAGTAGTGAGCGCAGTGAACCGGGCCGCCGAGGCCGCGAGCTAGGCCCAGCCCCTCGCCGTCCCGCCCGGGTCTTGCTCGGGTGGGACGCGCGGCGGGGACGGCGAATGGCGGCGGGTTCAGGGAGAATGACCCGGTGACTTGCTGGCGGGACGACAGAGAATGACGCTCTACCGCGACGACGGGATCGTGCTGCGCGTCCAGAAGCTGGGCGAGGCCGACCGCATCGTCAGCCTGCTCACGCGCCGGACCGGGCGAGTGCGGGCGGTCGCGAAGGGTGTTCGGCGGACCAAGTCCAAGTTCGGCGGCCGGCTCGAGCCGTTCTCCCACGTCGACGCGCAGTTCTACGTCGGGCGCTCGCTCGACATCGTGACCCAGGTCGAGACCTACACCGCGTTCGGCGACCGGTTGGCCGGCGACTATCCGCGCTACACGGCCGGGACGGCGATGCTCGAGACCGCGGAACGGCTGACTGCCGAAGAGCGCGAGCCGGCGCTGCGGCTCTACCTGTTGCTGGTCGGCGGCCTGCGGGCGCTCACCGAAGAGACCCACGACGCGCGGCTGGTGCTCGACGCCTTCGCCCTGCGCGCGCTCGCGGTTTCGGGCTACGCGCCGGCGTTGGGGGACTGCGCGCGTTGCGGCGTCGAGGGTCCGCATCGGTGGTTCTCCGTGCAGGGCGGCGGCACCGTGTGCGCCGATTGCCGTCCGGCTGGCTCGGCCACCCCGTCGTCCGAAGCATTACTGCTTCTCGAAGCTTTGCTGGACGGCGATTGGCTGGCCGCCGATGCCAGCGAATCGCGGCACCAACGCGAGGCGAGCGGCTTGACGGCTGCGTATCTGCAGTGGCATCTCGAGCACAGCATTCGTTCGCTGCGGCTGGTCGAGCACGCCTGATGGCTGCGCGCCGCTCGGTCAGCCTTCCAGCACCGCATCCCTCTGGCGCGCGTCCTCCGCTGCTTCCATCCGAGCTCGTGCCGCGACACGTCGCGATCGTGATGGACGGCAATGGTCGATGGGCGCGGTCTCGCGGCCTGCCCCGCACCGCAGGGCACGAACGCGGTGAGGCGGCGTTGCTTGACGTGGTCGAGGGCGCAATCGAGGCCGGCGTCGGCTGGATCTCGGCGTACGCATTCTCAACCGAGAACTGGAAGCGGTCGCCCGACGAAGTGAAGTTCCTGATGGGCTTCAACCGCGACGTGATTCGGCGGCGTCGCGATTACATGCACTCATTGGGTGTCCGCGTTCGATGGGCCGGGCGGCGTCCGCGATTGTGGGCAAGTGTGATTCGCGAGCTTGAGATCGCCGAGGACATGACCCGCGACAACGACGTTCTTACGTTGACGATGTGCGTCAACTACGGCGGTCGTGCCGAGATCGCTGACGCCGCACGAGCACTCGCTGTAGACGTTGCAGCTGGCAAGGTCGACCCGAAACGGGTCGATGAGAAGGTCTTCGCTCGCTACCTCGACGAGCCTTCAATGCCGGACGTCGATCTGTTCCTGCGGTCGTCAGGTGAACAACGGACGTCGAACTTCCTGCCATGGCAATCGGCCTATGCGGAGATGGTTTTTCTCGACACGCTGTGGCCCGATTTCGATCGACGCGACCTGTGGCGGGCGATCGAGATCTACGCCAGTCGTGATCGGCGCTACGGGACCGCACGACCGAACCTCTCGGCGTCCGGCGGAGATTGATACGCTGGCCGCTCACCGACCGCCAGCCGGATGGACATTTCATGGCCAGCTCCACCAAGAAGTCTGACGACCGACTCGACGCCATCGTCAACCTGAGCAAGCGCCGCGGGTTGGTTTTTCCCAGTAGCGAGATCTACGGCGGCTTGCGAGCCGCGTGGGACTACGGACCCCTTGGCGTCGAGCTCAAGAACAACGTGAAGCGCCAGTGGTGGAAGTCGATGGTGCACGAGCGTGACGACATCGTCGGGCTCGACTCGTCGGTCATTCTCAATCCGATCGTGTGGGAGACCAGCGGCCACATCACCGCATTCGTCGACCCGCTGACCGAGTGCCAGTCGTGTCACAAGCGCTTCCGCGCCGACCATCTCGAAGAGGCGTACACCGAGAAGCACGATCGGCCGCCGGCACATGGGTTGGCCGACATCAACTGCCCGAACTGCGGGACGAAGGGCGCCTTCACCGAGCCGAAGATGTTCAACGGTTTGTTGAAGACCTACCTCGGCCCGGTCGAGGACGAGTCGGGTTTGGCCTACCTGCGGCCCGAGACTGCGCAGGGCATTTTCATCAACTATTTGAATGTGCAGCAGTCGTCGCGCAAGAAGCCGCCGTTCGGTATTGCCCAGCAGGGCAAGAGCTTCCGCAACGAGATCACGCCGGGAAACTTCATCTTCCGCACGCGCGAGTTCGAGCAGATGGAGATGGAGTTCTTCGTCAAGCCAGGCACCGACGAGGAATGGCATCAGTACTGGATCGACACTCGGCTGGCGTGGTACGTGGGGTTGGGCCTGCGCCCGGACATGATGCGACTCTTCGAGCACCCCAAGGAGAAGTTGTCGCACTACTCGAAGCGGACTGTCGACATCGAGTACCGCTTCGGGTTCCAGGGCTCCGAGTGGGGCGAGCTCGAAGGAATCGCGAACCGCACCGACTACGACTTGACCGTGCACTCCAAGGCGTCGGGCGTTGACTTGTCGTACTTCGACCAGGAGTCGGGGGAGCGGTGGACGCCGTACGTAATCGAGCCGGCAGCCGGTGTCGACCGGTGCGTGTTGACGTTCTTGGTCGACGCCTACACCGAGGACGAGGCACCGAACGCCAAGGGGGAGTTGGAGAAGCGCACTGTGCTGCGCCTCGATCCACGATTGGCGCCAGTGAAGGTCGCGGTGCTGCCGCTGTCGCGCAACGCCGACTTGTCACCGAAGGCGCGCGACTTGTCTATTGAGTTGCGACGGCGCTGGAACGTCGATTTCGACGACGCATCAGCAATCGGACGTCGATACCGCCGCCAGGATGAGATCGGAACGCCGTACTGCGTAACGGTCGACTTCGAGACACTCGAGGATCAGGCCGTCACGATCCGAGAGCGCGACACAATGAAGCAAGAGCGAGTCGGCCTAGACGCAGTGGTCGGCTACCTGAGGGAGCGACTCCTCGACCTGTAGGTGCTGCGGGGCGGTTGGGTCCGTGCGGGTCGCCGCCGCCCGTCGCCCGCGGCACGCAGAAATCGTGGACCGTCTTACCTCCTGGGTCAGACAAACGTCCACGATTTCGGTCTCGCCACGACCAATCCGCCGTCCAGCGCCGGGTTTGGCGAGACTCCTGGTGCCGCGACGCGTGCTAGAGCGCGCTGAGCGCCAACGCTAGGTCGCCTCTGGAGCCGCAAGATCTTCGATTACTCGGGCGTCACTTGTCGGCCTCGCGGGTCGCGTTGATCTGCGCGACGTCGTCCGGCCGGAACACCGGGCTGCCCCGGGATTCCCAGTCGGCTCGGTACTCGGCGAAGGACATCGGTCGGCGGTGCCTGGATCGTCGTCGTACCCAAACTCGAACGCGCACATCCGGCAGACCTCGTAGGTCGCCTCTCCCGAGCCAGTCATCGTACGGCGGCGTGATCGCTAAGCCCTCGGGCGGTGGCCATGTGGCATACGGCTGACGGCGGAGCCCGACGAACTGGCACACGGGGCACTCAAACATGTCGCTACTTCCCTTGGCTTGTGAGGACGGTGACTAGATCGAATGTTCCATCGTCCTTTGGCGAGAGCCGAAGGCCGAGTTTGAAGCTTCCGGATCCGTCGGCCTTCTCGAACTTGCCCATGATGTCCTGGATGCCGTTGCTCCGAACTGTAGTCGGACGGGCGCGTGCCAAGCTCGCGAAGTGACCGAGCCACGTTTCGGCGTTACCTCCCGGGTCGATGTGCGATAGCGAAAACGGACCTCGACCCAAGAAATGTTTGTCGAGGTGGATCGTTGCTGAACCCCCAGTCGGAGCCTCGGCGCGGTTTGCAGTTGATTAGCCGCAGCTCGCCGGTTGCGTCGGGTGGGTGGCCCAGGGTGGTCAGGGCACGTAGCTTGCAGCTTCGCGGGGATTGCTGGCGTGGACGACTGTGCTGGGTTTGATCAGCCGGGATTCGCGGATTAACGGGGCGGCTTTGGTTACTAGCTTGCCTAGGCCGGCGGGCGCGAAGCTGATTGCGTCGACGCCTACCGATGTCCATGATCCTTTGCCGGTTGCAGCCAACGCGGTGTCTGCCATTCCTGCCGCGACCGCGCTGACGAGCGACACCGTTTCCAGGGCTGCCGCCGCTGCTTCCAAGAGGCGGAAACGCGACACCTGCGACCGCGAGAATCAGTGCGGCAGCCCCGGCTAACGCTGAAACAATCGTTCCGACCTTCGAGACTTCGCGCAGCGTCGCCGTCCAATGCGTTGACGCCCAATGACCGACGGAGTGCGTGACGTGGTGGAACCAGGACTGGTTGTGGATGCCGGCGTGTGATGCCTGCTGCAACGCGGCTGCCGCTGTCCGTGCCGCAGACCGTTGTTGTTCGTGCGCCTCGTCGTTTGACGCGACCGCTCTCTTTAGCTGCGCCGAAGCCTCATCGATCGACGCCTCGTAGCGCGGTGCAGTTGGAGGCAGGCGGCGGTAGTCCGGCCGAGCGCGCGGCAGCGGACGCTGACGCGTCGCGAGCCGCGGCTGCAGCGTGCGCGGCAACCGCGGATGCCAGCTCAGCACTCGCGCGACCGGCTGCGGCGATTGCAGAAGTCGACTGGTCCTGCGCGTCGGCGAGCGTGCGTGCGTAAGAGCCCAGCGCACTTCCCGCTGCTGCGTACGACACATTCGCTTTGTCGAGAGTCGGTGGCAAGAGACGCCGTGCGGACGTGAGCGGAAACAGCTGCTGCGCCTGTCCACGAGTCATCGCTCGCAGCTAGTGA
The DNA here is from genome assembly GCA_963799955.1 of uncultured Actinomycetes bacterium. Taxonomy (GTDB): domain Bacteria; phylum Actinomycetota; class Actinomycetes; order Acidothermales; family Acidothermaceae; genus PALSA-607. Next base: position 73,427 of record CAWCZJ010000010.1, read on the forward strand.
CCGCAGTCGGTTAGCGATGTTCGCAACGTCCAACGCGATCGACTCAAGCGTGCGACCGGCTGCCGAAACAGCCATTGGATCCCCGACAACAGGGTCGAGAACGTCAACAGGCACAGCGAGAAGTTAGCCGTTTACAGATGGTCTCCGCCGCGGTAGAGACATGACCTGTGGACAACTAATCAGTAGTGCAACTCGAGACTTTGAGCCATGGTGTCGAACAGTTCGGTCATCACTCGCGCGTACGGGGGGCACGGGCAGGTGAATGTGAGTACTGCGTGCGCAAACCCACCGCGCAACGGCACGAGGTATTGCACGACGATCCCCGGAGCGTCGACATGCAGTCGCACCGCAGTGCCGACGAATCGGAGCTCGACGACGCGAGTATGGGCGCCCGCCCAGTCTGGGTCCTTACTAAACACTTCGCGCAGAGCGGCGCATCGCTCGCCTACAGAGAGGCTTGGCGACCCGTGAGCAGGCGGGGCGGGAGAGCGGCAGACCTGCATGAGCACAGTCGCGACGATCACCTGTGTTGCGTCCTCGATGACCCGCGATGCGCAATAAAACGCGGTCGCCTTGGCAGCCAGGCTGGTAGTGCGATCGAGCATGGCTATGAGCCCGATCGCATCGGGCGCAAGGCTTGGTGAGCGAGCGATCGCCTGCCGAACTGCCCGGCCGATCGATTTATGCCGGGTGGCCGGGTCGAGGTCGAGTTCGATCCAGTCGCCGGGCGTGACGATGCTTGCTCCCGTCAGCACCGGTGGGGTGGACGCGAAGCCCAGATCATCGACGTTCGGCGCAAGCTCCTGCGGCAGTCGTCCCGACGATGTCGGTGCACGCGAGCCCAGCCCGTCGTCGTCCGGGCTGATTGTCATTGCATCGCTGCCGCTAGATCGCCGTCGGTCTCGCCGTAGACTTGGGCCGCCTGCCCCAAAAGGTCGGAGAGCTGCCCGACGTCCGCACAGATCTGCGCCCGACCGTCGTGCCAGCCCGTGACGAAGTGGTGCAACGCGCCCGCCACGACGTCCGAGCCGAACGCCGCCCCGACGTCCTGACCGAGATCAGCCGTGCGAGAGAGCTCGTCGCGGACCCGGCCTACGGCCGCAGCCAGCAAAGCGAGCGAAGCGGGCGTGACAGCAAAAGCGTCCGGCATGAAGCCCCCCAAGAAGTCTTCAGCGACGCTAGCCACAAACGCCAGCCGACGAGCCCGAGAACCGGCGGCCTGTGGACAACCCGGCCATCGGTAGGATCAGAACTGCCGACACACCGAAAATCACCCCGCGAGGAGCGTTCCCAGTGCCGAAGTACGTGTACGACTTCAGCGAAGGCAACCGAGACATGAAGGACCTTCTCGGCGGCAAGGGCGCGAACCTCGCCGAGATGACCAATATCGGCCTCCCGGTGCCTCCCGGCTTCATCATCACCACCCAGGCGTGCCGCACCTATCTCGAGAGCGGCAACGCGCCGGTCGAGATGGAAGACGAGATCAGCGAGCACCTCGCGAGCCTCGAGAAGGCCATGGGCAAGACCCTCGGCGACGCCGACGACCCGTTGCTGGTCTCGGTGCGGTCCGGCGCGAAGTTCTCGATGCCCGGAATGATGGACACCGTCCTCAACATCGGCCTCAACGACCAGAGCGTGAACGGCCTCGCGAAGCAGGGCGGCAACGACCGGTTCGCGTGGGACTCCTACCGCCGCTTGCTCTCGATGTTCGGCAAGACAGTGCTCGGCGCCGACGGCGAGCTGTTCGAGCACGCCCTCGACGAACTGAAGACGAGCCGGGGCACCAAGAACGACCTCGACCTCGACGCCGCCGACTTCCAGGCCCTGGTCGAGACCTACAAGGGCATCATCCGCGACCACGCCGGCCGCGAGTTCCCGCAGGACTCCCGCGAGCAGCTCGACCTCGCCGTCCGCGCCGTTTTCGATTCGTGGAACGGCGATCGGGCCCGGCTCTACCGCCGCCAGGAGCGCATCCCGGCCGACCTCGGCACCGCGGTCAACATCGTCGCGATGGTCTTCGGCAACATCAGCGCCGAGTCGGGTACCGGCGTCGCCTTCACCCGCGACCCAGGATCCGGCGACCAGGGCATCTACGGCGACTACCTCGAGAACGCGCAGGGCGAAGACGTCGTCGCCGGCATCCGCAACACCGTGCCGCTGGCCGACCTCGAGACGATCGACAAGCCCGCCTACGACGAACTCATCGGCATCATGAGCAAGCTCGAGAAGCACTACAAGGACCTGTGCGACATCGAGTTCACCATCGAGAACAACAAGCTCTGGATGCTGCAGACCCGCGTCGGCAAGCGCACGGCGGGCGCAGCTTTCCGCATCGCGACGCAGCTCGTCGACGAGGGCCTGATCGACATGAACGAGGCACTCCAGCGGGTCACTGGCGCGCAGCTCGCCCAGCTGATGTTCCCCAAGTTCGACGAAGACGCGAAGAAGACGAAGATCACCAAGGCCGTCAACGCATCACCGGGCGCAGCTGTCGGCAAGGTCGTCTTCGACTCGGTCGTTGCTGCCGAGTGGGCCGCAAAGGGCGAGGACGTCATCCTCGTTCGTCGCGAGACCAACCCCGACGACCTGCCCGGCATGATCGCCGCCAAGGGCATCTTGACCGAGCGCGGCGGCAAGACCTCGCACGCCGCTGTGGTCGCGCGCGGCATGGGCAAGACCTGCGTGTCCGGGCGCCGAGCAGATCAGCGTCGACCTCAAGACCCGGCAGTTCACCGGCCCGAACGGCGAGGTCGTCAAGGAAGGCGACGTCATCTCGATCGACGGCACGTCCGGCGTGGTCTACCTCGGCGAGGTCCCGGTCGTTCCCAGCCCGGTCGTGCAGTACTTCGAAGGCAACATCAAGGCGGACGCCGACCCGCTGGTCGCTGCGGTCCACCGCATCCTCGTACACGCAGACTCAAAGCGGCGCCTCGGCGTCGAAGCGAACGCCGACACCCCCGAGGACGCCGAGCGCGCACGTCGTTTCGGCGGCGAAGGCATCGGCCTGTGCCGCACCGAGCACATGTTCCTGGGCGAGCGTCGCAAGAACGTCGAGCGATTGATCCTGGCCAACGGCGAGGACGAGCAGAAGGCCGCACTGGCCGAGCTGCTTCCGTTGCAGCGCACCGACTTCATCGGCATCTTCGACGCGATGGACGGCCTGCCCGTCACGGTTCGTCTCATCGACCCGCCGTTGCACGAGTTCCTGCCTGACATCACCGAGCTCACCGTCAAGATCGCCGTCGCTGAGGCGAAGGGCGAGACGGTCGCCGAGAAGGATCGTGTGTTGCTCGAAGCGGTGCGTCGACTGCATGAGCAGAACCCGATGCTCGGGCTGCGCGGCGTCCGCCTTGGGCTTGTCATTCCTGGGCTTTTTGCCTTGCAGGTAAGGGCAATTGCCGAGGCGGCCGCGCATCTGAAGAAGCTCGGCAAGAACCCGGTTCCGGAGATTATGGTTCCGCTCGTCGGTGCAGTTCAGGAGCTCGAGATCATTCGCGAGGAAGCGTTGGGCATTCTCGCCGACGTCGCGAAAGAGACCGGCGTCGAGGTGCACACGCTGATCGGCACGATGATCGAAGTGCCGCGCGCAGCGTTGACCGCCGGCCAGATCGCCGAGGCAGCTGACTTCTTCAGCTTCGGCACCAACGACCTCACCCAGATGGGCTGGGGCTTCTCGCGCGACGACGTCGAGGGTGCCTTCTTCGGTCGCTACATGGACCTCGGCATCTTCGGTGTCTCACCGTTCGAGACCCTCGACCGCGACGGCATCGGCCGGTTGGTCCGCATCGCCGTCGAAGAGGGTCGCGCAAGCAACCCCAATCTGCGCATTGGCATCTGCGGCGAACACGGCGGTGACCCCGACTCGATCCACTTCTGCAACGAGGCCGGCCTCGACTACGTCTCGTGCTCGCCGTTCCGGATCCCGGTCGCCCGCCTCGAAGCCGGTCGCGCCGCCCTCGAAACGGCGGGCTCCGACACGCGCTGAGACC
>CAWCZJ010000011.1:0-350679 GCA_963799955.1 uncultured Actinomycetes bacterium
GACGCATCTTCGCTACGGCGCGAGGATTCGCCGGCCCGCGTCATGTTGATGCCGGCATTCCCGTTGGCGCCCTGGAAGCCACTGCCGCCACTGTTGCTGCTGTTGCCGCCACCTAAATCCGAGTTGCCATGAGGAGAGTCAGACCGACGGTCGTTGACCGCGGCGTCGGCCTCCACGCTCACCGGCTCGGAGGTTAGGGCTTCCACGGTGACGGCCACCCGCACGTCGCGACCGATCTCGGCGGCAAGCGCGGCCGTCAGCGCGGGCCGTAGCCGGCTCTCGAGGACGTCCTTCGCGAATTCGTGCGGCGCGGCCAGGACAGCGGTGTCCTCGACCAAGGCGATCGGGCGGGTCAGCGATAGCCAGGCTTGGAATTGAGGCGTGACCTCGCTCTGGCCGGCGAGCCGTTCGAGGGTCCGAGCCCACAATGCCGCCAGCTCAGCGCCGGTTTCTTGGGTGCCGTTCTCGTATGGGGCGGACACGCTCACCCCTCTCAGGCCGGCCTCGTCGAGCAATCTAGCGGTGGATTTGTGCACTATTGCGGGTATTCGTCGTTGTCAAGAGGTCGTTCGTCCACACTGTCGTCCACAACCTGTGTACGCAGCACTGGCTCGGAACCGAGCGGTCGTTCGCTGCACTGCATCATGTCTGAAGATCGTCGGTTCACCTCAATGAGGTCCGGCCCGTGGGACGCTAACAGCGTGCCGCCGTTCCCTTCAAGGCGTTCTCCACAGTTGGGTCGGATACTTCGGATCGGCTGCATTGGATACGTCGTATCGCCTGTGTCCCCTGGGACGAATGTGTCGTGAACTCGGTCGAACCGTTCGTCTTTTCGGGCGGTGCCACGTTTGACCGTGTCGGCGCTGGCCCCGTACCGTAGGAGTTCCTTCTGACCTGCGGCCCGCATATTTTTGGTACTCGGCCGTACTGGACCCTTTTCTTGGAGCCCTCGAGTGAGCAAGCGCACGTTCCAGCCGAACAACCGCCGGCGCGCAAAAACCCACGGCTTTCGGTTGCGCATGCGCACTCGTGCCGGTCGCGCCATCCTCGCAGCTCGCCGCCGGAAGGGCCGTCAGGGCCTTTCGGCCTGACGTCGCCCGGAACCGCGAACTCCCGTGCTTCCGGCCGCGTCCCGGCTGCGCCAGCGCTCCGACTTCTCCGCGACCATGCGGACGGGTCGGCGGGCGGCTCGCCCGCGGCTTGTTGTCCACCTAGCGTTGCCTGATCCCGAGATCGAGCCGGCCGATGTCGAGTGTGACCGGGTGCTCGCAGGTCCCCGAGCGGGCTTCGTTGTGGGGCGTCAGGTTGGCGGCGCAGTAGTGCGCAATCGAGTGCGCCGGCAGCTCCAACATCTCAGTGTCGCCCGGCTTGCCGAACTGCCGCCCGGCGCGCGGCTGGTAGTTCGCGCCTTGCCGGCAGCGGCAGGGTCGTCCGGGGCCGATCTCGCGACCGATCTCGATGCGGCGATCGCGCGCAGTCTTGCCGGTCCCCATCGGTCGCCCCAGTCCCAACGTGGTCGCGCGCCCGAGGCACGGGGTGAGGGTCGATGACGCAAGGCGCGCCCTCGCCGCTGGCTCAACTTCTCGTCGTCCCGATCGAGGGTTATCGGCGATTCATCAGCCCGTTCCTTGGCCAGCGTTGCCGTTTCGCGCCTAGCTGCAGTGCTTATGCGGTGACTGCGATTCAGACGCACGGAGCGATTCGCGGGCTTTGGCTCGCAGCCCGGAGAATTGCGCGCTGCCACCCGTGGAACCCCGGCGGCGTTGATCCCGTTCCACCGGCGAGATCCACCACCGCAGTGCAGCCTTCGTCTTCCGTGATCAAGCCAGGAGCCACCCGGTGCCACACGTCCTAAATCCGCTGTACGTCGTCGTCACCAAGGTGATCCTGGCGATCCACTCCGTGCTGACGCCGCTGTTCGGCAAGACGAGTGGCGTGAGTTGGGGCTTGTCGCTGTTCTTCCTGACCGTGCTCGTGCGCATCTTGCTTTTCCCGATTTTCGTCAAGCAGATCAAGACGCAACGCGCGATGTCGGAGCTGGCTCCGAAGGTCAAGGAGCTGCAGACCAAGTACAAGAAAGACCGCGAGCGCATGAACCAGGAGGTCATGGCGCTCTACAAGGAACACAACGCAAATCCCGTTGATGGGTTGTCTGCCGCTCCTGCTGCAAATGCCTGTGTTCTACGCACTTTTCCATGTTCTGCGCTACATCGCCGAGCACGGGGGCCAGGCCGGCGGCACGAGCAAGGGTGTGGCGGCGTGTACCGCTTATTTGCAGACCAAGCCGAAGGGTTTCGGTTCCGCGAAGTACGGCTGGTCCCCTGACACTCTTTGCACGGCCGGCCACGCCAAAGTTTTCGGCGTGCCTCTCGCCCTTGGATTCAAGACCGCATCCAAGGCGTTGTCGTTCGGTGCAGATCCGACAACCGTTCGGATCGTCACGGTCATCGCCATCATCGTCATGGCGTCGACAACCTTCTTGACCCAGCGTCAGTTAATCGCGCGCAACGCCGCGAGCGGCACCGCAATGCCGTCGCAGCAGCGCATCATGCTCTACGTCTTGCCGCCGATGTTCGCGCTCTTTGGCTTGAACTTCCAGATGGGCGTGCTGATCTACTGGGTGACGACGAACGTGTGGTCGTTGGGTCAACAGCACTTCGTCATCAAGGCGATGCCGCACATTGCGCCGGGCGGCGCTCCGCCGCCGACAGCTGTGAAGCCGGACGATCCGCCGAGCGGCGGTGCGAAGAAGCGTCGCCCGACTCCGCCGGCACCACCTCCGCCACCTGTGGTGATCAGGCGGCAGCAAACCAACCGGCCGCCCCGCAGCAAGCGAACTGGGACCAGGCCCCCGCGGCCGGGTAGCCCACGGTGACCGAGCCCAGCTCCGTCAATGGCGCTACCTCCGAAGGTGCTGACTCCGCTCCGGATTTTGATGGCACGCCTATCTCTCAGGAGGACTTCCCCGTGGCAAGCGCTACCGACGAATCGCCCGATCTTGACGACGAGCCGATGGCTGATGACGGCGCAGAGGCTGACGTAACGGTTGAAACCGTTACAGGCGAAGCTGTCGAGCCTCGCTCACTGGCTGACCTGCTCGAGCGCGAGGGTGAGGTCGCGGCGGACTACCTCGAAGGCCTGCTCGACATCATTGACGCCGACGGCGACATTGATATGGACGTCGAAGGTGACCGCGCCGTGGTCTCGATTATCGGCGACCGCTTGCGTCATCTCGTCGGTCCCGACGGCGCCGTGCTGGACGCGCTGCAGGAGCTGACCAGGCTCGCGGTCGCTCGCGAGACCGGTGTGCGCAGCCGGTTGATGCTCGACGTCGGGGGTCACCGTGCTCGCCGTCGTACCGATCTCACCGCGCTGGGGACCAAGGCGGCCGAGGAAGTTATCGCCACCGGCGAGGCGGTAAAGATGGCTCCGATGTCGGCGTTCGAGCGCAAAGTCGTGCACGACGCCATCGCTGCGGCCGGACTTCGCAGCGAATCCGAGGGCGTCGAGCCACAGCGTTTCGTCGTGGTGCTGCCCGCACAGGCGTGACGATCCGGCCCTCGTGAGGAGCGCTCCGCTGTGAGAATTGCTCCGCTGAGATTGCTCCGCTGTGCAGATTGCTCCGGCATGACGCACCCTGACGTCGATGCGGTGCTGCCACGTCCACCGGCACTCGCCAAGGTGCTCTTCGGCGACCGATTGCCGCTGGCGGAGCGCTACGCATGGTGGCTGGCTGGCGCTGGTGTCGAGCGCGGCTTGATCGGGCCGCGCGAAGCCGACCGGCTCTGGCTACGACATATTTTGAATTGCGTGGCAGTTGCCGCACTGATCCCTCGCGGCAGCCACGTGGTCGATCTCGGATCGGGCGCGGGCCTACCCGGGATCGTGCTCGCGATTGCCCGCCCCGATTTGCGGCTCACCCTCGTCGAACCGATGCAGCGGCGGGTCGGCTTTCTTGATGAGGTGCGCGCTGACCTGTCCCTATCCAACGCGGACACCCTGCGCGCGCGAGCCGATGACCTAGCGTCGGCGAAGCTGAACGCCGACGTCGTCACCGCGCGCGCCGTTGCGCCCATCGACCGGCTCGCTGCCCTGGCCGCCCCGCTATTGCACGGGGGTGGCCAGCTGCTGGCGATCAAAGGCGACGCTGTCGTGGCGGAGGTCAGTGCCGGGTGGAGCGCGATGCGACGGGCCGGCATGGCCGTGAATGCCGCGCTGCTGGCCATCGTCGCGGCTGGTGAGGAGGGGGACTCCTCGGTGGACGACAGCCTGCTCCCGGGGGTATGGATTACTGAACTGTCGACGTGGCAGCCGGACGGTCTACTACGGGACGGCGCGGTCGCAGAGGTCTCGGGGTCGGCGGCGCCCGCCGATCCGCTTGCGCTGGTGTTGCGCCTCGGTCAATCTGGGCAGCGGACTTCTCGGCGTCGGCGAGTTGCCCTAGGCTGATGTGCCCAGCCGAACTGCTTATTTTTCGATGCCTGCCGCGGTTTCCATGTGAAGTGCGTGATCGGAGGATCCCCGCGTGAATGAGTCCGGCCGGGTGCTTCTGATCGATGTTTCACGTGTGACGCGAACCGCTGCTGTCCCGGTTCAGGCTGCCTCGGCTGAAGCGGTCGACGACGGCGGCGCCGAAGCCGAGTCGCTCACCGATGTTTCACGTGAAACAGAGTCGGCCGCGATGCCGGCTCAGCCAGTTTGGGCCCAAGCGAACCCCGTCGACGCGGGTTCCAGCCGCAACGAGTCGGCGGTCGATGTTTCACGTGAAACGGCGTCGCCTGCCCCAGCTGACGAGACGCCCATTGCTACCCAGACCGCGACGGCAATGCGCGTCCTCGGCCACAGCGGGGAGACGTTTCCCCCGGCCGGGCCGTCGTCGCATAGTCACGGTCGCCAACCAAAAGGGCGGCGTCGGCAAGACAACCACGACGGTCAACATCGCTGCGGCTATGGCCTTGCACGGCCTGCGGGTCCTCGTGATCGACCTCGACCCGCAGGGCAACGCTTCGACCGCCCTGGGCATCGATCACCATGCCGATATCCCGTCGGTCTACGACCTGTTGATCGAGGGCAAGTCGCTCGGTGACGTGGTCGTCGAGGTGCCTGAGATTCCCGGCCTGTCCTGCGTTCCCGCGACCATCGACCTGGCTGGGGCGGAGATCGAACTGGTGTCGATGGTGGCTCGGGAGGCGCGGCTGCGACGCGCGTTGGCGGATGTCGTCGCCGACTTCGACTATGTACTGATCGACTGCCCACCGTCTCTCGGTCTGCTCACCGTCAATGCGCTGGTGGCCGGCGAGGAGGTGCTGATCCCCATCCAATGCGAGTACTACGCGCTTGAGGGGCTCGGTCAGTTGCTCAGCAACATCGATCTGGTGAAATCGCACCTTAATCCCGATTTGCGGGTATCCACGATCCTGCTCACCATGTACGACGCCAGGACAAGGCTCGCATCGCAGGTCGCAGACGACGTCCGGCTGCATTTCGGCACAACCGTGCTTCGAACCGTCATACCACGCAGCGTTCGAGTATCAGAGGCACCTAGCTACGGCCAGACGGTGATGACGTACGACCCGGCTTCCCCCGGCGCACTGTGCTACCTGGACGCAGCCCGTGAGATCGCTGAGCGCGGAGCCGGCAGTGCCTAACCCCCTAGGAGACTCTCGATGAGTACGCGTCGCGGCGGTTTAGGGCGCGGGCTCGGTGCGCTGATTCCCACGGGGGCGACCGTCGATCGCGCCCGGCCCGAGGTGGACTCCCAGCCTGACCCCGCGCACACCGCGATCGCCAACACCCAGCCGCGGGTGATCCGGCTCAGCGACGAAGAACCGTTGCTTGCAGTGCCTGGTGCCCGGTTCGCCGAACTGTCCGTCGACGACATCGCGCCTAACCCGAAGCAACCCCGCCAGGTGTTCGACGAGGCCGCGCTCGCAGAGCTCGCGCATTCGTTGCGTGAGGTCGGCTTCTTGCAGCCGGTAGTGGTCCGCCCAGCTGGTGACGGCTACGAGCTCGTCATGGGCGAGCGACGCCTGAGGGCTGCGCAGCAGGCTGGCTTCACTACCATTCCGGCGATCATCAGAGACACCAACGACGACGCGCTTCTTCGCGACGCGCTGCTGGAGAACCTTCATCGCGAACAGCTCAATCCGCTGGAAGAGGGCGCCGCGTACGCGCAGCTACTCGACGAATTTGGCGCTACGCATGAAGAATTGGCCAAGCGGATCGGGCGATCTCGTTCCCAAGTCAGCAACACAATCCGGCTGCTCAACCTGCCGCCGTCCGTGCAGCGCAAGGTCGCCGCGGGTGTGCTGTCGGCTGGCCATGCCCGTGCACTGCTTGGCCTCGATGACGCCGTCGCACAGGAGCGACTGGCGCAACGCATCGTGGCCGAAGGCCTCTCGGTGCGGGCCGTCGAAGAGCTTGTTGCGGTCGGCGACGGCGAATCGGGCCGGCGACGCGCGCCTCGCGCCGGTCGTCAGCGTGCGGCCGGACTCGATGAGCTCGCGTCCGGCTTGTCGGACCACTTCGAGACGCGGGTGCGGGTCGACCTCGGTCGTAGTCGAGGCAAGATCACCATCGAGTTCGCGTCGGTCGATGACCTCGAGCGGATCGTGGCAGCGATGGCGCCCACGCTCGGCACCCACAAGAGCCGCGCCAACGAGCCAGTCGAGTAACGGCCGTCGGCCGGCTGCGGCCATGAGCGATCGCCGACCAGCGAGTTGCGAGTAGCGACGACTCAGACCGGCGCGCCGGGCAGCGAGACGCCACGAACAGCTGCCCGATGCAGGAGGTCGCGGCACAACGCACCCAGATCGAGGTCGGCGGCTGCAGCGGCGAGCGGCAACAAGCTGGTGGTGGTCATGCCGGGAGCCACGTTCGTCTCGAGGTACTCGACCGTGCCGTCGCGCGCGACAATCAGGTCGGTCCGGGAGATGTCGCGCAACCCGAGAGCCTCATGGGCAAGCACCGCGGCGGCGCCAGCTGCGGCCGCTATCTCAGCGCCTAACCGGCCTGGTACGTGGTATTCGGTCATGCCCGCCGTGTATCGCGCTGCGTAGTCGAAGGTGCCGCTCACGCGCGTCGATCTCAACCGCAGGGAGAGCGATCGGACCGGAGCCCGTGTCGACCACGCTGACGGCAAGCTCGACGCCGTCGACGTAGCGTTCGAGAAGGGCGACGCCGTCGTAGGAGTAACACCCGACCATCGCTGCTGGCAGATCGGCGGCATTGCGGACGACGGTGACACCCAGCGCCGAGCCGCCGCGCGCCGGTTTCACCACGAGCGGCAGGCCTAGTCGCTCGACCACGCGCTCGAGCAGAGCCGGCCCACCCAGGTCGCGGAAAGCCGCGTGCTGCAACGCGACCGAGGCTGGCGTCGAAACGCCGGCGCGACCGAGGATCGCCTTGGCGATGGGCTTGTCGAAAGCTAGTCGGGCGGCTGCTCCGGTAGCACCGACGTAGGGCACCCCGCTGAGATCGAGGGCGTCGCGCAGGCCGCCGTCTTCGCCTTCAATTCCGTGTACAGCAAGGAAAACTGCCGACGGCGGGTCTTGGAGCAACCGCGGCAAGCAGCTGCGCGTCGATGTCGACGAGTTCGACTTCGACGCCAAGCCCGGCCAGTGCGTCGGTGACCCGGCGTCCGGACGACAGCGAGACTTCACGTTCGTATGACAGCCCGCCTGCCAGTACCAGGACGTGGCCCAGGTCACTCACTGGCGCTCATGCGCCGCCGCGGAACGTTGCGACGATGTCGAGCTCTTCGGACAGGACGCCGGCCAACCGCCGGACGCCCTCGCGGATTCGGTCGGGCTCCGGGAGGCTGTACGCCAGCCGCAGATTCCGGCCACCCTGGCCGTCGGAGTAGAAGCCGACGCCTGGCACGTAGGCAACACGGCCCTGGATCGCGCGCGGCAGCATCGCCTTGGCGTCGATGCCTTCCGGCAACGTGACCCACACATAGAAGCCGCCGGTCGGGTGGGTCCACGACGAGCCGGCCGGGAACGACGATTCGAGCGCTTCGAGGCAGGCATCACGGCGGGCGCGGTACAGCTCGCGGAAGACCTTCACCTGCTCTTGCCACGGGTGGTGTTCGAGGAATTCCGCGACGACGTATTGCGACAAGGCCACCGGGCACAACGTGGTCGCCTCGCTGGCCATGATCAGCTTCTCTTTGACGCCTGGCGGGGCGAGTACCCAGCCCACGCGGACGCCGGCGGCGAAGGTCTTCGAGAACGATCCGAGGTAGATGATTCCGTCGGAGGCCCGGGCGCGCAGCGCCCGCAGCGGCGGCCCGTCGAAGCCGAGCAGGCCGTACGGGTTGTCCTCGAGGATCAGCAGGCCGGCCTCGGCGCAGATCGCGATGATCTCGTCGCGGCGCTCCTCGACGAGGGTGATACCGGCTGGGTTGTGGTAGTTCGGCACCGTATAGACAAATTTTGCTCGTCGGCCGGATCGGGCGACGTCGGCGATGGCCGCCCGCAACGCCTCCGGCACCAGCCCCTCGTCGTCCATCGTGACGTGTACGACATCGGCCTGGTACTGCGTGAACGTCCCGAGCGCGCCGACGTAGGAGGGTGCTTCGGCGATGACGACGTCGCCAGGGTCGAGGAAGATCCGGGAGACGACGTCGAGCGCCTGCTGCGACCCGACCGTCACAATCACGTCGTCGGCCGACGCCGAGATGCCCTCGAGGGCCATGACGCCGCAGATGAGTTCGCGCAGCCGAGGGTCGCCTTGGCCGCCCATGTACTGCAGGGCCTGCGCACCTTGCTCGGCGATGACCCGGGCGGTCATCTCGCCGATGACGTCGAGCGGGAGTGCGCTCACGCATGGCGAGCCGCCACCCATGCCGATGATCTCGGGGCGGTTGGCTACCGCGAAAAGCGCCCGGATCTCCGAGGTCGTCATGCCGTGGGTGCGCGCGGCATACCGCTCGAGATAGGGGTCTAACCGCGACCCGCCTGACATGTCCACGAAAACGTCCTCCTCGAGCACTCAGGGTAGCGCCCGCGGCAGCTCGTCCCGCCGATTTACCAAGCAGCCCAGGCCGGTGGCAGCCCAGTTCAGGTCGCCTGACCGGTACTACCGTCGCCGGGACGAAACGTTCAAACTGGCACCATGTCGCGACGCGTAGTCGGCTTGACGCTCGACAACCTGGACGATCTCCCGGCTCGGTGCCGGCGGTGTGCATTTTGGGAACTCGACCCCGTGAGTCGCACCCGAGCCGAGGAGTCGGGCGACGCGGCGCTGGAAAAGGAAGCTTGGGTCTCCGCGGTGCTGCTCGAGTGGGGGAGTTGCGGTCGGCTCATCGAGGTCGACGGCTCCACCGCTGGATACGTTCTTTACGCGCCACCCGCGTACGTTCCGCGATCCGTCGCGTTTCCGACCAGCCCGGTGAGCCCGGACGCCGTGTTGTTGATGACCGCACACGTGCTTCCCGAGTTCACCGGCGGCGGGCTCGGTCGCATTTTGCTGCAGTCGGTAGCGAAGGATTTGACCCGTCGTGGGGTCAAAGCGATCGAGGCATTCGGGGACAGCCGCTGGGAGGCGCCAGCTTGCGTCTTGCCCACAGATTTCCTACTGGCACTGGGTTTTAAGACCATCCGGCCGCATCCGCGGCACCCGAGGTTGCGGCTGGATCTGAAGACTGTGCTGTCGTGGCGAGAGGACGTCGAGGGTGCGCTCGAACGGTTGCTCGGGTTCGGTGGCCCCCGAGGGCGCACTGCGGCCAGTCTGAGAACTGAACTGAGCTAGACGGAGATGGTCTGCCGACTCAACTCGATCGCTTCTTGCGAAGGCAACTCGGCGGGTGAATACAGCCGTTGGATCGCGACCACGATGGCCTCGGCAAGCTCGTCACGAAACTCTGCGCTGCCAAGTCGAGCAGCGTCGCCAGGATTCGTGAGATATCCAAGCTCGATACGGACGGCGGGCATGCGGGTCCGGCGCAACAGTTCCCAGCTCTTCGGGTGGCTGCGGCAATCCAAGAAATCGGTGCGGGCTAACACTTCTTGCTGGATCAACTCCGCAAGTCGGGCGCCAACCAGCGATCGGTCGATGACGGTGCCGTAGTAGTACGTCGAGACACCGTGGCAACTCGGATTGAGGTCGCCGTCAATGTGCAGCGAGACCAGCAGGTCGGCCTCTGCGGCGTTCGCGAAGGCCCCCCGCTCGGCGTCGCTGTAGGGGCGATCGGTGTCGTCAAGCGCGCCTTCGCCGCCACGCGTCCGAAACGCCTGGGCACCGGCTGCCGCAAGACGGCCCTCGAGCCGGTTCGCGATGTCATCGACGATGGTGGCCTCGTCCAACGTCCCGTTCGTCGACCCACGATCGCGACCGCCGTGGCCAGGGTCGATCACCACGAGCTTGCCGGCCATCGTCGGGCCGCCGTGATGCAGCCGGTCGTACTCGCGCAACTCGTTGGCTTTGCCGCCGACGACGGTGCGGGCCAGCTGCCGCAGTGCCCGGAACGTGGCCGGCCCGCAGGTGCCGTCGGCAGGTAGTCCGACGTTGCGCTGGAACTCTCGCAAGGCGTTCTCGGTGCGTGGCCCAAACACCCCGTCGGCACGCCCACAGTCGAAGCCCATGTCGGTCAGCCGATGCTGAAGGCCAGCGACGTCATCGCCGACGTAAGGGTGCCGGACCGCGAACGACAAGGTGCGATCGCCCAACCGCCAGCGGGCTTCGTCGAGGCTGCGGTAGGTCTCCCGATCGACGACGCCGTCGATGCGCAGGCCCCGCTGCTGCTGGAAGCTGCGGACCGCGCGGTCGCACGCCTCGTCAAAAAGGTCACCGGGATCGGGGCGCTCAGCAGTCTCGTCATTGACGAGCAGGCCGAGCTGGCGCAGCCGATGCCGTAGTTCGAGCACGGCGAGCCCGCGGTCGCCGATGCGCAGCGGCTCGTCGACGCGCTCGTGCTGCTGCTGCATAGGCGTCCTCGTTCGAGTCGACCGCTCCGGTGGGGAATTGACGCCCGACGAGGCTCCGGCGTTTACCGGAGCCTGCCGCGCGGCGAATACCGGCGTGGAGGAGCCATGGTACGGCCTACAGGAACGCTTCCAGATCCTTCAGCAGCGCGGACTTCGACTTCGCGCCGATGATCTGCTTCACGACCTGGCCGCCCTTGTACACGTTCAGCGTCGGGATCGACATGATCGAGTAGGCGCGGGCGGTGTCGGGGTTCTCGTCGATGTTGAGCTTGACGACTCGCACCTTGTCGGCGTGCTCGTTCGCGATCTCTTCGAGAACCGGCGCGACCATGCGGCAGGGACCGCACCACTCGGCCCAGAAGTCGACCAGGACCGGGGTGTCGCTGGAGAGGACATCGGTCGCAAAGGTCTCGTCGGTGACGGACTTGGTGGTTCCCACGGTGGGCTCCTGTCGGGTTGAACACTGTTCGTCGAAGTGGATGGTTCTTTGGTGCATGTAACGCATCGGTAGAGACAGATATTGCCCAGGTCGGGTGGCAGCTGGTCAGTCGCGTTGTGCGGCCAGCCAGCGTTCCGCGTCGAGGGCGGCTGCGCAGCCGGTGCCGGCCGCGGTGACCGCCTGCCGGTAGGTGTGGTCAACAAGGTCGCCGCAGGCGAAGACTCCGTCGAGGTTGGTACGTGTCGACGGCGCTTCGACCTTCACGTAGCCGGCGTCGTCAAGATCAACCTGGCCGCGGAACAAGTCGCTACGCGGGTCGTGGCCGATCGCAACGAACAAGCCAGTCACCGGCAGTTGCTCCTCGACACCCGTGACGGTGTCGCGAACAGTGACGCCGGCGACCTTGTCGTCGCCGACGACGTCGGTTACCTCGGAATTCCAGCGGAAGCCGACCTTGTCGTTCGCGTAGCGCGCGGTCCTGCATGATCTTGCTTGCGCGCAACGCATCGCGACGATGTACGACGGTGACGCTGCGAGCGAACTTGCTCAGGAACGTCGCTTCCTCAAGGGCTGAGTCGCCGCCACCGACGACCGCGATGTCGTGGTCACGGAAGAAGAATCCGTCACACGTCGCACATGCGGAGACACCGTGGCCGAGCAACCGGGCTTCGTTCTCCAGCCCGAGGTAGCGATACTTCGAACCCGTCGCCAAGATCACCGCGCGCGAGTGGAAGACCTGATCGCCGACATGAACGACCTTGACCGGACCAGTCAGGTCGACCTCGGTGACGTCGTCAGTGACCAGTTCGGCACCGAAGCGAGCCGCCTGCTTGCGCAGGCTTTCCATCAGCTCCGGGCCCATGATCCCGTCGGGGAAGCCGGGGAAGTTCTCCACGTCGGTGGTGGTCATCAGTGCGCCGCCGGCAGCAATCGCGCCCTCGAAAACCAGCGGGTGCAAGTCGGCCCGCGCGGCGTAGAGCGCCGCCGTATAACCGGCCGGACCGGATCCGATGATGATGAGCTCACGCACGTTCACAAAGACCTACCTCGAAGACTGTATCGCCAATCGGGCGACTAGGGCCTTCAACAGATCCTAGGCGCCTGCGATTCCCCGCCCGGGCAGGCTCGCGACGACCAGAGATCGACGACCAGAGATCACTGGGGACGACCGCAACATCAAGGGCCAGGAGTCGGACCGAGGAAGGTCTCGAAGGTGAACTCCTGGTTCGCGCAGTTCGCCGTGTCTGCCTCGACGTAGATGTCGAGCTTGTGCGCGACATCGGGGTCGGGGAGCACGATGATCGTCGACGGCACGCCGTTGAACAGCGCGTAGTCGACGAGCAGGGGCTGCTCAGCCTTCCCGGCCAGGATCTGCACGCAGCGCGCCAAGGCGGCGGGATCCGCCAGCGGCCCAGCCGGAGCAGATCGATCGCATGGTCTGCCGTCCGACCGGCTGCCGCACTATTCGCTCCAGCCGTAAGGGGTGACGGTGCCGAGAACCCCCCCGACGCGGCCGCCGAGGTGGGCGCCGCTGCAGCTGCCGAAGCGCGAGGCCGGGGCTACCGGGGCCGCAGCGGCCGGGGCAGAAGACGCAGCCGCGGGCGCGGAGGCCGCCGCCGCAGGAGCGGCCGATGTTCCGGCAGCAGCTTGCTGAGAGGCCAAACGTCAGCCCGGGGAAGTTCGACGCAGCGCCGGGGACGTTGCTGGTGACGACTGAGGCGATTTGGGAGCGGAGGTCCGCCGACGTGTAGCTGGTACCCGACGCGATCGTCGTCGAGCCGGGGGACGTCGCGGCAGCGGCGGGGGCAAGGCCCGGAGAGCTGGCCGACTTCTTGTCGTTGCTCCCGCTGTGTCCGAGCGCCGACGATCCCGACAACGACGACAGCGACCAGCACGACGATCGACGCCGCAGCGCCATAGGGCAGCGTCCGCCAGCGCGACGAGGTCGGCCCGGACCGCCCCGCCGGCTTCGACCGCTGCCGCAGCGGCACAACTGTGTCGCCACCTGCGCTCGCAGCGAGTGGCGTACTCGACGCCCGTGCTGCCAGCAGGGCAGCTTCGATGCGCTCGGCTACGTCCGCGGGCATGGGCACAGGCGGCAGCGCACGCAGGGTGTCGCCGGACACGGCGCAGGGCCTGAGGTCAGCGGTGCACGCGGCACAGCCGGCGACGTGGGCGAGCAATTCCGCCGTCTGCGGATCCGCTGTCGGCGGAGTTGCTGCCTCGGCAGGTGGGGCCATTTCGGAGGCTGGCGCGGTATCGCGATCTGCGAGTTCCGCGAGCGTCTCGAGGTCCGGGTGCGGGGTGTTCACCGGAGATCCTCTCGGGGTGGGTTCATCGGTGGTTCGACGCGGTCGGCACCGGTGGGGTTCCGCGGTTGCGCGCCGGGGTCGACGGCGGGCGACCCGGGCTCAATACCGGGGTCGCCGCCGCGCAGATGGGAGAGCAGCGGCACCAACTTTGCCCGCCCACGAGCGCACCGGCTCTTGATCGTGCCCGACGGCACCTCGAGCATCGCGGCGACCTCGTCGACGGGGTAGCCCTCGATATCGACGAGGACAATCGCGGCCCGCTGTTCGGCCGGCAACGTCGCGAGCGCTGCGTTCACATCGGCTGCGGTGTCTCGGTCGGCGTAGTCGTCACGGGCGATGCTGGGTGCGTGGTCGTCGTCCGGTAGCGGACTGGTCGGATGTGCGGCGCGGCGGCGCAACCGGTCGAGGCAGGCGTTCACGACGATGCGGTGCAGCCAGGTGCTGACCTTGGCATCGCCGCGGAACGTTGCAGCGTGGCGCATCGCGGAGATGAGCGCTTCTTGCACCGCGTCGGCCGCGTCTTCGGGGTCGCCCGTGGTCCGCAACGCCACTGCCCAGAGTTGGTCGCGGTGCCGCCGAAAGATCTCGGTGAAGGCGGCCGGGTCGCCCTCGAGGTGGCGCTTCAGCAGTTCGACATCGGGGTCGTCCGGGCTGGCGGGACGACTAGTTTCCGCGGCCATCGGGCCGCCCGCTTCGCCGTCCGTCACCCCGTCCGTCACGCGGCGAAGCCTATCGACGCCGCGCCGCGCCGGCCCACGGACGCTGCGGCGAATTTCACGACAGGAAAGTCATTTCGGCAATGCCCCCCTGAAAGCCGGTGCTCGCCGTCGGCAACTTCGTGAGCCAGACAACCCAGTACCGCGAGGCGGTCGGGGTGGCGAGTCGCAGAGTGACGTCACTGGGTGCGCCGGTTTGCGCGGCGGCGAGTGTCATCGCCTTCTCGTTGGCCGGTTCAGAGTCGCTTTCGAACAGCTCCACCGATGTGCCGTTGCCGACCAGTTCGAGGTGCACCGCCGCAACCTTTCGGGCCGTGCCAAAGTCCATGAGCAGCCCGACGCCGGGCTTCAGCTTGCCCAGGTCGGCGGTCCGGTAGATCTGGGTGCGCCACATCGTCGTGGGGCTGCCGTCGACGGCGCGCGGGGCCTCTGACACGTGCGGATCATCGTGCTTTCCGTACGGGTCGAACTCGGTGACCAGACCCGGGGCGATGGCGCCCGCTTGGGCTACGGCGCCGGCGGCCGCACTCGAGGTGGTCTTTGGGGAAGGTGTCGCCGTTGGGGTTGGGGCCGCGGGCTCGGCGCCCCTGACGAAGCTCAGGTAGCCGTGCTTTCCGCCGACTAACAGGCCAGTAACCACGACAGCGAGCAACAACACTCCGAGGCCGACTGCCCATCGCTGCCAGACCTGTACAGGGACAAGACGCGTGTTGATCAAGCGGGCCTGGCGTGTCTCGAGGTCGACGATCGGACCGCTGTCCGCGCCGTACGGATGGGCGTCGTCGTTCGCCGTCCGAAGAGGCGCGAGCGCGGCCGCAAACTCAGCGGGCGAGACGATTTCGGGCAGCCCGCGCAGCAAGGTCTCGTCACCCAGGGCCCGCGCAACCACCTCGTCAACCTCGCGCGGCACACCGCCGCGCACCTGACGCGGGGTCCGCAAGTGGCCCTCGGTGTAGGGCGCCGGTGGCAACGCGCTGTCGACCGGCGGACCAGGCCACCGTGCGGTCAACGCCGCGTAGAGAAGGTTGGCCAGCCCGATGGCGTCGATCCGCCCGCGCTCGACTCTCACCGGCGTCGCCCACGCTTCGCGCGGTATATCCGGCCAGGCCAATGCCGACCAGCCGGGGGGCGCCGGTCGCCGTGAACAGCACGCTGCGCGGAGTCAACGACAAGCCGTGCAAGCCGACGTTGTGGGCGGCAGCGACACCGATGGCCAAGTCGGAGAGGAGATCCACGGCGACAGCGGAGTCGAGCGGACCGATCAGCAGTTGGCTCTCGAGCGATCCACCTGAAAGGAATTCGGTCACCACAAAGGCAAGGCCCGGGGCTTCACCGGCGTCATACACGCGGACGACGGCGGCGTGCGTCAGTCCGGCTGCTGCGCGCGCCCCCGCGAGCACTTCTGGCACGCCTGGGTCGTCGCCTCGAACCAGCAGGATCGCGACCGGGCGCGCGAGCACCTCGTCATAGGCCAGCCAGAGTTTGCCGACCCGCTCTGTCTCGGTGTCGCCAGAAAGCGGCGATTCGATCCGATAGCGCTCGGCGACGAGTAGGCCTGGTGCCACGGCCGGTGCGCCGCCCACAGCAGACCTCCCGCGGTGCTCTGCTTTCAGTCAGCTCTGCGCCTTTCGTTTCATGCTATTGCGTCAGCCGATGCGAACCGCGCCGATGTAGCCGTCTAGATAGACGGGTTGTACTTGAACGTTCGTGCCGGTGTGCGGCGCCGCAAGCATCAGCCCATTGCCCACGTAGATCGCGACGTGATGGATGGTCGTCGGGATCTGTGACGTCAGTCGCCCAGAAAAGCAGGTCGCCAGGTGCGATCTCGCCGAGCGCAATCTTGTTCGGAATGGCTGCGTACTGGTCGGCGGCGGTGCGCGGAATGAGCACACCTGCCTGCGCAAACGCCCATTGAGTGAGGCCCGAGCAGTCCCAGCTGTCGGGTCCGGCGCCGCCGTACATGTAGGGCTTCCCGATCTGAGTTTGCGCCGCCTCGATCGCGAGCAACGCGATGCGACTGACGCCTCCGGTGTCGACCAGACCGACAGCGGCCGCTGCGCGCCGGGCGGCGGCCAGTGTCGCTGCGTCACGCGCGGCGGCCTCCGCGGCAACTTGGGCTTGGAATTGCTGCTCCAGCGTGACGACCTGGGCCTTAGCACCCTGAAGCGCTGCCTGCTCTTCAGCAAGCGCGTTTTGCGCATCGGCGGACGCGCTCGCGGCTTGGGCCGTCAACTCATCCTGCTTGGTGCGCAAGCTCTCGACCTGAGCGTTCGCAGCGGCGGCCGCCTGCTGTGCCGTTCCAACCGTGGACAAGGCGTCGGTGTCCGCGTCGGAAACGACTTGGACGCTGTGCAAGCCTGCCTGGAGTTGCCCCGGATTCTTGCCGCTCAAGCACGCTTGCGTAGAGACCGGTGAGGCCGCCTGACATATACAGCGCACGCGTCGTCGTGTCGGCGACCGCCCGCGCGTGGTCGACGGCCTGGGTTGCCGCTGTCGCGGCGCGGGTCGCTTGCTCCTGGGTGAGCACGAGCTGCACCAGCGACGCCTGCGCACCGTCGTAGCGCTCGCTTGCTTGCTCGACTTGCAGCTGCAGCTTGCCAACCTCTGCTTGGAGCTGCCGAGCTTGGGTCTCGGCATCGGTGAGCGGATCGGCATGCGCTGCGAGAACTACGGCCGGTGTCGCCGGCAGCTCGCGGCTACCAGAGGCGGTGTTGTTACGAGAAGCGGTGCTACCGGAAGCCGTCGCAACAGTCGCCAAACCTGCCAGGGTTGTCACCAGCGCAAGGGCGGCCGACGCAGTTCGGCGGCCCGTCATGACGTCGCGTCCGCTTTACCGGAACCCTTGACGATCACTCTCGCCCACGACCGCAGCGGGCCGATGTGGCGAATAACCAGCGTCGTGGCGTCGCGCTCAAGCTTGAGATGCACGGTGCCGTCGGTGCCGACGGTGAGGCTGTTCGGGAGCACTGTCTCGTCGTGTTGAGCCGCTGAGTTTTGCGCTGCGAGCAGTGTCGGCGCGAGCGCACCCTTGTCACTGACCCACGCGGTCGCCGCGGCGACGGCTGCTGAGTTGGCATCGTCTTGCGCGCTGACGTGAGCGACAGCGATCGATAACCCGTCAAAGCCGACGACTGCGGTTGCCGCGATAACCAACACGACGCGCGTAAGCCAGCTGAGGATGACGTCACCCGCGTCGGGCGCGACATCGTCCAGCCTGCGAGCCCATTTTTTGGTACTCAAGAGCGTGTCACCTCGAGCGTTACGTCGGCGCCGGGACGGGTCGCCTTGAGCTTTCGCGGGCGTGGTGGACGCCGATTGGTCGTATCGCTTCGAGCCATTCGGCCTAGTGGGAGGTCCCGGCCAGGCGGGCGCGGACAGCGTCAAGGATCCGGGTCGCCTCACTGATTCGCATCCGTGAGGCGGCGGTCGCCAAGATGCCCAGGCCGATGCCGCCGCCGGCCACGAGGGCGACGATGCTGCCGGTGACACCCCGGCCGAGCAGGACGCCGGTCAGTTCGGCGAGTCCGAAGGCGGCGCCGCCTGCGACCGCCGAAGCGAGCGTCACTCTCACGTAGGTCTGCGTCACCCGCTGGCCGTCGATGCCGTCGAGGCGGCGACCCAGCGCTCTCGCAGTCAGGACGAAGGCAACCCAGTAGGACGCCGTGAACCCCAGCGCCAGCCCGACTACTCGTTGGCCTGGCGGTAGTGCGACGTAAAGACCGACGTCCGCCCCGATGTTGACCAGCGTTGCGACGACGTTGATGAGCGCAGGCGTGCGGGTGTCGTGCAGGGCGTAGAACGCGCGCAGCAAGAGCTGGAACATCGCGAATGGCACCAGGCCGATGCTGAACGCGACGAACACCCAGCCGATATAGCGCGCGTCTGCTGCACTGACGCGGGTGTGAGGGAGGCATCGAAAGATGACCGTGGTGATCTCCGGGGCTAGCGCGATCAGCATCACGGTTGCGGGGACCACGGCGACGCCGCTTGTCCGCAGGCCGGTCGACAGATCAGCCCGCACATCAGTCGAAGCGACCCTGCGCCGCGTGCGCGCTCATGCGCGGCAGCAGTGCGGTGATGATCGACACCGCGACGATCGCGTACGGCAAGCTGGAACAGCTGGTATGCGTACGTGTACGCCGAAAATGTGTCGGTGTGGCCGATCCGATGCGCCAAGGCCGCGCGGCCGGCCGCCTTTCCGAGGTTCGTGATAATCACGAACCCGAGCTGGTTCATCGCCACATAGGCGAGCACCCAACCGCCGAGCGTGACCGCCTCACCCAACCCATTGCCCCGCCAGTCGAACCGAGGTCGCCATCGAAAGCCCGATGCGCGAAGCGACGGCCAAAGCGCGAGGGTTTGCAGGATGACGCCCGCCGTCGTCCCGATCCCGATCAGCCGGATCTCGCCAGTGGTGAGAGTGACTTGCAGGTTGGTCAGCTTCGCCACCGGCACCGCTTCGCGTGACCGAAATGAAGAGCAGACCGGTGCCGATGAGCACGAGGTTGTTCAGCACCGGCGCCCACATCGGTGCCGCAAAACGACCGCGGGTATTGAGAATCGCGCCGATCGTTGCGCTGAGTCCGTAGAAGAAGACCTGCGGCAGGAAGTAGCGCGCGAAAGTAACCGACAGCGAACGCTGCTGGCCGGTGAGGCCCTGCGCGTAGACGTCGATGATCAGCGGCGCCGCGAGAACGCCGACCACTGTGCAGATGCCGAGCACGACCGCAACGACGGTCAGCAGGCGCTGCGCGTACAACTCTCCTGCGTGCGCGTCGTCCCTGACGGCTGTTACCAACAGAGGCACGACGACGCTGGTAAGGATGCCGCCGAGGAGCAGGTCGTAGATCGCGTTCGGGATCGTGTTCGGGATGTTGTACGTCTCGGCCAGTGCACCGCTACCGAGGGCCGCTGCGAGTACCACTGTGCGGACGAAGCCGGTGCCGCGTGACGCGACGGTCCCGATCGCCATGACTGTGCTCGATCGGGCCAGGCTGCTGCGGGGTGCGCCGGCCTCGCTGTCCACGACCGTCACGACACCGGCGATGGGTCGGGCGCGGCAGCGGGGAGTTGGGTGCCGTCTTTAGGCGGACGGCGGGAGGCGACGATTCGCCTGATTACCCGGATCGCCGATATCAGGAACACCAAACCCGCGGCAGTGGCCGCGATCACGAGAGCGACAGTTCCGTAAGCGGTCGAGTTCATCACGAACGGAACTGGCGCGCCGAACGGGCGCGGGCTGGCGTCCGGCGTCCAGAGTTGAGCCGCGACGTCAAAGCGCCCACCGGTCGTCGCTTCGACCTCGATCAGTACTTGGTGACGGCTCTGATTGCCCGGAACAGTGAATGGCTCTTGGGCGGCAACAGTGAGCCGTGCCGCGTTCACTGCGGTGATCCGGATCTCGACCGTGACCGGATCGGGCAGGTTGTTGACGACGGTGATGGGGATCTTTTGTTTTCGACTCGTCAACGTGATCAGGCCCGGTTTGACGATGTAGACCTTCGCGATCTGGGCATCGAGCTCGGCCTGCACGGCCGCTCTAATTGCGGCGGCTCGAGCCAGCTCCGTGCGCAGGCCGGCCGACTCCGCGCGCAGGATCGCGATGCTCGACGTGTTGATGAACGTTTCCGTGGTGCTCGAGCCCAGGACCGCACTGCAAGCGACGAGCCGGCCGCGCAGCGCGGCGATCGGGAGCAGGTCTTCACCCGGAATCTCGGCGGCTGATGCAGCCGCGGTGTACACCAGCGATTGTCGAGGCACGCCGTCGGTGGGTTGATCGGCAACTTGTCCAACGTTGGCGCCTTGAAGCCACGGCATCGTCGCGCTGTCGGTCGAGCAGCGTTGTCGCGAAGCCGTCGGTGGGATTCCAATTGCGCGGCGGCGCGATCACCACTGCGCTGCCGACGCCAGGTCGCTGCTCGGTGACGAGCATTGTCTCGGCGAGGAAGCGCTGCTCGGCGACGCGCACCCCGCCGTCCACGCTGGTTGAGGTATTGAGCATGGAGCTCAGTGTCGAATCGGTGAGCACCGCTCGCACCGTGCCCGACGCCGTTTGCAAGTTTGTGCGTGCGCCGGTGACCGCGTTGGCGTTGCGCGGCGGCAGCGTCGTATCTGCGAGCACGACGGTGTCGACGAAATCGCCGGCCAGGTCGTCGAGCGTGGGCTCATCGATCGTGCCGGCGACGGGCCACACGACGTTCGGCAATGTCGGTGCAACGAGGTCGGCAGTCAGTGTCGATTGGCCGGTCGAGCGAGCGATCGCGATTTCCCTCGTGAGACTCGCGCGCTCGACGGCAACCAGGTCGGTGTCGCCGTACGGCATGCCGATGACCGCGGCGCCGGGTGTGGAGACGTCGCTATGCAGTGCCGCGAGCCAATCAGTCGCCGCGGCAACACCTGTTCCGTTGGTGGATCCCCCGCCGGCGGCGGCGACTACCTGATACGGAGTCGGCTCGGCCGTGGGTGGGGTCGCGTCTGCGGACTTGCTGCCTTCCTTCGGCGTAGCCGACGTTTTTGGTGGCGATGGCGACGGTCTTGGCGACGCAGGCACAGTGCTCGACGCCGGCACGGACGGCGACGCGACGCCGGAAGGGGGCGGCACTCCGGTGACTCCAGTCACGCCCGCCGATAGTTGGGCCGCCCCTGCCATCACGGTGGCGTCGTCGACGAGCGCCGGATCGATGGCGTAGGTGATCGGGACTCGCGCCGATGACGCCAGCAAGAGCAGCCGACCAAGGCGGCCGGTCGGTGCGAGATCGGTCGCGAGCTGATCGTCGAGGAACGTGTTGCCGTCGCCACGATGTATCCCGTCGACCAGTGGCACCAGCCAGCTGATCTGTGTCGGCGTGAACTGCGCGCCGGTCGGCATCCACAACAACTGCGTAGGCAGTCGGGTCGTGGCGACGGTGCGTCCGGACGTCGTGCGCGCGTCGACTGCGAGTGGATACGCGCCGAAATCAGCAGCGGACGACGGCAAGTTGAGGCGGTCGACCGGCACCAGGATCGTCCAGTGCGCGGACTGGCCGGTGGCGAGTGCGCCGATCGTCACGCGCGTGTTCGAGACCGTCGTTCCGAGCACCACGTTTGGGTCGTTATCGCGGGCCAAGTCGAATCGCGTGTTGATCCGGGTTGCCGACGCGCGCGCGGCGACGCTCACGCTTGTCAGCGGCGCACCGGAGATGTTGGTGATCGTGCCGTCGAGCACGATCGTGTCGTGCGGCTGGACGGTCTTCGGGTCGAGGCTCAAGAGCGTGATCGTCACCCGATGCGGTGCGCTCGAGGGAGTGGGCGTCGGGCTGGGCGTGGCGCTCGGCGTTCGCGCAGCTTCCGCCACGCCGGTGAGGGCCAGGCTGCCCGTCGCTGCGAAAAGCATCGCGGCCGCGGCACCGGCCAGCTGGAGGCATCGAGCTTTGCGCTTCACGCGATGTCCGCGAGCAGCCCCGGCACCTGGTCGACGAGGCGGCGCTCGTCGTCGTAAGCCAGCCGCTGCGCGAGTTCCTCCAGCGGCACCCACGCCACCTCGACGACCTCGATGTCCTCGTCGGACAGTTCGCCGCCCTCGGCGAGCAACAGGTAGTGGTGAACCGTCTTGTGGATGCGGCGGCCCTCGGCGACGAACCAGAAGTCGATGGTCCCAAGGGGTGCGACGACGCGGCCGGCGATGCCGGTTTCTTCGGCGATTTCCCGGACGGCGGCGACTTCTGGCGTCTCGCCAGCCTCGACATGGCCCTTCGGGAGCGACCACACGAGCCGGCCACGCCGGTCATGGCGGGCGATCAGTGCAGCGCGGCGACCTCGGATGCCCGGGATGCCGGCATCGACGACCAATCCGCCGGCGGAGGTTTCCTCGACGCGGCGCAGGCGGGGCACGGGTCGGCGTCCAGGAGGCACGGCTCGATCGTAATGGCCTCGCGACCGAAGGCCGGTCGACTGCGGCGGGCGTGGTCGGGTCGACTGCGCGGAGGTCTGGCGGACACGGTCGCGCCCACGGCTTTGGTCAGCTCGCGGTTGCTGCTACCGCCGGTGCGGGGGTTGGCGCTGCAGTGCCGGACGTTGTGCGCCTGCGGACCCGCGCGGCTGTGACCGCGCCGACAGGGCGGCCGTTCTCGCCGAGAATGGCCTCGGACGGAAGTGGCAGCGTGATCGATACGGGCGGTATCGGGTCGAGTTCGATGTGGTCAACCGTGACGACGTCGTAGCCGCTGGGTGCAGGCGCGTTGTTGTCGGCCGAACCGTCGCCGGGCAGGACGATCGCGCGGCTGAGATTGAGCAAGTCGGTCGCCGCGATCCCAAGCGCCGTGCCGCCATCACCGGTCGCGGTGTAGATGATCGACGTCGCTAGATCGAGCAAGCCTTGCGTGCTGACCACGATGACGTCGGGCGGCAACAGCAGCGGCGCGAGGTGCCCGGCGATGTAGTCGGTGCGACGGCTCACCAGGGCTGCACCGGCAAGGCTTAGTTCGGCTTCTGGTCCGAGTTGGTCGCGCAGCAGTTCGCGTAGCGCAAGGACAAGTGCCGCGGGGCGGACTTCTTCGTCGGCGGGCGCCATGACGAGGACGAGCACGTCGCCGTCAGCGGTAAGGGCGTGGAACGGGTGGATCGCCAGGCAGCGCCGCGGAGTTACCCCGAGCACCTCGGCCAGATGTTCGGCGCTGGCGGCCGGCCGGGGCAGCCGCACGATCTCATGGTGAACGTCGTGCTGTAGCAGGTACTGATGGATGTCGAGCGGACCCAACATGTTGACCTCGCTCACCGACACGCGCCTAGCGGCGCCGCCGAAGCAGACATTAGGCGGGCTCGGCCAGGAAGGGAACCCCTGAAGTTGCACCGGTCTTCGCGGCTCTTCGCGCCACGTAAGGGACGAATGGTCGTTGCGGATCGTGCCGGGTGGAGATTCCCCGTTGAGTCGGCTCTAACCGGGCCGATCGGGGCCACTAGTCTCAGGGTGGTCCCGATCAGGGCTTGGTGTAGTGCCCGATCAGGGCTTGGTGTAGTGCCCGATCAGGGCATTTCGCGTTCATGGGCCTACCCTTGACCCCTGTGCCTGCGTCGCGTTCTCACCCTCCATCGCTAACGAGCACCCAACAGGCGGCGATCGACGAGCTGACTCGGGCGGCGCCGGTCGTTGACGAACTCGGCGAACTGTTCGCGCATGCGGGTCACGACCTGGCCCTCGTCGGAGGCTCGGTCCGCGACGCGCTGCTCGGCCGGCTCGGCAACGATCTGGACTTCGCGACCAGTGCGCGACCCGATGAGATCCTGCGCATCACCAAGCATTGGCGTGACAGCAAGTGGGAGTCCGGGATCGCGTTCGGCACGGTCGGACTCCTCAAGGACGGCGTACGGCTTGAGGTCACGACCTACCGCTTCGAGACCTACGACACGGTGTCTCGTAAACCCGACGTCGTCTACGGCGACTCACTTGATGAAGACCTCCGGCGCCGGGACTTTGCCGTCAACGCGATGGCCTTGAGCGTCCCCGATCACGTGTTCCACGACCCGTTCGGCGGCGCCCATGACCTTGCGGCTCATGTACTGCGGACCCCGGGTTTGCCAGAGGATTCGTTCTCCGACGACCCGTTGCGAATGATGCGCGCCGCCCGTTTCGCGTCGCAGCTTCAGTTCGACGTTGATCCGTCGGTCGCGATCGCGATGACGGCGATGGCCGAGCGCATCACGAAGGTGTCGGCGGAGCGGGTACGTGACGAGCTCTCGAAGTTGATGTGCACCCAAGAGCCGCGACGCGGGTTGGCGCTGCTCGTCGACACCGGGCTCGCCGACCTCGTGCTTCCGGAGCTGCCCAAGCTTCGACTCGAAAGCGACGAGCACTTTCGGCACAAGGACGTGTACGAGCACACACTGACGGTCGTCGAGCAGGCGATTGCGTTAGAAGCCGACGATGCCGATGCAGACGGCACGGAGCGCCCCGAGCCTGACTTGGTGCTGCGGCTCGCCGCGTTGCTGCACGACATCGGCAAGCCGGCTACTCGGCGCAAAGAACCAGGCGGTCGCGTCTCTTTTCATCACCACGAAGTCGTCGGCGCGAAGATGGCTAAGGCTCGACTGACGGCGTTGAAGTATCCGAAGGACGTCGTCGCTGATGTGTCGCGGCTCGTGGAGTTGCATCTGCGCTTTCACGGATACGGCGAGGGCGAATGGACCGACTCTGCCGTGCGCCGCTACGTCCGCGACGCAGGCCCGTTGCTCGAGCGATTGCACAAGCTCACCCGCTCGGACTGCACCACGCGCAACAAGCGACGGGCGGCCGCGTTGTCGGCTGCGTACGACGACCTCGAGGAACGCATCGAAGCATTGCGCGAGCAGGAGCAGATTGACGCACTGCGCCCCGAGCTGGACGGCTACGAGATCAGTGCTGTACTCGGCATCTCACCCGGGCCCGACGTGGGGCGTGCCTACCGATACCTGCTCGAACTCAGGCTGGACGCCGGACCGATCGGTAAGGAAGCCGCTTCAGCTGCGCTGCGGCAATGGGCCGCAGAGCACGGAGTCGGCGCTTAGCGAGTCTGGGGCTTAGCGGTCGACCGTGCCGGCGATGAAGTCGGCAACTGCCTGACGCGCGTCGTCGTCGCTGTACTGCACGGGCGGGCTCTTCATGAAGTAGCTGGACGCCGAGTTGATCGGTCCGCCGATGCCGCGGTCCTTCGCGATCATTGCGGCACGGACTGCGTCGATGATGACGCCGGCGCTGTTCGGTGAGTCCCACACTTCGAGCTTGTATTCGAGGTTCAGCGGGGTGTCGCCGAACGAACGACCTTCGAGGCGCACGTAGGCCCACTTGCGGTCGTCGAGCCACGGCACGTAGTCGGACGGTCCGATGTGTACGTCGGCCTTCGCCATCTCGTGCGGGATCTGCGACGTGACCGACTGCGTCTTGGAGATCTTCTTGGACTGCAGGCGCTTGCGCTCCAGCATGTTCATGAAGTCCATGTTGCCGCCGAAGTTCAGCTGGTACGTGCGGAGCAGTTCGACACCGCGGTCCTCGAACAGCTTGGCCATGACGCGGTGCGTGATCGTCGCGCCGACCTGGCTCTTGATGTCGTCGCCGATGATCGGCAACCCGGCGTCCTCGAACTTCTTCGCCCACGTCGGGTCGCTGGCAATGAAGACGGGGAGCGCGTTGACGAAGGCCACGCCGGCGTCGATCGCGCACTGGGCGTAGAACTTGTCCGCGACCTCGGACCCGACGGGCAGGTAGGAGATCAGCACGTCGACCTTGGCGTCCTTCAACGCTTGCACGACGTCGACAGGCTCGTCCTCGGACTCCTGGATGATGTCGCGGTAGTAGTCGCCGAGACCGTCATAGGTGTGACCGCGCTGGACGACGACACCGGTCGTCGGCACGTCGCAGAACTTGATGGTGTTGTTCTCGCTGGCACCGATCGCGTCGGCGAGGTCGGAACCGACCTTCTTGCCGTCGACGTCGAACGCCGCGACGAACTTGATGTCGCGCACGTGGTAAGGGCCGAACTGCACGTGCATGAGGCCCGGCACCCGCTCCTCGGGGTCGGCGTTCTTGTAGAACTCGACTCCCTGGACGAGCGACGCGGCGCAGTTACCGACGCCAACGATGGCTACCCGAACCGAACCCATGAGCGGTGCTCCTTTGTTGTTAATCCCCGTACCGGTGATGGCGCTAGACATTGGCGGAGCCCGAGGGCGCGCTGTCCGCGCGCCGCTCCGTTTCGATCAGTTCAGTCAGCCAGCGGACTTCACGCTCGACGGATTCGAGGCCGTGCCGCTGAAGTTCGAGGGTGTAGCTGTCGACCCGCTCGCGGGTGCGGGCGACGGAGGTCTTCACGTTGTCGAGCCGCTCTTCGAGGCGGTTGCGACGGCCCTCGAGGATGCGCATCCGCACCTCGGCGTCCGTCTGCGAGAAGAAGGCGAAGTGCACGCCGAAGTTCTCGTCTTCCCACGACGAAGGTCCGGCCTCGCCCAAGAGGTTTTGCAGGTGCTCTTTGCCGTCGGCGGTCAGCCGGTAGACGATCTTGCTACGACTCCCCGTTGATTCACCGTCGGCGCTGACGTGACCAAGGGCCAGCATCTGCTTCAGGCACGGGTAGAGCGAGCCGTAGGAGAATGCGCGGAAGGCGCCGAGCATCGTGTTCAGGCGCTTGCTGAGCTCGTAGCCATGCATCGGTGACTCGTGGAGCAGCCCGAGGACGGCAAGCTCGAGGACGCCGGAACGTCCCGATCGCTTGACTGCTTGCGCCACTGATTGCTCCTCGATGTATCGAGCCGATACATCCGAACGATACGGGTCTCCCTTCCCGAACGCAAACACCGACGCTTTTTGGGTGATTACCCAGCTCTTTCGGGTGATTAAAATGTCCGCCGTGGAGACGATCCGGTCCTTCATCGACTACTCGCTGGCGCGGCGGGCCATCCTGACCGCGCTGTTCGGCGGGCGGGCGACGGCGACCGACGTGTGCGACGCGCACCCCTACCTGCTGCGGGCCGCCAAGTTCCACGGCGAGCCGACCACCGAGCAGTGCCCGGTCTGTCGCAAAGAGCCGTTGACCCACGTCACGTACACCTACGGGGACGCTCTGGGCCAGTACAGCGGTCGGATCAAGGCGACCCGCGAGCTCGCGCAAATGGAGCACGAGGTCAGCGAGTTCACGGTCTATGTGGTCGAGGTCTGCCAGAACTGCGGGTGGAACCACCTGCGCGAGTCCTACGTGCTCGGGCACGGTGGGCACGCGCGCGCCGGAAGTCGGGTGCCGGCTCGTCGAGTAACCCATTCCCGCGAGCGAGCCCTGTCGGAGTAAGGGCAGGTCGGGCGACTAAGTTTTCCTGTCATGGACGACGTGCCGGCGGACGCGGCGGGAGTGATCGCGCCCACGCACGACGATCCGTTCGTTCGCGGTGGCAGTGCCGCCTTCGGCGGGCCCCTCGGCAGGCATGCGCGTACCGGCTGGTCGTGGTGGACCCCGCTGCGGGTGCTGATCGCGCTCGCCCTTGGCCAGCTCGGTACTCGGGTACATGCAGAAGTATCCGTGCCGCAACCAGACGTGGTCGGGCGGCTTTCAGTACAGCCACGCCTGTTACAACGACATCTACCCGCTGTACTTCGGCGAGGGTCTGGCGGACCACAAGATTCCCTACATCGACGCGCACGCCGCAAACCAGCAGGAGACGGACGGCCAGGCGCCGCTGAGCGGCGAAGTCGAATACCCGGTGATGATCGGGGTGGCGATGGAGGTTGGCTCCCTCGGCACCAGGCTCCTGTACCCGTCGAACGAGCGCGGTCAGGGCTTCGTCGACTTGACCTGGCTGATGCTCACGATCGCCGCGGTCATCGCCGTGATCGCGACGGCGCTGACCAACCGGCGCCGGATATGGGACGCCGCGATGTTCGCCACCGCTCCCTCGCTGATCCTGGCCGGCCTGATCAACTGGGACCTGTTGGCGGTGGCGATGACGTCTCTCGGCATCTTGGCCTGGTCGCGAAAACGCAACTTCCTGGCCGGCGCATTGTTGGGCTTGGCCGTCGCGACGAAGTTCTATCCGATCGTGCTGTTCCTGCCGTTGCTCTTGTTGTGCTGGCGGGCACGCCAGTTGAGAGCCTTTTGGATCGCCGTCGGGGGAGCCGCGATCGCGTGGGCGGCTGTCGACGTCCCTCTTGCGATCACGAGGTCTGAGGGGTGGTTCCGGTTCTACTACTTCAGCCGGACGCGCGGGGCTGACTGGGGCTCGATCTGGTACGTGTTCTCACGTCCGGAAACGCTCCCGATCTTCGGTCACAGGCTCCATTTCTTCGGGTGGAACTACACGACGAACCAACTCAACCTGTACGAGGCGGCTGCGATCGCGATCGCCTTTCTAGGGGTGTGCTGGATCGCGTTGGCTGCCCGCCGCCGGCCGCGGCTGCCGCAACTGTGCTTCTTGACGCTGGCGTTCTTCCTGGTGCTCAACAAGGTCTACTCGCCGCAATACGTGCTGTGGTTGCTGCCGTTCGTCGTGCTTGCCCGGCCGCGGTGGCGAGCGTTCCTGGTCTGGCAGGCCGCCGAGATCATCTACTTCCTCGGCATCTGGATGTACCTACTCGGCGACCCGAGCGGCCGAACGGGTAAGGGCTTGGAGTACGGGCCCTACGCGATTTCGCTGGCCATCAGGGATGTCTCGGTACTCGCCCTGTGCGTGCTGGTGATCATCGACATCCTCCGCCCGGAAGGTGACGTGGTTCGCGCTGACGGCAGCGACGATCCGGCCGGTGGGGTGCTCGACGGAGCACCTGACATCTTCGACGGCGATCCGAGCTACGACGAGCCCGAGCCCGTCATGGCGCTGAACTGAACAGCGTTTCAGTTGTCGGCGGTCAGGCGTCGGCGCTGAGGTGCTTGCGCAGGTAGGCGATGTCGGCGCCCTGCCCGGCGGCCCCGTTCGGTGTCTCGCACACCACCGGCACACCCGCCTGTCGGACGACTTCGACGATCAGCGCGGGG
Source organism: uncultured Actinomycetes bacterium (assembly GCA_963799955.1). Lineage (GTDB taxonomy): Bacteria > Actinomycetota > Actinomycetes > Acidothermales > Acidothermaceae > PALSA-607. The sequence continues at coordinate 28,861 of CAWCZJ010000011.1, forward strand.
TCGATGTCGCCGTCCTCGAAGTTGGCATGCCGGTCAGCTCCTGAGCCGAACGGGTCGCGTGACCCGTTGGCGTGCACGAGGTCGATGCGACCGGTGATGGCCTTGACCCGCGCGACGACGTTCACCAGATCTTCCCCGGCGGCGTGGGCGTGGCAGGTGTCGAGGCAGAACCCGGGCCCGTACTCACCCACGGCGTCCCACAGCATGGCGAGCCGGTCGAAGTGGCGTGCCATGGCGTTCTCACCGCCCGCGGTGTTCTCGATGAAGATCGGCAGCGGGGGCGTCCAGCGTTCGAAGGTCTTGCGCCAGTTGTCGACGCCGACCGCCGGGTCGTCGTCCTTCAGGACGTGGCCACCGTGCACGATCAGCGCCTTCGCACCGATGCTCGCCGCGGCGTCTGCGTGCTGCGCCAGGATCTTGCGACTCGGGATCCGGATCCGGTTGTTCGTGGTGGCCACGTTGATGACGTACGGCGAGTGGACGTAGAGGTCGATCGGGGCGTTCTTCAGGGCCTCGACGCCGGCGCGGATCTGCGGCGCCTTCCAGTCTTGGGGGTCACCGAGAAAGAACTGAGCGAGGTCGGCCTCCCGCGCCCGCGCCTCGGCAAGGGGGTCGTCTTGGTCGACGTGAGCACCGATCTTCGGCAGCGAGGTGGTCATGGATTTCACCCTAATCGCGACCCCCGACAGGCGCACCTGCCACAGCCCCTCGCCGTCCGCACTCGGCTCTGCCTTTTGAAGTTGATCACGTTAAGCAGCCGTATGGGACCTTAGGCAGGCGTCGGCACCTGCCTGGGGACCGGTACGGCTGCTTAACGTGATCAACTCGCAGCGGCAGCGGGCGGGGTCCGGGTCCGGGCAGTGGACAGGATTTCGGGTCGAGGCCGCGGTCTTGGTACTGTGACGCGTTGCTTCGACGCAACGAGCCCTCCTGCCACGGATCGACCGTGGCCGCCCAGACCGAAGGAGGTCGGTGCACGCATGCGTCGTTACGAACTGATGGTGCTTCTCGATCCCGATGTGGAAGAGAAGACCGTCGCCCCCTCCCTCGATCAGTTTCTCGGTGTCGTTCGCCAAGACGGCGGCACTGTGGACAAGGTCGACGTGTGGGGCCGGCGTCGCTTGGCGTACGAGATCGCCAAGAAGACCGAGGCCATCTACGCGGTGATCGATATCGTCGCTGAGCCGGCGTCCGTCAAGGAACTTGACCGCCAGCTGAACCTCAACGAGACCGTGCTGCGCACCAAGCTCATGCGGCCGGAGAAGCACTAGCCATGGCCGCCGGCGACACTGTCATCACGCTGATCGGCAACCTGGTCGACGACCCCGAGTTGCGTTTCACCCCCAACGGCCAAGCCGTCGCGAAGTTCCGCATCGCTTCGACGCCGCGTTTCATGGACAAGGCGACGAACGAGTGGAAGGACGGCGAGAGCCTCTTCCTCACGTGCAACGTCTGGCGGCAAGCGGCGGAGAACTGCGCCGAGTCGCTCACCCGCGGCATGCGAGTGATCGTGTCCGGCCGGCTCAAGCAGCGCTCGTATGAGACCAAAGAGGGCGAGAAGCGCACCGTCTTCGAGGTCGAGGTCGACGAAGTCGGTCCCTCACTGCGCAACGCGACCGCCAAGGTCGTCAAGGCTGCTCGCGGTCCGGGCGGCGGTGGCGGTTACGGCGGCGGATCCGGGTGGCGGCGCTCCCGCTGACGATCCATGGTCGTCGACGCCTCCGGCAGCCGGTGGGCTTCTCCGACGAGCCGCCGTTCTGAACTTTGGCCGACGCTGGCGACTCCGCCGTCCCCCACCTACGACTGACTGCCCGGGCCACGAGGCCACACGGGCGCTGACTTTGGAGTAATGCGATGCCGAAGGTTCCCCTGCGCAAGCCGAAGAAGAAGGTTTGCCAGTTCTGCAAGGACAAGGTTTCTTACGTCGACTACAAAGACACCAACCTGCTGCGGAAGTTCATTTCCGATCGCGGCAAGATCCGGGCCCGTCGGGTCACCGGCAACTGCACTCAGCACCAGCGCGACATCGCCACCGCGGTAAAGAACAGCCGCGAAGTGGCGTTGTTGCCCTACACCAGCGCTGCGCGCTAGAAGACGGGACGACGACCATGAAGCTCATCCTCACCGGCGAGGTCGCTGGCCTCGGCGCCCCCGGCGACATCGTCGAGGTCAAAGACGGTTACGGCCGCAACTTTCTCGTGCCGCAGGGTCTGGCCATGCGCGCGACCAAGGGCGCGGAGAAGCAGATCGCCTCACTCAAGCGGGCCCGTGACATCCGCGAAGTGCGCGACCTCGCGCATGCACGCGAGATCAAGACCCAGCTCGAGACCCTGAAGGTCACGTTGCCGACGCGCGCTGGTGCAGCGGGCCGGCTCTTCGGCTCGGTGACGGTCGCTGATGTCGTAGCGGCGGTCAAGGCGGCCGGCGGTCCGATCCTCGACAAGCGCAAGGTCGAGATCGAGTCGCCCATCAAGACCGTCGGCACCCACCAGGTGGTCGTGCGTGTGCAGGGCGACATCTCCGCGAAGGTCGCGCTCGAGGTCACCGCCGCGTCGTAGGTCTTCGGTCGCACCACCCAGTTCGTGATCATGCAGAAAAGGGCCCCTTCCCGCGATGGAGGTGGCCCTTTTCTGCATGATCACGACGGAGGATCGAGGTTAGTCAAGCGCGTCGGCGATTTCGGCCGGGGCGCGCATGCGCCACGCATCGGTCACGAGCTCAGTGAGGCGTTCGACGTCGACTTCATCGAGCCGCAGCATCACTAGCGGGAACCCGTCGTAACCGGTCGTCGTGAAGAACAGCGTCGGTTCGCCGAGCACGAGTGCTTGCTTCTCGGCCTCGTCGCCGACGTACAGAACGGCGATATCGGTGCGGATCTCCCGCCGCCGGCCCGGGCGGTACTCGGGATACGACCAGACGAACCCTTTGCCGCCGACCCGGAAGTCGAATCCTTCGCTTGGGATCTCGACGACCTGCGGAAGGCTCAACGCGATGTGTCGGACGTCATCGGCGTCAGCCATCGGCTACGCCCAGGCCAGCCCGGTGAGCTTTTCGTACGCCTCGATGTACTTCTCGCGCGTCTTTGCGACAACGTCGTCGGGCAGCGGCGGGGGCGGCGTGTCCGAACTCTTGTCCCAGCCGGAGGCCGGTGACGTCAGCCAGTCACGCACGTATTGCTTGTCGTACGAGGGCTGCGCATGGCCGGGCTCGTAGAGATCGGCCGGCCAGAACCGCGACGAGTCGGGCGTCAGCACCTCGTCGGCGAGCACGATCTCGCCGTCCCGCCCCTCGCCGTCCGAATTCGAATTTTGTATCGGCCAGGATGATGCCGCGTGCACGCGCGATCTCCTCGGCGCGACCGTACGCCGCTAACGTCAGGCGCTTGAGCTCGTCGGCTGCATCGGCGCCGATGGTGTCTTCGACGTCGGCGAGAGAGATGTTCTCGTCGTGCTCGCCGATCGGCGCCTTGGTCGACGGCGTGAACAGCGGCTGCGGCAATCGTGACCCGTCGACGAGGCCGGCGGGCAGCGGGATCCCAGAGACGGCGCCCGTGCGTTTGTAGTCCGACAATCCCGAACCGGTCAGGTACCCGCGGGCGATGCACTCGACCGGCAGCATGTCGAGGCGCTCGCAGATCATCGCGCGGCCGGCGAACTCCGGCGGCACGTCGGTGGAGATCAGATGGTTGGGCACCACGTCGGCGAGCTGCTCGAACCACCAGATCGACATCGCCGTCAGGACGGCGCCCTTGTCGGGGATCGGCGTCGGGAGCACGAAATCGTAGGCCGAGATGCGATCACTGGCGACGAACAGCAAGCTGCCGTCGTCCATCTCGTAGAGGTCACGCACTTTGCCGGAGGCGATGAAGGTGTAGTCGCTCATTCGCCGAAGTGTGCCATGCCGCCGGCGGTCAGAGAATGCCGCCTGGGTCGTAGAAGGCCGCGTCGGGATAGCGGGCCGTCACCAGGGCGACCTCGTCGCAGAACGCAGCGACCTGTGCGGTCGCGGCGCCGGTGAACGCGAGCGGGGTCGAGAGCAGCGCGGCGATGTCGGCGTCGGTGAGCTGCAGCCGCTCATCGGCGGCGAGGCGTTCGAACAGGTCGTTGTGATCGGCGCCCTTCTCCCGCATCGCAAGGGCGACTGCGACCGCGTGCTCCTTGATGGCTTCATGCGCGACTTCGCGACCGACGCCATGCCGCACCGCGGCCATCAGCACCTTGGTGGTGGCGAGGAACGGCAAGTACCGGTCGAGCTCGCGCTGCACGACCGCGGGGTAGGCGCCGAACTCGTCGAGAACAGTGAGGAACGTCTGGAAAAGGCCGTCTGCTGCGAAGAAGGCGCCGGGTAACGCGACCCGTCGCACGACCGAGCACGAGACGTCGCCTTCGTTCCACTGGTCGCCCGCGAGCTCGCCCGTCATGCTCGCGAATCCCCGCAGAACTACGGCGAGACCGTTGACGCGTTCACATGAACGCGTGTTCATCTTGTGCGGCATCGCACTCGAGCCGACCTGCCCGGCCTTGAAGCCCTCGGTCACCAGCTCGTGTCCGGCCATTAGGCGGATGGTGGTCGCAAGGCTTGACGCTCCGGCCGCCGCTTGAACGAGAGCGGTGACGACGTCGAAGTCGAGCGACCGCGGGTACACCTGGCCGACGCTGTTCAAGACTCGCTCGAAACCTAGGTGGCTCGCGACGCTCGCCTCGAGCTGGGCGACCTTCGCCTCGTCGCCGTCGAGCAAATCGAGCATGTCCTGGGCGGTGCCCATCGGGCCCTTGATGCCGCGCAACGGGTAGCGCGCGATCAGCTGCTCGATGCGTTCGAGTGCGATCAGCAGCTCTTCACCGGCGGACGCAAATCGCTTGCCGAGCGTGGTTGCCTGAGCCGCGACGTTGTGACTGCGCCCGACCATCACCAGTTCGGTGTGCTCGGCGGCGAGGCGGGCGAGCCTGGCCAGCGCGGCCACCATCCGGTCGCGGATGATGACGAGCGACTCGCGCACCTGCAGTTGCTCGACATTCTCAGTGAGGTCGCGCGACGTCATGCCTTTGTGGATGTGCTCGTGCCCTGCGAGCGCGTTGAACTCCTCGATGCGTGCCTTCACGTCGTGCCGGGTGACCTTCTCGCGTTCGTTAATCGAGTCGAGGTCGACGTCGCCTGCGACCCGGACGTAGTCGTCGACGACACCGGGCGGGACGTCGATGCCGAGCTCAGCTTGGGCCTTCAGGACGGCGATCCAGAGCTGTCGTTCGAGCGCGACCTTGGCTCGCGGCGACCACAGCTCAACCAGGGCAGCCGACGCGTAGCGCGTCGCGAGCACATCGGGAATCTGCGGCGTCGTCATGGCACGACCATTGTCGCATCGGCCTGGCTCTTCTTGTTGATCACGTTCGGCAGCCGTATGGGTCCTGAGGCAGGTGTGGACACCTGCCTCAGGACCCTCTCGGCTGCCTGAGGCCCCCCAAGTGACGGCGAAGTCGCCCTAGAAGTGGGCAGCCACCGCCTGGGCGATTGCCACCATGGTTGCGTCGCTCGGGAGTTGTCCCGCGGGCGGGACCGACAGGTCCTTGCCGTTGCTCGCTGCGACGTCGACCGCTATCGGGTTCCCGCCGGTGCGCAGGAGTTGGACATCGACAACGGAGAGCGATCCCTTGGTCAGGTGGGATACGCACGCGGTCTCATCCGAACTGACCGGGGCGCAAGTCTGGTCGTCGACTCCCTTGCTGCCATCGGTTGCCGCCCCAGGGCCCGGCGACTTGGTGGCGGGCCGCGCTCGCCATCGCGCGCTTCTGGGCTTCGAGGCTGGCGATCGCTGCGGGATCGAGCGAAGCCGACGGTGAGGGCGCCGGCTTCTCGACCGCCGACGCCGAGTTCAGCCCGGCCGCGCTCGCGGCGGCCATCTTGCTGGCCTCGAGCTTGGCCTCTGTCGCTGGGTCCAGCGACTGCGGCGAAGGTGCCGTCCCCCGGGCAATCTCGATCTGCCCCGCCGCGCCGCCGCCGAGTTTTGCGGCGATATCGGGACCCGTTTGGGTGTTCACCTGCAGCTCCACCGTGCCGGTCGACAGCGTGAACAACGCCTCGATGGTGCGCGATCCGTCTGAGGTCTGGACGCAGTCGGACGAGTGGTCAAGTGCGGCCGTGACGCCTGCCGGCAGCGCTCCGTTGACCACGCTGAGCCAGTTGATCGTGGGCGGAGTTGCGCAAGGGACTCCAGCTGACGGCTTCGCCGAATCCGGCGCCGAACTCGAGGACGATGGTGCGGGCGATGACGGCGGCGGGGTCGTGCCCTGAGCTCCAGTTCCGACGTCCGACGATGGAGAGTTGCCGAGTCCGAGCAGTGCCGGCCCGGTCACAATGCCGGCAACCGCTGCACCGGCCAACAGCGGTCGACCCCGCTGCGTAAAGGCCGTGCCTGTTGCGATTCGCGCGCCGGCCGTGCCGCGCCAGCAACTCGACGTCCGGCAGGGTCGGTGGTTCTCCGGTTTGACCGGAGCGGAACGCGGCGGCAAACGCCTGCCGAGCGAAGTCCTCGTCGTTCATCGTTGTTGTCCTCTCGTCAGTTCTGGGGCGCCTGCGTGTGTGGGCTCGGGGCCGGGCGCCAATAAGTCGCGCAATTTCGCAAGCCCGCGTGCGCTTTGGCTCTTTACGGTTCCTACAGTGCAGCCGAGCAAGTGCGCGGTTTCGGTGACGTCGAGGTCTTCCCAGAAGCGCAGGACGACCACGGCTCGCTGCCTGGGCGGCATCTTCGCGAGCGCATCGAACAGCACGAGCCGGTCTTCAACGCTGCTGGGCGTGACGATTGCTGTTTCGGGCGGTTCGGCAGAGCTGAGTTCACGCCGCCACGACAGTCGGCGACGCCGGTCGAAGGTGGCCCGGACGAGCATCGTGCGCACGTAGCCGTCGAGCCGATCGTGACGTTGGACCTTGTCCCAGTTGACGTAGAGCTTGGTGAATACCGTCTGCACGACATCGTCCGCGTGGTGCCAATCGCCACAGAGCAAGAAGGCCGTGCGACGAAGCTCGCGCATGCGGCCGGCCGCGTAGGCCTTGAACTCCGCTTCGTCTGCTGCTCGCACGCCATGTCCTTTCGCTTCACCCTCTAACAGGTGTCGGCGGCCATGCCAGGTTGCACGGCTAGAGCTTGTCGTCGCCCGGAGGGCGAGCAAGCGAAATTTTTCCGCGGACGGCGAGGAGTGCGATGTCGCTGCGATGGTGCCCGCCGGGCAGCGTGATCTGTTCGACACCCGCATACGCCGCGTCGCGGGCGGCTTGGAGCGTGTCACCGGTTGCGGTCACCGACAGGACGCGCCCGCCAGAGGAGACCGTCCCCCCGTCTCGGGTGCGAGTTCCGGCGTGTAGGACGTAGGCCGGCGCTGTGACGTCGCCGAGGCCGCCGATGACGTCGCCGTTGCGCGGACTCTCGGGGTATCCGGCTGCAGCAATGACGACCGTGACCGCGTACCCGTCGCGCCACGCCAGCGGTGGATGCTCGGCGAGCGTGCCCGTCGCGGCCGCGTTAAGTAACCCAGCGAGCGGCGTCTGAAGCAGCGCGAGCACGACCTGCGTTTCGGGATCGCCGAAGCGCGCGTTGAACTCCACGACGCGGGTGCCCTTTGACGTCAACGCGAGCCCTGCGTACAGCAAGCCAGCGAACGGCGTACCGCGGCGTCGCAGCTCGTCGACGGTCGGTTGGAGCACGTCGCGCATGACGTCGTCGACCAATGTCTTCGGCGCCCAGGGCAGCGGCGCATAGGCACCCATGCCTCCGGTATTCGGTCCCTGGTCGTCGTCCGCTACGCGCTTGAAGTCCTGAGCCGGAAGCAGTGGGACGACGGTGGTTCCGTCGGTGATCGCGAACAGCGAGACCTCTGGACCGTCGAGGTATTCCTCGATGACAACACGCGCGCAATGGCTCGCATGCTCAAGCGCCGTGGTGCGATCGAGCGTGACGACAACACCCTTGCCGGCCGCGAGACCGTCGTCCTTCACGACGTAGGGCGGGCCGAACTCGTCGAGCGCTGCAGCGGCCTGCCTGGCGTCCGTGCAAACCCTCGAGGCCGCGGTCGGAACGTCAGCCGCTGCCATGATTTCTTTTGCGAATGCCTTGCTTCCTTCGAGCTGCGCGGCTGCCTTCGTTGGCCCGAAACAAGCGATGCCTCGTGCTTGAACGGCGTCGACAACCCCTGCTACTAAAGGGATTTCGGGACCTATCACGACGAGATCGGCGCCGAGCTGGGCCGCCAGCGTTGCTACCGCGTCGGGGTCGCGCACGTCGATGTCGCTGACGTCGGCGACAGTGGCGATGCCGGCATTTCCCGGCGCGCAATGGAGCGCCGTGACACTCGGGTCGTCGCGCAGCGCCCGGCAGATCGCGTGCTCTCGCGCACCACCACCGATGACGAGAATGTTCACAGCGGTCGGACTCGTCAGCTGGCGGTCAGCGGACGCAACAACAAGCTCTGGTCGCGCGCGGGCCCGACGCCGATCACGCTGAACGGCGCACCGGACATCTCCTGCAACGCCTCGATGTACCTGCGCGCATTCTTCGGCAGGTCGTCGAAATCGCGCGCGTTCGAGATGTCTTCGCGCCAACCGGGGAACTCTTCATACACCGGCTGTGCATGGTGAAAGTCGGTTTGCGTCATCGGCATCTCGTCGATGACGCTGCCGTCGGGCAGCCGGTAGCCGACACACACCGGGATCGTTTCGAAGTCCGACAGCACATCGAGCTTGGTCAAGCACGAAGTCGGTGACTCCGTTGACCCGCGTGGCATAGCGCGCGATGACCGCGTCGTACCAGCCACAACGTCGTGGCCTGCCAGTGGTGGTGCCGAATTCGGCTCCGATGGCGCGCAGCTTCTCGCCGTCCGCATCTTCAAGTTCTGTGGGGAAAGGTCCCGCGCCTACGCGCGTCGTGTACGCCTTGACCACCGCGATGACACGGTCGATGCGGGTGGGTCCGATGCCCGAACCCGTGCATGCGCCGCCGGCCGTCGCGTTCGACGACGTGACGAACGGGTAAGTGCCGTGGTCGACGTCGAGCAGCGTCGCCTGGCCGGCTTCGAGCAGGACGGTGTCGCCGCGGTCGAGTGCGTTGTTCAGCAGCAGGCTGGTGTCTTGCACCATCGGCTGGAGGCGCTCGGCGTACTCGAGGAGTTCGGTGACAACGGCGCTGACGTCGATGGCCGCGCGGTTGTAGATCTTGACCAGCAACTGGTTCTTCGGCAGCAGCGCGCCTTCGACTTTTTGCCGCAGGATCTTCTCGTCGAAGAGGTCCTGAACGCGCACGCCGACCCGCGACATCTTGTCGGAGTACGCGGGCCCGATGCCGCGGCCCGTGGTGCCGATCTTCGCCTTGCCAAGGAAGCGCTCGCCGACCTTGTCGATCGTGCGGTGATAGCTGGCGATGACGTGGGCGTTCGCGCTCACGATCAACCGGCTGGTGTCGATGCCCCGTTGCTGCAGCATGTCGATCTCGCCGAAAAGCACGGCCAGGTCGATCACGACGCCGTTGCCGATAACGGGGGTCACGGTCGGCGTGAGGATGCCGCTGGGCAGTAGATGCACGGCGTACTTCTCATCGTTGATCACGATGGTGTGGCCGGCATTGTTGCCGCCGTTGAAGCGCACGCAGTAGTCGATCTGGTCGCCGAGCAGGTCGGTGGCCTTGCCCTTACCCTCGTCGCCCCACTGGGCGCCGACGAGCACGATCGCGGGCATGCGGGACCTTTCTGGAAACGACGAAGGCCCCAAAGATCGCAAGCGCGACCGGGGCCTCTTGCGAAGAGAGGCTACCCGATAAGGGCCTATAACCGGGAATTCCGTCGCCCGCTCGGCTAGCGACCCGCGGCGCCGGCTCCGAGCCTGCGGGCAAGTTGATCACGTTCGGCACCCGTATAGGTGCTGAGGCAGGTGCAGACGCCTGCCTGGGCTACCTCTCAGCTGCCTGAGTCCGCGGCTCGAACGACGGAACCGCGCGGGACGTCGAGGGGGCGGGCGTTGGCGGGACTAGTCGGCGAGCGCCGCTACTGCCGACGGGCTTGAATCGCGGAGGAAGTCCGCGCAGCGAACGGCCTCTTCGTCCTCACCGATCGCTGCGGCGGCAAGACCGAGCGCGTTCAGGCTGCGCAGGAATCCCTGGTTGGGTTCGTGCTCCCACGGCACCGGGCCGTGACCCTTCCAGCCCGCGCGACGCAGCTGGTCGAGTGAGCGGTGATAGCCGGTGCGGGCGTAGGCGTAGGCGGCCACGGGCTCGCCAGCGGCGAGCGCCCGATCGGCCAGCTCGGCCCATGCGGCGGCGTAACTCGGGTGCGCAGCGGCGACAGCCGTCGGGATCGATGCCAGCCTCGAGCTCGGCGCGCGCCTCGGGATCGTCGGGGAGAAGGGTGGCTGGTGGTTCGCCCAGGAGGTTGGTCATGCCTCCATCTTGCCTCGTCGGTGCATGCCGACCGTCGGCTAGCTAGCCGAGCTTCCTGAAACCCTGCTTGGCAGCGGAGCGCGCGAAAGCGTCGACCACCGCTCGGCGCAGCTCACCTCGACCGCCTCGGACCTCGTGGTACCCGAAGCGCACGACCTCGAGTCCAAGCTGCGCGCAGGCGGTCTTCACGTCGCTTCTCTGCATAGAGGACCTCGGCGTTGGGCTGGCCCGTGTACTTCAGGCGCCCGTCGAACTCCCCAACTGTCGCCTGTTCATCCCAAAAGAAGTCGACGATGCCGATCAGTCCCCTGCGGTCGAAGAACTTCACTTGTTGCTTGGGGGCGGCAACCCGACGGCCTCGAAGGCGACGCGTGCCAGCGATTCGCCCGGCTGACTCGGACTGCTCCGAAGCGAACTGCGACGACGCGTCCCGCGTTGCGAGATCCAGGCCAGTCCAGGCAGCGAGGTGTGCACCTCGAGTAAGGCCGGCGCGTGTCACGCAGTCCGTGACTCAAGGGCATATTCCGCCGCGACGACGCCCTGCTCGAACGTCGCCTCCCGCGCGAGATCGATCAACGTCCGGGCCGCCGTCGTGAGAACGAGTCCCGAAGACTCGTTTCATGTGCTCCGCAGGCAGGGAGGCATCGTGGTGGTGGATGCCGGCTTCCGTCCTTGACGACCCAATGTCGGGGCGAGTTACGTGGATCATCGAGAAGTCCGGATCGAGCAACTCGATGCCGTCGACGGCTGCTGCGGTGAGATGACTCACCGCAACCGGCGGCTTCAGCCGCAGCATCGCCGCGCGAACGCTGCAAGATGTGCGCGGCCATCGGATCCGAAGGCATCAGGCGACGCCTCGCAATAGATCCCGCGCCGGACCCGAACCCAATCCCGGCGGCCGAGACAGCGCCGAATCTCGTCGTGATCGACGCCAGCCTCGAGGGCTTGTGCAGCCGTGAACAGCCCGTACTGATTGGCGATGTGGGCAGCGAGCGACGGAGGGATGTCCATCGGCTCAGCTTCGGGTCCCACGAGGCCCGCCACCCGCCGTCCGCGCAGGTTGTGCATCGGCGCGACGTTACCCACAGGCCGCATAGGCAGCCGAGATGGACCCTAGGCGGGTGTCCTCGCCTGCCTCAGCACCTATACGGGTGCCGAACGTGATCAACTTCCCGAAGCGGGGCCCGACACGCGCGGACGGCGGGGTGGTTGCCCGACGTGCGCCCGTCAGGCTTTGGTGCCGGTGGAGCGGAGGTCGGTGCAGGCCTCGACTACGCGGGCGGCCATGCCGTTCTCCGCCAGCTTTGACCACGCGCGCGGGTCGTAGGCCTTCTTGTTGCCGACCTCTTGGTCGATCTTCAGCACGCCGTCGTAGTTCTTGAACATGTGGTCGACCACAGGACGCGTGTAGGCGTACTGCGTGTCGGTGTCGACGTTCATCTTCACGACGCCGTAGTCGAGGGTCTCGCGGATCTCCTCCAGCAACGACCCAGAGCCGCCGTGGAACACCAGGTCGAACGGCTCCGTCCGGCCGTACTTGGCGCCGACCTCGTCCTGGATCTCCTTCAAGCACGATCGGCCGCAGCTTGACCCCGCCCGGCTTGTAGACGCCGTGCACGTTGCCGAAGGTCGCGGCGAGCAAGTAGCGGCCGTTCTCGCCCAGTCCGAGCACTTCGACTGTGCGCAGCGCATCTTCCGGGGTCGTGTAGAGCTTGTCGTTGATCTCATGCGAGACGCCGTCTTCCTCGCCGCCGACGACGCCGATCTCGAGCTCCATGATGATCTTCGCCTGGGCGCAGCCGGCCAGCAGCTCCTTGGCGATCGCGAGGTTCTCCTCAAGGGTCACCGCCGAGCCGTCCCACATGTGTGAGCCGAACAGCGGGTCGAGGCCGCGGGCCACCCGCTCCTTCGAGATCTCGATCAGCGGCCGCATGTAGCCGTCGAGCTTGTTCGGCGGGCAGTGGTCGGTGTGCAGCGCGATGTTCACCGGGTACTTCGCCGCCACGACGTGGGCGAACTCGGCCAGCGCGACCGCGCCGACGACCATGTCCTTGACCCGCTGGCCGGACGCGAACTCGGCGCCGCCCCACGAGAACTGGATGATCCCGTCACTCTCGGCGTCGGCGAACCCCTGGATCGCTGCGTTGATCGACGACGACGACGTCACGTTGATCGCCGGGTAGGCGTACTTGCCCGCCTTCGCCCGATCGATCATGTCGGCATAGACCTCAGGGCTGGCGATCGGCATCTGGATACTCCGAAGACAGTGCGGCTGGGCGGCAAGACGACGTAGGCGGGCCGTCTGGGCCGGCAAGTCCATCCCGCAGGTGAACCGTCACTCGGAGGTGCGCACTGACCCACGCACCGCGGTCGACGGGCAGTTGGTGTCAGGTAGCAGCCAGGTTCGTTGGATAGCCTCGGGCCATGATCGATCACCTGGTCGGCGCAAGCATTCAAGCCGCCGCCGCCCATCCCGGGGCCTTCACACACCTGGCGAGCGCCAGCGTTCAGGCGTCGGTCAACATCCTCGACGCGAACTCGGTGATCAAGGCGTTCGGGCTGGCTGGGATCTTCGTCATTCTGTTTGTCGAGACCGGCTTGTTGATCGGCTTCTTTCTGCCGGGCGACACGCTGCTGGCCCTCGCTGGCGCGTTTGCGGCGCTTCCCGTGTCGGATTCGCGGCACCTACCCCTCGCCGCGCTCCTCATAGGGTGCCCGATTGCCGCCATCGCCGGTGGCCAGGTTGGCTTCCTGATCGGCCGCCGCAGTGTCGCGCTGGCGAAGCCCGGGTCGAGCTTTGAGCACTCCTTGAGGCGGATCGAGCCCCTGTTCGAGCGGTTCGGTGAGGGTTGGGTCGTCCTCTTATGCCGTTTTATCCCGGTCCTGCGCGCATTTATCAACCCTGCAGCGGGCATGCTCGAGATGCCCGTCAAGCGGTTCGCGCTATGGAATGTCGTCGGCGGCATCGCGTGGCCGGTAGCGATCTTGCTGGCGGGCTATTACGCGGGCCTCAAACTGCACATCGAAAAGTACGCACTGCCGGTCGTGGGTTTTGCCGTCATTGCGTCGATCCTGTCGATGCTGGTTGAGTTGCGCCGAAACAAGCGGCGACAGGCAGAAGGCTCGCGTAGCGGGCTGTAAGACGGGCTCGCGCGGCGAGCTGGGCTGCGGGCAACGCGGAGGTTGAGACGGGTGAGTGACGCCGACCTAGCGATCGTGACGCGTGGCCTGACGAAGACGTTCACCGTTGCCCGGCGGCACGAGGGTCGATTCGGCGGACTCCGCTCGTTGATCGATCCCGTCCACGACCGCCGTACCGTCGTCGACGGTCTGACGATGAGCGTCGAGAAGGGCGAGCTGGTCGCCCTGCTCGGCCCGAACGGCGCCGGCAAATCGACGTCCATCAAGATGTTGACCGGGGTCCTCACCCCGTCAGCTGGCGAGGTTTTCGTCGACGGACGGGTCCCGCACAAAGACCGGATCGCCAATGCCCGAAACATCGGCGCCGTGTTTGGTCAGAAGACGCAGCTGTGGTGGGATCTGCCGGTCAGGCAGTCGTTCGCGATCCTGCGCGACATCTTCGACGTGCCGCAGGCCATCTACGACCGTCAACTCGCGGACTTCAACGCGATCCTCGAGCTCGACGAGTTCTGGGACACCCCAGTGAGGCACTTGTCTCTGGGTCAGCGGGTGCGCTGCGAGATCGCTGGCGCGATGCTGCACGACCCGTCGATCGTGTTCCTCGACGAGCCGACGATCGGCATGGACGTCGTGGTGAAAGAGCAGACGCGACAGTTCCTGCGATCGCAGGTCGAGGAACGCGGCCGCACGATCGTGTTGACGACGCACGACATGACCGAGGTCGCGCGGCTCTGCGAACGCGTTCTGCTCATCAACCACGGGCGGCTGATGTTCGACGGCACCCTCGACGAACTCAAGGCCGCGCACGGCGGCAAGCCGATGGTGAACGTCACGTTCTCCGAACCGGTGGGTGCGCTCGAGGTGCCTGGTACGAAAGTGGTCAGCCACGACGGCATCCAGGCCGTCCTTGCGCCGATCGGTTCGAGCACTCCCGAGGACGTCGTGCGTGCCCTCATCTCGCGCTTCCCGGTCGTGAACATCGGCGTCGTCGAGACGAATCTCGAAGACGTAATGCGCGATGTCTATCTGTCCACTCTCGACGAGAGCAACAGCGATGAGCGGGACGGCGACCAGCTAGCCGCTGAGACATCCACCAATCGACGTCCGGCGTGACGGCTGCGCAGCTCAGCTCCACCGTCACGCACCCGCGTCGTTCATGGCGCATCCTTCGGATCGGTCTGCTGAACGAGCGCGCGTACCGGGTGCGGCTCGTCGTTGCTCCCGTCACGCTCGCCGTGCAGCTCTACCTGTACGACCGGCTGTGGACCGCGGTGTTCAGCCACACGAAGGTCGCAGCCGGGCTCACGTTGCGGCAAACGCTGACGTACTCACTGATGGCGCTTCTCATCGCTCGCATTCGATGGAACTCGCGCACGTTCAACGTGCGCGACAGCCTTAGCGTCGCCGTTCGCGAAGGCACCGTCGTGTATTGGTTCTTGCGGCCGATCTCGCCGTCGCGGTTCTACATGTGGCGACAGTCCGGCGACATCATCTACGGCGCCTTCTGGGCGCTGGTCGGATACATCGTTCTCTTGCTTGCGCACGTTATCGCGCCGCCCCGGGGCGCAAGTGGTGCAGCAGTATTCGTCGCGAGCCTGTTGCTCGGCCAGATGGTTCTGTATTACCTCGGCCAGCTCGTCGACATCGCGATGTTCTGGCTCGTCAGCAATAGCGCGATCGTGCGTATGTACTACTTCATCCAAGACCTGTTGTCTGGCGTGTTCGTGCCGCTGCCATTCATGCCAGCTTTGTTGCTGACGTTCGCTACGTGGTTGCCGTTTAGCTTCGGGATCAACGTTCCGCTCTCGCTCTACGTCGGCCGCACGCCGATGAGTCATGCCGCTCGTGAACTCGCGCTACAGGCGCTCTGGGTTGTCGTGCTGGCTGTCATCTCGAGGTGGCTGTGGAGTCGGGCGGGTCGCCGAGTCATGGTGCAGGGCGGATGACCGCCGTGACCGCAACAGCGGATTCTGCCTTGCTGCTGCGGGCGAAACGCGCGCGACACACGTGGCGCGTCGTCTACAAGGTAAGTGCGCTGAACTTTCGCGCGCAGATGGAGTACCGCGGAAACTTCGTCGCGTCGATCATGTTCGGCATCCTGTGGCAGACGTCGACGCTGATGTTCGTCAGCGTCTTGCTCACCAGGTTCAAGGGCGGCCTTGGTGGTTTTCCGAGCGACGGTGTCTTGCTCATTGTCGGCATGCGGCTTGTCGCCCACGGGCTCTATGTGCTGTTCTTCTACAACTTCGCGTGGATACCGTTGCTCGTCGATGAAGGTCGCATGGACGGCTACTTCTTGCGGCCGCTGCCCGTCTTCATGCAACTGCTGCTCAGCCAGTTCAGTGTGAATGCAATTGGCGACTTGCTGGTCGGCTTCTCAACCCTCGGTGTCGCACTTGCGCTCGTGCACCTTCATTGGACCATCGCGATGGGTCTCTACATTGCAGTCGCGGTGATTGCCGGAATGCTCGTCGAGGCAGCGGTGCAGTTGACGCTCTCCTGCCTGCTGCTGCGTTCACCGGGCTCGCGTGTTCTCGGGTCATGGGTTGACGAGTTGCTCTCGACGTTCGGCAACTACCCGCTGTCAATTTTGCCGAAGACGGTTCAGGGACTCTTCACCTTCGTGCTGCCACTTGCATTCGTCGCCTATTTCCCGGTCGAGGTCATTCTCGGCATTGCACCAAAGCACGGCGCGACGTCGGTACTTGCGCACTGGTCGCCCGTTGTGGGATTCGTGCTGTTCTTCCTCGCCCGACGGTTGTGGGGATACAGCCTGCGTCACTACCACTCTGCCGGCGGCTGATGTGCACGCCCCACACCGTCCCCTTAGCTCGCGCGTGTTCAGCTCGCGGCGACGGCGCGCGCGTGATGGGGTCCGGTCGAGCCGCGTGCGATCAGCACGACCGGCAGGATCACGGTCTTCGCACTGCTGTCTGGGTGCGCCAGCCGCTCGAGGAGCAGCTGGGCGGCTTGCACCCCGACGTCGTACTGAGGGAGCCGGACGGTCGTCAGCGGCGGGCTCAACTGATCGACGAACGGCATATCGTTGAAGCCGACGATCGAGATGTCGTCGGGACAGCGCAGCCCGTCGGCGTGCATCGCTTGAAGTGCGCCGACCGCGATCATGTCGTTGGCCGCCACGATCGCGGTGAATGACCGATTGGTGGCGACGAGTTCGCGGGTGCCAACGAGGCCGGCCGCGACGGTGTACCCATCGCATTCGACGACGTCGGTACGTCGTGTTCGCAGCCCGTGGGCGCGCATCGCTGCGCGAAACGCTTCCGCGCGGGCGGTTCCGGTCGACAGCTGGTGCGGACCCGCGAGGTGCGCAATCGACGTGTGGCCGAGTTCGACGAGATGGTCGACGGCCGCCGCGATCCCAGCGGCTTCGTTGCCTAGGACCGCCGAGATGTCGTGGCGATCGGTGGTCCTGTTCACCAGAACTATCGCGACGCCTTCGAGTGCCATGGCCTCGAGAAGCGGGTGATCGCGACGCGCAGTAGCGACGATGAAGCCGTCGACCCGACGAGCCCGCAACGCATCGATGTGAGTGACCTCGCGTGCATCGTCATTGTCGGTGTTCGCGAGCAATGCGACGTAGCCGCGAGCGGCGAGCACGTCTTCGATGCCTCGGACGATAGGCGGGAACAGTGGGTTGGTCAGATCGGGCAGGACGACGCCGATGGTCGATGTGCGCGCCGTGCGTAGACCCTGTGCCAAGGCGTTCGGTGTATATCCGAGCCGCTGCGCCACCGCACGAACCCGACGGACGGTCTGCTCGCTCACCCGGCTGTCGGTCGCCGGATTGAGGGCGCGCGACGCGGTGGCCTTGTGGACGCCCGCCGCCTTGGCGACGTCCTCGAGAGTCGGGGCGCTCGGCACGTCCTGACGGTAGCGGCCGCGGGGTATTCGCACAACCGATTGCAGGCGTGACCCTTGACAACGCTTCCTGCCAGGTCTTGAATCACCGCAATCGGGTTGCACAACCGATTGCACAAACCGCGGACGCCTTCTGAAACCGACGGTCCAGCCAGGTACCGCCCCCTGACATACCACCCACACCCTTCGTGGAGGCTTTCGATGGTCTCGCACAATCGATTGCACGCATCCCGCTTCTGGCGGCCGATTCCCGTCGCGTCGATGGCTGCGATTTCAGCCACTGCGCTCCTCGTCGCCGGCTGTAGTTCGTCGAAGCCGAAAGCCTCGACGCCGTCGTCCAGCGCCCCGACGGCAGCGGCGAGCTCGAGCTCACCGGCAGCCGCATCCGCGAGCGCACCCCCTGCGGCGAGTGCAACCCCGGCCACCTCAGCCTCCTCAGCGCCGGCGGCCACCTCGGCGTCCGCGCCTGTCGCCAGTCCGACCGGCTCACCCATCACGATTGGCATCTCACTCTCGCTGACGGGTGACTTCTCCGATCCTGGGACTGCCGCGCAGAAGGGTTACCAGACCTGGGCGAGTGTGGTGAACGCCAAGGGCGGGATCAACGGGCACCCGGTGGTGCTGAAGATCGTTGATGACACGTCGAGCCCTGATCAGGTGACGACGAACTACCAGAACCTGATCAGCAAGGACAAGGTCAACTTCGTGTTCGGGCCGTTCTCCAGCCTGCTCACGGTGCCCGCCGGACAGGTCGCTAACCGATACGGCTACGCCTTCATCGAGCCTGCTGGTGGTGGCCCGGCCGTGTTTGCCGAGCACCTGCCAAACCTCTTCTTCGTCCAGCCTGCCCCGACGATTTCTGAGGGCAAGGCTTTCGCTGACTACGTGCTGTCGCTGCCCGCAGCACAACGTCCGAAGACAGCCGCCTACCCCGAGCTCGATGACCCGTTCTCCGGACCCATCTCAGAAACGGTGCGCACGCAGTTCGAGGCTGCCGGCATCAAGACCGTGTACAAGCAGGTTTACCCGCCTGAGCTGACCGATCTCACGTCTATCGTGCAAAAGATGAAGACTGAAAAGCCGGATGTGGTGGTCGCCGGTACCCAGTCCGATGACGCGTTCGCGATGGTCAAGGCCATGGTGCAGCTGAAGTTCGCGCCCAAGCTGCTCTTCTTTGCCAACGGCGCGAACGACCCGCTGAACTTCCCGGACAAGGTCGGCGCGGGCAACGTCAACGGCATCTTCTCAGCGTCCGACTGGTTCCCTGACGCGACGACGAACCGCAGCGCCGAGTTCGTGCAGGCCTACCTCGCGAAGTTCGGCGGCACTGCACAGCAAATCGACCCCACGTCGGCCGAGGCGTTCTCCTGCGGTGTCTTGCTCGAAGAGGCGATCGCCAAGACCGGCGGTACCGACAACAAGGCAATCATCGCCGCACTCCACCAAGGAAGCTGGCCTACCCCTGAGGGCAACCTCTCGTGGGACGCCGACGGCGCGCCTCAAGGCAGTGACACGCTCGTTCAATGGCAGGGCGGGAAACTGCTGGCAGTGTGGCCGCAAGCTGCGGCGAAGGTTCCGCCGATCGTGGCGCCCCTGCCGTGGGCGTCGTAGGCGCGGCTGATGCGCAACTTCGTCCAAGCGGTCATCATCGGCATCCTCACCGGCGGCGTGTACGCGCTGATGGCTTCGGGCCAGACGTTGATCTTCGGCATCATGAAGGTCATCAACCTGGCCCAGGGTGCGATGGTGATCGTGGGGGCGTTCCTCTCCTACTCGTTGTTCGTGCACCTTGGGATCGACCCGTTCCTCTCGATCCTCATCACCACCCCACTGCTCTTCGGCATCGGCGTCATCATCCAGCTGGCATTTCTGCGCCCGCTCCGTAGTGACGATGCCGCAGAGATGTCGTTGCTTGTGACGTTCGCGGTCGCATTGGGGATCGAAGGAGTCCTCACACTCACCTACAAGACGAACTACAGATCGATCCAAACCAGTTACGCGAACAAGTCTTTCGACATCGCTGGCTATGAGATCAGCGCCGTGCGGCTGTACGCCTTCATCTTGTCGCTGGTGGCCCTTGTCGTTCTCTATCTCGTTCTCGAGCGGACGAGGCTAGGCAGGGCCATTCGCGCCACCGTCCAAAACCCGACCTCGGCACTTCTTCTTGGCGTCGATTCGAGGAAGGTCGCGGCGATCGGCTTCGGGCTCGGTGCGGCAACGGCGGCTGCCGCTGGCGCGGTGTTCGGGTTGGTCTATGCGTTCAATCCCAATAGCCACTACGACCTCATCTCGCGGCTGTTGTCGATCGTGATTCTGGGCGGCCTCGGCAGCATCGGCGGTGCCGTCGTCGGAGCACTCGTGATGGGCGTGGCGTCGAGCTTGGTCGCGGACTTCGGCTCGCCCGTGTGGAGTGACTTCACTTTCTTCGCCGTGCTGATCGTTGTACTGCTTGTCAGGCCGCAGGGTCTGTTCGGCACCACGCTACGAGGATCATCGTGACCAAGCCTGGTATCGCGAGGGGCGCGATATTCGTCGCGCTACTCGTGTCGTTCCCCTTCGTGGTGCACGCACATTGGGTGCTAAACATCGCGGTCTTCACGCTGATGTACGCGGGTCTTGCGTCGGCATGGAACATCGTTGGTGGCTATGCGGGCTACCCGTCGCTCGGGCACGCGGCGTTCTTCGGAGCGGGCGCCTACCTCGAGACAATCTGGTTCCATCACCATTCGGTCGGAGCTGGCTACTTACCCTTCGTCGCGTTGCCGATCGTCGGGTTGATCGTGATGGTGGCCAGCGTGCCGGTGGCGTGGGTGGCGATGCGTACTCGTGCGGATGTATTTGCGATCGTGACCATCACGGTCTTGTTCATGGCACAAACGCTGGCGTTCAACCTGCGCAATCTCACCGGTGGATCCCAAGGACTCAGCTTTCATCCGCCGCCGTTTGCGCTTGCTACCTTCGAGCGGCCCTTCTACTTTGCGTTCGCAGTGATTCTGATTGTGGCCGCCGGGATCACCTTCTTGACGTCGCGCAGCAAGATCGGTCTCTCGCTGCTGGCCGTGCGGGCTGATGAGGACAAAGCTCGCGGGATCGGCGTCCACGTCACTCTCGCGAAGCTCACCGGTTTTTCGATGTCGGTCTGGCTGACGGCGATGATCGGCGCTGTCTGGGCCTACTACGTGTCCTTCGTCTATCCGCAGTTCGCCGTTGACCCGCTCATCACCATCGCGATGGTCCTCATGACCTTCCTCGGTGGTCGCGCGACTGTGTGGGGTCCGATTCTGGGCGCCTTCATCCTTGCGCCCGCCCAGCAATACCTGGCGTACACCTATGGAGCGAGCAGGTTGTACCTGCTTGCGTACGCCGCCGTGTTCCTGCTCATCATGCTGTTTCTCCCGCGCGGCATCATTCCGAGCATCGCCGACCGGCGATTCGCGCACAAACGCAAGGCCCGTGTCGACCTGTCGGCGTCCAGCGCTGGCCACGTCGAACAGGCGGTCGCACCATGACGGCACTGCTTGAGGTCAGGCATTTTACGAAGCGATTCGGTGGCATCACCGCGGTCGACGACTGCGCGTTCGAAGTCAGCGCCGGAACGATCACCGCATTGATCGGTCCGAATGGCTCGGGCAAGACGACCGTCTTCAACCTCATCACCGGCTATGTGCGCGCCGACGCCGGTGACATCGCCTTTGCCGGGCGTTCGTACACCCGCCCCGAACCGGGGAGGCTCTGCAGGCGTGGCCTCGTGCGCACGTTCCAGCAAGCCCGTGTGTTCCCAGTCCTGAGCGTTGTCGAAAACCTCGTGGTTGGCGCGGTGCACCCCTGGTGGGGGTTGGCAACACCACGCAATTCGAAGGTCGATCGGGCCAGGGCCGACGAGTTGATGGCCGACTTCGGCTTGTCTCACGTTGCTGATCTCCCCGCGTCGCAGTTGTCGTACGGGCAGCGCAAACTGCTGGAGTTCGCGGCCGTCCTGATGAGCCGGCCGCAACTAGTGCTGCTCGACGAGCCGACAGCTGGCGTCAACCCCACGATGGTCTCGACGATGGAGCGCCACGTAAGAGAGCGCAACGCCGAGGGCATCACGTTCCTGGTCGTCGAGCACGACATGAACGTCGTCATGCGGTTGTGCAATCCCGTGATCGTGCTCGACCACGGAGCACCGATCGCGCAGGGCGCACCAGCGACGGTCCAGGCAGATCCTGCTGTCCTCGACGCCTATCTGGGGCAGTGATGACAGCGAATCGATCATCCGACGACGCAACGTCAGAGCCGCTCCTCGTTCTCCAGGACGTCGTGGCCGGCTATGGCGCGGGCGACATCCTCAAGGGCGTCACGCTCGACGTTCACCAGGGTGAGGTGGTCTGCCTTATCGGGCCGAACGGTGCCGGCAAGTCGACTGTGCTCAAGACGATCAGCGGCCTGCTGCGACCAAGCAAGGGCGCGGTGCGCTTTCGGGGTGAAGTCATCACCAGGATGTCGATCCGCGAACGACTGTCGCGATCGATCGTTCATGTTCCGCAAGACCGCAGTCTGTTTCCGGCGATGAGCGTCTGGGAGAACGTGATCATGGGTGCCTATTCGCTTCGCGACGAAGCGGAGGCGCGTCGCCGTGCCGAGCGCGCCGCTGCGGCTTTCCCCATCGTTGCCAAACGGCGACACGAGGCCGCCGGGTCGCTGTCGGGCGGCGAGCAAAAGCAGGTCGAGATGGCCCGCTCGCTGATGCTCGACCCAGCACTGATCATGCTTGACGAGCCGTCGATCGGCCTCGATCCAAAATCGCGCAAGATCGTGTTCGAGTCGATCAAGCAGCTTGCCGCCGACGGCCGAACGGTGTTGCTCGTTGAACAAAACGCACGATCGGGTCTGGCTGTTGCCGACCGTGGCGCGGTCCTTGAATCCGGCCTGGTTCGCCTCGTCGGCACCGGCAGCGCGTTGCTTTCGGATCCCGAGGTCGCGCGGCTGTATCTGGGTGGCGGCGCGGCAAGTGCCGGCAGCGCGCCGGCTCCGACGACCGAACAGGCGGCGCTATGACGACGAGTGGAGAACACATGACGGCGGCAGAGGTGATCGACGCTCCGCGACTTGGCTGGATCGGTGCCGGTCGGATGGGCGCAGCCATGGTCCGCCGGCTGCTCGCGAGCGGGCATCAAGTGTCGATCTACAACAGGACGAGAGCCAAGGCCGAAGCCCTCATCCCGGACGGCGCGGTGGTGGTCGGGGCGGTGAGCGACCTCGCGACCTGCGACGTCGTATTCACCTGCGTGTCGGCGTCCGCTGACCTTGAGCAGGTGCTGCTCGCCAACGGTGGTCTGCTGCGCCAAGACCGGGTGCCGGGTGTCATCGTCGACACCAGCACGGTGAGCGCGGATATGTCGGCGTTCGTGCGGTCGGTCGCTACCGAGCGTGGTTCAGCGTTCCTTGCCGCCCCGGTCTCGGGCAACGCAAAGGTGGTCGCTGCCGGGCGGTTGACGCTGGTCGTTTCAGGCCCAGAAGACGCCTACCGCAAGGTGGCCCCCCTCTTGGAGTTGCTCGGGCGCGGCGTGACCTACGTCGGAGACGACGAGTCGGCGCGGTTGGTGAAGATCGCGCACAACGTCTTCCTAGGCGTGGTGACCCAGTCGCTTGCCGAGATCGTCGTCTTGGTCGAGAGGGGCGGCGTCAGTCGCGCGGCGTTCCTCGAGTTCTTAAACGCCTCGGTAATGGGGTCGACGTTCACCCGCTACAAATCGCCTGCACTGACCCATCTCGACTTCACGCCGACTTTCACCACCGAGCTGTTGCGCAAGGACTTCGAGATCGGGCTCGCCGAGGCGCGTTCGATGGGTGTGGCGATGCCAGTGGCAGCTCTGACGCACCAACTTGTGCAGTCAGCGATCGGAGCGGGCAACCAGGGTGTCGACTTTGCGTCCTTGCTACTCGAGGTTGCGCGAAGCTCTGGGATGGTGCTCGAACCAGAAGACGTCTTTGTCGATGACGGGCTGCACGGATGAACGATTTCGCGCCGATACCGACACCGGGCCGGATGGCCGTCGATTTCGAGGATCGGGTTGATTTCCACCGTCTGCGCGACTACCGGCTGACTCGCGCTCGCGAAGCATTAGCTACGAGCGAGCTCGGCGCGCTGCTGCTCTTCGACGTCAACAACATCCGGTACGTCACCTCGACGATGATCGGCGAATGGTCGCGCGACAAGATGTGCCGCTACGCGCTGCTGCCCGCGGGGGGCGAGCCAGTCAACTGGGACTTTGGGTCTGCGGCTCGTTACCACCAACTGCACTCGCCGTGGCTGAAGCCGGAGAACTCAAGAGCCGGCATGCTGGGGCTTCGTGGTTCGGTAGCTGCTGAGGCTGGCCTATTCGAGGCGGCCGTCCGTGAGATCAAAGGCGTGCTGACCGACCTGGGATTGGCTAACGCGCCGATCGGTGTCGACATCGTCGAGCCGCCGATGCTGTTCGAGATGCAGCGGCAGGGCCTACACGTCGTCGATGGTCAGCAGGTGATGCTCGACGCTCGACAGATCAAGAGCCAGGACGAAATCATGCTGCTCTCGACGGCGGCAGCGATGGTTGACGGCACGTACTTCGATATTGCCGAAGCACTTCGGCCGGGTGTGCGCGAGAACGAGCTCGTCGCTATGGCAAACAAGCGGCTTTACGAGATGGGCTCTGACGACGTCGAGGCGATCAACGCAGTCTCTGGCGAGCGTTGCAACCCACACCCGCACAACTTCTCCGACCGGATGATTCGGCCAGGCGACCAAGCGTTCTTCGACATCATCATGTCGTTCAATGGCTATCGCACGTGCTACTACCGCACGTTCGCGGTCGGTAGTGCGACCCCGTCGCAACGTGACGCCTACACGAGGGCACGAGAGTGGATCGACGCCGCGATCGAGCTGGTGAAGCCGGGCGTCATGACCGACCAAATCGCCAGCTTGTGGCCAGCGGCCACCGACTTCGGATTCGCCGACGAGATGGCCGCGTTCGGCTTGCAGTTCGGGCACGGGCTGGGGCTCGCGCTGCACGAGCGGCCGATCATCAGCCGGCTGAACTCGATAGAGAACCCGAAGGAAATCCTCGAGGGCATGGTCTTCGCGCTCGAGACCTATTGTCCCGCGAGCGACGGATTCTCGGCGGCCCGCATCGAAGAGGAACTTGTCGTCACCGCTGATGGCGCGCGCGTCATCACGCTGTACCCGGCGCAGGAGCTTCCTGTCGCAAATCCGTTCTGAAGAGGGGCCACCGAGATGACCACAAGTACCACCGACCGCGGCGCCGATGCGGCGACTGCCAGCCCCGCCGTCCGGCTGGACTTGTTCCGCATGATGGTCGAGATGCGCATGTTCGAAAAGCGCGCGTACGACTTGTTCATGCAGAGCCTCGTCAAAGGCACCAGCCACCTGTCGCTCGGACAGGAAGCGATCGCCGCAGGTTTCGGCGTTGCCATGCGGCCCGACGACTACACATTCGCGACCTACCGCGGCCACGCACACACCCTCGCCCGCGGCGCGTCGATGACGGGCGTGATGGGCGAGCTGCTCGGCCGTGAGAACGGCTTGATGGCAGGCAAGGGCGGCTCGATGCACCTCACCGATGTCGCCAAGGGCGTCATGGGTAGCTACGCCATCATCGGCGGGCACTTACCCATCGCGTGCGGTGCGGCGTGGTCGGCGCAGTACCGCGGCACTGAACAGGTCGCGGTGTGCTTCTTCGGTGATGGGACGACGAACATCGGTGCGTTCCACGAGGCCCTCAACTTCGCCGCGATCTGGAAGCTTCCGGTGGTGTTTGTGTGTGAGAACAACCTCTACATGGAGTACACGCCGATCGCTTCGGTGACGGCCGTGCCGCGACCTGCCGCCGACCGGGCTGCGTCGTATGGCCTCGAGCCGATCGTCGTCGACGGCAATGACGCGGATGCGATGTATGACATCGCGGTCAGTTCGCTGCGTAAGGCACGCGCCGGCGACGGCCCGGTGCTGATCGAAGCCCTGACTTACCGGCATGGCGGCCACTCGCGTGCGGATCCTGGCAAGTACCGGCCGCAGGCGGAGGTCGACGAATGGATGGCACGTGATCCGATCCCTGCTTACCGCGCCCGACTTCTCGCGGCCGGCATCGATGAAGCCGTACTGGCCGACATCGAGCGTGATGCCGCCGCGCGTGTCGACGTGGCGACCGAGGCAGCTAAAGCGTCTCCGGCTCCGGGTGTCGAGTTCCTCATGAGTGATGTGTGGGCAGACGGAGGTTCGTCATGGCGCAACTGAGCTATCGCGAGGCCGTTGTGCGCGCTATCGCCCAGGAGATGCGGCGCGACGAGTCGGTCGTTTTCCTCGGCGAAGACATCGGCGCGGCGGGCGGCGTTTTCAAAGCGACGCCGGGTCTGCTCGATGAGTTCGGCCCCCGGCGCGTGCGTGATACCCCGATCAGCGAGCAGGCGATTCTCGGCGCTGCGATGGGTGCGGCGATGACTGGCCTTCGGCCCATTGCCGAAATCATGTTCGCGGACTTCTTTGCCGTGTGCTGGGACATCGTTGCGAACGAGATTGCGAAGAGTCGCTACATGACCAACGGGCAGGTGTCATTCCCACTCGTCATCCGTTCCGGCAACGGCGGAGGCCTGCGGTTCGGTGCCCAACATTCGCAGTCTGTCGAAAACTGGGCGATGGCGATTCCGGGACTCAAGGTCGTGGCGCCGTCGAGTGCGGTCGACGTCATCGGTCTGTTTGCGGCCGCGGTGCGCGACCCCGATCCGGTGATGTTCTTCGAACAGAAGTCGCTCTATGCGGTGAAGAGCGAAGTGCCGGATGGCGAGATCGTTGACGAACTCGGCAAGGCAAAGGTGTTGCGTGACGGTGGTGATGCCACCATCGTCGCGCTCGCGGCGATGGTCCCGCGTGCACTTGCGGCTGCCGACGAGCTGGCGGCTTCGTTCGGCATCCAGTGCACAGTCGTCGACGTCCGCAGCCTCGTACCGCTCGACACCCAGACCATTCTTCGTGAGGTCTCGAAGACCGGCAGGTTGTTCACCGTCGAGGAGAACCCACGGCTTTGCGGCTGGGGTGCAGAGATCGTGTCGATCGTCGCCGAAGAAGCATTCAACGACCTCGACGGGCCACTGATCCGCATCACCACACCGCACATTCCGTTGCCAGCAGCAGATGCGTTGGAGGACCTTGCGATGCCCAGTACGCAGCGTATCGTCGAGACCGTCCGCAAGAATCTCGACTGATCGCGATGACGATCGACATCCCAGGGCTGACAACTCGGGTGCCCACCGAGCTCTACATCGGCGGTAAGTGGCTCGCCGCCTCTGACGCCTCACACATCGACGTCACCGATCCGTCGACGGGTCAGCTCGTGGCGCGCGTTGCCAACGCGACCGTCAGCGACGCGATGGACGCCGTCGCTGCGGCCTCCACTGCATTGGCCGATTGGGCGGCAACGCCACCACGCGAGCGCGGTGAGATCCTTCGCCGGGTCTTTGAGCTCATGACCCAGCGTCGCGAAGAGCTGGCGAGGCTCATCGCGATTGAGAACGGCAAAGCCTTACCGGACGCACGTGGCGAGGTCGCCTACGCAGCGGAATTCTTCCGCTGGTTCTCCGAAGAGGCGGTGCGCCTCAGCGGCAGCGTCCAGGTAGCGCCTTCGGGGGCGAATCGGATCCTCGTGTTGCGCCAGCCAGTCGGCGTCTGCGTGCTGGTGACGCCATGGAACTTCCCAGCGGCGATGGCAACGCGCAAGATTGCTCCCGCACTCGCAGCTGGCTGCACAGTGGTGTTGAAGCCAGCGACCGACACGCCACTGACAGCGCTTGTGCTGGCAGCGTTGTACGAGGAAGCCGGTGTACCACCGGGTGTCGTCAATGTGATCCCGTCTAACCTCTCGGGCGTCGTGGTGTCGGCCATGCTGCATGACTCGCGCGTGCGCAAGCTGAGCTTCACGGGCTCCACAGAGGTCGGGCGAGCGTTGCTGCGTGAGGCAGCTGACGCCGTGGTGAACTGCTCGATGGAACTCGGCGGCAACGCGCCGTTCCTGGTGTTTGCCGACGCCGATCTCGACGCAGCACTCGAGGGCGCGATGGTTGCAAAGATGCGCAACGCTGGTGAGGCGTGCACGGCAGCAAACCGCTTCTACGTCGAGCGCTCCGTCGCTAAGGAATTCACCACCCGGTTGGCAGCAGCCATGGGAGGCATGCGGGTGGGCGCCGGCACCGACGATGCGACGCAGGTCGGCCCGCTGGTCAACGCATCGACTCGCGACAAGGTGGCCGCGCTTGTCGACGACGCAGTGGCCGGCGGTGCGACGGTTGCAGTTGGCGGCCACTCGATCGATCGTGCGGGCTTCTTCTACGAGCCGACAGTACTCACCGACGTGTCGGCTGACGCCGCGCTCCTGCGCGAGGAGATCTTCGGACCGGTGGCGCCGATCGTCGTCTTTGACGAGGAGTCCGATGCGATCGCGATGGCAAATGACACTGAATACGGGCTGGTCGCGTACGTCTATACCCGCGACCTGGCCCGCGGCCTGCGTGTCTCAGAGGCACTGGAGACGGGCATGGTTGGCCTGAACCGAGGTCTCGTGTCAGACCCTGCGGCGCCGTTCGGCGGCGTGAAGCAAAGTGGCATCGGCCGTGAAGGCGGGCACGACGGTTTACTCGAGTTCACTGAGAGCAAGTACATCGCCGTCTCCTGGTGAGCCGGCGCGCATCGCCCGCGCGCTACGCGAGGCCGAGATCGGCGAGTGAGTACGCCGCTCGATAGGGCAAACCCGCATCGGCCACCGCGTCTGCTGCGCCGCGTTCGACGATCACCGCAACGCCAACAACCTGCGCGCCTGCATCACGCAACGCCTCGACTGCGGTCAGTACCGACCCACCCGTCGTCGAGGTGTCCTCGACCGCAAGCACTCGCCGTCCCGCTACGTCTGGTCCTTCGATGCGTCGCTGCAGACCGTGCGCCTTGCCTTCCTTGCGAACCACGAATGCGTCGAGCTTTCGTCCGCGGCTGGCGGCAGTGTGCAACATCGCGGTGGCGACCGGATCGGCTCCGAGGGTAAGCCCCCCGACTGCATCGAAATCGAGGTCGGAGGTGAGGTCGAGCATCACCGATCCGACAAGAGGTGCTGCCGCGGCGTCGAGCGTGATGCGGCGCAGGTCGACGTAGTAGTCGGCTTCGCGGCCGGAGCTCAACGTGACCTTTCCGTGCACGACAGCCTTGGACGTGATCTCGTGCAGCAGTGCATCGCGGTCGCTCATGGCGCAGGAGCCTAACGGTTCAGCACCACACTTCGACCTACCGGTTCGACCCTGGCCGCCGCAGGTTGCGGGCCCGAGCGACGAGTGTGGCCGGAGCGAGCCGGCCGACCCCGACCATCACCTTGTAGCGAAGGCTCGGAATGCTGACCGCCTTGCCGCGGCGCAGGTCGTCGAGGCACGCGTCGACAACGTGGTCGAGGTCCAGCCACATCCACTTCGGCGCGTTCGAGACGTCGACGTCGCCCCGCTCGTGAAACTCGGTGTGCACGAGGCCCGGGCACAACGCAATCGCTCGCACGCCGCTGCCGGCGAGGAGCAACGAAAGGCTTTCGCTGAAACGCACCGCCCACGCCTTCGCGGCGCCGTACGTGCTGCGGTTGAGGAATCCCGCAATGCTCGCGACCGTGATGATCGTGCCGCTGTCGCGCGCCTGCATGCCGGGCAGCGCGGCCTTGGTGATGCGCATCGGCGCGCGGACCATGACGCGCAATACCTGCTCCTCGTCGTCCAGCGCAGAGTGCAGGAAGTCGCGGCCCATCCCGAAGCCCGCATTGTTGACCAGGACGTCGATGGGCTGAGCGTCGTCGGCAACGCGGGCCTCGACGGCTGCGCACCCGTCATCGGTGCCAAGGTCGGCGACCAGAACCTCGACGTCCACTTGCCATTGCTCGCGAAGCCTTGCGGCTTGCGCCTCGAGGCGAGTGCGGTCGCGCGCCACCAGCACCAGGTTGTGGTCGAGCTTGGCGTAGGTCTCGGCGAATCCGGCACCGATCCCTGACGTCGATCCGGTAATTAGTGCAATCGGCATGCCGCCAGCTTGCCAGCACTAGGCTGACCCGCGTGCCGGGCAACCCGTTAGTGCCGCGCCTTCAAGGGCTCGGGACCACGATCTTTGCCGAGATGTCGGCGCTGGCGCTGGAGACCGGGTCGATCAACCTCGGGCAAGGCTTCCCGGACGTCGACGGTCCAGACGTCATCAAACAAGCGGCGGTCGATGCGATCTGGGCCGGCCGCAATCAATATCCGCCGGGCATCGGCGTCCCGGAATTGCGTCTTGCGATCGCGGAACATCAGCGCCGGTTCTACAACCTCGAGCTCGATCCCGACTCCGAAGTATTGGTGACGGCCGGCGCGACCGAGGCAGTCGCCGCGGCCATGCTCGCCATGGTCGACGCAGGTGATGAAGTCATCGCGTTGGAGCCCTACTACGACTCCTACGTCGCTTCGATCGTGATGGCGGGCGGGGTGCGGGTGCCGGTGACATTGCACGCACCAGATTTCCGGCTGGACGTCGAGCGGTTGCGGTCCGCGATCACCCCCCGTACGCGACTCATTTTGCTGAACTCGCCACACAATCCGACCGGCACCGTTCTCACCCGCGACGAACTGCAAGCGGTCGCCGACGTGGCGATCGAACACGACTTGTACGTCGTCACCGACGAGGTGTACGAACACCTGGTCTACGACGGCGAGCATGTGCCGATCGCCAGGCTGCCCGGCATGTGGGAACGCACGCGTGACGATCTCATCTGCGGGTAAGACGTTTGCTCTGACCGGCTGGAAGATCGGCTGGGTGACCGGACCAGCGGCCTTGGTTGCCGCCGTCCGCACCACCAAGCAGTTCTTGACTTATGTCAACGGCGCGCCCTTCCAGCCTGCAGTGGCAATCGGGCTCGGGATGGACGATTCGTTCTATGCCACGCTGGCTGGTGACCTGCGGCGCAAGCGCGATTTGCTCTGTGCCGGGCTCGCTGACGTGGGGTTTTCCGTTTTCAAGCCAGCCGGGACGTATTTCGTCACCACCGACGTGCGCCCGCTCGGCTACGACGACGGTGTGACATTCTGCCGCGACCTGCCCAAGCGCGCCGGTGTGGTCGCAATTCCACATTCGGTCTTTTACGACAACATTGAGACAGGACGCCCATTGGTGCGGTTTGCTTTCTGCAAGCGCGACGAAGTGCTGATCGAAGCAATCTCTCGGTTGGGCCAACTCGTTTCCTAGCCTCGCTGGAGGTCGTCGGTGATTTTGGTGTGCGGGGAAACCCTGATCGATCTCGTCCATGTTGACGGCGAGATATGGCGAGCGTTGCCTGGGGGATCGCCGGCCAACACCGCGGTTGCGCTGGCCCGACTAAGCACGTCGACGGCCATGCTCGCGCGAATCTCCGGCGATGCTTTCGGTGTGCGGTTGCTCGAGCGACTCGTCGGCGATGGTGTCGACGTTCGCTACGTGGTGAAGGCTGCCGAGCAAAGTTCCATGGCCGTCGTTGACCTCGGTGACGACGGCAGCGCGCGATACAGCTTTTATCTTCGCGATACTGCCGACTGGCAGTGGGTCACGAACGACTTACCCGTTGCGTTCGATCCGTCCGTGACAGCTTTGCACGCGGGTTCGATGGCTTTGCTGATGCCGCCCGGTGGCGTCGTTCTCGAAGCGATGCTTGAACGCGAGCGGTCGCAGCGCGTGGTGTCGATCGACCCGAATGTGCGCGCGACGATCTGTCCCGATCCTCGGGTGTACAGAGAATCGGTCGAGCGATGGCTTGACCTCGCGCACATCGTCAAAGCCAGTGTCGACGACGTGAAGTGGCTGTATCCGGATCGCACCCCAGCCGACGTGTTGGCGGAATGGTCGACCCGCGGCCCATCGCTGGTCGTGTTCACCAGAAGTGCGGACGGCGCGTTGGCGCGGCTGCCGTCAGGACTCGAGGTCAGTGTCGGCGGCATAGACGTCGAAGTCGTCGACACGATCGGGGCCGGCGACACCTTTACGGCGGGCCTTCTTCATGCGCTCGACGAGGCCGGGTTGCTGAACATCACTGCACTTGCACACCTCGGTGCGGAGCAAGTCGAAGAGGCGCTGCGCTTCGCCGTCCTGGTGTCGGCAGTTGCGTGCACCCGCGCCGGCTCCGACCCGCCTTACCTGACCGACCTGCCCGCGCTCAGCAACTAGACCTCTCCGCCGAGTGAAGGAATTCGCACGAATTCATCGCGGAACCCGACGTAATTCCTTCACTCGAGGGAAAACGCTGGAGCGGGACGGCGGGTGGTTAGGCGGCGTGGACGACGAGCGCGTCCTTCGACGCGGCCGCGTCGACCGTCACTGTGTCGCCATCGCGGATCTCACCTGACAGCAACCCGCGGGCGAGCTGGTCACCGATCGCCGACTGCACCAATCGCCGCAACGGACGCGCGCCGTATAGCGGGTCGAAGCCGGTCAGTGCGAGCCATTCCAACGCGGCCGGCGTCACTGACAGCGTGAGCCGTCGATCCGCCAATCGCGCTTGCAGGCGGCCGATCTGCAGATCGACGATTCGGGTGAGGTCATCGGTGCCGAGCGGGTCGAAGAGGATCACTTCGTCGAGGCGGTTCAAGAACTCGGGCTTGAACGTGGCACGCACCAGCGTCATCACTGCGTCGCGTCGGGTGTCGTCGTCGAGTGTCGGGTCGATGAGGTACATCGAGCCCAGGTTCGATGTCAGTATCAAGATGGTGTTGCGGAAGTCGACCGTGCGACCCTGACCATCGGTCAGCCGACCGTCGTCGAGCACCTGGAGTAACACGTCGAAGACCTCAGGGTGAGCTTTCTCGACTTCGTCGAGCAAGACGACGCAGTACGGACGACGACGAACGGCCTCGGTGAGTTGGCCGCCCTCTTCGTAGCCGACGTAGCCAGGAGGCGCACCGACGAGTCGTGCGACCGAGTGCTTCTCGGAGTACTCGCTCATGTCGACGCGAATGATCGCGCGCTCGTCGTCGAACAGGAAGTCGGCGAGTGCCTTCGCCAACTCGGTCTTGCCGACTCCGGTCGGACCGAGGAACAGGAACGACCCGGTCGGCCGATCGGGGTCGGAGATGCCGGCGCGGGCCCGACGCACCGCATCGGAAACCGCCGCCACCGCTCGCTTTTGACCGATTAACCGACGGCCGAGTTCCGATTCCATCCGCAGCAGCTTGCCGGTCTCGCCCTCAAGAAGGCGGCCGGCGGGGATGCCTGTCCACGCGCCGACGACCTCCGCGATGTCGTCGGGGCCAACCTCTTCCTTCACCATCGCACCGCCGCCCCGAAGACCGTCGCTCGCTTCGGCGTTGGCGGCTTCGGCAAGTGAACGTTCGAGCGCCGGGATGTCGGCGTACATCAATCGCGACGCCGTCTCGAAGTCACCGTCGCGTTGCGCGCGTTCGGCCTGACCGCGCACGTCGTCAAGCTGCTGCTTCAGCTCGCCGACGCGGTTGAGGCCGGCCTTCTCGATATCCCATCGTGCGGTCAGTGCACTCAGTTGTTCTTGACGATCGGCTAGTTCGGCGCGCAGCCGCTCAAGACGTTCCACACTTGCTGCGTCGTTCTCATGCGCCAGTGCAAGCTCTTCCATCTTCATCCGGTCGACGGCACGCCGCAGCTCGTCGATCTCGACTGGCGACGAGTCGATCTCCATGCGCAACCGCGATGCTGCTTCGTCGACAAGGTCAATCGCCTTGTCCGGCAAGAAGCGGCCGGTGATGTAGCGGTCAGACAACGTCGCTGCGGCCACCAATGCGGCGTCCGAGATCTGCACTTTGTGGTGCGCCTCGTAACGCGACTTCAGCCCGCGCAGGATGCCGATCGTGTCTTCGACCGAAGGCTCGCCGACGAGCACCGGCTGGAAGCGCCGCTCCAGAGCCGGATCCTTCTCGATGCGCTCGCGGTACTCGTCGAGCGTCGTCGCACCAACCATGCGCAACTCACCGCGCGCCAGCATGGGCTTGAGCATGTTGCCGGCGTCCATCGCGCCCTCGGCCGCGCCCGCGCCGACGACGGTGTGCAACTCGTCGATGAAGGTGATGACCTGGCCGTCGGAGCTCTTGATCTCGTTGAGTACGGCCTTCAGCCGCTCTTCGAATTCGCCGCGGTACTTCGCGCCCGCGATCATCGCGCCGAGGTCGAGCGCGATCAGTCGCTTGCCGCGCAATGATTCGGGCACATCGCCCGCGACGATGCGTTGAGCGAGGCCTTCGACGACCGCGGTCTTGCCGACGCCGGGCTCGCCGATGAGGACCGGGTTGTTCTTCGTGCGACGCGCGAGCACCTGCACGACCCGGCGGATTTCGGTGTCGCGGCCGATGATCGGGTCGAGTTCGCCACCGCGTGCGCGCGCCGTCAAGTCGACGCCGTACTTCTCGAGTGCCTGAAAGGTCGACTCGGGGTCGGGCGAGGTGACGCGCGCGTGTCCGCGAACGGATTCAAACGCGCCGAGCAGTGCGTCCGGCGTGGCGCCATTACGGCGCAACAACGACGCGACTTCGCCCCCTTCGTCGGCCAGGCCGACGAGGAGGTGTTCGGTTGAGATGTATTCGTCGCCAAGGTCGCTCGCCCGCTTCGCCGCCGCGCTGATGACCTGCATCGACGGTCGGTCCATGCCGGGCGCCGAAACGCTCGACCCAGTAGCCCGCGGCAGTCGCGCGGTGATCTGCTCGGCTTCGGCGCGCAGCGTGCTCAGTGAGGCTCCGACGGCCTCGAGCAGCGGCGCGGCGGTGCCGTCGGCCTGCGCGATCAGGGCCAGCAGCAGATGCACCGGCTCGACGTGCGGATTGCCTTCAGCGACAGCCCGCCGAATCGCGTCAGCAACTGCCTCTTGGCTCTTGGTGGTGAGCTTGTAGGTGTCCATGCGCTCACTCTCCGAACTGTGGCACGTCGGGCCGGATGCCGAAGGGCTGGCTGGGCCACACCACGACTGTCGCCTGGCGCAGCGGGACGAGATCGCGGCGGTGTGATGCGTGTGCCTCGGCCACCCGGCGAGCCGCAGTGGAGTGCACGAGTTCGAGTTCGTGCGCCAACTCAGCGACCCGCTGCTGTAACGCCGTGACCTGGTTCTCGAGCTCGAGAATTCGCTTGATGCCGGCCAGGTTCACCCCGTGCTCCTGCGACAACCGCTGTACCTCGCGCAACTGCGAGATGTCGCGGCTGGAGTAACGCCGGCCGCGGCCGGGCGCACGATCGGGTGAAACCAAGCCGAGCTTGTCGTAGGCGCGCAGCGTCTGCGGGTGCAGGCCCGACAGTTGCGCCGCGACCGAGATCACGAATACCGGGCTGATGTCTTCACGCATCAGTTACTCACCTTCCAGCAGATGCGCCCGCGGGTTGTCCGCAGATGTGGCTGCGCGGTACGCCTCGAGTGCCTCTTTTGCTTTTCCAGAAACCTTGTGTGGCACGGCGACCTCGATGGTGACCAGCTGGTCGCCCTTGGTGCCGTCGCGCCGGGTGACGCCCTTACCCCTGACCCGCAACACACGCCCATTCGTCGTGCCAGCTGGGAGCTTCAGGGTTACCGGTGGGCCGTCGAGAGTTGGCACCTTGATCTCGGAGCCGAGCGCGGCCTCAGGGAACGTGACCGGAACCGTGATCGTGAGGTTGTCGTTCGCACGGCCGAACACCGAGTGCTGGCGCACGTGCACGAGCACGATGAGGTCACCGGCCGGACCACCGCGTTCGCCAGGAGAACCCTTACCCTTCAGGCGAATTCGCTGGCCGTCGTTCACGCCGGCCGGGATGCGCACCTGCATGGTGCGCTCACTCATTGCCCGGCCGCTGCCATGACAGACCGGGCACGGGTCGTCGACCAGCAGGCCGCGGCCGCGGCAATCGCGGCACGGCTCTGAGAACGCGAACCCGCCCGCCCCCCGTGACGTCACGCCGGTGCCGCTACAGGTCGGACACACGCGCGGAGTCGTACCGGCCTTTGCGCCAGTACCGTGACACGCGCTGCACGGCTCCGGCGTCGCCATCCGCAGTGCGACGGTTTCGCCGTGCACGGCGTGCTCGAAGTCGAGAGTCACTTCGGTTTCGACGTCGGCGCCGCGTCGCGGTTGCTGCGACGTTGCACCACCCCGGCGTCCGCCACTGAAGATGCCGCCGAGAATGTCGCCGAGCCCGCCGGCAGCACCTGCGCCACCCGCACGTGCATTGCCCAGCAGATCGCCGAGGTCGAAGTTGAAGCCGCCAGGTGCACCGGCACTCGCGCCCCCGCTGCCGGGCATGCGGAAACCGCCGCTGCCGAACAGCGACCGTGCCTCGTCGTACTCCTTGCGCGTCTTCTCATCCGAGAGCACGTCGTAGGCCTCGGAGATTTCCTTGAACTTCTCCTCGGACTTCGCACTGCCGGTATTCGCGTCGGGGTGATGCATGCGGGCGAGCTTGCGGTACGCCTTCTTGATCTCCGCCGCCGTCGCGTCTTTCGGGACGCCGAGTGACTTGTAGTAGTCCTTCTCGATGTAATCGCGGGTGCTCATCGGCGTCCCTCCCTTCTCGTTCTCAAGCGTGTGACGCCTTCGTTAAAACGATGCCGAGGGGTCGGACGGCGATGGGCGGGCGTCGTCATCATCGTCAACGCCGTCGATCAACAGGTCGTTGTTGGCTGGCAGAGAGACCGTAGGCTCGGCCACCGCAACCCGCGCCGGGCGCACGACGCGACCGGCGTAGCTGTAGCCGGGCTGCAGGATCTGCACCGCTGTCGGCTGCGTGACTTCGTCGGAGTACGCGTGCATCAACGCTTCATGCTGTGTCGGGTCGAACGGGTCGCCCGGCTGCCCGAAGCGGGTCAGTCCGAGCTTGGTGACCGCCGCATCGAGCGCTTCGGCGACTTGCCGGAATCCACCCTCGAGCTCGCCGTGTTCGCGTGCCCTGCCGATGTCATCGAGAACCGGAAGTAACGCAGACAGCGCGTCACCGACGGCGAACTCTCGTACCGCTTCGCGGTCACGTTCGACGCGCTTGCGGTAGTTGGCGTACTCGGCCTGCACGCGCTGGAGATCGGCGGTTCGCTCAGCCAACTCGGTGCGCAACTGGGAAAGTTCGATCGAGTCGACACCTCCGCCGCGCCCAGATGGGCCCCCCGAAGGGGACCCACCTGAACCCTGCGCATCGGCGGAGCGTCCTCCGGACGGATCGTGCGAGACCGCGCCGGACGTCGGATCGAAATGCACCCGGCGCTTGTCGCGAACGATGGGCTCCGAGGGCGACTCGTACTGGTCGGAGCCGCTCACGAGGTGCCCTCGTCGACGATCTCGGCGTCAATCACCTCATCGGAACCGTCACCTGCCGAGTTGCCTGCACCGTCACTCGACCCGCCGGTCGGGCCGCTTTCGCCGCCCTCGTGACCTGCGGCCGCGTTGGTCGCCTGCGCGTTTGCGTAGATTGCGCTGCCCATCTTCTGGCTCTCGGCGGCCAGCTCATCGGTGGCGGTGCGAACCGCTGCCATGTCGCTGCCCTCGAGGGCCTTCTTCAAGTTGGCCAGCGACGTGTCGACGGCGTCCTTCTCAGGAGCCGGGATCGTCTCTGCGTTCTCGCGAAGGAACTTCTCGGTCTGGTAGACGAGGGTCTCGGCCTGGTTGCGGGTCTCGGCCTCTTCCTTGCGGGCACGGTCCTCTTCGGCGTGCGACTCGGCCTCGCGCATCATCCGCTCGATGTCTTCCTTCGGCAGCGCAGAGCCGCCGGTGATCGTCATCGACTGCTCCTTGCTCGTGCCGAGGTCCTTGGCGGATACGTGCACGATGCCGTTGGCGTCGATGTCGAAGGTGACCTCGATCTGCGGGATTCCGCGCGGCGCCGGCGGCAGGCCGGTCAGCTCGAACATGCCGAGCTTCTTGTTGTAGGCCGCCATTTCGCGCTCGCCTTGGTAGACCTGGATCTGCACGCTGGGCTGGTTGTCGTCAGCCGTGGTGAAGGTCTCCGACCGCTTGGTCGGGATCGTGGTGTTGCGCTCGATGAGCTTGGTGAACACCCCACCCTTGGTCTCGATGCCGAGCGACAGCGGAGTGACGTCGAGGAGCAGAACATCCTTGACCTCACCCTTCATGACGCCTGCCTGCAAGCTCGCGCCGACCGCGACGACCTCGTCGGGGTTGACGCCCTTGTTCGGCTCCTTGCCGCCGGTCAACTCGCGGACCAGGTCGACGATCGCGGGCATCCGGGTCGAACCACCGACCAGCACGACGTGGTCGATCTGGTCGACCTTGATGCCGGCGTCCTTGATGGCCTGGTGGAAGGGGCCCTTGGTGCGGTCGAGCAAGTCGGAGGTCATCTTCTGGAACTCCGAGCGAGTGACCTTGACCTCGAGGTGCAGCGGGCCTTCGGCGCTTGCGGTGATGTACGGCAGGTTGACGGTGGTCTCGGCCTGCTGCGAGAGCTCGATCTTGGCCTTCTCCGCCGACTCACGAAGGCGCTGAAGCGCCATCTTGTCCTTGGACAAGTCGATGCCGTTGCTGTTTTTGAACGACGTGACCAGGTAGTCGACGAGGCGCTGGTCCCAGTCGTCACCACCCAGATGTGTGTCACCGCTGGTCGACTTGACCTCGACGATGCCCTCGCCGATCTCGAGCAGGGACACGTCGAACGTGCCGCCACCGAGGTCGAAGACCAGGATCGTCTGCTCCTTCTCACCCTTGTCGAGGCTGTAGGCCAGGGCGGCCGCCGTCGGCTCGTTGATGATGCGCAGGACGTTCAGGCCGGCGATGGTGCCAGCTTCCTTGGTCGCCTCGCGCTGGGAGTCATTGAAGTAAGCCGGCACGGTGATAACTGCGTCGGTGATCGTCTCGCCGAGGTAGGCCTCAGCATCGCGCTTCAGCTTTTGCAGGATGCGGGCGCTGATCTCCTGCGAGGTGTAATTCTTGCCGTCGATCGCGACGGTCCAGTCAGTGCCGATGTGGCGCTTGACCGACCGGATTGTGCGGTCCGCGTTGGTGACGGCCTGCCGCTTGGCGACCTCACCGACGAGAACCTCACCATTCTTTGCAAACGCGACGACGGACGGCGTGGTGCGCGATCCCTCGGCGTTCGCGATGACCGTGGGCTCGCCGCCTTCTAGAACGGCGACGACGGAGTTCGTCGTGCCTAGGTCGATGCCGACCGCTCGTGCCATGGGAGTCTCCTTCGAAACTTTGATCTGTTCAGAAACTTCTGTCAGAAACTTTACACTGATCTGTTCAGAAACTTGAGTCTGTGCCACTCATGTTAATCGGCGGCAGCCGGATGTCAAGTCAGAGTTGAGCCTGCCTGACTCAACTCTGCGGAGCGGACAAATCATCCCACGCCCTCGGCTCGCGTCGAGAGTGATTGCGCATGCCCGCAGGCAGGTGGGGTAGTTTCGCTCAGGTCTATCCGGAGGTCGTTTTGATGTCGTCGAGCAGGCATGTGCTGCGGTACCTGAGTGGCGGGGTTGCTGCGGTCACCGTCGCAGCTGGCTGCGTCGTCGCGGTCTCAGGCGGCGCCGCAGCAGTGCCTGCCGCCGTCCGCGCCCTCGTGCCGTCAACGCTCCCCGCGGCCTTGCCGTCGAACGTGCAGCGCGTCTCAGGCGCGAGCCGATTCGACACGGCCATCGCCACGTCGAAGGACGAGTTCCCGCTCGATGGCAGCGCGGTGGCCGTGGTGCTCACCCGTGCCGACACCTACCCCGACGCGCTGGCCGGCGTTCCGCTCGCGGCCAAGGTGGGCGGCCCCTTGCTCTTGACGTCGTCCAACTCGTTGAGCGCGGCGGTTCGGGCCGAGATCGTCCGGGTGCTGCCCGCGGGAGGGCCCGTCTACATCCTCGGCGGGACGTCGGCGGTGAGCGCAGCTGTCGAGTCGGCGATCACCGGCCTCGGTTTTGTCGTGCATCGCCTCGCTGGCGCGAACCGCTTCGCAACCGCGGTCGCGGTCGCCGGCGCGCTCGGTAATCCGACGACAGTGCTCGAGGCAACCGGCTTGAACTTCCCCGACGCGCTTGCTGGCGGCCCGGCCGCGATCGAGGACGGCGCCGCAATCCTGCTCACCAACGGCAAGGTGCAGGCGGCGGAGACCACCGCGTACCTTGCCGCGCACACTGGCGGGTCTCATTTCGCGCTGGGAGGCCCGGCGGCCGCGGCCGATCCCTCGGCTGTCGCGATCTCCGGCGACGACCGCTACCAGACGGCGGCGCAGGTGGCCGAAACCTTCTTCCACACCCCCGACGTCGCGGGCATCGCGACAGGCACCAACTTCCCTGACGCGCTCGCTGCCGGCCCCGACCTGGCGTCCAAGGACTCGCCGCTTCTGCTGGTGCCGCCGACTGGTGTTCTGCCAGATGGCACCACCGGCCAGCTGCTCAAGTACGCGCAGACACTTCGTAGCGCCTTGGTCTTCGGCGGCACCGCGTCGGTCGCCGACAGTGTCGCGGCCCAGGTCGGCACGCTGGCGAACCTGAGCGCGACCGCGACGACTGCATCGTCGTCGCCCACCTTCAGCGGTCAGTTCGGCATCCTGAGCACGCATCTGCACACGAACGCTGGGGTGTCCAACACCACCCAGGTGTTTGACGGCAGCGCGGGCAGCTCGACGCTCTACACGCAAGGCATGGGCTCGAAGGTCATCCCAGGCACGGCGACTCGCGCCAACTTCAACGCGTTCCCGACGAATAACTCGGGCGCTCTCGAGTCGGCAGTCAATTCAGCGTTCGCCGCTGTCTACACATCGGAGGGCTACAAGTCGACCGATGCTGATGCGCAGTTCCTGGTCAACGCCGAGCAGGTGTTGCTGAACCCGCTCGCGTCGCCGACATTGCGCCTTGCGGTGTACGTCGCGCTCGTCAACTTGCCGGGCGCCACCGCCACGTCGGGCGCGAAGGATGCGAACGGACGCACCGGCGTCGCTATCTCCGGCACGATCAGCGGAAATAGCAGCCTCACGCCGGAGCAGCTCTCGTACATCTTCGATCCGACGACCGGCAACTTGCTCGAGGACGACATCTTGGGTGGGGGCGTCGTGCTGGTGTCCAGTACCGTGACCACCTTTACGACAGCTGCCACGGCGCCCGCGGACCCCTACCCGAACTAAAACTAAGGAGTGCCGATGGCCCTGCGCATCGTCATCGGCGCTGTTGCCACGGTCGTCGCGTTCGGGCTGACCGGACGACGTCTGTGGTGGTTGTACCGGTTGATCCGGTCGGGGCAGCCAGCCACAGATCGGGTCGGACGCCGATCAGCTGGCGTCGTTGATGACGCCACTGATGTGAAGGGCTCAGCCACAAATGTGAAGGGCCCGGCGGCAGAGGTGACCGAGGTCATCGGGCAACGCAAGCTCCTTGCGTGGACGATCCCGGGCCTCGCACACGCGGTGACGTTCTGGGCGTTCCTCGTGCTTGGGTCTCACCATCGTCGAGGCGTACGGCGCGTTGTTCAAAGCGAACTTCGGAATCGGCGACTGGGCTGGACTCGGGTTCATCGAAGACCTGTTCGCGACCCTCGTGCTGGTCGCTCTTGTTGTCTTTACCAAGATTCGGTTCCTCAACCGCGAGTCGCGGCGCGGTCGCGCGTCGCGCTTCTACGGTTCGCACACCCGCGCGGCGTGGGTGATCCTCGGCATGATCTTCGCCGTCATCGCGACGTTGCTGCTCTACCGCGGTGCCCAGATGAATACCGGCAACTTCCCTTACCGGCCCTACCGCTGGTCGTTCGCGTCGTGGCTGGTGTCGCGCGCCTTGCATCCGCTCGGTGCGGCTAACCACGGCATCGAGACGTTCTTCGTGCTCGCGCAACTGATCGTCGTCCTCTCGTTCCTTGTCCTGGTGACCTACTCCAAGCATCTGCACATCGTGTTCGCGCCGCTGAACATCTACTTCGCGCGCAAGCCCGATGCGCTCGGGCCGATGCTGCCGATGTACTCGGGTGACCACCAGATCGACTTCGAAAACCCTTTAGACGATGACCTTTTCGGTGTCGGCAAGGTAGAGGACCTCACCTGGAAAGGCCTGCTCGATCTCTCGACGTGTACCGAGTGCGGCAGATGTCAGTCGGTGTGCCCGGCCTGGAACACCGGGAAGGTGCTGAACCCCAAGCTCATCATTACCGAGCTGCGCGACCACCTGTTCGACAAGGCGCCCACGCTGCTGTCGGGCGCCGAAACTGCGGCGGCGATGCGGCCACTGGTCGGCACCCTCGAGGCCGGCGGGGTCATTGACCCCGAGGCCCTGTGGGCGTGCACATCGTGCGGCGCGTGTGTGCAGGAATGCCCGGTCGACATCGAGCACGTCGACCACATCATGGACATGCGCCGGCATCAGGTGCTGGTTGAGTCGGCGTTCCCCGCCGAAGCCGGCGGCATGATGCGCAACCTCGAAAATGCCGGCAACCCGTGGGGCTTGCCCGCATCGACCCGGTTGGCGTGGACCGAAGGCTTGGGCTTCGACGTCCGCGTTGTTGGTCGAGGTGCGCAGATTCCAGACGACGTCGAGTACCTGTTCTGGGTGGGCTGCGCTGGTGCCTCAGACGACCGCGCTCGCACATCGACGCGCGCGGTCGCTGAGTTGCTGCACACCGCCGGTGTCGAGTTCGCGGTGCTCGGGCCACTCGAGACGTGTACCGGTGATCCGGCACGTCGGATGGGCAACGAGTTCGTCTACCAGCAGCTCGCGCAGCAAAACGTCGCGACATTGCAGTCGGTCGGCGCGCGCAAGATCGTCGCATCGTGCCCGCATTGCTTCAACACGATCGCGCGGGAGTATCCGCAGATCGGCGGCGACTTCGAGGTCGTGCATCACACCGAGTTGCTGGCGACGTTGGTGGCCGACGGTCGGTTGCAGGCGACGTCGGCGGTCGACTCGTCGGTGACCTATCACGACCCGTGCTACCTCGGCCGGCACAACAAGGTCTATGGGCAGCCGCGCGACGTGCTCGCCGCGGTTCCGGGTCTGACGTCGACGGAGATGCCGCGTTGCAAGGAACGCGGCTTCTGCTGCGGCGCAGGCGGCGCGCGCATGTGGATGGAAGAGCGCGTCGGCAAGCGGATCAATCACGAACGCATCGACGAAGCACTCGCGCTCGATCCGGACGTCGTCGTGACGGCCTGCCCGTACTGCCGGGTCATGCTGGGCGACGCGGTGCGCGATCGGCAGTCCCAAGGGTCGGCGCGCGCGGACGTCGTGGTGATCGACGTCGCCGAGGTGCTACTGCGCTCGGTGCGCGGCCCCGGGCGAACTCCCGCTCAGTAGGTGCCGGTGGAAATCGTCACGTTGGCGGAGCGCCCGGAACTGCTCGAGGCGTGGGACGCGATGCCCAAGTCGTGGCCGACCTTCATGTACAAGGATCCGGTGGCTCGATTGATGGGCCGCTTGCCGACGTCGTTTCCTGAGCTTCAGTTCGCTGCACTCGACGGCGACGAGGTGGTCGGCATCGTGGTCGCCGCCGCCTTCGCGTGGGACGGCGATCTCGCATCGCTGCCGGACCGCGGTTGGGACGCGATCCTCGAGCAGGTGTGCCGCGACGAAGACAACGGCCGGACGACGACAGCTGCCACGCTGCTCGAAGCGGCCGTGCATCCGGCCCGGCAAGGAACCGGTCTGAGTCCTGTGCTGCTGACCGGTGTCCGCGATCGCTGCGCCGCCCTTGGATTCGCATCGTTGTTCGGGCCGGTCCGGCCAAGCCACAAATCACTCGAGCCGACGGTGCCGATCGCCGACTACGTGGCGCGCCGGCGTCCCGATGGATTGGCTGCCGATCCGTGGCTGCGCGTGCACGAGCGACTCGGCGCGCACATCGTGAAGATCGCGCCGATGTCGATGACGATCAGCGGCACTCTCGCTGGGTGGCGCGACTGGACCGGCTTGCCGTTCGACGTGTCGGGCGACGTGGTCGTGCCGGGCGCCTTGGTGCCGGTCCACGTGTCCGCCGAGCACAACCACGCGGTCTACGTCGAGCCGAACGTCTGGATGCACCACCAGCTCGGTTAGCTGGAGCAGAGGCAGAACGGGTGACCGTCGAGATCGGCGAACACCCGGAACGTCGGATGGTCGGCCGAGTCGTCGAGCAGCGTGGCGCCCAGCGCCAGCGCGCGGGCGTGCTCGGAATCCATGTCGTCGACGATGAAGTCGATGTGGGCCTGCTGCGGCCGACTCGCATTCGGCCAGTCAGGCTTGATGTGATCGGGTGCGAGCTGGAGCGAGAACGCCGCTCCAGTATCGGTCTGCAGGTCGATCCAGTCGCCGTCGGTGCGCACGATCGGCCAGCCAGTGAGTTCGGTGTAGAACGCCGCACGCTGCGTGGGGGTCGGCGCTGTCAAGGACGACGTTTCCCAGGCGCATCGCCATCGGTACCTCCGCGTGAGTCGGATCAGATCTGGGTGCGGTGGAAGTTCTGCCACGACCGGGATGGCGTGGGCCCGCGCTGTCCTTGATATCGCGAGCCATAGACAGAACTGCCGTACGGGAACTCGGACGGCGAGGAGGTGCGGAACAGGCACAGCTGCCCGATCTTCATGCCGGGCCAGAGCTTGATCGGGAGCGTCGCCACGTTGCTCAGCTCGAGGGTCACGTGGCCGGAGAATCCGGGGTCGATCCAGCCCGCGGTGCTGTGGGTCAGGAGGCCGAGCCGGCCAAGGCTCGACTTCCCCTCAAGACGCCCGGCAACGTCGTCCGGCAAGGTAATGACCTCATACGTCGAGGCCAGGACGAACTCGCCCGGGTGCAGGATGAACGGCTCGTCGACCGCGGGCTCGACGAGGCGAGTGAGGTCGGGCTGCTCGATGGCCGGGTCGATGTGCGGGTAGCGATGGTTCTCGAAGACCCGAAAGTACTTGTCGATCCGGACGTCGACACTGGACGGCTGGACCATGATCGGGTCGTACGGATCGAGGACGACGCGGCCCGCCGCGAGCTCGGCCCTGATGTCGCGGTCGGAGAGCAGCACGCGCGCAATCTATCGGTCCGCGAGCGGCGCGCTACCAGCGAGGCGGACGCCGATCACCCGCCCGCTTCGGCGGCTCGCTGCATCTGGTTCAAGTGGGCGAGGTCGTGCGCCGCAATCTTGCGCACCGTCTCGTCTAAGGTCTCTGGACCCTGCTGGGAATGGTTCGCCGAGCGTTGCTTGCCCTCCGGCCAGTTGGCCTGCAGCACCAGCATGTTCGCGGCCCTTAGGCCCGACCACGCCTCGAGGAGCTCGGCAAAAGGTGGGCGCGGCATCGGCGTCCAGAGCTTCTCGTCGTAGCCGGGGTAGCTCGGGTTGTCTTCGGTGAGCATCAGTCGCCACCGGAAGCCGTAGACGATGTCGACGTCGAAGAGGTGGCCGGTGATTTGGGCGACCGACCACTCGCCGTCGATGGGTTGGGTGGTGAGTTGCTCATGGGTGAGGCCGCCGGTGATGGCGCGCCATTTTCCGACGGTCGATCCGAGCGTGGCGACCGGGTCCGTGTCGCCGATCAGGTCGAGCAGCGCTTGCTTGTACTCCGCCGGTTGAGCCGTGGCGTCGGGGATCGTGATCGGTTCGGTTGCCATGGGACGTC
Organism: uncultured Actinomycetes bacterium; assembly: GCA_963799955.1. Classification (GTDB taxonomy): domain Bacteria; phylum Actinomycetota; class Actinomycetes; order Acidothermales; family Acidothermaceae; genus PALSA-607. The sequence continues at coordinate 73,815 of CAWCZJ010000011.1, forward strand.
CCTTCATGTCGGGCTGCGATGTAGGGCTGCGTGACACGGCGCTGTGTGCGGACTGTTTATCCGCTCCTCACGTCTACTGCCAACTGCATTAGCCAGAGCTACACGGTCGCTGTAGTCCATGCAGCACAATGCGAGCTCGGGGCCTTGGTCCCTAAGGGACAGGACCGTTGCGGCTTCGGAGGATCTTGGTCGTGACCGACAACGCGGTATGAGAACAACGCAGCTCGATCTGGAACTCGTCGAGGCTTACTTCGTGGGCGGTCCGGCAGACGATACGACGACGTTCATCCCCCTCGAGTCGACCGGGTTCCCGCCGGCCCACATGTCGATCCCGGATGACGATGGCACCACTCGTCACCTCTACAGCGCGCTGCTGCGCGAACATATGGATCTCACGGTTTTCCAGTACCTGGGCCCGCTGCCCTTGAGGTTCGACCAGCGCCAGGGTGCGTGACTTCTCTTCGACTGCCGGCGAGGTCAGGACGACCGGCGGTGCGGCAGCGGTGGTGGTTGGACTGATGCCCGCGTCGGTAGAGTGTGGCCGTCGCCAGGGCTGATTTGTTGGGCCTGTCGGCACCCGCGGGTGTAGTTCAATGGCAGAACATCAGCTTCCCAAGCTGACAGTGCGGGTTCGATTCCCGTCACCCGCTCCACCCACGTCGGCGTGTCGATCAGCCCCACACGTCTTGCGCGGTCTCGACCACCAGCCGCAACTTGGCGACCTCTTCGTCGTAGGTGAGGGCATTGCCCTCGACGGTCGACGAGAACCCGCATTGCGGCGAGAGGCAGAGTTGCTCGAGCGGCACGTATTGGCTTGCTTCGTCGATGCGGCGCTTCAGGTCGTCCTTGCTCTCCAGCGCGCCGCGCTTGGTCGTGACCAGCCCGAGCACGACCATCTTGCCGGGCGGCACGAAACGCAGCGGCGAAAAGTCGCCCGACCTCGGATCGTCGTACTCGAGGAAGAACCCGTCGACACCGAGCTGCCCGAACAACGCTTCGGCGACGAAGTCGTACCCGCCCGAGGCGGTCCACGACGACCGATAGTTGCCGCGGCACATGTGGGTCGTCACGCGCATGTTCGCCGGCTTGTGTTCGAGCACCGCATTGATGTTGCGGATGTATCGCTCGTGCAGGTGCTCAGCGTCCGCGCCCGCAGCCTCCATCATCGCCCGCTGCCGAGGATCGTTGAGGTAGGCGAGGCTGGTGTCATCAAGCTGCAGGTAGGTGACCCCGAGCTCGCCGAGCCGTCGCACCTCCTCGGCATATGCCGCCACCAGGTCGGCCCAGAACTGTTCGATGTCGGGGTACACGTTGCGGTCAATGGCCGCCGGACCACCGCGGTAATGCACCATGCTCGGTGACGGAATCGTCAGCTTCGGCGTCGCCGTCGTGACCTGTTGCTTCAGGAACGTGAACGCGTCGGCGAAGATGGTGTGGTCGAGCCGTACGCGGTCGTGAACCTTGAGCGCCGCCGACTCGAAGTCGAGGTTGCCGGCCTCGTTCTCGAAGTGCACGGTGATCTTCTCGTCGGTGCGCGAGATGCCGCCGAGCGAGTAGATGAAGTCCATATGCCACGACGTGCGTCGGAACTCGCCGTCCGTCGCCGATTGAAGACCTACGTTCTCCTGCATCGCCACGACATCACGGATGGCGTCGTCCTCGATCGCGCGTAGCTCGTCGTCCCCTAAGCGGCCGGCCGCGTGTTCCTCGCGGGCCTGCAGCAGATTCTTCGGTCGCAGCAAGCTGCCGACGTGGTCAGCGCGAAACGGTGGTTGGTCACGCATCCGCTCTCCTTTCACCGGGTCGGCTGCTCCGTCGCTTGGTCGGCGATGCCGATGACGAGTAGCCAGGCTGCCGTAATCATGTAGCAAGTGTTGGCCACCATCGCTACCGCTGCAATGTAAAGGCCAGGCAGGTGCCCAAAAAAGAGCACAGCGGCACCGACCATCTCTGTGAGATGCACAAGGCTTCCGCCAACGACGCGAGAGAGTCTTAGGCCGGCGCTCATCTTCATCGCTTTGGCGTAGCCCCTGTAGAAAATTCCGAGCGACAGACCAGTAACAACGAACAGCTCTGCGCCTATAGAACGGTGGTTTTGAGCTCCCGTCAGCGCGAGCGCACAGCGCAAGAAGACGAGCGCGAGACCCGTAAGCGTGTTGATGGCCCGGTAGCGATGGGTCGCGTCGACAGCAATGACTTTGAGGTTGAGTGCCATCGCCACGAAGACCAAGCCGGTGAGCGTGACTGCGCCGGTTCCGACCAGAATAAAGAAATCAGACCACTGCTCAGGTCTATAGATATCGGCGCCAACCATGATCCAAATTCTAGTAGTCCTGCCGCTGCCCGTCTGGAGGGCGCATGTCCGCCCTTCGAGGTAGTGAACGGACACCGGTCACGGTCGCCTTCGCCGCCTTCGTTCTGGTCGGCGTCAACGCCGGCGCTACTGGCGTACTGCTGCCCGCGCAGATCAGCGACTACGCGCGTGAGCAAGACAGCTATTGGCGCCACGTTCTTCACCGGATCCGTCGGTTTCGTGTTGGCGAGCCTGTTGGCAGGCCCGATGGTCCATCGCCTGGGCATGCGAGTGGCGCTTGTGATCGGCGCGATCCTCACGGCACTGGTCGGCTTCTACATCGCCACCCGACCGCCATTCGTCGCGTTCGTCCTGGTAGCCATCGTCACCGGCTTTGGGGCGGGCGTCGCCGAGTCGGGCTTCCAGGCCTACATCGTGGCGCTGCCGAACTCGACCGCACTGACCAACCGGCTGCACGCCTTCTTCGGCGTCGGCGCACTCTTGGGTCCGCTACTTGCGACGTGGATCCTCGGCTTCGCGTCGTGGAGAACGGTGTGGTTCGTTCTCGCCGCGGCTCAGGTGCCATTCGTGGTCGCGATTTGGGCCACCTACCCGCGGCACGAGGTCGTTGCTCCAGAGCCCTCGGTCTCCCACGAGGAACGAACCCGAGGCCTCCTGTCATCAGCGCTCCGAGAACGAACGGTCTTGCTCGGCGCCGCATTGCTCGCTGTCTACGTCGGGCTCGAGATCAGCATGGGCAACTGGGGTTTCAGTTACCTGGTCCAGGCGCGCGGCGAGCATCGCGTGCTCGCCGGCTACGTCGTCAGCGGTTACTGGTTGGGGCTCACCCTGGGCCGATTTCTCATCAGTCCGTTCGCCTCCAAGATCGGCGCGACTGCCGCCAATATGGCGTTTGGCTGTCTGATCGGTGTCACCGTCGTCGCGGCGCTGACGTGGGCGCTTCCAGCTGCGGCAAGCATCCCCGGGTTCGTCCTACTCGGCTTCTTCCTCGGCCCGATCTTTCCGACCGCGATGGCGATGGTGCCCAACGTGACCCCGGCGCGACTCGTGCCCACAGCCATCGGCGTCATGAACGCAGGGTCGGTGGTGGGCGGGTCTGCGTTGCCCTGGTTGGCCGGGGCGCTCGGGCAAGGCACCGGGGCGTGGACGTTGTTGCCATTCGCTCTCGTGCTGGCAGTCGCGACGATGGCCATCTGGTGGCTGATCGTGAGGAACCGGGCTCCGATGGAGGCCGTCGAAGCGGCGTGAATGCAGCGCGATGACGCGTCGTCGCGGTGGCGGTCGTCTCGGCTGTTTTGTGCGGCTGTCATTCCAACGCGAGCGGCCACTGCTGAGTCAGCCGCCCGCGTTTCCTTCGGCGTCCAGCGCAAGTCCGCCAACGTGTCCTCTGCCGAAGTCCTCGGGACGCTGCCGCCGACGTCCGGGCCGCCGGTCATTACCGTGCTGCCGGGTGCGAACGACGCGGCGCTCTCGAAGACCCAGCACCTGGTCAGTTCTTCGCGAGCCGTGGCCCGGTCACGGTCGGGGCGTTGCGTTTGACCGTCGTCTATCCGAAGTTCGGCGGGCAGCCCGACGCTCACGGCGACTGACGCAAAGAGCGGCAAGCGAAGGTCTGGGACGTACAAAGACACCGAGGAGCCCGACCTGTTGGAGTTCGCGGTCGGCGGTGGCGTCGTGGCCATCGGGGTTGGGCACGACGTCGGCTCGGCAACATCTACGCCGCGACCGAACACCTCGATGTCGTCGACCTCGCCACCGGCACGCCGTTGTGGCGCTCGACCGTGACCGGCGACGTCCAATCGCCTGCTCTTGTGGCAATGCCCGGTCTTGTCGTCTTCGAGTCGACGGGTCACGCGGTCGCCGTGGACGCGCGCACCGGCGTTCTGGCGTGGACTGACTCTGCGCCGCCCGGGTGTCCGACGAACACGCGCCAGGGGACGGCGGGCTCGGCAGACATTGCAGCGGACGCGATGTCTGGTCGCAACGTTCGGCTGCCGGCGTCGGTGGAGTGCGTGACGCAGCGACTCGAACCTGAGCACGGGCGCCGCCACGTGGACAACACCTCCCTACTCGGGTGGGCAACCTGCAACTGCTGGCGGTGCCGGTCAATACCGACACCGTCGTGATCCCCGAGATGGGCAACGGACAGCTACCTGGAGGGCCCGGTCCACCAATGGATTCCGCCCGGTCTCACCGAGAGCGACACCGGCGGCGCCATTTACACCGTGCTCGACGCGGCCACCGGTGCGGTTCGCTGGACCGAGGCGGGTGCGCCGATCTACAACACGGGGGCGTACGGCGACAACGCCGGAAGTCTGTGCTTCATCGGGGCGCACACATTCGAGTGCCGCTCGCCGAAGGACGGCACGCTGGTCCGCGTCGGTGGTCCCGCGTCACCATAGGACAGCTACAGCGCCGCCGCATACACGGCCGCGACGAGCACCGACCACCCCGCGATTCCGGTCACCGCAACGCCGGCGACTCGATCCTTGCGTGCTAGTAGCAGTAGCTGCCCGACGACGATCGCTTCGTTTGCGGCTCGGACGAATTGGACGTCCTGATTCCAAGCGACACTCAGCCCGAGCAGCGCAGCGAACACCCACCCGAGCCGGAGCTCCGGGGGCGCAGCAGATCGCAGCAACCCGCTCGCCACCACGATCAGCAGTCCGAGCAGCAGGAAGCGCTCGACCAGCCAGATCCCGTCGAGGATCCCTTGATGCGACAACCCGATGTCGCGCGCATTGAAGAAGAACGACCGCACCGGCTTCAACAAGCTGAACCCGACTTGCCCGTTGCCTGACAGCGTCGGCAGCTTCTTGGCGCCCCAGACCTCCTTCACGTGGAACTGCCAACCGACCTCGACCGCGGCCGGCACGCAGAGCGCAAGGATCTGCATGGCACTCGTGCGCCGGACGCCGCGGCGACCACCGCGCAGGAATTGCACGAGGCACCACACGCCCATGCCAAGTAGCACGACGAGCACTGTTTCTCGGCAGAGAACGGCGGCGGTGAAAGCAATCGACGCCAGCCATCGCCGTCCCCTCGTCCATGACAGCAACCCGACGAGCAACGCGGCAGTCGCGAGCGGCTCTGTGAGGTCGCGCGCCAGTGCCATCACCAACGCCGGCGACGCTGCGACCGCGACACCCCACCAGGTCGACCGCCCGTACTGGCGCGCCCATGTCGCTCCCGCCCAGACCGACGACGACGAGTGCAAGAACATTCACAAGCACAAGGGCGAGGGACGTCGGGGCGCGGAGCACTTCGCGGACCGCCCAGGCAGTCGCGGGTAAACCGACGCGCTGCTGGCGGTACGGCGGGTTGTCCAGGGTGATGTGGAAGGCCGTCACCTGGTGGGTCAGCGGGTTGAGCGCGAGGCGGTAGTAGAACTGCCCGTCGTAGCCGTTGGTACCGGCGTGCACCGGCAGATCGGTGCTCGCGCCAGGGTGCACGAAGACGTTGCTGGCCAGCGCAAATGAGCCGAGATGCCCGCCGTGGCTGATGTCGCGCGCCGCGACGAAGAGTGCGGCCAGCGCACCGACAACCGCGGCAACCACGCCGGGTGACGGGTCCGCGTTGGGTCGACGATCGAGGGCTCTGATGGCTCGGACGCTACCGGTCGGCGACCGCAGTTGGACCCAGATGCGTCAGGAACGCGTCAGGGTTTTGTGCGCACGCGTCAGGGTTCCATCAAGAAAGTAGCCGCCGGTTCGGCGCGGGGTTCAACTGGATCGTTGCCCGCCCTGGGCACCGATTCGAGAGGAGGACGCCGTGCTGCCTTTGACGCACGGCCGACCCCGCGCCTTCGCGATCCGCCGTCGGCCGATGAGTGCCGCGGATCCCCGGCTGCCCGGACGCGTTCGTCGGCATCGTGGCGTTCGGCGTGACCCTCGGCGTCGCGGTGGCGATCGCCGCGCCGGCAAGAGCGTGCCCGACAAGATTGCACTGGGGAGCCCAGCTCGCCGTCATGGCGATCGCCGTCGGCCTGGTCTGCTGGTGGTGCCGCCCTGCTGACCAGCCTGGTCGTCGCTCTGTGCGGGTGGCTGATGCTGAACGGCCTCGTCGTTCATACCGATGGCCAGCTCGGCTGGGCGGGTCGTGAGGACGTCGATCCGGATAGGCGTTTTGGCCGCGACCGGATTCGCCATGGCGTTGGCCCGAAATCTCGATGTCGAACGACACCAACTTGCCCGGCGCTCAATTTCTGGACTTCAGGGAGATCACCATGCGTGACCTTTTCTTCATCCTGCTCACGCTCGCGATCTTCGCGGTCTTCGCGCTCATCGCACGGGGGGCCGAGAAACTGTGAGCGCCGAAAATCTGATCGGGCTGATCCTCGCGATCGGCGTCATCATCTACCTTGTCATCGCGCTGCTGATGCCGGAACGCTTCTAAATGAACGCGACTCTCGCAGGGATTCTCTTCCTCGTCTCACTTGTCATCGCCCTTGCGTTGTCGTACCGCCCGCTGGGCGACTACATGGCGCGGGTGTTCACGAGCAAGACGCACTGGCGTGCCGAGCGCGTTATCTACCGCGCAATCGGCGTCAACCCCGACGCCGACCAGAAGTGGTCGACGTACTTGCGCAGCCTGCTGGCGTTCTCGCTCTTGTCCGTCCTGGGTCTGTACTTCATGCTGCGTGCGCAACACCACCTGCCGTTCAGCCTCGGCTACAAGGGCATGGAGCAGGGGCAGTCCTTCAACACCGCCGCGAGCTTTACGACAAACACGAACTGGCAGTCGTACTCCGGTGAGTCAACGCTCGGCTACACCGCGCAGATGGCTGGCCTCGCTGTGCAGAACTTCGCCTCTGCGGCGGTAGGTATCTGCGTCGCCATCGCGCTCGTGCGCGGCTTCGCGCGGTCGCGCACCGATCAGCTCGGCAATTTCTGGGTCGACCTGATCCGCACCGTCACGCGCATTCTGCTGCCGATGTCGGTGGTGTTCGCGGTCATCCTCATTGCTGGCGGCGCGATCGACAACTTCCACGCCACGCATGTCGTCAACACCATCGCGGGCAGCCACCAGTCGATCACCGGTGGGCCGATTGCCTCTCAAGAGGCCATCAAGGAGATCGGTACGAACGGCGGCGGACCCTACAACGCGAACTCGTCACACCCGTTCGAGAATCCGACGAACTGGACCAACTGGTTCCAGATCTACTTCCTACTGGTGATCGGGTTCTCGTTGCCGCGCACGTTCGGTCGCATGATCGGCGACAAGCGTCAGGGCCTGGCGATAGTCGCCGTGATGGCGGTGCTGTCGATCCTCAGCGTGGTCGGTCTCAACGTTGCGCAGGGTATTCACCACGGCAGCGTGCCTACTGCGGTCGGAGCTGCATCTGAAGGGACCGAGACGCGGTTCGGCGTGCTCGACTCCGCGACGTTCGCGTCGGCGACGACATTGACGTCAACCGGCGCGGTCGACTCGTGGCACGACTCCTACACCAGCTTCGGCGGTGCGATCACACTCGTCGATATGCAGCTGGGCGAGGTTGCTCCTGGCGGTACTGGCAGCGGGCTGTACGGCATCCTCGTGCTCGCAGTGATCACGGTATTCGTCGGCGGCCTGATGGTCGGGCGAACACCGGAGTATCTAGGCAAGAAGATTGCTGCCCGCGAGATGAAGTTCTCCTCCCTGTACTTCCTGACCACGCCTGCGTTCGTGCTCATCGGTACTGCAGTCGCTATGGCCTTACCCGGTGAACGCGCGGCCATGGAGAACACCGGCGCGCATGGTCTTTCCGAGGTGCTGTACGCCTTCACTTCAACTGCTAACAACAACGGTTCTGCGTTCGCCGGCATCGGGGTGAACACGAACTGGTACAACACCGTGCTCGGCATCGTGATGCTCGGTGCGCGCTTCATCCCGATGATTTTCGCGCTCGGGTTGGCGGCGTCACTGGCTAGACAACAGCCGGTTCCCGTCTCAGAGGGCACGTTGCCCACCCACCGGCCCTTGTTCATCGGCATGGTCGTCGGCGTGGTGCTGATCGTGGTCGCTCTTACGTACTTGCCGGCACTTGCACTCGGTCCGTTTGCGGAAGGTCTGCACTGATGACGTCGACTGCGCTCACCCCACCAATCTCGACGTCGTTGACCAATCGGGTGCAGGGCGGCTTGCTCGATCCCCACCAATTGTGGCGCTCGACGCCTGACGCGTTCCGCAAGCTCAACCCGGCGACGCTGGTCAAGAACCCGGTCATGTTCATCGTCGAGATCGGTTCGGTGTTCACGACCTGGTTGGCGATCCGTGACCACACCGCGTTTGCGATCATCACCACGATCTGGCTGTGGCTCACCGTGCTGTTCGCCAACCTGGCCGAAGCAGTGGCAGAGGGCCGCGGCAAGGCGCAAGCCGAGACTCTGCGGCGCGCCCGGACCACCACGATGGCCCGCCGCGTCAGCGGCTGGAAATCGGGGATGACCATCGACGCCCGCAGCATCCAGGAGGTCGCTGCCAGCGAGCTTCAGCAGGGCGACTTCGTCGTGGTCGAAGCAGGCGAGACGATCCCCGGCGACGGCGACGTGATCGAAGGCATCGCGAGCGTCGACGAGTCGGCCATTACTGGTGAGTCGGCGCCGGTGATTCGGGAGTCGGGCGGCGACCGATCATCGGTGACCGGCGGCACGAAGGTGCTGTCTGACCGCATCGTCGTCGTGATCACCCAGAAGCCGGGTGAGAGCTTCATCGACCGGATGATCGCACTTGTCGAAGGCGCCAGCCGGCAGAAGACGCCGAACGAGATCGCCCTGAACATCCTGCTCGCGTCACTCACGATCATCTTTGTGCTCGCAGTGGCGACCCTGCAGCCGCTGGCCATCTTCTCCAAGGCCCAGGAACCCGGCGTGCTTAACACGAGCGCGCTGACAAGCAACGGCGTGACGGGCGTCGTGCTGGTCTCGTTGTTGGTCTGCTTGATCCCGACGACAATCGGCGCCTTGCTGTCGGCCATCGGTATCGCCGGCATGGACAGACTCGTGCAGCGCAATGTCCTCGCAATGTCCGGCCGCGCTGTCGAAGCGGCGGGCGACGTCAACACCCTGCTGCTCGACAAGACCGGAACGATCACCCTCGGAAACCGGCAGGCGTCGGAGTTCTTGGCGATGCCAGGCGTGAACGACGCCGAGCTCGCCGATGCGGCTCAACTGTCGAGCCTGACTGACGAGACGCCCGAGGGCCGCTCTGTCGTCGTCCTCGCAAAAGACCGGTATGGGCTACGCGAGCGGCACGCTGGCGAACTGACGCACGCCACCTTCGTCCCGTTCACCGCGCAGACCCGCATGAGTGGTGCCGACCTGGCTGACGACGGCACGACCCGTCAGGTGCGGAAGGGTGCGGCGAGCTCGGTCGTCGAGTGGATCCGCGCAGCTGGCGGCACGATCCCGCCAGAGCTCGGACCGCTCGTCGACGGCATCTCTGCCGCGGGCGGCACTCCGCTCGTCGTCGCGGTCAACGACCGCCAAGGTGCTCGCGCCCTCGGTGTCATTCACCTGAAGGATGTCGTGAAGCAGGGCATGCGTGAGCGGTTCGACGAACTGCGCGCGATGGGCATTCGCACGGTGATGATTACCGGCGACAACCCGCTGACGGCGCGCGCGATCGCCGAAGAGGCCGGTGTTGACGACTTCCTCGCGGAGGCGACGCCTGAAGACAAGATGGCGCTGATCAAGAAGGAGCAGGCCGGCGGCAAGCTCGTCGCAATGACCGGCGACGGCACCAACGACGCACCCGCACTCGCCCAAGCCGACGTCGGTGTCGCGATGAACACGGGCACGTCGGCGGCGAAAGAGGCCGGCAACATGGTCGACCTCGACTCCAATCCGACCAAGCTCATCGAGATCGTTGAAATCGGCAAGCAATTGCTGATTACTCGCGGTGCGCTGACGACGTTCTCGATCGCCAACGACATCGCGAAGTTCTTCGCAATCATTCCGGCGATGTTCGCGGCCGTTTATCCCGGTCTCGACAAGCTCAACATGATGCGACTGCACTCACCGCAGTCCGCGATCCTGTCTGCCGTCATCTTCAACGCGCTTGTCATCGTCGCGTTGATTCCGTTGGCGCTCCAAGGCGTGCGGTACCGGCCCAGCAGTGCGTCGGCGATGTTGCGCCGCAACCTGTACGTCTATGGTCTCGGCGGCATCGTCGTGCCGTTCCTTGGCATCAAGGTCATCGACCTCATCATTCAGTTCATCCCCGGGATCCGGTGAATCACATGTTCAACAACCTTCCAGCCTCGGTACGCCAGCATGTCGCGGCGCTACGCGCGTTGGTGGTGCTGACGGTGGTCACCGGGTTGGCCTACCCGCTGGTGATCCTCGCCGTCGCGCAACTGCCCGGCCTGAAGATCTCATGCAGATGGCTCGCTGGTGAAGGCCAACGGAACCGTCGTCGGATCGTCATTACTCGGTCAGAGCTTCACCGATGCCAAGGGCGACCCGATCACGAAGTACTTCCAGACCAGGCCGTCGGACGCAGGCGCCGGCTACGACCCCACCGCGAGTGGCGGCAGCAACCTCGGGCCGGAGAGCATCATCGACACGCTGCCTGACCCGAGTAACAGCAAGGACACTGGCAAGCCGAGCCTGCTCACCCAGGTCTGCTCGCGCAGCTTGGCAGTCGGCCAGCTCGAAGGTGTCGACGGACGACGCCCGTACTGCACGAGCGACGGCATCGGCGCGGTGCTCTCTGTCATCCACGACATCGGGCTGACCGGACCGGTCAAGAGCGTGGTGTCGGTCAACCAGGAGTGCCCGGCGAAGCCCTTCATCGCTACCTACGACGGTGTGGCCGTGACGTGCGCGACCTTCGGCGTCGACTACCGGATCGGCGTGATCATGCCGGTGCACGGCCCAGGCAAGGCCGCCGGCAACCCAGTGCCGGCCGACGCGGTGACGGCGAGTGCGAGCGGCCTCGACCCCGATATCTCCGTGGCCTACGCAAATCTGCAGGCACCGCGGGTGGCCAAGGCACGTGGCATCAGCCTCGACCAGGTGCACAAGCTCATCAGCAAGTACACAGTCGGCAGGACATGGGGCTTCATGGGCAGCCCCGGTGTCGACGTCCTGCAGCTCAACCTGGCGCTCGACAAGGTTCCGGGAACGACATAACAGATTTAGCCTTTCGGTTGGAGGTGGCGTCGATGTCAGGTGCGCGCGGAACGTTGCGCATCTACCTCGGCGCGGCCCCGGGCGTCGGGAAGACGTTCGCCATGCTCGGTGAGGGCCATCGCCGAGCTGACCGCGGTACCGACGTCGTCATCGGCTTCGTCGAGACCCACGGTCGCCCACACACCGCCGAAGCCGTGGGAAATCTCGAGATTCTCCCGCGACGGGTCATCAACTATCGCGGTAGCGATTTCACTGAGATGGACGTCGACGCGATTCTCGCGCGTCATCCCAAGGTCGCGCTCGTCGACGAACTCGCCCATACCAACGTGCCCGGTTCACGAAACGAAAAGCGATGGCAGGACGTCGAGGAGTTGCTCGACGCGGGCATCACTGTGTTATCGACGGTGAACATCCAGCATCTGGAGTCACTCAATGACGTCGTCGAGAAAATCACCGGTGTTCCGCAACGCGAGACCATCCCCGACTCGATCGTCCGGTCGGCGGATCAGGTCGATGTCGTCGACCTGTCGCCCGAGGCGTTGCGGCGCCGCATGGCGCACGGCAACATCTACGGGCCCGACAAAGTCGATGCCGCACTCGGGCACTACTTCCGGATCGGCAACCTCACCGCGCTGCGCGAGCTCGCGCTGTTGTGGGTGGCGGACAAAGTCGATGACGCGCTGCAGCATTACCGGCACGAGCACCAGATCGCCGAGACGTGGGAAACGCGCGAACGCGTGCTGGTCGCGATTACCGGCGGGCCTGAAGGCGACACGCTGATCCGCCGCGCAGCCCGTATCGCTGCGCGCAGTGGTGCTGACCTTCTCGCGTTGCACGTTGCGCCATCCGATGGTCTGACCGGCGCCAACCCCGCGATGCTTGCCGCGCAAAGGTTGCTCGTCGAGTCGCTCGGCGGTGCGTATCACCAGGTTGTCGGTGACGACATCTCTGCGACCCTCATCGCCTTCGCTCACGCCGAGAACGTCACCCAACTCGTGCTCGGTGCATCACGCCGGTCACGTCTCGGTGCACTGCTCAACGGCGGCGTCGGTATTGGGTCGACGACGACGCGGTTGTCGGGAGACCTCGACGTCCATACCGTGATGCACGATCAAGCCGGACGACGGCACGTCGGCCCGTCATTACCTCGCGGTCTCACCGCACGCCGTCGGATCGCGGGTGCCGTGCTCGGCGCAGTGCTGCTGCCGCTGTTGACGCTCGTGCTTGCTAATACGCGGAGCAACTTCAACCTGTCGAGCGATCTGCTCACTTATCTCGTGGCAGTCGTAGCCGTTGCGCTCGTGGGTGGGCTGTATGCCGCACTCGCAACCGCAGTCGTCTCGAGCTTGCTCATCAACTATTACTTCACGCCGCCGCTGTACAAGTGGACGATCGCCGAGCACAACAACATCGTCGCGATCGCTGCGTTTGTCGTCGTGGCCGCGACTGTGAGTTTTGTCGTCGAGCTAGCAGCTCGGCGCACAACGCAAGCTGCGAGCGCAGCCGCCGAGTCAGAGACGCTCGCGACATTGGCGGGCAGCGTCTTGCGAGGTCAGACCGGTGTGTCGGCGTTGCTTGAACAGGTGCGCGAGACGTTCCAACTCACCTCGGTTGCGTTGCTGGAACGCGACTCCGCGACTGAAGCTGTCGAGCCGCCCTGGAGGGTCATCGATTCGGTCGGAGCGCAGCCGTGCACGACGCCCGCTGAAGCAGACACTGAGGTGTCGGTTGGTGACCGATTCGCGCTCACTGTACGTGGGCGTGCTCTCGCGGCGTCCGACCTTCGTGTTCTTGGTGCTTTTGCAGCCCAGGCCGTCACCGCGCTCGAGCAACAACGCCTGACCGCGATTGCTGAGGCCGCACGGCCACTCGAAGAGGCCGATCGGATGCGCACTGCGCTCCTCAACGCTGTCAGCCACGACTTGCGGACGCCGCTCGCCTCTGCAAAGGCGGCCGTCACGGGTCTGCGCAGTGCCGACGTGGCGTGGACAGACAGCGAACGTGCTGAGCTGCTCGCTACGGCCGATGAGTCCCTTGACCGGTTGCACCGGTTGGTCGACAACCTGCTCGACATGAGTCGCATCCAAGCGGGTGCGCTCTCGATTCGGCGGCAACCCGTGGCGCTGCACGAAACAGTGCCGATCGCCCTCGACAGTCTTGGGCCGGCCGCGCGCGATATCGAGCTCGACGTTCCGGATTCGCTACCTGAGGTCGAGACCGACCCGGCCCTGCTCGAACGGGTCATCGCGAACCTGACAGCGAACGCGCTGCGCTATTCGCCGCCCGGAATACCGCCTCGTGTTTCGGCCAGCACCCACGCGGATTCCGTCGAGCTGCGCATTTCGGACCGCGGCCCTGGCATCTCAGAAACCCAACGCGAGCGGATGTTCACCCCGTTCCAACGGCTGGGTGACACCGACAACACGACGGGCGTCGGACTTGGCCTGGCGTTGTCGTTGGGGCTCATGCAAGCCTTGGGCCACACGTTGACGCCGGAGGAGACTCCAGGCGGCGGCCTGACGATGGTACTCGGTATGAAGGCGAGTCTGCCCGTCCAGGCCGAGACCGAAGCGATCATGCAGGCACCTCGATGACCAGAGTTCTGGTCGTCGACGATGAGCCGCAGATCCTGCGCGCGCTCAGCATCACGCTCAAAGCGCGGTCGTACGACGTCGTTGTCGGCGACGAGTGGCAAGCAGGCTCTCGCGGCCGCCGCGCAATCCTCGCCGGACATCGTCGTTCTCGACCTCGGCCTGCCCGATCTCGACGGCCTTGACGTGATCCGCGGGCTGCGCGGCTGGAGCAAGGTCCCGATCGTCGTGTTGTCGGGTCGCAGCCAGGGCGTTTCGAAAGTCGACGCGCTCGACGCAGGCGCCGACGACTACGTCACGAAGCCGTTCAATGTCGACGAGCTCCTCGCACGGTTGCGAGCGGTGACCCGTCGCGCGCCGACAGGAAGCGATGAGGTGCGGGCCTTTATCGGCGACGTCAAAGTCGAACTGCCCGGACGCCGGATAAGCGCGCGTGCGGCGAGCGGCAGCCCGCCCGACATCCGGTTGACGCCGACGGAGTGGGAGCTGCTCGAAGTCTTGATCAGGAACCCCGGGCGACTCGTCACGCAGCGCGAGATGTTGCGGTCGATCGATCGCGCCGACATCGGCGACCAGAGCCACTATTTGCGCCAGTTCATGAACCAGCTGCGGCGCAAGCTTGAGCCCGACCCGGCGCGGCCGCGCTACCTCATGACCGAGCCCGGGATGGGCTACCGCTTCCAGCCCTGAGTTGGCTACCCGTGAGCGGTGGCCTGAGTTCGGCTCGAGTCGGCGATACCTGAGGGCAACGTCGAGTGCGCCGCGAGCGCGGCGATCGCCGCCAGGTTCGCCAGTTTCGCGATCTCGGCCGGTCGAAACCGCGGCCCAGCAGGCCGGACGGCGAGCAGTGCCATCCGTGAGTCACCGACGGGTGCGGCGGCGAGCTGGGGGTCACCGCCCCAATCGTGGGGCAGCCACGCCGGATCGGCCTCGACGACGCCTGCGGTCGGCAACGGGAACCATGGCAGCGCCGACCAGCGAACCCAGGGCGCACCGGCACTTGCCTGCGTGATGGCGACGCCGCTGTTGACCTGGTCAATGATGACGACCCACCTCGCCCGCAACACGGCCGGCGCGATCCTGGTGATGGCGGCCAGCGCTCGAGATGCTGTCGATCCGAGCCCATCGACGATGTCGAGCCCGTCTCTGAGCTGGTCGCCTTCGGTGAACGGCTGCCAGGCTTCGATGACGACTGCCGGCAGCGTGGTGAGCTTGGCAAGAATCGTGTCGGCAGATGTGGCGTCCGGAGTCTCGACGAGCACGTCGTCAACCGCTGCTGACAGACCCCGCTCCACGACGTCCACCGCAGTGATGTCACCCCCGGCCTCGCCGATCGCGCTCGCGAGCGCACCGAGGGCGCCAGGCCGATCGGGCACGCTCACTCGCAGCAGATACAACATGACGGATGCTCCCGTTCCGATTGCCCGATCCATGGTCGCGCCGGATTGTGTCGCCGCCGCTGCACACATATGACGTTGCGGTTTCGCGGCGGTCGGTGGACGGTGCTGTCTGCCAGTACGTGCATGATGGCCGGTGACACGAAAGGTGCGGAGGACACGTGAAATTCTTGCACAACCACGTCGGCTATTCGCACGCCGACGCGAAGCTCGCGTTGCTGCAAACGGACGCCGCATTCAGTGGTGGGCGTTTCAGTGTTTACGCGGTTGGCGTCGCCGAACCGGTGGTGACGGGCGCCTTGCGTGGCCGCGGTGGCGTCATGAAGTGGCGTGATTGGCGTTACTGGGAGGCCGAGTTCTCGGCCCTGCAGGAACCGGGGCAATACTTTCTGTCGCTCGACGAAGCTGACCCACCGCTGGTGAGCGCAGCCTTCACCATTGCCGCGAACATTCTCGACGGGCAAGTCGTGTCCGACCTCGTGCACTACCTAAAGTCGGTTCGCTGCACTGGTGTCTTCGACATCGCTGACAGCAATTGCCCGGTGATCGACAGCACCGACCGGGTCGACGTCCACGGCGGTTGGTATGACGCCTCGGGTGACACGTCGAAGTACTTGTCGCACCTGTCGTACGCGAACTTTCTGAACCCTCAGCAGATACCGCAGGTCGCGTGGGACCTCATCGAGGCACGCGCTCGGCTTAACGAGACCGACCTGTGGATGGACGACCGCCTGGTCGACGAAGCACTGCACGGCGTCGACTTCTTAGTGCGGATGCAGAATCCGGCCGGGTACTTCTACATGACGGTGTTCGATCGATGGAGCAAGGACGTCGACGAGCGGATGATCTGCAGCTACGCGACCCAGGAGGGGCACCGCTTCAACACCTATCAGTCGGGCTACCGGCAAGGCGGCGGCAGCACAATTGCGGCGCTCGCTCGGGCCAGCACGCTGCCCCGTGACGGCGACTTCACTCGATCGCGCTATCTCGAAGCTGCAGAGCAAGGATTTGCGCACCTCGAGGAGCACAACATCGAGTACCTCGACGACGGCACGGAGAACATGATCGACGACTATTGCGCGCTACTGGCCGCCGTCGAACTCTTCGCCGTCACGGGCAACTCGACGTACGCCGACGCCGCGCACGTGCGGGCTGCGAAGCTCGTCGACCGCCAGCACGCCGACGGATGGTTCTGGATGGACGACGCGAAGACCCGCAGCTACGTTCACGCCGCCGAGGCGGGCATGCCGTACGCAGTGCTGCTGCGCTACCTCGAGGTGTTCGCGTCGACGGGCGGGGCTGCGCAGTTGGACGCCGCGCGGCTGGCGGTTCGTCGCGGTCTGACGCACGAGCTTTCGGTGAGCGCCGTCAGCGACGGCAACCCGTTCGGCTATCCGCGACAGTACGTGCTCGTGCCTGGAGTGCAGGATCGCGTCCAGTTCTTCATGGCGCACAAGAACGAGAGCGGCTACTGGTGGCAGGGCGAGAACGCCCGCCTGGGATCGCTGGCGTGTGCTGCCCGCTGGGGCTCACATGTCTTCGCGGACGACGCCGACTTCAGCGCCGCGCTCTGGCGCTACGCCCAAGCAGCACTCGACTGGATCTTCGGCCTCAATCCCTTCGATGCGTGCCTGATGCAGGGCCACGGGCACAACAATCCGCGCTATGACCTCGACAAGTGGAATGCGCCTGGCGGTGTCTGCAACGGCATCACCGCAGGCGAGTTCGACGAAGACGACATCGACTTCAAGCAGGCGGAGGAGACCGACCCGTCGCAGTCGTGGCGCTGGACCGAGCAATGGATCCCGCACGGCGCCTGGCTGCTGGCCGCCCTCGCCCACAAATAGCCCCAAGCGCTCGCGCTGAGCGCACCTTCCCGCCGTCCCGCCCCCTTCTCGAGTTGATCACGTTCGGCACCCGTAATGGTCCTTAGGCAGGTGTCTGCAACTGCCTAAGGACCATCTCGGCTACCTCAGGCCATAAACGACTGATCTGGAATGAGTCCAAGACTTGACTCATTCCAGATTTGCGGGGTTAGCTGGGCAGGTGCCGCCACCGATCAGTGACCCGACGACCATGCTGCGTGACTACGGACTGAGGGTGACCGCGGCCCGCCTCGCGGTGCTCTCGGCGGTCGCCAGCCAGCCACATGCGCCGGCGGACGAGATCGCCACCGCGGCCCGCGAGCATCTCGGCGCGCTGTCGACCGCCGCGGTCTATGAGGTACTCAACGCATTCACCGAGGTCGGCCTGGTCAGGCGCATCGAGCCGGCCGGTTCACCTGCGCGCTACGAGACCCGCACCGCTGACAACCACCACCACGCTGTCTGCCGCCAATGTGGCGCCGTGAGCGACATCGACTGCGCCGTAGGCCACGCACCTTGCCTCGAGCCGAGCAACGCGAACGGCTTCGTCATCGAGCAAGCCGAGGTGACCTGGTGGGGGATCTGCGCCACCTGCAATGGCAGCGCCAGCAGTCACGACCGCACGAGCTCCTGACTACCGCCACCGATCTCGGAAGGATCTTTGATGTCTGACCAGCACCCTGATGCCGTCGTCCGCGAAATGAACGAGCCGGAGGATGCGGAGCGGCAGTGCCCGGTCGTGTCACAGCGCCGCGCGTATCCCGCCGAGGGTGGGAGTAACCGTGACTGGTGGCCCAACCAGCTGAACCTGAAGATCCTGCGCAAGCACTCCGACGTCGCCAATCCGATGGACGCCGACTTCGACTACCCCGCGGCGTTCAAGACGGTCGACCTCGACGCTCTGCGCGCCGACATCGAACAGGTCATGACGACCTCGCAGGATTGGTGGCCCGCCGACTTCGGCCATTACGGGCCGTTCTTCATCCGGATGGCGTGGCACAGCGCCGGCACCTACCGCACGCATGACGGTCGTGGGGGCGCAGGCGCAGGGATGCAGCGTTTCGCCCCGCTGAACAGCTGGCCCGACAACGGCAACCTCGACAAGGCACGCCGGCTGCTCTGGCCGGTCAAGAAGAAGTACGGCCGCGCGGTGTCCTGGGCCGACCTGATGGTCTTTGCCGGCAACTGCGCACTCGAGTCGATGGGGTTCAAGACCTTCGGTTTCGGCGGCGGTCGGGTCGACGTTTGGGAACCCGACGAGGACGTCTACTGGGGTCCGGAGGAAACGTGGCTTGGCGACGACCGATACACGGGTGACCGCGAGCTCGAGACCCCGCTGGCCGCCGTCCAGATGGGTTTGATCTATGTAAACCCCGAAGGCCCGAACGCACACCCCGACCCGATGGCGTCAGCTCGCGACATTCGCGAGACGTTCAGCCGGATGGCGATGGACGACGAGGAGACTGTCGCACTCATCGCCGGCGGTCATACCTTCGGCAAGACTCACGGCGCGGCTGATCCCGGCCAGTACGTCGGGCCCGAGCCGGAGGGTGCCCCGCTCGAAGAAATGGGCCTCGGCTGGAAGCAGAGCTTTGGCAGCGGCAAGGGCCGAGACGCGATCACCAGCGGGCTCGAAGTTACCTGGACGCCGACACCGACGAGGTGGGACAACGGCTTCTTCGAAATCCTGTTCGGCTACGAGTGGGAGCAGACTTTGAGCCCCGCTGGCGCCCACCAGTGGCAGCCGAAGGACGGTGGCGGCGCGAACACGGTGCCTGACCCCGA
Source organism: uncultured Actinomycetes bacterium (assembly GCA_963799955.1). Lineage (GTDB taxonomy): Bacteria > Actinomycetota > Actinomycetes > Acidothermales > Acidothermaceae > PALSA-607. The sequence goes on from CAWCZJ010000011.1 coordinate 92,880, forward strand.
AGACGGTTCACTGGTGCGACCACCGACAATGCTGACAACCGACCTCGCGCTTCGGGTCGACCCCGTCTATGAGCAGATTTCGCGACGGTTCCTGGAAAATCCCGACCAGTTTGCCGATGCATTCGCACGGGCTTGGTTCAAGCTGACCCACCGCGACATGGGTCCGATCCAGCGCTACCTCGGTCCTCTCGTGCCGCAGGAGACATTGATCTGGCAGGACCCGATCCCGGCCGTCACGCACGAGCTCGTCGGTGCTGAAGACATTGCTGCGCTGAAGGCCCAGCTACTCGCATCGGGGCTGTCGGTTTCTCAACTCGTTTCGACAGCTTGGGCATCGGCCTCCACGTTTCGCGCCAGCGACAAGCGTGGTGGGGCGAACGGAGCCCGCATCCGGCTTGAGCCGCAGAGCGGTTGGGACGTCAACAATCCGACTGAGCTCGCGACAGTGCTGCGCGCGCTCGAGGGAATCCAGCAGAGCTTCAACGCGGGTGGCAAGTACGTCTCACTCGCCGACCTCATCGTGCTCGGCGGTAGTGCCGGTATCGAGCAGGCGGCGAAGAATGCGGGGTTCGACGTTTCGGTTCCGTTCACGCCTGGGCGCGAAGACGCATCGCAGGAACAGACGGACGTCGAATCCTTCGCGGCGCTCGAGCCGACCGCAGACGGATTCCGGAACTACCTCGGAAAGGGCCACCGGCTGCCCGCCGAATATCTGCTCATCGATCGCGCGAACCTGCTCAACCTCAGCGCACCTGAACTGACCGTTCTCATCGGCGGCCTTCGGGTGCTCGGTGCGAACTACGACAACTCGAAGTTGGGCGTGCTGACGGCGACGCCCGAGTCGCTCACGAACGACTTCTTCGTGAACCTGCTCGATCTGGGCACTACGTGGAATCCAGCGTCTTCCGATGCGCAGACGTTCGAAGGACGCGACGCGGCCGGCGCCGTGAAGTGGACGGGCAGTCGCGTAGACCTCGTCTTCGGCTCCAACTCCGAGTTGCGGGCCGTCGCAGAGGTCTACGCAAGCGACGACGCGCGAGACAAGTTCGTTCGCGACTTCATTGCCGCATGGGACAAGGTCATGAATCTCGACCGGTTCGACCTCAGCTGATTCAGGGGCTGATTCCGGGCTCGATTCGGGCTTCTTGCCGGCCTGATTTCGAGGTACGACGCGCGATGATGTGCGGATGCCACTGCGAAAGCCGCGACGACTTCGTGACGTGCATCCGACCAGGCGGGGCTTGATCCTCGCCTGGTTCTCGTTCGCGGTGACGTTCGGCGTGCTGCGCGTGATTACGTGGTCGATTCACGCGCACGTCGGTCATTTCGCCAACGTGACCGCGGGATCCGTGCACTTGCATCACTACCTCTGGGGCATCTTGCTCGTCACCATCGTGGCGTTTCTTGGCCTCGTCGAGCGGTCGCCGAGATGGCGCACGGTGATGGGCTTGATGTTCGGGATCGGGCTCGCGTTGATCGTCGACGAACTCGCCTTGCTGATCGACCTCAAGGACGTCTACTGGTCGGGTGCCGGTGGTGTGAGCATCGCGGTCGCGCTGGTGTTGATCGCGGTCGCTGGCGGGTTGCTCGCCCTAACCCGCGCGCCAGGCGTGCACGACGAGGTTCCGCACCCCAACACCTCCCGCTGACCGTCCCACCGTCCCGCCGTCCCGCCGTCCCGCCGTCCCGCCGTCCCGCCGTCCCGCCGTCCCGCCGTCCCGCCGTCCGCGCCGTCCCGCCGTCCCGCCGTCCCGTCGCCCCCACGGCAGAGCCTTAGGCAGCTGAGATGTAGCCGAGGCAGGTGCACGCACCTGCCTAAGGACCCATACGGCTGCCGAACGTGGTCAACTTGCGGGCCGCGCCAGCCCAAAGGCCGGCTAGCCGACGACGCGCACTGCTCCGGAGTAGTACCCGTGCGCCGCGATCGATGCGATCCGCACCACGTCGCCGGTGTGTGGGGCGTTGATCATCAGGCCGTTGCCGATGTAGATACCGACGTGGTGGTGGTCGCGGTAGAAGAACACCAGGTCGCCGGGCTTCAACTGGCTTTCCGGAATGTGGCGGTAGTCGTTGTACAACGTGCCGGTGTAGTGGGTCGTGCTGATGCCGGCTTGCCGGTAGGCCCACTGCACGAGTCCTGAGCAGTCGAAACGGCTTGGTCCGGTCGCTCCGAACACGTAGCGGTCGCCGAGCCGCGTCATCGCGGCACGCCACTGCCCGCTGGGCGACGCTGGAGCCACCGGGGCTCTGCGGCAAGGCCACTGTCTTGATGAGCGTCTTGTTGGCCGCCGCGGCCGCCGCTGCAGTTGCGGCCCGCGCTGCAGCGGTTCGCGAAGCGGCAGACCGCACTGCAGCCGCCTGCGCCGCTTGGGCTTTGTTGAACGCGGCCAGGGCGATCTGTGCCTTGGCCTGTTCCGCGGCCGCTTTCGCCTTCTGGGCCGCGATCAGTTGCGCGCGCTGTGCTGCGGTCAACTTGGCGAGTACCTGCTGGCTCTGGGCCAGCGCTGCGTTGATCTGGGCCTGCTTTTGCACCAGGTCTGCGGACAGTTTCTGAGCTGTTGCGGTGGCCTGGCTGGCTGCTGCCGAGGACTGCTGGTAGACCTGATCGGCCGTTCGGGCCGCAGCCAGCAGGCTCGACTGCGACGTGCTCAACTGCTGCAGCATCGAGACCCGCGTCATCGCCTGCGACGGGTCGGTGGTGTTCAAGATGATGGCCAAGCCCTGGCTCATGCCGCCTGACTCATACGACTCCGCAGCAAGCGCACCGACCTTGGCTTGCTCGGTCACGACCTCGCTGTGCGCCCGCCCGGCCGCGGCGGTGGCCGCACTCGCGGTCTGCAACGCCTGCGTCAGGCTTTCTTGCGCCCCGTTGTACTGCTCCGAGGCGATCTCGGCCTGGTTGTTCAGCGCGTCCAGCTGAGCTTGCGCCTGCGCGACCGTGGTCGGCTGGGCGGCCTGACTGACGGCGGGCAAGAGGGCGGCGGCGACGAGCGCGGCACCGGTGGCGGAGATGATCTTGACGAGGGGCCCAGGGCTCGGCGCGGCGAGGGTCCAGGTGCTACCAGGATGCCGCGACGGCGCGCCAAAGCGAACAAGCCCTCCTCCCGCGGCCGCCGACCGAGTTAGCTGACGGGTTCGGGCCAGAGGAATGCCCTACCGCCCCAGCGTGAGCTGAGCCGGATTCACCCCAGGGGAAGGTGGTGGTTCCCCGGTTCCCCCGGAGGGGATTAGGCGGCGACCCACTCGCCGCAGCGAGGCTCCGTTGCAGGTCACGAGCGGATCACGGAGCAACATAGCGAAGGGGTCCTTACTACACAACGCTGACCCACCACTTTGCGGCTATTGCTTCACGAACGAGTGGCGTGGGCGTTCTGCGCAGCGAACTTTGCCGCAGCAGTGATCGGAGCAGAAGTACACGGTCTGCGATCCGAGCTGGAGCCGCGCCGGAGCGAGCGCCTTCTCGACTTGCATGCCGCACACGGGGTCTTTGGCATAGCGGTCCGCGACGGAAAGCCCCGCGGGGCCGGTCGCACTCGCCGTCCGCGTTCGGTAAAGCCAATACAGGACGCCGAAGCCGATCGCCGCGAGCACGTTGAGCACCGTTGTGTAGTTCGCTCCCGCGTGGGTCAGCGGCACGATGTGCGTGCCGACCTTCGGCAGCAGGTGCACGGCCCTCGCCAGGTATTCGGTGGCCAGCGATGCGGCGCTCATGGCGAACCAGAACGCCCCGAGCAATCGAAGCGTGATCGCGGTGCCGAAGTACTTGCGGTAGATGAAGAGCAGCGGCAGCGTGATGAGGTCGGCGAAGATGAACGAGATCACGCCGCCGAAGCTGATGCCGCCGCGCCACAATGCCGCCGCGATCGGCACATTGCCTATCGAACAGACGAAGCTGATGAGGGCCAGAAATGGTCCCAGCACGACGTTTTGCAGGCTTGACCAAAAGCCATGGCCCGTCACGAATAACGAACGCCAGAACCACGTCGGGACGAGCGCAGACGCGAATCCACCAATGACGAATCCTGTGACGAGCTCCTTGCGCAACATTGTGAGGTCGCTGATCGTGTAGCCCGATGCGTCTGACCAGCCAGCCCTCGTGCGCGCACGTTCTTGCCACGGCGCCGAAGTTGTCAATGCCAGGACGCTTTCTTGAGCGTCCTCAGCTTGCCAACTTGAAGCGGACGACGGGGAGCTGAGCCGATCACGGGCGTCATCGGTCCACCGTCGCGGGATCACCCGCGGCAACACGAGGCCGAGGATCGCGATCATGATGGCACCACCGATGAACTCGGCCGCGGCGAACTGCCAGCCCAGCAACAGCCAGATGACGATGCCGAGTTCGACCACCAGATTGGTCGACGCGATCATGAAGATCATCGACGCCGTGAAGTCGGCGCCACGGGCGAACAGGCTCTTGGCCAGCGCGCTGGCGGCATAGGAGCACGACGAACTCACCGCGCCAAGGAAGCTCGCCTTCGCCAGGGTCCTTGGCCGGTGGTCACCCAGAGCGGCCTGCATCTGCGCGCGCGAAACGAATGCCTGCACAGCGCCCGACAACCCGAATCCGAGCACGAGAGCCCAGAAGGTGTCGAAGAACATCCACCAGCCTTCGGCAATCCCGTGCGCGAAGCCATCCAGCACCATGCCGAACACAATGCCAGGGTTGCGCTCCCTTGTTCCGCCTAGGCTGGCGTCGTGATCAAGTACCTGGGCTCCAAGCGGCTGCTCGCCTGCCGTGCTCGGCGACATCGCAACCGCGGCGGGCGCGCGTACTGCTCTCGACCTTTTTACCGGGACGACGAGGGTGGCCCAAGAGTTCAAGCGTCGCGGTATCGATGTCACTGCTGTCGACTGCGCAACGTATGCGGAGGTGCTCGCGCAGTGCTACATCGCGACCGACGCCACCGCCGTCGACAAAGACCGGCTGGCGCAGGCACTCGACGAACTCAACGCGTTGCCAGGTCGGGCCGGCTATTTCACTGAGACTTTCTGCGTAGCGGCAAGGTATTTCCAGCCGAAGAACGGCGCGCGCGTCGATGCGATGCGCGACGCGATCGAGGCTCGTTACTTAGGCGATCCGCTCTATCCCGTGCTACTTACCGCACTCATGCTTGCCGCCGATCGCGTCGACTCCACGACCGGGCTGCAGATGGCGTATCTCAAGCATTGGGCGGCGCGCGCTCACAACGACATCGAGCTGCGCGCGCCGGAGTTGCTCGCGGGTAGTGGTGTAGCGATGCGCGGTGACGCGATGACGCTCGTTGACGTCGTCCCGCATGTTGATTTGGCTTATCTCGATCCGCCCTACAACCAGCATCGCTACTTCACGAACTACCACGTGTGGGAGACGCTGGTGCGCTGGGACGCACCTGAGCATTACGGCATCGCGTGCAAGCGGATCGATGCGCGCGACGACGAGACGCATTCGCCGTTCAACGGGAAGGCATCGATGCCGGCCGCGCTGCAGTCCGTCATCTCACGAACGAGGGCCGACGTCGTGGTGGTGTCGTACAACGACGAGTCGTGGGTGACACCGGCGGACATCGGGCAATGGCTAAAAGATGCAGGCCACGCGGACGTCGCGATGCTGGCGTTCGATTCCAAACGCTACGTGGGTGCGCAGATCGGCATTCACAATCCGGCGGGCCAGAAGGTCGGTGCGGTGTCGCATCTGCGCAATACCGAATACATCTTCGTTGCAGGGTCCGCCGAACGTGTCGCCGCTGCAGTGCAGGCCGTCGGCGCGTGACGCTGCAGGTTTCGGGCGGGTAGCGCGTTAGGTTCCGGCGCGCTAGGTCTCGCGGTCGTCGCGCTGGCGCTTGGTGTGATCGGCCAAGAATCGCTCGAGCTCGGCGCCGAGTTCGTCGGCCGACGGCAGATCACCGGATCCAGTCGCGAGCAGGTCGCTGCCGCGGCCACGCAGGAACGCGTCGTACTGCTGCTCAAGTGCACCGACCAGGGCCATCGCCTCCGGTGAATCGGCGACCTGCTTGTCGATCTCCAACTTCGCGGCCGTGCCGGCCACGTGCAACTCGTCGGTCGGCAGCACGAGGCCGCCGGCGAGTGCGATCGCGCCGACCAATCGCTCTGCTGCGTCAGGGAATTCGGTCTGTGCCAGGTAGTGCGGGATGTGCGCGGCGAACCCGATGGCGTCAAGACCACGCTCGGTCAATCGGAACTCGAGCAGGTGCCCGGCGCTCGCCGGAACCTGCACGCGCTGCACCCACGGCTCGTTGTCGGGAATCAGCTCCTGACGCGACGCGTGCGACGTAATGCCAACCGGTCGGGTGTGCGGCACGGCCATCGGTATCGCGTTCAAACCAATGGTCAACCGGACGCCGAAATGCTCGATCAACCCGATGACGGCCGCGATGTAGCGCTCCCACTGCACGTCGGGCTCCGGCCCGGTCAGCAGCAGGAAGCGCTCGCCCGCGGCGTCCGTCATCGCATAGAGCAGCAGCTCAGGTGCGGCGTAGCTCTCCCAGTGGTCGGCGTCGAAGATCATGGGAGGCCGCCGGGCCCGGTAGTCGTGCAGCTGGTCGACGTCGAACCGGCCGATGACCTCGTGGGTCAAGTTGGCCAGCAGGTGCTCGTGCGTGAGCCGGACCGCCTCGCCAGCATCGACGAACCCGTCGAGGGCGTGGATCAGAATCGGCCGCTCGAGCAACGGGATGCGCTCCTCGAGCGTGTAGAGCGCGCGCGGGTCGAGCACGGTCGCGGTCCCTCCCATCCCTGCCAGGCGCCTATCGGGCGACCTTCATTGTCTCGCACTCTCGCGTTGCCGGGGCGCGCGGTTGGGCCGATAGTCACCTCGCCGTCAGGTTCGACCCGTATCGTGACTGGTGACTTGAGTCCCCCGCCGACCTGATGAGGGCCCTGCGTGCCAGTCCCGACCCCCTATCCGCATCTGAACTTTCTCCAGGCGATCACGATCGGCGTCATGCAGGGCGTGACGGAGCTGTTCCCGGTCTCGAGCCTGGGTCACTCGGTGTTGGTGCCGGCCCTGGTTGGCGGGTCGTGGAAAGCGCTGGTCACCGAGCAAGACCAGGCTGAATCGCCGTATCTCGCGTTTATCGTCGGGCTGCACGTCGCCACCGCACTCGCGTTGCTGCTGTTCTTCTGGCGCGACTGGGTGCGGATCATCGGCGGCTTCTTCAGCTCGCTGCGCCACCGCAGGATCGAGACCGTGCACGAGCGGATGGCCTGGCTCATCGTCATCGCCACGATCCCGGCAGGCATCATCGGGCTGGCGCTCGAACACACGTTCCGCACGCTGTTCGCCAAGCCGGAGGCAGCGGCCATCTTCTTAACGGTCAACAGCGGGATCCTTTTTGCCGGCGAATATCTGCGCCGCCGGGCCGTGGCCCGCACGGCCGCCGCCGTTCGAGCTGGCGATCCTGCGCCGCTGCCGGACGGGCAGCCACCGGCGGTCGCGGATCCGGAGCACGATCCGGCCAACGACATCGAGATCACCCGACGGTTCAGCTTCCGTGACGCCACGATTGTCGGTGTCTTCCAGAGCGCAGCGCTGCTCGCCGGCATCAGCCGCTCCGGCATCACGATGGTGGCCGGCCTGATCCGGGGGCTGAACCACGAACAGGCCGTCCGGTTCGGGTTCCTGCTGGCCACGCCGGTCATCTTCGCCGCGGGCGTCTACAAGCTGCCCGACCTCACTGGCCCCCTCGGCCAGGGCATCCGAGGGCAGGTGCTCGCCGGCAGCGCGGCGGCGTTCATCGCGGCCATCCTGACCATCAAGTTCCTGGTCCGCTATTTCCGCACCCGCACCCTGACGCCGTTCGCCTGGTACTGCGGCATCTTCGGAGCGTTCTGCATCGTCCGCTTCGCCTAGGCGCAGCGCGGCGAAAACGGGCGATTCGCTCAGGGAATCGCGCGCGACGTCCGATGGGGGGGTATGCGACCTCGCCTCGCCTCACTCATCTTCAGCCTCATCGTGGTTCTTGCCGTTGGCGCCCTCGCCTGGGGAGCCACGCATGGCAAGGCGACCGGGAATGGGATCGGCAGCAAAAAGGACCAGGCGGCCGCCCGAACGACGCTTCAGACGGGCCTGAAGCTCTCCGGCGGTCTCGTTCGCGATCCCACGTTCACCGCGTGCGGCAAGGCCGCGGACGCGTGCCTGACGGGGAACACCAGCCTCGCCACGACCTTGGCTGCCCTCGCGACCGTCGTGCACGCGGCGGGCGGGAGCGTGCCGAGCGTATGTTCGGCGCCGCCCGCCGGTGTGGCACTTGCCACCGGTGCGAATTTCACCTGCTTGGCCGAAGGACGACTGCACGGCACCCCGGTGCTCTTCCTGCTCGGCGACGGCTGGTCGTTACCGGGGCACCCGACACCGCGCACCGCGATCCTGATCAACGTCGAAAAGGACAGCCCCACGAGCCCGACTCTGCAGCCGGCAACGCCAGCTACTGCAGCGGACGCCGCCGCCTTGCTGCCACCGACGTGGGCGCGCGCACCTCAGCCGTGCGCCGGCGCGGCTACTTCGTCCCCATCGACCGCTGCGGCGTTGCCCTCGGCGTCGGCTACGACGACGGCCGCGCCGTTGCTCACGACATCCCCGCCACTGCCCCCGTGCAGCCAGACCGCACTCACCGAGAACATCAGCGTCCACGCGGCCTTGAGTGCCGCCTCGTCGCAACTCGCGGCGCTTGCGCTGTCGAAGGGCTTCCGTCTCGACGGCAAGCCGTGCATCGCAGGCTCGACGGCGACGAGTTGCGGCATCTGGGGTGAGCGCATCAGTTCAGGCGTGCAGCAACTGTTCGTCGCCACCTTGACCGACGACGGGCGAGGCGACACGACCGGCACCCTTTCGGTGACCGACCAGAAATCGTCGACCGAGCAGGGCTAGCGGACCGCGGGCAACCCGAGGCGACGGTCGCGCAACACCGGGAAATCGGCCCTGATCTTGGCCACCAACGCCAGGTCGATGTCGATCGTGAGCACCTCTTCGCCAGTGCCTGCTTCGGCGATGATGCGGCCCCACGGATCGACGACGACGCTGTGTCCGGCGAGCTCAACGCCTTCCTGAGTACCGACTTGATTGCAGCCGACGACAAAGAGCTGATCCTCAAGCGCGCGCGCACGCAGCAACAGCAGCCAGTGGTCAAGGCGCGCTGCCGGCCACCCTGCTGGGACGACGACGAGTTGCGCACCCGCGTCGAGCAGCAACCGATACAGCTCGGGGAACCGCAAGTCATAACACGTCGTCATGCCGAGCGTCGTGAGGCCTGGCAGTGCGTACGTCGAGACGTCGTCGCCCGGCGTCAGCACTTCCGCCTCGCCGTGGTCGAACCCGAACAAGTGCACCTTGCGGTAGGTGTGCACGATCTCGCCTTCGGGACTGAGCAGCACCGCCGTGTTGTGCAACTCGTCGCCGTCTTGCTCGATCACCGTGCCGGCCAGAATGTGCGCGCCGATGTCGCGCGCAATCGCAGCCAATGACGCGACGACGGCGCCGGGCAACGCAGTCGCCGACGCTCGATAGCCGTGGTAGCCGAATGCGCCCGGCACCCACAGCTCGGGCAGTACGACGAGGTCGGCGCCGGCTTGTTCTTCGACCAGAGCCAAGACACGAGCAATACGGTCGGACGCCGGTTCGCTGTCGTCGATGCGAAGCTGCAGCAAGGCGATGCGCAACGGAGAACTCCTAGAGCCGCGCGAGTAGCGACGAGGCCGGATCCTCAAGGAACATCGCGACGTCGCGCAGGAACCGCGAGCCCAGTTCGCCGTCGATGATGCGATGGTCGAACGACAATGCAAGCGTCGTGACCGAGCGCGACTTGACCTTCCCGCGGTGCACCCACGGCTGATCGCGAATCGCCCCGAACGCGAGAATCGCGGCCTCGCCCGGGTTGATGATCGGCGTCCCGGTGTCGACCCCGAAGACGCCGACGTTGGTGATCGTGAACGACCCGCGTTGCATGTCGGCGACTGAGGTGCGACCTTCGCGCGCAGTCAGCGCGAGCGCGTTGATCGAGCGCGCAAGTTGCGGGAGCGACAGTGCTTCGGCGTTCTTGATGTTCGGCACCACGAGGCCACGCGGTGTCGCTGCTGCGATACCGAGGTTCACATAGTGCTTCACGACGATCTCGCCGTTCGGCTCATCCCACGTCGAGTTGACCATCGGGTAGCGCTCGAGCCCGAGCAGGATCGCCTTCGCCACCAGCAGCAGCGGCGTCACCCTGACGTCGGCGAACTCCGGCAGCTCACGCAGCCGCGTGACCGCGCGCATCGAGCGGGTGACGTCGATCGTGGTGAACTCGGTGACGTGCGGAACGGTCTGAACGCTGTTGACCATCGCCTGCGCGGTGGCCTTGCGCACTCCGCGGATCGCGATCCGCTCCTCGCCACCGCGTGGCAGCGGCCGGGTCGGCGCCGCCTGTCGCGAACTGTCCGCTGCCGCCTCGACGTCCGACCTGGTGATCGTGCCGTCGGGACCCGTGCCATGGAGCAACTGCACGTCGATACCGAGATCGCGAGCGAGTTTGCGAATCGGCGGCTTCGCCAGCACGCTGACCACGTTGTCGTCCTGGCCATCGAGGTCCGCGACTGCGACGTCGGTTGAAGCCATCGAAGGCAGTGGTGCCGCAACCGACGGCGACACAGAGGGCCAGCTCGGCGTCGGTCGTGAGTTAGCTGCAACGGGGACTTGCCGTTGGCGGCGTCGCACGGGGGAGTCGGCGCGCGGACCGTAGCCGACGAGGTTGGCGGTGCGACCCGCACTCATCTCAGACACCGCGGGGATCGAGGGCACCAGGTCGTCAATGGCCGGTGACTCGCCCTCGGCGACGGGAACGGGCGCAACACTTGCGGGCGACTCTGCAGAAGGCGCGACGTCGATGATGATGATCGGCGTCCCGACGTCGACAGTCGTCCCTTCAGGGATCAGCAACTCGCTGACAACGCCGGCGAACGGGCTCGGCAGCTCGACCAGCGCCTTCGCGGTTTCGATGTCGACGATGGTCTGGTTCTGCGTCACAACGTCGCCCACCTTGACGTGCCAGTGCACGATCTCAGCTTCGGTCAGACCCTCGCCGACATCGGGGAGCCTGAACTGCTTGAGCGATGCCACATTCGCCTCCGGTGCGTCAGAACGACAGTGATCGGTCGACAGTGTCGAGGACGCGATCGAGATCGGGCAGGAAATGCTCCTCAAGACGCGACGGCGGGTACGGGATCGGATAGCCGCCTACCCGCAGTACCGGTGCTTGCATCTCATAGAAGCAAAGCTCGGTGATGCGAGCGGCCAACTCGGCGCCCATGCCCAGGAACTTCTGTGCTTCGTGGACGACGACGCAGCGCCCAGTGTGCCGCACGGAGTCAGTGATCGTCGGCCAGTCGATGGGCGACAGTGAGCGCACGTCGACAACCTCGAGCTCGTGACCCTCGTCGGCCGCCACCTTCGCGGCGTCGAGGCAGGTCTTCACCATCGGCCCGTACGCGAGCAACGTCAGATGCCGACCAGGCCGCACCACGCGCGCCGCATGCAACGGGACGGCTTGGGCGAGCGGGGTGTCGACGTCGAGCTCTGCCTTCTCCCAGTAACGCCGCTTCGGCTCGAAGAAGATGACCGGATCGTTGCTGATGACGGCCTGCTGGATCATCGTGTAGGCGTCCGCGGCGTTGGAGCACGCGACCACCTTGAGACCTGCGACGTGGGCGAACAACGCCTCGGGCGATTCGCTGTGGTGCTCGACCGCTCCGATGCCGCCGCCGAACGGAATGCGGATGACCATCGGCATCGGAACCAGGCCCTGCGATCGGTAGTGCAGCTTCGCGACTTGGCTGACGATCTGGTCGTAAGCGGGGAACACGAAGCCATCGAACTGGATCTCGCAGATCGGCCGGTAGCCGCGCATCGCCAAGCCGATCGCGGTGCCGATGATGCCCGACTCCGCAAGTGGCGTGTCCATGACGCGGTCCTCGCCGAAGTCCTTCTGCAAGCCGTCGGTTACCCGGAACACGCCGCCGAGCTTGCCGACGTCCTCGCCCATGATGATGACCTTGGGGTCTGATTCCAGGGCCTTGCGCAGGCCCATGTTCAACGCGCGCGCAATCGCTACCGGCGCCATCAGTGACCCGCCTCGGCCGACGCCGCGGCTGGCTCATAGCCCGCCATGTACTCGTCGAACTCCGCGCGCTCTTCGTCGACCAGCGGCGAACCGCCGGCGTAGACCTGCTCGAAGATGAAGCTGGGCTTGGGCTCCGGCATCGTCAAGCACGCGGTCCTGACTCGAGCCGCGAGCTCGGCGCCCTCCTCCTCGATCGACTCGTAGAAGGCGGCGTCCGCCAGCCCGTTGCGCGACAAGTAAGCCTTCACGCGCTCGATTGGATCGCGCAGCTTCCAGTTCTCGAGCTCGCTCGCGAGGCGGTAGCGGGTCGGGTCGTCCGACGTCGTGTGCGCACCCATGCGGTAGGTGAACGCCTCGACGAGAAAAGGCCCCTGGCCTTCGCGTGCGTACTGCAGGGCCTTGCGCGTCACGGCAAGGCAGGCGAGCACGTCGTTGCCGTCGACGCGGACGCCGGGGAACCCGAAGCCGTGCGCGCGCCGGAACAGTGGAATGCGCGACTGCCGCTCTTCAGGAACCGAGATTGCCCACTGGTTGTTCTGCAGAAAGAACACCACGGGCGCGTTGTAGGACGCCGCAAAGATGAACGCCTCGTTGACGTCGCCCTCACTCGATGCGCCGTCGCCGAAGTAGGCGATGACGGCATCCTCGGAGCCGTCGCGCTGCATGCCCATCGCGTAGCCGGTGGCGTGCAGCGTCTGCGCGCCGATGACGATCGTGTAGAGCGCGAAGTTGTGTTCCTTGGGGTCCCAGCCGCCGAAGTTCACGCCGCGAAACAGCTGCAGCAGGTTCTCCGGGCCGACGCCGCGGCACCAGGCGACGCCGTGCTCGCGGTAGGTCGGGAACGCCATGTCGCCGGGGAGCAGGGCTCGGCCGGATCCGATCTGCGCAGCCTCTTGGCCGAGCAGCGATGCCCAGATGCCCAGCTCGCCCTGCCGCTGCAGCGCGGTCGCCTCGGTATCGAAGCGCCGCACGAGCGCGAGGTCACGATAGAGACTTCGCAGCTCGTCGTGCGAGATTTCCAACGGGTAGTCGGGATGCTCGAGCCGCTCTCCCTCGGGAGTCAGCAGCTGGACAAGATCGCGTTCACTCGTTGGTGCGCCGTGGTCGGCCGTCATACGTGCCACTCCTCCTGCTCGCCAACGCGAGGATCACTCGTCGATGGGCGCCGGACCGCCTCGCCGGTAGGCATCATCGGACCGGGTACCTGGTCAATCGTTGCAGATCGAAGGCCAGTAATTGGCATCCGTGGAAGCCCTAGCTGTTGCGTGGAAGACCTAGCAGTTAACGGCCATGCACTTTAACGACCCCGCCCATTAACGACCCGCACTTCTAACGACCAGGGTGGTGCGGGCACGGGTGGACCGGCGGCGCGGGCTTCGGCGGCGGCGTGTGATGGGACGGCGGGCAGGGCGGCTTCGGCGGGCACGGAGGCTTCGGGGGGTGCGGGGGCTTCGGCTTCGGCTTCGGGCAGGGGGGCTTCGGCTCGGGGCTTCGGCTTGGGCGGGGGCTTCGGCTTGGCGGGTGCGGCTTGGTCGGCTTCGGGGTCGGCTTGACGACAACCGGCGGCACGACGACGGGCGGGACGACGACCGGCGGCACGACGACCGGCGGGACGATCACGGGTGGCACGACGACCGGCGGGACGACGACCGGTGGCACGACGACGGTCACCGGCGGGACGACGACCGTGACGGCGACGAGCACGTTCACCGGGGGAACCTTGACCGGCAGCGGCACGGAGATGGTGACGGTGCCCGGCTTCGAATGGGTCGGCGGCGTCTGCGAGCCGGTGCTGGGCGTCGTCGACGGCGGGGTGCTGGTGGCAGTCGTCGCAGGAGTCGGCGGCGTCGGTGTCACGACGGGCGTGGTCGGCGTGACAACGGTGCTCGGCGCGGGGCTGGTCGATGGGGTGGGCTTGCTGGTTGCCGCGTGCTGCTTCGGGACGACGATGAGCGTGCTGCCGCCGCTCGTCGGGGGCGCGGAGCCGAAGTAGGAGCCCGCGACCGGCTGGTGCGATGCCGGAGGGGCGACAGCGTTAGAACCCACGACGATCACGCTGACCGTCGCGGCCGTGGCGATACCGACCAAAGAAGCCGCCGCAACCAAGTGTCTTGGCTCGAAGTTGCGGCCAGCGCTGAGGGCAGGTGCAATCCAGCGCCGAGTTTCACGGCAGTGGCACCTCCCTGGTGGGCCCTTCGGCGTGGGCCGTAGCACGCGATGACTACTCTATACGGACGGTACCCGGTAAGTCACTCAGCGTTGTAAGTGTGGCCGAATGGCCTAACGATACTGTTTCGTATCGACACAAAACGGCTGGGCTCAAGCGCCCTGAGCGTGCCGGCTGCCTTTCGCACCAGAGGGACGGCCCTGAGCCTAGGACAGCGGTCGGGGCGGAACCATCGCCCACCAGGGGGGCATTGCGATAGCTCTGAAGGAGTCGTCCACCCGGCCTTCCGGCGGTACCCCGTGGGGGTCCTTCTAGACTTGCGGTAGGTCGGCAGCGACCTTCAGGAAGATGTCGTTCGCCTCGGGCTCGCCGATGGTCACGCGCAGGCCCTCACCTGCGAACGGGCGCACGACGACGCCAGCCTCGGCACAGGCGGCGGCGCTGCGCTCGGTGGCCTGGCCAGTGGCCAACCACACGAAATTCGCCTCACTGTCCGGAATGTGCCATCCAGCGGCCCGAAGCGCGGCGCTGACCCGGGTGCGCTCAGCCACGGTGGTGTCGACTCGCTCCAGGAGCTCGTGCTCGGCGACCGGTCGAAGCGAGGCCACGGCGGCTGCTTGGGCGATCGAACTCACGGCAAAGGGCACGCTGGTCATGCGGATCGCGTCGGCGACATCCGGGTGCGCGACCGCGTAGCCGACCCGGAGCCCGGCCAGCCCGTAGGCCTTCGAGAACGTGCGCAGAACTGCGACGTTGGGCCGATCGCGGTACAGCGTGATTGCGTCCGGAACGTCGGGGTCGCGGTTGAACTCCCGGTATGCCTCGTCGAGAACGACGAGACAATCGCTTGGCACCGCGTCGAGGAACGCTTCTAGCGGCGCCCGGTGCACCGCCGTCCCGGTTGGATTGTTCGGATTGCAGACCAGCACGACCCGGGTGCGAGGCGTGATCGCCGCCGCCATCGCGTCGAGGTCGTGCACCGCGCCGCTGGTCAGCGGCACCGGAACCGCGGTCGCGCCGGCCACCTGCACGATGATCGGGTAAGCCTCGAACGAGCGCCACGCGTAGACGACCTCGTCGCCGGGGCCGGCGAACGCCTCGACCAGCTGAGTCGCGACGCCGACGGATCCGCACCCGACGACGACGTGCTCCGCCGGGACGTCGAGCTTGTCCGCCAAAGCTTGAACCACGGCGGACGCCGCGAGGTCGGGGTAGCGATTGGTGTGCTGGGCCGCGTCGGCGATTGCCTCGAGCACGCTCGGCAGCGGCGGATACGGCGACTCGTTGGACGACAACTTGAAGCTGCGCTGGCCGCGCTGCGGACGGGCGGCCTGGCTTGTAGACCGGAATGCCGGCGAGGTCCGCCCGGGGATGAGGGATGGCTGGCTCACGGGCCAACCCTAGCCGCGGGTGTCCATCACTTTTGGCGCGCCCATCGGCGTCCCGCTACCCTGCTCCGGTACAGCAGGGGACCCGTCAGGGTCTCGGGAGGCTTCGCCTAGTCCGGTCTATGGCGCCGCACTGCTAATGCGGTTTGGGTCTTAAAGCCCATCCGGGGTTCAAATCCCCGAGCCTCCGCTCCGATGGTCTCAGTCGTTCGAACTAAACGCGGCGTCGAACGACGACGACGGCGGCTCGATCTGGGTCAACCGACGGATGAAGGCCAACGCGTCGGGTCCGCCGATCAGGCGATCCATCCCGGCGTCTTCCCACTCGACGCTGATGGGCCCGTCATAGCTGATCGAGTTGAGCATCCGGAAGATCGGCTCCCATGGCACGTCGCCATGCCCGGTCGACACGAAATCCCAGCCACGGCGCGGATCCGCCCAGGGCAGATGTGACCCGAGGCGGCCGTTGCGCCCATTGAGCTGCTTCACCGACTCCTTGCAATCTACGTGGTAGATGCGATCCCTGAAGTCCGACAAGAAGCCGACCGGGTCGAGGTCTTGCCAGACGAAGTGGCTTGGGTCGAAGTTCAGCCCGAACGCCGGGTCGGTGGTTGATCGCGTCCAGAGTGCGCACCGTGGTCCAGTAGTCGTAGGCGATCTCGCTCGGATGTACCTCGTGGGCAAAGCGCACACCCACCTCGTCGAACACGTCGAGAATCGGATTCCAGCGGTCGGCGAAGTCTTGATACCCACGGTCGATCATCGACGCGGGCACCGGCGGGAACATCGCCACCGTGTACCAAATCGCGGAGCCGGTGAAGCCGATCACCGTCTTGACGCCGAGTTTCGCGGCCGCCCGTGCGGTGTCTTCCATCTCCCGCGCAGCGCGCTGCCGCACGCCTTCAGGCTCGCCATCTCCCCAAATGCGTTTGGGCAGGATGGCTTGGTGCCGTTCATCGATGGGGTAGTCGCACACGGCCTGGCCGACGAGGTGGTTGGAGATCGCCCAGACCTTGAGGTTGTACTTCTCAGAAGATCCAGGCGACCCTGACGTAGGCGTCGCCGGTGTCGGCGTCGAGCGCCTTGTCAACTTCGAAGTGGTCGCCCCAGCAGGCGAGCTCGAGTCCGTCGTAGCCCCATCCCGAGGCGAGACGACACATCTCCTCGAACGGCAAGTCGGCCCATTGGCCGGTGAACAGGGTGACCGGCCTGGGCATGTGACTCCTCGTGTGTCGGGTGGCGGACCGATTGCGTATGTCGGGTTGGTTGGCTTCGAGCAGGGTGCGTTCGTTTGCACATCAGAGCGCCGGTGCGGGGATCGACTGCCAGCCCGAACCCGCACCGGCACTCGCTTCCACGGCCGCAAGCACGCGCTGCACCTGTAATCCGTCGGCGAAGGAAGGCTTCGGGTCCTGACCGAGACCGATCGCTTCGACCAAATCGCGGATCTGATGGGTGAAACTGTGCTCGTAGCCGAGCAGGTGCCCGGGCGGCCACCAGGCTGAGAGATACGGATGACCAGGCTCGGTGACCAGGATGCGCCGGAAGCCGGCTAGCTCGCGGATCTACGGTGTGGTCGTGAAAGGACAGCTCGTTCATTGATTCGAAGTCGAACGCCAAGCTGCCGTCCGATCCGTTGATCTCGATTCGCATCGCGTTCTTGCGGCCGCTTGCGAACCTGGTGGCTTCGAATGAGCCGAGTGCTCCGCCGGCGAAGCGCCCGATGAAGAGGGCCGCGTCATCGACAGTGACCTCACCTCGGGCGGTCCCGCCGATAGCCGACAACCCGCTTGAGGCCTCCGGCAACGGCCTTTCCTTGACGAACGTTTCGGTCAGTGCACTTACGCCGGTAAGCACGTCGCCGAGGATGTACTGGGCGAGATCGACGATGTGTGCGCCGATGTCGCCAAGCGCGCCAGAGCCTGCGAGATCCTTTCGCAGTCTCCAGACAAGCGGAAACTCCGGATCGACGATCCAGTCCTGGAGGTAGAACGCACGCACGTGCCGGATTACCCCCAATTTTCCATCGGCGACGAGCGACCTCGCCAGGGCCAGGGCGGGCACCCTGCGGTAGTTGTAGGCCGCCATCGACCGGATACCCCGCTGCCGCGCTACCTCTGCAGCCGCGAACATCGCTTCTGCTTCGGCCACGGTGTTCGAGACCGGCTTTTCGCACAGCACATGCTTGCCGGCCTCGAGCGCCGCGATCGCGATCTCGGCATGGGTGTCGCCTGGAGTGCAGATGTCGATCAGATCGATGTCGTCCCTCGCGACCAACTGCTTCCAGTCGGTTGTCGAGGACTCCCAACCGAGACGGCTCGCTGCCGCCGCGGCCGCCGCGCCGTTGCGGCCGCAAATGGCGACCATCGCTGGCCGGAGCGGCAGGTCGTAGACGCGACCTGCCGTCCGCCATGCCAGCGAGTGCGCCGCGCCCATGAAGCCATACCCGACCATGCCGACCCTGAGGGTCGCCTTCGTGTCGTTGTCCACCGTTGATCCGATCTCTGGTCGCCGTCGGCCCGCGCGCTTAGGACTCGAAGCCCTGCGGGAGGTACTTGTCGACGTTCGTCTTGTCGACGGTGGCCGAGTACAGGGTGATCGAGGCTGGTACTTCCTGCTGCGCGAGGTCGGACATCCCCTTGTTGTGGGCGATAAGCCGCGCCATCCGGATCGCCGAGGCGGCCATCGTCGGCGGGTAGAGCACGGTGGCCTTGAGGACGCCGCTGTCGGCCTTGATCAGCCGCATCGCGTTCGCCGAGCCGGCGCCGCCCACCATGAAGAACTCCGACCGGTGGGCCTGGTCGATCGCCGCAAGCACGCCGATGCCCTGGTCGTCATCGTGGTTCCAAATCGCGTCGAAATGACTCGTCGCCGCGAGCATCGCGGCGGTGACCGACTGGCCGGACTGCGCGGTGAATTGCGCCGCCTGCCGTGGGCCAACCTTGAAGCCGTACTCCGCCAAAGCGTCCTTGAATCCTTGGCTCCGCTGTTGGGTCAACGGCAGGCTGTCGATGCCGGCCACCTCGCCGATCACTGGATTGCTGACGCCCTTCTTCTTCAGCGTTGACCCGATGTACTGCCCCGCGCTGACGCCCATGCCGTAGTTGTCGCCGCCGATCCAGATGCGCGATGCCCGCGGCGTGTCGAACACGCGGTCGAGGTTGACCACCGGGATGCCGGCTTGCTGGGCGGTCAGCGCCACCTGGGTCAACTGCTTGCCGTCGTACGGCAGCATGACGATGACGTCGACCTTCTTGGTGATCAGCGTCTGGATGCCGGCGATCTGGGCGGCGACGTCGTTGGTGGCCTGCACCGTCTGGAGCTTGACGTCGCTGTACTTCGCGGCTTCCGACGCTGCGTTCTTGGCGATAGCGCCGGTCCAGCCATGGTCGGCGGCCGGTGACGAGAAGCCGATGGTCACTGCGGTGCCCGGGGCATCGTTCGACCCCGCCGCGCCGGCCGCAGCGGGCGCAGCGGACGTGGCCGCGGCTGCCTTCTTCTTATTGCCGGTGCAAGCGGTGAGCATTGCGCCGGCTCCAACGCCGACAGCGCCGAGCAGGAAATGCCGGCGGTCGAGGCCGGCACCGTCTTCTGACATCAGTACTCCTTCGAGGTGGTTGGTTGAGTTCATCTGGGCGTGCGCCATCGCACTCGGGCTGCGGAGGCTTTGGCGAGTTCGGGAGGATCGCGCGCATTTCGGGTTGTCGGCAAGACGCACCGACGCCCTGGCGTACCCGGGCGGCGCGCGCGTGCGGCCCGGGTCGGCTGGCTAGCCTCGAGCCTCCTTGCCGCGCCGTTGGAGCAAGACAGCCAGCACGATGATCACGCCGGTGACGATGTTTTGGACGTCGGTCTGCAAGTTGTTCTGGATCAGCAGATTGCTGATGGTCGTGAACACCAGGACACCGAGTACTGAGCCGACCAAGGTGCCCGAGCCGCCGGCCAGCAGCGTGCCGCCGATGATCACTGCAGCGATGGCATTCAGCTCGTAGCCATCGCCGTTGGTGCTGGATCCGCTCGTCGTCTGCGACGCGATCATGATCGCCCCGATGCCTGCACATAGGCCGGAGAGTGCGTACAGCGAGGCGGTGTGCACGCGGGTGTTCACGCCAGCGAGCCGCGCGGCTTCCGGGTTGCCACCGAGGGCCAGGGTGCGGCGGCCGTACGTCGTTCGGTTAAGGACAATCCAGCCGACAACAGCGACGGCCGCGAAAATCCAGACCAAGGGGGGCAGCCCCAGGATCTTGTTGATCGCCAAGTTGTTGATGGCGGCGGACTTGAGGATCTGGGTCTGCTTGTTCGAAATGTGCTGGGCGAGACCGACCGCAGTGGCCAGCATGGCGAGGGTCGCGATGAAAGGCACCAGCCGGCCGTAGGCGATCAGCACCCCGTTCACCAGGCCGAAGCCGACGCCGACGAGCAACGCGACGCCGACGACAGCCCAGGTGCCGAGGTCTTGCGTGGCGGTAGTCGTGGCCCAAACCGAGGCGAGGCCCATGAGTGACCCGACCGACAGATCGATGCCGCCACCGATGATGACGAACGTCATGCCCACCGTGATCACGCCGATGACCGAGGCCTGCGTGAGAACAGTGATGAGGTTGCTTTCGGTCAAGGAACGACGAGGGCTGACTGATCCCGCCAATCGTGGCCAAGATGACCAGCACGCCCACCAGTCCGAGGTTGCGAAGCTCACCGACGCGGCTCAACGCTGCCAGCCGTGTGCGCGGCGGCTGCCGGCTGCCCGCTCCACTCGCTCGGGCTTTTCGGCGGGAGTCACCGACTGCTCGGTCACACGGCACTTCCTTCCATCACGAGGTCAAGCACTTGGGACTCGTTCAGCTCGGTGGCCCGCGACTCATGGACGATCCGGCCGTCGCGGAGCACGAGCACCCGGTCAGCCAGGCCGAGCACCTCAGGCACCTCGCTGGAGACCAGCAAGACGCCAACGCCAGAGTCGGCCAATCCGCGAATGAGCGCGTAGAGCTCGGCGCGGGCACCGACGTCGACCCCGCGGGTCGGCTCGTCGAGCAGCAGCAGCCGGCAGCCGTGCAAAAGCCAGCGTCCGACGACGACCTTTTGCTGGTTGCCGCCGGAGAGGGTGACGACCCGACGCCGGGCATCGTGTGGCCGAACGTCAAGCGAGCGCACCTGCTGGTTAGCGTCTGTCAGCTCCCGCCGGTGGTTGAGGAAGCCGAACCGGGAGTAGCGGCGCAGCGAGGCCGCCGTCATGTTCGTCGAGATCGACTCGCGCATGAACAGGGCCTGGCTCTTTCGCTCCTCGGGAGCGAGCCCCATTCCGATGCCGACTGCATGGGGCAGTGCACCCGCGCGTAGCCGCTTGCCCAGGAATGACACGGTGCCCGACGAAGGCCGCCGTGCCCCGTAGACCGTCTCGAGGATTTCCGAGCGGCCGGACCCGACCAGGCCAGCGATGCCGACGATCTCGCCAGCGTGGACGGTGAACGAAACGTCGTAGAACTCGCGCGTACGGCACAGCCCATCGACCCGGAGTAGTTCTGGACGGTCGACCTCGAAAGGACGTCGGTGTTGGAAAGGAAACTCGACGTCGCGACCGGTCATCAAGGTGACAACCTCGCGAGGCGGAGTGGTTCTTGCCGGCAGACTTGCGCCGACGGTTCGGCCGTCCTTGAGCACCGTCACGCGGTCACCGATCTCGCGGATCTCGTCTAGGCGGTGGGAGATATAGACGACGGCCACCCCGCTCGTTGTCAGGTCACGAATGACCCGAAACAGGTTGGCGACCTCGTCGTGAGCGAGCACCGCGGACGGTTCGTCCATGACCATGACCTTGGCGTCATAGGAGAGCGCTCTGGCCATGCTCACGATCTGCTTGCCCGCGGGGGATAGTCGGCCGACTTCGCGGCCGGGCGGTATCTCGGCGTGGCCGAGTCTCGCTAGCAGTGCCCGGGTGGCGGAGCGCAGCTGGCCGCGCCGCGTGAAACCTTTTCGGGACACTTCGTGGCCCAGGTAGATGTTTTCGGCAACCGACAATCCGTCGACCAGGTCGAGTTCCTGGTAAATCGTGGCGATCCCTTTGCGCAGGGCCGCGAGCGGCGACGTGAGGGTGATGGCTTCGCCCTGCCAGCGGATGGTGCCGGCTTCCGGCTGGTGGGCGCCGGCGAGCACCTTGATCAGGGTCGATTTGCCGGCGCCGTTTTGACCGAGCAAGCAGTGCACTTCACCAGCGCGTACTTCAAGGTCAACGCCGTCGAGCGCGCGGATCCCAGGGAACTCCTTGACGATGCCGGTCATCTCGAGCAGCGGAGCGCTCACGTCGACATCACCGTCCTGACCGTCAAGGTTGCCGCTGGGATCGTTTGCGTATGACGCGACAAACTAGGGCGGACGGCGAAGCCAGTCAAGCGTTCTCGCGCATAAGATAGCCGAGTCCGGCGGTTATCTGCTCGTTACCTTGCTAACTTTGTCCTCCAAAGTCGAAAGTTCTGACGATCATCGTGCGCCTCGCAGAGTGTCCATCCGGGCATCTCGGACGGTACGCTTTCCTCGCGCTCACCACGATCTTGCTCAGGATCGACCAGGTGGACGCCAGCCTATCGAACGTTTTCGGCAGGCCTGCGGAGAGGTACCTATGAAGCGGGTTGCCGCCCGGCCGGAGAACGCCCACCAGGCTCGAATGCTGGGCATGCTCCGGGACAACGGCCCAATGTCGCGCGCCGAGGTCGGCGACGCGACTGTGCTGTCGCGCACCAAGATTGCGTTCGAGTTCGGCCAACTCGTGGCGCTTGGGCTTGGTCGAGGATGCTGGCCCTGCGGTCTCGCGCGGCGGCCGGCGGTCGACGATGGCGAGACTGGCGCCCGATCTGCGCTTTCTGGGGATCGACATTGGCGCTACCTCGGTCGATGTCGCGCTTACGGACGGCGAGCTTCGGGTGCTCGGCCACCTCAGCCAGCCCTGCGACGTCCGGTCTGGCCCGACAGCGGTGCTCGACGTTGTCGTCGACCTGGCCGCCAAACTTCGTTCGGAGGGCGGAGGACTGGAGATATTCGGTGCCGGTGTCGGTGTGCCAGGCCCGGTGAGCTTCCGCGAAGGCGCGCCCGTGGTGCCGCCGTTGATGCCCGGCTGGCACCATATGCCGATCCGCGACCTGCTGAGCCAAGAACTCGGCTGCCCCGTTGTGGTCGACAACGACGTGAACATCATGGCGATGGGTGAGCGTCAAGCTGGCGTCGCTCGCGGTGCCGAAGACTTCCTTTTCATCAAGTTGGGTACCGGCATTGGTTGCGGTGTTGTGCTCGCGGGTCGTGTGCACCGAGGAGTCAGCGGTAGTGCAGGCGACATCGGCCACATCAGGATCGAAGACGACGGGCCGACGTGCGCTTGTGGCAATACGGGTTGCCTTGAGGCGTTCTTCGGCGGCGCAGCATTGGCGAGGGAGGCCACTGCTGCGGCGAAGGAACACCGCTCGCCAATCCTCAGTGAACGACTGGCCGCGGGCCACAGCCTCAGCGCGGTGGACGTCGGAATCGCTGCTGGAGCGGGCGATGCGTGCGCCATCGAGATGGTGCGCGACGGTGGGCGCCGCCTAGGGCAGGTCATCGCGGGTCTTGTGAGTTTCGTGAACCCTGGACTCGTGGTGATCGGTGGTGGCGTCGCGGGCCTCGGCCACACATTGCTTGCGGAGGTGCGCAGCGTTGTCTACCGGCGGTCGCTCCCGCTCGCGACCGAGAATCTGGCCATCGTCTTGTCTGAGCTCGGTGGCCTGGCCGGCGTCGTCGGAGGAGCGCGGCTGGCGTCGGACATCGTGTTCGGAGCGCCGGTCTGAGCACCTGTAGGATTGCCCGCGCACTGGCAGCCGATCAGCTCGCGCGCTCGTAGCTCACTACGCTAGGGGCACACTCGCTGGCGCTCGTAGCTCAACGGATAGAGCACTTGACTACGGATCAAGAGGTTGGGGGTTCGAATCCCTCCGAGCGCACCACTTCTGCCTAGCGGGTTTACCGACTCTCGGTAGACCCGCTGAGTTGTTCGAGTGAACGGCAGGCACCGGGGTGGGGAGGCCTCCCGTGACACCAGAGGCGCCCCGCGTTGAGCTGCTCGGCCAGGTTAGCGTGCGCAACGGAGACGGTTTCCTTTCAGGAAATGCGCTCGGGGGTCGTCGGGGCCGGGTCGCGGTGGTGGCTCTCGCCCTCGCCGCGCAGCCTGTACCAGCCGAACGCCTTGCCGCCATGGTGTGGTCGGACGACCCGCCGACCACGTGGCCGGTCGCCGTGCGCGGTGTCATCTCAGCCATTCGCTCGGCCGTGGCGAGCATCGGCCTCGGGGAGCAACGGTTCATCCTCACGACGCCGTCTGGCTATGCACTGGCGTCCCGGCATTGCGGTCGATATCTGGTCCGACGCCGACAGCATCGGCATAGCTGAATCGCTGCTTGCGCAGGAGCGGTACGCGGCGGCTTTGCACGAGGTCGCCTCGGCCGCTTCACACGAAGGCGCCGCCCTCTTGCCTGGCAAGGATCTTGGGTGGCTCGAGCCGTACCGGCGCAACCTTGACGAATCACGGTTGCGGGCGTTGGAGATCTCGGTTGAGGCGGCGGGCCACCTCGGCGACCATTTCCGTGCTGTCGCGGCTGCGCGTCAGATGGTGGCGGCGGCGACCCTGGAAGAGCGAGCCCATCGGGCGTTGATCAGGGCGCTCGACCGTGCGGGCGACCGCGCCGCCGCCATCAACGCGTTCGAGCGATGTCGCTCGCTGCTCGCGGACCGCCTCGGGGTCGACCCGAGCAAGGAGACGGTCGAGGCCTACCTCGCGGCGCTCGGGAGCGAGTCGCCGACGTCGCGCGGCCGGTTACCCTCCGAGCAGTCGTCCTTCGTCGGCCGTCAGCAGGAGGCTGCCGACCTCGCCGAAGCCGTGGCCGGCCCCGGCGCGGTCTGCGTGATCGGCAACGGTGGTGTGGGCAAGTCGCGCTTGGCGCAACACGTTGCCCGTGGGGCCACGGGCTTCGGCGGTGGGAAGTTCTGGGTCGCGCTGAGCACTGTTGCGGACGACGAACTCGTCGCCTCGTCGGTCGCGCTCGCCATTGGCGCGCACATCGGCGCTGAGGATCCGAGTGTCACTGTCGCGCAGCAGTTGGCCCCGCTCGGGCCGACGCTCCTGGTTCTCGACGGCGTCGAGTTGGTCGCCGACGGCATCGCGACGCTCGTGAGCGCGCTGCTAGCCGGCTGCCCGGCGCTCACCATCATGGTGACTAGCAGGGTGCCGCTCGGCGTCCAAGGCGAGCGGATCGTCACCGTTGGCCCAATGCCCAGTCCGCCGGACGACGACCTGAGCGTGGTTCGGGACAGCGCCGCCGTCCAATTGCTGTCTGACCGGGTGCGCGACGGCGGGGATGTGCTGACCGTCGACGTCGACACCGCGCCGCTGCTGGTGGCGCTCTGCGAGCGGTGTGGCGGACTGCCGCTCGCCCTCGAACTCGCCGCCGCCCAGCTGTGCGTGATGCCGGTGGGCGATCTGCTCGACCACCTCTCGGACGCCGTTGCGGGAGATGATCGGCTCAGGTCCATCCTTCGGCGCGGCCACGCGCTGCTCGACCCTGACGAAGCTGCTGTGTTTCGCCGATTCGCGGTGCTCGACGGATCGTCCGGCCTGCCCTTGATTAAGGCTGTGGTCACCGCCGACGACGTTGCACCGGTACGGGTCATCCGCGTGCTGCGTGAGCTAACGGCTCGCGGTCTGCTGTCTGTCGACCGCTCCGGGACCCGCTGGCTCTATCGCCAGGACGATGACGTGCGCAGCTTTGCGCGCGAACAGCTTGACGCTGCGGGCGAAACCTCGGCCGGTTTCGGCAGGCTCGCGGACGCCATCCGCGCATTGCTGCCGGACGAAGCATGGACCGCACCGAGCAGCTTCGAGCAGGCAATCACCGAGGTCCAGGGGTCGGTGCGGTCACTGCTGTCCGCCGCGCTGTCCGGCGATATCCACCGCGAGGTCGGGTTGGAGATCGCGTTTCGGTTGCACCGGTATTGGGCCGCCACCAGCGTGACGGAAGGTCATTTCTGGCTGGCCCGGCTACTCGATGGCCACAACGATTCGACGAGTGGGAGCTACGCGTCCTACGCCGCGGGCTATCTCAGCTACTGGGCCGGCGCACCGGAGCGAGCCAACGCCGAGTTGCGAACAGCCGTCGATCGGTTGCGTGGCGTCGATGAGTCTTACCGGGCGCGGGCATTGATGTTTCTGGCTGCGCTGGCCGATGACCTTGACCACGTGGACGACGCGATCGACTTCAGCCGCCAGGCGATCGACGCGGTGGGGACCTACGGCGTTGACCTCCAGGTGTCGGCGATGATGGCGATGGCCTGCGTCCTCGCCGAACGCACGGACCCGGCCGCGGTGACCTTCGCCGACGAGGCGATGGCGGTGTGCCGCGCTCGCGGCACGGACGAGCAACTCGCGGCCGCGATGCCGACGGCGGCGATGTCCTGCTGGCTCGCTGGCGACATTGCGTCCGCCCGCCGCTACATCGACGAAGCCTGGCCGATGCATACCGACCGGCGGCGGATTGCGCGCGTCATCCTGCTCTCGACGGCGGCCGGCGTTGCGCTGGCGGAAGGTCAGGTCGCCGCCGCCATCGAACACGGTCGCGAGGCTGAGGCAGAGGCCACCGAACTCGGCGTCGAGCGGGAGGTGCCACTGATCCGAGCGGTCTTGGCCCGGGCACTGCTCGCCTCCGGCGACATAGCCGGCGCTGCCGAGCGGACGTCGGCGGGGCTTGTCGCTGCTAGCGCGCTCACTCTCGACTACCCGTTCGCCATTTGCCTGGAGACCGCTTCTCTCGTGGCGTTAGCGGCTGGGCTCGACGCCCACGACGACATCGCGGTGCTGCTCGGTGTCGCCGCCGACTTGCGTGAGCGGGGCAGCCGCCCGGTGGTGCCAGCAATGCGGGACGACGTTGCCAAAGCGGCTGCTCACACCGGAACTGCGGGTCGAGGCCCCTTGACCCGTGGCCGCATCGCGCGCGCCGCGGACACGGCAGTCGAGTTGATGCAGCTGGTCGCTGAGGAATCCGCGGGGGCCGGCCGCGCGATCAGCGAACCCGCTGCGGTTCGAACCGGTTAGAGCTTGGCGCAGGCGCCCGTGACCAACTTCGTCCCTTCCGCGACCGCATCGTGGCCAGCAGGGGTACCGACGATTCTGGCGTCGACCTCCGTACCGTTCTTCCACGCGAGCACGTTCGAGCCCGCCACATACGCGTCCTGGCACACGTTGGGTAGTGGCGCAACCGCACCCGTATTTTGCTTGATGCTCGCCTCGAAACCCGCCTTGTCGATGAGCCGGTCCGTCACGTTGACAACCTCGGAGCCACCGGCGCTGTCCTCGGGTGTGTTGTACGCGCATGCCTGGTAAATGCCGGTGAAATCGCTCGTGGACGGCGGGACCGTCTTGCCGACCGCGGCCGACACGTCGGCAGCCGTAACTAATGCGCACGGGTCGACCACCGCGCCGCTACTCGCCGCCGCTGGCGGTGCGGCTGCGCCCGCGGAGGATGCGGGGGATGGCGAGGTCGCGCCGGCTGGCTGAGATGCAGCAGATGATGGATTTGCGGCAGCAGCGGAGCTGGCCGGCGTCGTTTTGGCGGCCGAGCTTGATCCCGAACTCTTGCAGCCCGACACGCCGAGCGCGAGAGCGATCAAGGCGACAGTCGCCACTACGTCAGACCGGACAACACGGCGCATCGAAGCTCCCCACAATCCTTCGGCCGACTCTCAACCAGATGCGTCGAGTGAACAGGACGCGCGTAATGGTTGCGTAATGACGCCGACGGCTCGCTATTCGGCCACTGGAATCCCTCGGGCGGTGTCACCAAGGTTGGGGCGAGCGCGTCCTCTCCACTCTCAACGTATAGCGCACCCTGGGGCTTGCGGCAAGACCCGGGCAATGCCGCAGAATCGCCCGTCCGAGGCTGCGAACCTCGATCGGAGATGACGTGAATCCCTTATCTACCAGCGCTTTTCACCTTCCTGACCACCTCAACGCCAAGGCCGACCCGCACCTGATCGCTGCGGACGAGAGCCACTTCGCGGCCGTCGCGCGCTAGCCTCGAACAGTCGATTGCTGACCTGTCAGATCGCCTCGACGTCGAGCGCAAAGCTGCCGGCGGCATCGGCCAGGAAGCGATGGATCGCGACATGCAGGTGCACCGGCTGACGGCTCGTCTGCGCACCCTTCGTCGCTTCGGTTTGGACCTATGCCTCGGCCACATCGTCAGCGCCGACGACCCCGAGCCGACCTACATCGGGCGCCTCGGACTAACAGACAGCACCGGTCGTCGACTGCTGCTCGACTGGCGCTCGCCGGCTGCCGAGCCGTTCTTCGGCGCGACCCATGCCAACCCGATGGGGCTGACGAGCCGCCGCAGATACCGGTGGACCCGCGGTCGGATCAGCGACTACTGGGACGAGGTATTCACGGCTGACGGATTCGAAGGGCACGCCGCTGCGCTTGACGATCAGTCCGCCTTCATCGCCAGCCTCGGCAGCAGCCGGTCGCCGCAGATGCGAGACGTGCTCGCCACCATCGCTGCTGACCAGGACGCCATCATCCGCGCGGGATCGCATGGCGCCCTGGTCGTCGACGGCGGTCCGGGTACCGGAAAGACCGTCGTCGCTCTGCATCGCGCCGCCTACCTCCTGTACTCCGATCCGCACATCGGTCAGCACCGCGGCGGCGTGCTGTTCATCGGTCCGCACCAGCCCTACCTGGCCTACGTCGCCGACGTCCTGCCCAGCCTCGGCGAGGAAGGCGTGCAGACCTGCACCCTGCGCGAGCTCGTCGCCGAGGGAGCGACCGCAGGCCTCGAGAGTGATCCGAGGGTTGCCGCCTTGAAGTCGTCCGCCGACCTGGTCCGCGCCATCGAGACCGCCGTCAGGTTCTACGAAGAGCCGCCAGTTAAGGGGCTCACCGTCTCGACCGACTGGGCCGAGCTCTGGCTGAGCGCCGACGACTGGGCCGAGGCCTTCGAAGCGCCCGACCCCGGTACGCCGCACAACGAGGCGCGCGAGCAGGTCTGGGAGGAGCTGCTCAGGATCTTGACGGACAAGAACGACGACGACGTGCCGGTCGACCAGCTCCGAAAGTCGCTCATGCGGGACGACGAGCTGCGCACCGCGTTCAACAGAGCGTGGCCGTTGGTCGACGCGACTGACCTGGTCGCGGACCTGTGGTCGGTACCGGCCTACCTGCGCAAATGCGCGCCATGGCTGCGCCCCGATGAGGTCCAGGCCTTACAGCGCCGGGACGCCCAAGCGTGGACGGTGTCGGACTTGCCGTTCCTCGACGCGGCGCGGCAGCGACTTGGCGATCCCGAGACGTCGCGGCGGCAGCGCCGGCACGAAGCGAGTCGTCGCCGCGCGGCGGGAGCAAATGGCGCAGGTCGTCGATGACCTGATCGCGGTTGCCGACGACGAGTACGGCACCGGTCTGGTCACGATGCTGCGCGGCGAGGACTTCGACGACGCCTCTGGTCGACGAAGCCGGCCTGCCCGCCGCCACCCCGGACGCGCTCGCGGGTCCGTTCGCGCACGTCGTCGTCGATGAAGCGCAGGAACTGACGGACGCCGAGTGGCAGATGTTGCTGCTCCGCTGTCCGTCGCGGAGCTTCACCGTCGTCGGCGATCGCGCGCAGGCCAGACACGGGTTCACCGAATCGTGGCAGGAACGACTCGAGCGGGTCGGGCTCGGCCAGCTCAACCTGGCCCGTTTGAGCATCAACTACCGGACGCCGGAAGCGGTCATGGCGGCGGCCGAGCCGGTCATCCGCGCCGTCCTGCCGGACGCCAACGTGCCGACGTCCATCCGCAAAACCGATGCACCCGTCGTCCATGCTCATGTTTCGGATCTTGGCGTGATCCTTGAGACCTGGCTCGCTGAGAACGCGGAAGGCATCGCCTGCGTCATCGGCATTGGTGACGCGCGTGCACGAAGCGGTCGCGGCGGGGTCGCGCGTGCGGTCATTGACGCCGGTGCTGTCGAAGGGGCTCGAGTTCGACCTCGTCGTTTTGATAGACCCTGAGACGTTCGGCGAGGGCATCGAAGGAGCGGTCGACCGCTACGTCGCGATGACCCGAGCGACTCAGCAACTGGTGATTCTGACCAGCGCTTGACACCTCGAGCCTCACTGGTACATTAGTCAAGTAATGAACCACTGAACCGGTCGCAGTTCAGATCGGAGCGGTACCAGCTGCTGGAGGTTGTCTGTGCTCGATGACGGAGCGCCGATCTTCGCCCAGATCGCCGAGCGCCTGGCTGACGAGATTGCCGCAGGCACTCTCGCCGAGGGCGATCAGGTGCCGTCGACCAACGAGCTCGCCGCGTTCTACCGGATCAACCCGGCGACGGCGGCGAAGGGGATCAATGTGCTGACGGACAACGGGTTGGTCGAAAAGCGCCGCGGCGTCGGCATGTTCGTCTCGGCTGGTGCCCGCGAACGACTGCTCGATGAACGGCGCAAGCAGTTCGCGCAGCGCTACGTCGAGCCGATGGTCGCCGAAGCCGCTCGGCTGCGGATCGACACGGAGACGCTCCTGTCGATGGTCCGCGAATCCGACGGTCCTCGGTGAGCCGTCACGCGCAGGGAGGTATCACGATATGACCCCGACGATCTCGGTGACGCGGCCTGACCCGCCGCTACCGTGACCAGCTCGCGCTCGACGACGTCACCGTCGACTTTGAAGGGCCGTCCATCACCGGCCTGCTGGGCCGCAACGGCGCCGGCAAGAGCACCCTGATGCGCATCATCGCGAACCAGGAGTTCGCCTCGGCCGGCAGCGTGCGGGTCTTCGGCGCGAGCCCGGTCGAAAACGACGCGATCCTGCACCGCATGGTGTTCGTCCGGGAGGACCAAGCCTTCCCCGACTTCAAGGTCCGTGACGCGCTGCGGGCAGCGTCGTTGTTCTATCCCAACTGGAGCGCTGAGCGGGCCGAGTCGCTGCTTCACGATTTCGACCTCCCTTCCAGGAGGGCGATCAAGAAGCTGTCGCGCGGGATGCGCTCGGCACTGGGAATCGTGATCGGGTTGGCTGCGCAAGCCGAGATCACCCTCTTCGACGAGCCCTACGCCGGACTCGATGCGGTCGCGCGCAGGCTGTTCTATGACCGGCTACTCGCCAGTTACGCCGACAGCCCCAGCACAGTGATTCTGTCGACCCATTTGATCGATGAGGTCGCCGACCTGCTTGAGCGGGTGGTGATGATCGATCACGGCCGCATCGTGCTCGACGCCGCAGCCGATGACGTCCGCGGCAGTGCGACGACCGTGAGCGGCCCGTTCGCCGCAGTGGAGGAATTCGTCGCCGGCCGCCACACATGGGACCGCCGCAGGATCGCGTCGCAAGAGTCGGTCGTCGTCGCTGGCACGCTCGACGACGCTGACTGGGTCCGGGCCCGCGAATTGCATCTCAGTCTGGAATCCCTGTCGCTGCAGCAGGTGATGGTTCACGCCGCCGGCCACGACAGCAGCGACGTGCAAGAGAGGACAAACGCATGAGCACCTACGTCAATGTTGCGCGCTACCACCTGATTCAGCGGTTCAACTACCGGATCCTGCCGTGGGCCGTCTTGGTGTTCGTCTTCTTCATCGACTTGATCATCTTGGCGCTAGTGCCGGCCGGGCACAGCACGCATCGCTACGTCGGAGGCCTGGCCTCGATCTTCGTGATCGCCTTCATCCTCGGCATCCAAAGCGTCGCTCAAGCGTTGCCATTCGGGCTCGCGCTAGGCATTAGCCGCCGCACCTACTACCTCGGAACCGTCCTGTTGGCGCTCGGCCTCGCCGCGATCGTTGGGGTGATCGTCTCCGCTGGTCAGGCAATCGAACGGGCCGACGACGGCTGGGGTATTCACATGGGCTTCTTCCGGGTGCCGTACCTGCTGAACGGCCCGTGGTACCTCACCTGGCTGACGTCTTTCGTCGCTGTGACGCTGCTGTACGTCTACGGCATGTGGTGTGGCCTGGTTTACCGGCGCTGGAGCCTGATCGGCCTGGTCGTCTTCGTCGCTGCTCAGGTGTGTGTGCTCGTCGGCGCAGCGGCTATTGCGACCGCGACACACGGGTGGCACGACATCGGCCGGTTCTTCACCAACCTCGGCCCGGGAGGGCTCACTGGTCTGCTTGCCGCTCTCGCTGTCGTGCTCTTGGCAGGTGGATTCACCACGATGCGCCGGGTAACCGTCTGAGCCGTTACACGCCCTGTGATGTCACGGCCTTGAGTTCGCTCAGCGATTCGCGGATCAGTTCGGAGAAGCCTCTTTCGTTGGTCGGATCGATCCAGCTCTCGAAGGCGATCTTGAAGACGGCGATACCGGCTTCCGCCGTCAGATTCGAGGCCAGGTTGCTGACGCCGCGGGTGCGCAATGCCGCAGCGAGTGCTGTCGCAAGCGAGGCCAGCTTGATCAGCTCGCGCTCCCTGAGCTCGATGTTTGCCACGATCGCGGCCTGCCGCCGCAGGGAATGGTCTCGGCGCTCCTGGAGGCGTTCTGCCATCGCGTCGAGGCCAAGGGCGACCGCATCGATTGGCGGTAGCGAGTTCGGTGCATCCGTGACGGTGCGCACGAGGAGTTCCTGCAAGGCGCTCGAGCCGCCGAAGAGCACCTCACGCTTGTCGGCGAAGTAGCGGAAGAACGTTCGCTCGGTAAGCCCAGCGCGGTTGGCAATCTCGGCGACAGTGGTCTGCTCGTACCCGCGCTCGACGTAGAGCTCGAGCGCTGCCTGCGCGAGCCTGCCCTGCGCGTCGGGCTGCCATCGGCTCATCCCTTGATGGTAGTTGATGACAGCAACTGTCATCACGCGTTAGGGTGATGACAGTAACTGACATGGCCAGGCCAGTTCTTGAAGTTCGCCGTACTGGAGGTTCTTCCCATGCGCGTATTCGTCACCGGCGCGTCCGGCTGGATCGGTTCCGCTGTCGTTCCTGAACTCATCGACGCGGGTCATCACGTCGTTGGCCTTGCTCGCTCGGAGGCCTCGGCCGCTGCGCTGGCTGCTGCCGGTGTCGAGGTGCAGTCCGGCAGCCTCGACGACCTCGACACGCTACGAACCGTCGCCGACAAGTCTGACGCCGTGATCCATCTCGCGTTCAAGCACGATCTTGTCTACTCCGGCGACTTTCAGGGTGCCGCCGAGGCGGATCGTCGCGCTGTCGAGGCGTTCGGCCAAGCGCTCGCCGGCACTGATCGGCCGTTCCTGATCGCGTCCGGAACTCTCGGACTTACGCAGGGCGTGCTCGCGACCGAGGCCGACGGGCACGGGCCCGTCGTCGTGCGTGGGTCAGGCCCGAGCGTGCGGCGGGCGACCGCCGAGTTCGTGCTCTCGCTAGCCAGCGACGGTGTTCGGGCCTCCGTCGTCCGGCTCCCTCCGACCGTCCATGGCGACGGGGACAACGGCTTCATGTCACTCATCGTCGCGGCCGCCCGCAAGACCGGAATGTCTGCCTACATCGGCGACGGCGCGAATCGTTGGCCGGCCACCCACCGGCTCGACGTGGCACACCTTTTCCGACTGGCACTGGACAACGCCCCCGCCGGTTCCACGCTGCACGCCATCGCCGATGAGGGTGTCTCGATCCGCCAGATCGCTGAAGTGATCGGCCGACACCTCGACGTCCCCGTGGTGTCGATCTCTACCGACGAGGCAGCCGAGCAGTTCGGAGTCTTGGCGCACTTGCTCGCGCTCGACAGCCCGGCCTCAAGCGCGCTTACTCGAGAGCTGCTCGGATGGCTGCCGACGCACCAAGGGCTGATCGCCGACCTCGAAGAAGGCCACTACTTCACCCAGTGAGCGCGGGCGGCGCCAGCTCCTTCACTCGGCGCAGGAGCGCGGGCACCTGACCGGCCAGCTCACGAAGCGCGCGCACAGCTGCCGCGGGGTCGGTCGGCGGCGCGGGGATTGGCGTTTCGTCGAGGCAGCGCTCGAGAAGGGCCTCGACGAATGAGGCACCGCGCACGACATCGCGGGCGTCGATCGTGCCGGGCAGGATTCGCACCTCGAGCGTGTTTCGCACCGGGTTCTCCTTGAACAACGCGGTCAGGTTCACATCGAAGAACTTGGTAAGGCCGCCAGCGGCCGCGGCCTCGCGGAGTTGCTCATACGACGGGGCGCCTGCCGCCGCCTCAACCAGCGACGGCGGGAGTGGCGCCAGCCGAAGGCACGCCGGGTTGGTGCGCAGCACGGTATGCAAGACCGGCCGCCACAATCCGAATAGGCGGACGACGTTTGCGAGAGCGGGCGCGGACCGGAACGGCGCGCCGTCGTGGTGCACATGCACCGCGGCTTCGACCGGCACGACGAAGTTCAGTTCGCGCGCCACGTTCAGCAGTTCGTCGATCGCCGTTTCGTGGTCGGCGGTCAGCGGAGGTGTGATCACCTCGCAGCCGCGTTCGCGCCCGCCGCCTTGCGGAGCGGCCAATGCGATCGTCGCGCCGCCCGAGTCGTTGACCTGGAAGACTTCGCCGTGCACGTCGATGGGCACCCCCCACAGCGGCGCAATCGGCTCGAGTGACTCCTCGATCGGTGCATCAGGATCGATGCGCGCGGCGAGTAATCGCAGCAGCCGCGAGTCGTCGGTCAGAACGCGATACCAGCCCGGTGCCGGCCGGGTCCGCGGGTCGAGATCGGCGACCAAGGTGACGTCGTCGACCAGCGTGCAGACCAGCGCGTCGGTGGCGTCGAGAACCTCGAACCCCTGAGTGAGATGCAAGAACCGGCCGAGACCCGGCACCAGGGACGGCTCGCTGTCGTGGTGCCACACCGTGTCGCACTCGGCCGCCACGACGGCTGGCCAGTTCGTTCGCCAGCACCCGTCGGCTCGAGCCGACGGGTGCGAGCAACTCAATCTCGAAACCGGTGCGCCAGCGCAGTCCCGCACTCACAGCAGCACCTCGTTCACACCGGCAATTCACTCACGATGGAACCGATTCACTCATCGGGGCAGGTCAGGGCTTGATCGGCAGCGTCTGGCCCGCGAGCAGCTTCTGGCCGGCGTCGATCTTCACCTGGTAGGTGTCGGCGATCTTCCACAGCTTGCCGAGGGTGACCGCGTCGTCGTAGGTGTAGCCAGCCGCAAAGTACTTGTTCACCGCATTCTCTTCGGCGGTCGCCGATGCGTTGGCACTGATCTCGGACGCTGGCGTGGGCTGTGAGCCCGGCGCCACGGGGAGCGTTTCGCCCGCCAGCAACTTCGCGCCGGCGTCGATCTTCACCTGGTAGGTGTCGGCGATTTTCCACAGATTGCCGAGCCCGAGCGCGTCTTCGTAGGTGTAGCCAGCGGCGAAGTAGGCGTTGACGTCGGCGATGGTGACGCTGTCGTTCGGGCTCGCCACCGTTGGTGCTGTGGGCTGCGAGCTGGGCTTGATCGGCAGCGTGACGCCAGCGAGCAGCTTCTTGCCCGCGTCGATCTTCGCTTGGTAGGGGTCTGAAATCTTCCAGAGCTGGGCCAGCGTCACGGCGTCGTCGTAGGTGTAGCCCGCCCCGAAGAACGCGTTCAGATCGGCGTCTTCAGCGGCCGTCGCAACGCCCGCCACACTCGCTCGAACGGCAGCTTCTGGCCGGCGAGCAGGCGACGACCGGCTTCAGCTTTGATCGTCGTCGGGTCGGCGGACAGGTTCCACAGCTTCGCAAGTGCGAGCGCGTCGTTGTAGTCGTAACCGGCGGCGAAGTACGCACTGATCGCCTGGTCTTGCTGCGCCGACGTGAGCGGCGACGGGCTGACCACTGCTGCCACGCTCGCCAACGGCGACGGGCTCGCCAGCGGTGATGGGCTCGGCAACGCCGCCGGGGTCGGCTGCGGTGCCGGAGCGGCCAACGAAAGGCTCGAGCCGCCGTGGCGTGCGCTCGTGGCGTTGAGCCATCCCGGCGCGGCGACCGTGCCGGCAACCAACCCGGCCCCGAGTACTGCACCGCCGGCGCTCTGCGCTGCACGACGACGACGGCGGTACCGGCGGGCCTTCTCGTGCACGACCGCGATGACCCCCGCGGCGTCGGGCGCGAGGTATTCGTGCGCGACGAATGCCTCGCGCAACTGATCGGCGTCCTGGTTCATGTCAGCTCCTTCTCATGCACCCTGGTCTGCTGCTCTGAGGTGAGCCGCAGATTTTTCAATGCTTTTGATGCGTTGCTTCGCACGGTCGCGGGCGCGCAGTCGAGCAGGTCTGCGATCGCGACGTCATCGAGTTGTTCGTAGTAGCGGAGAACCAACACTGCGCGCTGTTTGCGCGGCAGTGTGGCGAGTCGAGCCCACAGGTCGTCGGCGTCGACAACCGACTGCGCGTGGTCGCGATGCATCGAGCGCGCGTCGCCGATGGGTTCCAGGCGTTCACCGACGGCACGCACATTGCGCACCGCCCAGCTGCGGCGCCACGACAGGTATTCGTTGACGACCATCCGGCGCACGTAGGCGTCGGGCGAGTCGGCCCTGTCGATCTGCCGCCACTTGACCTGCGCCCGGGCCAGGACTTCTTGGACGACGTCCTGGGCGAGCTCGCGATCCCCGGTCAGCACCACCGCGTAACGCAGCAGCCCGGGCAGCCGCGTCGAAATGAACTGCTCGAAGGTCACGCCACTACAGACGCCTCGAGCGGCCACAACGTGTAGTCCCCGCGCAGACTTTCTCGACCTGACTTGCAGGATTGCGCGGGCAGGTTGTCGGTTGCCCACTTCGTGAGCTCGTGCAACGCGGGCAAGAGCGCCTCACTCGCCCGCTGTGAGCCGATAGCTGACGGCGACCGGGGGACCTTCATCGACCGTGCGTTGTACGAGGTCGGCGCCGCACAACTCGACTAGCCGCTCCGACAGCACCGAGTCGCTGATGCCGTCGACCGCACGCCTCAACTCAGAAAAGCCGGCCGGCCCGTTGGCCAGCGTCCCGATGATCACGCCGTTCCAGCGCTTTCCGAGGAAGCCGAAGGCGCGCCGCAGCGCCGCGTCGCACGCCTGGGGCTCGTGGGTGACCCCTGGTTCCCTCGCCATGCAGACATCGTAGCGCGCGTGCTACCTTCGATAGAGTTACTTCTTTTTTACTAGCAACATCGAGAAGGGAAGCACAATGACCCAGACCATAGATACCCCGACATCCCCTGCTCTGGCCCGCCTTGACGACGCCGGCCGCCACGCCCTGTTCACCGGCGCCCGGACAGCCAACACGTTCGCCGACACGGCCGTCAGCGACAGCGAGCTCCGGGAGATCTGGAACCTTGCGAAGTGGCCGCCAACCGCGGCAAACATCCAGCCGCTGCGGGTGCTTTACGTCCGCACGCAGGCCGGCCGTGACCGCCTGGTCGCCCACATGGCCGAGGGCAACAAGGCGAAGACGGCGTCCGCCCCGGCTGTCGCCGTGCTTGCCATTGACACCCAGTTCCACGAGCACATCCCGACCGTCCTGCCGTTTCGGCCCGAGCTGAAGGACGTCTTCGCGGCCAACGACACGATGCGCAACGACACCGGCCGTTTCAGCGCGGCCCTGCAGGCGGGTTACTTCCTGCTGGCCGTTCGGGCACAGGGCCTCGCGGCCGGTCCGATGGGCGGCTTCGACGCAGACGGCGTTGGACGCCGACTTCTTCCCCGACGGTCGGTGGCACTCGATCCTGGTCGTCAACATCGGGCACCCCGGTGAAGACCCCTGGTTCGACCGGCTGCCACGCCTCGACGAGTCAGACGTCGTCCGCTGGGCCTAACCTGCCTAGCTGCGACAGCGCTACCTAGCTGCGAACGGGCCGCTCAACGCGGCCCACTGCAGCAGCATGATGGTCTTGGCATCGGCGATCTCGCCGGTGCCAACCATCGCCAGCGCCGAGTCGAACGGCAGCTCGAGGACGTCGATGTCTTCACCGTCGTCGGCGAGTCCGCCGCCGTCGCTGGTGCGGCTCGCATCGGTGTACGGCGCGGCGAAGAAGTGGATCCGCTCGGTGACCGATCCCGGACTCATGTACACGTCGAAGACGTGGGTGAGCGGGCCGACGGTAACGCCGAGCTCTTCGCTCGCCTCACGCCTGATCGCTGTCTCCGGATCGTCGTGGTCGAGCAGACCAGCCGCCGTTTCGATCAGCATTCCGTCGGGGTGATCGTTGACGTAAACCGGATAGCGGAACTGCCTCGACAACAGCACCGTGCGGCGCTCGACGTCGTACAACAAGATGGTCGCGCCGTTGCCGCGGTCGTAGGTCTCCCGATGCTGCGTCGACCATTCGCCGCCGGAGTTCTGGTAGTCGAAGGTCGTCCGCCGCAGGACATGCCAGCCGTCGGACGTCACCTCGACGTCGCGAACCACCACCCGTGGATTGCGAGTGAGGTCTCGGCCAATCTGATCGAGGCCGATGCGGCCACGCCCGTCAGGCACATCGACACCCACCCGCAGCTCAGTCATCGTGCCAGGACTTCACCGGAACCCGGAGACGTTGTGGGGCTGGTAGGGCTTCTCGAGTAGCTCGATCTCGTCCGGCGTGAGCTGTACGTCAACGGCGGCGATCGCGTCGGAGAGATGATGCGGCTTCGTTGCGCCGATGATCGGAGCGGTAATACCCGGCTTCGCAAGCGCCCACGCGATCGCTACTTGCGCCCGCGGGATCCCGCGCTGGTTGGCAACCTGACCCACCGCATCGACGACGATGCGGTCGTCGTCGCTGTAAAGCGTGCGTCCGAAGTCGTCCTTCTCTGACCGGTTCGTCGAGTCGTCCCATTGCCGGGCGAGCTTGCCGCGAGCCAGCGGGCTCCACGGGATGATCCCGATGCCCTGATCGATACAGAGCGGGATCATCTCGCGCTCCTCTTCGCGGTACAGCAAGTTGTAATGGTTCTGCATGCTGACGAATCTGGTCCAGCCGTGCAGGTCGGCGAGATACAGCGCCTTGCTGAACTGCCAGGCATACATCGACGACGCACCGATGTAGCGCGCCTTCCCGGCCCTGACCACATCGTGCAGCGCCTCGAGCGTCTCCTCGATCGGCGTCTCGTAGTCCCAACGGTGGATCTGATACAGGTCGACGTAGTCGGTGCCGAGCCTGCGCAGGCTGTGGTCGATCTCGGTCAAGATCGACCTGCGCGACAGGCCTCCGCCGTTCGGCCCAGGCCGCATCACGCCGTGCACCTTCGTGGCGATGACGAGGTCTTCGCGCGGCGCGAACTTGGCGAGCGCGCGGCCGGTGATCTCCTCGCTGCTGCCCAGCGAATACACATTGGCGGTGTCGAAGAAGTTGATACCGGCTTCGATCGCCTGCTGGAAGAACGGGATGCTCTCGTCCTCAGGAAGTGACCAATGGGGGTTGCTACGACTCGGTTCGCCGTAGCTCATGCACCCCAGCGAAATGCGGGATACCTGCAAACCGGTGTGGCCCAGTGTCGTGTACTCCATCAGCCGCCTCCTTGCGCTCGCTT
The DNA here is from genome assembly GCA_963799955.1 of uncultured Actinomycetes bacterium. GTDB lineage: Bacteria > Actinomycetota > Actinomycetes > Acidothermales > Acidothermaceae > PALSA-607. The sequence goes on from CAWCZJ010000011.1 coordinate 131,926, forward strand.
CTAGATTTCGAGCCTAACTCGGCGACCGATCCGCTACTTCGCCCCGGTCGTCGACTCCGCCCCGGTTACAGACTCTGCCCCGCTTACAGACTCTGCCCCGGTTACAGACTCTGCCCGCAACCGATCCGTTGAGTGCAGCTGCCACGGGACGCTGGTCACCATAACGCCAGGCTCGAACAGCAGCCGCGCCTTCAGTCGCAGCGCGCTCTGGTTGTGCAGCAGCTGTTCCCACCAGTGGCCGACGACGTATTCGGGGATGAAGACGGTCACGACATCACGCGGGCTCTGCCCCCGCCGTCCGCGTATGTATTCGAGTAACGGACGCGTGACTTCGCGATAAGGCGAATCCAACAACACAAGCGGGACGTCGATGCCGCGCGCCTGCCATTGCTCCTGCAACGCTTGTGCTTCTGCTTCGTCCGCGTTGATGGTGACTGCCTCGATCGTGGTCGGACGGGTCGCCTTCGCGTAGGCGAGCGCGCGCAATGCGGGCAGGTGCAGGCGGGAGACCAGGACAACGGCGTGATTGCGAGACGGCATCGTCGGATTCTCCGCCGCCTCGATGTCGAGTTCTTCGCTGACGGCGCTGTAGTGGCGCCTGATGCCCTTCATGACAGCGAAGAGCAGGATCATCGCGACGATCGCGATCCACGCGCCGTCCGGCACCTTCGCGTAGAGCACGATCGCCAGCACGAGGGCGGTTGCGAGGGCTCCGACGAAGTTGATGACTCGAGATGTCCGGATGCTTCTGCGTTCATTCCGCGGCGCGTCTGCGAGCTTCTTCTTCCAATGCTTGACCATGCCAAACTGGCTCAACGTGAAGCTGGTGAAGACGCCGATGATGTACAGCTGGATCAGCTTGTCGATGTTGGCGTTGAAGCCAACGATGAGTGCAATGGCAAAGCCGCCGAGCAGCAGGATTCCGTTGCTGAAGACGAGTTTGTCTCCGCGCTTTTGAAGTTGCCGCGGCAAGTAGCTGTGTTGAGCGAGGATTGACGACAGCACAGGGAATCCGTTGAAGGCGGTGTTGGCGGCGAGAATCAAAATGCCCGCCGTCGCAGCCTGGTACAGGTAGAACAGCGCGTTCGACTTTCCGAACACGACGGCGGCGATCTGAGAGATCACTGACGGGTTGCCGCTCGGCTGGGCATGCGCTTTGACGTGCAAGGCAAGCACCGTGATGCCGATGAACATGCTGACCGCGAGCGTGCCCATCGCCGTCAACGTCTTCGCTGCGTTGCGCGCCTTCGGCTTGCGAAACGACGGCACGCCGTTGCTGATGGCTTCGACGCCGGTAAGGGCCGTACAGCCAGACGCGAACGCCTTCAGTGTCAGCAGGATCAGCGCGAGCCCGGCCAGATGGCTGTGGGTGAACGTCTGCGACGCGGTCGACGCGCGGGGTAGCCCGCCGTTCGCAGCTTTGACGGCAGCGACGGCGAACATCACGAACGTCAACCCGATGAACGAGTAGGTGGGCACTGCGAATGCGCGGCCGGACTCCTTGACGCCGCGCAGGTTGGCCACCATAAGCAAGACTACGAAGCCGACCGATAGCGCGACCGCATGACGATGCAAGCGACGGGAACGCGCTGGTGATGGCGACGACACCAGAAACCACGGACACGGCGACCGTCATGACGTAGTCGACCAGTAGGGCGCTGCCGGCAGTCAGGGCGGCGTTCTCGCCGAAGTTGTCGAGGCTGACCGCGAAGGCGCCGCCACCGTTCGGGTACGCCTTGCAGATCTGCCGGTAGGACAACGTCACGATGACCAGCAGGAGCGCGACCGCCGCAGCAACGTTCTTGGCGTAGGTCAAGGCGGCAGCCCCGCCACCGACCGCCAGGACGAGGACGATCTCCTCGGTCGCGTAGGCCACCGACGAGATCGGGTCGGACGCAAAGATCGGCAGCGCCAGCCATTTCGGCAGCAGCGTCTCGTGGAGTTGCTGGCTTCGAAGCGGCCGTCCGACGAAGAGCCTTTTCACGCTGCCTACTGATGTGGTCACTATCTCGACGCTAGTAGCGCCCGACCAACCTGAGCGTCAGTGCGACGTCAAGATCGATCGGGCAACCGTCAAGGAAGCGTCAAGATCGTGGCGCGCCCGGCCTGCGGGGTGATCTGGTCGTAGGAGGGCCACACTCGTGTCGTGACGTGGAGACGATCGCTGCGCGCCGCTTCAGGCATCGGCGGCCGTCGACTCCTCGGCGGGTTCGTGCTCGAGGCGGTCGGCCTTCCCGTCCTCACCCTCTGTCTGGCGGCCGTGCGATCTCACCTGGTGTTTGCTGACGACCTCCTTCTCTATCTGGCTGCCGTGATCGCGGTCACCTTGGTGGGCGGCTTCTGGCCGTCGGTGGTCGCAGCCATCGCCAGCAGTCTGTTGTTGAACTGGTACTTCACGCCGCCAGTGCACACCTGGACGATCGATTCGCCGCAGAACGTGCTCGCCTTGGTGCTGTTCGTCGCAGTCGCGGTCGCCGTGAGCAGCGTCGTGCATCTAGCTGCCCGGCGCGCAGTGCTCGCGGCCGGGCTCGCGACTGAGGCCGCCCGCGCGCAAGGGCTGGCGGAGGGCAACCGGATCCGCACGGCATTGCTCGCGGCCGTCGGGCACGACCTGCGCACCCCGCTGGCGTCGGTGAAGGCCAGCGTCAGCACGTTGCGCCAGACCGACGTGACGTGGTCGCCGCAGGACCAGTCGGAGTTGCTCGCCACCATCGAAGAAGGCGCCGACCGGCTCAACGGCCTCATCAGCAACCTGCTCGACATGAGCAGGCTCCAGACCGGCGCCGTGCAACTGTTCGTCCGGCCCACATCGTTGGAGGAGGTCGCGCCACTCGTCGTGCAAGGCGTGGACGACGGTGGGTTGCTGCAGGTGGAGATGTCCGAGGACCTGCCGCTGTTCGCAGCCGATCCCGGCTTGCTCGAGCGCGCGCTGGCCAACCTCGTGGCGAACGCCCTGCGTTACTCACCGCCCGACCAGCCGCCGACGCTGGCGGCCCGCGCCGTGCAGAACGGCAACGCGCGGGGCTCAGTGCAGATCGACGTCATCGACCACGGTCCCGGCGTGCCGGCCGACCAGTGGGACCGCATCGTGCAGCCCTTCGAACAGGTCGGCGACTTGCGCAGCGGCAATGGCGTCGGGCTCGGCCTCGCGGTCACCAAAGGATTCGTCGAGGCGATGGGCGGCAAGCTCAGCGCCGCCGCGACACCAGGGGGCGGCCTGACGATGCGCATCGAGTTGGCTGTTATTCCGGCCGGCGGAGATGTAGGGCGCCCCGCTGGTTCAGACGGCGGGGGTGATCAGCCGTGACGAGCGTGCTCGTGATCGACGACGAAGCGGCCATCCTGCGCGCGCTGCGCATCAACTTGTCGGCCCGTGACTACAAGGTCACGACTGCCTCCGATGGTGCATCCGGTCTCGCTGCCATGGCACGCGAGCGGCCCGACGTGGTGATCCTCGACCTCGGGCTGCCCGACATGGCCGGCACCGATGTCATTCGCGGTATCCGAGGTTGGTCGAGCGTTCCGATCATCGTGCTGTCGGCGAACGAACAAGAACTGCAGAAGGTGCAGGCTCTCGACGCCGGTGCCGACGATTACGTGACAAAGCCTTTCGGCATGAATGAATTGCTCGCCCGATTGCGAGCAGCGACCCGCCGCGCTGCGCCAGGCGTCGACGAGCCGGTCGTGGTCACGCCAGAGTTCACCATCGATCTCGGCGCGAAACGGGTGGTGCGCAAGGACGGGCGCGATGTCCGGCTGACGCCGACCGAGTGGCAACTGCTCGAGGTGCTCGCGCGCCACGAAGGCCGGCTCGTCAGCGGGCGCCAGCTGCTTCAAGACGTGTGGGGGCCGACGTACGGCACAGAGACCAACTACTTGCGCGTCTATATGGCACAACTGCGCCGCAAGCTCGAGCCCGATCCGGCGCGGCCGCGCTTCCTGATCACCGAGCCGGGCATGGGCTACCGCCTGGTGACCGACTGATCGTCGCTGGCGTCGATTGCGAGAGGATCGCTACATGCGCACACTCGTCACGCCGGGCAAGGACACCGATCTCATCAAGCTCGAGGTCGCCGACCTCGAACCAGGCGAATCGCTAACCTTCGTCGCTGACGGCGAGGCGCTGATCGTGATCCTGACCGGCACGGTTGATGTCGAGGTCGACGGTGTCCCGATGGGTGGCGCCGGTGGTCGTGCCAGCGTGTTCGACGGCGGTGGTGACGCCGTGTACCTGCCGCCCGGGTGCGAGGGTCGAGCTCACTGAGGCGGACGGCCTGCGGTGCCTCAATTGCCATCGCATCCGCGCCGTTGGCCGATGAGCCCGCCGCAACCGCCCGCATCGTCACGCCGGCCGATCACCGGGTGGCAGACGTCGGTAGCGGTAACTGGGCGCGGCAGGTGCGCACGATTCTCGGGCCTGAGCACGCGGCCGGGCGCCTCATCGTGGGCGAGACGGTCAACCCGCCGGGCAACTGGTCGTCGTATCCGCCGCACAAGCATGACGAGGACAACCCGCCGCACGAGGTTCAACTCGAAGAGGTCTACTACTTCAAGTTCGACCCGCCCGGCGGCTTCGGCGTGCAGCTGCGTTACGACGGCAAGGGCGATCCCGCCGACGAGGTGTTCGTGGTGCGCGACGGCGACGTAGCGATCATCAAATCGGGCTACCACCCTGTCGTAGGCGCGCCGGGCTACGCGTTCTACTACTTGTGGGTGATGGCCGGCCACGGTCGGCGAATGGCACCGGCGCTCGACCCGCGTCACGCGTGGGTTCAGCTTCGGCAGGACCGATGAGCCGGCTAGCTGGGCTGCTCGGCAGGTGAGTGCAGTACCTGACAGACAGCGGTTGAGCATCGCGCAGCTGTCGCGAATTCCGGTTGCTGCCAGGCCGCTCGTCGACCCGAGGGAGCTCACCGTCGGCATCGTTCATCTGGGTCTCGGCGCGTTTCATCGTGCCCACCAAGCCGTTTACACCGAACGCGCGATGAGCGCGTCGGGCACGACGCAGTGGGGAATCTGCGCAGTCGCGCAACGCAGCCGCACGGTTCTCGACGAACTCGAGCCTCAGGACGGCCTTTACACCGTCGTTGAACGCGGGCCGTCGACGGCGTATCGCGTCCTCGCCCCCATTCGCGAACTGGTCTTCGCGGCGTCTCAGCCAGACCTGCTGACGTCGCGCATTGCGTCACCCTCGACTCACATCGTGACGGTGACAGTGACGGAGAAGGGATATCGGCACGATCCGGTGACCGGCCGGCTCGATCTCGCGGACCCAGATATTCGGGCCGACGCCACCGGACGACCGCCGGTCACCGTTGTCGGGCAACTGGTCCGTGCAATGCAGGCGCGTCAGCGACTCGACGCAGGGCCGCTCACGGTCGTGTGTTGCGACAACCTGCCGAGCAACGGCGCCACGTTACGTGGTCTCGTCACGGAGTTCTGTTCGTTGCTGCCCGTCGCAGACCGATCAACGTTTGCTTTCCTGGATTGAAGAATCCGTCACTTTCCCTTCAACGGTTGTCGACCGCATCACCCCGGCCACAACGGCGACCGACCGCAGCGACGTAGCAAACTACCTCGGGCTGGACGACGAGGGTGCTGTCGTCACGGAGCCTTTCTCGCAGTGGGTATTGGAAGACAACTTCGCGGCTATGCGTCCGGCCTGGGAGAATGGCGGGTGCAGTTTTCGCCTCCGATGTATCGCCGTACGAGTCGTTGAAATTGCGCCTGCTGAATGGTTCGCATTCCGCGCTTGCCTATCTAGGGCTCTTGGCGGGCTACGACTACGTCGCGGAGTTCATTGAGGTCGACGGCGTCCCCGCGTTTGTTCGTGCGCTCATGAGTGAGGCGGCAGCAACTGTGTCGGCCCCGAGCAGCGTCGATGTCGATGACTACCAGCAGCAGCTCTTGTTGCGGTTCGCGAATCCGGGTCTGCAACACCGCCTCGCTCAGATTGCGATCGACGGCAGCCAAAAGCTGCCGCCTCGCATCGTGGCGACAGTGCGACTTGCCCGCGCGGCTGGTGTCCAGCCGATCGCGAGCGTGCTGGGCATCGCGGCCTGGATGCGATACGTCACCGCCGGCCACGACGACGCAGGTCGGCCGCTGGCCATTGACGATCCGCTTGCGCCACGAATTGCCAGCGCTGGTCGGGCACGCAAGCGATCCCGTCACCGATTGTCGAAAGGCTGCTGGGCCTGGCGGAGATGTTCGGCGACCTGGCGGACGACCTCGCGCTCCGGAATTTGCTGGTCGCGGCGCTGGCTCAACTCACCCGCGGCGGTGCGCTCGCCGCGCTGCGTAACGCTATCGAGGCGTGAACCGTTCCACCCAGCATTGGCCGTAGTTGGAGCGAGTGATCTCGGCATTTCACACAGTGATTCTGGGATTTCGCAAAAAGTCGGCAGAGCTTCAGCTGATGCACAGGTTCGACCGTGACGATAGGTAAGTAGCTGCCAACGGGCAGCGAATGACAGCACGAGGTTGGAGCGGAGGTGCGATGACGAGCGTTCTCCCCGAGCGCGGCATCCGCCGCAGCTCATCGTCGTCCGCTCCGCGTTCTGGCATCGCGCCGAATGCGCTGCTGCTTGCGCTCAGTGCCGGCGGCGCCCTCGTGCTGCTGTTGTGGTGGCACGACACCCCGGCGACGTTGCACACGTTCGGTGATTGGCTGACGAACGCCGGTCGTATAACTGGACTCCTCGCGGGCTACGTCATCATCGTGTTGCTGCTCCTCATGGCGCGGGTGCCGTCACTTGAACGAGGACTCGGCGCAGACCGCCTCGCCCGCTGGCATGCAATGGGTGGGCGTTACGCGATCTCGTTGGCGGTTGCGCACACGTTGCTCATCATCTGGGGCTATGCCGTCTAGGCGCATGAATCGGTGATTCCGCAAACCGGTGCGCTGTTAACGCAATACCCCGATGTCATGATGGCGACGGTCGCGCTCGGCTTACTCGTCGTAGTCGCTGGCGTCTCGATGCGCGTCGCCCGCGCCCGCATGCGCTACGAGACGTGGTACTACTTGCATTTCTACACCTACCTTGCAGTGGCGCTCTCGTTTAGTCACGAGTTCTCGACCGGTCTTGACTTCAGCGCAAGTCAAAGTGCGCGGGTGCTGTGGAGCTTGCTGTACATCAGCATCGCTGCGTTGCTGTTCTGGTATCGATTCGTCGTGCCGATCCGCGCCGCAGTTCGTCACCGCATGGTGGTAGCCGGCGTCTTTCCCGAAGCACCGGGCATATTTTCGGTGCACGTCACCGGCCATCATCTCGATGACCTGCGCGCCGAACCAGGTCAATTCTTCCGGTGGCGGTTCTTGAGTAGCGGAAGTTGGTGGCAGTCGCACCCATACTCGCTGTCCGCGCCGCCAACCGACGGGTTGCTGCGCATTACGGTGAAGGTACTCGGCGATCACTCGCACGCATTGCGAACCCTGCACAAGGGCACCCGGGTATTTGCCGAGGGGCCGTACGGCGCGCTCACTGAACGCCGCCGCACGCGGCGACAGGTGTTGCTGCTGGCGGGCGGTATTGGGGTCACGCCCTTGCGTGCGTTGTTCGAGACGTTGCCGGCCCGACCCGGCGATCTCACGTTGATCTACCGCGCATCAAGCGAGCTCGACGTGGTCTTTCGTCGCGAACTCGACGCGATCGCACAATGGCGCGGCGCGCGCGTCGTCTATCTCGTCGGACCTCCCGGTGGGGATGCAGATCCCTTTATCGGACGTCGATTGGCGTCCATCGTCCCGGACCTGACTGCTCACGACATCTACCTGTGCGGACCGCCACGCATGATGGATGCAGCGCATAACGCGCTGCATCGTGTCGGCGTGCGCCGCCGGCAAATCCACACCGAGTCATTCGAGTTCTAGGCCGTTTCTGAGTTCAAAGGAGGGTGAGTCATGCGCCGTTTCATTTCCGTCTTGATCGCGACCGTTGCCGGACTCGTCGTCCTGCTCAGCTTCAAAACCACGCCAGCAAAGGCGCCGCGCCCGGTGGCACTGTCGGGTGCCACGCCGGAGGCTTCAGCTGGCGCCCCCGACTCATCGTCGCCGGTTGGTTCCGCAGCCGCCAGTTCGGCGCCTGATAGTTCGGTGCCTGACAGTTCGGCTCCCGCAAGTTCGGCGGCGGCGAGTTCCGTGCAGCCGTCGACGACCACGCCAACTACGGCAGCCGCAACCGCATCGAAAGCTTCGTCGAGTGCGAAGGCTTCACCAACGCCCACGAAGTCCGCAGCTAAACCAACGCCGAAGCCCACGCCCAAGCCGACACCCAAACCATCGAGCACCACCAAGACCGTCACCGGCAGCGCGATCACCGTGGGTGAAGGTCGCCGGGTCTTCGGCGTCGTCCAGGTTCGGCTGACGTTGACCAACGGGAAGATCACCGCTATCGATCGCGATGCAGGTCCCGCAGAATGACGGACACTCGCAGGATCTCAGCAACTACTCGATTCCGAAGTTGGGTCGGGAGGTGCTGTCGGCTCAGAGCGCATCGATCGACGCGGTTTCCGGAGCGACCTACACCAGCGAGGCGTACGCACAGTCGGTGCAAGCGGCGCTCGACGCGGCGAAGGCCTGACATGTTGACTGGCGTGATGCCGATTGCCCCGATGGCTAGGCCGCTCGTGCATGTCGAACGTGTCATGGGCACAGTTGTCAGTTTCGACGTGCGGTTCGCCGATGAGGCACAGCGAACGCCGATGGACGCGGCCGTTGCTGACGCCGTGACCTGGCTGCACCGCGTCGACGACGTCTTCAGCACTTATCGCGACGACAGCCAGGTGTCTCGGCTTGGCCGCGGTGAGCTTCGGCTGGCCGACTGCGACGACGACGTCGCGGAGGTCCTCGAGTTATGCGCGCAGGTCGGTCGCGAGACCGATGGCTACTTCAGTTCGACCTATGGTGGCCGGCTCGATCCGACCGGAGTCGTCAAGGGCTGGGCGATCCAGCGGGCGAGTGAGCTCTTGTCTTCAGCGGGGTCGGCACACCACCTCGTCAACGGTGGTGGCGACATCCAGGCGGTTGGCGGGTCGCGCGCCGGGCATGCCTTGGCAGATCGGCATCGCGCACCCGTTGGAGCGCGGCGCCATCGCGAGCGTTGTGCAACTCACGGACGGCGCGGTGGCGACGTCCGGTAACGCTGAACGCGGCGCCCACGTGATTGATCCGTTCACCGGCCAGCCGGCCGTCGCGCTCGCCAGTGTGACGCTGGTCGGCAGCGATCTGATCAGGACCGACGCCTACGCCACCGCCGCGATCGCGATGGGCGGACCGGCCCACCGGTGGCTCGAGGGCCTGCGTCGGCTACGAGGCATTCGCCGTTGCCGCCGACGGCGCGGCTGGTGCACCTCGGGGTACTCCCGCGTAGGAAGCGTCCCAGCTACTGATGAGGTGAGCGGGCCGGCTCGCCCCCTCACCGCGAACCGGCCCGCTCCGTTCCGAAGATGTCCACCCCCGTAGATGGACATCTCCTGGCCTATGGCGAGGACCCGGAAGGTCCTGCAGTCGCGGCGCCAGCCGCGGGTGAGGCGTGCCGCAGGTGACGTAGCGGCAGGTGAAGTAGCCGGGCGGACGGCGGGTGGTGACTCCGGTGCGAGGCCCAGCTGGTCGCAGGTGTCTGGCGGACCAGGAAAGACGGCGGCCATGCCGCCTGGCAACGTGCAGCCGACGAGGGCGGGCACCGGGTAGCGTGGCACCCGCGACCGGGGCCTGCCGCGAGGTGCGCCGGCGCGAAGACGCACCGACCTGCCACAGCGAGGCGCAGGTGTCGAGCGCGTCCTGGATGGTGCCGTTGCTCCCCTCGCCGACGGCGCTGGCAATCGTCGTCCCCGCGAACTTTGCACCTGGCACGTAGACCGCTTCGCTGTAGCACCGCGCCGACCCCTTGTCGGTGACCGCCCGCGGATGCAGGTACGCGTAGGCCGCAGCAGTGCCGCCGCCGGTGGCCACGATCAACGCGACCACGAATCCGCCCGTGACGTTGCGCCGCTTTCGCCACCACCGGTGTCGCGGGCTCCTCGCGAGCCACGAACGCTTCCAGCTCGGCGCGCATCGCCAGCGATCTGCTCAGGCGGCAGATCCCGTGTCGGTGGCAAGTACTGAACGCTCATGCTTGTTCACCCCGTAATTCGTCCGTGCCCACACGGCTGTCGGCACGCGGGCCGACCTCATCGGTGAGCAGTACCTTGAGCCGCGCGCGAGCTCGCGAGAGCCGCGACCGGACAGTGCCGATGGGGACCCCGAGCGCTGCCGCGGCCTCGTCGTAGCTGAGGCCCTCCCAGTCGCACATCGCGACGACGTCCTGGTCGGCTCGCTTGAGCGTGCGCAGTGCCGACAGCAGCGCTGCATCTGGCGTTCGCTGTCGATCCGCGCGGCGACTTCGTCGGCGTGATCTCCGACGTGCTCGGTCGGCGGTGTCTTTGCGAGCAGGTTCGCCGCCCGGCGGCTGGCGCGCTCGCTGTTGCGGCAGACGTTGTTCGCGGCCACAAAGAGCCAGGGCAGCAGAGAGTCGGTGACCGTTATCGAGGACCGCTTGCGCCAGGCCTCCATGAAGGTCTGGGAGGTGGCGTCCTCCGCGAGCGACCACGACCCGGTGCGCCGGAAGCAGTAGTTGTGGATCCGATTCGCGTGCCGGACGAACAAGTCGCCGAATGCCGAATGGTCGCCAGCGCAGGCGCGGGCCCACAAGCCCGCGTCCGGAGTCTCGCCGTTATCGACCGCCACGCACTCCTATGTCCGGCAGCCTGGTTTGAGTTCCATTTTCGCCCCTGGCCGCCCCCGGGCACATGTAAAGGCGTCTGACCCTACGGGGGAGGAGAGCCAGACGCCACGCAGATGGTAACCGCTGATACCCACGGGCTCAATGGTTGCGGACGCAAAGACCTGCCAGTCGTGACGTAATCACGCGGGCTAGCTGCTTGGCGAGCCGCCAGGAGGATCGACGTCGAAAATCCAGCTAGGGCGTCTTGCGTCTTGGCGCCGCAGTAGGTCTCGAACGTTGCCAGACCCACTGTGGCATCGGTCGGCACCACAAAGGTCGCCTGCAACGCATCGCCGGTGCGCACGATCTTGGTGATCGGCACGCCGCCCTTGTTGTCTGGTTTGGCGGCGTCCCGCCAGAAGATCACGTCCGGCTTCGACCCCTGCGGCGGGCAGCGGATCGCGTTCAGGGTGATGACGGTTCCGGGCGGCCCGTCGCCCACCGAGACGCCGAGAGCGCCGCTGATCGGCGGCGCCCCGGGCGCAGGCGACCCGGCCGGGGTCGCGATCCCGGTGCCTGACCTGCGCTGTTCCATGAGCCGCGCAGGCCGTGGCGAGCGCCACGGCCACGATCGACGCACAGATCCGCATCAGACGTGTCACGGCGCAGATCGTAGGCGAGGGCCGCAGTGGCGCGGCAGACTGGGACGCGGTAAGCCGGGCTCGAGAGGACGCACATGTCGGACGACGTCGAAGCTCCGCTGCCCGAGGAACATCACCACCACGTCGGGGCGACCGCCGCCGCGCTCACCGCGCTCGAACGCCGGCTTCTCGCTCAGGCCAAGGGCGTCTACCAGGTCGAACAGGATCTGCTGCCCGCGTGGTTGCGGCCGACGGAGGGTGAGCACCGGTGGCAGATGGGTGTCGCGGCTGGCACCGCCATCGCCCTGCAGTCGTCGCTGCCAGCGTCTCTCTCAGTGCGGCCGCACTATCTGCTGCCGATTCTCGAGACGATCCTGCTGGTCGGACTGCTCGTGTTCAGCCCGGGCCGAATCGTTCGCCATTCGACTCCGCTGCGGTCGGCAGTGCTGGCGCTCATCGCGGTGATCAGCATCGACAATGCGGTGTCCGCCGGGCTGCTTGTGCACACCATCATCGACGGGAAGGCCGACGATGCGGGCCGGTTGCTGCTTGAGGGCGTTGCCATCTGGACGACGAACGTGATCGCGTTCAGTCTTTGGTACTGGGAGTTTGATCGGGGCGGGCCGGTCGCACGTGCGCATGCGTTGCACAAGCATCCCGATCTGCTGTTCCCGCAAATGCAGCAGCCGGAGATCGCGCCGCCAGACTGGGAGCCGACGTTCTTCGATTACCTGTTCACTTCGTTCACCAACGCGACCGCGTTTAGCCCAACCGACACCCTGCCGCTATCGCACTGGGCGAAGGCGACGTTTCTCGCGCAGTCAGGGATCTCACTGGTGACTGTCGCGCTCGTAATTTCACGAGCCGTCAACATCTTCCACGGCGGCGGCTCCTGAGCTAAGCGACGAGAGCTAGAGCCAGTCCTTGCGCCGGAAGATCCAGTACAACAGTGCCGGAACCCAGCACGATGATGATCGACGACGTGATCAAGCCGTTGTCATCACCGAATCCCGGATACGGGAGGTTCTGGCCGTAGAAGCCGGTCACTGCCGTGGGCACCGCAATAATCGCGGCCCAACTCGTGACTTGCTTCATGATGAGGTTCATCCGGTTGCCTTGAATCGTCAGGTTCGTTTCAAGCACCGTCGACACGAGGTCGCGTAGCGATTCGGTCCACTCCGTTGCGCGCAGCACGTGGTCGTAGACGTCTTGGTAGTACGGCATCAGCGTCTCGTTGACGATCTTCGTCTCGCGCATCAGTCCGTTGACAACCTCGCGCATCGGCAGCACGAAACGTCGCAGCAGAATCAGATCGCGTCGCAAGTCGAACGACTTTCGCTGTACCTCGCGCACGCGGTCGCGGCTGTCGTCGAACAAATCGTCTTGTAGCGACTCGATGCGTTCGTCGAGATCCTGCACGGCCTTGAACTGCCCGTCGACGATGTAGTCGAGGAGACCGTAGAGCAAGAATCCGGCGCCTTGCTTGATCAGGTCCGGCGCCGCATCCCAACGCTTCACGACCTCATCCATGTCGAACTTGCGATCCTTGCGCACGGTGATCAGCGCGTTGTGCATCACGAATACCGCGAGCTCGCTGCTGTCGAGGTTCGTCGTCTTCGGGATCATTGCGATGGCGTACGCGCTCAAGAACAAGTGCGTGTTGTAGTGGTCGAGTTTCGGCCGCTGCCGTTCGTGCGAGGCGTCTTCGACAGCCAGGGCGTGCAGCCCGAACTCCTCCTCGACGTCATCGAGGCTCGTCTCATCGTCGACCGTGCAAATGTCGAGCCACACCACCGCGCCGGGGTCGTTGACACACTCGGAGATGTCAGCGACCGGGAAGTTCTCCTTCTCGAGCACTCCGTTGCGGTACAGCCGCGTGCGCGCCATCTCAGTTGTGCTCAGCAGAAGTCGGGACGTCGATTGGCTCGCTGGCGAGAGCTGCTTGCTTGGCCCTGACGTACGCAGTGTTGTTGCGTTCGGCGACGAACGTCATGATCGGCACCAGTCCGGCGAGTAGCGAAAGCAGCGCCCGAACCAGCGAGAAGCGGTACCGGAATGCGAGCTCGATGCTGAGCACGACGTACACGATGTAGAGGAAGCCGTGGATCGTCCCGACGATCTTTTCGACGGTGTCGTTGTGTCCCCACACCTGCAACGGAATACCGACGAACACCAAGATGACCAGCGCGGTTCCCACGATGTAGGCGAGCAGCCGATAGCGGTCGAGCGGTGACCTGAGATTCAACGTGCGCGCTCCGACCGGGCGTTCAAGCGCGTGAGGTAGTCGTTGTAGTCAGCCAGTTCGGGGTCGGGGTCTCGGTCGTCTGCGGTTTGCGCGGTCAGGCTCGCGAACGCGTCGGGCTGACCGAACTCCGGGAAGTCCCAGTCACCTTCGGCCGACGACAACGACGCGCGCGACGGTGCGACGCGGGCCGCCGGGCGCCCATAGGCGTCGTCGCGCAAGAGCCGCCACCAGCCGTAGACGACCATCCCGGCCATCGCCCACCACTGAAAGGCATAGAGCAGGTTCTGCAATCCGCCGCGCTGCGACTCCGACACGTCCCACTGCCAGCGGCCGAGCAGGATCAGCGCGGCAATGAGGACCAGCGCCAGCACATGGCGAGGTAGCCAACGCAGACGAAAAGCAGTCCTGACCACGGCGTCTACGGTACGCGCCCGGTCGAGTCGGGTGGCTCAGTCTTCGGTCACCTGGCCACGCACGACCGTGAGCTGTCGCTGCGTCGGAACGGCCTCGAGCAGGCGACGGTCGTGACTGACAAGAAGCAGCGTGCCGGCATAGCTGGCCACCGCCTGTTCGAGCTGTTCGATCGCCGGCAGGTCGAGGTGGTTGGTCGGCTCGTCGAGCACGAGGCAGTTGGTCTGTCGGGCCATCAGCAGCGCGAGGCCCGCGCGAGTGCGCTCACCCGGCGACAGCGAGCCTGCTGGGCGCTCGACGTGGGCGGCCTTGAGGCCGAATTTCGCCAGCAGAGTGCGGGCCTCTTCGGGCACCAACGTGGTCGCTGTCGCGAGCACGTCGACCACGGTCTGATCGCCGGCGAATTCGCGCCGCACCTGGTCGAGCTCGCCGACCACGACCCCCGGCCCAAGCACCGAGGTTCCCGACGTCAACGGCAGCTGCCCGAGCAGTGCTTTCAGCAGCGTGGTCTTGCCGCCGCCGTTCGGGCCGAGCACCGCGACGCGGTCGGCCCAGCGAATGTCGAGAGTGACCGGGCCGAGCGTGAAGTCGCCGCGCTTGACGACGGCGTCGACCAAGTGTCGCGACCATGTCGCCGGACCGCGCCGCACTCGGCAGCTCGATCCGCAACTCCCACTCCTTGCGCGGCTCGGCCACCGCTTCGGCGTCGAGCCTGGTGAGTCGCGTTTCGAGCGAGCGGACCTTGGCCGCACCCGACGTCGCGGCCTCGATCCGTGCGCCGCGCGCGGATCGGTCGTTGTCTGGTGCCTTGCGCTTGGCGCGCAACGCTCCTCGCACCGATTGCTCGCGGGCGGCCTGCATGCGATCGCGCAGCTCACCGCGCTTGTCGGCGTAGTCGTCAAACTGTTCGCGCAGGTGCCGCCGGGCGACTTCGCGTTCGTCGAGGAACGCCTCCCAGCCACCGTCGAACTGCCGCGTGAGCTCGTTGTACGGGTCGAGTTCGATGACCTCGGTGATCGTGCGAGCCAGAAACTCGCGGTCGTGGCTCACGACCGCGAGACCACCCCGCCGTCCAAGCACGAAATCTTCGAGCCGCGCCAGCCCATCGAGGTCGAGATCGTTCGTCGGCTCGTCGAGCAGCAAGATGTCGTAACGACTAAGCAGGACGGCGGCAAGCGAGGCCCGCGCCATCTGCCCGCCAGATAAACCCGCTGTCTCGACCGCCAGCACTGCCCGGTCGAGCCCGAGGTCGGCGAGCACCTGCTCCGCGCGACTGTCGAAGTCACCGCCGCCGAGGTCGAGCCAGCGCTGCAACGCCTCGTCGTAGACCTGCGCCGCGTCGGGCGACGCCGACCGCCAAGCCGTCGGCCGCCGCCTGCATTGCCGCTTCAGCGGGTGCGACGCCGGTGCGCCGGCCGAGGTAAGCGAGCAGGGTTTCGCCCGACCGGCGATCCGGTTCCTGCGGAAGGAGACCCACCGTGCCGGTCGACGAGACGGTGCCGGCGTCGGGCACGATCTCGCCGGCGAGCACCCGCAGCAGCGTCGACTTGCCGGCACCGTTGGGTCCGACGAGCCCGACCCGATCGCCGGCTCCGATCGTTGCGTCGACGCCGTGCAGCACTTCGCGGGCGCCGAACGCGACGCGGATGCCGCGGGCAGTCAGGGTCGACACGGTCGCGATCCTGCCAGTTCGGCCGCGGCACCGCGATTGGTGCGCGTGGCATCCCGAGAAGTAACGCGGCGCGGACGTTACCGTGCAGGAATGGATTCGACGACGCTCGTGGCCGCCCAAGTCGACCCACGTCCGGACACGGGCACCCGCTGGCTCGACCTCGTCGCGACGCGCGCGAACTGGCCAAGCCGGGCTCCCCTCGAGCGGCTGCCCGATCTCGACGCGTTCAGCAGCTGGCTCGAGCATCCATGCGTTGGCTCCCGAGACGGAGCCGACGGCTGCCGATCTCGCGGCGGTGCGGCAGATCCGCGCGGCGCTGCGCGAGCTAGCCGCTGCTCGGGTCGAGGGCCGCACGCCGCACCCGTCGGCCTTTGACACCGTGAACGCCGCGTTGGCCCGGGCGGCCAAAGCACCGCGACACATCGTCGTCCCTGATCCGATCGAGCCCGGCTACGTGCGCGGCGGGTCGCCCGACGTCGACGCCGCACTGACGCTGATCATCGAGCAGGCGATCGACACCATGAGCAGTACAGACGCGGCCTACTTACGCGAGTGCGAAGAGGCCGACTTGCCGCGAGCTCTTTCTCGATTCGACCGGCCGCCGGCGCTGGTGCTCGACACCCGCGTGCGGGATCCGGGCGCGAGTGCGTGCCTACCGGGCCCGGCAGCGCGAGGCTGCTACTGATCCGGTGCAGGTCCGGGCTGCGCATAGCTGAAGCGCCGGTCGGGCACGACTTCGGTGGTCTTCAGCCGGTGGTAGCGACGGCGCTCCTGCAAGCACCGGCCAGTCGGCGAAGGCGAACGCCACGACCATCACGACGTTCACCAGCGGGATGAATCCGGTCACCACCCACCATGGCGAGTAGCCGGCTTTGCGCAGGATCGCGACCCCGGCCCCGATGCCAAGCGCGCTGAAGCCGCTGTAGATCAGCGATGAGAGTGCATGATCAGTCCGGCACTCATGCTTCCGAAGATCGGCTGAACGCCGCCGCTTTCTTCAGCGACGCAAACCTGCCACGATCGTGAGTGTGGACTTTGAACCGATGATGGCGCGGCAGCGTTCCCGAGGTGTGGCAGAAACAGAGGGGACGACGGACGAGGCGTTCATCCGTGCCCTGTATGACGAGCACGCTCGCCCGCTCCTGGGTTACGCGCTGCGGCTCACGAACGGCGACCGGCATCGCGCCGAGGACGTCGTCCAGGAGACCTTGCTCCGCGCTTGGCGGCACCCAGAGGCAATCCACCGCAGCCCAGACGCCGTCCGACCGTGGCTTTTCACAGTGGCACGGCACATCGCAGTCGACGCCTACCGAGCCCGTCGCGCCAGCCCGCCGGAGGCCGGACCCGATGGTCTGGAGATCGTCGCGGTCGACGACGACGTCGACCGGGCCTTGGAGGCCTGGATGGTGACCGATGCGATCGCGAGTCTGAGCTTTGACCACCGCCGGGTGCTGATCGAGACCTACTACCGCGGCAGATCCGTTGCCGAGGCCGCCGCCGAACTAGGCGTGCCGGCCGGGACCGTGAAGTCCCGCACCTACTACGCACTTCGCGCCCTACGCTTGATTCTCGAAGAAAGAGGAGTGACCGAAGCATGACCGCCGATGGATGCGCGGAGGTGCGGCTGTCCCTCGGTGCCTACGTGCTCGGGGCACTCGACCCGGCCGACCGGAGTCGCGTCGATGCACACCTCGCCGGTTGCGCCGACTGCCGTGACGAGCTCGCGTCGTTCGCGGCGTTGCCTGGCCTGCTCGGTCGGGTGAGCCGCTCGGAGGTCGAGTCGGAACCGGTCGATCCCGGTCCGCAGCTCCTCGAACGCTTGTTGAGTGCGGCGGCCGCCGAACGGCGGCATGACCGGCGCCGGCGGCATCTTGACCTCGGTTGCGGCTGGCGTGATTGTGCTCGCAGCGATCGGGGTCTCGGTCGGAGTTCGGCGTGACCCATGACGGGCATTCGACGCCGTCCGCGCCGTTGCTCCTTGCTTCGCAGACCTTCAGCGCGACCAACCCGCAAAACGGGGTGCAGGCGACGATCACCGAAGTGAAGAAGGGCTGGGGCGCCTCGGTACGAGGTGAGCGTCGTCGGCGTCACCGAGGACCTCGCCGGCCCGAGCTGCCAACTGATTGCCGTCGGTCCTGACGGCAAGACCGATGTCGCGGCCAGCTGGTCGGCGCCGGTCGCCGGGTACACCGGTGTGTCGAAGGTCAATGCGGCAGGTTCGACTGCCATGGCGTCGAAGGACATCACCGCGTTCAAGGTCGTCGGCTCCGACGGGAAAACGCTGGTCTGGGTGCCCGCGACCTGGTCGACCTAGTCGCTCCGGGATTACCTACTGGCGCACTGGGGTTAGATGCAGCTGTGACCTGGGTCTCGGTTGTTGCGGTTCTCGCGCTCGTGGCGGTGACGACGGTCGCCGGCCTGATCTGGCGTTCGCGCAACGGGCGAGTACGCGAGCAGCCGGACGGCGAGTTGCTCACGTCGTCCGATATCGGTGTTGCTCTAGGCGAACGCGCCACGCTCGTGCAGTTCTCGACGGTCTTCTGCCAGCCCTGCCGGGCGGCTCGCGTGACGCTCGGTGAGGTCAGCGCGATGGTCGACGGCGTGACCCACGTCGAGATCGACGCCGAGTCGCACCTCGACCTGGTCCGCCGCCTCGACATCATGCGGACGCCGACCGTCCTGGTGCTCGATCCCGTCAGGTCGCATCGTGAAGCGGGCGAGCGGTGCGCCACGCAAAGCCGACGTGCTCGCCGCCCTCGGCGCGGTCATACCTGCCGCGGCGACCCCCAGCTCAACCCCGCGATGATCATGGGGAAATGGGTGGGTGGCCGCGACCGAAGGCCCCCATTTCCCCATGATCATCGGGTTCTGACGGCGGCCGCGGGCTCGAAGGTGACAGCAGGCAACCGGCGTCCGTACCATCGACGCGTGGACACGGTGAGGCTAGACGTGCAGGCCGATGCGGTCGTGCTCGTGAAGAGGCGCGCGGTCGACCTGTGCCGCGTGGCCGCCTGCCTGTGTCCGATGCCCTGACAGGGCCTAGTCTCGCATCCCCGGCCCTGACGCGATGAGATTCCTTCCCTTCCATCGTCAGGAGCGTCTTCCATGGCCGGTTCGGCCACTCTCGTAGATCCACGCGGATTGCGATTCGCCGCGACGATCACCGCAATCGTTCTCGCTGTCGTGTTGCTGACCAGCAACGGGATCGTGCTCGCCGTGCAGGCCGCGGTGTTCGCGATCGGAGCGTTCGGCGGCCTGCGCCGGGCACCGTACGGTCTGCTGTTCCGCTACACGCTGGCGAAGCGACTCGGCCCGCCCGCGGAACGCGAACCAGAGGCGCCGCCGCGATTTGCCCAAGCGGTCGGTCTCGGGTTCGCGTTGGTCGGTGTCATCGGGTTCGCAGTCGGCCTGGGCTGGCTCGGGCTTGTCGCTACGGCGTTGGCGTTCATCGCCGCATTTCTGAACGCGGCCTTCGGCTACTGCCTGGGCTGCGAGATGTACCTGTTGAGCCGTCGTCTTCTTACTACTCGCAAGGGAGTTCCAGCATGAGTCGCGAAGCCGTCCTCGTGGACGCCGATTGGGTCGAGGCCCACCTGTCCGACCCCAACATCGTGCTCGTCGAGGTCGACGAGGACGTTTCTGCTTACGACAAGGGCCACATCCGTGGCGCCGTCAAGGTCGACTGGAAGGCCGACCTGCAAGACCCGGTTCGCCGCGACTTCATCGACAAGGCGGGCTTCGAGAAGCTGCTGTCGTCGCGCGGTATCGGCAACGACGACACCGTGATCCTGTACGGCGGCAACAACAACTGGTTCGCGGCCTACGCGTACTGGTACTTCAAGCTCTACGGCCACGAGAACATCAAGCTGCTCGACGGTGGCCGCAAGAAGTGGGAGCTCGACAGTCGCGAGCTCACCGACGAAGCCGTTTCGCGTCCCGCGACGTCGTACAAGGCCAAGGACGTCGACACGTCGATCCGGGCCTTCCGTGACGACGCGATTGCGGCGATCGGCAAGCTCAACCTGGTCGACGTCCGCTCGCCTGATGAGTTCTCGGGCAAGCTGCTCGCGCCCGCGCACCTTCCGCAGGAGCAGTCGCAGCGCGGTGGCCACATTCCGACGGCGAAGAACATCCCGTGGAGCAAGGCTGCCAACGACGACGGCACATTCCGATCGGACGACGAGCTGCGCACGCTTTACGGCGACGCGGGCGTCGATTTCGGCAAGGACACCATCGCGTACTGCCGCATCGGCGAGCGTTCGGCGCACACGTGGTTCGTGCTGCACGAGATCCTCGACCAGCCGAACGTGAAGAACTACGACGGCTCCTGGACCGAGTACGGCTCGCTGGTCGGCGTGCCGATTTCCCTTGGCGCTGATGGCTGATGTGTGGCGCTGTCGCAGGTGGATTGCCGGTCGGTGTCGACGCAGGCAAGGAAGCAGTGATCCAGGGCGTCGTGCGACGTGACGGCGTGCCGGTCGTCGGGTACGTGCGACTTCTCGACGGCACCGGCGAGTTCACCGCGGAGGTGCCGACGTCCGCGACTGGCGAGTTCCGCTTCTTCGCGGCGCCCGGCACATGGACGTTGCGCGCTTTGGTGCCGGGAGGTACCGCCGACCAAACCGTGAACTGCCGCGGTGGGCGAGATCGCGCAGGTCGAAGTAGCAGTCTGAAGTCGAGGACCCTTCGCCACACTTCGCATCCCTGGTGGTTGTGATGGTCGGCAAAACCGGCCGTTTCTACCGCCACCAGGGATGCGAAGTCGTTTAGGGTCGGCGCATGACTGAGCTGATTACCGTCGTTCCGCCGGTCTTGTTTGCCGTCGCGATCGTTACTACGGCAGCCCTCGCCGTCCATCGCCTTGTTCGTGCAAGCAAGGGCACGCAAGGGTGACGGACGGTCCGCTCGACGATCTCGCGTCGGCGTTTGAAACGCCGTTCATACCGGACGCCGCAGTGCCGCCCTTGCATCCGTCGCTCGAGCCGTTCGCGTTTCTGCTCGGCACCTGGCGAGGCGTGGGAGTCGGCGGCTATCCGACCATCGAGTCGTTTCGCTACGGCCAGGAAGTCGTCTTCGGGCACGCCGGCAAGCCGGTGCTCACGTACGTCAGCCGCAGTTGGGTGCTCGACGACGAGGGCAACGTGTTGCGCGCCGGCGCTGGTGAGTCGGGGTTCTGGCGGGTCGACGCCGCGGGCGAGCTCGAAGTCGTCCTGGCGCACGCCAGCGGCATCGCCGAGGTCTACATCGGCAATCTCGCGTTCGGACGCATCGAGCTAAGTACTGACGTCGTCGTCCGGACGGCGTCGGCGAAGGAAGTCACGGCCGGCCATCGTCTCTACGGCACGGTCGACGGCGACCTGCTCTACGCGTTCGACATGGCGGCCGTCGGGCAGCCACTCGGTCCGCATCTGTCCGCGCGACTGAAGAAGGTCTGAGCCTGTCGCGGTCTAGCGGCTGGTCTGCGCCGGGTCGCGGCCCAGCAACCCAATCAGTTCGTCGAGCGGCGGTGCGTCGGCGGAAACCTCGACGATGTCACCGAACGACTTGTCGGGGCCGCGGTACTCGGGCTTCAGGTTCGCCTTGGCTGCAGCCTTTGCAGCCTTGATCGATCGCTCCGAGTACGGCGCCGGTTGGTCTGTCGCCATCGCGAGATCCCAGCCATGCCCGATGTCCTCCATCAGGATCATGCCCAAGATCATCGAGCCCGGGGAAGGTCCGTTGCCCAGGTCGATGTCGCGGTCGGCGGCACCATCGCGGAACGCGGCGATCAGTCGCTTCGCGGACGCGTCATATTCGGCGGCCGGGTTCGTGCCGACCTCGTACGTCGCCGGATTAGTCTTCGACGATTCTTGGCTGGCGCCGTCGGCAAAAACCGTGACCCAGGCAACGATGTGGTTGACCAGCGTCCCGACGTCGTAGTCGGGGCACGGGGTCGGCAAGCCGTATTGATCAGGCTTGACGCCCGCGACAATCGCGCCGGTCGTGTGCAGAACGTCTTCGAGTTCAGCGGTATCGGCCATGGCGCACATCCTTCCCCAGATCCGGATCTCTAGACATCTCCCGCGAAGCTCGACTGCCGTGGGCTTCGACTGCCCGTGGGCTTCGACTGCCGGGAGAGGGTTCGACGCCGGACATGGTTCGACCCCCGGACTTCGCCATGCCGCACAGGTTCGTGCGGCACGGGCCGGCTGGACGATGTCCGGCGGTCCGGGGGTCGGATGAGCTGCCGTGGTTTCGCCATCGCCATCCAGGCGACGTGAACCTCGATCGCTTAGAGGCACGTCCGAAAGGACGGCGGCTAGCTGACAGCCACCTCACGCGTCCGTCTACTACACATTCTTCGGACCACCTCCTCTCTCGTGTACTTCCACGGTAATCAAGGGGCGCGCGGCCTGCAATCACATTCGAGGCGATGCCCGCCTGGCGGTTGCGCCGCCACGCTCACCGGTTGCCCGATACGTGTGGTTTGGCGGGCGTTTAGGCCAAATAGCCCAATGTGGCAGATGCGCGCGATCTATCACCCTATCGGCGGGTCAGTGGCGCCATTCGGCTGCCGATCCCTAATTTCGTGAGTACACAAACGGAACACATGGAAGACGTCATCCCGATGCAGATGCTGGCGGAGCACCTGCCGATCTCGCTGCTGTGGGATCTCGCCGACCCCGCTGGCCCCGACAGCGCTGACCTGCTCGCGCACGAGGTCTGACACTTACACTGGCCGTATGGGCGCGGTCGATGAAAGTGTGCAGATCACGTCGTACCGCAGCCCGCTGCTAGACCTGCCAGGGGCGGTAGCGACAGATTCGCCCGCGGGTGCTGATCGAGGCTCTCGATGCCGGAGTGGCCGCCCACTACGGCGATCCGCTCCGCGAGCAGCGGCAGTTGGCGAACGGCTCCGGATTCGTGGATCTGTCGCATCGCAGCGTCATCCGAATCGCGGGCGTCGACCGGCTGTCGTGGTTGCACAACTTGACGACGCAAAGCCTGGAACGACTCGCACCCGGCGTCGGTGCGCAAGCGCTGATTCTCAGCCCGCAGGGTCACGTCGAACATCACCTGCAACTCGTCGACGATGGCGAAGCGGTCTGGATTCACGTGGAACCGTCCGACGCCCAGTCGCTCGTCGATTTCCTTACATCGATGCGATTCATGCTGCGCGTCGAGGTCGACGATGTGACGGCCGATTGGGCCGTGGTGTGGGAGCCGATTCTCGAGCCGCACCCGACCCTGCTGACCCGGGTCGATCCGCAACGCGATGATGTCGCTGGGCGGCAAGTTTTC
This sequence comes from uncultured Actinomycetes bacterium, assembly GCA_963799955.1. Lineage (GTDB taxonomy): Bacteria > Actinomycetota > Actinomycetes > Acidothermales > Acidothermaceae > PALSA-607. Next base: position 154,879 of record CAWCZJ010000011.1, read on the forward strand.
GTTGCGCGCACTGATCTTTTGGCGTTCGCGACCTCGGCTGATCGCACTGGCCCGCCGGCCGGCGTCCTCGCTCTCGAAGCACTTCGCGTTGCCGCCGGACGTCCGCGGTTCGCGCTGGAGACTGACCACCGCACGATCCCGCACGAGCTCGGTTGGATCGGGACGGCGGTGCAGCTCGACAAGGGTTGTTACCGCGGCCAGGAGACGGTGGCGCGCGTCGCGAATCTCGGTCGGCCGCCGCGCCGTCTCGTTCGGCTGCACCTCGACGGCAGCGCGCGCGAGGGTCTACCGGAGCGAGGCAGTGAGGTTGTTGCCGGCGAGCGACGCGGATGTGATCGGTCGGGTGACAAGCGCGGCCTACCACTACGAGCTCGGGCCCGATCGCCTTGGCCGTGGTCAAGTACGCGACGGCTGACGACGCCGCGGTGCTTGGTTCGCACCGGTGACGTCGATGTGCCGGCGACCATGGATGCGGTCGTCGAGCGGGATTCCGGCGCCGCGTCCCGGCCAGGTTGCCAGAGCGGCATTCCGCACGCTCGGAGTTCGCTAGCTGCTCGTTCCGTTGACGTCGATCACCAACGTCATCGGGCCGTCATTTACCAGCTCCACCTGCATATTTGCGCCGAATCGACCCGTCGCGACCTCGGCACCGAGCGCCCGCAATTCGTCGACGACGGCGTCCACGATCGGCTCGGCGAGTGGCGCGGGTGCGGCCGCGTTCCACGACGGACGGCGACCCTTTCCGGTGTCGGCGTACAGCGTGAATTGGCTGATCACGAGCAGCGGCGCATCGACGTCCGCGCATGGATTTCTCGCCCTCAAGAATCCGCAAGTGGTACAGCTTCGAGGCCATAAGCCGTGCATCGCTGACGGTGTCGGAATGCGTAACCCCGACGAGGACGACGAGGCCTGGCCTCGTGAGCTCGCCAACGGTCTCGTCATCGACAACAACACGCGCTCTGCTCACTCGTTGCACAACCGCACGCATCGGTAAATCGTGCCACGCGTGCGCGCGCCGCCCCCGTTCGCGGAAGTTGATCACGTTGGGCAGCCTGGCGGGTGCCTAGGTAGGCGTGTGCAGCTGCCTAGGCAACACCTCAGCTACCTAAGGCCGGACGCCGAGAGGTGCGGGTTGCCGAGCGGCCTCCGATCAGCGACCGAACAGGCCGCGCTTCTTCTTCTGCTGGGCAGCGCTAGCGGCGGTCGGCCGTGGCGGAGTCGGTGTGCCCGGACCCTGGCTGGGTGCCGGTCGTGGAGCGCTCGGTGCGGGCTCGTCCTCGAAGCCGAGACTGGACAACTCCCGCAGCAACGAAGCCGTGTCGGCGAGGTCGCGCTGCGCGAACGGCTGGAACGCCGACTCGTAATCGGGTTCCGGCATTTCCTCCGGCGCCTCCTCGCCATCCTGCGGCAACGTCTCAGACCCGGTGCGGCTGAAGTCGGACAGCATGGCGTTCGCCGATGCGAGCTGTGCCGGGTCGTGCGACGGCGCGGACGCCTGAGCCATCATCTGGTTGACCGCGGCGATGCGCGTGGCTTCGGCCTCGGTGGCTTCCCGTTGCTGCTGCTCCGCAGCCTCGGCCGCCTCGTCAGCGGCCCGTTGCGCAGCCGAGAACTGCTGGCGTGCCTCGTACTCTGCGCGCAACTGCTCCTCGTCGATGGGCGTCGGTTCGGGCGTGCCGAGGTATTCGACGTTGATTCGTTCGGCCTCTACTCGGCTGGCTTCCTCGGTAGCAACGCGCTCTGCTTCTTGGGCGGCAAGTAGCTGGGCCTCTTGAGCAGCACGGAGTTCGGCTTCTTGGGCGGCGAGTTCGGCTCCGTGCGCAGCGAGTTGCTCTGCTTCTTGGACGGCGAGCAGCTCGGCCTCGTACCGCGCGGCCTCCTGCAGGGCGAACTGCTCTGCTTCGAGGCGCTCAGCTTCAAGCCGTTCGGCTTCGATGCGCTCGGCTTCGAGGCGTTCGGCCTCAATGCGTTCGGCTTCGAGGCGTTCGGCTTCAAGGCGCTCGGCTTCGAGGCGTTCGGCTTCGAGGCGCTCGGCTTCGAGGCGTTCGGCTTCGAGGCGCTCGGCTTCAAGGCGTTCGGCTTCGATGCGTTCGGCTTCGAGGCGCTCGGCCTCAAGACGCTCGGCTTCGAGCGCGCTCCGCTTCTAGGCGCTCAGCCTCAAGACGCTCGGCCTTCCAAGCGTTCGGCTTCGATGCGCTCGGCCTCAAGCCGCTCTGCTTCGAGCCGCTCTGCTTCTACGCGCTCAGCCTCAAGACGCTCGCCTTCCAAGCGTTCGGCTTCGATGCGCTCGGCTTCAAGCCGCTCTGCTTCGAGCCGCTCTGCTTCTACGCGCTCAGCCTCAAGACGCTCGGCTTCCAAGCGCTCGGCTTCGATGCGTTCCGCCTCGAGCGCGCTCGGCTTCGAGCCGCTCTGCTTCAAGCCGCTCTGCCTCAAGCCGTTCGGCTTCAAGGCGCTCGGCTTCAATGCGCTCGGCTTCAATGCGTCGGCTTCAATGCGCTCGGCTTCAATGCGTTCGGCTTCAAGGCGCTCGGCTTCAATGCGCTCGGCTTCAAGTCGCTCAGCTTCAATGCGTTCGGCTTCAATGCGCGTTCGGCTTCGATGCGCTCGGCCTCAATGCGCTCGGCTTCGAGCGCGTTCAGCTTCGAGGCGTTCGGCTTCTTCCGCAGCAAGGCGTTCCGCTTCAATCCGGGCGGCTTCTTCGGCAGCGACGCGGGCGGCTTCTTCGGCGGCGGCTCGTTCTGCTTCGAGGCGCTCCGCTTCAATCCGGGCGGCTTCTTCGGCAGCGACGCGGGCGGCTTCCTCCGCCGCGAGGCGTTCTGCTTCGAGGCGTTCCGCCTCAAGGCGGGCTGCTTCTTCAGCGGCCATCCGAGTGGCTTCTTCCGCAGCGAGGCGGGCGGCCTCCTCTGCCGCGATTCGTTCGGCCTCGAGACGTTCCGCTTCGATGCGCGCGGCTTCCTCGGCGGCAAGGCGGGCTGCTTCTTCGGCGGCGGCTCGTTCTGCTTCAAGGCGCTCGGCCTCAACTCGTGCGGCTTCTTCGGCGGCGGTACGCGCGGCCTCTTCGGCGGCAAGCCGCTGCACCTCAAGCCGGCGTTCTGCTTCGAGGCGCTCAGCCTCAAGGCGTTCTGCTTCGAGGCGCTCAGCCTCAAGACGTTCTGCTTCGAGGCGCTCGGCTTCGAGACGCGCAGCCTCCTCGGCGGCAAGCCGCTCAGCCTCGAGACGTTCTGCTTCGAGGCGCTCGGCTTCGAGACGCGCAGCCTCCTCGGCGGCAAGCCGCTCAGCTTCGAGACGCGCAGCCTCCTCGGCGGCGACTCGTTCGGCTTCGACGCGGGCCGCTTCTTCAGCAGCAAGACGCTCTGCTTCGACGCGTTCGGCTTCGAGGCGTGCGGCCGTCTCGGCGTGCTCGCTTTCACGACGCTCGTTCTCGGCGCGGGCAGCCTCGCGGCGCGCTTCCAGGTCGACGACCTGAGCGATGTGACCCGCCTTGCTCGTGCGCTTGGTGGCGTTGTGCTGAGCCTCGGCCTCAGCGTGCGCGGCTGCGAGCTCGGCAGCGGCCGCCTTGCGAATGCGGTCCCGCCGGAGCTGGTCCTCGCTCGGGACGGCCGAACTGGCGACTGCTTTCGGCGCCGCGCGCATCCGGATCTCATCCGGCACGTGGAACGGGTCGACGAACGAAGGACCGGAATCCGTGCGCGGCCCGAGTGCTCTCGTCAGGGCCTCGGAGACCTCGGCCAACGACGACATGCCCGTGGCCTCTCGCGGCTCCGGGCCAGTCCACTCGTGCTGCTCGTCCGCGACGGCGGGGGGATCTTCGACGGGTTCGCGGCCGCTCAACGCGAAGGCTGCCGCGAGCGCGGCCGTCCGAGAGAAGTTGTCGCGCATCGGCTCGTCGGTCTGCTCGACCGTTTCCTGGTCGTCGTCCGACTCGTCGTCCGAAGCCTGGACGTCGGTTGGCTCATCCTCGTCGTACACCGGCGCGCCGTCCGGCCCGATGTCTTCCTCGACATCGACCAGCCCGGCCTCGACCAGGACACGCACGACCGTGCCGGCCTCGAACAGGGTGAAGCCGCACTCGCGCGCGAGATCGGCAATGCTGCGCTCGCCGTCGATCTTGCACAGCAGCGACCACGTGTCGGAGTCGAGCGTGATGTGGGCCTCGCCGCCGTGGGCAGCGAGCATCGGCACGGCGTTCGGGCCATGAACGGCGTCGACGATCTCGTCCCACGTCGACTTCCGAATCCGGACCTGGTCGAGCAACTGGTTCAAGGGGGTCGGCGGCGCGACGTCCTCGCGGGTCTTTTCACCCTTCCGGAAACGCCAGCGGCCCGACGTCCAGGCAAGTAGGTCAGTCAAGCCGTCGCGGACCTGCTCCTGCACGAAAGCCTCGACCACGTCTTGTTCGACGAAGCCGAGGTGCACGAGCAGTTCGCCCAGGCGCCAGCCCTGAAGTTCGGTGCGCTGCGCCTCGAGTGCCTCGGCCAAGTTTTCGGGCACGAGGGCGTTGCTCGAGATCAGTCGAGCGCCGAGCTGCGGACGCTGGCCCGGTACAGAAACCGCGTAGACCAGCCCAGCCTTGAGGTAGATGAGAGCCTCGCTGCCAGCGTCGTCAACGACATGGAGACAGCCAGTGGCCTGCTCGTCCGCGAGGCTACTGAGGGCAACTTCGATGGGGGTGGTCGTGAGTTCGCCTTTGAGCACGGGCGACCTCCCACCTTGGAACGACTGTTGCGCTGACGCAAATGGACGCAAGGGTGCCGATGAACCCTGCATCGTTGCCATCGGCAACTGGGGCGGGGGCATTGAGCCATCCGGTCGAACATCCAGGCGTATTTGGCGTCTCGGAGCGTATGGATTCGTGCCAGCTCGTCCCCTGGCATGGCACCATGGGCGACGCCACTCCATTTGCCTCGCAGCGTTACGCCAGTTGGGCTAACCCAGTTGCTCCAATCGGGCTACCCCGAAGGGCTAACCGAATGGGCTAATGGGGAGGTGCATGCTTTGCACGGTGCATGCTTTGTACTGTGCATGCTTTGACAAGGAGCGCCGCACGACGAGCCACGGAGGCACCAGGTGTCCGACGACCGCACTGACGTACCGAGCGGTCACCGCCGCATTGATCGGGTGCTTTCCGAGGGCTACCTCGATGGATTGGCTGGCCTGCCGCTGTCGGAGGTTCGCGAGCTACGCGACCAGGCCGAGCAGGAGGAAGCAGATCTTTCGTATCTGCGCCGGATGCTCCAGGGCCGGGTCGACATCATCAACGCCGAGCTTGCTCGGCGCCGCGGCGACGCCGGCGGCAGCATCATCGACCAGTTGCCGCGCATCCTGGCCGACGAGCGCTCGCCGGCCAGAGGCCTCGGTCGGCACACGGTCATCGAGCCGTCGAGGGTCGACGAGCACCGCAGGTTGGTCGAACGGCTGGTCGGCGACTCCGACCTGTCGGCCCTCGCCGGCCGCACCGCCGAGCAGCTGGAAGAGACGCTCGAGCGTTTCGGTGACCAGGAGCGGCAAATCTCAGAGCAACGCCACGCCGTCCAGATCGTCATGGACGCTGCCGCGCACGAAATCACCCGTCGTTATCGCGACGGCGAGGCCGACGTGTCGGCACTGCTGCCGAGCGAGAACTGAGTCGCTCGCTGGGCAGGTCGTTCCAGTCGCCGGCAGGGTCAGGTCGATCAGGTAGCTGTTCACGTCGTTGGTGATGCACGTCGTCTTGGGGTAGGCGGTATGCCCGTCGCCCTGCCAGACCAGCAGCCGGCCCGACCCGAGCAGCGCGGCGAGGTGTTGAGCGCCCGAGATCGGTGTCGCCGGGTCGCCTGTCGTGCCGATGACCAAGATCGGTGCGGCGCCCTTGTTCGCGACAGTGATCGGCTGATCGGGCGGCGCTTTCCACAAACTGCAAAAGCCCAGGCTGGACGCCGCGGAGCCGCCGAAGAGTGGATTGGTGGCCCGCCATACCGGCTGCAGCGCCTGCGCTTGCGCGATGGTCGGTCGTCTGAGTCGCGTCGGCGCAACCGATCGCGGCGTTCGCATCCTCGAGGTTGGAGTAGGTGCCGTCCGTATTCGCGCTCGTTGTATTGGTCGTCGAGCGACAAGATGCCCGACGCGTCGCCCTTGTTCGCGTCGGCGAGAGCGGTGATCAGATCCGGCCACTGGGTTTCGTCGTAAAGCGCTGAGATCACGCCGAGCAGGACGGCGCCGTCGTCGGCCGTGCGTTTGTCGCTGGAGTCACCGCTGGGAATCGGATGCGCCGCGGCCTTGGCCTCGAGGTTCAGCACGTACTGCTGAGGGTCGGATCCGAGCTTGCAGCTCGAGCCCTTCGCGGTGCAGCTCGCGGCGAAGTGGCTGAACGCGAGCTGGAATCCGGCGGCCTGCGTCTTGTCCTGGTCAATCGAGGAGATCGTCGGGTCGACCGCGCCGTCGAGCACCAGCGCGCGGACCTTGTCGGGATACGCCGACGCGTACTCAGCTCCGATCAAAGTGCCGTAGGAGTAACCGATGTACGTCAGCTTGGGATCGCCGAGCTTCGCGCGCAGTGCTTCCATGTCGCGCGCCGTTTCGGCGGTCGAGTAGTAGGTCAGATCCGAGCCGTATTCGGTGTAGCACTCCTGCGCGACCTTGGTCGCGTCGGCGATTTCCGCCTGCCACTGCGCGGCTGTCTTCGGGTCGGCGGGGAGGTTGAGCTCGGCGTCCTTCTGCTTGTCGGTGATGCACTGGATCGGGTCACTGAGGCCGATCCCGCGCGGGTCGAAGCCGACGATGTCGAACCTGTTCAGAATCGCGTCTGGGAATTCGTCCACTGCGAACGACAGCGCCGCCTCGATACCTGAACCGCCCGGGCCGCCGGGGTTCACGACGAGTGAGCCGATGCGGTTCTTCTGGCTTGCCGAGCGAATCCGCAGCACGGTGATGCTGATCTTCTTGCCGGTGACATCGGCCCAGTTGAGCGGTACCTGCATCGTCGCCTTGGCATAGGAGAAGGTGTGCTTGTTGTCGCCCACTGCTGCGCTGAGCTGCTTGGTGATGTCGGTCCAGTTGAGGTTGCTCGCGAACGCACTCGGGTCGCTGCGGCCGTCGTTGCTCGAGCTCGCGATCGGACTCGCGACACTCGCCGCGCTGCTGGCCGGGCTGGACGCGACCGTGCTGGTCGACGATGCAGTGGCAGAGGGTGAGGCCGGTAGCGGACGAGCCGATCGCCGCCGAGGGTGGTCGGCGCTGCGCCGCTGCTCTTTGAGGTGCACGCGCTGAGGAGTGCGAGTGCGATGCACGCAGCGCTGGCCGCAGTGGCGACTGTCCGGCGCTGGTGGTGAGGCGACAAGGTTCGACCCGTTTCGAGGGTGGCGCGGGAGTGAGGAGCTGTTCCCAGGCTAACGGCCGACATCGGTATTCGGAGCCGGCGTGCTAGCGGGGCGCTTGCAATAGCTAGCGCGTCGAGTAAAACTGGACACATGGCAGAGAACTTCGATCTCGGTGAGTTCATCCGTGAGCAGCGGCGCACGGCGCAGATTTCGGTCCGGCAGCTGGCGAAGCTGGCGGGCGTCTCCAACCCCTACTTGAGCCAGATCGAGCGTGGTCTGCGTCGGCCGAGCGCCGAGATCATGCAGCAGATCGCCAAGGGCCTGCGGATCTCCGCTGAGGCGCTCTACGTCCAGGCGGGCATTCTCGACGAGCGGGTCGTCGGCGGCGTCGTGATCGACGCGATCATCGCCGACCCGACGATCACCGAGCGCCAGAAGCAGGTGATGGTCGAGGTCTACGACTCGTTCCGCAAGGAGAACATGAGGCGCGACGCCGACGAGGCCGCCGCCAGTCGTGCGCAGGCGTCGAGCGCAGCGTCGTTCGATCGAGCTCGACGATGCGGCCGGCCACGGGTCTTCGGCGGCCGAGGCATCGGGTCACTCTGCGGCCACCCACAACACGTCCGGCCACCCGGCTCGGCGAAAACCGTTACTGCGCCGTCGGCTCGGGTCACGCCGTTGCGCACCACGATGTCCCGCTCCACGTCGCCGAGGAGATCGCGATGAGCCGCGCAGACGACTTGTTGAACAGCGTGCAGAAGGCGGTCGGCGACGTCCGCTGCAACTACTTGTCGGCGTGGGCGACCTCGTGTCGGAGAAGTTGCGCGAGTTGCCCGAGGCAGTCACGACATGGCAGGAAGAGAACCGCGACTTCCCGATGCGCGCTGCGGGTGTGTTGATCGGTTCTGCGTTCCGCGCGAATCTCAAGGTCGGCGAGCTCTACGACGAGCTGACCCGACGCGGTCAGGACGTCATGACCAAGATGCGTGGCGACGAGGTGTTCGCCGAAGAGGACGAGCCGTTCGTCCACGAGCCGTTCATGCCGGAGCCGGTTCGGCGGCTGCCCCCGAAGAAGACCTCGCACGCTGCTGCGAAGCGCGCCGAGGCTTCAATGACGTCGGCGACCAAGGCGGCCGGCGCGAAGGGCGCGAAGAAGGCAGCAAAGAAGACGTCCACGAAGGCCGCGACGAAGAAGGCTAGCGACCAAGAAGGCGCCGGCTAAGAAGGCTGCGGCCAAGAAAGCCACGGCCGCCGATCGAGGAAGTCGGCCGTTAAGGCAGCCACACAAGATGTCGAGTTGCCACCGAGGTGCCAGCGTTGCCGCTGCCGACCTGCGAACGCGCGTTTCGTAGGGTGGGCGCATGGGTGACATGACGTATCGCCAACTTGGTGACTCCGGCTTGACCGTGTCGACGGTCGGCCTTGGCTGCAATCAGATCGGGCGCCGCCTCGACCTTGCAGGCACCCGTGCGGTCGTTGACGCAACCTTTGACGCCGGCATCACGTTCTTCGACGCCGCCGACGTCTACGGCACGCCGCCCGGTGCGTGCGAGGACCTTCTTGGCCAGGCACTCGAGGGTCGTCGTGACGCATCGTCCTTGCCACCAAGTTCGGCATGCCCACGGGCGGGATGACGTTGCCGGCGCACGAGGCTCGCGGGTCGCGTCGCTACATCAGGGCGTCGGTCGAAGGATCACTGCGGCGACTGCGTACCGACTACATCGACCTGTACCAGCTACACCGGCCCGACAGCCTGACTCCCATAGAGGAAACCCTTGCCGCGCTGGACGAACTCGTGCGCGAGGGCAAGGTTCGCTACATCGGGTCATCGCAGTTCGATGGCTGGCAAGTCATCGACGCCGACTGGGCTGCGCGCGCAAACGGCGGCGCACGCTTCGTCAGCACGCAGAACCAGTACAGCCTGCTGGAACGCGGCGCCGAGAACGAACTGCTGCCGGCCGCGGAGCACGCCGGCGTCGGTTTCATTCCGTTCTATCCGCTGGCACGCGGCTTGCTCACCGGCAAGTACACGCGTGGTCATGCTGCCCCCGAAGGCACCCGGCTCGCTGGGGACGCCGAACTCCTCGAGCGCGCCAACTGGGACGTGATCGAAGGCTTGCAGAAGTTTGCCAACGCGCGCGGTCTCAGCATGCTCGAGGTCGCGATCGGTGGGCTCGCGGCGCAGCCCGGCGTCAGCACGATCATTGTCGGCGCCACCAAACCTGAGCAGGTGCTGGCGAATGCGCAGGCGGCCGCGTGGGAGCCCGCATCCGTCGATCTGGTCGAACTCGACGGCATCACGGGTGCCGCGCGCCGCTCGTAAGGCAGCCGTGGCGCTGCGTAGAGGCAGTACCGTGGACGGTGTGTTGCACCTCTCCGCGTCGTTGATCACCGTCGTTCTTCTTGCCGCGTTGGTCATCCAGCTCTATGCGCTGGTCGACGCCGCGCTCGCGCCGGCGGCTGCCTACGTCGCGGCCGGCAAACTGACGAAGCAGGCCTGGCTGGCGATCCTCGCCGTGGCCGTGCTCGTGGTTTTTCTGAGCGGGTGGTTCGGCCCGCTCGGGCTGGCAGCGATCATTGCCACGATCGTCTACTTCGTCGACGTGCGGCCGGCGTTGCGGCGGGTTCGCGGACGCTAGCTCGGTGCCGCGGCGGCGTCGAACCGGCACTCTCGAGTGAGGTCAGGTCAGACCAGCAGAAAAGTCAAGGTCTTCCGGTGGCGTCGTAGGGCACACCCAATGCAGCCAGGGCTTTGCGAACTCATCGTGGTAAGCGTTGGCGCGTCCGACCATCACGTTGTACGCGGCCTCGAACGCCTCGCCGTCCGCCGCTTTGATGGCGTTGTCGTACTGGCTCGCAGTCGGTGGTGATGTAGGTGTTGATCGCTTCCTCGTACTTCGGTCGTGAGAACGCGCACAAACTGAGTTGCTTCACCACCGAGCGGAAGAAGTAGTCCGCAAGTCGCCAATTCCCAGCCCTGCCTGCGAAATACAGCCTGTGCATGCGCGGGCCGAGTTCAGCCATCAGGCGATCCAACCCCGGTTGGGTGGCGGCGAGCTGGTCGAGCGTGAGGTCGCGCTTGCCGTTGTTGACGGTGTGCACGTGATCGGCAGGCGGTTGCGTGAGGTCGGGTTGTGTCATGAGGTTCGGTGCACCTTGTATTGAGCGGCTTGGGCGAGCGGCTTGACGACGAGCAGGTCGACGTTGACATGTGGCGGGCGCGTCGCGCACCAGCTGATGCAGTCGGCGATGTCCTCGGCAGTGAGTGGTTCTGCGACACCCCTGTACACCGCCGCGGCCTTCTCGGCGTCCCCTCTGTTTCTGTTCAGGCTGAACTCTTCGGTGCGCACCATGCCGGGCGCAACCTCGGTGACTCGCACTGGTTGACCGTTCAGCTCTAGTCGCAGTGTTTCGGTGAGCGCAGCCGTTCCGTGTTTCGCGGCCGTGTAGCCGCCGCCGCCTTCGTACACAATCCGGCCTGCGGTCGAGCCGACGACGATGACGTGCCCTGCTCCGGATGCGATGAGTGCCGGCAGCAACGCCTGGGTGACCCGCAGTACGCCGAGCACGTTGGTGTCGTACATCGCCTGCCAGTCAGCCGGATCGGACGCCGAGATGGTCTCGGCTCCGATCGCGCCGCCCGCCACGTTGACCAGCAGCGAGCATGCGGTCACTGCGGCAGCGAGTGCGGTCACAGATGCAGCGTCCGTGACATCGAGGACCACGGCACGACCACCGATCTCGGCCGCGACGGCGGCAATCCGATCGGCCCTGCGGGCTGCGCAGACGACGTCGAAGCCTTCTCTCGCGAGCCGGCGCGCCGTGGCAGCTCCGATCCCGCTGCTTGCACCGGTGACGACCGCTACCGGTCTCGACGATTGCGCCGTGGTTGGGCCTGTGCTCATAAGGGAATCTTGGCAGTGCCTCGTTGGCGGCAGCTGAGCCAGGGCGTCGAGCGCATTCTCCGCGAATTCGAGCGGGAATGGCTGGCGACGGCCCAGACGTTGCGCATCGAGGTGGCGTCTGCCCGTACGGCGCCAGGCGCCCTCGGCGTACGTTGTGATGACCGAGCGAGCGTGAGGAGGAAGCTTGTCGGACGATCTCCAGACCGTCGCGAAACTGCGTCGGCGCTCCCCCCGACTCGCGTCTCCCCGAGTAAGCGCACCCCGCAGGCACCGCCGCAAGACCGCCGGTGACCCTGCTGTCAGGCGCCCGCCCGCCGCTCAAGCGGCTGGCGATGCTGAGCCTGCACACGTCGCCGGTCGAGCAGCCCGGTGTCGGCGACGCCGGCGGCATGAACGTCTACATCATGGAACTCTCGCGCCGCCTTGCCGCTCAGGGCGTTGAGGTCGAGGTGTTCACCCGCGCCACGTCGGGCGACGTCCCGCCGATCGAGTACATCGAGCCCGGCTTCATCGTCCGCAACGTCGTCGCCGGCCCGCTCGAGCCGCTGCCGAAATGCGGATCTGCCCTCCCAGCTCTGTGCCTTCACTGCCGCGGTTCTGCGGGCTGAGGCGGCAAGGGAGCCCGGTTGGTATGACCTGATCCACTCGCACTACTGGTTGTCGGGCCAGGTGGGTTGGCTTGCGAAGGAGCGCTGGGGCGTTCCACTCGTGCACAGCATGCACACCCTCGCCCGGGTCAAGAACGCGGCGCTCGCCGAAGGCGATGCGCCAGAGCCGTCGATGCGCGCGATCGGTGAAGCGCAGGTGGTCGAGGCGGCCGACCGACTGCATCGCGAACACCGCAGCCGAGGCCGGTCAGCTCATCGACCTGTACGACGCCGACCCAGCCGCAGTTTCCGTCGTCCCGCCTGGCGTCGATCTTTCGTTGTACCGGCCGGGATCGCGGGCCGCGGCTCGCGCCCGTCTCGGCCTGCCGGCGAACCGCGACGTGCTGTTGTTCGTCGGCCGGATCCAGCCGCTCAAGGCGCCTGACCTGTTGATCCGCGCCCTCGCCGTCATGGTCGAGCGCACGCCGTCGTTGCGCGACCGGCTGATGGCGGTGATCGTCGGCGGCGTCAGTGGATCTGGAGTCGCCGAGCCCGACCACCTGGCCCACCTCGCCGAGCAACTCGGAGTCGCCGACCTCGTGCGTTTCGAACCGCCCGCCGCCGGTGATCGCCTCGCCGATTTCTACCGCGCCGCGAGTGTCACCGTCGTTCCGTCGTACAGCGAATCATTCGGCCTCGTCGCACTTGAATCGCAGGCGTGCGGGACGCCGGTCGTCGCCGCGCGCGTCGGCGGACTCGTCACCACTGTGAGCGACGGCGTTTCCGGGTTGCTCGTCGACGGACACGAACCGACGTCGTACGCCGACGTACTAACCAAGCTTCTATCGGACGCCGAATTGCGGCGCTCGTTGGCGACGGGCGCGATCGCCCACGCCGCCGGCTTCGACTGGGATCGCACTGTCGATGGCGTGATTGACGTCTATGCCGACGCACTGCGTGGGGTCGCGGGCCGCAACGTCGAAGGGCTGCCCGTCGCCGTTTGGCGGTGAGCCCCTCGTGAGCTGGCTTGCGCGCGCCGAGATCGATGCCGTCATCAGGGCGACGCTCGAAGAACGCGAGATCCTGTTCGATCAGGTCGGTGAGTCGGCCTTCGTCGTGCGTCTCATGGGAACCCATCGCCTGGTGACGGCCGTGCGTCTGGTCGTCGGTGACCAGAGCCTGCTGATCGAAGCGTTCTTCGTGCGGCGTCCCGACGAGAACGCACAGGAGTTCTATCGCTTCCTGCTTGAACGAAACGGCCACATGTACGGCGTGCATTTCGCGATCGATGCGAAGGGCGACGTCTACTTGATGGGCCGGCTGCCGTTGCTCGCGGTGACACCTGACGAGATCGACCGGCTGCTCGGGTGCGTGCTCACGTACGCCGACGAGACGTTCGACGTTGCGCTGCAGATCGGGTTCGCCGACAGCATCCGTCGTGAGTGGGAATGGCGGGCGTCACGCAATGAGTCCGTCGAGAACCTGCGGGCGTTCGCGCGTTTCGCCGATCCGGCAGTCAGTGGGCACGATCCAGAAGTCGGCGGCCACGGTCGGCATCGCCGCGGCGCGACGTAACTCACGGTGACCCGTTGGTCGCTGGCGAACTCCGGTCTGGGAAACTAGCGGCATGTCTGCGCGAACGCTCATCCTGCTGCGTCATGGTGAAAGCCAGTGGAACGCGAAGAATCTCTTTACCGGCTGGGTCGACGTCGACCTGTCCGCGAAGGGCGAGGCCGAGGCTGCGAATGGCGGCCGACTGCTGGCCGAACGTGGCATCGCGCCCGACGTCGTGCACACCTCGCTGCTGCGTCGTGCGATCCGCACCGCCAACATCGCCCTCGACACGGCCGACCTGTCGTGGCTCCCGGTGCAGCGTTCGTGGCGATTGAACGAACGCCACTATGGCGCGCTGCAGGGCAAGGACAAGAAGGCGACCCTCGACGAGTTCGGGGAAGAGCAGTTCATGTTGTGGCGCCGCTCGTACGACGTGGCGCCGCCGCCGCTCGCTACTGACAGCGAGTACTCACAAAGCGCCGACCCGCGTTACGCCACGTTGCCGCCTGAGCTGCGGCCGAACACCGAGTGCTTGAAGGACGTCGTGCACCGGATGCTGCCGTACTGGTACGACGCGATCGTGCCCGATCTGCACGTCGGCAAGACCGTGCTCGTGGTCGCGCACGGAAATTCCCTGCGCGCATTGGTAAAACACCTCGATGCGATCTCCGACGACGACATCGCTGCGCTCAACATCCCGACCGGGATCCCGTTGATGTACAGCCTCGACGATGACCTCGTCCCGATCGTGCGCGGCGGGGAGTACCTCGACGCCGACGCCGCAGCTCAAGCAGCGGCAGCCGTAGCGAACCAGGGCCGCTAGTACAGACGCTCGCCGCGAAATCCGGGCGCGATTACTGCCCTCCTGGGGCAACAAGAGTCCACGATTTCGAGATCAGCGGCGAACGGGACGCGGGCAGGGTGACGTCGCCGGACCGCAGCTAGCTCGAGGTGGCTGGCGACGGCGACGCGGGTGCGCTCGCGGGTGCTGAGCCCGCAGGCGCACTGGCCGGCGCTGACCCAACTGCCGGCGAGCCGACGGGTGACGCAACCGGTGACGCGACAGGTGACGCAACGGGCGAGGCAGCCGGTGAGGACGGCGGCGGTGGCGGCGCCGTCGGGAGGAAAGTGCCGACAACCGCGGAGCTCTGTACCGGCACCAGCAGGCCGTTGACCGAACCGCTGTTCCCGAACGTCAGGCTGACCATCACCGTGTCACCCTGCTGAAGCGGTGCTGTGAGGTTGCGCAGCAAAACGCTGACGCGCGTCGTTCCGGGCCCGCTGCCGGTCGCAGCAGGAACGGTAGCGTCGGTCGCGGCCTGCAGCTGTTCGGCGGCCGGCGAGACCGAGGCGCGTCGCGTCGGCGCCGGAAGGGGTCACCGGCTCGACGGTCACGTCGATCAATGCGTCGGGCTGGGTAGCGAAGTTGATCGCGTTGAACTGCAGGTAGGCCAGGCCGCCCTTGGGGGAGATAGTCCCACTCGGCAGCGCGATAATCACGCCCTGGACTTCGAGGTTGGCGCCGATCTTCGCGGTAGCGGCCTGCAAGTTCGCAACCGCGTGACGGACCGGTGAGCCGAACCCGGTCGCGGAACAGGCGGCAAGGACCGGCGCGCACACTCCGACCGCGATGGCCGTGCGCACGCGGCGGCGAGCCAAGCGAGTCAAGCTCTGGACCCTCGTGCTGACCTGGGTGCTGCTCACGACCTGTCCCCTTCGGCTGCCGGTCTGCGCCGTAGCCTAACGAGCCCCGCAGGACGCCTTCTCACGCCCCGGCGTGTGCCGGTTGCTTGAGCTCGGGAAGCACCGCGTCGAGCGATGTCGTACGGGTGAAGTCGTTGACGATCTGTTCGATGACCCCGTCGGCGTGGACGGCGACGACCGTCAGCGTGCCCTTGGTGAATGCGGTGGTGATGGCCGAATCCTGGTCGACCATGACGTGCACGCGCGACGCTCGTGTCACCCGCGAGCGCGTTCAACTCCGACTGTCGTGCCTGGCTTCCGATCAGGTAGATCGTCAGCCCGTTGTCGGCTGCTTCCTGCGCGAGGTGCGTCAGCGCGGCGCCGCAGGCGCACTCGGGCCGGGTCACCGCCAACAGCGCCGGTCGCAGGGCGCGCGCGGTGGTCGTGCCCGTCTGTCCCACCAGCGCGTCGTCGGGCACGAGGCCGCCGACGGTGCCTTGCGCCGCGGTCGGTGCGGCAAGCACGAGCGGTACTGGCGCAGTCGGCGGATGTTCCGGCGTCCGGCCCGGGAAGATGAGCGTCGCACCGAGCAGTGCGGCCGCAATCATGAGCGTGATGATGATCGGTGCGGACAACGCGCGAGTCGAACTAGCCCGGCCACCGCGTGCCGAGGTGGCTCCGCCACCGCGCGCCGAGGTGGCTCCGCCACCGCGCGCCGAGGTGGCTCCGCCACCGAACATCCGCTCGAACACACGGCGGCGGCGCTTCCACCGTTCCTCGCGTCGCCACGCGGCGATGTCGCGGGCGAGCTCTCGGGCGTCATCCGGGACGACGACATGCGCGCCGGCCGGTATCCCGCCCGGTTTGTCTTCGCTGCCGCCCACACCCGGCTCCACGGACTCAGTATGAGCACCTGGCCCGGCCGTGTGCAGATGGGGCGTGCATAAAGCTTGTGAAGTGCCCGTCAAGAGACCTCGCGGCGCACAACTACCCGGGTTTTGTCAAGACCTGAATCGGGGGTTGTTGATCTTGCTTTGGCTGTCACCATGGCTCTGACCTGCACAGATGCGCAGACCGACGTTCCCGCGGGCCTGTTTTGCGTGGTAGCATGGGGTCAGCTGAAGGGACTAGTGCCACATGTCGTTCAACGTCGGCGAGACAGTTGTTTACCCCCATCACGGGGCTGCACTGATCGAAGCCATCGAGAGTCGTGTGATCAATGGCGAGGAGCGTATTTACCTCGTCCTGAAGGTTGCTCAGGGTGATCTCACGGTTCGGGTTCCCGCTGACAACGCCGAGTTTGTCGGTGTCCGCGACGTCGTGGGCCAAGAGGGCCTTGATCGGGTGTTCGAGGTGCTTCGCGCGCCGCACACCGAAGAGCCCACCAACTGGTCGCGCCGGTACAAGGCCAACCTCGAGAAGCTCGCGTCTGGTGACGTGAACAAGGTGGCGGAAGTCGTTCGCGACTTGTGGCGCCGCGATCGCGAGCGTGGGCTGTCTGCAGGCGAGAAGCGGATGCTCGCGAAGGCGCGGCAAATCCTGGTGAGCGAACTGGCCCTCGCCGAAGGCACGAACGAGGACAAGGCCGAAGCGATCCTTGACGAGGTCCTCGCCTCCTAACATGGGTTAGCGCCGGGAATCCGGCCACCCCTGGAGGGTCATGACCATCAAGAAGCGCGCGCCCAGCGGCGTGGTCGACGTGCTGCGCCTGCTCGTCGTCGTGTTCTTCGCCGGGCTCGGCTACGAGGTCTCGAAGCGCTTCAACTCGGGCGCGTTCGCGTTGGGTCCGCTCAACGGCGTCATGGTCGGCATCATCATCGGCTCTGGCTTGGGCTACGTCCTTGGCGGCGTGCTCGGTCGCACCACGGTCACGGTCGGTCGGTCGCACGGAGCACAGCCTGCGCCAGACGTCCGCCGAAGAACTCGTCGCCGGCTCGTTCGGTGGCGTCATCGGCGTGCTCGTCGGTGCGGGCGTCGCGTGGTGGATTTTCCTGCTGCTGCAGCCATTTCTCGCGTTTCCGTTGTTCGGATTCGTCGTCCTGGTGATCGGCTATCTCGGGTATCGCCTCGGCACCAATCGCCGCGAGGAAATGCTCTCCATGTTTGCCGGTCGCGCCGGCATGGGCCCGCGGCATCAGGCAACGTCGAACCTTCCTCGCGTCGTCGACACGTCGGTCGCGATCGACGGCCGCATCCTCGACGTCGTGCGTGCTGGCTTCCTCGACGGCACGTTCCTGGTTCCGAGCCCGGTGCTCGCCGAGCTCCAAGGCCTGGCCGACGCGGGCGACGACCTGCGTCGTTCGAAGGGACGTCGCGGGCTGCAGAATCTCGAAGCGTTGAAGCGCGAGCCAGGCGTCAACCTCGAGGTGCTCGACGAGGAACTGCCGGCGGTGCCCGAGGTCGATGCGAAGCTGGTGCGCATCTGCCTCGATCGCGGCCTGCCGCTGCTGACGCTCGACACCAACCTCGCGAAGGCAGCTTCGCTGGCCGGCGTCCACGTCATGAACTTGCACGGCCTTGCGCTCGCGCTGCGGCCGCCGGTCTCCGCCGGTGACGACGTCGTCGTCCATCTGCTGCGTCCTGGCAAAGAAGCTGGCCAGGCCGTCGGCTACCTCGACGACGGCACGATGGTGGTGGCCGAGCGTTCGCGCGATCACATCGGCGACGAGATCGCGATCCACGTCACGAGCGTGCTGACGACGGCGAACGGGCGGATGGTCTTCGGCCAGCCATTAACGGCGCCGCCGGCTTCCAACGGAGCGCACCTCCGCGAGCCACGATGCAGACCCGTTGCGGGTGGAGGCGGCCCGACCTGGCCCACCGAGCCATCCGCTCGGTCGATCGCTGTGAGTCGATCGTTGTGACGGTCGCTGCCATCGTGCCGGCGGCCGGCCGCGGCGAGCGGCTCGGCCCTGGTCAGCCGAAGGCACTACGCACGCTCGACGGCGTCCCGATGCTTGTTTATGCCGTGCAGGCTCTGGCTCGCGCGCGTCTTGTCGAGCTGGTCGTTGTCGCCGCGCCACCGAACGGCGTTGCCGAGGTCGAAGCGTTGCTGGCGGCGCACGACATCGGTGCGCCGGTGCTCGTCGTCGCGGGCGGTGAGCAACGCCAGGATTCGGTGGCGCGGGCGCTCGAGGCGCTGCCGCCCGAGGTCGACGTCGTGCTGGTCCACGACGCAGCCCGCCCCCTCGCGCCGAGCGAGCTCGTCGACGCAGTTGCGAGCGCGGTGCTGGCCGGCCACGGCGCGGTCGTCCCGGGCCTCGCGATGACCGACACCGTCAAGCGCGTGGCGCTCTCCACTGCCGGGCGGACGGCGGGGCGCTGGCCTCAGAGCAAGTGCTCGAGACGGTGACGCGAACCGATCTGCGCTGCATTCAAACTCCGCAGGGCTTCGATCGCGCGGTGCTGACGAAGGCACACGCGGCGGCCGAGGACGCCGCGACCGACGACGCCGGACTGGTCGAACGACTCGGGCTCCCCGTCGTCGTCGTCGCCGGATCGGCCGACGCGTTCAAGATCACCCGTCCGATCGATTTGCTCGTCGCCGAAGCGGTACTGCGCGAACGGCGAGGTAGCGGTGTCGGCTGAGACTGGCAGCGTCGCGACCGCGATGCCGCGTGTGGGCCTCGGTGTCGACGTCCACCCTTTTGAGGTTGGCCGTCCTTTGTGGGTTGCCGGTTTGCACTGGCCCGGCGAGACCGGCCTCGCCGGTCACTCTGACGCCGATGTCGTCGCGCACGCGTGCTGCTCTGCGCTGCTGTCGGCCGCCGCTCTCGGTGATCTCGGCACCCAGTTCGGCACCGACGATCCTGCATGGGCGGGCGCGTCGGGTGCCGCGTTGCTCGGCGAGACCATGCGGCGGGTGCGCGAACGCGGCTACGAGGTCGGCAACGTCGCGGTGCAGCTGATCGGCAACGTGCCGCGTCTTGGCCCGCGCCGCGAAGAAGCCCAAGACGTGCTGTCGACCGCAGTCGGTGGCGTCGGTGTCGCTCGCGGCCACGACGACCGATCGGCTCGGGCTCACCGGCCGCGGCGAGGGACTGGCCGCGATGGCCACCGCATTGATCTATCCACGCGCCGCTCGCCCTAGTCTTGCCACGTGACGTTGCGCCTTTACGACACCGCCAGCCGCCAGACGCGCGAGTTCGAGTCGATCGAGCCCGGCCGCGTCTCGCTGTACCTGTGCGGCGCGACCGTGCAGGCACCACCGCACATCGGGCACGTGCGATCGGCGGTCGCTTTCGACGTCCTGTCTCGATGGCTTTCTGCGAGCGGATACCGCGTCACGTTCTGCCGCAACGTGACCGACATCGACGACAAGATCCTCGCGGTGGCGGGCACCGCGGGCGTGCCGTGGTGGGAGATCTCCGAGCGGCACCAGCGGATGTTCACCGACGCGTATGGCGCGCTTGACTGCTTGCTGCCGACGGTCGAGCCGCGTGCGACCGGGCATGTGCCCGAGATGATCGTGCTGATGCGCCGGCTGATCGAGTCGGGGCACGCGTACGCGATCGACGGCGACGTGTATTTCTCCGTGCAGTCGTTTCCTGCGTACGGCGCGCTTTCTGGCCAGGACCCGCGCAATCTGCAGCAGGGCGAGTCGGACGTCGAGGGCAAGCGCGACCCGGTCGACTTCGCGTTGTGGAAGCGCGCCAAGCCAGGGGAGCCGTACTGGGAGACGCCGTGGGGCAACGGCCGACCGGGTTGGCATCTCGAATGCTCGGCGATGGCCACGAAGTATCTGGGTGCGCAATTCGACATTCATGGCGGCGGCCTCGACCTGGTGTTTCCGCACCACGAGAACGAGCAGGCGCAGTCGCGTTCGGTGGGCGACGGGTTCGCCAACTTCTGGATGCACAACGGCCTGGTCACTCTGGGCGGCGACAAGATGAGCAAGTCGCTCGGCAACACGTTGTCGGTCGAGAACCTGCTCGAGCAGGTGCGGCCACCGGAGCTGCGCTACTACTTGGCCGCGCCGCATTACCGATCTGCGTCGACTTCACGGCTGCATCCCTCGACGAAGCGGCGACGGCATATCGCCGGGTCGAAGGGTTCGTCACGCGGGCAGTTGAGCTTGCCGGCGTGGGAATTCCGGCAGCCCTTGACGCTGGCCTCGTTCCCTCCCGCGTTCGTCGATGCGATGAATGACGACATCGGCGTACCCGCAGGGTTTGGCGGTGCTGCACAACACCGTGCGCGAGGGCAACGCTGCACTAGCGGACGGCGACAAGGTGCGCGTCGGTGCGCATCTGCGGCATGTCATCGCGATGCTGTCAGTGCTCGGGCTCGACCCGATCGGCGACGGGTCTGCCGGTGGCGGCGGCAGCGACATGCGCGGCGTGATCGACGCGTTGGTGGCGCTCGCCATCGAGCAGCGCACCGCCGCGCGCGAGCGAAAGGACTACGCGGCGGCCGACGCAATTCGCGATCAGCTGGCCCGAGCAGGCATCATCGTGGAAGACACCGCCGCGGGAGCCCGCTGGCAACTGCGGAGGGATTGAACGTCATGGCGGGTGGAAAGCGCGGGGGCCAGGGCGGTCGCGGCGCCAAACCGGGCTCGCATCGCAAGGGCGCATCGGTCGGCTCAGGCGGTCAGAAGCGCAAGGGTCTTGAAGGGCGCGGACCCACGCCGCCAGCCTCCGAACGCAAAGGTCACGCAGCAGCGCGGCAGGCGCGGCGCGCGGACGCGGCTGCCGGCTCCCGTCTGGTCGTGCGGGTCGTCCTGCTGCAAGTGGTCGTCCGGCAGCATCGGACCGTCCGGCGACCCCTGGGCGTGCGGCTGCCGGCGTTCGGGCTGCCGGTCCGCTGGTCGGCCGGCCTGCATGGTCGATCGACGGGTACCGGTCGTCCTGTCGCTGGCCGTTCGGTCGGCACGACCTGCAGCGGGCGGACGGCCGACCACCACTCGCCGTCCGACTCGAACGACTCGGCCTGACCCGAATGCGCCGGAGGTTGTCGCTGGTCGCAACCCGGTGGTCGAGGCATTGCGCGCGAGCATTCCGGCAACTGCGTTGTACGTGGCCAACGGCATCGAGCTCGATGAGCGAGTGCGTGAGGCCATCAAGCTGGCGAACGATTTGCGCATTCCGCTGCTCGATGCCGAGCGGCTGGAACTCGACCGGTATGCGCAGGGCGCGGTGCATCAGGGACTTGTCTTGCAGGTGCCGCCGTTCGATTACCTGCATCCGGACGAGTTGCTTGATCGTGCGTTCTCTTCCGGCGTCCCGTTACTTGTTGCACTTGATGGCGTGACGGATCCGCGCAATCTCGGTGCAGTCGTGCGTTCGGTCGGTGCGTTCGGCGGCCACGGCGTGCTGGTGCCTGAACGGCGATCGGCAGGTATGACAGCAGGTGCGTGGAAAGCTTCTGCGGGTGCGGCCGCGCGAGTGCCGGTAGCGCGCGCGACGAACCTCACTCGCGCGCTGACGTGCTTATGCCGAACGCGGTCTGCTCGTCGTCGGTCTTGCGGGTAAGGGCTCGCTCGATCTGATGGATCTGGAAGCCGCGACTGAGCCTCTTGTTCTTGTGGTCGGCTCGGAGGGCAAGGGACTTTCGCGATTGGTGCAAGAGCGCTGCGACATCGTCGTGCGCATTCCGATTGCGTCCGCGACCGAGTCGTTGAACGCATCAGTTGCTGCTGGTGTTGCGTTGTACGAAGTCGCGCGACGTCGCGGGGTTCGTTAGTCGTTTAGTCGGTGCTGGCCCGCAGTGCCGCACCGAGCACGGCGCGTTCGTCCGGCCGGAACTTCAGCACATTCTCGACGTACGACTTTGTCGCGGCGTCCATGCCGACGTCGTGGCCTGCCGCTTCAGACAGGAACCACCGATGTACAAGCACTTCGTGAAAGATCTCGGCAGGCTCGAGTCGGCCGCGTAGCTCCGGCGGTATCTGTTCGAGTACTGGCTCGAATACGTCCGTAAGCCAGTGCCGCGCAACAGTTTCTTCGTCGACATCAGTACCTGGCATCACGGCGATTGCACGGAAGCTGTCGAGGTCGTTCAGCAGTCGTCGCGCCTGGTTTTCTTCGACAGTCAAACCAGTCAGTTGCTCCAAGCCGGCGCTGGTGGTGGCCGGCTTCGACGACTTGCGTCTGTAGCTTCAGACGTGAGCCGCCGGGTTCATCGATGAGTTGCAGTTCGCCGACGTCGTAACCTAGGTCGTTCAGGCGTTGCAGGCGATGTTCGATACGCCACCACTCGTTGGGATCGACGTACTCGGCACGAGTGAGTTCTGTCCACAGCGATTCGTAGCGCGAGATCACGCTGTCGGCGACGTCGGTGGCTTCGACACTTTCCGCGAGCAGCGATGCAGCCTCGAGGTCGAAGAGTTCGCCGGCGATGTTGACTGCGGCGATGTCGAGGTCTTGTGCACGTTGGCCGTCGGAGAGCGCGGTGTGTAGCTCGCCAGTTTCGGCGTCGACGAGATAGGCCGCGAACGCACCGGCGTCACGTCGGAACAACGTGTTCGACAGCGAGCAGTCTTTCCAGGCGAAGCCGACGAGATGCAGGCGCACGAGGAGCTGCGCAAGTGCGTCGAGCAGCTTGTCGGCGAGCTCGGGGTCGAGCCGGCGCGAGAACAGCGCGCGGTACGGCAGTGAGTAGCGAAGGTGCTTGGTCACCAACGCCGCGTCGAGCGCCTCTCCGTCATCGGTAACTCGTTCGCTCACGACGCCGCGGGCCCGGACGACGGGACCTCTCGCTTGCCGAGTTCGTTGAGCAGCCGGTACTCGCGCTCGGCGACCTGCTGGGGGAGCTCCTTGATCGCGTAGACCGTTCCGGACACACGGACGAAGCGGACGACGTGGCGCGAGATGCCGCGCGGCAGCGAGACCAGCCGGTCCGTGGGCCACTGGTCGAGCGGGGTTGACCACGGCAGCGACAGGAGTTCGGCGGGGTCGGCTGTGGTGGCGAAGAGCAAGCGCACGTCGTCTACTCTCACATGTCGCGGCATAGGATCGGTGGGCAGTCCCGCCGGTGTGGCGCAATCTGGCAGCGCACCCGACTTGTAATCGGGAGGTTAGGGGTTCAATTCCCCTCGCCGGCTCTTGATCGAAATTTTCAGTCGACGCCCAACCTCAGCGTCGCTGGCTGCAGGATGCTGAAGACGGCGCCTTGCGGATCACGGATGGTCGCCATCGTTCCGATCGGCATCGCCGTCGCCTCGACGAGCAGAGTTCCACCGGCTCGTTTCGCCGTCGCGGCCACCGCGTTAGCGTCGGCGACTGCGAACCAGGTGTGCCAGTGATTGGGCACGCCAGCCATCTGCGGTGCGAGCGAGCCACCGACGTCGGAACCATCGACCTGCAGCATCGTGTAGTCGATGCCGCCCATCTCGTCGGCACTGCGTCAATATTGGCGACCGCCTTGTAGAACGGCAACGCGGCCGCGGCATCGGTGGTGACGAGTTCGTTCCACGTCAACGTGTTTGGTTCGTTGACCAACGTGGCACCGATGCGCCCACCGGCCTGCCAAAGCCCAACCGCTGCGCCGCTCGGATCGGCAACGAACGCCATCCGCCCCGAGCCTGGGATGTCGTCTGCGGCCATCAGTACCGTGCCACCGTTCTCGGCTGCGGCGGCGACCGCCTTGTCGGCGTCATCCACCGCGATGTAAGTACTCCAC
Source organism: uncultured Actinomycetes bacterium (assembly GCA_963799955.1). Taxonomy (GTDB): domain Bacteria; phylum Actinomycetota; class Actinomycetes; order Acidothermales; family Acidothermaceae; genus PALSA-607. The sequence continues at coordinate 178,525 of CAWCZJ010000011.1, forward strand.
ATCGGCTGGCATGTTGTTCTCGGCCACCATAGGCGACTGCGGCGCGATCGCCGCGACGGTGTCGGATCCGACCAGTGCAAGCGGAATAGGTAGCACCCATCGGTGTCGGCATGTCGTCGAAGGTCCAGCCGAACAACTCGCCGTAGAAGGCCTTAGCGGCTTCCACATCGGTGGTCTGGAGGTCAGTCCAACACGGAGTTCCGTTCTTGTACGAGTCACGCTTCGGCATGTTGATGCTCCCTTACCCGATCGAGCTCGACGCCGCTAGCGCGGCGCTGTCCAAGTGACACAAGTAGTTCACACAGTCACGACGAACGCGAGACCGCAAAATCGACAGCGAGCTAGGGCTCGAACTTGTAGCCCAGGCCGCGCACAGTGACGAGGTGCTTCGGGCGCGCGGGGTGCTCCTCGACTCGGCTCCGCAGCCGCTTCACGTGGACATCGAGGGTCTTGGTATCGCCGACGTAGTCGCTACCCCACAACCGGTCGATGAGCTGGTTGCGCGTCAGCACCCGGCCTGCGTTGCGCAGTAGCAGCTCGAGCAACTCGAACTCGCGCAATGGCAGCGTGATGGCCTCGCCGCGGACGCTCACCACGTGCCGGTCGGGATCCAGGCGCACAGGCCCAGCCTCAACTATGCCCGGCACGATGACCTCGGAGGCGTCGCTCCGGCGCCGCAGCACCGCTCTGATGCGCGCAACGAGCTCGCGCGCCGAGAACGGCTTCGTGACGTAGTCGTCGGCGCCGAGTTCAAGCCCGACAACCTTGTCGACCTCGCTGTCGCGAGCGGTCAGCATGATGACTGGAACGTCACTGCGCTCGCGTAACCGCCGGCAGACCTCCGTCCCCGGCAGGCCGGGAAGCATCAGGTCGAGGATCACCAGATCCGCGCCATGCCGTTCGAACTCCTCAAGCCCAGCCGGCCCTGTCGTGGCGACCCGTACCTCGAATCCTTCGCGGGTGAGCATGTACGCGAGTGTCTCGGAGAACGACTCCTCGTCTTCGATGACGAGCAGATGCGTCACGACTCCTGACCTCTCTCGTGCACTCGGGTGTCCTCCGTGGCTATAGGTGGCACGGGCAAGTACAAGGTGAAGGTCGAGCCCACACCGGGATGGCTCCAAACGCCGACCCGACCGCCATGGTTGTTTGCAATGTGCTTCACGATGGCGAGGCCCAGACCCGTGCCGCCAGTCGCCCGCGATCGCGCAGTGTCGATTCGATAGAAGCGCTCAAAGACCCTTTCTTGGTCAGCTTTCTCGATGCCCACCCCCTCATCGGTGACGGTGATCTCGATGCTGCGCTCCCCGCCATCCGTGAAAAGTTCGTACTCCAACACCCACCCGGGAACCTGGAGCCGAATAAGCAATCGCGTTCTCGATGAGATTTGTGAGGGCGGTCGTCAGTTGGCGGCGGTCGCCCCAGACATACGCGCCGTCTGAGGGACCAACGTCGAGAGTGATGCCAGCCGCCTCTGCGCGCACCTGAAGCGGGTCGCTGGCGTCGGCGATCACGTCGCTCACCCGGATTGATTCCATTGCGGGCATCGCCTCGCCACCCTGGAGGCGCGACAATTCGAGTAGTTCCTGGACGAGGCGCGACATCCGGCTGGCTTCGTGCAGCATCCGCTCGGTGAACTGCTTCATCGCGACCGGATCGTCGGTGGCGTCGCGCAGGGCCTCGGCCAGCAGCATCATCGCGCCGACCGGCGTCTTCAGTTCGTGCGAGACGTTGGCGATGAAGTCGCGTCGAACGGCCTCAAGACGGCGTGACTCCTGGAGGTCGTTCAGCAGGAGCACCACCTGGGCGGTGCCGGGCACCGGTGCCGCGACCACGTGGACGGCCCGAAACGATGAACCCCACGGCAGATCGATGTCCTGGGCGATGCGAAGGCCGGTCCGCCGGGCCTCGCGGGCGATCCGCGCAAGCATGCGCGAGGTCAGTTCGCGCCCGTAGACGACCCGTAGCGACAGTGCGGCCTCGTTCGCGAGCAGCACCTCGTCGTCGTCCAGCAGCACCGCGCCTGTCTCGAGAGCGGCGGCTACCGTCGCCAGAACTGCCGCCGTCGCCGACGGTGGCTCTGGCTCCGCAGGAGTCGACCGCACAAGCCGAATGGTAGGCACCAGCAGGGCTGTCAACAAACTAAGCTGACGCGTTGGCCGACTGTTCACCTCTCGTTCAGTAGGCTGTCGCCTCGGCGCCTGCCGTAGTCCACACGAGTGAAGGACTCTGCGTAGGGACCCGCGGCGTTTTCGGCCCACAGATGGCTCAGGTGGCGCGGCGAAACCAATCGACGCCTGAGTAGACGGAAGGAGCGCGGCGTGCGCGACGCCTATCACGACGAACTGGATGCGATTACGGATCAACTTGTCGAAATGACCGAACTCGTCGGCCACGCGATCACACAGGCCACCGAGGCGCTCCTGAATTCCGACCTTGACGCCGCCCAGAGCGTGATCGACGGGGACGCTGCTGTCGACCTCCTCCGCGAGAACATCGACCGCCGTACCGTCGATTTGATCGCGCGCCAGCAACCCGTCGCAGGCGATCTGCGTGCCCTCACTACCGGCCTTCGCATTACCTCAGACCTCGAGCGTTCGGGCGACTTGGCCGTGCACGTTGCCAAGCTGGCTCGCCGTAAGTTCCCGGCGTGCGCGGTCCCGACCGAGTTACAGGCCACCATCCGTGAGATGGGTGACGTGGCTGCTGACATTGTCGGCAAAGCGGGACATGTCGTTGCGGGCCGTGACACCGATCGCGCAGCAGAACTCGAGTCGGACGACGACGTCATGGACCATCTGCACCGGACCCTGCTGTTGACGATGCTTGCACCCGAATGGCCATACGGCGTTGACGTTGCTATCGACCTTGCATTCGCCGGCCGCTACTACGAGCGTTTCGCCGATCACGCGGTGGCAGTAGCTCGCCAGGTCGTCTACCTGGTCACAGGCGAGACGGCCGTACGTAGCTAATGCCCGGGTTCGACCGAGCGCTTTGTGGATGTTCACCGCCCGTTCACCGGTCCGTCGGGTGCCCGTCCATGTGCCAATCGCTTACTTTCGATCCTGTTCGGTTAACCGACACAGGAGGAGTTACTTCGTGAGGACTTCACGCATCGCCGCGACCCTGCTGACCGCAGGTGCGTTGTTGGCGACCGCCGCGTGTGGCACCAATGACAACAGCACAAGCTCGCCATCGACCGCCGCGCCATCGCCGTCGGCCGCGAGCTCCGTCGCGACCGCGGCTCCGGCCGCCCAGCCGCAGCCTCAACCGCTGTGTCGAGCGCCGCGGTCAGCGCGAGTGTCCCGGCATGTGGCACCGGCTCACTGAGCGCGCAGGGCTCGACCTTCCAGCAGAACATGGAAACCCAGTGGAGCAAGGACTTCGCGACCCAATGCTCGGGCGCGCAAGTCAACTACCAGGGCACCGGCTCCGGAGCTGGGATCACGGCTATCGGAAACGGGACTGCGGACTTCGCCGGGTCGGACGTGACGATGACGGCAGCGCAGCAGACCGCTGCGAACACTGCTTGCGCCAGCACCGCGGTCACGATCCCCGTGACCGTTGGTGGCGTCGCCATCGTCTATAACCTCTCGTCGGTGCCGAAGTTGCAGCTGTCGGCGACCGACCTAGCTGGCATCTTCTCCGGCAAGATCACAAAGTGGAACGACCCGGCGCTCGCTGCAGACAATCCCGGAGTAACGCTGCCATCGACCCCGATAAGCGTGTTCTACCGCAACGACTCATCCGGGACGACGCAGGTGTACACCGCGTTTCTGCAGGCGGATGCAGGCAGCGCGTGGACACTCGGCAGCAGCAAGACGCTGACCTTCTTCCCTGGGGCCACCGGAAAGCCGAAGTCGGCAGGCGTCGCAGCGGCGGTCGAGCCAGACCACTGGCGGCATTACCTACGACGAAGAGTCCTACGCGAAGGGCCAGAACCTGCCCACCGCCTTGATCAAAGGCACCGGCAGCACGTTCCTCGCCCCCACCACGGACCAGGTGTCGCAGTCGATCGCCGACGGCTTTAACGTCACGGGCACTGGAAACGACCTGGCGGGCTCGCTAGCGTTCACGAAGATGACCGGCTATCCGATCTCGACCGTGTCGTACGCCATCGCGTGCACCAAGTACAAGGATGCCGCCAAGGGTGCCTTGGTGAAGTCCTTCCTGTACTACGCGGTGAGCAAGGGTCAGGCGGCGGCCGACGGCCTCGGCTTCGCGGCGCTGCCAAGTTCACTGGTGGCGAAGGACGAAGCAAGCATCTCGGCGATTTCGTGACCCAGAGCACTCCCGCAGTCGCTGACACCATTACGGGGGACGCCCGGAAAGGCTCGACGTGTCGAGCCCTTCCGGGCCATCACCTTTGCCGCCGCGACGTTCGTGCTCGTCATTCTCGGCGCGATCGCAGTCTTTCTTGTAGTAAAGGCTATTCCATCGCTGAAGAACGATCAGAAGAACTTCTTCACGACCAAGGTCTGGAACCCCGACGGCGATCCGCCGCTGTTCGGCATTGCTGTACTCGTCTTCGGCACGGTGCTGTCCAGTGTCATCGCTTTGGTGATCGCGGTGCCGGTCGCGTTGGGTGTCGCGATTTTCGTCGTCGAGTACGCGCCGCGTCGTCTCGCGACCTGGCTCGGCTATCTCATCGACATGCTGGCGACGGTGCCTTCGGTGGTCTACGGACTGTGGGGGCTGGTGTTCCTGGTCCCTCACATCCGAGGATTTCAGCATTTCCTGGCCACGAATTTCGGCTGGATACCGATGTTCGACGATCCCAACGACCGTACATCGGTTGCGAGTCAGTCGATCTTTGTCGCGGCGATCGTGCTTGCCATCATGGTCGTGCCGGTGATCGCGGCGATTTCGCGCGAGGTGCTGCGCCAGGTTGATCCGAACCTCAAGGAAGCCGCACTCGCGTTGGGCGCGACCCGCTGGGAAATGGTACGATACTGCGTTGCTCCCGCCGAGTCGCCCCGGCATCATCGGCGGCGTCATGCTCGGGCCTGGGTCGTGCACTCGGCGAAACCATCGCCATCGCACTGATCCTTGGTACCAGCTTCACCATTAGCTTCCACATCTTGGTGCCGGGTGGCGACACGATCGCCGCGAACATCGCCAACACCTTCGGCGAGGCCGGAACGACCGGGCCGGTCCGCATTGATCGCAAGCGGTCTCGTGCTCTTCGTCCTTACTTTCGGCGTCAACCTCATCGCCCGCATCGTTATTCACCGCTCCGCCGTCAGGCAGGGGACTGCGCGATGAGCGTGCGCGATCCGCCAGGTGGGCGCACCGCCGGACGATCTGTGGAAGATCCGCGGTCGTCGAGCGATCGTGAACCGGCTCATGACCTGCGTCATGTATCTCGCATTTCTCATCGCCGTCGTGCCTCTTGCGCTCGTGATTTGGTACACGGTCGGCAAAGGCCTTGGCCGCTTCAGCTACCGGTTCCTGACGCATTCGATGGCTGGCGTCGGGCCCGACGACATCGGTGGTGGCATCTACCACGCGATCCTCGGCACGGTCGAACAGCTCGCGATCGCGTCGGTGATCTCGGTGCCGCTCGGATTGCTCGTCGCAATCCACCTCAACGAGTACAGCGCCAAAGGCTTCTCGACCGTCGTACGGCTGCTGGTCGACGTCATGACAGGCATCCCGTCCATCGTCGCCGGCCTTTTCGTGCTCGCGTTCTGGGTCATCGGGTTGCACCAGGGCTACTCGGGTTTCGCCGGATCGATGGCACTTGCGATCCTGATGCTGCCGGTGGTGATCCGGTCGTCCGAGGAGATGCTCAAGCTTGTTCCGGACTCTCTTCGAGAAGCCGCGTACGCGCTCGGAATACCCAAGTGGCGGGCGATCCTGTCGATCATCTTGCCGACCGCCCGCACCGGTATCACGACTGGCGTCATGCTCGCGATCGCTCGCGTGACAGGCGAAACAGCGCCGCTCCTGCTCACGGCTTTTGGCACCGTTTTCATCAACCGCAGTCCGATACACGGGCCGCAGGAAGCGTTGCCGCTGTATGTATTCAGCTCTGCCGCAGCTCGGGACACCAGCTGATGTCAACCGTGCGTGGGCTGCCGCCTTTACTCTGATCCTGATCGTGGTACTGCTCTACGTGATCGCCCGGCTTCTTACGCGCCGAGACGTACTTAACCGGAGGTGAGCGGTCCCATGGCCAAGCGGATCGAGGCGCTCGGTCTTTCGTGCTACTACGGCAACCACAAGGCTGTAGAGAACGTCACGATGGTGATCGAACCCAAGGCCGTCACTGCCTTGATCGGCCCCTCGGGGTGCGGCAAGTCGACGTTCCTGCGCAGTCTCAACCGGCTGCACGAAGTCATTCCGGGTGCGCACATCACCGGCCAGGTGCTGCTCGACGACCGCGACATCTACGCGCCCGGCGTCGACCCGGTGGCGTTGCGCCGCAGCGTCGGCATGGTGTTCCAGCGGCCGAACCCGTTCCCCACGATGTCGATCTACGACAACGTCGCTGCTGGCCTGAAATTGGGCGGTAGCAAGGGAAAAGACCTCGACGTCGTGGTCGAGCGCGCCCTTACCGGTGCCCACTTGTGGGCCGAGGTGAAGGACCGTCTGAAGAAGCCGGCACTCGCACTTTCCGGTGGCCAGCAGCAGCGGCTGTGCATCGCGCGCGCCATCGCGGTCGAGCCCGAAGTGCTGCTGATGGACGAGCCCTGCTCGGCCCTCGACCCGATCTCGACGCTGGCGATCGAAGACCTCATCGCCGAGCTCAAGGACCGCTACACGATCGTCATCGTGACGCACAACATGCAGCAGGCGAGCCGGGTCAGCGAGACGACCGGCTTCTTCACCCTCGCCGGGGCTGGGCAACCGGGCGTGCTGGTCGAGTACGACGCGACGAGCCGGATCTTCTCGGTGCCCTCAGACAAGCGCACCGAGGACTACATCACCGGCCGCACCGGCTAGCTGCTCGCCGTACTCCGCGATCACCGCGTCGGAGAACGCTGGCCAGGCTTCGATAGCCCAGGGCCCGAACGCGGTGTCGGCTAGCGCGACGCAGCCGAGGCCCAGCGGCGGGTCGATCCACAGGAAGCTGCCGGCTCGGCCGAAATGCCCAAAGGTGGACGCCGAGTTGTGCCGCCCTGTCCAATGCGGCTCCTTCGCGTCGCGAAGCTCAAAACCCAAGCCCCAGTCGTTGGGCGTGCACCGCCCGTAGCCAGGCAGAACGCCGTCGAGGCCGGGAAACGTGACAGTTGTCGCCAGCGCCAGCGTCGCCGGCGCTGATCAGCGTCGGCAGCAGGAGTTCGCGAGCGAACCTCAACAGGTCGACCAGTGGCCCAACACCGCCCGCCGACGGCGTCCCCTCGATGCTTGAAGCTTGCATCCCTAATGGCTCGAACACTGCCTGCGGCGACGTAGCGGGCGAAGGGCAAGCCGGTGCGCTCGCTGACGAGAGCGCCGAGCAGATCGAAGCCCGCGTTGGAGTAGACCCGGCGGCGTTCGGGCTTGCTGAGAGCGGCGCCCTCGTCGAATCCGAGGCCCGAGGCGTGCGCGAGGAGATGACGCACCGTCGACCCGGGCGGTCCGGCCGGCTCGTCGAGCGCGATGCTCGCCCTCGTCGACCAGCTGCAGCACGCACAGCGCCGTGACGAGCTTGGTGACCGACGCCCACTCATGGCGCCGCTCGACGTCGCCGGTCTCGCCGAGGGTGCGGGTCGCGTCGGTGACGCCGGCCGCAGGGTTGGACGCCGACCAGTGCGCGACCTGGGCAAGCGCGGCTCCGCGAGACGACGGCACGGGCGCAAGCCTAGGGGGACTCCTGGGGGACATGAGGCGCGGATCCTGGCAGATTTCCCCAGCCACGGCCCGGGCGAATGACATCGGTGTTGTTTGGGTCCTACGATGGCTCGTACACGCGTGCCCTGTGAGCGGTCGTGAGTGTGGTGGGTCGAACGAAGGGCTGGTCGATGGAGGTCGCGGACGCCGTGAACGCTGATGCGTCGGGCATGTTGGTCGACGTGCTATCCGAACGCGATCAGTTGATCCTCGAGTTCGAGCGCCAGTGGTGGAAGTACGCGGGTGCCAAAGAGCAGGCGATGCGCGAGAAGTTCGACATGTCGGCCACCCGCTACTACCAAGCGCTGAACGCGCTGATCGACCGTCCGGCGGCGCTGGCCGCCGATCCCATGCTGGTGAAGCGGCTCCGTCGGCTGCGCGCGGCGCGCCAGCGCGCACGATCGGCCCGCCGCCTCGGCATCGAGGCCTGATCCGCCATGATCGTCGCGTGACGACGATCGGTTGCCGACTCCAGACTTCCTGGCCGGTAGCCATACCTAATGACAGGCCCAATTCATGACGACTGAGATCTCATGACGACATCGGATCCCCGCGCCGGGCGGCAGCCACCGCCGAGTCGACCGCGGCCGCCGAACGCGCGTGCTGGTGGTCTCGCTGCTGGTCGTGGTCGTTGCTGGCGTCGGCGTCGAGGCCTCGCTGCACTGGCGCGGCGAGTCCAAGCGTCCCTCGACCAACGCCTCTTCGTCGGGCTATGTCTCCCCGAGCGCAACTCCGACTGGGTCAACGCCGACGGGTCAGCCGACCGGGTCAAAGCCGTTCGGGTCCGTGCCACCAGGGCCCGCGTCGTCGCCTGCCGTTGCGCCGACGTCCGCTCCTGCTTCGACGCTGCCGGCGATCACGCCGCCTCCGCCCGCCCGCCACCGTCCGCCGCGCCGACACCGCGGTCACCCCGACGACCGCGTCGCCCGCGCCGAGCAATCGCCAGCGCGAGCACGCCCGGCGACCAAGCCCTTGGTTGACATCCTCAACGGCACCCACATCAGCGGCATGGCGGCGCGGGCCGACACGACGCTGAGCCGTGGCGGCTGGGTGGTCGCGCTGACCGGCAACTACTCGCAGTCGATGTCCGCGACGACCGTGTTCTACCCCGACGGTCAACAGGCAGCAGCCCAGGCGCTCGCCGCCCAGTTCACCGCCATCGGCAAGACCGCGCCGGCACCCGACGGCGTCTCGACGACGCACCTCACGCTCGTGCTCGGCCAGGATTGGACCTCAAGCGGCAAGTAGGGTCGACGCTGTGCCCCCGCCCGAGTCCGAGCCTGCGAGGGCGGCACTGTTCCCGATCCCGCGCACGGAGGCCGGCCGCGAGGGCTTGCGGGCGCTGATCGCGCAGCCGCGCACAGCACTGCTCGCGGTCGATTTCGACGGCACGCTGGCGCCGATCGTCAGCCAAGCCGTCTGCCGCGCGGCCGCATCCCGTCGCGCTTCGGAATGTTGCGCGCGTTGGCTGCATCGATGAGGGCGGTCGCCGTCGTGACCGGCCGACCGCCTGGCGTCGCGGCCTCGCTGCTCGGTTTCACCGCGCGATGACCCGCCGAATCTGCTGGTCGTCGGCCACTACGGACTCGAGACGTGGACGACGGCTGCTGGCGTCGGTGCGGACGCCAGCGTTGACCCTCGCAGGTCAGAGCGGGTCGATCAGGTGCGAGCGGCGTTGCCGGCGTTGCTGCTTCGTGTTGGCGCGCCTTCGGGCACCCGGATCGAGGACAAGGGTGCGTCGGTCGCCGTTCACGTGCGGGAAACCGCCGACCCGCGCGCGGCCCTCGAGCTGCTGCGCGAACCGCTGCTGCGGCTTGCTGAGTCTGAAGGGCTTGCGTCTTGAGCCCGGCCGGCTGGTGCTCGAGTTGCGTCCTGGCGGCACGGACAAGGGCACCGCGCTCGCTCTCCCTCGTGGATGCGTTCGGCGCGCGGTCGGTCTGTTACGTCGGGGACGACCTCGGCGATATTGCCGCGTTCGATGCGCTCGACGATTTCCGGTCGAAAGGGATCGCGACGCTCGGGGTGTTCAGCGGGGCGCCCGACGAGCCGGGCCTTGCCGACCTGGCAGCGCGGGCTGATCTGCAGCTCGCTGGGCCCGACGCGGTGGTGGCGTTTCTCGAAGCCGTACTGACCGTCGTCCAGCCGCACTGATTTTGGGCAGAAAAAAACCGCGGCCGAGAACATTCCTGCCCGGTATGTCCCCGCCCGCGGTTCCCCTCCAATGCGGACGACGATAGTGCCTCGGCGGCCCGCAAAGCTCTAGGAAAAACGGCCGACCTTGGTCAGCCGTTCGGCCGATCCCGGCGAGGGGCTACGCTTCTGCTCTTGCAAGGACAGTACTGATGTGCAGTGCTCATCAAGAGGGGCAGAGGGACCGGCCCGTTGAAGCCCCGGCAACCATTCCGACGCATTCGCAGCAACACTGCGTAGGCGGAACAGGTGCCAACTCCGTCCCGTGGATGGTCCGCGGGGAAGATGAGGAGAGAGGCTTCACCGTGTCCGCGACCCAGTCGCCCCCCGCCGTCCCGCATTCGACTCTTTTAGGGTCGGCCACCTCGCTGTCGTGTCGCGAGTGTGGAGAGCAGTATCCGATCAGCCCGCGCTATGCGTGTGAGATGTGCTTCGGGCCGCTTGAAGTGGCCTACGACTACACCGGTGTGAGCCGCGAGTCGATCGAAGCCGGGCCGCAGAACATCTGGCGCTACAAGCAGTTGCTGCCGGTTCCGTCGAACGTCGCCGAGACGCCAAATCTTGAGCCAGGTATGACAAAACTGGTGCTTGCTCGCAACCTGGCCCGTGAGCTTGGCATGCGCAAGCTGTGGGTGAAGGACGACAGCGGCAACCCCACGCACTCGTTCAAGGACAGGGTCGTCGCGGTCGCGCTGGCGGCTGCACGCGAGCTCGGATTCTCGGTGCTCGCCTGCCCATCGACCGGCAACCTGGCGAACGCGGTGGCTGCAGCAGCTGCGCGCGCCGGCATCAAGTCGGTGGTGTTCATTCCGGCCAACCTCGAGCGGCAGAAGATCGTCACGACGGCCGTGTACGGCGGCACGCTGATCGCGGTCGAGGGCAACTACGACGACGTCAACCGGCTCGCTTCGGAGATCGCCGGCGAAGAAGAATCGTGGGCGTTCGTGAACGTGAACGTGCGGCCGTTCTACGCCGAGGGATCGAAGACGCTGGGCTACGAGATCGCCGAGCAGCTCGGCTGGCGATTGCCGGAGCAGGTGGTGATTCCGATCGCGTCGGGGTCGCAGCTGACGAAGGTCGACAAGGCGTTCACCGAGTTCGGCAAGCTCGGTCTTGTTGATGCGACGCCGTATCGCGTTTTCGGTGCGCAGGCTTCGGGGTGCTCGCCGGTATCGAACGCGTTCAAGGCCGGCTACGACGTCGTGCAGCCGGTGCGGCCCGACACGATTGCGAAGTCACTGGCGATCGGCAACCCGGCCGACGGACCTTACGTGCTCGACGTCTGCCGGCGCACCGGCGGCCTGGTCGAGGACGTGAGCGACGAGGAGATCGTCGACGGCATGCGGCTACTCGCGCGCACCGAAGGCATCTTCGGCGAGACCGCGGGCGGCGTGACGATTGGCGTGCTGCGCAAGCTGCTCGCCGCCGGCCAGCTCGATCCCGACGCGGAGACCGTGGTCTTCAATACCGGCGACGGGCTGAAGACCCTCGACGCTGTGGCGCCGGTCGTGTCGCCGTCGGTCACCATCCCGCCGTCCATCGAAGCGTTTCGCGCCTACCTCGACGTCGCGGGCCTGGTCTAGCGCGAGCCACCCCGCCACCCCTCGATGATCATGGGGAAATGGGCCTCTGGTCGCGCCGGAAGCCACCCCTTTCCCCATGATCATCGGGCCGAGGTGGCCGGACGGGCTGTGGCTAGGCGAGGAGCTCGGCGAGCAGCGCGCGCACGCGGGCGTCGATGTCGTCGACGATCGCGCGCACGGTGGCGAGGTCTTGGCCTGCGGGATCCTCGACGAGCCAGTCCTCGTGGCGCTTGCCGGGCACGACCGGGCACGCCTCGCCGCACCCCATCGTGATCACCACGTCGGCGCCGACGACTGTGTCGTAGTCGAGCAGCTTCGGGACCTCCGAGGCCGTCGACAGCCCGCGCTCGGCGAGAACTTGGGTGACGACTGGGTTGATCGAGTCGCCGGGCTCGGAGCCGGCCGAAATGGCGGCCACCCGACCCGCGCCGTAGTGCTCGGCGAGAACTCGCGCAGCGACCGATCGCCCAGAATTGTGGACGCACGCGAACAGAATGACCGGGGTGCTCACGCGTACTCCTTTGTTGGCCCGACTGCAGGGAAGCCGTCGATATCGACCGGCGGCCTACTGGCATTCGGGTACAGCGCGCGGATGACGGCGTAGCCGAGAACGCCGCCGAGCAACTGCATGACGACGAACATCGCGACGGAGGCTGGGGCGATTCCGGCGAAGGTGTTCGAAAGCGTCCGGGCAATCGTTACCGCGGGGTTCGCGAAGCTGGTGGAGCTGGTGAACCAGTACGCCGCGCTGATGTAGGCGCCGACCGCGAACGGAACGAGGCTGGCACGTCCCGAACGCACCGTGCCGAAGATGACGAGCACGAGGCCGAGGGTGGCGACACACTCACCAAGCCATAGCCCGCCACCGCTGCGCTGGTGCGTGGCGATAGTGACGGCGGGCAGGTGGAACATCAGGTTGGCCACGATCGACCCGACCACGGCGCCGCCGACTTGGGCGCCGATCAGGGCTGCTGCTTGGCGGTTGGTCAGAGCGCCGAGAGCACGTTCGACCAGCGTGACCACCGGGTTGAATGCGGCGGATACCGACTGCAGCGCCACGATGAGCGCGGTAAGCGCGGCGCCGGTGATGAGTGAGTTCTCGAGCAGTTCCAGGCCGAGCTGTCCCGGCGACAGCCGCACGGCGGCGATGCCGGAGCCGACGACGGCGGCGAGTAGGAACGCCGTCCCGATGAATTCGGCAACGCATCGCCGGCCCAACGGCACGCTCATCGGCGGGCTGGGTCGAGGCTGATCAACGCCGCGATCGAATCGAGCGCGTCCTGGCGAGCCTTGTAATAGACCCACACGCCGCGCTTGTCCCGGTCGAGCAAGCCGGCCTCGTGCAAGACCTTCAGATGGTGGCTGATCGTGGGCTGAGTCAGCTCGAACGCGTCGTTCAGGTCACACACGCACGCTTCGCCGTCCTCGTGCGACAGCACCAGCGACATCAGCCGCAGCCGCACCGGATCGGCGAGCGCCTTCAACAGGGTCGAGATCTGCTCGGCCTGTTCGGCGTTGAGCGGATCTCGGGTCATTGGCGAGCAGCACGCGACCGTTTGAACGGGCGTGAGAACCAGCAGAGACTTCGACATGTATCAATATTGACAGATGTCTATGTCCCGTGCCAACCTCGACACATATAGACCACCGTCGATATCTAGGAGGTTCGGATGAACTGCTGCGACGTGACCGACGAGCAGGGCTGCTGCGGCTCGAGCACAAGCGGAAGCTGCTGCTGCCCCACGAGCTAGCCCGCGGTTCGTGATCATGCAGAAAAGGGTGGGTTTTGGCGACGAGACCCGCCCTTTTCTGCATGATCACGAGTGGCCACCCGCGCGTCGAGCAATGCTCGAACGTTCACCGGACGTCGGTTGCACTCGGGGGGTCTGAGTGCTAAACATGAGCTAGCACTCTTAACACCTGAGTGACAGATTAATGGCCGGGCCTTCGAGACCCTGCCGAGCCGGCGGACATGACACCGGCGAGGCGTGGTCGGCCGTCGCGGGCGTCGAGTCCGGCCGCACGCAACGTTTCCCGACCCGGGAGGACCATCCGCATGTCCAAGATCATCGCGTATGACGAGACTGCTCGTCGCGCCCTCGAGCGCGGTATGAACCAGCTCGCCGACGCCGTGAAAGTGACGCTCGGCCCGCGTGGCCGCAACGTCGTGTTGGAGAAGAAGTGGGGCGCTCCCACAATCACCAACGACGGCGTGAGCATTGCCAAGGAAATCGAGCTCGAAGACCCGTACGAGAAGATCGGCGCCGAGCTCGTCAAGGAAGTCGCCAAGAAGACTGACGACGTCGCCGGTGACGGCACGACGACCGCGACCGTGCTCGCCCAGGCGCTCGTCCGCGAAGGCCTGCGCAACGTCGCAGCCGGCGCGAACCCGATGGCGCTCAAGCGCGGCATCGAAGCTGCTGTCGCGAGTGTGTCGGCGGCGCTGCTGGCCCTGGCGAAGGACGTCGAGACCCGCGAGCAGATCGCCTCGACGGCCTCGATCTCGGCCGCTGACCCGGCGATCGGCGAGATGATCGCCGAGGCCATGGACAAGGTCGGCAAGGAAGGCGTCATCACCGTCGAGGAGAGCAACACCTTCGGCCTCGAGCTCGAGCTCACCGAGGGCATGCGCTTCGACAAGGGTTACATCTCGCCCTACTTCGCCACCGACACCGAGCGCATGGAAGCCGTTCTCGACGACCCGTACGTGCTCGTCGTGAACAGCAAGATCGCCTCGGTCAAGGACCTCCTGCCGTTGCTGGAGAAGGTCATGCAGAGCGGCAAGCCGCTCGCGATCATCGCCGAGGACGTCGAGGGCGAGGCTCTCGCCACGCTCGTCGTCAACAAGATCCGCGGCACCTTCCGCTCGGTCGCCGTCAAGGCTCCCGGCTTTGGTGACCGTCGCAAGGCGATGCTCGGTGACATCTCCATCCTCACCGGTGGTCAGGTCATCAGCGAGGAAGTCGGCCTGAAGCTCGAGACTGCTGGTCTCGACCTGCTCGGCAAGGCTCGCAAGGTCGTCGTCACCAAGGACGAGACGACCATCGTCGAGGGTGGCGGTGACGCAGAGCAGATCGCTGGTCGCGTCAACCAGATCCGCGCCGAGATCGAGAAGAGCGACTCCGACTACGACAAGGAGAAGCTGCAGGAGCGGTTGGCCAAGCTGGCCGGCGGCGTTGCAGTCATCAAGGCAGGCGCGGCCACCGAGGTCGAGCTCAAGGAGCGCAAGCACCGCATCGAAGACGCGGTTCGCAACGCGAAGGCCGCTGTCGAAGAGGGCATCGTGGCAGGTGGTGGCGTCGCGCTGCTGCAGGCCGGTCGCACCGCATTCGAGAAGCTCAACCTCGAAGGTGACGAGGCCACTGGCGCTCGCATCGTCGAGATCGCCCTCGAGGCACCGCTCAAGCAGATCGCGATCAACGCTGGCCTCGAAGGCGGCGTCGTGGTCGAGAAGGTGCGCAACCTCGAGCCCGGTTGGGGCCTGAACGCGGCCACCGGTGAGTACGTCGACCTGATCAAGGCCGGCATCATCGACCCCGCCAAGGTCACCCGCTCCGCGCTCCAGAACGCGGCATCGATCGCCGCATTGTTCCTCACCACCGAAGTTGTCATCGCTGAGAAGCCGGAGAAGAACCCGGCACCTCAGGGTGGCGGCGGCGGCGGGGACATGGACTTCTAAGTCCAACCTGCTCAACAAGAAGGGCGGCGTCCGGGAAACCGGACGCCGCCCTTCTGGTAGCACCGCGCCAGCGTGTGCGTTCACCTCCCTGGGAGGGCAGCGATCGCACACGCTGTCGCGCTCGGCCGCCTTTGCCGGTCAGACGTTGCCGAAGCTCGCGGCGATCTGGCGTTCCGCTTCGGCGTAGCTGGTGCTGGCCTGGCCGAGCAGTTGGCTGATGCCGCCGAGCGCATCGCGCAGACCCTCGGCGGACTTCTGCCACTCCGCCCACAGCGCCTGGAACCGCTGCTGTGCAACACCGGCCCAATCGCTGCCCAGCGGCGCGAGCGAACCAGTCAGCGACCGCAGCTCGCCCTCGATGCTTGCCGAGCCTGAGCTGACCCGCGACGACAGACTTGCCAGCTGCTCTGGTGTAACCCTGATGCCGCTCACGCCGACCTCCTGATACCGAGCCGACACCCAGTTGCGCGACTCGCCACGAAGAGTAGGTCGGACGTCGATGTGCTGGCGTTCGTTGTCCACAGGCCCGCCGACCGACGCAAACAAGTTGCGTCAGCGGCGGGCGGACAGCGACGCTGAACCGAGCCGAAGACGGAGGGCGGGTTGTGACAAACGACGGCGCCGACGCAGCTGAGCCGACGTTCGAGACACTCATGGCGCAGGTCATGACGGGCGCGGAACGTTTCGGCCATCGGGAGCACATTGAGCTCACCTGGCTCGCAGTAAGAAGTTGCGGCACGCCTGAGGGCGATTTCCCTTGTGAGCGAAGGAATTCAGCGCACCGCGCGCTATGCCGGTGCGCCGCAGAAGTATCACGCGACGGTGAGCCGCGCATGGGTCGAACTCGTGGGCTATCACGTCGACGAGCATCCCGACGCCGACTTCGAAACGTTCGCGGAACGCAATGCTGCACTCCTCGACAAGCGGCTGCTCTCTCGCTTCTACCGCTCAGCGACGCTGGCGGCGGCACCCGCAAAGGTCGGCTGGGTCGAGCCCGATCTCGCGCCTTTTCCCTGGCAGCGGTTGGCGCCGGCATGACGGCGCAATGCCGGAGTCCGTTGTTGATGAGCGTGTTCCGTCGTAGCCTCGCGGGCGTGACGCCACGATCGTCAGCGATGCGGATCACCGCCGTCCTGCTAGCGGCGTTTGCGTTCGGTGTGTTCGCGGCGTGGGCGAAGGGCCAGAACATCGGCGTCGAACGCTGAGGTCGCGCAGGCTGCGTGGTGCGGTAGGCAACCTGAGCACGCCGTGGTTGCTCGTCGCGTTCTTCGCCGGCACTGCAATGTCCAACACCACGCCGGGGCGCCTTCGTCGGACTCGCCGCGACCCTGTTCGCGCTCGGCCGGCTTCTACCTACTCAGCACGCTCGTCGAAAACCTCGGCGGGCACGGCTTTATTGGTGACCTGCGGCTCGAGCTCACGGGTAATCGTGCCTACTTCGAAGGTGGTGTCATCACCGGCCCCATCTTCGGCGCGCTAGGCGCATGGTGGCGACGTCGTCCGACAGCGCGCACCTCGCTGCTCGCTGGTGGGCTGTTGGTCGCCGAGCCACTCGTCATGGTGGCGCTCGGACCGATTCACCACCAGGTGTTGTCGGCTGGCACCGGGCTCCCACTGATCGCGCGCATCATTCCTGGTTGGGGACTCACGTCGAATTCCGGCGCCGCGGCATGGGCGGTCTACGCAACCGAACTGGCGCTCGGGGTAGCTGTGGTCGCAATAGGCCTCGCCCACCGCAAACAAACTTCGCATCCCGGGTGGCTCCATAAGCGCGACAAATTGGCGAGCTGAACAACCACACGGGATGCGAAGCACCCGCTAGATTTCGTCGCCCGCCAACACGTCGTCGGCGTCGATGATGCGATACGCGTAGCCCTGTTCGGCAAGGAACCGCTGGCGGTGCGCGGCGTAATCCTGGTCGATGGTGTCGCGCGCGACGACCGCGTAGAAGCGCGCAGTGCGACCGTCGTGCTTCGGCCGCAGCAATCCGGCCGAGACGCTGCGCCTCTTCCTGGCGCGATCCGAACGATCCCGACACCTGAATCGCGACCGACGCCTCGGGCAAGTCGATCGAGAAGTTCGCCACTTTCGATACGACGAGCGTGGTGATCTCGCCGGTCCGGAACAGGTCGTACAGTCGCTCGCGCTCCTTCACCGTCGTGTCGCCCTTGATGACCGGGACGCCGAGGCGCTCGCCGAATTCGTCGAGCTGGTCGAGGTATTGGCCGATCACGAGCAACTGGTCGCCGACGTGACGCGCGGCCAGTGCCTCGATCACCTTCATCTTCGTTTCGGTCGTCGAAGCGAGCCGATAGCGCTCTTCAGGTTCGGCGGTCGCGTACAGAAGCCGCTCATGCTCGGTGAGAGTGACCCGTACCTCGACGCAGTCAGCCGGCGCGATGTAACCCTGCGCCTCGATGTCCTTCCAGGGTGCGTCGTAGCGCTTCGGACCGATCAGACTGAACACGTCGCCTTCGCGACCGTCTTCGCGCACCAACGTCGCCGTCAAGCCCAACCGGCGACGCGACTGAATGTCAGCGGTGAAGCGAAAGATCGGCGCCGGCAACAGGTGTACCTCGTCGTAAATGATGAGGCCCCAGTCGCGTGAGTCGAAGAGTTCGAGGTGCGCGTAGACGCCTTTGCGACGGGTGGTCATGACTTGATACGTCGCGATGGTGACGGGCCGAATTTCCTTCTTGGCACCGGAATATTCGCCGATCTCGTCTTCAGTGAGTGACGTGCGCTTGAGCAATTCGTGACGCCACTGCCGGGCCGCGACGGTGTTCGTCACGAGGATCAAGGTGGTCGCCTGCGCCTTCGCCATGGCAGCCGCGCCGACGATGGTCTTGCCGGCACCACACGGCAGCACGACGACACCGGAGCCGCCGTGCCAGAAGCCCTCGACCGCTTCGAGTTGGTAGGGCCGAATCTCCCAGCCGTCCTGCGTCCAGCGCGATCGCATGCGCCTCGCCATCGACGTAACCGGCGAGGTCTTCGGCCGGCCAGCCGAGCTTCAGCAACACCTGCTTGAGGTGACCGCGCTCGCTCGGATGAATGACAACTGCATCGTCATCAAGCCGGACGCCGATCATCGGCGCAACCTTGGGGCTGCGCAGCACTTCTTCGAGAACGGCTCGATCGACCGAGCGCAGCACCAACCCATGCGCGGGGTCGTTGGTCAGCTGCAGCCGGCCGTAGCGTGCCATCGTCTCGGCGACGTCGATCAGCAACGCGTGCGGCACCGCGTAGCGGCTGTACTTCAGCAGCGCGTCGACAACCTCTTCTGCGTCGTGCCCGGCGGCCCGCGCGTTCCAGAGACCCAACGGCGTGAGGCGGTAGGTATGCACGTGCTCAGGAGATCGCTCGAGTTCGGCGAAGGGCGCGATAGCCCGACGGCATTCCCCGGCCAGTTCGTGGTCGACCTCAAGGAGCAGGGTCTTGTCGGATTGCACGATCAGAGGTCCGTCAGTCACTGAACCATTGTCCCAGGTGTTGGCTCGTCGGCGTTTTCGGCGATCTCGCCCTCGGTCAGTTCGGCAACCCCGGTGATGCGGTGCACCGCGAACGTCCGAGGTTCGTCACGTCGATAGTCGAATGCGGTCAGGTATCCACCGGCCAGGCGTTGTGGCTCGATGATCCGATTGCTCGCCTGGCCCTGTGCGTTGAGATAGCCGATCCAGACGGCCCGGCCTGACCGAAGCGCGTCCTGCAAGATCGCCAACGTCTCGGTCGACGCAGAGTGCGGCACGACGTCCGAAGTCGACCCTCCCACCACTGCGCCGCGACTCGACGTCACCGCCCGGTCGCCGCCGCGAATCGCCCTGACCGCGACAGAAACCACCGACGCAGCTGGTGTCGCGAGCTCAGGACGTCGGCGAATCGGTCGCGGCCGTGATGGGGCTCGACCTGAATCTGGACGGCGGAGCAGCAACGCCCCATCGGGGCTTTCCGCAGCGGGGGCGTAGCCGACTTCGCGCAGCCGTTCGGCGACTCGCTCCGGTGCGAGCGGGCTGACGAGAACCGACGGCGCTAACCGGCGCAGCCGCAGGCTCTCAACCCGGCGATCGGCAAGCACCTCGTTCAGCAGCCCGTCGTCGTCGCAGCGAACGTACGAACCGGCGAGCCCGATCCGGATCCGGCCGTGCCGGCGCGCGACGTCGTCGATCAGATAAGTAAGTGGCTGCGGAACAGGAGTGCGCGACCGAGCCGCCAGCAGCGCATGCAAGTCGGCCGCGCTACGGCCAGCATCGAGTGCACGCCTGATCGACGTGTCACTGAACCGGAAGACCGTCGCGCCGCCGGTCGATTCGATGTCAGCGGCCATCGCGAGTTCGCGAGCAAGGTCGCTTTCCAGCGGTCCGGGTGCGATCGCGGTGAGGTCGGCTTGCAACAACACGTGGTCGAGCGGCTGCGGCAGCAACGAGGCGAGCAGCGCCGCAGCCACTGCCGCAGGCTCGTCACCTGCGGCCACCATCTCGGCGTCCGACCGCGTTCGTTGTTGGCGCCGGTATACAAGCCGGTGCACAACGCGCGCGCGAACGATGACAGTGCGCCGCGACCCGTCAGGCCTAGGAGTTCGGCCTCTTCGATCGTCCAGCTGGCGAGCTCGTCGCGCAGGCGCCCGCCGCGTCGCGGCCACGACCACTGCAGCGACTCGCTGATCGAATCGGCCGTCGGGGCTTCTCCCGCGGAAGCGCGAAGCAGGATCTCGAGAACTTCGCGGCGAACGATGGGTGCAAGGGCGCGATCGAGATCGGCGCCGAGCGCGTTCGCGGCCGGCTGCAGCTTCTCGGGCGCGTCGGGGTCGGCGCTCGCGCGGATGAACGGCAGCTCCCGACGTCCGACCAATCCCGGCACCCGGGTCGTCACCAGCCAGGCGCTGACGAGGAGCACCCACCGGTCGGCGACCGACTTGGCGAGCCAGAGGTCGTAGCCCGTGGTCGGCAGCCAGCTGTCGGCCGCCTCGCCGTCGGGAGCGATCAGGCCGGCGGCGTGGGCGACCTCGATAAGCAGCGCGGCGCCTCGCTCGTCGAGCTCGAGATCGCGTGCGGTGCGGCGCAGATCGCGGACACCGACGCCGCCCGCCCGCAACACACCGGGCGGCTCGACGCCCCAGCGTTCGAGCAATGCTTCGACCAGCCGGACGACGGTGAAGGCCTGCCCGGCGGCGCTGGCATCGACGTCCGCCTGCTTGTGTTTGGTGATTTCGAGCCACCGGTGGATCGAGTTCGACTGCTCCGAACGCACGCCCGCCGCGCACGTGTAACGCGACCTCGCGAGGGAGCACGACGGTGAAGTCGTCGACCGCGATCAGGAGCGCGTGCGCGAGTAGCCAGCGCACCGGTGAGTCGGCGGTGGCGGCGTCGACCGGACGTCGCGCGGCGGGGATTCGGCCGGTCGGCGGCCCGACGGCAAGCAGGTCGACAACCTCGCGCGCGGCCTCTGGTGCGCGGCCGAGCAACTCGGCCAGTTGGGCCGGATCTTCAAGCAGGTTGGCGATTGCGTCGACTGCAGCCGCGGCGGCACCGATGCTGAATGTCGGATCGCCGACGTCTGTCAGGCCCAGATCGGCGATCAGGCCGGCGAGCTGGCTGCGGGAGACGTGTTCGAGCAGCGTGCGCGCGGGTGGTCCGAGGGCTGCGGGTGCAGGCATCAGATCGCGGACGACGGGGAGCAGCCTCAGTTGGTCATCGCGACCCCAGACCACCACCGCCTCGCGCAACCGGTCGAGCGCAGGGGCGAGTTGTTGCGGCGTGACGTCGAGCAGCTTGGCCACGGCGTCGGTGTCTGTCGGGTCGGGTGACAACACCATCGCCTCGACCACTTGCAGGGCGCCGACGTCGAATCGATCGAGCGCGATCTCGACGGATGCGCGCCCAGCCGCCCGGGTCGCGAGCACCTCGATGTCAGACGGAACCGGGTGCAGCAGGTCGGGCCGAGCCATGAGCAGCCGCGCAAGATCGTCATCAGGCTGCTCGCGCAACCAGTTGACGAGATCGAGCTGGGCTGTGCTCATCCGGTCAACGTTACTGGGTGCTTCACTACTGCCGCGGTGTCGCGAGCAGTAGTGGGGCACACGTCGACCTGGTGAGGCGACCTGTTAGTTGACGGTGACTCGGACGCTGAAGGTGACGTCGCTGCCGTCGAGCGCTTCGTAGGTTCCGATGCCGGTCAGGTGCTGGAGGTCGCTGGGCACCTTGCTGCCCACCGCCGGCCAAATCCCGGCCAGGTTGACGTAGGCAGCGGCGACGACGTTGTCGGGCATGCCCGACATCGCCGACTTGAAGCCGGCGTCATTGCCAAGGGCGCCCGGATGCTGCGGCGTCGTTGGTGATGACGACATTTGAACCGGACGCCGAGGCGGTGGCGGCAGTGCCGTTGGTCGTGAGCAGCTTGGCGAGCGCCTGCGCCGTCTTGAGTCCGCTCGCGACGTCGGTCGGTTCGGCGATGCCGGTGAACTGCGGCTTCGCGCCGTCGGCCGGGACGCTGTCGAGGCCGACAGCAACACCGTTGCCGATCAGGTTGACCGCATCGCCCGGCAAGCTGATGCCGAGCTGCGCGCTCGCGGCGTCGAGTTCGTCCTTGAAGCCGAGCGAGGCCAGCGGTCCGGATTCGAGCGTCGTGAGTTCCTTGCTGATGGCCGTGCCGATTCCTGAGACTGCGACACCGGCGACTGATCCAGCGGGTAGCTGGCCCAGCAGCGCACCGGCGTCCGCGTTCTGGCTCGAAATGCCGGTGGTGTCACCGCCGACGAGCCGGCCGCTGATCTCGGCGTAACCGGACTGCAGGCTGAGGCCGAGCACGAGACGGCCCTTGAGCTGGTTGGTGAGGCCTTGCGCGCCGGCCAGCCCCGCGAGGCCACTGATGGAGCCGGGCCGAAAACGCTGCGTGACGCTGCTCGGGGCCGAGGCTGGCGAGGGCGCCGGGGGCGAGGCTGCCGAGGCCGCCCGCGTCGATGCCGTCACTTGAACTGCTACCCGGGTCGCTGCTGCTCAGATCGCTGCCGCCGACCCAACCGCTGCCGGTGCTCGAACTCGCAGAGCTAAGCGCGCCGAGGGCGCCGCTGAGTTCGGCGGCTTGCATCTTGGCGGCGTACTTGGATACCGCGCCGAGATCGGCCCACGCGGTCACGATGCGGTCGCCCCCTAGTGTGGCGACGTCTGCGGCGTACTGGTTGCTGGCGGTGATGCTCGAGGTGCGAGCGGCCGCAACGGCTGCGTCGACCGCCGCCTGGGACGGACCGACGATCGCGTAGTCGTTCTCGATGGCGAACCCGGCCGTGCTCATCCCGCCGTCGCCGGTGTGGATCAGCTTCGTGAGGCCAGCCTGCGCCTGGGTGGCGTCCTTCACCTGAAGGATGCCGACGGGCTGGACGTTTCCTTTCGCGTCGGGATAGGCCGCCAGCGCGACCCGATCGCCGAGCCATGGCTTGATGTCGGTGGCGTAGTCGATGTTGCTCGACGGCTGGTCAAACGCCTTGCTGAGCAGGGCGTCCTTGAGCTGGTCGGCGCTGGTGACGTGCGGGGCGTCGGGGAACTTCTGCTCGAAGCGCAGGGCGGCGATCTTCTCCGACGCGGCCGGGTCGAGGTCGATCTTGAGGTAGGCGATAGACGAGGACGGTGCCCATTGATCGGGCTGGGCGCCTGAACTCGCGAGCTTGTGGTACCCGACGTAGGCCACGCCGCCGCCGATGACCGCGAGCACCGCGACCAGGCTGACGACGATCGCCGCGAGGTTGCGGCGCGGCGGGCGCTCAATCGACCCACTCGACAGCATGTCGCCGAGGCCGCGTAGGCCGCCAGGGGCGTCGTCGCGGTCTGGAATCCGTGCTCGCTGGTGTCCCCGTTTTCGCTCATTCGGCTATTCTCGGGCATCGCGATCGCGGTCTGTAGGGCCGATCAACACATTGGTGCGTAGTCGATAGTGCCGCTAGCCTGGAATGTCCACAGTGTTCGCATCCCATTCATTTGCATGACTTTTCGAAAGGGCTTCCCGTGCCTACCGGCAAGGTCAAGTGGTACGACACCGACAAGGGCTTCGGCTTTGTCTCCCGCGACGACGGCGGCGACGTCTTCGTGCACGCTTCAGCGCTGCCCTCGGGTCTTGAAGCGCTGAAGCCGGGTAGCCGGGTCGAGTTCGGTGTGGCCGAAGGTAAGCGCGGCGAGCAGGCACTGTCGATCCGCGTTCTCGATACCCCGCCGTCGCTGGTTGCCATCCCAGGCCCAGGCGCAGCGCAAGAAGCCCGACGAGATGGTCGTCATCGTCGAAGACCTCATCAAGTTGCTCGACGGGATCTCCAACAGCCTGCGCCGCGACCGCTACCCCGACAAGGCGACCGGTCACAAGGTTGCCACGGTGCTGCGGGTAGTAGCCGACGACCTCGACCAGTAGCCCGTCCCCACCCCTCGCAGTGCTGGGTGTACCTGCGCGACGCATTCCAGGTACCCCCAGGGGTGCGAAGCTCGGCTAGCGCAGCGCAGCGGCGTCGACTGGCGGTACCAATCCCTCGGCCGCTGCGCGGTTCAGCAACCCGGAGATCGCTGCGTAGCCCTCGTCGCCGAGGTCGACCGAGAATTCGTTGACATATAAGGCAATGTGGCGCGCCTGCACCTCGGGATCCATCTCGCTCGCGTGCTCGGCAACAAACTGGGCGGACGCCGAGGGGTTGGCGAAGGCGTGCTCGACGGAGGCCCGTGCAGCAGACGGCCAACCCATCGACGTCCAACTGTCGTTTGGCGAGGATGGCACCGAGCGGGATGGGCAAGCCGGTGTCGGACTCCCACCAGGCGCCGAGATCGACCACGTTCGTCAGGCCGTAGTTGCCGTAGGTGAAGCGCGCCTCGTGAATCACCAGGCCGGCGTCGAATTTGCCGTCGCGAACGGCGGGCATGATCTCCGGAAACGGCAGCACGCTGATCTCGCCGACGCCTTGATCGGCGGCCCACAACCGGAAGAGCAGGTAGGCCGTCGTCCGCTCGCCGGGGACCACGATCGATGCGCCGCGCAGGTCGGTGCGACCGGCGGTGAGGACCAGCGGTCCGCAGCCGCGGCCGAGTGCGCCGCCGCTTGGGAGCAATGCGTACTTGTCGAGCAACCACGGCAAGCGCCGCGTACGACACCTTCACGATGTCGAACTCGCCGCGCTCGGCTGCGCCGTTGGTGACATCGACATCGGCGAACGTGATGTCGACGGGTGGCGCGCCGGGGATCAGCCCATGGGTCCACGCGTAGAACGCGAACGTGTCGTTGGGGCAGGGCGAGAAGGCGATCGAGAGTGGCGTCACGGTCACGGCAGCGGCTCATTCAGTAGCGTCGACATGGCATCTGCAAGAGCGCCGAAGGCGAGTGGAATGTTCCAGGTCGACCGGTCGCGGCGGCCGATGATGTTCGAGATCGCGCGGATCTCGGTAAATGGGATATCGCGGCCGGTGCGTTCGAAGGAACGCCGGGTCGCCTCGATCACGCCGTAGCCCTCCATCGCCTCCGCCACCGCACGCGGGTAGCGGGCGGCCAACTCAGCGGCGCGCGCGTCGGTGCCCGTCATGCACGAAAGCGTCAAGATGTCGCCGGCGAGCAACCGGTACGGGCCTGAGGCAAGCCGCGCACGATGCTCGAGGTTGCCCACGGCGTAGCCACCCTCGCCCGGCAGGCCGAGGTCGCGCAGCGTGCTGAAGCCTTCGTCGGTCAGCACGCCCTGATCCGCCGCGATCACCTGGTCGGCGAGCACGATGTCGCCGATCTCCGCGCGGCCGCGAAATCCCCCGGCGATGCCTGCACTGACGACGAGGTCGTACTCGCCGCCGACCGCGAGCAACGCCGCTGTGCTGAGCGCCGCCGCGACCGGACCAGGGCCGCCGTCGAAAACCTGCACCGAACCGGCTGCGGTGTCGACGGCCACGCCACTCAGGCCCGCGACTTCGATCGGGGTCGCCGAGCCGAGGTTGCGCACGACGGCGTATCGCTCGGCAGCGACCGCGCAGATGACCAGAACGCTCACGCGTCGCTCGGCGCGGGTCGGCGGCGCTCGCGTAGCAGTTCGATGCCGCGGTCAGGGCTGACCCGGGTTCGGACCGCCTTCACCGTCGAGAACAGCACGATGAGCAGCACCACGGATCCCAGGGTCAACCCGAGACTGCCGTCAGAGGGCAGCAGGATCGCGACGAATCCGCCGAGCACCCACGAGAGTTGCAGCACGGTCTCCGAACGAGCGAACGCGGACGTGCGCACATGCTCGACGGCATCGCGCTGGATCACCGAGTCGAGGCCGAGCTTCGACAGCGACTGACTGATGTTGGACACCAGGATCGACCAGCGCGGCGGTTCCGAGGTTGAACCAGATCGCGGCGACGACACCAATCCCCGCAGCCGAGAACAAGCTGACAATCGCGAGGATCTCGGGTTGTCGCGGTTTCAGCCACCCACCCAGCGTCGTCCCGAGCACGCTGCCGAGCGCAGCGCACGCCACGATCACGCCGAGGTCGGCGTTCGGGTGGAACACCCCGAGTGGATGTCGCCTGATCAGGAAGGCGAGGAACAGCGTCATGAAGCCGTTGAAGGCGCGCAGGCCAGCGCTCGCTCGCAGCATGGTCGTCATGCGCGGCCCGATTCCGCGCAGCGGCGGCAAGATCCGGCGGTAGGTGGATCGGGGCACCGTCATCTCGGGGCCCGAACTTGATCCCTGGGCCGGCCGAGCGCGCGGTCGCCGGCGCAGCCGTACCTCACCCTCACTCGAATCGACGCGCTCGGGGAGACGGAACGCGAAGATGATGCCGGCCAAATAGACGACAGCACACAGGCGCAGCGTCCATGCCGGCCCTCCGGTGGCCCAGCTCAAGCCCTGGCCTATCGGTGCCGCGACAGTCGCCGTGAGCACCCCCCACAACGTGAGCCGGGCGTTCCCGCGAACCAGCGTCACGTTCGGCGGCAGCACGCGCGGCACGACCGCGCTGCGCGACACCCCGTAGGCCTTCGAGCAGACCAGCGCGCCAAACGCTGCGGGGTAGAGCGCGAAGCCGCCCTTGGTCCCGACCGCACCGGCCATCACCCAGGCCAGGAAGGCCCGCAGTAGCAACGTTGTCGCAAGCGCGTACCGGCGGCCGTTCCGGAACCTGTCGAGCAGCGGGCCGATGACCGGCGCGATGACCGAGAACGGCGCCATCGTGATGAGCAGGTAGAGCGCGACCCGGCTGCGTGCTTGGTCGACCGCCACCGAGAAGAACAAGGTGTTCGCCAGGGCAACGGTGAGCAATGCGTCGCCCGCACTCTGGATGGCGTGCAGGTCGATCAGGCGGGCAAGGCCGCTCGCGTCGGCGCCTTCGGCGCGCGTCGACCGGGTAAACCAACGACCGAGCTGAGCCGCCCGCGAAGGCGATCACGTGGACGACCTTGCGCCCGACTCCGTCGTGGTCGACGTCGTCGGGAGGCCGGGTGGTTCGGGGGTCAGACACGGGGATCAGTCAACTACTCACAGGCCGCGCGCGCGATGCATGCGAGAATCATGGACTGTGACCGACACTTCGCTCGACATCGCCGTGCAATCTGTTGGTAATGGCGACCTGGTCGTGCCCGACGCGGTTCGCGAGCCGGTCGTGCCCGACGCCGTTTGCGCGGCGGCAGTCGATCTCGCCCGCGAAGCCGCCCAGGCGGTCGCCGGACGCTCTCCGGTCGGCGACCACGAGGGTGTCGAGGCCGACGACGAGCGGATCGTCACCCACTTCTTTTCCAGCACCGATCGGGCGTACACCAACTGGCGATGGGCAGTCACCGTCGTCCGCGCCCCTCGCTCGAAGCACGTCACGGTCGATGAGGTCGTGCTGCTGCCCGGGTCGGGCGCGCTGCTCGCGCCGCCTTGGGTGCCGTGGAGCGAGCGGCTCCAGGCCGGTGACCTTGGCATCGGCGATGTGCTGCCGACTGCTGCTGACGACCCGCGGCTGGTGCCCGGGTATGCCGCCGTCGGCCCTCATGACGAGATCGACGACGTCGACACCTTCGACGCACTGGTCAGCGACATGTGGCTCGGTCGCCCGCGGGTGCTGTCGGAGTACGGCAAGGTGGAGGCCGCCGACCGCTGGTACGACGGTGACCACGGACCCAACGCGCCGATCGCCCGGGCCGCTGACCTGCACTGCGCATCGTGCGGATTTCTGACGCTGATGCGGGGTTCGCTCAGCCGCGTTTTCGGCATCTGCGCCAACGAGTACGCACCCGATGACGGCCGCGTGGTCTCCTTCGACCACGGCTGCGGCGCGCACTCCGAGGCACTGGTCGCGCAGACCGAGCCGTTGCGCACCCCCGACGATGCGGCTCCCGAGGACGAGATGCTCGCGATCGACGCGTTCACCGTCGATCCGATTGTCGACGCTCCGGTGATCGATCTGCCTGCCGACGAGTTGCCGGACGACGGGGTGCTCGAGGACGTGCGCGACGAGACGCCCGACGACGCGACGTCTCGAAGACGACGCCATCCCTCCCGGCGCGGACGCGCACTGAACGACCCGTTCGGCACGGCGGCCCTGCGGGCGAACGTGCTGGCCGCGTGGGCCGCGTCGCCGGCCCGCTTCCGCGAGGACGCGAACGCCGAGGAAGACCTCGTCCTTGGCGGCTACCGCGATCGGGTCTTGATCGAGCTCGCCCAAAATGCCGCCGACGCCGCGAGCAGGGCTGGCGTGCGCGGCCGCTTGCGTTTCGAACTCAATAGCGCGGACGCCGTGTTGCGCGCTTCGAACACCGGCGCGCCACTCGATGCAGCTGGCGTCGAATCAGCATCGACCTTGCGGGCGTCGGCTAAACGCGATGACGCGGCCGTCGGCCGGTTCGGTGTCGGATTCGCTGCCGTACTTGCCGTCACCAACGAGCCCAGCATGCTCACGAACTCCGGTTCGGTTACTTGGTCGTTGGCTCGCACGCGCGCCGACCTCGCGCTGGTTCCCGAGCTTGCCGACGAAGTGCGCCGTCGCGGCGACGCGCTGCCCGTGCTGCGGCTGCCGTACGCGAGCGACGCTCGGCCAACTGAGCAGGGATTCGACACCGAGGTCGTGCTGCCCTTGCGCGACGATGCCGCGGTCGAACTCGTTCGCGGACTGCTCGCCGACGTCGATGCCGTGCTGCTACTGACACTGCCGTCGCTCGCCGTCGGTCGAGATCGTCATTGACGGCATCGCGCGTGAGTTGACGGCGGAGCCAACCTCAGACGGCGTGATCGTCGACGGCATTCGCTGGATCGTGCAGGAGACGACCGGTCGACTCGATCCCGAACTACTGCGCGACCGGCCGGTCGAAGAGCGCGGCCGGCGTGACTTCGTGCTCACCTGGGCGGTGCCCGTCGACGATGACGGTGCGCCCATCGCGATGCCGCCTTCGGTGCCCGCCGTCGTCCATGCTCCAACGCCCACCGATGAGCCGCTCACCCTGCCCGCGTTGCTCGTCGCGCCGCTGCCGCTCGATCCGACGCGTCGCCACGTTGCGCCCGGACCGTTGCGTGACGCGCTGCTCGATCACGCCGCGACGGCGTATGCCGAGCTCGTCCGCGGGCTCCCGTCGACGCCGGATGTGCTCGCGCTGGTCCCCGTGTCCGTGGCTGCCGGGGCGATCGACGGCGAGCTGCGCGCCCGCATCCTGCCCCTGCTGCGCGACGTCCCGTTCATCGCGACGGCCGAGGCCGAGATTCGGATGCGGCCTTCGAACGCAGTGCTGCTGGACGACGCGGGGCTCGCGTCGGATGAGTCGCTCGCCGACGTCCTCGTGCAGGTGTTGCCCGAGTTGGTGCCGGCGAAGTGGGCGCGTCGAGGAGCGACTGCGCTGGCCGCGTTGGGTGTGCGGCGTATTCAGCTCGGGGCGCTGATAGACGAGCTGGCGACGGTCGAGCGCGAACCGCACTGGTGGCGTTCGCTGTACAGCGCGTTGGCGGGCGCGGGGGTCTCGACCGACCTGCTCGCAGGGTTGCCGGTGCCGCTCAGCTCAGGCGGGGTCGCGCGGTCGGCGCGCGGTCTGCTGATGCCGGGGGAGTTCGGCGACTTGACGGTGCTCGGCCTTCGCACCATTCATCCCGACGCGGCTCATCCGCTGTCTGTTGCGGCTGGGGGCCGTCGATGCGGAACCGCGCGCGGTGTTACGCGACGACCACGTTCGGGCGGCGGTAGAGAACTCGTACGACGCCGAAGACCCGACTGACGGTTGCGGAGGCCGTGCTTGCTCTCGTTGCGGCGGCGCAGTTGCAGCCCGGCGATGAGCCCTGGCTGGCCGAACTGGCGTTGCCCGCCGACGACGGCGAGTTCTACGTTGCCGGCGAACTCCTTATGCCACAAGGAAAGTTAGCTGCCCTCGTGGTCGACGATGCGCCGTTCGGGACGGTGGATCCGGCGCTGGTCGAGCGGTGGGGCGCCTCGGTGCTCGAGGCGGTCGGCGTCCTCGACAGTTTCGCCGCCGTGCGTGGCAATGACGTCATGAGCGCCGACCACGATCTCGACCTCGAGGACGAATACCTCGACGCGATGCGATCCGTTCTCGCGGTCGACGAGCCGGTCGTCATGAGCGAGCTCGTCGGCGTCCGTGATCTGGAGTTCGTTCGCGATGATGCGTGGGACGCCGCGTTGTCGCTGCTGTCGCAGCCACCGCTTCGGGCCGCGGTCGTTCAGCAGGCGGTCGTCGTCGGCGGTGGCCTGCAGGCGCGGGTGCCGTCGTACACGGCCTGGTGGCTACGCGAGCACCGCGTTGTGAGCGGCCGCCTCTCGACGTCCGACCCTTTGCTTGTAGGGCTTTTCGACGTTGTTAGCGCGAGCGGCGACGACGAGTTCATGGTGGCGGCGGGTGCGTTGCGCGACGTGGACGACGCCGATCACGACGAGATCGCGGCCCGCCTCGGTGATCGAGGTAGGGCGGTGAGTCGCGAGCAGGTCAAGGCGTTGTACGCGCAGCTCGAGCTACGAGATGCGCCGGCTTTGGTTCGGGCAATACGTGGCACCGAGCTCGTCGTCGTGGCAGGCGAGGATGCCGCGGTCGTCGACCTTCCGGAACTGTTGCCATTGCTCGGCAATTACGCGGTCGTGCCGGCGTCACTGAGCGATGCGACGCGGGTGGCCGACGCGCTCAATGTGCCGTTAGCGAGCGAGCTCGGCGGGTTCGCATTGGTGAGTGAAGGCCGCGCTGAGGGCGATCATTTCGTGCACGACCCACTGCTGGTCGAAGACGTCGACGGTGGTGCGCAGCAGGTCGCGTGGCGCTTCGTCGACGGGGAGTTGCACGTCGATGCGGGCGCGTTGGAGTTCGGGCTCGGTCGTGGCCGGGCGTGGCGCGATGGGCAGTGGTCGCAGCGTTACTTGGAGACCGAGTTAGCTGCGCGGCGTGGTGCCGTCGTCGTTGCTGCTGGCGGAAGCCGATCTCGACTGAGCCCGCTGGATTCCGTGCCGGCGAAGCAACATCAGCGACAGGCCCCACAGGCCGAGCAGGAATCCGCTGAGCCCGACCCAGACATACCAGCCGTGTCCGTGGCTGGCCAGTGAGTGGTGCTGGGTCAACAGCACAAAGAACGCGACCAGCCACAGCGCCGTCGCCACGATGACCGGTGCGAATTCGTTCGTCTGAAAGGGCGGAGGATCGGGACGACGCGGCGCAGCCATGCGCTCAGGCTATCCCCGCCCCGCCGGTTCGGAAGTTGATCACGTTCGGCACCCGTGTAGGTGCTTAGGCAGGCGCACACAGCCTGCCTAAGCTCCATCTCGGCTGCCGAGGCTCGGAATCGACTAACGGTTAGCAAGGCTAATGAGCTAGGCTAACGAATATGCCCTCGACTACCGCGACCTCTCAGCTCGCGAGCGAGTTCCGCGTATCCCTGATGAGGCTCAGTCGCCGGCTCCGGCTCGAACGGCCCGACGAAGGTCCGACGCCGACGCAGCTAGCGGTTCTGGGAACTCTTGAACGGCATGGCCCGATGACCCTTGGCGAGCTTGCCTCGCACGAGAAGGTCCAGCCGCCATCAATGACGCGGACGACGGCGGCACTCGTCGAACGCGGCCTGCTCACTCGAGTCATCGCATCCGCCGACCGTCGCCAGGTGCAGATTGCGATCAGTGACGCCGGGCTTGCGCTGTTGCGCGAAGACCGCAAACGCCGCGACGCCTGGCTTGCCGGTCGCTTCGACAAGCTGACCAGTGACGAGCGCGCATTGCTGCATCAGGTGGCGCCGTTGCTCGATCGGCTGGCGCAGTCTTGAAAGGAATGTTCCGAGCGCTGTCGGTCCGCAACTACCGCCTGTACGCAAGTGGGCAGGTGGTCTCGAACACCGGTACCTGGATGGCGCGAGTCACGCAGGACTGGCTCGTCTACCACATCCTGACGCACGACAATAGCTTCGCTCTGGGTGTCGTTACCGCTCTGCAATTCCTGCCTGCGTTGGCGTTCGGCATGTACGGCGGGATACTCGGGGACCGCTATCCGAAACGCCTCGTGCTCACCATCACCCAAAGCGCGATGGCAGTGATGTCGCTGCTGTCCGGAGTTCTGATCGTGACGCACACGATGCGGCTCTCGACGATCTGCGTGATCGCACTGCTGTTCGGCATCGCATCGGCACTCGACATGCCCGTACGGCAGGCGTTCGTCATCGAGATGGTCGGCCGCGACGTTCTGCAGAACGCGGTAAGTCTTAACTCGGCGGCGTTCAACGTGTCGCGGATGATTGGCCCGGCGATCGCGGGCGTGCTGATCGAGGCGTTCGGCGCCGCGCCAGGGTTCTTCCTCAACGGCGTCTCTTACGTCGCAGTCCTTGCCAGCATGTTTGCGATGACGAAGGCCGACCTGCACAGTGCGCCGCTGGTAGCACGGACACGCGGACAGCTCCGTGAGGCACTGTCGTACGTGCGCAATCGACCGGAGTTGCTGCTACCGGTCATGCTGATGGGCTTCATCGGGACCTTCGGCTTCAACTTCCAGATCACCAATGCGCTCATCGCACAGGGCGTTTTCCACCGCGGTGCGGGCAGCTACGGGTTGCTGTCGACGGCGCAGGCGGTAGGCGCGCTCGTGGGCGCACTCATATGCGGCGCGTCGTCGCCAGCGGCCTCGCGCGCGGCTGCTGATCATCGCCGCATTGGTGTTTAGCGCACTCGTCGCGGTGTCAGGCTTCGCGCCGTCCTACGTCTTGTTCATGGTGTTGTTGCTGCCTATCGGCGGTGCGGGAATTCTGCTTGCCACCTCGTGCAACTCGATGTTGCAACTCAGTGCCGCACCGGAGATACAGGGTCGGGTAATGGCGCTCTACACGACCGTCTTCGTCGGGTGCGCGCCCTTCGGCTCACTCCTGGTCGGCTGGCTCGGCGGTGTGTTCGACCCGCGCTGGGCGCTGTTCGCGGGTGGCGTCATCTGCTTCGTCTCCGTGGTCGGGTGCGCGATGTACTACGTGCGTGCTCAGCACCTTGAGATCCGAGTTGCCGATCACGTCTGGTGGCCGCGAACTCTCGATGACGGACGAACTCGAAGATGAAGCGCTGCTAGCCGATGTGCGATCTCGCTAACTAGCTTCAGTACCCGGAGTACCGGCACCGCCACCTGACTCGCAGCCTCCAGGCGAGTGACCCAGTGCGCATACAGTGCTGAGGCTGGTAGACCCGAGCGCCCTCGGATTGGGGGTCACTGTCATGAGTGACGTGGTGGGCCATGACCCTGCTCGGTGGCCTCGGCCGCGGCGGTCGCTGGTGATCGCGACCGTGGTCTTGGTGTTGCTGGCGGGAGTGACCTGGCTGGCCGTAGGGAATCACAAGCCGCATTCTGCTGCCAGCCCGTCCGGTGCCACGGCGAGTGCGGCGGCCTCGTCCTCGAGCGCCGCAGCGGTAACCGAGAGCAGTTCTGCGCCGGCGGCTTACCTCGCCTCCGCTTGAGACGACCAGTACGTTCGTGGCGACCCTCTCACCGGTAGCGGCATCGCCGCCGACGTTGGTGGGGTCGGCTGCGACGAAGACCGGTGTGCGAATGCTGGTGGCGACGTCAGCTGCCCGTGCGCGGGTTGGGATCTTCGTCTTGGACGGCGGAACCGTGTCCGCTGTGCGCGGCATTGCTCCGGGGGGCTGCCCGGTGGGCAATGTATTCCGGATACCGGGAACCGAGCAGTGGGCGCTCATCTCCCAGCCAAGCAGCGGCCCGCAGGCGTGCGGGTTGGCCGCCGGCGGTCTCTACATCGTCGATGGCGCCGCATCGACCGCGCACCTGATCGGGACAGCGCAAGGCGTGGTTTCCGCGGATGCCAGCTCACTGTGGACGGTGGCTGGCGTCGACCTGCGACCCGGCGAGCAGTTGGTGGTTCCCGAGAAGGTGCAACGGATCAGCTTGACCGGCGCGGTGTTGAGCCGGGTTTATGTACTACCTGCCGGGTGGACTGTGATCAAAGGTCTCACCCCGGACCTGCTGCTACTGGCCCGCGACCTTCAAGGAGGCTCGGACAACTACGAGACCTGGAAACCCAGCACCGGGACTGTCGTCGGTCAATACGAGCGCGTGCTCGCCGCCGACGCCAACGTCGTCGTGTGGGTCAACGTGGCTTGCGCGCCCAACAACTGCCTTGTCCACCTCGGCGCATCGGCCAGCGGCGCCGACCGCGCCGTTTCGCTGCCCGCAAACGCATATGCCTACGACGGTTCGCTCAGCGACGATGGAACGCAACTTGCGCTCTCACTGGGTACCGGCGCCGACAGCCAAGGGGCCACCGACCAAGACGCCGGGGTGCTGGTCGACGTAGCGTCGCGCGCCGTCCACCCCATCCCGCAAACGAAGGTCCCCGCAAGCGAGACGGGGAGCCTTGAACTGAATTGGGCCGAGCGAGGATGGCTGATCATCAGCACACCCGGACCGAACGCGACCAGCCAGATCGCTGCATACAACCCCGCAACCGGCGTCTTTGCGCTTCCCCAGCACAGTATGCCGACGGACGAATTCGGGGTCGTGTAGTCGTAGTCGCCGAAGAGAGAGAATCAGTGGCCGATGCGGTCGGAATCCTGCGCAGCCGATTCGCCCTGATCGAGTGACGCGATGAGTGCCATGTCGTCGTCGGTCAACGCGAAGTCGAAGATCTCGATGTTCTCCGCCATCCGTTCCACGTTGCCTGACTTAGGCACCGTAGAAACGCCGATCTGGATACACCAGCGCAAGGCGATCTGGGCCGGCGTCCGGTCATGCGCGCGGGCAATCTCGACGATGGTCGGATTCCGAAGTGCAGAAGCACCAGGTCCGCCGAGCGGGCTCCAGGCTTGGGTGACGATGCCGTGCGCCTCGTGGTACGCGCGCGCCTCGACTCGAGCGAGGGTGGGGTCGAGCTCGATCTGGTTGACGGCGGGCACGATGTCGGTGTCTTTGCGCAGCCGGTCGAGATGGGCGGGCTTGAAGTTCGATACGCCGATCGAGCGAGTCTTTCCAGCAGCGAGCAACTGCTCGAACGACTTCCAGGTGTCGACGTAGAGATCGCGTTTCGGCAGCGGCCAGTGGATCAGCAGCAAGTCGACGTAGTCGAGACCCATGCGCTGCAGTGAGTCGTCCAAAGCAGCCAGCGCGCGGCCCGCACCTTGGAACTCGCCGTCGAACTTCGTCGTCACAAACAACTCTGACCGAGGGATGCCTGCCGCGTTCACGCCTGCACCGACGGCGGCTTCATTCCCGTATCGAAACGCGGTGTCGAACAACCGGTAGCCGATATCGATGGCGGCGATAACTGACTCCGTGCCCGCTCTGCCGTTCAGACTGTAGGTGCCCAGGCCGAGCTGCGGCATCTGCACACCGTTGTTGAGGGTCAGTGTCGGCGAAGGTGCGTGCGCCACGGTGGTCGTCCAATCTGTCGGGGCATTGGTGTTGCGAGAAGACCGAACTGCCATTGTCTACGGCGCCGAACCTAAGTGACGGCGGGTGTCGGCTCCGGCTTCGCCATCCGCGAGTGCATCAATGCATAGACGGACGTCGGGGGCGGCTGTTGGGTGAGGGCCAGCAGGAACGTTTCTCGGTCGAGGCTCAGCGTGTCGACCTCGTCGGTTGCCGTGACCGTCGCGGTGCGTGGGGTTGGGAACAGCAGCGCGAGTTCGCCCACGCCGTTGCCTGGCCCGAGATGGTTGATGACCGAGCCGTCCTGGCTGATGTCGACGTGGCCATTCACGATGACTTGGTAGACGTCGCCGGGCTCGCCCTGCGTCATGAGTGCGCTGCCCGCGGCGAAGGTGTGCGGTCGGGCCGCGCGTCCGAGCGACTCGAGCATCGCGGCTCCGAGGTGCGCAAGTGTGGCGACCTCTCGCAGTGCCGCGACGCGTTCGAAGGCACCGAGCGCCTTGCCTTCTGCGGTGGCGATCGGGCGCAATACGACGACCGCAGCCACAAGCAGAATTCCCGCGATTGCTAAGCAGGTGCCGTTGATTCCGGCGGCGCTGACGAGCACAGGTACGAGCAGCGCACCAGCGAGCAGCATCGCTGACTCCAATGCTTCTGCTGCGGCGAAAACGTGACCGACAAGTCGCAGTTCGGTAAGGCGTTGAAGCGTTGCCCGACACGCGACCAGCATGATCGCGGCGGCAGCGCCGATGCCGACGAATACCGCGCCTGCAGCGACCGGCGACGTTGTCGCGCACAGTGCCGCAACGGTGCCGCCGGAGACCACGGCCGACGCGACCGCGGCCGGCCAAAGCCGCCGGCGTCCGATCAGCAGCACCGACGCCGTCCCGCCTAATATCGCGCCGGCTCCTAGCGCGGTGCCGTACCAGCCCGGCACTGGCGAGGCTGCCGTGCGTGCGATCGGGGATCGCCACGATGAGCAGGTCGAGGCAGCCGATGAGCAAGCCCTGTGCAGTCAAGAAGAGCAGGGCTGCACGGGGCCCGGGCGCCTTCGAGATCAGGCGTAGCGCACCGACGAGCTTGAGCGGCTCGTCGTCGTCGAGCAATTCGACTTCGCCTCCGGCGCGGCAGCCGGAATGCAAGTAGCGCGGCGAAGCCTGCAATGGCCGCGAACACGAGGAAGGCGACCGGAAAGTCGGCGACCAACAAGCACACGGCGGTCGCTGCGGGGCCGATCAGTGTTGCCGCACCGTCGAGCCAGCCGAGCAGCACGTGTGCGCGGGTGATGCTCCTGGCGTCGGGTGTCAGGGCCGGCAGCAGCGCGGAGATCGCGGGTCGGCTGGTGACCATTGCGGTTGCTGCGACAACCGCGGCTGCAAACGTCAGCAACACCGGCGCACTTTGCCAGATACACAAGGCGATCGCGGCAAGGCCGGCGGCCTGAACGACCATGCCCCAAGCCAGGACGGCGCGGGCGTGAAACTTGACGAGCAAGTTGCCGGTACCCAAGGCGGCGAGGGTCGCCGGTATCAGCGACGCGACGAGAACGACGCCTGCCTCGCGGACGCCGCCGCGATGGTTGGCGTAGATGGTGACCGCGATCCAGGAGCCGTACTCGCTGGTCTTGAAGCAGCCAAAAATGAACGCCAGGCCGCGCAGACCTTTCACGCCGAACAGGCTAAGCCAGGTGGCCCGAATTTCGGGCCTAGGTAGGCCGGAATTGCGTGGCATGTGCGACCGACCTGCGCCGGGATCGGCGACAGAGGCGAGCAGCGGCAACGTCCGGAACGGCACCAGCCGGTCGAGAGGATCACCACGCTGGTCGAGCGGGCCACCGTCGGCGATCTGTTCAGCGTGACGAGAATCCGTTGCAGTGCTTCGTGCGAACTGGCCGCGACTCTGCACAAGAACGTCGCCGGCGCCGGTCGTCGCGTAGGCCTCGAGAACGCCCAGGGATCTCGCGGAGGTCGTGCTCGACGTCTTCGATCGCCCCTTGCGCGATCTCGAGGGTGACGAATGCCTGGACGCCGAGGCCGGCGGCGACCAGGTCAATGTCAGGCCCGTAGCCGGTGACGACGCCGCTTCGTTCCAACGTCTCGATCCGGGCTGTGACCGTCGCGCGGGCGACTCCGGTGATCCGTGCGAGTTCGAGAGCACCGGCCCGCGGGTGATCGGTGAGCGCTTGCAGCAGCGCGACGTCGAGCTCGTCGACGCCGGCCTTTTCCGCCATGTCAGCCCCTCGTCCACGGGCGTTGCGCTGAAGCGACTCAGCTATGCAGATTGCCTAGCAAATCGACGTCCAGCTTGGCATGAGTATGCACGATGACTAGCAGTTGCTGTGCTGGTTGCGGGCATCCGTCGGCTGGGTGTCTAGTGCCCCGCAACGAGTGAAGGGCGGCCGGCATGAGCCTTGAGCAGACGCTGAACGACGAAGAGCGATTGGCCCACCTCGACCTCGACCAGCTCAAGCAGCTGGTCGGCCTCGTGGAGTACGACGCATCGCGCGACCCGTTCCCGGTCTCGGGCTGGGACGCGCTCGTCTGGATCGTCGGCAACGCGGTGCAGACGGCGCACTACTTCGAGTCGGCGTACGGCATGGAAGTCGTCGCGTACTCGGGCCCGGAGAACGGCAACCGCGACCACCACGCCTTCGTGCTCAGGTCGGGCAGCGCCCGGTTCGTCATCAAGGGTGCGTACGACCCGCGCGAGCGAGTTGGCCGATCACCACCGCAAGCACGGCGACGGCATCGTCGATATCGCCTTGGCCGTGCCGGACGTCGACAAGTGCATCGCCCACGCGACTGCTCAGGGCGCGACGGTTCTCGAGCAACCGCACGACATCAGCG
Source organism: uncultured Actinomycetes bacterium (assembly GCA_963799955.1). GTDB lineage: Bacteria > Actinomycetota > Actinomycetes > Acidothermales > Acidothermaceae > PALSA-607. The sequence continues at coordinate 216,435 of CAWCZJ010000011.1, forward strand.
ACGAGCACGGCACCGTGCGGCTCGCGGCGATCGCGACGTACGGCGACACCCGCCACACACTCATCGACCGCTCCCGCTACACCGGCCCCTACTTGCCCGGCTACGTCGCGCGCACGCCGGCGTTCGTGCCGCGGCCGGGTCGGCCGAAGCGCATCTTCCAGGCCATCGATCACGTCGTCGGCAACGTCGAACTCGGCGCCATGGACGAGTGGGTCGACTTCTACAACCGCGTCATGGGCTTCACCAACATGGCGGAGTTCATCGGCGCAGACATCGCCACCGACTACTCGGCGCTGATGAGCAAGGTCGTCGCGAACGGCAACCACCGGGTGAAGTTTCCGCTCAACGAACCTGCGCTGGGCAAGAAGAAGTCGCAGATCGATGAGTACCTCGAGTTCTACCGCGGGCCTGGCGCGCAGCACGTGGCCCTGGCGACCGGCGACATCATCGGCGCCGTCGACGCGTTGACGACCGAGGGCGTCGCGTTCCTCAACACTCCGGACTCCTACTACGAAGACCCCGCCCTGCGCGCACGCATCGGTGTCGTTCGGGCGCCGATCCAGGACCTCCAAGAGCGCGGCATCTTGGTAGACCGTGACGAAGATGGTTACCTGTTGCAGATCTTCACCAAGCCCATCGGTGACCGGCCGACGGTGTTCTTTGAACTGATCGAGCGGCATGGTTCGCTGGGGTTCGGCAAGGGCAACTTCAAGGCGTTGTTCGAGGCCATCGAGCGCGAGCAGGAGAAACGAGGCAACTTCTGATGGCGTTCTACCGGCAGGTGGGCGAGGTTCCGCACAAGCGGCACACGCAGTTCCGGCAGCCCGACGGTCGCCTGTACTCCGAAGAACTCGTCGGCGAAGAAGGCTTCAGCTCCGACTCGTCGCTGCTCTACCACCGTGGCATTCCGTCGGCGATCGCCGACGCACGCGAGTGGGACGTGCCCGACCTGTCGACGGTGCCGAACAGCCCGCTGCTTCCGCGGCACCTGCTCCTGCACGGTCTGTTCGTCGGCGACGACCATCTCACGACAGATGCAGTGACCGGACGTCGATTGGTGCTGGGCAATGCGGACGTGCGCATCTCGTACGCGGTCTCGTCAAAGCCCTCGCCGCTGTATCGCAACGCTGTCGGCGACGAGTGCATCTATGTGGAGGACGGCGCCGCGACGGTCGAGACGGTGTTCGGAGCGCTCAACGTCGGTCGTGGCGACTACGTCATCATGCCGCGGGCAACGACGCATCGATGGTTGCCGACTGGCGACGAACCGCTGCGCACCTATGTGATCGAGGCGAACTCGCACATCACGCCGCCGCTGCGGTATCTCTCGAAGTTCGGCCAGTTGCTCGAGCATGCGCCGTACTGCGAGCGAGACTTGCGGGCGCCTTCGGAGCCGCTGCTCGCCGAGGGTGGCGCCGAGATCTACATCAAGCATCGAGGGTCGGGCCCTGGTGGTTTGAGCGGCACGATCTACGTGACCGACGATCATCCGTTCGATGTCGTGGGCTGGGACGGTTGCCTGTATCCGTACGTGTTCAACGTCGCGGATTTCGAACCGATCACCGGACGCGTGCACCAGCCACCGCCGGTGCATCAGGTGTTCCAGGGCAACAACTTTGTGATCTGCAACTTCGTGCCGCGCAAGGCCGACTACCACCCGCTCGCGGTGCCGATCCCGTACTACCACGACAACGTCGACTCCGATGAAGTCATGTTCTACGTCGACGGCGACTACTCCGCGCGCAAGGGTTCGGGGATCGGACGCGGTTCGATCTCGTTGCATCCCGGTGGCCACTCGCACGGCCCACAACCGGGTGCGGTCGAGGGCTCGCTCGGCACGGAGTTCCTCGATGAGTTGGCCGTGATGGTCGACACGTTCCGCCCGCTCGAGCTCGGCGAAGCCGGCCGGGCGTCCGACGACGGCAAGTACGCGTGGTCGTGGGGAAAGAAGTGACGCTTGCCGCCCTCACCGGGCGGTAAACGTCCGTGATTATCGGCTGACGATCTGCCCGCTGACCTCGGCGAGTGTGATGCGTCCTGCAGGTGACGGAGCCGTCGCGCGCATCACGACGATGTCGCCGTCGTCGAGGAAGCCACGCGGCCCGTTGGCGGTCATCACGGGCCGCTCTCCGTTCCAGCTCAGTTCCATCAGGCTGCCGCACTGATCTGGTTGCGCACCGCTGACCGTGCCCGAGCCGTACAAGTCGCCGGTGCGCAGACTCGCGCCGTTGACAGTCATGTGCGCGAGCATCTGCGCCGGCGTCCAGTACATCGACGCGAACGGCGGTGACGACACGACGCGTTCCGTTGATCTCGACCGTGAGCTGCAGATCGAGTGCATCGGCTGCGCCCATCGTCGTCGAGGTACGACTGGAGCGGTTGGTTCCGTGCCGCCGGCTGCACCCACGCCGCGTCAAGTGCATCGAGCGGCGTGATCCATGCAGCGATGCTCGTCGCGAACGACTTGCCGAGAAACGGTCCGAGCGGCACGTACTCCCAGGCTTGGATGTCGCGTGCAGACCAGTCGTTGAGCAAGCAGGCACCAAAGACGTGGGAGCGGAAGTCGTCGAACTGCCACGCCGGTGCCAAGCGACGAGCCGACGCCGACGACGAATCCCACCTCCGCCTCGAAATCCAGCCGCGCCGATGGGCCGAAAGCGATCGATCCGTCGGCGTTCTTCGTCTGCCCGCTGGGTCGCGTGATCGGCGTTCCGCTGACGACGACCGTGCCCGCACGACCGTGGTAACCGATCGGCATGTGCTCCCAGTTCGCACTTAGCGGCGCGCCGTCGGGCCGCAGGATCCGACCGATATTCGAGGCATGATCGCGAGAGGCGTAGAAGTCGACGTAGTCGGCGACTTCGAACGGCATCAGCTCGGTAGCGCCCGCAAGAGGACGCAGTCGACTCTTCGAGCCGTTCATCTGCACCGCTGCCCACGGCGTCGAGCAGTGCGCCGCGAACGTCGGCCCACACTTGCGGACCGGCTTCGAAGAATGGCTCGAGCCGACCCGCAGTGAACAGATCGGCGAGCACTCCGCCGTCCAGGAAAGCAGCGAGATCGACGACGTCGTCGCCTAGCCGAGCACCCGCGATGTCGCGACCGTGCTCGTCACGCACGCGACCGTACGGCAGGTGGACAGCATCCGCCGGCGTCCAGTCGCGCGCGCTCATGGGTACTGCTTACCAGGAGTAGGCCTCCGGGGCCTCGCCGCCGGGGCCGGGCCAGATCTCGTCGAGCCGCGCGAGCGCCTTGTCGTCGAGCTTGATCTCGATCGCCCGCACCACGCCGTCGAGCTGAGCCAGGGTGCGCGGGCCGATGATCGGCGCCGTCACCGCGGGCTGGTGCAGCAGCCACGCAAGTGCCACGTTCGCCGGCTCTTCGCCGAGCTCGTCGCAGAACGCTTCGTAGGCTTCAACGGCCGGACGGTTCGCGTCGAGCGTGTCGTTCGCGCGGCCACTCTTGCTGCGGTTGCTGTCCTGCTTGCGCAAGATGCCGCCGAGCAGACCGCCCTGCAGCGGGCTCCACGGAATGACGCCGAGCCCGTAGTCGAGCGCTGCCGGGAGAACCTCGAGTTCGACGGTGCGGGCCGCGAGGTTGTACAGCGACTGCTCGGCGACTAGGCCGAGGTAGTTGCGTCGCTTCGCGGCCTCTTGTGCCTTCGCGATGTGCCAGCCGGCGAAGTTCGACGAGCCGGCGTAGATGATTTTCCCTTGCGCACGAAGGGTTTCGTAGCCTTCCCAGATCTCGTCCCACGGCGCGTCGCGATCGATGTGGTGCATCTGGTAGATGTCGATGTAGTCGGTCTGCAGACGCTTCAGCGACGCGTCGCACGCGCGGCGGATGTTGAGCGCCGACAGCTTGCCGTCGTTCGGCCACTGCTCATGTCGCCGTAGAGCTTCGTCGCGAGAACCGTTTTCTCCCGACGACCGTCGCCGCGCGAGAACCAGTTGCCAACGATGTTTTCGGTCAGGCCCTTGTTGTCCCAGCCGTACACGTTCGCGGTGTCGAAGAAGTTGATGCCGAGCTCGTGGGCGCGGTCCATGATGTCGTGGCTGTCGGTGACATCGGTCACCGGACCGAAGTTCATGGTGCCCAAGCAGAGGCGGCTGACGCTGAGGCCGGTGCGGCCAAGGTGTGTGTAATCCATGTCTCAATCATTTCACGCGCCAAGCCGGACGCCGGTTGGCCGGTGTCCGTTCGGACGCTAGGGAGCTGGCCGAGTAGGCGTCGGCGTCTGATCGCTGAAGACGGCGGGATAAAGCGGCGCACCGCCAGCGCCGACGATGACGTACGCCCGTGCTGCCACCAAGCCCGGTGCGTCGAAGCTCCGTCGAAAGCGCAGAGTGCGGCGGACTTGTTGCTGGTGTGCTTCGCATCCTTCTCAACCGCGGGCGGCTGACTCGGCGTGCCCGATACAAGATCCAGATAGCGGTTCGCTGCTCCCACCGTCGTAGTGAACCCTGCGATGACCGGGCCCGCCGTATTTCGGCTCGAGAAGTAGCGCCAGCACTGTTGGATCGCATCAGGGTCGCCGATCGGGGTCGACCCACGGGCGGAAGCCATCAATGATCGTCTGGCACAAACTCGCGTCGGACGCCGGCAACGTGCAGGTGATCTGAGCGACGTCGTCACCCATCGAAGGTATCGGTCGGTGGGGAATAGCGGATCTGGCCGCACTGCGGTGTAACGGCCGCCGGACGGTTCGCCGATACCTGCAACGCCGGGTGGGTCAATGAAGTTAGTGGTCGTGCGGTTGATCCGGGTGAACCGCTCGCCAGCCGGAACTCTTCTGGACATGGAAGGTCGCCGGTCACGCCGAGGTCGGGCATGGCTGCACAGGTGAGCAAGTACGGCATCTGCGCGCTTCCGCCGCTGCTCGTAGCGATGCCTTCGCGGAGATCGTTCGTAGTGATAGGTCGCTGTCACTGACGTTCCGAGCGGTGCAATAAAGAGTCCCTGACTGCCGTCTGCAGCGTCGAGAGCACTGCAGTGCCAGCCACGAGGGGCGACTACCGACGTGTAGTGCGACTTGTCGGTGTAGTTGGCCAAACCTGATGCGACGTTGCTCGGCTCGATGATCGGCTTTACTGCGACGGATGTCGGGTTCGTCGATGCCGTACTGCGTCGGACATTCGACGACCGGTAACGGCACGAGAGTCAGTGCCGTGGGCGTTACGGAAGCGATGGCCGACGGCGATGCGGGGGCGGACCGCACAGCTGACGATGCGGGGGCGGGCGGACCAGATGACGGTGCCGCCGACGACGGTGCAGGTGCGGACGGCGCTGGTGCTGCTGTTGAAGGTGCTGGTGAACTAGGAACGGTGACCACCTGCGAGAAGCCATTCCGATCGGACGTACGTGCTGATGGCCCAGCCGCCGGCGCCGATGCCTCCGACGACTACTGCGGCGGCCGTGATCGCCGCCGCGGCTCGCCGGCGGCGTAACACACGTGATGTGTGGAGCGACCGGTCGAGCACGTCTGCAACCTGAGCGCGATCGCCGACGGCGTGGATCGCCGTCCGCAATCGATCGTCAAACTCGCTCATTGGGTGACCCCTTCGTCGGCGGCATGCGCGTGCTCGGGCGCTAGCTCAGGGCACAACCGCTTGAGCTTTGCCAGCGCCTTCGCGGTCTGGCTCTTCACGGTGCCCACAGAGCAGCTGAGAACGGTGGCGGCTTCGGATTCGGTCTGGTCGTCGAAGAACCGCAACGTGATCACCGCTCGTTGTCGCGGGGTGAGTTGGGCAAGTGCGCGCGCCACCGAAACGCGAAGCAGCACCGCGTCAGTGTTGTCGCCCGCAGGTCGTTCGGGGACGACGCCGGGCAGCGTTTCCGCGACGCGCTTGCGCCGCCACCAGTCGACCTGCAAGTGGTACATCACCTTGCGGGTATAGGCCTCGGCATTTCCGTGCTCGCTTAGCCGGTTCCAGGCGAGGTGGGTCCGTGCGAGCGCCGACTGAACGAGGTCCTCGGCGAGGCCCTGATCGCCGGTCAAGACGAATGCGGCTCGCAGTAGCGCAGCCGTGCGCCCTCTCACAAAGTCGGCGTAGTCGGCTTCGGCCGTGGTCGTAGCGGAGCTGCCGCTCCCGGTCCCCCGTATGTCCACGGTGCTCCCTGCGGCGCTGACTCGTCCTGCGCGCCTCGCCACTCTAGACGTGACTCACGTGACGAATGGTTGCCGTCGGGCGGACGCGGGTTGGCGGCGTCGGACCGCGTCTGGCAGCCTGCAGCGATGGGGACGGGCCGGACGGCGAGGGGTGCCGCTGCGTTGACGGCGGTTGTTGTCGCCGTCCTTTGTCTCGCGGGCGGCGCCTCCGCCGCCGACTCGACGCAGCTGTTCAAGTTTGCCGATGCGCAAATCGACGAGTCGAGCGGTCTGGGTACCAGCTCCTACGGCGACGGCATCGTCTACACGCACAACGACAGTGGCGACACCGCGCGCTTCTTCGCGGTGAACTCCAGCGGTGCGACCGTGGCGATCTACACCCTGAAGGGCGCGACGGCGCACGACTGGGAAGACATGGAGACCGGCACCGATGCGAGCGGCAAGCCGGTGCTCTATTTCGGCGACATCGGCGACAACTCCGTGAAGCGCACGGAGATCGATGTGTACCAGGTGCCCGAGCCACGCGGACCAAGCGCGAACGTGCCATGGATCCGCTACCGGTTCGCCTATCCCGACGGCCCGCACAATGCCGAGACCTTGATGGTCGACCCGCACACGCATCGCATCTTCATCGCCAGCAAGGCCGCGCTCGGCGACGGACTGCTCTACGAAGCGCCAGCCGTGTTGAGCACGACGGCGATCAACAAGCTCGCGGTCGTTGTGCCGCAGCGAACCGTGCCGATGTTGACGACGTCGGGCGACATCTCACCCGACGGCAAGCTCATGGTCTTGCTCACCTATTTCGCTGCGTACTGGTCGGTCGGCGTCAACGGCGAGCTGCACGAGTTCCCCGTTACTGAGCAGCGGCAGGACGAGGCGATCGCCTTCACCCGCGACGGAAAGTCGGTGCTCGTCGGTAGTGAGGGCGTGCACAGTGCGGTCTACCGGATTGCGTTGCCCGCAGAAGCGATCGCCGCCGACGCGGCCTGTGAGCGACACCGACGACAAGGCCGACGACGAAGCCGGTGCCCACAGTGAAGCCCACGGTCAAGCCCGCGGCCACCGCGCCGACCCTGACCGTCCTGCCGAGCAGTCAGCTTTCCTTGCCGGTCACGACTTCCTTGCCCAGGTCGTCGCTTTCGTTTGAATCGCCCGCGCCCGCACCTGCGTCGTCGGCGCTCGTGAGCACGTTGCCCGTAGCGTCACCGGCCGCATCGCCGCCCAGCCCTTCGACGTCCGCTTCGCATTCGGTCGTGAACTGGGTGCCATGGTTTGTGTCGCGGTTGTGGTCTGCGGCATCGTGCTCGGCATCGCGCGTCGGTTCGCTGGGGCCGTGGCGTCGAACCTCAGACTGGGACGTCGCCGATCGCGATCGGTAGCGTGCGCGACGTGGAGCTCGACCGCAATGGGCGGACGCCGTGTGGTTGCGACGCCTGCAGCAGCGAGCAGCACGAACAGCGGAACCACCGTCATCGCCGTGTGCGATCCGACGTGGTCGGCAAGCGCGCCGAGTCCGAACGGGGCGACGGCGATGGCGAACCCGCCGCCCAGTGCCGCGTAGGCAGTGGCCAGATCGGGGCGACCATCGGAGAATCGCACTGCTCGGGTGATGGCGAGCGGGAACTGCAGCGAAATGCCGAGCCCGGCGATGAACAGCCCTGCGAATGCGACGACGGGATTCGTCGAGACCCAGAAGACGCCGAACCCGACGATCGTCACGCCGAACGCGAACAGCAGCAGGGTGTCGGCGCTGTAGCGAAGGGTGAGCCGCCCCGAGGATAAGCGGCCGATCGTCATGCCGGTCACGATCGCGGTCACGCCCGTTGCCGCGGTGCCCTTGGAGAGCCCGTCATGGTGATTCAGAACGTCGGAACTCCAGATCGTCATCGAGAACTCGATCGCATTCGTCATGACGAGCACGAAGCAGGCGCGCCAGTATTCGCCGCGACAGTCGGGTGCCGTGCGGGATGTGGCGCCACTGGTGCGGCGGGGATTTCGTCGGGATGCACTCGGCGGCGCGAAGATCACGGCAACGACAGCCGCGAAGACCACAGTCACGAGCACGCCGGCGCGCCAGCCCACCCCGATGGCTACCGCGCCTCCGACAAGCAATGGCGCGACGATGCCGCACGCCGACCCGAGCCCGTTTGCTTGGGTGACGGCCGCGCGTCCGGCGGCGCCGGGGTGATGGGCCGTCAGGATCGGCGACGGCGATATTGATCGTCAGTGTTCCGCCGAAGCCGGCGATCAGCGCGCCCGCAATCGTGACGGGGACGATCGTGCACGAGACGAAGATGATCGCGCCGAGCGACAAGATCGCCGAGCGCCACCCAGATCATTCGCGCGCGGCCGAAGCGTCTGATCAGTCGCGGGGCGATCACCGCCGTGAGCATCGCGCCGACAGCGAGCCCCGTTCCGTGCAATCCGGAGATCGCGCGGCTGGTGTGCTCGTCGTCGCGCAGCAACGTCACCGACGGCGCGAAGGCGTAGAGGAAGTATCCGTAGATCGCCAACTGCAGATAGGTCATCCAGGTTAGGCGATCGCGTACCAGCCCCCCGGACGCCGAGGAGCCGGCGTCCGGGTTCGTCGAGGTGTTGCTCGTCAGGAGAGCTTCGACACGACGTAGTCGATGCACGTCGTCAACGCCTCGACGTCGGCCGGGTCGATGGCTGGGAACATCGCGATCCGCAGCTGGTTGCGGCCCAGCTTGCGATACGGCTCGGTGTCGACGATTCCGTTAGCCCGTAGCGTTTTTGCGACCTGCTCGGCGTCGATGGCTTCGTCGAAGTCGATGGTGCCGATCACGTTCGAGCGCATGTCCGGATCGGCGACAAACGGCGTCGTGTAGTCGGTCTTCTCCGCCCACGTGTAGAGCCGCTGCGCCGAATCAGCAGTGCGCGACGTCGTGAACTTCAGCCCACCCTGCGAGTTCATCCACTCGAGTTGGTCGGCAAGCAACCACAGCGTGACGAGCGCAGGAGTGTTGTAGGTCTGGTCAAGCCGGCTGTTCTCGATCGCCGTCGTGAGGTCGTAGGACGTCGGAACCCAGCGGCCCGAAGCCTTGATCTCTTCGACGCGGGCGAGAGCCGCCGGGCTGAAGACCGCGAGCCACAAACCGCCATCGGAGGCGAAGCATTTTTGCGGTGAGAAGTAGTAGACGTCCGACTGGGTGATGTCGACCGGCAGCCCCCCCGCGCCTGAGGTGGCGTCGACCAACACCAGCGAATCGGCGTCCGCCCCTTCGACTCGCTTGATCGGCATCATCACGCCGGTCGACGTCTCGTTGTGGGTGAGCGCGTACGCGTCGATACCGGCTTCGGCAATCGGCAGCGGGTGCGTGCCGGGCTCGGACTTGATCACCGTCGGGTCGCCGAGGAACGGTGCCTCCTTGGCCGCGCTCGCGAACTTACTGGAGAACTCGCCGAAGTTGAGGTGCTGCGAGCGCTCCTTGATGAGGCCGAAGGTGGCGATGTCCCAGAACGCGGTCGCGCCGCCGTTGCCGAGCACGATCTCGTAGCCGTCGGGCAGCTCGAACAGGTCAGTGAGGCCGGCGCGGATCTGGCCGACGACCTTCTTCACGCCCGGACGCCGGTGCGACGTGCCGAGGTAGCTCGAACCGGTCGCAGCGAGCGCGGCCAACGATTCGGGGCGGATCTTGGAAGGGCCGGCACCGAACCGGCCGTCGCTGGGTTTGAGGTCGGCCGGAATCTGAATGCTTCTCGGTCGCGTCGGTCACGGGAAGGCTCCCTGTAGGGCGTGAACGGGTGGGTTCGGCGACGCTGCCGATGCTCATTGTCGCAGGTCCGCGCCGCTGCCTGCCGCCCCATTGCCCGCCGCGAACCCACCCGGCCCTCCCTCCCCGATGATCATGGGGAACTGGGGGTGTTCCGACGACGTGAGTGCCCCGTTTTCCCATGATCATCGCTGACAGCGATGCGGGCGGACGGCGGACGGCGGACGGCGGTCGGTGTGCGCAGGTGGATAACCCGGCGCGACGGAAGTCGAGCTGTGGACGACGGCGTGAGCGCGTGCTTTCTCACTCCACACTGCCGGGATGTCGAGCCAACAGCACGAGTCCGACTCCGAAGCGAGTGCATTTCGGTCCGACGAAGCAGCGGGTCTCGGTTGGAGCAGAGATGAGTTGCGCGGCAAGCGATTCGAGTCGCCGTTTCACGGTGTGCACGTCGCGGGTCAGGTGCAGAGCTTGGCAGCCCGCTGCCGCGCGGCGACGTTGATATTGCCGGCCGACGCGGCATTCAGTGACGGGACGGCGGCGGTGCTCATGAACCTGCCCGTTCCCCGACGAGTGACTGACGTAGACGTCACGGTTGGCGTGGGCACTTGCGTGCCGCGGCGTCGAGGAATTGTCGGTCACGTGAGGCAGTTGCGCCCCGAAGACATCGTGGTCATCAATGGCCTTCGCGTCGTGACGGCGGCAGCCACGTTCCTCCATCTCGCGGCCGTCTTGAGTCGAGCGGTACTTGCGGGACTGGGCGACGCGATTCTGCGAGCTGGCTTTGCAACAAGGGCCGAGCTGATGAGTGCAGTCGAAGCTAATGCGGGACGACGCGGCTGCATTCGGGCACGCAGCTTGATCTCGCTGCTCGATCCAGCCGCAGAGTCGGTCATGGAGTCCCTGCTTCGGCTGCTCCTACTTGATGCCGGGTTACCGGCTCCCGAGGTCAACGGAAACGTCTACAACTCGTTCGGTGAGTTTCTGGCTCGCGCCGACCTCATTTACCGAGCAGCCAAGGTGATCATCGAGTACGACGGCGATCACCATCGCACCGACCGCGCTCAGTTTGCGCGAGACGTTCGTCGTGGCAGCGACTTAGCCGCGGCCGGCTACTTGGTGCTGCGCTTTACGGCCGCCGACGTGCTGGGTCGACCCCATGCGGTCGTTGCCGCAGTTCGGTCCGCACTGGCCCAGCGCACTGCATAGGCCGACCATTAGGCGCAGTTCGACCACACACCCGCTGGTGATCATGGGGAAATGGGGGCCTCAGGAGCCCGCGAGTGCCCCATTTCCCCATGATCATCGGGGACAGGGACGGGGACGGGGTACCCGGACCCGCGGTCAGATGTGGCTGTGGGCTACGTCCCAGCCGGGGACCGACGATGCGGGCCGGGTGCCGGGGCCGATGTAGCGGGCCGATGGCCGGATCAGGCGGCCGGTGCGCTTCTCCTCGAGCACGTGCGCGCTCCAGCCCGCCACGCGTGCGCAGGTGAACATCGCCGCGAACATGTGCGCGGGAACGGCGGCCAGGTCGAGGATCAGTGCGGCCCAGAACTCGACGTTCGTCTCGATCGGTCGGTCCGGACGACGGGTGCGCAGCTCGGTGAGCGCCGCCTGCTCTAGCGCGGCTGCTGCCTCAAACCGCGGCGACCCGAGCTCTTCGGCCACCCGACGCAGCACGCGGGCACGCGGGTCTTCGGCACGGTAGACCCGGTGGCCGAATCCCATCAGCCGCTCGTGCCGATCAAGCAGACCCTTCACGTAGCCTTCGGCGTCGCCGGTCTTCTCGACCTCTTCGACCATGTGCAGCACCCGCGTCGGCGCACCGCCGTGCAGCGGGCCGGACATCGCCCCGATCGCGCCCGAGAGCGCCGCCGCCACGTCGGCGCCCGTCGACGATATGACTCGCGCGGTAAACGTCGACGCGTTGAGCCCGTGCTCGGCGGCCGAAACCCAGTAGGCGTCGAGTGCCTTCGCCTGGAGCGGGTCGACTTCGCCGCGCCACTGCAGCAAAAACTGCTCGACCGCAGTGGTGCCCTTCTCGACCTCGCTGAGAGGCACCGGCGTCTCGTCGCCGCGCGCGGACTGCGCGACGTACGACAGCGCGGTCACCGAGGTCTGGGCGAGTTCGTCGCGAACCTGGGTGTCGTCGAGGTCGAGCACCGGCTTGAACCCGAGCTGCGGCGCCAGCGTCGCGATGCCGGCCTGGACGTCGACCCGCACGTCACCCGAGCGCACCGGCAAGACCAGCGTGTTGAACGGCGGCAGCCCGGGCGTGAACGAGTTGTCGACCAGCAGCCCCCAGACATCGCCGAAGGACGTCTGGCCGACCAGCTGCTCGATGTCGACGCCGCGGTAGCGCAGCGAGCCGCCGTCCTTGTCGGGCTCGGCGATCTCGGTCTCGAACGCGACGACCCCTTCGAGGCCTGGAACGAAGTCGGACATCAGCGGCACTCCTCGCTCTGTTCACTGGCCACGGGCTGTTCACTGGCCACGGGCTTACACGCGGCGGTCTTCACATTGTCCCCGCTACTGTGCGGGTTGAACGAGCAGGTCCTGCTGAGAATGCCGCGCCCCCTCGAATGCGAGGTGCTTTCTAGATGGACGCCGACCAGGTGGCGGCCCTGCGCGCGTACTACGCAGACACCGGCCTCGACGAGGCCGATCTTGCGAGCGACCCCATGGACTCAGTTCGCGAAGTGGCTCGCCGAGGTGGTCGGCCTCGGGATTCCGGAGCCTAATGCGATGGTGCTGTCGACCGCGAACTCCGACGGACAGCCGAGCAGTCGTCACGTGCTGCTCAAGGGGGTCGGGCCCGACGGGTTCGTCTTCTTCACCAACTATGGGTCTCGTAAGGGTCGTGAACTGGCGGCGAATCCGCTGGCCAGCCTGTGCTTTCCCTGGTTTTGTATCGGACGCCAAGTCATCGTGACGGGTCTTGTGACGAAGGTCACGAGGCAGGAGTCCGACGATTACTTCGCCTCACGGCCGCGCGCTTCGCAACTCGGCGCGTGGGCCAGTGCGCACCAATCCGACGTTGTCGCGAGCCGCGCGCAACTCGACGACGCCTATGCGGAGGTAGCCGCCAAGTACGGCGGCCTCGACCCGATCCCGACCCCGCCGTTCTGGGGTGGCTTCCGGCTCGCGCCCGCAACCGTGGAGTTCTGGCAGGGCCGCAACGCGCGCCTTCATGATCGGCTGCGCTTCCGGCGAACAGACGGACCGGACGGCGGGGCGGCAGCTTCGTGGATCGTCGAACGGTTGTCGCCCTAGACGCCGGCCAATGCGCGGGCCGCCACCTCGAGGTCGGCAACGAGGCCCGCGTACGCCTCGTCGCGATCGGTAGCCCGAAGTACCGCCGAGGGGTGCACGGTCGGCACCAGCACGATGCTCCGTCGGTCAGCCGCGGCCATGCCCGGCGGTGGCCAGGCGATGGCGGTACCGCGCGACCTGGTCACCCGAAAATCGTTACCCATCAAGGATTTTCCGGCCGTAGCGCCGAGCGCGACGATGACATCAGGGTCGATCAACCGGAGTTCGGCCGCCAGCCACGGGCGGCAAGCGACGACCTCGCGCTGCTCCGGAGTCTGATGAATGCGGCGCTTTCCCTCGCCCTCCTGGGTGAACTTGAAATGCTTGACCGCGTTGGTCACGTAGGTCTGCTCGCGGTCGATGCCGGCGTCGTTCAACGCGCGATTCAGCAGAATGCCGGCCGGGCCGACGAACGGCAGCCCGCGTCGGTCTTCCTGGTCACCAGGTTGCTCGCCGACGAACATCAGGCGGGCGGTCGCCGGGCCGGCACCGAAAACGGCCTGCGTCGTTCCGGCATGCAGTGGGCAGCCGCGACACTGCTGGATGGCCACGCGCAGCTGGTCGAGATCGGCGTTCGCTGGCACGTACGCCCGAGCTCCCGGATACTCCTCGTCGGTCACAGACCCTCCCGCACCGTTAAGTCGTGTCCACAGTTCGTGGTGAAGGTTCCTTTACCCAGGAGGTTTCCCTGCCATTGCTGGCAGGGTAAGACCAGCACCGATCCGCCGTACAAGGCGGCCACTTCAGGAGTTCGAGGAGTGCGACCATGAGTTCAACCCTTGACCCGAACGTGCCCGTGCCGCCGGTTGACGAGGACTCCGACCTGGTCGGCAAGAACAACAAACTCGGTCTGCCGGACGACTATGACCCCGACCACGACCCGAACCGCGACGAGGCGCCCGGCGTCACGTTGCCGGCCCCGGGTGCCGGGTCCTACCCGCTGCCCGGCGTGCGCTTCGCGGACGAACTCGAAGGCGCGGTCGGCGAGGACGACCACAAGAAGAAGTAGTCCCGGCTACGACTTCGGCGGCAGCAGGTTCCAGTGCCAGAGCACGTGCGCGCCGTGCTCGAAGCCGAGCACCGACACGCTGCCCGTGTCGAGCGCGAGCAGCGCCCCGCCCGTTGGCGCAAGCGACAGCCAGCGGGCGGCGAGCACGCGCAGGAAATGGCCGTGTGAGACCAGCGCGACGTCGCCTCGACCGAGCACCGGCAGTACGCGCGCGATGACACGATCGGCGCGCACGCCGACGTCCGCCGCATCCTCCCCGGGCTGACCGTCGCTGCGCGGTGGCACGCCGTCGCGCCATAGGGACCAGCCGGGCAGGATCGCCCGAATCTGCGCCGTGGTCAGGCCTTCGTAGCCGCCGTAGTCCCACTCGACGAGGTTGGCGTCGGTCTCGATGTGCGACAGCCCGGCGAGTTGCGCGGTTTCTTGGGCGCGAACCAACGGACTCGCAAGAACTAGCGCGAAGCTGCGGTCGGCGATGAGGCTCGGCGACTCGCGCGGCCTGCTGCTCACCGACCGAACTCAGCGGGACGTCGGTGCGACCCGTGTGTTTGCCACTCGCGCTCCATTCGGTGGCGCCGTGCCGCAGCAGCACGAGCTCGCCGGGAGGCTGCTCCGTATCGACGGCGCTGACAGTGTCGGCGGCGTTGACCGGGTCGGGCGAGGGAGTCGTCACGGCGCCACGTTACTGCCGCGCCGCACGCCACTCGCGCCGGCCACGATCCCGGTCGCGAGGCCGAGTGCTGGGAAATGCCACACGAAGTCGACGAGGCCGGCGGCGCCGACGCTGACGAGCACAGGTACGTGCCAGTGATCCGCGGCCGGCGGCAAGTGCGCGAACGACGATCACAGCGCACAACACGAGCACCACTGTGCCGATCACGCCGACCGAAATCAGGATCTCGACGGGCTCGTTGTGGGTGAAGTAGGCGATGCCCGCCTGGCCCGTCAACGTGTGCGCGCCGAAGGTCGGGTCGGGCCCTGCGCCGAAGAGTGGGTGCTTCGCGAAGACGTGAACGGCGCCGCGCAGGATGTGACCGCGTTCGGTCCAGCTCGCGTCGAAACCCGAGACGGCGTGGTGCTGAGTCACGAGTAACCAGCCGACAACGCACACGGCCGGGACGGCAACGAATCGCACGACGCGACGCACCACGCCGTCCGGTATGAGGGCAAGGCTCGCAGCAACGATGACCGCCGCGACGACAAGAAGGTGGCTCGTGTGCGTGCGCTGACCCAGCAACAGCAGCGGCGCGCCGATCACCGCAGCGACGACAGGGATGCCTAGTTCTCTTCGCACGCTCGCGAAAGCACAACGCAACCGCGAGCCCGACCACGGCACCACGACTGTCGGTCGACACGATGCCGAGAACCGTAACCGCGCGCACGCAGGTGAGCGACGCGGCGCTGTCGCGAGTTCAGCTCGATGCCGGTGCCCGCGATCAACGAAATGACCATGAACAGACCGACGGCGCTGGGATAGGTGAAGGGTCCGGCGAAGCGCAGCGAACGCTGGTCTTGCAAGGTCCAAAACGTCGACCGGACGCCGACCAGTACAAGTCCGGCGATCGCCAGCACGTCGCCGACAACTGCTGTGCCGATCAACGCCATTCGGTCGTGCCGCCGGGACGAGGCTGCGCGCGCAGCCGTATCCGCTGGCCAGGCACAACCACGCGGCCGGCAGTCGCCACGAGTCGACGCTGTGGTGCGAGAGTTCCGCGTCGCCGATCCACCAGGCGGTGGCGAGCAGTCCGGCGGCGACTGCTGCGAGGTGGTCACGAGCCCAGTCGCGAACCTGCTGCACCGAGAGCGCGAGGGCGAGGGTCAGTGCGGGTGAGACGACGATGTCGGGACGGAAGAACGCGCCCTTGCGGATGATCGCGACGACCAGCAACGTGAGCAGCGGCGCCGCCAATGCGAGCGCGTCGAGATTGACGCGGCGCGGGCTGGCGTCCTGCGTGATCGCCGTACTGGCTGCCACCGATCGAGGCGCTAGTTGTCGAGACTGACGACCATGGACGGCGGCGTGATGACGTGGTCGGCGCGCAGTGGCCGAACCGCCGTGCCGATCGAGAAGAACTCCGTCGTGTGCGCGCCCCACGAATGGTTGCGCTGGTGCAATTGCACGCCGACGATGCCCTCGGCGTGCAGTTCTTCAGCTTCCTTCTGCATGCGTTCCATCGCGAGTTCGCGTGCGTCGTACAGCGCCTGGGTGAACTGCGTCAGCTCGGTGTTCTTGCCGACGTTCGACAGCACGTTGCCGAGCCCGCGATGCGCAATGTGGTAGACGCAGGTGCCCATCACCATGCCGAGCGGTGCGTAGCCGGTCTGCACGAGAGTCCAGAAATCCTGACCTGACAGGTCGGAGGTGAACGGCAGTCCCTTGTCGTTGCGCCAACTCGTGCCGTCGTCGGCCTTTACCGCAGTGCCGACGGCGAGAAACTCCGCGATGTCGGCGCCCCATTCCTTGAACTCAACTTCAAGCCGGACGCCGACAATGCCGTCAGCACCGAGCACGTTCGCTTCTTGTTCCATGCGGCTCATGGCCAGCTCGCGGGCGTGGTACATCGCCTGCGACAGCACATCGAGTTCTTGGTTCTGGCTCCACCGGCCGACCTGGATTCCGACGTGATAGATCGACGAGCCGAGCACCATGCCGACCGGCGTGAAGCCGGCCTGCTTGACGAGCAAGAACTCGTTCACGGTGAGGTCGGACGTGAAGATCGAGCCGGGCCTGCCGGGCTGCAGCTCCGACAACCTCGTCATGGCGTCCTGGGGCAGGCCGCCTGCGGTCGGCTCGGTCATCGGGCATCTCCTCTGGTCACTCTGTTCAGATGTCGGGTCATTTGTTGAGTCGCAAGATCGGTAGCGGTCGGGGAACTTCGCTTGCGTGCCCGTGTCGCAGCGGCACCAAAGCAGTGCCGATCGCCAGTGATTCGGCCACGTGGTCGTGTCCTTCGTTGCCAGACCGGCAGCCCTGGTGGAAAACCCAGAGGCCCGAGATCGCGCAGGACGACGTGCTGCGCACCGAAGCGCGACGCGTCAGTTTGCAGTGTCGCGCGGGCTCGTTCGCGGGCGTTGGTCACCAGATCGGTGACGCCGCTGACTTCGGTGTTGTTCCACGAACCGCTCTGCCACGCGGTCGTGTAGTCGTCGTGCCGGATCAGCACAGCGGTGCCCATGACCAAGCCGGCTGGGCAGCCAGCCGGCGAGCATCAACTTCGCGAAGTCCTGGCCGGTGAGGTCGGAGGTGAACGGACGCGGCGGTCGCGTATCGCCGTCCGCTCGCACCGCCGTCCCGATCGCTTGCACTTCGATTCCGCCCGCGACGAACGACTCCATCGTCAGTCGGACGCCGACGATGCCGTCGCCGCGCAACCCTTCGCACTCTTGCACCATGCGATTGACCGCGGAGTGTCGTGCGCTCTTCAGCGCGGCCTCGACCTGTTGCGCGACCGAGACCGGTGCCGCGCCCCACGCGTAGCGCATGCCCATGCCGCCGCCGCCGTAGTAGCCGCAATGCTGAGTGCGTACGCGCCCGGGTGCACGACGCAGGTGCCCATGACTTGGCCGACGGGGGAGAAGCCGACTGACCTGATCGCGTGGTGCTCATCGACAGAGAGGGACGACGTGAAGGCGGCGTCCTCGCGCATCGTGGCGAGTCGCTGTTGGGCACGCAACGGAAGGCGGCCGGCGTCGAGTTCGGCGATGCTGCGCGCGTCGATCTCGGCAGCGGTCATCCCCGCGAGCGCATCGTCGAAGCTGTTTGGCATCAGTGCATCATCAACATCACTGCGTCAACTGGTCCCGTTGATGGCGAGTTGCTGCAGTGCGAGTGCCGCTGACGCACTGCGCCCGGCGGCGGTCGAGAGCGCCGTGAGCAACTCACGAACCCACGCATCGAATTCGACCGGCGTCGTGCTCATCACGATGCCACCGGATTCGTGGCACACCGACGACGCAAGGCCGGACGGCGTGGTCTTCAGCACGTAGCGTCGGTCGCCGACGCTGATGTGCACGCCGACCACCTTCGACTTGCGGACTAGCCCACCTGACCGCTCGACGCGGGCAAGTTCGGGCGGCAACGCGTTCGCAAGGGACTCAAGGACGACCTGACCATGCAGCCGGGTGTCTTCGGCGTCGCGCCGAAGCCCGGCCGCGATCAACTCGAGACTTTCCTGGTTGCCGGGTGCGGGGCCGGTGTTCGCGATGTGGCTGTCGTCCCCCATCGAGCTGCTCCTGTAGTCGGCTGTGTGGGCGTTTCTGGCTGATTCGTCCCGGTGATGCTGGCATGCTGCTCTAAGGCAATCATCCCTGGTCACCCGCAGATTAGGGATTGGAGGGCCCAGAAAGGGTAGGGATCAACCGGAGCGTGGGCTTGTCCTGAAGGCCCTCGCCGGGACTCGAGACAGAGATACCGAAATTGCCGAAAGGGTGACACGCGATGCTTCTCATCGGCCTCCTGATCTTGGTGGCAGCCGCCGCGTTCGCAGGTGTGCTTATCTCGGAGAACTGGGGTGGCGGCACGTTCGCCATCAAGGGCTTCGGTCACGTGCTTGGGCACTACACGCTGGCGCAGATCTTCATTTCCGGGATCGTGTTGACGGCGATCTTCTTCTTCGGCCTGTGGGCGGCCAGCGTCTCGACCCGCATTCGTCGGCGCGCGTCTAGCCGCCGCCGCGCGGAGAGCCGAGCCGCTCGCGAAGAGCACGACGAGCTCGTGGCCGAGCGCGACAGGTTGGCGCGCGAACTAGCCGCCGCCCAGCGCACTGCGCCCGGTTGCCCCGCGCTGCCGGCGCCCGGTCGCTGCGACTGCCACTGGCCAGCCGGCGTACGTGCCGCCGGGCTGCCCGCGTACGTGCCCGCCGAGCAGCTTCCGAGCGGCTACCGTAGCCGTGCGACGAGGCCGCTCAGCCGAATCGAGCTGCTCCCCACTCGCGCCAAGTCGTGCTCGACGAGAGGCCCGCTCATGCGACGAGGTCGAGGTCTGATCTGAGCCAAGCGCCGGCCGTCGCGCGGCTGCGGACGGCGGGGCGCGGCCGGGCGCGGGCTTAACCGGTTGCGGCGGCGGGGGCTTCGGTCACGGTGACCGGGAGCGGCAGCGACACGACATCTCCGCCCGCGGCGTCTCGTCGTCCAGACGTTCGAGGCGCCGACTCAGTCGCGGCAAGCACCGGTTCCGGCTTGACCAGCGTCGGCGGAGTCTGCGCCGTCGGGGTCAAGGTTGCGCTCGAAGCGGTCGAGCAGGGCCAGCAAGCGTGAACAGGCAGCAGGGCAAGACGATGATGGTCAGCACGGCGAGAAAGCCGACCTCAGC
The DNA here is from genome assembly GCA_963799955.1 of uncultured Actinomycetes bacterium. Taxonomy (GTDB): domain Bacteria; phylum Actinomycetota; class Actinomycetes; order Acidothermales; family Acidothermaceae; genus PALSA-607. Next base: position 235,913 of record CAWCZJ010000011.1, read on the forward strand.
TAGTCCGTTGCCCACGCCGTGCCTCCTCGGCCCCCGTCGAGGGTCCGTTAGCTGCGCTGAGCCCGGTCGACTCGCCGAACCTATGACTCGCGACCCCTGCTCGCGGTTGTCCGACTGTACGGAACTTCGCCACTGACGCCCCACGCCAAACGTATTTTGCGGCTTCATCGGCGTGTCGCCAAGACCGGGGGCCTGTTTCAGGCGCACCGCTACTGAGCGTGATCGACCGCCGGGTCGTCCCACGGCCCGGCGATGTGGACGCATCCGTGACCTGGCCGGGCGAATCGGTGCTGGTCACACACGCATTCGTGCTCGTGCGCCCACTGCACCGGGATCGTGAGCCAGACCTCCTTGCCGTCGGTGCGCTCCGCGACCCCCCACTCGTCGGCGAGCGCGTCGACGATCAAGAGCCCGCGGCCACCGGCGATGCTGCCGCTCGAGCCGACGTAGGTCGTCGGGTGCCGATCGTCGAGGTCGGGGGTCACGGCAGCCCTAAATCACCGACGGCGTCGAGGTCGGCGAGCAGGTCGAGGCGGACCGGACGAATGACGGGCGGCCGCGGGTCGCGGTCGATCACGCACACGGTCACCGCGCCGCCGATGACGCAGAGCTCGACCTCGATCTGGGTGCGTGCGTGCAGCACCGCGTTCGTGACCAGTTCAGACACAGCGAGGGTTAGTTCGTCGATCACGGCATCGATGCCCCACCGGTGGCAAGTACTCGCGACGAAGCGCCGCGCCTCGCCGGCCGCCTGAGGCGTCGGCTCTAGGCCTAGAAGTGCGCGTCGGCACATCGTGGCGTCATGCGAGTTGAGGAAGTCATCCCTATCGCCATGCCCGTAAGGCCGACCAGCTAAGCCTTCCGGCGCAACGTCCGGAAGTGATGGGCGGACATCGGCGACATCAGCGCGCGGCGATGACCAGCCCGGCCGCCACCGCGACCAACGACCACGACACTGCTTTGAGGGCAGTCTCGATCGGGCGCAGCAGGCCCGGCGATCGTCAGCTCAACCGGCGTCCCGTCATTGAGGGTGCCGTGGCCGTCGAGATCGCGCACCGATCGGCGCAGCCAACGAGCCTGCGTGCTCAGCGTGCGTTGCGCGAACGACAACCCGAACGCGCCCGCCGCCGCAAGGCACGCACCGACCGAGATCGACCAGTGCTGCGCGTAGTAGCCGGTGAGCAGCGGAAACGCCCCCCACGACGCCGCGAACCCACGCTGTTGTGCACCAGACCGCCGAACCACTCCAGGTTGTAGGCGAGCACGAGCAGCGCGCCGACGGCGACGAAAGGCAGCAGGTGGATGCCCCCAACGAGCCACCCGTCGACGGCCGCGCCAGCGACCGCTGCACCGCCGACACGAGACAAGAGCCCACGACGGGACGCCGGTGCGCAGCGGACGTCCGTGCAGTTCGTCGAGGGCGTGGGCGCCGATGCCAACGCCCAGGAAGAACCCGAGCAGGCTCCAGCCGAGCCGGTCGAGGCGGATCGGGTGTGCGAGTGCCGCGCCGATCGCGACGTAGGACAGGTGCCAGGCGGTGTACGGCGGGTGCAGCAGCGTGACCCAGTCGCGCCACCCGCCGTCCCCGCGCCCTTGCCGTAGAAGGCGGGTGCCGGCCGTGTCTCAGCCACTACACGGGCCGACTACGTCGGCTGGCGTCCGCGCGCGGGTCGCCGACATCACCACGCCGCCGCCGAAGCTCATCGGTTTCACCTTCACGTTCTCGAGCCCGGCCGCGCGCCAGTTCGCGACGTGCGCCGCCACCGGGTAGCGCAGGTAGTGGTAGCTGATGTTCGGACCGAGGAAGCGGCCGACGCGGTACCAGGCGCGGCCGCCCGTCGAGTCCACCGGCCGCCGGCAACACGAAGCGGGTGTAGAACCACCACACGACGCGCGCCGGAGCCCAGCCAGGCACGTGAAATTCGAGGCTGGCGATCGTCCCGCCCGGAGCCAGGCAGCGTGCGAGTTCGGCGATGGTCGCGGCCGGATCCTCGACGTAACGCATCAAGTAGCTGAACGAGATCGCGTCGAAAGTGCCGTCAGGGAAAGGCAATTCCTCGGCTCGTGCGATCGCCAGCTTGATCCGGTCGTCGACGCCGGCCGCGCGGACGTTGGCCAAACCTTGTCGGAGCATGTGCTCGGTGAGGTCGACGCCGACCAGTTCGGCGTTGCATGCGTGCGCGATCGCCAGCGTCACTCCGGCCGGTCCGCACGCGACGTCGAGCACGCGCTTGGGATCCGCAGCGACGATTCGCTCGACGACGGCGGCCCGCCACCGCCGGTCCTGACCGAACGAAAGCAGGTAGGCCAACGTGTCATAGCGGGAAGGTAGATCGGCAAACAGCGAACGGGCGAAGGTGTTGACCTCCGTTGGAGCTCGATCTGTGCCCATACTCGCTCCAGGAGACTGAATAACTGCGGCGGCTCCGCGACGCCGAACGTACGCGAGACCGGGAGCCAGCGTAAGGGAGGTGGCGTGACGGGCGTGGCGTGACCTCGTCGACGACGCGACCAGCCGGTTGGGCCTGGTCTCGCCTGCCCTCGTGCGCCACTGGCGAGCCGAACTCGACGAGGTCGAACGCCGGGTCGCGCTCCTCGAGTTCGCCGCCGCCGGTTGCCTGCGCCAGCTGACGGTCTGCACGCGTTCGTCGCGCTGGCCTCGGCGCGCGTCGCCGATGCGTGGGATCCTGCCCAACTCATCGACGTGGCGACCGCTGTCGAACTCGCCCACCGCGCGTCGCAGCACCACCGCCTGGTAGTCGACACAGCTGTCGACTCCACGAAGGGGCCGGACGGCGATCGGTGCCCGAACGCACGCGTCGTTCTCGATGGTGATTGGTCGATCACCCAAGCGGCCGTGCTGGTCGCGGGAATCGGGCCGGCCGCGTACCGATGCCTCGTGCGCGGTTACGGCTCAACGCAGGTCGGTCAGATCTTCGGGGACGCCGAACCGCTGGCGCTCATGAAAGCGGCGGTCGAACTCGCTGCGCTGGTGGCCGACCTTCCCGACGATGCGGCGCGCAGCCTTTGGGCGAATGCTAACGCGCGCGGCGCCCGGCGTCCGTGCCGGCCGCCGTTGTGGCGTGGGCGATCAACTCCTACGTGTCCGATGGAACGACGAACGCTCGCAACGTCGCCGCGCGAGATCGCCGACCGGCACCAATCGACGTCCAACTGCCGTCGAGATCAAGCACGACGAGCCCCGCGGTGGGCAGGTCGTAACGCAGTCTCGGCGGTGCAGATCGACAGTGGCTCGCTGTCGGCGCGCGTCCGGCCGCCTCGTCGCGAGCCGTCGTCGCCGAGCAGCAGGAGCGCGAGCTGGTGCAGGCCGGGGTTGTGGCCGCACAGCAACACGGTGGCTGCGTCGGCGGGCACCTTGCGTAGCGACTTCAAGCAGTCGAGCGCGGGTCGGCGAGGTACAGCTTGGCGTCGAGCTTCAGTGGTGCAGCGGCCACTGCGGGCTCGGCTTGCGCGACGAGCTCGACGGTTTCGCGCGTCCGGGTCGACGTCGAGCAGAGCACGAGATCGAGCGGATGTCCGTCGAGTTGCTCGGCAATGCTGCGCGCGACACCGGGCAGCGCCGCTACGCCGCGCGGCGCGAGGGGCCGCTCGTGGTCTCCGCCACTCGGCGTCGGCGGATGGGTCGCCGCTTTCGCGTGCCGCAGGATGAACAGCCGATGCATCACCACAGTGTCTCAGTTACCGCCGTGCTACAGTGACGGTGGTGCCACGGATGGCCGTTCAGTTCCGCGTACCCGTCGCCGATGAATAATCGCTGCCCGGATCGGGAGCCCGTGTCCCCGGGCCTCACCTACAGCCGGCGCGGAGGGATCGGTTCGCCGAAGCCGCGTCGAGCTTCTCGCCGAGAGGCGACCAGCTCCCGATTCGGGCAGCACCAACGCAGTTCGAGCCGCGATGATCGGGTTCAACGGCTGCGCACTATTGCGCCGTTCGGCGTAATCGAAACGCGCAGTTGGCCGAACTCCCCCGCTAGGGGAGGTCGACATTCCATACATGCGAAGCGTGCGCAAGAACCGCCGCGAGACGCGAGCGCTGCGCACGCTGCACGATCCGGCCGCAAGCGCGCACGTTCCGTTGTTTGCGGTCTACGCGGCCGCATCGCTGGTGCCCGTCGTCGCGCTCGGCGCCGTGCTCGCCATTACTTACCGCGCCGACACGAACAAGAGCGCGATGGCCGAAGCACGCAGCCAGGCTTCGCTGCTCGCCGACGACATCGTCGGACCGACACTTGGCACCAAGCCGCTTGAAGGCTCGATCCCGCCGAGCGCGGCCACCGCAATCGCGGCTGCCTTCAGCCGAGCATCTGGCGAAGACCGACTGCTGCGGCTCCGGGTACGCGACATGTCTGGTGACGTCGTGTGGTCCGACGACGGCAGCGGCCAATCGGCGGACGTCGCGGACGACGACGAGGCGATCGATGCGACCCACGGCGAGGTCGTCAGCGCCCTCAGCAGGCTGAACTCCGACGCCAACGACGCTGGGCCGATCGGCCCGCGGGTCGTCGAGATCTACCAGCCGATTCTTGTCGGCAGCGCCCGCACGCAGGTCGGCGTCCTGGAGATGTACCTGCCTTACGCGCCGATCCAGCACGACGTGACCGCGGGGCTGCACCAGATGTACGCGTTGCTCGCCGCCGGGTTGCTCGCGCTGTGGGTTGTGCTGGGTGCGATCTCCGCGTCGACCACGCGACGGTTGCGCAAGCGCGCCGAGCGACTGCAGTACATCGCCCACCACCACGTGCCGTCCGGGCATGCTGAACGCTGAAGGCTTTTCTGACGCGTTGCAGAAGCGACGCGATGCTGCGTCGGCCGGCGATGCTCGCGGCGACTCCGTCGGTGGCGCTCATCGACGTCGCTCGATTCAGGGAGATCAACGAAGCCTTGGGTCGCGCGCGCGGCGATGAGGTCCTGCTTGAGCTTGGACGCCGACTTGCTGACGCAGCGGGCACCGACGCCGTCGTCGCGCGCTTGGGCGGTGACGAGTTTGCGCTCGCCAGTTTCACGACCCGCGACGTCGACCTGCGCGCCTGGGCGTTGCGGTTGCAAGCGGCGGCTGCCGAGCCGGTGCTTGCTGATGGTGTTCCGGTGCTCGTCGAGGTGGCCGTCGGTTACTACCGGGCGGCTGCGGCTGAACCCGTCGATGAGTTGCTCGTCCGTGTCGACGCTGCACTTGGACGGGCGAAGGCGTCCGTCGACAAGTGCGCGGGCTACGTCGACCGCCCGGATCTCGCCGCTCGAACGTCGCGCTGCTTCCGCGATTCCGTCGCGCCATCTCGGCCGGCGAACTCGAGCTGCACTACCAGCCAAAGACGCTGCTCGCCGATGGCACGGTGGTCGCCGTCGAGGCGCTGATCCGGTGGAATCTGGACGGCGAGTTGTTGCCGCCCGGAGTGTTCCTCCCGTCGATCGAGCAGACCGCGATGATCCACCCGCTGACCGACTGGGTGGCGCGCACCGCACTCGCCCAACTGAACGCGTGGGGTCCGGCCGCGGCCGGCCTCGAGGTCGCCATCAACGTGTCGGCGCGCAACTTGTCAGACCCCGGCTTCGCTGCGCGCTTGCTCGCGATCGTCGCGGAGTCTGGTGTCGCGCCGCAGCGGCTGATCGTGGAGATCACCGAGACCGCGCTGTTCGTCGATCCCGATGCTGCGCGGGTGTCGCCTCGGCACCTTGCATGACGCCGGGATCGTGCTGTCGATCGACGACTTCGGTCAGGGGCAGACGTCGCTCGCCTATCTCGCCGCGTTGCCCGTTGACGAACTCAAGATCGACCGCGCGTTCGTCTCGCGGGTCGTCGCCGATCCGACGCACGCAGCGATCGTGCGTTCGATCATCCAGCTCGGTCACACGCTGGGTCTTCGGGTCGTTGCCGAAGGCATCGAGCGCGAGTCCGAGTACGCGCATCTCTTGGCGCTTGGCGCCGACATTGCGCAGGGTTACTTGATCGCTCGGCCGATGTCGGCCGCCGCGTTCGTAGACTGGCTTGCCGCGCGGGTGACGACGGGATCGCACGCAGCGGCATCCTGACTCTCGCCCGTCTCGGTCGCCGGAGGTATCGAAACCATGACACCGGCGCGGGTGATCGATTCGCACATCCATCTCTGGGACCCGACGGTGCTGCGCTATCCCTGGCTCGAGTCGGTCGAAGAGTTGGCGCGGCCTTTCCTGCCAGCTGATCTGCACGCCAGCGGAGGGCCGCCGGAATGGGTCATGGTGCAGGCCGGTGCGCAGACTGACGATGAGCTCGCGGAACTGCGGTGGATCGCCAGCCTCGCGTCGTCCGACCCGGCTCTTGTTGGCATGGTCGTGCACGCGCCAGTGGAGATCGGACGTCGCGTTCGCGACCTGGTGGAGCAACTGGCGGCCATGCCGCTTGCGGTGGGCGTTCGGCGATTGATCCAGGACGAGGGTGTGGGTTTTGCGTTGACGCCTGGCTTCATCGAGGGCGTGCGCGTCGTCGGTGAGGCGGGCTTGCCGTTCGACATCTGCGTGCGGGCGTTGGAGCGGGTCGACGTTGCCCCTCTTGTCGATGCGTGTCCTGACGTGAGCTTCGTTCTCGATCACCTCGGCAAGCCAGCAATCGCGGACGGCGAGTGGGAGCCGTGGCGTAGCCAGCTGGCCTCGCTCGCGCAACGGCCGAATGTGACCTGCAAGCTCTCCGGCTCGACGACCGAAGCGGGCCGCGATTGGCGCGCCTCCGCCGTCCGGCCTTACTTGCTGCATGCGCTGGAGACTTTCGGGCCGCAGCGCTGCATGTTCGGCAGCGACTGGCCAGTTGCGTCAGTGACGACCGGCTATCAGCGCTGGTTCGAGTTGGTGAGCGACGTGGTCAGCGGTTGCTCGCAGTCAGAGATCGATGCGGTGTTCGCCGGCACCGCCGTGCGGGTCTACGGATTGCCCGCCTAGGTCGCTGGGCGGGGTGGTAGCCGCAGCCCGTACATGCCGCCGTCGACGGCCAGCGCGGTGCCCGTGGTCGATGCCGCTGCAGGTGACGCGAGATAGGCGATCGCCGCCGCGATTTCGTCGGCGCTGACAAGGCGTCCGAGCGGCTGCCGCGCTTCGAGTGCGTTGCGTTCGGCGACCGGATCATCCGCTTCGTCGAGCAGCCGTCCGACCCACGGAGTGTCGGCCGTGCCCGGATGCACGCAGTTGACGCGAATTCCTTCGTGCACGTGGTCGGCCGCCATCGCGAGCGTCAGCGCCTGCACGGCGCCCTTGCTCGCGGCGTACAACGCACGGGCCGGTAATCCCGCCCACGCGACGACCGATCCGGTGTTGACGATGGCCGCGTGTGACGAGCCCCGCAGATACGGCAACGCGGCGCGGCTGACCCGAACCATTCCGACGACGTTGACGTCGAGCACGTGATGCCACTCCGCATCATCGTTGGCCGTGATGTCGCCACGCGCACCGATGCCGGCGTTGTTGATGACGACGTCGATGCCGCCGAACCTGAACACCACGGCTTCGATCGCTGCTCTGACTGAATCGTCGTCGGTGACGTCGGCTCGCACTCCGAACAGACGGTCGTCGAGCTCGTCGATCAGCAGGTCGAGACAGGCAACCCTTGCGCCGCGCTGGGCGAGCAACAGGGCGGTGGCCAGGCCGATCCCCGAAGCACCTCCGGTGACGACGGCGACCAGACCGTCGAAGTCCGTCATGCCGCTCTCCTCATCGATGGCGGTCATGCTTGCCCAAGCTCCTGACGTTGACGCCCTAGACCGTCGACCTCCAACTCGACCACGTCGCCAGCGCGCAGGAACGGCTTCGGTTCGGGCTGGCCCATGGCTACACCTGCGGGTGTGCCGGTGTTAATGACGTCACCGGGCCGCAGCACCATGAACTGACTGATGTAGCGCACGACTTCGACGACGCCGAAAATCATGTTCGCGGTGTTCCCGTTCTGCTTCAGTTCCCCGTTCACCCAAAGGCGCAGCCCGAGTGCTTGCGGGTCGGCGATCTCGTCGGCCGGTACCAGCCACGGACCGAGCGGGTTGAACGTCTCGCAGCTCTTGCCCTTGTCCCACTGACCGCCGCGTTCGATCTGGAACTCCCGCTCGGAGACGTCGTTCGCGATGGCGTAGCCCGCGATGCACGCGAGGGCTTCGGCGTCGCTGCTCAGGTAGCGCCCGGTGTGACCGATGACGACGGCGAGCTCGACCTCCCAGTCGGTCTTCACCGACAGGCGCGGTACCAGAACCTCGTCATGCGCACCGATCACCGTCGACGGGTCTTTCATGAACAGGATCGGTTCAACCGGTGCGACGGCGTGTGTTTCCTCCGCGTGGTCGCGGTAGTTCAGTCCGACGCAGACCACCTTGGTCGGCCGTGCGACCGGTGGGCCGTAGCGCAGGCCGAGCGACTCGATCGGGCCCCGCTTCAAGAAGTTCACGGTCGGCAAGCGCGGCACGTACTCGCGCGACGCCGCCGCCGTCGAGAAACGCGCCGTCGATATCTGCGGTCAGGCTCTCGATGCTTGACGCGACTCCGTCGACGATGACGAACGGACGCTCGTGGCCGGCCTCTCCGAGACGGGCTAGGGCAAAGGTCATGAATCAGCGCTCACTGTCTTCTGTGATGGTGGCTGCGGTGTTTGGGTGATGGGTGACTCCCGGGTACGGGTGTGCCCGGCCGGAGCAGTCCAGCCGCGAGCAGGTCGGCCCACAGCTGTTCGGGAATCGGTGCCTCGATGAAGCGCGAGTTCTGTTCAACCTCTTGAGCACTTCGTGCTCCGACAAGCACCGTGGTGATCGCCGGATGCGCTAGTGGGAATTGCAGCGCCGCGGCCGCAATGGCGACGTTGTGTCGCGAGCACACGTCATCGATCCGCAGTGCCTTCGCCAGCACGTCGGGCGCAGCCGGCTGGTAGTTGAACGTCGGCTGGTGGTGAGGGTTCGCGAGTAGCCCGCTATTAAAGACCCCGCCGATCACGACTGACGTGCCGCGCTCGAGGCACGCAGGCAGCAGGTTGTCGAGTGCTTCCTGTTCGAGCAGCGTGTACCGGCCTGCCAGCAACACGACGTCCATGTCAGTCTCTTGAACGAACCGCGTCAGCATCGCGGTCTGGTTCATCCCCGCACCGATCGACCGCACAACGCCCTCGTCGCGCAACTCAGCGAGTGCCGGCCACGCCTCGTCGATTGCCTGCTGCCAGTGATCGTCAGGGTCGTGCAGGAACAAGATGTCGATCTTCTCGACGCCGAGGCGCGCGAGGCTCGCGTCGAACGAGCGACGGATGCCGTCGCGGCTGAAGTCGAACACCCGACGAGCACCGGGCGAATCGACGAAGCCTGCCGACGCGTCGGTCGACGACGACGTGGTCTCGAGGAGTCGCCCTACCTTGGTTGACAAAACCCATTCGTTACTGGGTTTCTGCGCTAGAAACGCGCCGACCCGATGCTCTGACAGCCCGGCTCCGTAGTGCGGCGCGGTGTCGAAGTAGCGCTGGCCGACCGACCACGCTTGGCCCATGCACTCAAGCGCTTGGTCTTCGCTGACTGACTCGAAGAGCCCCGCGATAGGCGCACCGCCGAACCCGTAGCGGCCGACCCGTAAACCGCCGCGGCCGAGCACCGTCTGGTTCGTCACGACGACGACCCTAGACCTGTCGCGCGATAGAAGCCCTCGATGTGTTTCGTGACGGCAGTCGCTGCGGCAGAACCGTTGTTGGCGCGCACGGCAGCCAAGATTCGGCGATGCTCGCGTCGCAGCTTGCGCGTCATCGCCGGCCAGTCGGGCAGCGCGGGAACGGCGGCCAATACGTATCCCTGAATGGATTCGCGAAGCGACGCCATGACGGCCGCGACGACGACATTGCCGGCCTGGCGAGTCATCTCCACGTGGAACTCGGCGTCGAGTCGATGAAAATCCTCGGGGGGCAGCGTCGTGTCGTCCATCTCATCGAGAAGTTGTTCGGCTCTCTCGTACTGCCCCTGATCAGATGACGCAGCGGCGACCCGAAGCGCCCACGACTCGAGGAGCACCCGGGTGGCGACGATGTCAGCGATCACCAGATGGCTGGTGGCCAGATGCAGCCGCAACGCCGCCGTCAACGCGAGGCTCGGGTCGGCCACGATGACCGCGCCGGCGTCTGCGCCAGAGCCAACGGCAGTGCGGACGATGCCCATGGCCTCCAGCACCCGAATCGCCTCGCGTACCGAAGCGCGACTCACCCCGAGTTGCTCCGCGATACCGCGCTCGCCTGGCAGTCGCTCGCCCAGGGAGATCCGGCCGTCGAAGAGGTCGGCCTCGATCCGGCGCACGACGAGTTCGTGAGTGCGCTCGCGCTGTGCCGCCATGCGGGCAAGGCTAGTGTGGTCTGACCACATGCGCTAGGGTCACCTTTTTGCGGCTGACGAGACCCCTGGAGCGACGTGCGCATCGCACTGTTTGCCACCTGCCTCGGCGACGCGATGTTTCCCGACGTGAGTCGCGCGACTGTCGTCGTTCTCGAGCGACTCGGCCATACCGTCGTTTTTCCTGCCGGGCAGACGTGTTGCGGGCAGATGCACGTGAACAGCGGCTACCTCGACGAGGCGGCCCCACTTGTGCGCCATCACGTTGAGACGTTCGAGGACGCCCTGTCGACGTGCGATGCCGTCGTCGCGCCCTCCGGTTCGTGCGTCGGAGCGGTAAGACACCAGCACGCGATGGTCTCTCGCGCGAAGAGCGAGCCAGAACTGGCCAACCGAGCTGAGCACGTAGCGGCGCGTACATACGAACTCTCAGAACTGCTTGTCGATGTGCTCGGCGTGACTGATGTCGGTGCGTATTACCCGCACCGCGTTACTTACCACCCGACCTGCCACTCGCTGCGGATGCTGCATGTCGCTGACAAACCGGTGCGGCTGCTGCGCGCGGTGCGCGGGCTCGATCTCGTCGAGCTGCCTGCGGCCGAGTCGTGCTGCGGGTTCGGTGGCACGTTCTCCCTGAAGAATCCCGACGTCTCGACCGCGATGCTCGCCGACAAGATGAGCAACGTGATCTCGACGCGTGCCGAGGTCTGCACGGCCGGCGACTCGTCATGCCTCATGCATATCGGCGGCGGTCTGTCGCGGCTACGCACCGGCGTGCGCACGGTGCATCTCGCCGAGATTCTGGCCTCGACGGAAGGTGTCGCTGGGCCCGAGGGCAGCTCATGACGAATACGTTCCTGGGTCTGCCGATGCCGGTCACTTACGCACCGGAGGGCGTCGGCAACCTGCGGGGCGACGAGAGCTTCCCGCACGCGGCGAGGTCGGCGCTGAAGAATGCGCAGCTACGCCGCAACGTGGGCATCGCCACGGCAACCATTCGCGAGAAGCGAGCCGCTGTTGTTGCGGAGGTCGATGACTGGGAACAGTTGCGCGACGCCGGGGCGGCGATCAAGGCCGACGTCATGGCTCGACTGCCAGAACTTCTTGAGCAACTCGAGGTGGCCGTCACGGCACGAGGAGGTGTCGTGCACTGGGCAAGGGACGCCGCCGAAGCCAACCGCATCATCGTCGAGCTTGTCCACGAGACCGGCGCCCGCGAGGTCGTGAAGGTGAAGTCGATGGTCACCCAGGAGATCGGGCTCAACGAGGCACTCGAAGCTGCCGAGATCGCACCGATCGAGACCGACCTCGCCGAGCTCATCGTGCAACTCGGACATGACAAGCCAAGCCACATCTTGGTGCCGGCGATTCACCGCAACCGATCGGAGATTCGCGAGATCTTCATGCGCGAGATGCCCGACGTTCCGGGCGATCTCACGGATGACCCGCGTCGCCTGGCCATGGCCGCACGCGCCCACCTACGAAAGAAGTTCCTCGCCGCCAAGGTGGGCATCAGCGGCGCCAACTTCGCGATCGCAGAGACGGGGACGCTTGCCGTCGTCGAGTCTGAAGGCAACGGTCGTATGTGTCTGACGCTGCCTGACACCCTCATCACGGTCATGGGCATCGAGAAGCTGCTCCCGACCTGGCGCGACCTCGAAGTCTTCTTACAACTACTGCCGCGTTCGTCGACCGGCGAGCGGATGAATCCCGTACACATCAATGTGGACGGCGGTCACGCCCGGCGATGGCCCGCAGGCGTTTCATCTCGTGCTGCTCGACAACGGCCGGACGGCGGCGCTGTCCGATGAGATCGGCCGAGCCGCCTTGCATTGCATTCGGTGCAGTGCCTGTCTCAACGTGTGCCCGATCTACGAACGCACCGGCGGAAATGCCTACGGCTCGGTGTATCCGGGACCCGATCGGCGCGATCCTCAGTCCGCAGCTGACCGGCATGAACGGGCACAGCGATCCGAACTCGAGTCTGCCGTTCGCCTCGACCTTGTGTGGTGCGTGTTATTCGGTGTGCCCGGTGAAGATCGATATCCCGTCGATCCTGGTTCATCTGCGTGCCCGCGCTGTTGACCACGTGCGTGCACAGTCGACCCCGAGCGCGGAACTGCTCTCGATGAAAGCCGTCGCGTGGACGATGCGTAACGCCCCGGCGGTTTGCTCTCGCCGAGCGGTTCATGCGACTCGGTCGGCTGCTTGGTCTTCGACGGGGCCGTATTAGTTTCCTGCCGTGGCCGGGCTCCGCATGGACGACGAGTCGCGACTTGCCCGTTCCGCCGAAAGAGACCTTTCGCGAATGGTGGTTGCGCGAGCGCGGCGCATCTGGTTCAACTGAAGGCGGCGCATGACCGCGCGCGAGGAAGTTCTGACCCGCATCAGAACCGCTATCGCCGGGCAACCGCCGTCCGGTGAAATTCCTCGCAGCCTACCGGCTGGTCTCCAACCGATTGCCTGGCAGCGAACCGGCCATTGCGCTTTTCGTCGACCGGCTCATCGACTACAAAGCGACCGTGCATCGCACTGATGCTGCCGACCTGGCGCAGACGTTGACGACCGTGCTCGAGTCAGACGCATCGGTCGTGTTGCCACCAGGCGCGCCGCCCGAGTGGCGCGGCGCTTGCGGCGAAGTGCACATCGACGGTGATCCGGTGCCACTGAGTGCGGCCGAACTCGACGGCATCGCCGCGGTCGTCACCGGGTGCCGGGTGGCGATTGCTGAGACCGGCACGATCGTGCTCGATGCAGGGCCAGATCAGGGACGACGAGTGCTGACGTTGGTGCCTGACCACCACGTCGTTGTCGTGCATGCCGAGCAGGTTGTGGTGAGCGTGCCGGAGTCGCTGACGCGTCTTGATCCGTCGACGGCCGCTGACGTTCATCAGCGGTCCGAGTGCTACCAGCGACATCGAATTCAAGCGTGTCGAAGGCGTGCACGGACCGCGCATGCTCGACGTGATCGTCGTCTCGCCGGCACCGTCATCTTCGCTGCGCTCCGCGCGCGTGACATCATCTCCGCTGCGCTCCTGAATCCTGCCTCGCACGTAGCCGGTCCGCGAGGACCGCAACGCCGAGCACGCCACCTTGCACCACCTGCTGGTCGTAGGGGCTGACCCGAAGTGCGAGTAGCCCGTTGGTGATGAACTCGAGAAGGATCGCGCCGGCGGCGATGCCGAGGATCCTTCCCTCTCCACCCGTCAGTGCGACGCCCCCGATGACGGCCGCGGCGATGGCGGTCAGTTCGAAGCCACTCGAACCGATCGAGGGGTCAGCGACATTCATCCGACCAATCACGAGGATTCCGACGATGCCGGCCAGCATTGCGCTCGCGACGTAGGCCCCCGTCTTGCGGCGCGCGACTGGGATACCGGCGAGGCGAGACGCCTCCGCATTGCCACCGACGGCGTAGACCTGGCGCCCTATGTAGGTGCGTTCAAGGAGGAACCAAGCTGCGAGCGCGATCGCAACGAAGATGACAGCCGGTAACGGAACGTCTCCGACGTGGAACGAACTTATCCGGCTGAACAACGGCGAGATGTCGTTGATAGGCGTGCCGGTGGTGATGGCGAGCGCTAAGCCTTGCGACATCGTGAACGTGACCAGCGTGATGATGAACGGGGGAACTCCCAACCGGGTCACCATCGCGCCGTGCCAGAACCCGACCGCTGCACAAATGAGGAGCGTCAACACGATCGAGACCGGCGCAGACAGCTTTTCGTGGACGTTGAGCCAGGCCGCGATGATGCCCGCGAGACCAGCCAACCCACCGACGGAAAGATCAATGCCGCCGGTCAGGATGACGACCGATTCGCCGATCGCCAGGATGCCGATCTGCGCCAGGTCGCGACCCATGACCTGCAGGTTTCCGACGTGCGTGTAGTTCGGCGCCGCGAGCCCGATGGAGACGAACACCAGCACACACGCGGTGACCACGCCGGCCTCGGGGGACGACGCGAGCGTGCGGAGCAGGCCATTAACTGTCGACTTGGCGCGTGACTGCGCGCGCGGCGGCGACGGCTCCAAGGTGGTCTGCGCAGTCATGCTTCTGCTCCCGTTGCCCGAGGACCGCTGCCTGCTGCAGCAGTCATGATTCGTTCTTTGGTGGCGTCTTCTCGGTCGATCACGTCGACGATGACTCCGTGGTTCATGACCACGATGCGGTGACACATCCACAACAGTTCTTCGAGTTCTGACGATGCGACGATTACGCCCATCCCTTGCTGAGCGGCTCGGTCGATCAATTCGTAGATCTCTGCCTTAGCCCCGACGTCGACACCACGCGTCGGCTCGTCGAGCAGTAGCAGTTTCGGTTGGGTCGCAAAGGCGCGCCCGAAGACGACGCGCTGTTGATTGCCACCTGACAGCGATCCGACCGGTTGGTCAATCGACTGCATCCGAACCTTCACATCGGCGGTGATCTTCTTCGCTGCGGTGCGTTCGCGCTTCGGTGTGAGGATGCCCTTGCTACTCAAGTTGCGCAGTATCGAGACCGTCACGTTGGAGCGGATCGGCGCGAACAAGACCAGCGCCTGCTGTTTGCGGTCTTCGGGAATCAGCGCGATTCCGGCAGCAGTGCCGTCTGCAGGGCCGCGCGGCCAGTAGGAATGCCCGGCTAGTTCCATCGAGCCGCCGGTGGCGGGTTGTGCTCCTGCCACGGTGTGAATCAACCTGCTGCGGCCGGAGCCCATCAACCCAGCGACGCCGAGGATCTCGCCCGCTCGTAGTTCGACATCGACCGGGCCGAGGCCCTGTGCGGTCAGGCCCTCGGCCTTGAACAAGACACGGGCTTGGTCAGGTGCGGCCTTCGCTCCACCGCGCCCTAACTCGGTACCGACCATCTCTCGGATGAGCCGCTCTTCGGTTACCTGTGCAGGTTGTAGGTCGGCGACCAGCCGGCCGTTTCGGAGCACGAGAACGCGATCGCTCACCGCGCGCACCTCGTCGAGGCGGTGGCCGATGAACAACACCGCCCCGCCGCGGTCGGCAAGTGTGCGAGCGAGACGCAGCACCATCTGCGCCTCGACCGGTCCGAGCGACGACGTCGGCTCGTCGAGGATGAGCAACGTAGGTTCGCGGCCCCACGCCTTTGCAATCTCGAGCATCTGGCGCGTCGGCACCGGCAGGGTGCGTACCTGGCGGTTGACCGGCACTTGCTTTGGAGAAAGCCCGACCTCCCGCAACATCGCCGCCGCCTCGGCCCGTTGAGCTCGGTTGTCGACCAGGATGCGGCGTTTCGATACTCGCGGACGGCGTCCGAGCAACATGTTCTCTGCGACGCTCAGTTGACCCACGAGCGGAAACTCTTGCGAGACCAGCGCGACGCCCCTGTTCGCGGCCGACCCCGTTGAGCCGAACGCTAGCGGAACTCCGCCGATCTCGATCTCACCGCTGTCGGGATACACCGATCCTGACAGCGTGCCGATCAACGTCGACTTTCCCGCGCCGTTCTCGCCGACAACTCCGGTGACCTCGCCCGCATAGATCTCGAGCTCCGGGATGTCGAGCACGCGTACGGACCCGTACGACTTCTGGACGCCCCACAGCCGCGCGGAGACCGCGCGGCTGTGGGGTTCGTCTGCGACCGTCATGGTGTGGCGGTCATTGTTTGACAGTCATCTTTTGGCGGTTGCTTTCGTTCTAGCGGGCTATCGCTTAGCTGATACCCAGCTGCGCTTGCAGTGCCTTGTAACCGTCCAGGTCTGTCTTCTTGAGGGTACCGACGCCCGAACTCAGCGTCGATCCATCTGCCGACAGGAACGGCTTGACGATCGCCGCCGTAGCTGCGTTACCGAGCAGCTTCTCCGCCGCCATGATGTAGGCGCCGGTGTAGCCCTGCTGGTACGGCATCTGAACGATGGTGGCGTAGATGGTGCCGTCGTTGATGAAGCCGAGGGTTTGCGCGTCAGAGTCGTCGGACACGATCTTGACTGAACCCGTCTTCTTCGCCGAGACCACTGCCTGCGCCAGCGCGGGGCCGTCGTAGGAGTACACGCCGTAGAGGCCGTTGACGTCCGGGTTGTTCGCCAGGATCGTCTCAGCGTCCGACGTCGCGGTCGCTGCCGACAGGTTGTCGTTGAGCTTCTGCACCACAGTGATGCCTGAGCCCATCGCAGCCTCGAAACCCTGGATACGCTGCACTGCGTTGAGGGCCGTGAGCGAGCCGACGAGAATCGCCACCTTGCCCTTGCCGTTCAACGCTGCCTTCATCGCGGTACCGGCCGCGAAGCCCGCGTCGTAGTTCGGCGTACCGAGGTACAGGCCAGCTGCGGCCGTGCCCGGAAGCGGTGAGTCGATGGCCAGGACGAAGATGCCCTTACCGGTGTCGGTTGCGATGGTGCCCTTGGCTGAAGCTGGGTCGATCGCCGAGATTGAGTAACCGGTAATGCCTTGGCTGTCGAGCGTCTCGAGTTCTGATGTCTGCTCGGTCAGCTTGCCGTTCGGCGGGGCGAAGAAGGTGCACTTGCTGCTGGAGATACCGAGGTCGGAGCAGCCCTTCAAGAAGCCGACCTGCCCGGCCTTCCAGTAGTCGGCCGCGACGTTGACGACCATCGCGATGTTGACCTGGGAAAGGTCCTTACCGGCCATTGCAGCCTTCAGTGCCGCGTCGAGCTTTGCCAGGTTGTCCTGGTTGAACGCGATGTCGGAGTTCGCGCCTGCCGGCGCGGAACTGGCAGCCGCGGGAGCTGATGCGCTCGCCGCGGGTGCCGCGGCGCTGGTCGTGGCGGCGGCAGCTGGCGCGCTCGTCGTAGCCGCGGGAGCCGCCGGGGTCGATGTGGACGCGGTGCTCTTCTTGGAGGACGAGCAGCCCGCGACGAGGACGATGCCTACGGCGACGAGTGCGGTCATGTAACGCCGTGCAGTCATTGCGTGCCTTCCTTCTCGAAATGTGATCGTTCTCGGCTGTTGTGCTGGACGGCTGTTTTGGGTCCTCGGCGAGGACTGTTCACGCTAACATCGGGTTGGTCAAGGCCTCCAAGATGCCAGGCGCGAATCGTGTCCTGCCCGTTACATTGGCGAGCGAGCGTATTGCTGCCAATAGACACCAAAGAGACTCCGGACGGCCATCGGCACACTCGAATCGAGGCACGATGAGAGCGCGCCCATGCCGTCAACGAAGGACTGTGCACGCTAACATCGCGTAGGTCAACGGGTCTTTGGAGATCCACCGTGAATCGTGTCCTGCCCGTTACATTCGGCCGGCGGCGTCGCTCGGCAATCACTGCGGCACGGCGATCGGAACCAAGGCAGACCGGTGGCAGGGGTTGACTCCACGAGCTGCCAGGACCATCGCCCGGCAAGGGCGGTATGCCGGGCGGTCTTACAGGCCGCCCGCCACGCGGTAATAGACCTGATTCCAGCGCACCTCGTTGACGAAGTCGCGCATGGTGGTGGCGGCATCGATGCGCAGGAGTTCGACGTTAGCGATCTGCGCGAAGTCGACGAGCGTGTCGAAACTCAGCGCCGTTGTGAGTGCTGTGTGGTGCGGACCGCCGGCCGTAAGCCAAGCTTCGGCGGACGTCGCGAGGCTGGGCTCCGGGCGCCACACCGCGCAGGCGACGGGCAACCTCGGAAGCGGCTCATCGGGTTCGACGATTTCGATGTCGTTGGCGACGAAACGGAATCGGTCCCCGAGATCGATCAGCCCCACCACGAAGCCGGTCGCCGGCTTAGCGCGGAAGACCAGCCGTACCGGATCTTCGCGGCCGCCGATCCCCAGTGGGTGAATCTCGCAGCTCGGCGGTGCGCCGCTGATGGTGGGACAAACCTCGAGCATGTGAGCACCGAGGATCTTCGGCTCGCCAGGCCCGAGGTGGTACGTGTAGTCCTCCATGAACGACGTGCCACCCTCGAGACCGGCCGACATCACCTTGAGCAGCCGGACAAGTGACGCCGTCTTCCAGTCGCCCTCGCCGCCGAATCCGTAGCCGTCCGCCATCAGTCGCTGGACCGCAAGGCCCGGCAGTTGCCGCAAGCCACCGAGGTCTTCGAAGTTCGTCGTGAACGCGGTGAACCCGCCGTCCTCAAGAAACGTGCGGAGCCCTGCTTCAATGCGCGCGGCGTATCGCAGCGAGTCGGCTTGCGCACCGCCCGGCAGTAGCGGCGGCACCACCGTGTACGAGGCCTCGTAGTCGGCCACGAGCGCGTCTATGTCGGATTCAGGAACCGCGTCGACAACTGCGACGAGGTCGTTGACGCCGTACGTGTTCACCGACATCCCGAGCCGCAACTGTGCCTCGACCTTGTCGCCTTCGGTAACGGCGACGTCGCGCATGTTGTCGCCGAATCTGGCCAGTCGCATGTCGTGCGCGGCCTGCCATCCGATGGCGGCCCTGGCCCAGTCGGCGATGCGGCCCACGGCGTGCGGATCCGACCAGTGGCCGACGACCGTCTTGCGCCGCAGCCGCATGCGCGTCTCGATAAACCCGAACTCGCGATCGCCGTGGGCGGCCTGGTTCAGGTTCATGAAGTCCATGTCGATCTGCGCCCACGGCAGCGACAAGTTGGACTGCGTGTGGAAGTGCAGCAACGGCTTACGGAGCGCGTCGAGGCCGGCGATCCAGGCCTTTGCCGGTGAGAAGGTGTGCATCCAGGTGATGACGCCGACGCATCGCGGATCTGCAGTCGCGGCGACGCACGCTTGGCGAATCGCCTCAGCGCTGGTCAGTACCGGCTTCCAGACGATCGGCAGCGGGATGAGACCCGACCCGTCGAGGCCGGCCGCGATCTGCTGCGAGTTCGCGGCGACTTGTGCCAGCGTCTCGTCGCCGTACAGGTCCTGGCTCCCCGTCAGGAACCACAACTCGCCCTGCTGCCTAGGCATATTCAACCTTTCAGGCGTCTTCGGCCTTCGAGAGACACAATATGAGAGCGTTAACATATATCCTGGACGCGCCCACGCATACGGGTGGCCTACCCAAAATGCGGGGTGCGCGTCCCGTGCGGGCGTCCGCGGGGCGGTTAAAGTGTGCGCGGCGATGGAGCTCGCCCGCTTGTCGAACCGCCACCTGGCCGATGGCTCCTACTTCTCCACATAGAGGTAGGGCACGCATGCACGATCTTCCGATCGACCCCGACCTCGAGCCCGACGATGACCCCGCGTCGCGATGGCCACGGTTGGCGCCCGGCGTGCTGCTGGCCGTCTTCGTCGGCGGTGTCCTTGGCGGGCTTGCTCGCTACGGGATCGGGCGCGCGGCGCCACCGCGTACTGACGGCTTCCCGTGGGACATCTTTGCGATCAACCTTTCCGGCGCGTTCGCGCTCGCGGTGCTGCTCGTCTTGCTCCTCGAGGTGTTTCCGTCCAGCAGGTACGCACGACCCGCACTGGGCACCGGGTTCATTGGTGCGTTCACGACGTTCTCGTCACTAGCGACCGCCACTGATCATCTACTCGCGCACGGCCATCCGGTTCTGGCGATGGCCTACACCTTCGGCAGCGTCTTCGGAGGTCTAGCCGCAGCACTGTTGGGGCTTGCGTGCGGGCGCGCGATCAGCGCCATTTCCGGACGCCGCTGATGCTGCTCGCTTTGGCGGTGGCAGCCGTGGCTGGTGTCGGTGCGGCGTGCCGGTACGTCGCCGACCAGGTCATCTCTCACCGACACCACAGCGTGCTGCCGTGGGGCACCATCACGATCAATGTCGTCGGCTCGTTCGTCCTCGGCCTGACGACGGGGTTGGCTTCCCATCACGGTCTGTCGATGACCGCCGCGACCATCATCGGCAGTGGTTTCTGCGCCGGTTTCACGACGTTCTCGACCTGGATGTGGGAGACGATTGCGCTCTCGAGACGGTGCTCTGGTGAGGCCGCGATCAATGTCTGGCCACCTCGCGGTCGGGCTCGCCGCCGCAGCACTCGGTCTCTGGATCGCCTTGTGGACGTAGCCTGGCTGAGCTTGTCGACCAAAACAGCCAGTGCGGGGACGGCGGCGCGCACCGCCGCGCGCTGGGCCACCGACAGTTGCGCCAAGGCGAACCGAGTCGACGCTCGTGAGCCTTCTGCCAGTCCTGCAGCTGCGTCGTCCGGCCTTGGTAATCGCACGACGGCGACCCGCCGGTCGGCGGGATCCGGCTCGCGTCGCCGTGCCGGCCTCGACGAGCTGCTGCACGAGCCCGCTGTCCGGCGCGAGATGCAGCGGTGCAGATCTCGCCGATCCTGATGCCGCGGCTCGTGGTCGCGCAGGCACTGCAGGAGCTCGATCTGCGCCATGGGCAGCGTTCCCACGGGTAGTCGGTACGGATGCCGGCCCGCAGACTCGACGCAGGCGGTTCACCACGTCGGTCAGCGCCTCGCGTCGCTCGGAGTCTGGGTATCAGGCTGGGCATCCACCATCGTATACATCGCTTCCCGAAATGTTCGGTAACCGGTGTACTTTGGGAGTTGTGACGGGAAGCGGCACCGATGACGAGCCGCGCGGCTGGCAGCGGCTGGTCGTCGAGCCTCGTCGACCGGCAGCGATTCGCAACTGGCCGAACGCGCCATGGCTCGTCGTTGTCACCGTCAGCATCGGCGCGTTCCTCGGGCAACTCGACGCGTCGATCGTCACGCTTGCCCTGCCGACATTGCAGCAGCAGTTTCACGCCAGCCTCGCGAGCGTCGAATGGGTCGCACTGAGCTACTTGCTCGTGCTGATCGCGAGCGTCACGGCCGTCGGTCGGCTCGCCGACATGATCGGTCGAAAGCTGCTCTACACCTACGGCTTCGCGATCTTCACCCTCGCATCGATCGGCTGCGGACTCTCGCCCACCCTCGGCGTCCTCATCGGTTTCCGTGTTGTGCAAGCACTCGGCGCCGCGATGCTGCAAGCGAACTCGGTGGCTCTGATCGCGACCGCAATACCGAAGGCCAGCCTCGGTCGAGCCATCGGCATCCAGGGTGCGGCGCAAGCGATCGGCCTCGCGCTCGGGCCGACGGTAGGCGGGTTGCTGATCGGCGTCGCTGGGTGGCGGTGGATCTTCTTTCTGAACGGTCCGGTCGGGGTGGTCGGCTTGGTGCTGGCGTGGCTCTTGCTGCCACGTTCGCGAGACCTCGCGCCGCGGGTGCGGTTCGACTGGCTCGGGCCTGGGATTCTTCGCTCCTGCGGTCGTCGCGTTTCTGCTGGCACTGAACGTCGCCGCCAACGCAGGGTGCGCCGCGCTGTTGCTGCTGCTCGTCGCGGCGGCTCTCGTTGGGCTCTTCGTCAGGCGCGAGCGGCGCACGAGTGCGCCGATGATCGACCTTCGACTGTTCCGCAACCTCGACTTCACCGCCGGCATAGCCTCGGGCCTACTTAGCTACCTGGTGCTGTTCGCGGTGCTTTTCGTCGTCCCCTTCTTTCTCGAGCACGCGCGGCAGCTTTCGGCGACGCGCGCTGGTCGTCGAGCTCGGGGTGTTGCCGATCGCGCTCGCGATCGTGGCTCCGTTCGCCGGCCGCGCGCGCGACCGGATTGGTGCGCGGCTCCCGACCGTGACCGGCATGCTGCTCGTCAGCCGTGTCGCTCGGCATGCTCGCGTTTGCGGAGCGGTCGTCGGCTGCGATCGTCGTGCTGCTCGCGGGCGTCGGCGTGGGGCTTGGCCTGTTCACGCCGGCGAACAACGCGGCGATCATGGCGGCCGCACCGCGCGAGCACTCGGGTATGGCGGGCGGCATCCTCAACTCTGACCCGCGGTCTTGGCACCGCGATCGGAGTCGCCGTTACCGGGCTGGTTCTCGGGCTGCGGAATGCGGAGCGGGTGCACGCGTCGCCGCACGTCGTGACGGTCGGCTTTCAGACGTGCGCCGTGGTGCTCGCGCGTCGTCGCCTTGGCGGCCGCCGCGTTGGCGCTCCGCTGCGCGCACCGTCGCATCGCCCTCCCGCCGTCCCTCCCGCCGTCCCTCCCGTTGGGCCTGAGGCAGCTGAGATGTAGCCGAGGCAGGTGTCCACACCTGCCTAAGCTCCTATGCGGGTGCCGAACGTGATCAACTCGGCCCCAGCCCAGCCGCTACGGTGGCTGTCGTGATCGAGAGCTTGGCGCGCGAACGTCTCGGTGTGCGGGAAGCGGATGCGTTCTTGGCTCGCCTCGAGCAAGCGGCCTTCGACATTCGCGAACCACTCGAGGCGCTCTACGGCGACGTTGTCGACATCGACGAACTCGTCAACGACCTAGTCGCCGATGCGATCGACGCGGCGGCCGCGCGGCCGGAGAAACTTCGCATTCTCGACCGCCGGCGTGAGATCGACCAGGCGTGGTTCCAGCGCTCCCGCATGATCGGCTACGTCGCGTATGCCGATCGATTCGCCGGGTCGCTCGAGGGAGTGGCCAAGCACCTCGACTACCTGGTCGAACTCGGCGTGACCTACCTGCACCTGATGCCGCTGCTCAAGCCGCGAGCCGGTGAGAACGACGGCGGTTATGCCGTGCAGGACTACGACGAGGTCGATCCCCGCGTCGGCACGATGGCCGACCTGCAGGCGCTCGCCGACGACCTGCACGACCGCGGCATCGCGTTGTGCGTCGACCTTGTCGTCAACCACACAGCGCGCGAGCACACGTGGGCGCAGCAGGCGCTGGCCGGCGACCCGATCTACCGCGACTGCTACCTCGTCTTCCCAGACCGGACCCTGCCCGACGCGTACGAACGCACCTTGCCCGAGGTCTTTCCCGACATGGCGCCGGGCAGTTTCACCGAGGTCGCCGGACTCGGCTGGGTATGGACGACGTTTCACGAGTTCCAGTGGGACCTCAACTATGCGAATCCGATTGTCTTTCGGGCGATGCTCGGCACCATGTTCGCTCTCGCGAATCGCGGCATCGACGTCCTGCGGCTCGACGCCGTTCCGTTCCTCTGGAAGCGGATGGGCACCGACTGCCAGAACCAGCCGGAAGCCCATCTGCTCGTGCAGGCGTTCCGCGCGCTGACCGGGCTCGCTGCACCTGGTCTGGCGCTGAAAGCCGAGGCGATCGTCAGCCCCGACATGCTCGTGCAATATCTCGGCGCACACGACCGCTACCAGCCCGAGTGCGATCTGGCCTACGACAACCAGCTGATGGTGATGCTGTGGTCGACGATGGCCAGCCGCGACGTCCGCCTTGCCGAACAGGCGTTGTCGCGCCGCCGTCCCGCACCGCAATCGACGTCGTGGGTGACGTACGTGCGGTGCCACGACGACATCGGGTGGGCAGTATCTGACGAGGACGCCGGGGCGGTCGGGCTCGAAGGCTTCAGCCACCGCCGTTTTCTCAACGACTACTACAGCGGTCGCTTCGCCGGGTCGTTCGCGCGCGGTGCGTTGTTCCAGGAGAACGAGGCCACCGGCGATGCGCGGATCAGCGGCAGCGCCGCGTCATTGTGCGGCATCGAGAGCGCGTTGGCGTCGGGCGACGATCATCGAACTCACGCTTGCCTTGCGACGGCTCGAGTCGATGTACGCCGTCGTGTTCTCGTTCGGCGGCATTCCGCTGATCTACATGGGCGACGAGCTCGCCATGCTCAACGACCCGCAATGGGACGACGATCTGGCGCACGCAGACGACAACCGATGGATGCACCGGCCACCGATGGACTGGGCTGCTGCTGATCGCCGCAACGACGCGAAAACGCTGGAGGGTAAGGCTTTTTCCGCGATCCGCCGGTTGGTTGATGCGCGCCGATCGTTGCTCGCGCTGCGATCGGGAGGCGAGACGGAGATCGTGCCGACGGAGAACAGCAGCGTGCTCGCCTATCGCCGCGTGCATCCGCGTAGCGCGCCGTTTCTCGCACTGACGAACTTCAGCGATCTCACCCAAGACATCGACGCCGAGCGTCGTAGTACGTGCCGGTCTGCACGCCGCACGCCACGTGCACTCCACAACGGGGGAGCTGATTATCGATGCGGGTCGGCATCCAGCTCCCGCCGTGGGGATTCGGATGGCTCACCGGCACCTGAACAGAGTCAGGTGCCGGTGCGACACAGCCTGGTCAGTCGAAGTCGGGCTCTTATGAGGTCGAAGAACGTCAGGTCGCCTTCGATCGTTGCGCGCAAACGGTGACTCGAGGTCGGAGTCGTTCGCGATGGCCTTCTCGCCAGCGCGAGCCGCTTCCTCGGAGCTGAAGTAGATGAACTGAGTGAAGCCACCGTCGCCGTGGAACGCAACAACGACGCCGAGAATGTCGGGACGCACTGCGTGCAGCTCGTCTTGAATCTCGCGGCCGGTTGCGCGCATCTGAGCTTCGTTGTTGGTGCGTCCCTGGAGCACCTGCACGAAGCCCGCGGCATCGTTGCCGCCACCGAGCAGTGATTCGATCTCGGTGCTGTTGTGGAAGGTCACGTCGTCGCCAAAAGCCTTCGACGCCTCGTTCCACCAGGCGCTCTGCTCAGGGCGATCGCTGTTGGCTTGCGCGTCAGCCTCAGACTCGAAGCGGACCATCGTGATGCCCCGGCCATCGGGCGTGACGCCGCCCGTGGAGCCGAGGTAACCGTGCGCGCCAGGCTTGATCTCCTTACGCCACCGCTCGACCGAGCGCTGCAGAGCGTCCGCGTCGGTCACCGTGCCTTGGATGATCTGAACAAACATGTGCGCCGCCTTCCAGAGGGGAGCCTCGCGCCCTCAGGGATGGCCTCAGAGGTGAGCCGAGGCTACGGCTTACTGGCGGCGGCGTACTAGGGGCAAGTTCCCTGGCCGCTGCGGCTTGCGGCCGGCGCGACGAGGTTGCTACGCGGTCCGTGCATCAGCATGGTCGCGACAGCACCAGCGGTGACGACGGCGATGCCCGCGAGCGCGACGTTTGCCCGCAGCAGCAGCCAATGCTTGTCGGTCATCGAGAGTTGAGCGACGAGCAACACCAGCACGCCACGGCCGATGATGGCGATGCCGGAGATGAGCGTTTCGTCGCGTCGCGCGGCTCTGTTCCCTTGCTAACGGTTCCCTTGCCAGCACCCGAAGCAAGGCCAGGACGCCAACAACACCAGCGCTGGTTCCAGCGAGGTACGCCACCGTCGGATGAGGGGTGGTCGCGACGACGAGCGCACCTCCCGCCGTCCAGAAAATTGCACTGACGACGCAGGTTGTGCGGCGGCCGTGGCGGACGAGGAAGGTGCGCTTGCCGAAGAGGGCGTCGCCGCGAACATCGCGGAAATCCTTCAGCAGGATGCGGCCAATGAAGCCCACATACAGGCCGGCGAGGAGCAGCGCGTCATTCAGCGAGACGTTGGTATGCGCAGACGTCACGCCAACCAGGAACGGCATCGCGACGTATCCGCCGGGCAGCACGAGCGTCGCGACTGCCCCTCGAGCTGCCAGCCGAAATGGCGGTAACGAGTAGGCCGCACTGAGCACGAAGCCACCCGCAGCCAACGCGAGCAGCGGCCAGCCTCCGAGCGCGGCCGCACCGATGCTTACGACCGCTGCGATGGCGGCGACCGTCTTCATCTCGCGCTCGTCCGCACGGCCCGTGACGAGTGGGCGATTGGAGTTCGGCAGGTTCTGGCGATCGATCGGCGCGTCGGACAAGTCGTTGACCGCAACGGAAAAGATCAGGAAGCCGATGACGACGAGGAGATCTCGGTACACCCTGAAGCCGGTCCCGGTGTCGCCCGCCTTTGCGAGACCGATGACGACGTATATGCAGAACAGGAACGCGACAGCTGGCCGCGTGAGCACGACGAGAAGCCGGACCCGGGTCATCACTTGTTGCTGCCTACCTGGGCGAACAGGACCATGAACAAGACGAAGAAGGCCACCAGGGCCACCCCGGCGACCCACAGCACGATGGCCAGCGTGATGCCGGCGACGTGCCACCACGGTCGACGCCCGTGCCACGTCCTGGGGAGTTCGCTCTCCGGTGCCGGGAATGGCTTGAAGGCGCTGTCAGTCTCCATCCGCACGCCCTCCGCCGTCCTCGCGCTAGTTCCGACCGTTTGAGCATCGGTCGCGCGGGATCGGCGCTTGAACTAGCGCCGGCGCCTGGTGAGCCTGAGGAACCAGCGGACCAGCGCGACGGCGAACCACAACCCCATGGCTCGACGCTACTCGCCCGGCGGGCTGATGGGCGCTGCGAGAGAGTAGGACGACGGCGGCAACCCATCCGGGCAATCGTCCGTATTGCGGGGTGTGACGACATCGATGGAGCGGCCCGACGAACTTGACGCTGCCGGGCAGACCAGCTCGGCGGCAGCGACGGCCCAATTCACCCGGTTCGTGACCGAGTCGTCGGCGCGCCTGCTGCGGACGGCCTGGTTGCTCACGTCACACCGGGAGCAGGCGCAAGACCTCACCCAACTCGCGTACGCGAAGACGTTCGCTGCGTGGCGCCGGGTGCGGTTCGACGACGCGGAGGCCTACGCGCGTCGAGTCATGGTGAACAGCTACATCGACTGGTGGCGCAGAGCGCCTTGGCGTGAGCGCCCGACCGAACAGTTACCTGAGCACAGCTGCCGTGCCCGATCACGGCAGAACAATAGATGAGCGGACGGCGCTTGCTGCCGCTCTTGCGCAGCTCACGCGTCGCGAACGAACGATCGTGGTCTTGCGCTATTACGTCGACCTGAGCGAAGCCGAGGTCGCCGCACATGTCGGCGTATCCGTCGGCACGGTAAAGAGCACGTCATCAAAGGCGCTGGCCAAACTGCGCCGCTCACCCAGCCTTTCTGACACTGACCTTTCTGACATTCGACGTGCCGGCGTTTTCGCCGGCGCGGGAGGAGACCTCATGAGCGAGAACAATTTCGGCGAGGAACTCGGGAAGTTGCCGCCCGATCTCACCCTCGGCGCGACATCGGAGCAGATCATCCGACGCGGCCGCCGAATCAGAACATTCCGGCAGACGTCGATCGTCGGCGCAGCCGCGGTTGCGGTGCTCGGCATCACGTCGGTCGCGGCGCTGGCCAGCGGCGGGCATCACGGCGCGCAGACCGTGCAGTCGGGATCCGGTAACGGGCTCGGCATTGGGCTCGCACCGCCGGCGTCGCCAACGTTCTTCGTCGGCAGCTGGGCACCGACGATCTCCGTCGGGTCGGGATCCGCGGCCGCAATCCCCGAGGTGTCGTCGTCAGCACCGGCGTCACCGACGTTCTATTTCAAGTCGTCACCGCCAACTGCCGTGTCGTCCGCTGCCGGCCAGCTCATCGGCGTCCGTCTCGTGCACCGCCTCACCCGCGCCGCAGTCGACGCAGGGTGCTCCGGCCGCGAGCCCCGACGGCAACGCGCCGCCGTGGGGCAGCGTGGTGTCGGCCGCCAAGGACATCGGGACGACTACATCCCTTGTTCTGTACGGAATCCACATTGATGACGCCGCGATTCCGTGCACTCACTTCGGCCTGATGCTCGGAACCACCGACGCATCCGCGGCCACTGTGACCGGCGTGTATGAGGCGAATGAGACGTCCGGCAGCGACCTGGAGCCGGGCTTCCACGCAGTGTCGATGGTCGGCAAGGAATTCGCCGGGACCTACCTCATCGGCTACTACGTCGGACCGGCGGCCACGATTTCCGTCGTCGTCGATGGCGTGCCGACTGACGCGCACGTGGCAGCGTGGAGTGTGAACTCCGACGTCAAGTTCTGGTGGCTCGGCGGCCCCGCGAATGGCAACCCGACGTATAGCGCGTTCACGGCGAAGGACGCCAACGGCACCGATACTGCCTGTTGGCACGCACGCCCAGCTCGGCGTCGGCTGACAAAGTAATATGTCTCCGAGCTGAACTACTTGTCTCCGAGGCATCGTATGTGTAGTGTCCTCGTCTAACGAGGCAGCCCGCCTCCCTCTGCGTTGGGAGTCAATGCAATGACCGCAACTCTCGTCGTCCGGCACAAGGTGAACGACTACACGGCATGGCGCGGCGTCTACGACGAGCTTGAACCGCTCCGCCTCGAGCACGGCTGCACGGGCAACCGGGTACTGCAGCTCCCCGAGGATGGAAACGACGTGCTGGTCACGCACGACTTCCCGTCGATCGAGCAGGCGGCCAGCTTTGCGCACGACCCGCAGTTGAAGGCCGGTATGGATCGCGCCGGAGTTGCAAGCGCACCACAGATCGAGATCTTCGCCGTTGCCTGAGCCCTATCGCCGTCGGCCGGGGAGGAGCATTCGCTCGTCCCCGGCCAAGCTCGGTGTGGTCAAAGTCGACTCCGACTACAAGGCGGAGTATCCAGGCGGCGATGCCAGCAGCACCGAGGCGTTCGCGTCTCTGGTTCGAGCTGGCACCGCGGCTCTCGCGGAGCTGGACCGCCGAATCGTCTCCACGTTCGATGTGCCGCATCCGGCCGCAACGATGCTCGCCGTTGTCGACGGTGCCGGCGAACCACTGACGCCATCACAGATCAGTGAGCGGGTCCTCGTCGCGTCGGCGAGCACGACGGCCACCCTTGATTTGCTTGAGCGGCGCGGCTGGGTTCGGCGGATGCCGAACCCCGATGACCGGCGCAGCACGCTGGTCGAGATCACTCCGGAGGGTCGCGCGATCACCGATCAGTTGCTCCCCGGGATTCGGGTGGTCGAGCGCAGCGCGATGGATGCGTTGACGAAAGCCGAGCGCGTGCAGTTTCTCGCGCTGCTCGGCAAGGTGCTGGGGCGACTGGCCGCCATGGCGGACGAGGAGCCAATCCCGCTGGACGGCGAGCGGAACCGTCCAGCGAGACTCAACCCCCCAAGCTGAGCCTGCGCCTCACGGCGAGCGCTGCCCTCGGCGGTTGGTCTCGACGGTCGTCAGGCGGGCCTGCCGCGCTTGTCCCAGCCGTGGAACTGTGAGTAGTCGCCCGCTGTCCAGGCTTCGCGAAGTCCTGGCTTGGCTAGATCCCAGTCAGGGCGGATCTCGGCTCGACGCCGCGCGCAGGTCACGCCACAGCTCGCCGGTGGACGGGCGACCCCAGAACCAGTAGCCCATGTAGATGCTGTGAATGATGAGTCCCGGCTTCAAGGACCAGCGTGTGCGGGATCATCGGGTCGTGGTCAGGGTCGGTGTACTCCTGGATGTCGAGGTCCTTTTGAACCGTCCGTCCCGGGTCTGAAAGAAACGGCCACTGCGCGCCAACGACGCGCGGAACTCTTGCGACGTGTGGTGGTCGTCGGTCGAGATCGTGACGATCTGCGTATACGCGACCGCGATCTTGGACTGGAACGCGGCGAGCTCGAGGTGTTGCTGATGTTCCTTCGGGCAGTAGTGGCCGCGCGCGAGGGTGAGGATCATTGGATCGCGGCCTTGCAACTCGCTGAGCGTGCGGACGGTCTCGGTGTGATCGGGCAATGCGTAATCGGGGAAAACGCCGCCCGGCCTGATGTCTGCTCGCATGAAGAACCGCCTCTCTCACGCACTGTGTGAAGACGCGAGGTAGGCCCTCGCGAAATGCAGATAGTTGTCTCGCACGGTTTCGACGAGCCGCTGCGTCGTCAGCGTCCTTACGATGACGTTTCACCGGGTCCTCCCAGATCGAGCGGCCGATCGCGAAGCCGACGAATCCGGGGACTGGTGCGGCGACGGCGAGCCAGTGGTCGAGCGCCTCTTGCGGGGCGTCGCGCCCGAGCACGATGCAATCGGCGGTGCGACCGCCGGCCTTCGCCGCCGCGACGACTTCGCGAGCGGCGGCAGTCGTGTCGAGTCCTTCGATCTTCCACAGCGTCGGCTCGACTCCCGCTCGCTGATTGATCGCGATGACCTCAGTAACTAGCTCGGGTCGAACGTCGCGGTCGTACGCCTGCTGGCTGCCGGCTTGCTGCAACTGCTCGTCGCGTCGCCGGCACGAGAAGTTCGTAGATGAATGGTGTGCCGCGTTCGGCCAACAGCTTCGACAATGCCGCCAGCCCAGCGAGCTGCCGCGCCGTGTCGTCGGCACTGTCGGCGGGATTCATTCGCACGAGCACTTTGACGTAGTCGGGGGTGAACTCTTCGATGTGCGCCTCGGTGTCGTCGCCGTATTGCAGCTCGAACAGCTTCTGCCCACTCTTCTCGACAGGCATCGCGACGACCAACCCGTCGTCACGCGCCTCGCGTAGCACCGCAGCGCCGAGTTCCTCGTCGACGAGCACGCCCGCCTGGCCGCCGTCCAACTGCGACCGTGCGTCGCGCACACCGTGGTAGATCAACAGCTTCGCGGCACGCATCGCGGCCTCAGTCGGCCGGCGACGGCTCACCGTCGGTGACCCCGAACAGCTTGGCGAAGGATTCCCGGTGATCCATCGCAAGGATCAGCAGCGGATCAGCAGCAGGTCGGCGCAGTCACGTCTTCATCTTGCACGATTCCAAGTCACACCGGGTGGGTGCCCTCGGCAGGATTCGGACCTGCGACACACGGTTTAGGAAACCGATGCTCTATCCCCTGAGCTACGAGGGCGGGATAGCGCAAGAGTAGTGGCCGACCGTCGAGACGCGTCAGGTAGTGGACGCTGGCTTGAGACCCTGCTTGTCCAACCAGACCAGGCAGGCGTCCGCGACCTCATGCCCCCGCTGTCGACGGATCTCGAGGTCGACCCGCACGCGGCTCATCCGCGACGGCAGCTCGCGGCGTCCGATAGAGCTTGTTGATCTGAGGTTCACTCATGAGAGGAGCCGCTTAGCGGCGCGCCCGAGCCATCACTGACGAAGAACGGTCACGACATTGTGCGGTGTCCGAGTGCTGCAGTCCAGCGCACGCAAGAACGAGCGCTGAGCTTCAACGTTCACCGACGCGGACGGCGAAAACTAGGGCGCGTCGGTGTATTGGATCGAGACCTGGTTGGAGTAGCCGTGCGGCACGGTCGTTCCGTCCGACAGCCAGGTCTCGTAGAAGACCGGCTGCGGCTGAGCGTGCTCGCCGACGACGGTGAAGTGCGCGATGCCGGCGCTGTCGGTGACGGCCGACACCGGACTCGTTCCTTCGCCGGCGCCATTGATGCTCGACTCACCGGCCAGCAGCCCGCCGGACGCGTAGACAACCTGTCCCATCACCACGACGACGCCCGCGCGATGCACCGGATTGCCGTACTGGTCCTGCAGTTGGACGGCGAGTGGTACCGGCGTGTGCACCGGAACAGCCTCGTTCACCGCATCGGGAACGATCGAGGTCGAGAACCGCGACACCAGGTAAGTAGCACTCGTCGACATCGCGGCGGGGCCGCTGGTGAACGCCGTGACGAACATCGGGGCTGCGACTGCCGGCATCGACGCCGTGTTCGGCGCGCGCAAGATGAACGTGCTGGTGCCATGCGCCGGAATAACAGGAATCACTGCGTGCCCGGCCGCGTCGACCGGGTTCCAGAACGTCGTCGCGTGTGCCTGGGTCTGCACGGTGAAATGCGGGTGCTGCAGCCGGCCGGTGTGGTTGGTCACCTGAACCGTTGCTTGGTCAATGGTGCCGAGCTGCCCGGTCGACTGCGTGTCGACGATTCGGACCGACAGCGGCGCCGGTGTCGCCACCGCCGCGACGGCCAGGCCAGCAGTGACAACGCCAACCGCGACGAGTCCAAGCGCGATCCAGCGCTGGAAGCTGTGCCGCACGCGCCAGCCGACGGGCGGAGCGCCAACGGTGACTCCCGCGATAATGGCCGCGGGAACGAGCATGAAGAGGTATGCCCCGAACGAGCGGGTCGGCAGGAAGAAGGACACACCGACCAGCGGAACCCACGCCCGCTTCAGGGCTGCGTACCGGAACCGGAAAGCCAACAATGCCAAGGCGAAACAGGCGACACCCGCCAACGTGTAGAGGGCGAGCCGCCCGCCACCGAGATGGTCGAAGATCGTCAGGTCGACGAGTCCTTGCCCGTCGGGAATAGTCGGCTGGATCAATGGCAGGAATGTTCCGCGCGCCCACGCCGCAGGGTTGGCCACGATGAACGGCGCGTTCAACAACAGGAATGTGCCGAGTGCGGTCGCCGCGTACCGGGCGACCACCCGCACGCCGTCCGTGCCATTTTCACGGTGTTCGATCCACAGACCGATCAACAGGAACGGCGCGAGGAACCACGGTGTTTGCTTGACGCTGCAGGCAATTCCGAGCGCGATCGGTCCGATCCATCGTGCGGCGGAGTCTTCGAGGTGAACGCCGTAGCGGTCCCACCGGTACACGGCGAGTAACACGAAGGGAACGAAGAGTGCGTCGGTCAGGCCGCCGATCATGTAGGAGAGGTACACGTTGGCGCTGAGAACGAGGCCCGCGACCCACGACGTGCGCGCGGGCAGCATTCGCCAGAGCATGAAGCCCGACAATGCCCAGAATGCGACGTCGACGACGTTCGCCGCTTGCGTATGCAAGCCGAGCATGAGCGCCGGCATGTAGAAGAGGAACGATGCCGACGGGTACGAGAGGTTGTCGACTTCGGTGCCATTGACCCGGTAGGTGTGGAAGATCTGCGGCACGTGGAACTGGGTGAGCGCCGGTGCCATCGAATGCGTGTACGGGTTGAGTCCATGCATCGCAAGGCTGGCCGCGTACTGATCGAACGCTGCGCCGTCGGTGCCATAGCCCGGTTGCGTCATCCAGACGGCCGCCGCGAAGAAGCCGATGCCGACAACGAGGGCGCCGAGCACGACTGCTTGGCCGCGCACCCCGAGTCCGTCGCGGCCGACCCACGCTCGCCAGCCGCCCCACAGGCCGATCAGGATCACCGCAACGCTCACGAGGTTCGCCGCCGGGCACCAGTGTCGAGCCGTTCCACGCCTGCAGCCCGGTAAGCCCGGTGAGCAGGCTGACCAATGCCCAGCCGATGCGCGACGTCAGCAGCGCCTGATCTGCCTGGTCGGGGCTTGCATGGTGTCGTGGTCGCCGCGCTGCTTCTTCGGCCAAAGCGACGCGTCGGGCCTCTTCGAACTGCAGGCGACGCGAGGGAACGACGTCGAGCGCGGTCATGAGCGCGCGTGCTTCGGTGCAAACGTCGGCGCTGGGCTGCGGCGCTGCTTGGCGGGCGCGCCCGACGAAGAATGCCTAGGAACAAAGGAATCCGGACGACGGCGGCGCAGCGTCAGCATCATTGCTGCGATCGCAACGACGACCACCACCACGATGGCGATCAAGGTCTTGCCGACAATGGAGCCGCCAGAACTGTTCGTGAACTGCTCGCCCAGGACCGCAGTCGGAGGAGTGCTACCGGACGACGAGGGGCTGGCGTTCGCGATTGCCGACGCGCTCGTACCGTTCGGCGCGAGGACCGCGAAGTCGGGGTCCGCGGACAGACTCACGGTGACGCTGCCGTCCGTGAAGACGGCGTCCTGCAGAGTCGCCGCCGTCGACAGGCTGGTGAACTCGACGAGCAGGTCGCCCGCGCCGATGCCAGAACCGGTAATCGTCAGGCTGAGCGGGTGGGCGAACTGTCCGGTGATCGGCGTGCCGTTGGCGTCATCGATGCTGATGCCGACGCCGCCGATTGCCGTGTAGCCGCCGAATCCGAGCTGGGGGAGTACGGCGTTGATGCCGCTCAAGTCGGGTGCGGTGATGATGCGCTTGAATCGGCTGGCCGAAGACACCGTCCGGAACAGTCAGTCTGCCTCGCCGCCTGGCACGTTGGCGCTTACGGTGCCGCCAGTCGGGCCGAACGCGTGCGTCGTCACGATGCTGCTGAAGCCGCCAGGCGCGGCCGCCGGGCCAGCGATTCCCGGCCCGTAACCGCCGCCGGCCGCATGCGCCGCCGAATCGCCGAACAGACTGATGTCGCGGCCATCGCGAAAATGAGCAGCATGACGCTCCGCGCCACCCGCATGCTTCCCCCGCTCCATGGCCCTGCCAAGGCTCGAACGGCCCGATGGTTACGCTGCAAGGCGCCGGAGGCCCAAAGTCGAACTAGAGCTCGAATGTCCATAACCCGAAGCTGCTGACGCCGAAGCTCTCGTTAGGCGGACAAGTCGACACCGGATGAGTCCGACGGCCCTTAAGGGGTTGCCGAGCACTACAGAACCAGTGAAAGGCGCCGCCGCCCAACCGCCGGCGCCTCCCACCCTTCGCAAGAAAGATCCAGACCTAGTAGGTGACGGTTCTTCACCTCCCGGGTGAACAACCGTCCATGATTTCTTGCGCCGACTAGGTCTTCTTCTTGCCGATCGACGGGAACCGCTTCTTTACGGCCGCCCGAACAGTCTTCTTCTCCGCGGGTGTGCCCTTTTGGGCAACTCGAGCGAGCGCGTTGCGCGCATGTGCCTTGTCAGGGATCGGGTACTTGCGCTTGCCCGGCAGTGCGAATGACTTGGTGCTCAGCTTCTTGCGTTCCTTGGTGCTGCTCAGATCCTTCGCCATCTCCCGCACCCTCCTTTGTGCCGTGCCCATGTGCCGTGCCTTGTCCGTGCACCGTGCTGTCAGGATCCCGCGATACCCGAGCCCCGCGCCGTCAAACCAAGCCTCCGCCAGCCCAGGGAACAGAAAAATCGCAGGTGAGAAACGGCGGGAAGGGGGTAATCCGTCGCCAACGGCTCACAAGGGAGTGGGACAGATGGCTACGACGCAGTCGCCCGCGACGCGATCGTCCGACAGCATCCGCAGCCTGATTCCGGCCCGGATCGATCGGCTTACCTGGTCGAGGTTTCACACCCGCATGATCATTGCGTTGGGCGTTGCGTGGATTCTCGACGGTCTCGAGATCACCATCGCGGCGAACGTTGGTCCGCTACTCGGCAACAAGGACACGCTGCATTTGTCATCAGGAGCGATCGGCGACATCGCGACGTGGTACCTCATCGGCGAGGTGCTTGGGGCACTTGTATTTGGACACCTGTCAGACAAACTTGGCCGGCGCAACCTGTTCACCGTCACCCTCGGCGTCTATCTGATCGGCAGCGCGCTGACTGCCGCGACAGCGGGTCACGGCACCGGCTGGGTGATCTTCCTTTACGGCACGCGTGTTATTGCCGGCATGGGTATCGGTGGCGAGTACGCGGCGATCAACTCAGCCATCGACGAGATGGTCCCCGCGCGTTACCGCGGGCACGTCGACATCGCAGTGAATGGCACCTATTGGGCCGGCGCAATCATCGGCACGCTTGGCACGCTCGCGGTTCTCAACCACCTGTCGGACACCGTTGCCTGGCGAGTCGCATTCCTCGTTGGCCCGGTTCTCGCGTTCGTCATTATCTTCGTCCGCCGCCATCTTCCCGGAGAGCCCGCGTTGGCTGGTCATGCACGGGCGCGAGGAAGAGGCCGAGCGCGAGATCAAGCGCATCGAGAGCATGACGCAAGAGGGCGGCGGAACGCTCGAGCCGGTCGACGAGTCGAAGGCCATCGAAATCAAGCCGGCAGCTGACATCGGCTTCTTCGCACTCGCCAGAGTGTTGTTCACGGAATATCCGTCGCGCGCCTTTCTCGGCGCCACGCTGATGATTACGCAGTCGTTTCTGTACAACTCCATCTTCTTCACCTACACGCTGGTGCTGGTGAAGGTGTACGGCGTCAACGAGAAGTCGGCGCCGTGGTATCTGTTGGCGTTCGCCGCCGGCAACTTGATCGGGCCGCTCACGATCGGTCGGCTTTTCGACACCATCGGTCGTCGCCTCATGATATCGAGCACGTACATCATTTCCGGCGTGCTTCTCGGTGTCAGCGCATTCATGTTCCGTGCGGGATATCTCAATGCGACCACCCAAGCGATCTGGTGGTCAGTCATCTTCTTCTTCGCCTCCGCTGGTGCGAGCGCCGCTTACCTCACAGTGAGTGAGACGTTCCCACTCGAGGTGAGGGCGAAGGCGATCGCGGTGTTCTTCGCCATCGCGCAATGTTTCGGCTCGCTCGGAACTCACCTCTACGGCCACCTCGTTGGCAATGGGCAAGACCACAACCGGCTCTTCCTCGGCTACCTCCTCGGCGCGGTCGTAATGGTGATCGGCGGCATCGTCGAGATCTTCCTTGGCGTCGCCGCCGAAGGAAAGTCGCTGGAAGATGTCGCGACGCCGCTGTCGGCGGTTCGGCGGATCCCCGAGTTCGGCAGCGGCTACGGCGCACCCAAGCGCTCACATACCTGAAGGAGATGACGCAATGCCACGCGCATGGAGCGACAAGCGGGAACGGCAGTACGAGCACATCAAGGAGGGCCTCGAAGATCGCGGCCGCTCCGAAGACACTGCCGAAGAGATCGCCGCACGAACGGTCAACAAGGAACGCGCGCGGGCCGGCGAATCCACGACGGCGAGCCGCACGTCAACTGACGACATTTCCTCTGGACGCCGGGGTGGCCTGCGTTCGCACAGCGGCCCAGGAGGCCGGACGAAGGCACAGCTCTACGGCGAGGCGCGCCGGATGAACGTGAAGGGCCGTTCGTCCATGACAAAGGCCCAACTCGAGCGGGCGGTCGACCGCTAGCGCAGGGGATGTTGGACTTCCCAGTACTCTGCGACCTAGGCTATGCCGCGTTTCAGCCAGTACGCGCACCTCCTGACCCTGGGTAACGAGCACTGGAGAGCACCACATGGTGAGCCCGTCTCGCCTGCAGCACGGCGTACGTGGCGCTTTTCCGCGCCGATTTATGACTCGCCGGTCGGCTTGGTTTCGCCGTGGGGCTCATTGGCCTTCTCGTCACTGGGTCGCTGGCGTGGACGGCGAGAACACTCAATCGCAGCAATGAGCGGCGGCTGCTGGAGGTACAGACGGCCCAGGCCGGTGCGGTGATTAGCTTCATCGATTCTCGGCATCGAGGCTCCGCTCGCTACTGCGCTGCAGATCGAAACTGTCACGGACGGCGATGTAGGCAAGTTCACCAAGTTCATGTCCGCCTACGTCGGCCCCACCAAGCTATTCGTCTCGGCATCCGTGTGTGCGGGTCAACGGTGCGACAACGCAGCGTGGTCACGTCGCTAGGGCAGCCGGCGAAACTCGACGCGGCTGCCGCCCAGGCTCTTGTCACGAAATCATTTGTCAGCCCGACGTTCGTGGCCACCGGTATTCCCGCGAACTCGCCGCAAGCAATCGGCTTCGCGCTCGCGAATCCAGCGAGCCCGAAGTACGCCATCTATGCCGAGCGCGCCATCCCCGCGAACCGCAAGGTGGCCATCGAGAGCAACTCGGCATTCTCCGATCTCAAGTACGCGACCTATCTCGGGTCGACCACGGACACGTCGCAATTGACGACAACCGATGTCTCGCCCAGCCAGTTGCCACTCAGAGGGCGCTGCGCGGGTCGTCGTCCCGTTCGGCAATACGTCAGTCACGCTCGTTGCGGCGCCGCTAGGACACCTTGGCGGGTCGCTTGGGGCGAACCTGCCGTGGATCGTGCTGTTGGCGGGCATCGCGCTGACGATCGTGTCGGCAATCGTCGCGGTGCAGTTGGCCCGACGACGCAGGGAGGCGGAGCGAAGCTCTGAAACCATCAGCGGTCTCTATGGCGACCTCGACCGCCTCTACGCGGAGCAGCGGACCATCGCCGTGACGCTTCAACGCGCGCTGCTCCCTCGACGGCTTCCGTCCCTCGAGAATCTGGAGATCGCGTCTCGTTATGTGGCCGGAGCCGACGGTGTCGACGTCGGCGGCGACTGGTACAGCCTCGTGCAGATCGACGACCAGCACTTCGGGTTTGTCGTCGGCGATGTTTCGGGCCGCGGCGTCGGTGCGGCCACGATCATGGCGCAACTTCGGTACACCGTGCGGGCTTACTTGATGGAGGGTCACGGGCCCGGTGCCGTCCTTGGAATGTGCTCTCGGCAGCTCGACATCGATGTCGACGGGCACTTTGCGACCGTACTCGTCGGAGTCGGAGACCTCGGTTCGCGCGAGATCACGTTGGCCAACGCCGGCCACATGAACCCGCTCTTGGTCTCTGGTGATCAAACGAGCTTTGTTGAGACGACGGTCGGGCCGCCGATAGGCATCGGACCCGTGACGTATGCCGAGACGACAGTCGCCATGGCGCCAGGATCGACCCTCCTCGCCTTCACCGATGGCTTGATAGAGCGACGTGGCGAAGACATCGATCGTGGGTTCGAACGGTTGGCCGACGCGGCGACCGAGTTGGGCCCGACCCTGGAAGGCGTGCTTTCACGACTGCTCACCACCGTGGCGGAGGACACTGCCGGCGACGACATCGCGATCCTGGCATTTCGTTGGATCGACGCCCATTCCCCTGAAGCGTTCTCTATTTCCGCCAGCGGATCGCGAGTATGACCGTGTCGTCGGGAGCATCGGCGACGATCGAGTGCGTTCACGAGTCCGTCGACAAGCTCTCCGAGCGACTCGCTCTGACCGGTTGCTGCATCGCGAAGGCGTTCGAGACCAACGTCGATCGATTCGTCGTCCTTGCGTTCGATCAATCCGTCGGTGAAGGCGATCAGCGTCGCATTGGGCGGGACGTCGAAGGTGACGGTCGTGAGGTTGGCCAGCGGCGCCACACCGACCGGCGGAGCAGCCGGTCCGACGATGAATTCAGCAACGCCGTCGCGCACGACAAGTGGCATGAAGTGCCCGGCGGACACCACCGTCACGCGGTGCCGGCCGACGTCAATCTCGCCAGCCAACACGGTGGCGAATTGTTGATCGGTCTCGACGTCGAGCAACGTACTCAGCTTCACGAGGACGGTGGCGACGTCGTCGCCCTGCGCCGTGTAGGCGCGGATCGCATACCGCAACGACGCCATCGTCGTCGCCGCCTGTAGCCCGCGGCCGGAGACGTCACCGACGAAGAACACGCAGCGGTCATCGCCCGTCGAGATGACGTCGTACCAGTCGCCACCGACCTCGATGTCGACGACACCCGCGAGATATCGGGTGGCGATCTCCACGCCCGTCAATCTCTGGCACTCGGGGCAACAAGGCGTGTTGCAAGTAGCCCGCGATGTTCTGCTGCTCGCGATACAGCCGGCCGTTGTCTCGGGCAAGGCTCTCCGCGACCATGCGACGGCGCAGTGCGTACTCGACCGTCGCGCCACTGCCGAGGGCGAGCGCCAAACCGACGCCGAGGACGATCCACTCAAGCGCGGCAGACAGACTGCCGCTGAGCTGTCTGCTCGACGCACCCACCATCGTGATGGAGGTGTTGCCGAACGGCAGGGACGTCGATGAGGTGCGGCCGCGGATCGGCGTGCTGCCGGTGGCTTCGAGCAGGTCAGCGGCAGCCGGCTTCGACCCGAGGTAGAGCGCGAACTTCAACTGCGCGAACGGAGAGGAGGCTGGAACCGCGACCCGGCGGTTCGCCGGCAGCGAGGTCTCGCGGTACACCAGGTATCCGCTCGTATCGTTCAGCGGCATTTCTGCGTATCCCAGCCGCGGTGTTGTGCCGGGCAGGATTCCGGTGACGAACAGCGTGGCGCTCGGATGCACGGTCGCGAAGAACGCACCGTCGAGGTGCTCGTTGACCAGCGACAGCGGAGGTCCGATGGTGCTGATCTCCTGGGCGTGCCCGTTGGTGATCCGCCAGAGCGAGATCGACCCTGCGTTACCCGTCGACACCGTCCCGGCAGCCACGAACCGCTGGAAGGTGTCGGGGTTGCCGTTCGTATCGATCCCGACCTGAACCGCGTCGACGAGCTGCGACTGAACGACCGGTAACGCGCTCGAGATCGCGGCCGCAGTTTGCTGCACCTGCTGGGCCAGCAAGCGATCGTTGTTGTGCGTGTTGACTGTGTCGGTGACCCAGGCCAAGCCCAAGGTCAATGCCACGCCGATCCCGAC
This sequence comes from uncultured Actinomycetes bacterium, assembly GCA_963799955.1. GTDB lineage: Bacteria > Actinomycetota > Actinomycetes > Acidothermales > Acidothermaceae > PALSA-607. The sequence continues at coordinate 275,711 of CAWCZJ010000011.1, forward strand.
CACCCCGGCGCTGAGCGGACGCAATCGAAAGGCGAACATTTGCGTGTGAGTCTGACACATCGCCACTATCCGGAACAGGCTTGACAGGGCTCGCCGAGAGTCCTGCGGCGCCAGTGTTTTGTCGCGCGTCGCCGTGGGCATGGGGTGCTCTGTAATCATGCGGATCAGGCACCGGAGGCTGCCGTGCGTACGGGGAAAGTCTTGGCGAGCGCCGCACCGGGAGCCATGGGTCGCCGGGCCTGGCAGGTGATGGACAGTGTGCCGACATGCGTCGCGCGAGCTGCCCCCTGAGCCGAGGTCGGCCAGCGTCGCTCGCGCCTTTCTGCGCGAGTGCTTCACTGACTGGGACCTCATGGAGCTGTACGACGACGCCGCGCTTGCGCTGACCGAACTCGTTGCGAACGCGGTCATGCATGCGGCGACGCCACTCGTCGTCGCCGTCAGTTGCGAACGCGGCATGGTCGAGATCGCCGTGCACGATGGCAACCCCTCGATGCCGGCGATCCGCCCGCACCGCACCGACATTGAGGGCGACATCAGGCAGGCGCTCGCCGCCGAAGCCGCAGCAGCGGCTGCCGCCGGACCCGTCGACGAACGTGATCCACGCGGGTACGTCGGCGACGCCGGCTCGCTCGCCGGCGGTCGCGGTCTGCTGCTCGTCGACGCCCTCTCGGCCCAGTGGGGGGTCAGCCCACTGAGCGACGGCAAGGCGGTGTGGGTGCGCACGCCGGTACCTGAAGGTTGGCCGCACGGCGCCGACTGCCCGTGCGCCGACGAGGAGGAATCCAGCGTGCTCGGGTCGGGCCGGACCGTCGTCCACCGCTGCTAGCCTTCTCCGACCGTGAGCGCGCTTCCCATCGTCCGGCCGATGCTCGCCACCGCCGGACCGATACCTGCCAAGGACGACGGCCACTTCGCCGTCGAGATGAAGTGGGACGGCGTGCGCGCCGTTTCTTATTGGGACGGCGGGGAGCTACGCCTGTTGTCGCGCAACGACAACGACGTGACGGCGGGCTATCCCGAGCTGGCGGAGCTCGGCTCGTTGCTGGGTTCGCACAGCGCGATTCTGGACGGCGAGATCGTCGCGTACGACCACGGCCGGCCGTCGTTCGAGGCGCTGCAGGCCCGGATGCACGTGCGCGGCGCCAAGGTCAAACAGCTGGCCGCCGAGGTGCCGGTGACCCTGCTGCTGTTCGACATCATGCAGCTCGACGGCAAGGCGACGATCGGGCTGACCGTATACGCCGCGACGCTCACTTCTCGAAGCCCTTGAGCTGGTCGGCGATCACGTGCTGACGCCGCCGGCCTTTCACGACGCGCCGACAACCGTGCTGGCCGCAAGCCGCGCGCAGGGTCTTGAGGGTGTGGTCGCGAAGGCCGTCGACAGCCTCTACCTACCTGGCCGTCGATCCCCGTCGTGGATCAAGGTCAAGCACGAGCACACGCAAGAGGTCATCATCGGCGGCTGGAAGCCCGGCGAAGGTGGCCGTGCCGGCCGCATCGGCTCGCTGCTGCTCGGCATCAACAACGACGCCGGCGACCTGGTCTACGTCGGCCACGTCGGCACCGGCTTCAGCGACCGCGCATTGGTCGAGCTGGGCACGCGGCTGAAGCCACTGCAGCGCAAGACCCCTCCCTTTAGCGACGAGGTGCCGAGGCTCCACTCGCGCGACGCCGTCTGGGTGACACCCTCGCTGGTCGGCGAGGTGAGCTACAGCGAGTTCACCCGCGACCTGCGACTGCGCCATCCGTCGTGGCGCGGTCTGCGACCAGACAAGTCCCCCGCCGAAGTCCGCCGCGAGCCTAGCTCGACGCCACCTCGGTCCCGGCGCCGATGGCTGCTACGAGCTTGCGCAGGTGAACATCGGGCGGCTCGTCGCGCCGCTCGATCACGCACAGCTCGCGGGCTTCGTCGAGCTGCTCGAGCCGGTGAACGCGGCGGCGGACAGAGCTCCGGGCTTTGTGTGGCGACTGCAATCGGACGATGGCGACGCGACGTCGATCACCGCGTTCGAATGGGACGCCGGCGACAGCGCTGGCGTCATCGTGAACATGTCGGTGTGGGTAGGCGTCGACGAGCTGGCCGCGTTCGTGTTCGGCGACATGCACCGAGAAGTGTTGCGGCGGCGCCGTGAGTGGTTCCACCGCATGAGCGACGCCTACACGGTGTGCTGGTGGGTGCCCGCTGGTCACCGGCCGACTACCGACGAAGCCGAAGACCGGATCCGCAATCTGCGTGCCAACGGTCCGAATCCGCAGGCATTCACCTTGCGCGAGCGTTATCCGCGGCCCGACGACGAGGTTAGTTATGTGGGAGCGCAGGGGTAGAACTCCGGCATGTACCCGTCGCCGACCACACGTGCCACATGACCGGCGTCCGGGCGTTGCTCAGGCGTTTTGACGGCTATCAGCAGTCCCACGCAGTACTAGGGTTTCCGCTGGCCGTCGTGAAGAAGTTCGGCGAAGACAGTGCTGGCAACTTGGCTGCCGTGATCGCTTGGTCGGCGATGCTTGCCGTCTTTCCGTTGCTGCTCCTGCTGATTACGGTGCTGGGCATCGTGCTGCGCAATGATGAAAGCCTGCAGCACCGGATCCTGCAGTCGGCGCTCGTCGAGTTTCCGGTCATCGGGCAGCAGCTGCAGATGAATATCAACTCCCTGAACCGGTCTGGCGTTGGCCTGATCGTGGGCCTCATCGGCACGTTCCTCGGCACCCGCGGTGTCGCCAATGCCCTGCAGACTGCGTTGAACACCGTCTGGGAGATCCCGCGCGAACGCCAGCCTGGCTTCCCGTGGAATGCGATGCGTCGCTCGCCATCGTCTTGGTGCTGGGTATCGGGCTGATCGTGACGGCAACGCTGTCGGGGTTCGGCGGCGGCACCGGCGCGATCGGGGCCGGCCTTCGCATCGGAGCGATCGCGGTGGCGTTCGCCCTGAACGTGGTCGTGTTCTCGGTTGTGTTCAGGCTGGCGATCGTCGAGGTCGCGTGGAAAAACCTGTGGCTCGGCGCATTTCTCACGGCGCTGGGTTGGGAAGTACTGCTCACTGTCGGCGGCTACCTGATTGCTCACGACGTCAAGAACATGAGCGCGGTCTATGGCACCTTCGCCCTCGTGCTCGGGTTGATGTCGTGGCTCTACCTGCAGGCCGAAATCACCTTGTACGCCGTCGAGATCGATGTGGTGCGCGTCCAGCGGCGGTGGCCCCGCAGCGTTACGAGCCCTAAGCGGACGGCGAGCCCGGCACCCTCAGCGGGGCGCTACAGATGCAAGTACTGGGAGAGCATGACCAGGGCGGCGGCTGCCATGAGCGCGAATGCTAGCCAGCCGAGAATGTTCGCCGCTTTGCCGTTGCGGTACTCGCCCATGACTGTTCGGTCGCGCGCGATCAGCATCACGACGACCAGGAACGGAGCCGCGGCGATGCCGTTGATGACGGCGACAAGCACGAGCAGATGGATCGGGTTGCTCGTCAGCAGCGACAGGATGGTGCCACCGACGGTGCCGACGGCAACCAGGCCGTAGAACACCGGTGCCTTTCGGACCGAACGCGAGAAACCCCAGCGCTTCCCAAAAGCCCGGCCATCCCGGCCGCACCCGATCCCGCAAGCACCGGAATGGCGAGCATGCCGGTCCCGATGAAACCCAACGCGAACAAGGCCGACGACCAGTGACCTGCGACGGGCTTCAAAGCGTTCGCGGCATCAGCCGCGCTGCTGATCGTTTTGCCATGCAACGTCGTGGCCGTCACGACGATGATCGCGAACATCACCGCGTTCGAAAACGCCATGCCAGTGAAGACGTCGCCGCGAGAGGTGCGCTGCTTGAACCTGGCGTCTGCCTTGGTGCGGTTCTTCAATGGGACAGGCTTGTCGCCGCCTTCGGGCTCGTCGCGGAGCTCCTCGAGCCGGTGCGCCGACTGCCAGAAGAACAGATAGGGGCTGATGGTTGTGCCAAGGACGGCGACCAGCAATGCGAAGTAGCTGGAGCTGAGCTTGATGTGCGGGACGACCGTGTGCAGGCCGACTTGACCCCAGTTGACGTGAATCGAGAAGAGCACGACGAAGTAGGTCAGCAGTGCCAAGCAGATGATCTTGAACACTCGTGCGATCTCAGCGAATGAGCCCATGATGACCAGCGCGGTGATCACGACGCCGGCGATCAGTGCCCACACCCACGTCGGGCCGGCGTGCAGCAGGTGCATGCCGCTGCCGACGGCGACGAGGTCGGCCGAGATGTTCAGCGCGTTCGCGACGATCAACGCGGCGATCAGAACAATCAGCACCGGCCTGGTTCGGGTCTTGAACTTCTCCGTCGCCAGCTCGCCCAAGCCGCGCCCAGTTGCCAACGCCGTGCGATCGCAGATCTCCTGGACGCCGGCCATCAGCGGCAACGTCAACAGCGAAACCCACAACAAGCCGAGGCCAAACTGCGCGCCAGCTTGGGAGTAGGTAGCAACGCCGGACGGATCATCGTCGGAGGCGCCGGTTACCAAGCCCGGGCCCATGGCCTTGAGGTAGCCGCGCCAACCGCGAGCGCCGCGCGCCGTTAGGTCGACATCGGATTTGCCCTCGTTGCGGCGCACCTGTCGCACGGGGTGACAGGGTCCGGGCCACGCGGAAAATGTGCCCGCGGCGACGCACGGCAAACGTCGCAACGAGTGTGGATAGTCACAGTATTTGCGATGGTTTCGAGCCGCGGCCGCTGGGCACAAGTAGCTCCGATCGCTCGCGAATCCTCGCTAGCGAGCATCCTCAAGGAGGCACTCCGATGGTCGTCCTCGGCATCGTATTGCTCATCGTCGGCATCGTCTTCGGCGTGAGCATCCTTTACACGCTGGGCATCGTGCTGGTCGTTGTTGGCGCAGTTTTGTACCTGCTCGGTTCTACCGGCCACGCCATTGGTGGGCGCAATCACTACTGGTAACAATCCCTAGCCAGTAAGGGAAATCGACCTGGCGTGCCCACCATGAAGTGAAGGAGTCGACATGCGTCTCGCCGCCATTATCGTCGTCGCCTGGCTCATCATCGGCATCGCCGCCACGGTGCAGCGCGGCTACCTGAAGAGCAATAACGCCACGTGTGCCCGCACGGGCACGGTCGCTGGCACGATCGTCGTAGGCCCGCTGAACTACGTCGGCGTCAATCCGAAAATCACCTGCCACGTTCCGAAGCCGTCGGCCTAATCCGCGCTCCTCATTGGTGTTTATGCGTTGACGTGGCGGGAACGTATTCGCACGAAGGTTTCTCGAATAATCTTCGACCTTAGATCAGGAGAGTTTGACCATGTTGCTCGTCATCGCCATCATCTTGCTGCTTCTCTTTGGCGGCTTGGGTTTCGTTGCACACGTCTTGTGGTGGGGCTTGATCTTGGCCGTCATCATCGGCGTGGCTCACATGCTGACTGGCCGCCGCGCATAGGTTTCAGGGGACCGCGGGGGAGCCTCCTGGGCACGGAGAACTCCACCCCATCATCAGGCCGACGCTTTCCAGAGCGTCGGCCTGATTGGTTGTTCGGCCGAGGTCTGTTCAACTCGCTCGCGGGCGGCTACCGTCTGCTCATGGAGCAGGCCGAGGTGGTCGCTTTTCCCGCACGTGGCGAGGTTTTCCTCGACCACCGCGGTGAGGCTCGCACCTTGCGGCTGGCCTGGCACACCGAGGCGGACGTCGTGGTGTTGAGCCTCTGGCAAGCCGACCGCTGCTCAGGTACTTTCCGTCTTGCTCTCGAGGACGTGCCGAGGTTCGTGGCCGCACTCGTCGACGGCCTCGGAGCAGCTGCGAACTTGCCGGCCGCTCAGGCCGCCCGACTTCGAATGAACCGAGCTGCAGAGTCAGCCACTGCGACTGCTAGCTGACGGACCTGATCACCTAGACGACGCAGGCGTCGCCTTCACACGCGGCGTCGCCGCTCGCCGTGACCATCGTCAACGGATTCGCTTCGGCGTAAGCCGTGCGCAATGTCTGAAGCAGGACGTCGGGTGACTGAGCTCCGGAGACTCCGTAACGGCCGTCGACCACGAAGAACGGAACGCCGGAGATCCCATAGGCAGCAGCCTGTTGCTCGTCTGCGATCACGTCGGTCGCGTACTGGCCGGAGGTCAGCACGGTCTTGACGTCGGTCTCGTCGAGGCCGGCTTCGACCGCGAGGCGCGTCAACGTTTCGGCGTCACCGACCGGCTCGTTCTCGGTGAAGTAGCCGCGCATGAAGCGCTCCTTCACGGCGTCCTGAATGCCCTTCTCGCCGGCGAGATGAATCAGCCGATGAGCGTCGAAGGTGTTTCCGCCGCGTGCGGTGTCAAGGTGGAAGTCGAGGCCTTCGGCGGCGGCCATGTCGGTCAGCCTGGCGTTGGCGGCTAAGGCCTGAGCGCGGGACATGCCGTACTTGTCGGCGAGGCCTTGCACGGGGTCGCCCTCGCGAACCGCCGGTGCAGCTGGGTCGAGTTCGAAGCTGCGCCAGTGCACCTCGACGTCCGCCTCGATGCTCGAACGCGGCCAATGCTGTCTCGAAGCGACGCTTCCCGACGTAGCACCACGGGCAGACGACGTCCGACCAGATTTCGACTTTCATTACGCTCCTCAGTAGCGACTACTAAGAGCGACAACAGGCGCCGGCGTCGCCTTGTTCCGGTCCGGTCAGCGTCGGCCGCGGGTGCCGTGCTGCCGACCGGCCCGCCTGATTTCGCGGATCGCGGATGCCTGCCAGCCACGCATACTCCGGCCGCGGACCCGATATGGGTCAGGGTGTTTGCGCGCCGGCTGCTGCGGGCGGTTGCGGGCGACCATCACGATCGTGGCGATGATCGCGATCGCCACCAGGCAGCCGATCACGATCGCGATGATGGTGATGATGTGCGCCGCCATGCCGCTCACTCTGGCACGCCCATCGAGCACAGATGTGCGATCCTTCGGCGTCGATCGCCCGGACGGCGGGCTGCTGCGACGGCCGCTGCTGGCTAGCGGAAGACGATCGTCTTGTGGCCGTCGACCAGCACCCGATGCTCGAGATGCCATCGCACCGCGCGGGCTAAGGCCAGGCACTCGACGTCCCGCCCTATTGAGGTCAGGCTCTCGACGTCGTCGCCGTGATCGACGCGCGCCACTTCTTGCTCGATGATCGGGCCCTCGTCGAGGTTCGCCGTCACGTAATGCGCGGTCGCGCCGATCAGCTTCACGCCGCGATCGTGCGCCTGGTGATAGGGCTTCGCGCCCTTGAAGCTCGGCAAGAACGAGTGATGGATGTTGATGATCCGGCCGGGCAACTGCTCGCACACGCGTGCCGAAAGGATCTGCATGTAGCGGGCCAGAATCACTAGCTCGACGTCGTTTTCGGCAACGATGTCGAGGAGCCGCTGCTCTGCGTCGTCCCGATTCTGCGGTGTGACTGGCACGTAGTGGTAAGGGATTTCGTACGACTTCGCGAGCGATTCGAAGTCGCGGTGGTTCGAGACGATGCCGGCGATGTCGGCGGGCAGCGAGCCGATTCGCCAGCGGTAGAGCAGGTCGTTCAGGCAGTGGCCTTGCTGCGACACCATGATGATGATGCGCGCACGGGCGGCTCTCGCCGTCGATGTGCCAGTCCATCGAGAAGGTCTCGCCGACGTGCGCGAACGCGGTGCGCAGGTCGTCGAGGTCGAGCGGTCGATTGTTCGACTCGAGGTGAACGCGCATGAAGAAGCGCCCGGTGTCGCGATCGCCGAACTGCTGGCTGTCGAGGATGTTGCAGTCGTGTTCGGCGAGGAAGCCGGTGACCGCGTGCACGATTCCGACCCGGTCGGGGCACGACAGCGTGAGGATGAAGCCGTCCACGAAGCGGCCTCCTCCTAGGTCTGGATTCTCAGGCAGAATAGTGCCTGGGGCCGCACGCACCCGCTGCGGCCGACGACGAACGGGGACTGCGTGATCTTCAAAGCCGTCGAGGATGGCCGACCGTACCCGGCACACGACCTGCTGCTCCGCGACTGGGCAGAGGTGCCGCCGCGGCAGGTACGGCTCGACCAGCTGATCACGACCAAGAAGGTGCTCGCGCTCGACGTCCTGCTCGACGACGACTCGACCTTCTACGGCGACCTGTTCCCGCACGTCGTCCAATGGCAAAACGAGCTCTACCTCGAGGACGGCCTGCACCGCGCGCTGCGGGCCGCCTTGCAGCAGCGGACCGCGTTGCACGCGCGGGTGTTGAACCTCGACGCGCCGGGCGGCGCTGACATCGTGCTCGCCTCAGCCGAGGATGCCCGGTCGACGCCGGGCTCGCCGGCGCCGATCTGGGCGGCGACCGGTGACCGAGTCAATCCCCGAGCAGAGCAGCCGACGACACCGACGCCGGGTGGGGTGACGAGTCCGCCGAAGAGAAGGCCAAGCGGGACGCCGATTGGTACCGGCGCGAGACGCCACCACACCACGGCGACTAGCTGTTCGGCTCCTACGCAGGGGTCGGGGCTGACACTGCGGTGCAGAACATGCAGCGGGTGGCCGCCGCCGGGATGCTGCTCAGGCACTCGGGGCAGTCGCGAGTCGGTGCGTCGGGCTCTGGCTCCTTCGCGTACCGATCGAGCAGCTTGCCGAACGGCACGACGACCAAGTAGTAGACGACCGCCGCCATGATGACGAACGCGATCACGGCGTTGATGAAGTCGCCGTAGGCGAAGACGCTGTTGTGAATCGTGAAGGTACGGCCGCCGAAAGCTCCCTTGCCGCCGATGATGCTCCGACGAGCGGGGTGATGAAGTCCTTGACCAGGGCTGTCACCAGGGCGGCGAATGCGGCGCCGATGACGAACGCGACGGCCAGATCGACCAGATTGCCGCGCAACAGGAACTTCTTGAAGCCTGACACTGTGTTCTCCCTCTGTCGGGGCGCTCTCGGGCCGATCGAGCACCGTCGCCTGACCACGCTGTCGTGAACTGCAGTGGCATCGGAGCGGCAACGGAACATAGCGCGCGAAGCCGACTTTCGACTAGCCGACCACCACGGCCGACAGCCGCGACGTGACCTGGGCCTGGGCGAGTAGCCGTGCTTGCAGCGGACTGGTGGCCAGCACGACGAGTGCTCCCTCGACGCCGACGTCGGAGTCGACCTGCGATCCGCCCGGTGGCGCCGACGCGATTGGGATCGCGATCACCATCACGTCGGCCGCGACAACCGACGCGCCGTCGAGTCGCCGCCGAATCGGTCGCAGTACTGGCAGCCAGGACGTCGATTCGCTGGCCTGGCTGCAACAGTTGCGCGGCCTGCGAATCGGCGAGCCGGACAGGTGCGGAGACCAGTCCGGCCGCGGGCCGACTCAACACGCCATCGGAGAGTCGGACGTCGGTCAGCGGCTCGCCGCGCCGCAGCGGTCCGGACAGCTGGCTGCCGACAACTGCTGCCAGGTCGGTCGTCGCGCCCGCGGGTACGTCAGCCGGCGGAACGCGCGATCGTGCGCAGGTCGGCCGCCGCGAGTACGGCGCCCGCCGGGAGGTCGCGAGCAGCGGCCACGATCGCAGTCGTCGGTGCAGGCTTGGGCGACAGTCGCGCGACAACGATCGCCACGACGATCACGACCAGCACCGCACGCAGCAGTCGGCGATAGCGGCGCACCCCGATGCGGACCTCGCGCCACAACCGATCGCCGCCGCGCTGCGCCGCCGCGCGATGACGGCGCGTCGCGAAGGGGAGGCAGGCGCCGCTCGAAACGGGACCCACGGCAGCCCCGCGCCGCCGCGCCGGATCACGACCGGCCTCCGACCACGACGGCGCTCGCGCACCGTCGGGTCACGGCAAGGCGAAGGGCAGCGGCTGGCCGTCGAGTGCGTGAGAACACTCGCAGGTGCGCTCAGTCGGCAAGGCCGCGATCACGCCAGAAAGCAGCGACCGCAGCCGCGAAATGCTCGACGCAAAAGCGGCCAGCACCTCCTGATGACTCACGCCCTGACCGGCTTCGACTCCCGCGTCGAGGTCGGTCACCACCGCGATCGAGGTGTAACAGAGGGCCAGTTCACGGGCCAGCACCGCTTCTGGCTGCCCGGTCATGCCGACCACGGACCAGCCCTGAGCCGTGTGGTGCAGCGACTCTGCGCGGCTCGAAAACCGCGGACCCTGAATGACGACCAGCGTTCCGCCGTCGTGCGGCGCCCACGACTGCGAGTGAGCCACCTCGACCACAGCGGCGCGGCCGTGCGGGCAATACGGGTCGGCGAACCCGACGTGCACGACCGGACCGACCGTGTCGTAGTAGGTGAACTCGCGCCCCCAGGTGCGGTCGACGACCTGGTCGGGCACCACGAGGCTGCCCGGCCCAAGCTCAGGCCGTAGCGACCCGACCGCGCACGGCGCCAGCACTTGCCGGACGCCGACCGAACGCAACGCCCACAAGTTCGCGCGATAAGGAACGCGATGCGGCGGGTAGCGATGGTCGCGCCCGTGCCGCGGGATGAACGCAACCGGCCGGCCCTCGACCTGCCCGGTGACGACCGGCTCGCTCGGATGGCCGTACGGGGTCTCGACCGGCACGCTGACGGGGTCGTCGACAAACTCGTAGAACCCCGAGCCGCCGATCACGCCGATGGGCGACGAAAAGTCATCGATCATGCGCCGACCCTAGGCGACGCGGTCACCCAAGAAGCAAGGGCGCAAGCAGATGGTGGACGGCGAGTTGCTGGCCTGTGGACGAACCGCTCAGGTAGTCGCGGCGGCTCGCAAAGAACCGCTCAGGTAGTGGCGGCAGCCTTCGAGCCGCCGCCGCTGCTCGATCCCGACCCGGAACTCCCGGAGCTACCCGAGCTCGGCGTCCCGCCATTCGCCTTCGGGGTCGTGCTCGGCTTTGCGTCTGAACTCGGCTTTGCCGAGCCGCTCGAATCGCCGGACTTGCCTTCGGCAGGCTTGCTCGCCGACCCGCCCGAATCCGGCGAGCCCGAACCCGAACCTGAGCCCGAATCCGACCCGGAGCTTGAAGCCGAGCCGGAGTCCGAGGACGGCGAGGAAGAAGACCCCGACCCCCCGGCGTCCACGCGTGATTTTGAGTCGTTCCGACTGTCGGTGCGGTAGAAGCCCGAGCCCTTGAAGACGACGCCGACCGACGAGAAGACCTTGCGGAGCTTGCCGCCGCAGGTCGGGCAGACCGTCAGGGCGTCGTCGGTGAACTTCTGGACGGCCTCGAGCGGCGTGCTGCACTCAGTGCACACGTATTGATACGTCGGCACGACTCAGACCTCCGCTAGCACTCTCGACCGTTGATTGCTAATGATACGACGGACCCGCAAATTACCGCGCCCCCGATGTCCGCCGCGTCTGCGACCGTGGTGGCCATGGATGTGGACGTGCGACCTGCGACGGCGGAGCGGTGGGACGACGTCGCGACGTTGTTCGGACGGCGGGGTGGTGGCGCTTCGTCGTGTTGGTGTCAGGTCTTCGTCGGTACCGGAGAGGCTGCCGCGCCAAACAAGCGCGACGCGCTGCACGGGGAGATCGCCGACGCTGTAGTAGCGCCGGGGCTGATCGCGTACGTCGATGGTCATCCGGTCGGCTGGACCAGGGTCGGGCCTCGCTCGACGTTGCCGGGAGTGCTCGGCAATCGGGCGCTCGCTCGGGTGCTGCCTGACGACGACGGAGCCTGGTGGGTGACCTGCTTCAAGGTCGACAGTCGCCAGCGCCGAACCGGCATCGGGGCGGCCCTGTTGCGCGCGGCGGTCGAGTACGCGCGCGAGCACGGCGCGACCTCGGTCGAGGGCCATCCAGTCGACGTGGCCGCACTGAAAGCTGCCCAGGTAAGTGGCTCCGCGATCTACACCGGCACCGTCGCGATGTTCGCCGCCGCCGGCTTCACCGAAGTTGCGCGCACCTACCCGACGCGCCCAGTCATGCGCCTCGACCTCTAGGGCTGGGCGACCAGCACGACAGACCCGCCGACGCAATCGAGCGCCGTCGAGAGGCTGGATGAAGATATTTGCAACTTCATATATGGTGATGTCGTCAATGTTGGGCTCCGATCGAGGTGGCATGCCGGTTCCGCTGTATCAGGCCAAGGCCGAGCTGTTCCGGACGCTCGGCCATCCGACCCGTATTCGGGTCCTCGAACTACTGCAGGACGGGCCGAAGGCCGTGAGCGAGTTGCTCACGACGCTCAATATCGAGCCGAGCAGCCTCTCGCAGCAGCTCGCCGTGCTGCGCCGGGCGGGGATTGTGGTCTCGTCTCGCGAGGGCACCGGGGTTGTCTACGAGCTCGCTGCGACCGACGTCGCGGACCTCATGCGGGCGGCCCGACGACTGATCACCGACGTGCTTACCGGGCAGGGCGAACTTCTCGCCGAGCTGCGCTCTTCCGATCTGTCGATGCGCTGACTCGTGCACGTTTTCGCGTTGCGCGTTCGCGCCTTGCTGCCCAGGCGCTCCGATTGGACGGCGGGGCTGCGAGATCGCCGTCGGAACCTGATCGCTGGTCTGACGGTGGCGGTCGTCGCTCTCCCGCTCGCCCTCGCGTTCGGGGTGGCATCGGGCCTGGGCGCGCGGGCCGGGTTGATTACCGCGATCGTCGCCGGGAGTCTCGCCGCAATCTTCGGCGGTTCCAACCTCCAGGTGTCGGGACCGACGGGCGCGATGACAGTGGTGCTGATTCCGGTCGTCCATCGGTACGGCGCGAACGGGGTGCTGATGGTCGGCATGCTCGGCGGCGCGGTTCTCGTCGTTGCGGCATTCGCCGGGATGGGCCGGGCGGCTCGCTACCTGCCGGCGCCCGTCATTGAGGGATTCACCGCAGGCATCGCCGTGGTCATCGTGTTGCAGCAGGTGCCGGCAATGCTCGGAACGCCAGCCACCGGCGACAAGGCATGGCGGTCGGCGTTCCGTTCGCTTCGTCATTACCTCGACCATCCGCTCGCCGGCCCACCCATCGTTGCGCTGGCCGTCGCCGCACTCATCCTCATCGGCGTCCGGTGGCGGCCGGCAATACCGGTGTCCTTGGGCGTCGTCGCTCTCGCCACGATTGCCGTGAACCTCGTCGGGCTGCACGTAGCTCGGCTCGGCTCACTCCCGACCAGTCTCACGGCCCCGAATGCTCGCTTCTTCAACCAGCACCTGCTGACTGCCCTCGTTCCCTCGGCGCTTGCGGTCGCGGCGCTCGGCGCCCTTGAGTCGCTGCTGTCAGCTGCGGTAGCGGACGGTCTTACCGTCGATCAACACCACGACCCCGACCGCGAGCTCTTCGGCCAAGGGATCGCCAACCTGATCACGCCCTTGTTCGGCGGAGTGCCTGCCACCGGCGCGATTGCCCGCACCGCAGTCAATGCCCGCGCCGGTGCGACGTCACGACTGTCGGCACTCACACACGCCGTGTCGCTTGCGGTCGTGGTGCTCGTCGCGGCCCCGCTCGTCGGCAAGATCCCGGTAGCAGCTCTCGGCGGCGTGTTGCTCGCGACCTGCATCCAGATGGTCGAAGTCGGTTCTCTGCTGGCAATCAGTCGCGCGACTCGAGCAGATGCCTTGACGTTGGTCGTCACCTTCGTGATCACGGTCGTCGCGAATTTGGTCACAGCCGTCGCCGTCGGCATTGCGATTGCGGTATTCCTTGCGCTGCGTTCGATTTCGCAATCCGCTCGCCTCGACCAGGTGCCGCTCGACGCTGGCGATCACGACCAGGAAGAACATGACTTGCTCGCCGAGCACATCGTCGCGTATCGCATCGACGGCCCACTGTTTTTTGCTGCAGCGCACAGGTTTCTGCTCGAGCTCACTGAGGTTGCGTACGTGCGGATCGTGATCCTGCGCCTTTCGCGCGTCACGTCGCTTGATGTCACGGGTGCCCAGGTTCTCGGCGATGCGATCAATCGCCTCGAGCGGCGGGGTATCACGGTTTTGCTGTCGGGCATCCGACCGGGCCACGACCAGATTCTGGCGACGCTCGGGATAGCGGAGACCCTTCGCGAGAACGGCAGGGTCTTCCTCGACACGCCTGCGGCGATCAGCTACGCCCGCAACCTCCTACACGCTGAACCTCTCGAGGGAGTGGCCGTCCAGGCGTAGCGTCCGACGGCGACCTCTTGCGAGATCTGGAGCCGAGGTGGCGCAAGAAGCATTCATGGCACGACTCGGCCCGACCGGCTTCCCTGAAGGGGGGCCGGTCGGCGTCCGTCCGTGCGATGAAACCATGGAGGAGTGCCCGCCGACGAGATTCCGCCGCTGACGACTCACACGGCGTTCACGCAGTGGGAGTTCGCGCCGGTCGTGACGGCCGGTGTCATCGTCGCTGCAATCATCTACCTGGTCGGCGTGGTGGCGGTTCGTCGCCGCCACCCGAAAGGCCAGTGGCCGATCCGCTGGACCGTCTCATTCCTGGCCGGCAACGCCGTCATCGTGATCGCGACGCAGAGCAGTATCGGCGCCTACGACGACGTGCTGTTCTGGATCCACATGGTGCAGCACGTTTTGCTGCTCATGGTCGCGCCGCCGCTGTTGTTGCTCGGCCGCCCGGTCACGTTGCTGCTACACGCCACCCGCAATCCGGTGCACACGGCCGTCAAGCGCATCGTGCGGTCCGCGCCGATCAACGTGATCACGTTTCCGCTGCTCGGCGTCCTGCTGTACATCGCGACCGTCGTCGGCACCCACCTGACCGACTTCATGAACGTCACCCTGCAACACCCGGTCGCGCATGACCTCGAGCACGTGCTCTACCTGGTCGTCGGCTACCTGTACTTCCTGCCGCTCATCGGACGGGAACCGATCCGGTGGCGTCTTTCGTTCACCACGCGGCTGTTCCTGCTCGTGCTCGCGATGCCGGTCGACACGTTCACCGGTGTGGTGCTGACCCAGACGAACCACGAACTGTTTCCTGCCTATGCCGGACGTCGAAACTGGGGGCCTAGCTTGGTCGCTGACCTTCATGCCGGCGGCGCCGTGATGTGGATCGGCGGCGACTTCGTGATGCTCGTCATGGTGTTGATCCTGTTTGCGGGCGTGGCGCGTTCGCGTCGCCCGCTCGACGGTGGCGCGTGGGTCGAGTCGGCGCGGCAGAATTCGCTGGCCGGCGGTGCATTGGCGGGAGTTCCTTCACAAGCGTTGGACGACGACGAGGCTCAGCTCGCGGCGTACAACTACCTGCACGCTGCAGAACGCTCCGGCGACGCGCCCACGCGCGGGGATGATGCGACTTAGCCGCCCGATGATCGCGGGTTTCGGCGTCGTCGGTTTGATCCTCGTGGCGGCCGCGATCGGACAGTTCGCTCCGACGTCCCCGAAAAAGCCAAGCCTTTCGATCGGGACGGCGTTGAACCAAGCCCTGCCGTCGTCGGTGACGTCGATCAAGTTCACCGACGACACCGGCAAGCAGCTGACGTTGGCCGCGTTCAAGGGCAAAGCCGTGGTGTTCACGCCTTTCATGACGCTGTGCCAGGAGACGTGTCCACTCGACGACGAGCAACATGCAGTCGCTCGACAAGTCGGTGATCAAAGCGCACCAAGAGAACAACGTGCAGATGGTCATGGTCACGATCGATCCTGCGCGTGACACGGTCGCCCGCCTGCACGCCTACCGGTCGGTCGCGCAGATCACCCAACCGAACTGGACGCTGCTGACGGCCGCGCCCGCCGACCTCACAGCGATGTGGAAGGCGCTCGGCGTCGACGTCGAGAAGACCGCCGAAGACAACCCGCCCGGCATCGACTGGATGACGGGTGCGCCGCTGACCTACGACGTCACCCACACCGACGAACTGTTCATGCTCAACAAGTCGGGGGACGAGCGGTTCCTCATCGACGGCGCGCCCAATACGCAAGGCGTGACGCCCGCGCGCGGTTCTCGACAAGTTCCTCGACGACCAGGGCCGGAACAACCTCGCCCACCCCGACGCCTCAACCTGGACAGTCGGCGACGCAACGACGTCGCTCGCCTGGGTGCTCGGCAAACACCTCCCCAAGCCCTGACACTTTCCACGCACCCACCCGCACCCCGCGCCGTTCGCCTTTGCGGACTGGGTTGCCTGTGCACGCCCAAGATCGCGTACACAGGCTGCCAACTTTCGGGAACGGTAGCGCTTCGGACCACCTCACGCTGGCCGAATGCCAAGACGTTCAGCGCGACAGAACCCAGCCGGCCTTGCCGACATCGCCGAATCACAAGACATGGTGGTGAGTCGACCTGCAACTCGCGAGCGTCGGGTACGACAACGACGCCAGTCGGCGTCGTGCCATGTCTGGGGAGTGGCAACAGGTCGGGAACGCGTTCGTTCTCCACAGCGGGATTCCTAGTAGCAATCAGTTGCAATGGGCGGCTGTGTTAACTGCGCCGGGACTCGCGGCCGTAACCGCGCACACCGCGGTCGCGCGCTACGGTCTTCGCGGGTTCAGCCCGATGGCCGTCGACGTCGTGGTGCAGCATGGTCGCGGGATGCTGCCGCGAATCCCGGGTGTTCGTTGGCATGTATCGCGGCGATTCACTGAGCGCGACATCGTGCCCGGCTCTGGACTACCAATGGTTTCACGGGGTCGAGCGGTCATCGATGCCGCGGCGTGGACGCCTAAGCCGCGAGTCGCATGTGCGCTCGATGGCGGCGTCGGTGCAGCAAAGAGTTGTACCGGTGGCAGCGCTCAGGCAGCGAACTTGCCATTGCTGGTGCGATACGCCACGGCCAGATCCTTCGATCAATACTTGCCGACATCGAGGGCGGCGCCGACTCTCTGTCAGAGATCGACTTCGTGAAGCTCGCCCGCAAAGCCGGATTGCCGCCGCCGATCCGGCAATCGATCCGGTACGACTCCGCCGGGCGGCGCCGCTACCTCGACGTCGACTTCGGCACGTTTGCGGTGGAGGTCGACGGGGGTCTGCACCTGCACGCGCCGAACTACTGGGCCGACGCAGCGACGCAGAATGAGCTCGTCTTGGGCGGCGACCGCATCTTGCGGTTTTCCAGCTACGCGATCCGAGTTGACGAGGACGTCGTGATTGCTCAGCTTCGACGAGCTCACCAGGTATTCGGCTAAAGCTGGTAGCGCGCTCACGCCTTCTTGAGCGTGTACACGCGACCAACTCGAAAATCTATTCGCCGCGGTCTCCGTACCAGGCGGCGAGTTTGCCTCGGCGGCTGACGGCACGCAGGCGACGCTCGGCTTCGACCCGCGCGGACGCGGTCGTCACGATCAGCAGCGAGTCGCCTCGACGAAGCTCGGTCTCATCCGTCGGCACAAAGCTCACCCCATCGCGGACGACGAGGGTGACCGCAGCCCCGCGAGGTAGCCGCAGCTCGAAGATCTCGACTCCGTGCAACAGCGACCCCGGCGGAATGCTCAGCTGCAGCACCTCGGCATCGAGGTCCTCCAGAGGTGCTGCTTCTACGTCGATGTGTGTCGGCTCGGCAGCGACCACGAGCCCCAGGAAGCGGGCGACGAGTGGCAGTGTCGGTCCCTGCACGAGGGTGAACACCACGACGAGCACGAACACCAGCCCGAACAACTCACGGCTACGGGGAACGCCGGCGGTCACGGGGACGGTGGCCAGCACAATCGGTACCGCACCCCGCAACCCCGCCCACGAGAGAAATAGCCGCTCAGCGCGACCGAACGCGGCAACGCGCACGCGTCGAATTCGCAGCGGCAGCAGGGAAACAGCGACCGAGACGGGTCGGGCGAGCAGAAGCAGTGCTGATCCGACCGCGATCGCGGGCAAGATCTCGCGGGGCAGCGCCGACGGAATCACCAGCACACCGAGCATCACGAACAGTGAGATCTGCGCCAGCCACGCGATTCCTTCGGCGAAGCTGCGCGTCGCAGGCCGATGAGGCAGCCGCGAATTGCCGAGCAGCAGTCCCGCTACGTAGACAGCGAGGAAGCCCGACGCGTGCGCGAGTGCTGCTGTGGCGAACCCGGCGACGGCAAGTGCCAGCACCGCCAACGGATACAGGCCGGACGCCGGCAACGCGAGCCGCCGCAGCGCTGAAACTCCCAGCCACGCGACGCCAAACCCGATGGCTGCGCCGACGACCAGTTCGTAACACACCAACGCAATGACGAGGCCCGCGTTGGTCTGCGGATGGTGCGAGCTCAGCAACACGACCGCGATAACCGCAGGCGCGTCGTTCAATCCTGACTCGACCTCAAGCACTCCAGCGAGTCGACCAGGCAGTTTCAGTCTGCGCAGCATGGAAAAGACGGCCGCTGCGTCGGTCGACGACACGATCGCGCCGAGCAGAAATGCGAGCTTCCAACTGCCTCCAAGTACGAGGTGCGCAACAACAGCAGTCACACTCATGCTGATCGCGACGCCAACCGTCGATAACAGCGCGGCCGGTACGACGGCCGGCTTCACGTCGTCCCATCTCGTTGTCAGTCCGCCCTCGGCGAGGATCAGCACGAGCGCCGCGAGCCCGAGAGATTGCGCGCGCCGAGCGTCGTCGAAGTGCACGATGCTCTGCAGCGCGAGGCCGATCGCAAGGTAGACGAGCAGGCCGGGCAACCCGATGCGGGTCGCGAACCTGACCGCGACGATGGCCGCGAGCAGCACGACCGCGCCAAGGAGCAGCGTGACGTCAAGCTGGGTCGCGCCCACGAGAGGTCAGCCGTCCGCAGCCGTGCCGAAGTACCGCACCCCGCTCGGAGTCAGCGCGCCGTTGACGATGCGGTCGTGCGGTCCAAACGGCACCGCATCGAGAACCTCGTCATCGTGGACGACGGCGAGCACGGTCTGCCCGGGCCGCACCCGAGTCAACGCCCTGTCGTACGAGCCACCCCCGCGGCCCAGGCGGTGACCGCTGCGAGTCGACCGCGAGTGCGGGAACGAGGATCACGCCGGCGTCGGTGATCGCGTCGAGACCCAACGGGGGACCGTCCGGCACGTCCATCCAGCCGAGGTCCGCGTCGGGCAGCAACGTCGGTGCGAGCGCCCGCACTCGCTGGTCGGCGAGCCACTCGATCAAGGGCCCGGTGCCCGGCTCGGTCGCGAACGAGAGGTACAGCGCGACCACCCGCAGCGGCGCGCACAGCAGCGCCGCCGCGCGGATCCGCGACCCGAATTCGGCTGCGAAGACCTGCGCGAGGGTGGCCGCGACCCGCGCCCGGTCGGCGTCCGTGTGAAGGCCCCGGCGGGCGAGCAATTCTCGTCGGAGGGACGTTTTGGCGGCGGCGACGTCCGAGGAGTCCATCACCCATCCCCCTTCATGTCCCGTTTGACCTTTATGTGGTGGCAGCGTAACGACTTATCCCCCGGCTGGAGGCTTCGCAGGGAAGGGTGTCCATGCGAGCATCGCATGGGGAGTTACGCCGCAAGTTAACGTCAGTGGTTGCCGAAGAGGGTGGCAACGGTTGCCGCAAAGCGTGGCGACGGACACCGGAGGTGCCGGCAGAATGGCGTTGCGCACCCGGCTCTCCCTTGCCTTCGTTCTGATCGTTTTGATCCCGATCCTGGTCGGCGCAATCGCGGTCTTGATCGCCGTCCCGCACATCCTGAAAAGCCAGATCGGCACCCGGCTTCAGACCGCGGGCGTCAGCGTCACCGACGTGCTGTCCGCGCGAGATGCACCCAGGCGCAGCAGGCGGCGCAGCTGCTTGGACTCGAGGTGGCCACCCTCGGCCCGCAGGCCGCCGTCACCCACATGGTCAGCGACCACGCGGTCGACTACGCGGTCGTGTCGGGCTCAAACGGCGCGATTGTCGCGAGCGCCGGGAAGCTGGCCGGCGCCCCCGCGCAGGTAGGGACGTCGACTCTGAACAGCTGCGGGGATGCGAAGAACGCGAACGTCGCCATCTCCAGCCGCGCGGGTCTGGCGATCGCGGGGAGTCCGCAGCTGAGCCAGGTTGCGGTCGCCTACAGCGTGGGGTCGGCGACGGCGACCAGCCTTCGCTCGGCGCTGTCGGGTTCGACCGCGGTGACGCTCACGACCGGCGGCGCACTGGTCTCGAGCACGCTGACGAGTACTCAGGCGGCGAAGCAAACCGCTGCCGCGAATGTGCGCCCGATCGAATCCAACACGACGAGCCCGAGAGTCTTTGACGCCGCAGGCCGCATCCTCGCGTTCGTGCCGCCGTCCGCGAATCAGCCCTACGGCGTCATCGTCAGCGAGCCGGTGCCCGACACGACGAACCTCACTCTTGTGCTGGCCGCGATCGTGCTCGTGACGATCCTCGCCGGCCTCGTCATGGGCCGGCTGCTCGCGCGACTGATCTCGGGCCCGGTCGTCGAACTGTCCGAGGCCGCGGCGCGCGCCGCGAGTGGTGACCTCGACATCGCGATTCCAGTGCGGAGTAAGGACGAGGTCGGCCAGCTCGCCACCGCCTTCAACCACATGACGCGCGAGTTGCAGACCTACATCCGGCAACTCGAAAGCAGTCGCGACGAGTTGCGGCAAAACCTCGACCGGCTCGGCGCGACCCTCACCCATACGCACGACCTCGACGGGATTCTCGCGGTCGTCCTCGACACCGCGATCGGCAGTGCCCAGGCGACCGGCGGCGCGATCATGTTCCTCGACGGCGACGGCAATCTCTCTGTGCAGGTGCGTCGGGGCGAGGTCGCCGAGAGTGTCGATGTGGGCACCGTCGTGCCCCTCGGCAGGGGCATTTCCGGCCAGGTTGCCGCCACCGGTGAACCGGTGTGCGGACGGGTCGGCGAAGGACCAGGGTTGCGGCGAGTGCCTAGCGAGCCGGACGCTGCGTCAGTGATCGCCGTCCCGCTTAAGCAGTCGGGCCGCATCGTGGGTGTGCTGAACCTGTACGACAAGGAGGGCGCGCGCGAGTTCACGTCGCACGACCTCGACACGATTCTCGCGTTCAGCACGCAGGCCGGCGTAGCAATCGACAACGTGCTGCTGCATCAAGAGGCGCAGCGCCTCAGCCTCACCGATCCACTGACGGGGCTGTGGAATTACCGCTACCTCACGATCGGCCTCGGCCACGAAATCGAGCGTGCCACGCGATTCAGTCGACCGCTCGCGGCGCTGATGCTCGACCTCGACCGCTTCAAGTCGATCAACGACAAGTACGGACACCAGGTCGGCGACGCGGTGCTGATCGAGTTGGCCGGGCGGATGCGCGCTGAAGTCCGCGAGGTCGACACCGTCTCGCGCTACGGCGGCGAGGAGTTCGTCATCGTGCTTCCCGAGACCGACGCGATCGGCGCCGCGCGTCTTGCCGCTCGACTCGGCACGGTCATCAGGTCGACCCCGTTCTGCCTCGACCAAGGCGGCAACGGTCACGCGGTCGACCCCCACACCGGACTCGACGTCACCGCCTCGATCGGCGTTGCAGTCTTCCCCGAGCACGGCATGACGCCGTCGCGATTGCTGCGCAGCGCCGACGACGCTTTGTATGCAGCCAAAGACGCCGGCCGCGACGGATGGCGCTTTGCACTGGCCACGCAGGACGACGGCACGAACCAGGAACGCCGAGTGCTGGTCGTCCCGGATACCGACATTGCGCTGCCTGAAGGCGCAGATCGCCCCCGCTTCGGCGACGACCGAGCCTGATCGCGCGACGACTGAGCCCGGTTTGCCCGACGACCGACCCAAAACGTTAGGGTTCGGTCATGGCGGATCAGAAGGTCACCAAGGCTGTCATCCCGGCCGCCGGACTCGGCACCCGGTTCCTGCCTGCCACGAAGGCGACGCCGAAAGAGATGTTGCCGGTCGTCGACAAGCCGGCGATCCAGTACGTGGTCGAGGAGGCCGTCGCGGCCGGGCTCGACGACATCTTGATGATCACCGGCCGCAGCAAGCGTGCACTCGAGGACCACTTCGACCGCAACTACGAACTCGAAGACACGCTTCGCGCCAAGGGGGACGCCGACCGGTTGTCGCTCGTACAAGAGGCGACAGATCTGGCGACGGTGCACTACGTGCGCCAGGGCGAACCGCGCGGTCTTGGGCATGCGGTGCTCGTCGCTGCACAGCACGTCGGCAACGAGGCGTTCGCGGTGCTGCTCGGTGACGACCTGATCGATGTACGCGACCCGCTGCTCTCGCGCATGGTCGAGGTGCAAGAGCGGCTCGGTGGCAGCGTCATTGCGTTGATCGAGGTCGACCCGTCACAGATCCACTTTACGGCTGCGCGGCGGTCGTGGCGACCGACGAGGAAGACGTCGTCCTGGTCACCGATCTGGTCGAGAAGCCGAAGACCAACGCGCCGAGCAATCTCGCGATCATCGGCCGGTACGTGATCGCGCCGGAGGTATTCGACGTGCTGCGCGAGACACCCCCGGGGGCCGGCGGCGAGATCCAGCTCACCGACGCATTGCGGGTGCTCGCCGGCCGTTCTGACCAAGGTGGGCCGGTGCACGGTGTGTTGTTCCGCGGCCGCCGATACGACACCGGTGACCGCGCCGAGTATCTGCGAGCGGTGATCACGCTTGCCGTCGATCGCGCTGACCTTGGGCCAGATTTGCTTGTCTGGCTGAGAAATTTCGTGAAGCAGCAGGATGCCGCTGCCGACGTCACGCCCGGGACAACGCGAACGCATGAGGACCGTCGACGAACACCTGACCGCGGTGCTCGGGACGCTTGCTCCGCTGCCACCGCTCGAGGTGAACCTGCTCGACGCGCACGGCTGCGCGCTCGCCGAGGACATCGTGGCGTGGCGGCCGTTGCCCGGCTTCGACAACTCGTCGATGGACGGTTACGCGGTGCGCTCCGTCGATGTCGCATCGGCAACACCGGAGACTCCCGTCGAGTTACCAGTGATCGGCGACATCGCGGCGGGCAGCGGCGGCGTGTATTCGGTAAACACCGGCCTCGCCGTTCGCATCATGACCGGCGCGCCGATTCCGGCCGGCGCCGACTGTGTGATTCCCGTCGAATGGACGGACGGCGGGGTGGCTCGTGTTCGCATCAATTACGCGCCACCTGCCGGGCTTAGCATTCGGCGCGAAGGTGAAGACGTCCTTGCGGGCGAGACCGTGCTCACGAAAGGCACGTCGCTCGGGGCGCCGCAGATTGGCCTGCTCGCCGCAATCGGACGTGCGCGGGTCTTGATCCGCCCACGCCCTCGGGTCGTCATTTTCTCCACTGGCAATGAACTTGTTGACGTCGGCATCGAGCCAGGGCCGGCGCAGCTCACCGAATCGAACAGCTATGCACTTTCTGCTGCCGCTCGCGAAGCTGGCGCAATTGCCTACCGGGTCGGCATCGTTCCCGACGACCCGACCAAACTCATGTCGCTCATCGAGGACCAGCTGGTGCGCGCCGACCTCGTCGTGACGACCGGCGGCGTGAGTGCCGGCGCGTACGACACGGTGAAAGCGGTGCTGTCACGGCTCGGTACGGTCGAGTTCTTGAAGGTCGCGATGCAGCCGGGCATGCCGCAAGGCTTCGGTACGGTTGGCCCCGATTCGACGCCGATTTTCACGCTGCCAGGCAATCCGGTGAGCGCCTACGTGTCGTTCGAAGTCTTTGTGCGGCCGGCAATTCGTCGCATGCTCGGCGTCCTGCCCCTGTATCGCCCGCTCGTTCGTGCACGGCTGGCGGAGCCGATCACCAAGACCGAAGGCAAGCGCGCGTACGTGCGCGCGCGCCTCGACGTCAACGATGGTGCGTACGTCGTGACGCCCGTCGGTGGCATGGGCTCGCACTTGGTGGCCGACCTCGCGCTCGCTAACGCGTTCATCGTCGCGCCCGACCACGTCTCCGAAATCCCGACCGGCGCGACCGTGTCGGTGATGATGCTCGAGCGGCGCCAGACGTGAAGCGCCTCACGCACCTCGACGCAAGCGGCGCCGCGCACATGGTCGACGTCTCAGGCAAAGAAATCACCGCGCGGACGGCGACAGCTTCCGGTCGTGTTCTCGTGTCGGCGTCGGTCGTCGAGTTGCTGCGAGGCGGCGGGGTCCCCAAGGGGGACGCGCTCGCGGTCGCGCGACTGGCCGGGATTCAAGGCGCGAAGCGCACCCCCGAACTGGTGCCGCTCGCGCACCCGATCGCGCTCCACGGAGTGACAGTTGACCTGTCGGTCGAGGACGACTCGGTGCGCATCGTCGCGACCGCCCGAACCGCCGACCGCACTGGCGTCGAGATGGAAGCGCTGACCGCCGTAGCCGTCGCCGGGCTCGCGCTGATCGACATGGTGAAGGCGGTCGATCCCGGGGCCGTCATTACCGACATCCGGGTCGAAGAGAAGACCGGCGGCTCTAGCGGCGCCTGGACCCGCCCAACCTGACCAAGCGTCACTTTTCCCCGCGCTTTGCTCTGCCGCTATATAGGAGCAGACCTGTGCTGCGGCTATATGGGAGCAGACCTGCTGCTGCGGCTATATGGGAGCAGACCTGCTCTGCGGCTATATAGGAGCAGACCTGCTCTGCACCTATATAGGAGCAGAGCAAAGTGGTCGAAGACGATCGTCCGGCGCCCGCGCGTAGCTCGACCAGTTCCCCCGAGGCGCCGCCGAGCAGCCGATGCACTAGCTTTTCGTCCTGAGCGATGCCGCCACCCCGAGGGCGCTCGTCATCACCGCGTCCGACCGCGCGTCGGGCGGGATGTACGCCGACAAGGGCGGTCCGCTGATCATCGAGGCGCTGCAGGAGATCGGGTTCGAGGCGGACGGTCCGATCGTGGTGCCCGACGGCGCTCCCGTCGAGGTCGCCTTGCGGTCGGGCATCGAGGCCGCCTACGACGTCATCATCACCAGCGGCGGCACTGGTCTTGGCCCTCGCGACCACACCCCACAGATGACCGGGCAGGTTCTCGACTATGAGGTACCGGGGATAGCGGAAGCGATTCGCGCAACCGCACGCCTCGACGTCCCTACTGCTGTTCTTGGTCGTGGCCTTGCTGGTGTCGCCGGACGCACGCTCATCGTGAACCTGCCCGGATCGGTGAGTGCGGTGCGTGACGGGATGGCGGTTTTGGCGCCGATCCTCCAGCATGCTGTCGAGCAACTCGCGGGGAGCAATCACAATGCCGCGGACCATGACCCCAACCACCTTGACCCCAACCACCAGGGATAGGCGCTCGTGAGCGTGGGCTGGCCAGTCGTTCTTGAGCACGGCCCGGTCAGACTGCGGCCGCTGCGACTCCGCGACGCCGGCGAGTGGCGGATGACCCGCCTGATGAATCGCGAGTGGCTCGAACCGTGGGAAGCGACGACGCCCGGCGTCACGCCTTCCGATGGTGGGCGTGGCTATGGCGATGCCGTGAGAGCGCTCCGACGCGACGCCCGTCTCGGGCTCTGCTACCCCTTCGCCCTGCTCGTCGGAGAGCAGTTCGCCGGCCAGGTCACGGTCGGCGCGATCGCGCGGGGTTCTGCCAACTCCGCCTATCTTGGCTACTGGATCGCCCGCCAATTCGCCGGCCGAGGCGTCATGCCGACGGCGCTCGCGATGGTCATCGACCACTGCTTCGGGGACGCGGGGTTGCATCGCGTCGAGGCGAACATCAGGCCCGAAAACGCGGCGAGCCGTCGCGTGGTCGAGAAGCTGGGGTTCCGGCTCGAGGGCACTCGCGAGCGGTACATCCACATCGCGGGCGCGTGGTGTGACCACCTGTCGTATGCGATGACGGTCGAAGATGTGCCCGGCGGGTTGCTTCCGCGCTGGCTCGCAGCAGGCGGCGGCGCCAGATTGAGCAACGCCGACTCGACCTGAAGTCGACATATTCCCCGACACACCACCGATGTACTCGTCACATCCGTCACTCGTGTCTAGCGTGACGAAGTGTGAGCAGCCTGATCGTCCTTGGCATCGTGGGGATTTGGATCCTGGTGCTCGTCCCGATGTGGCTCAATCGGCACGACGCCGATAGCGCGAGCCGCTCGATGGACACCTTCTCGACAGCGATGCGAGTGCTCTCGCGTCGCGATCAGTCGCACGGTCGCTTCAGTCGTCGGTTCGGTCGCGCGGCCCGCGCCGATAGCACCGCTGACGGTCAATACCTCGTGATGCCACGCGACGATTGGGGAGTCACCGTGGACAACCAGACCGACCTCTCAACCACCCGTCGACGACTTCGGGTGCCGCTGCATCTGCCGTCGCGCCGCCATTCGTATCAGGGCCGACAGTCGTATCAGGGTCGGCAGTCGTACGCGACCAGCGGCCGGGCCCAGTTGATCGCCCGCCGACGCCGGATCGCGGTCGGCTTTGCGGTGCTTGTCATCGGACTCGCGCTCTCGGCCGAGTTCCTGCACACGTCGTGGTGGTTCGAACTCGGCGCCGGCCTCGCGCTCGCGGGCTACCTGATCCACCTGCGCACCGAAGCAATACGGACCTCCGAGATGCGCCGCCGGCGGCTCGCCCGTGCAGCCAGAGCAGCTGCGCCATACGCAGCGCGGACGGCGGGGGGCGAGCGTTACTACGCCGCTCGTGTCCGGCACGACGACGCGGACGTCACGCCGGTCGCCGTGGCCGAAGCAGTCAGCGCCTCTGGAACGGGCAGCGCCTCTGGAACTGCGGATGGATCGCGATGGGAACCCATCGCCGTCCCGTTGCCGACTTATGTTTCGAAGCCTGTCGTCTCGCGCCCGGCTACGGCGGCACCGCGGGCAGACGTCGAGTCGGGGCCACTCATCGACCTCACGCAGCCCGGAAAGTGGATCGATTCGCAGGTCGACGTCCGGCATCTGCTGCTTGACGACGAGGCGCCCGAGGCGGACGAACTCGACGTGATCCTCGCTCGTCGGCGGGCCGTCAACCACTAGCGCGCTATTACCGACTCAGGGGACCGCCCGAGCTCGGTGGTAACCTGACGAGTCCCGTTTGGGGCTGTGGCGCAGCCTGGTAGCGCACCTCGTTCGCATCGAGGGGGTCAGGGGTTCGAATCCCCTCAGCTCCACCAAAGTTGGCCCGTTGGAACCCCCGACTCAGGCGATGCGCAGCACGACCTTGCCGTGCTTGCCCCGTTGTGCAGTCCGCGCGAACGCTGCGTCGAAGTCGTCCAGCGAGTACACGCTGTCGACCTGCGGATGCAGCTCTGGTAGCGCCGCGAGCTGCGCGCCGTCCGGCTCGACGACGAAGTAGTGTGCGCCGGGCGCCTCGGCCGCGATCGTGACGACGCGTCCGGCGCCATCCGCGTTTCGGGCGAGCTGCTCGCCACCAGCGGTGTCGAAAAGCAGGTCGCAGGTATCACCTTCGTCGACGACCGTGGCGCCTAGCTTGCGGGCGAGCTGCACGGCCACGTATCCGACTCCGCCGAGCGGCCCAGTCACCAGGATCCGCTGGCCGGCGACGAGCCCGCCATGGATGACCAGACCCTGCCACGCAGTCAGTCCCGGCATCGGGAGTGCCGCCGCCTCTTCACGGCTCAGCCCGGGCGGTTTGGGAGCGAGCACGTATCGCGGCACGACCGCCCACTCCGCGGCGACTCCGTCGCGGTCGAACGGCGTCAGCGCGATCACTTCCTCGCCGGTGGACTCGACGACGCCGCAGAGCTCGTAGGAGGGGATCGCGGGCAGCCGGTCGGTCGGCCAGGTCAACTCATCGCGGGTGATCGCCGCTGCGTGAACGCGGACGAGTACCTCATCGGGCCCCGGATCGGGTCGCGCGATCTCCTCCAGTCTCAGCCCGTCAGCGTGCAGGCGTACGCACTTCATCAGTTCTCCTCGCTAGGTCGTGTCTCGCCGAGTACGCGCGGGCCGGCGGCGCGGAGCAGCACCGACGTCCAGGTACGCCACGGGCGCCAATTCTCGGCGATGGCTTCAAGCTCCGATTCAGTGGGCTCGTCAGGCAGGCCGTACAGCTCGCGGACCAAAGCCCGCAACCGCGGCTCGCCTGCGGCCAGTGCGTCGGTGCATCCGGTCGCGCGGACGACGATCAACGTCGCGTAGAACGGGCCGATGCCCTTGATCCGTTGTACCTCCGTCATTGCCGCCGCAGCGTCAAGGTCCTGGAGGCGGCCCACGTCGAGCAGGCCGTCGAGCGCCGCTCGGGCCACCCCGTGCATGCGGGCGAGTCGGTCGGCATCGATGCCCGGGAACTCCTTGACCTCCAGCAGTTGCGTCGGCGTCGGAAGAGCGGCCAGCCGCTGCCCGGCGAGGGTGAACGTCGCGCCGAAGGCTTCGCTCAGCGCGGCCCGCACCCGCGCCATCTGCGCGCCCGGACGACGCGCGCTGAGCACCGACCAGACCGTCGCCTCGTACGGTGAGTAGAAGAGCGGCGGACGCAGCCCCGGCGCGGCCGCCTGCAAGGCGCCGATCACCGGGTCGCGCCGGCCGACATCGGCGAAACCGCGAGCGTCATGATTCAGGGACAAGACGCGAGCAACTTGCCGTTCGACCGCGGCGATCTCGCCGTCGCCATGCACCAGAGCGTGGACACCTCGCGCGTCCTGGCGCAGTTCGACGCCGACCTGGCCGCCGAAGTCGTCACGGCAGAACGCCAGGCGCATCACTCCGTCGAACTGCGGGTCAACCCCGTCTTCGGCCAGCCGCATCCGCTGCCCGAAGCCGAACATCGCCGACTCGACCAACGAGAACTCGCCGACCGGCGCGATCGTGAAGGCACGGGTAGAGCCAGCAGTGTGTCCGCCCGGCCCGACGTGGTCATCGGGTGTCGCGCTCATGATTTCCTCCTCGGGACGTCGAATGGCGAAGGTGTCGCAGCGCGCTCGTGAACGCGTGCGCGCTCGTCTTCGAAAGTTCGTTCAACAGTGCGGCGTCAACCGCTTCGACCGCATCGATGGCGCGCGGCGCGAGGGCTCCCCCAGCGTCGGTGATCACGATCCGGCGGGCCCGGGTGTCAGTGGCGTCAACGGTGCGGGTGACCAGACCCTTCTGCTCAAGGGTCCTGATGACCTGCGAGGTCATCTTCACGTCGGTGCCTGCGAACGCGGACAACACAGCTTGGTTCGGTTGCTCGTCCTGCATGTTGAGCCACCACGCGCTCGCCAGCAGGACGAACTGGACGTGGGTAAGCCCGAGTGGCTTGAGCGCGGTGGTCACCGCGCGCTGCCACCGCAGGCTGACATGCCACAACAAGAAGCCCGGGCTTTCTTCCGGCTGCTCGACCATCGCCGGCCGCGTTACCCGCGCCGACCGGAGCCAGCGTGTGCCACCAGCGCGGCCATGACCTGTGGGAAGTCTGCGGAGATCGCCGTCCCGACCTCTTCGCCTTGCGTCTCGACGGCCGGCTCCGGTGACCTGCACCTGGTAGGTGACCGCTGTGCCACCGCCGGGCAGCGGGTCGAGTCGATGCGCCACCCGGATCACCAAGTCACCCAGGTCGGTGACGTCGGTGAGCAGCCGGCCTTCCTCCAGCTCAGCGATCGTGCTGGTCAGGGCGTCCTCGCCGGGAGGCTTCATCTGGAACGTCGCGCCAACGGCCAGCGGGCCGTCCAGAGCGATCGTCTCGATGCCCTCGTTCCACTCTCCCCAACCATTGACGTCGCTCAGAAGGTGCCACAGCGCCTGCGGCGCGACGTCGGTCGTCAGCGTGTATTCGGTGGTCCACACGAGATGCTCCGTCCGTAGATTGTCTGTGCGCAGACTATCTCGTGAGTTCAGCGACAAGTCAAGTCACGCTGAGGAGAAGACCGCACAATCGACGCCCGACTGAAGCGCTCTGCGTGGGGTTGTTTGGCGGCTGCGCGTAGGGGTATCCGTGGCGGGGCCGGCGGCCCGCGTCGGCATGGATCCCATCCACCCCGGAGAGTGCTGGTCATGTCCACCGATGCCATCGTCGTCCTCAAAGATGACCACAAGGCAGTCAAGAAACTGTTCAGGGCCTTCGAGAAGGCAGCGAAGAACGGCACTCCCCAAACACGGGGTGCGCTCGTCACGCAGATCATCGCCGAGCTCACTCGGCACACGTTCATCGAGAACGAGGTCATGTACCCGGAGGTCCGCAAACTGCTGCCGGACCTTGAGGACGATGTGCTCGAGAGCTATGAAGAGCATCACGTCGCAGACGTCCTGTGCATCGAGCTCTCGCAGATGTCTCCGTCAGACGATCACTTCATCGCGAAGACCACCGTGCTGATCGAGAACGTTGAGCACCACGTCGAGGAAGAAGAGACCGACTGGTTCCCGAAGGTGCGTGAAGGACTTTCCAGAACGCAGCTCAGCGAAATCGGAGTCCGTCTTCTCGAGCTCAAGAAGACCGCACCGACCGATCCGAGCGACCCCAAAGCGAAGAAGAGTGCGCACGACGCCGTTACCGCGTGAGGTTAGGAGGCAGCCCGCTCACGGCAACGTGGGCGGGCTGTCGAACGGTCCGAGCAGCGGAATGCTTGACGGGTCTGCGGAGCCGAAGCCGATCTCGACCGCATCACCGGAGTAGAACGGCGAGACGAGAATCGTCCCTCCCGGACACGCGCCCTGGTACGACGGCCACGGCACCCGGGTCGGCTTGCGGCTACCCGGCAAAGTGACGGCCCAGGAACCTGCCTCGAAGCATTCTTGGCTGTAGGCACTATCGGGATGACTGAACAGGTCGAGCGCCGCCGAGCCAGTTGCGCCAGGCTGCAGTACGACGCGGGTGACCGGGACGACGAAGCCTGCGCCGGTGAACGTCGTGTACTGCACTTTCGTGCGGAGGCTAGGCGTGGCAATCGTCGGCCAGCCGGTGAGCGAACAGGTTTGCGACCCGACGTTGCGGAAGACGATCGCGACAGTTTCGCCTTCCGCGCCAGCGATCGCGTCCGATGGGTTGGTGAACTGCAGGTTTGCCGCATCGCAGACAGCGACTGCAAGCGTCGGCGACGGACCCGCCGTTGAGGCGACCGCGACAGGGCTGGACGGCGCAGCTCCGGCTTGCGACGTGGCCGCCACCGGCGCTGGACGGCGGGGTGGTACCGGTTGCCGATGGAGCTGCGGCGGCGACGGTCGTCGCGGCGCGGATTTCCCTGAGGACAGCGCGAAACCGGCCCACACCGCTGCCGCCCGCGACGGCTACGGCCGCCAGCGAAACGGCCGTGACGGCTAGCCCACGTCGCATGGGTTGCTCGATCCGCGACCGAACCAATCGACGTCCATCTTCGAATTCCTCCAAAGTGGCTGATACGGGCATACAGTCCGACTATGAGGAAGCCACTGAGGTGCTGGATCGGACTGCACAACTGGCACGTTTACCAGGACCAAACGGTTGACGAGGTCGACACGAAGTTGATCGAGTGCACGCGCTGCGGCAAGCGCTCGTCGAAGTCGTCGAACGTCGCCGCTCGCATCGGATGGCCTGGGCACGCAGGCTCGTAATTCATGGGCACCCTCAAGAGAATCGCCCCGATCTTCCCCGTCCGCGACGTGCGCGTCTCCTTGGAATACTACGAACGTCTCGGCTTCGCAACGCGAGAGTATGAACACGGCGGCTACGGCTTCGTCACTCGTGACGGCATCGAGCTGCATCTCGGTGAGGTGGCCGACGCCTCAAAGTTTCGACCGGCGTCTGCGTATCTCTGGGTCGACGACTCAGACGAGCTCGCGAAGGCGTGGAGCGCTGCGGGCGCGGACGTCAGATTTCCTGAGGACACGCAGTGGCGTCAGCACGAAGGCGTGCTCGTCGACCCCGACGGCAACATGATCCGATTCGGCTCGCCAATCAAGTAGACCGCCGCGTCGCACCCTGACGTGACGGCGCGGCTTGCGCGCCACGACATCACGGAGCGGTCCGAGACTGCCGACATGATCGAGCCGAAACTCGCGAACGAGCCGATCGAGAACGCTGACGCGAACGATCCGATGCTGCCGATCGAGAGCATCGACCCGACGGAGCCGACAGACAGAATCGAGCCGCGCGACCCGATACTCAAGATCGAGCCTTCCGACCTGATCGACAACAAAGATCTCTGTGGCATGCACCCATCATCGCGCGCCATGCCGCCGGCCCGTCGCCGGCTCAGGTTGCGCACCTACTGCCCCGGGACAACAGCGATTGCACATTGTGCGGGTGGGCCAGCGGCTGGGCCACTCGCACACTCTGCGGCTGGGCCGGCGTTACCCGAGGTTGGCTAGGTCGACCCGGCCGCGGATTGCGAGCTTCCGGTAGATGGTCGCGAGGTGACTCTCCACGGTGCGCGGACTCAGGAACAGCTCGGCGGCGATTTCCTTGTTGTTGCGTCCCGCAGCGGCAAGTGTCGCGACCCTGTCTTCGGCGACGGTGAGCTTCGCGCCGGTGCGGGTGCCGTCGAGGCGGCGCAACTCGTCGTCCGCCAGTTGCTGCCACGACGCGGCGCCGAGCGCAGCGAAGCCGGAGACTGCGGCCTGAAGACTCGCCCGCGCTGCGACCTTCGCGCGCATCCGTCGCTGCACCTGGCCTAGGGCGAGCAGGCTGCGCGGCAGCTCCAGCGGCAGCGGCGACAACCGGTGGGCCTCGACGGCGGCCTCAAGCGCGACGACCGCCAGAGTCGAGATCACCACCAGCCGCCAGAGCGAGGCCGTCGATCCGGTAGCCGACGCCGACGAGTGTTGGTCGACCCAACCGCGCGCCGAGTTCGCGCTGTTCGGCCGCGATGTCGCTGGCCCGCGAGAACTCACCCGCGGCGATGAGGGCCTGGCCGAAATCGCCCTCCATCCGCTGTCGACGTCCGGGCTCGTGAATGCCGAGACTCGATGCAGCAGCCCAGGCCTGCTCAAGGTGCTCCAATGCACCGGTCGCATCGCCACGAAGCAAAGACGCAAGCCCGAGAACGTGTTGGTACACAACAGTTTTCTTCGACAGCGCACGATCGTTGCTACCAGCAAGCTGCTCAGAAATCAGCGAGCTCGCAGCCGCGATGTCGCCGGTCAGAACGCCCAGCAGCGCCTTCGCCGCGTACAAGGACGCCGGCGCAACACCGCCGGCCTGAGCGAGCCCTTCGTCGGCAGCAGCGAGCGCGGCCGGGTAGTTACCTGCCCAGCATTCGGTGAGTGCAAGGTGGCCAAGCAGCGCCGGAACCGATCCGTCGTCGCCTTCACCCCGAGCCACACCGAGTGCGCGCAGCAACTCGATGCGCGCACCGTCGAGGTCGTCGACGAGCTTCAGTTGATAGGCACGAATGCTGCGTACGCGATTCAGGACCGGCGTCGCATGCGGCTGCATGAGTTGATGCCGAGCTTCTGCCGCCTCAGCGCGATCGAACAGGTCCGCCGAAAGCCCTTGCCCACCATCGAGATGATCCTCGGCGAGATACACAAGCGCTGTCGACAACGCCCCTGGGTCGGTGTCGCCAAGCCCGTCGAACAAGGCGATCGATTCGCGCGCCAGGTCGCCGCGACTGGTGCCGCGGCCGTCGCCTACGTCGGCCGCGCACGCGAGTGCGACTGCACGAACGCGCAACGACACCGACGAGTCATCGAGCAGCATGCGCAGCAGGTCCTGCGCAGCCGACTGCCCGCGTACCCAATACGTCGACTCCACCAACAGCGGCAGCAGACTCGGCCACTCCGCATCGGACGGACCGTCGCGCACCATCGAC
This sequence comes from uncultured Actinomycetes bacterium, assembly GCA_963799955.1. GTDB lineage: Bacteria > Actinomycetota > Actinomycetes > Acidothermales > Acidothermaceae > PALSA-607. The sequence goes on from CAWCZJ010000011.1 coordinate 308,965, forward strand.
TCGGCCAGCTCGCAGCACCGCACGAGGTCGCCCGCGGAGAAGCGCAACTCGGCCGCGGCGAGTCGCCGCCGCGAGAGAGCCGGCCGGTCGGCGGGCGGCGTCAAGGTGATCGCGAGCTCGGCAAGCTCGGCAGCCGCCGCTGTCGCACCGCGCAACCTGGCCGACCTCGCACCGACCTCAAGTGAGTGGGCGACCTCCGAATCAGGTTCACCATCGGTGGCCAATGCGAGGTGCCGAGCGCGTTGCTCTGGGTCGGCGGTGACTTCCGCAAGCCGACGGTGCAACCGATGTCGCCGACCCGGCGACTCCGCTGCCAACGCGGCCGAACCCAGCAATGGATGTGTCGGACGAAGTCGGCCCGCGCTCTCGACGATGAGGTCGGCGGCGACCGCGGCGTCGATGGCCGCATCGGCGTCGGCGACCATGCCCTCTAACCCACGTCGCGTCGCGCCCCAGGTCGGTCGCGATAGCGCCGCGACGACAAGCAAGGCCGCACGCGCGTCGTCCGACTGCAGCGCGAGCTTGCGCCCGAGCAGCAGAGCCATCGACTCCGGCACGGGCAGCTCAGAGCCGCGCGCCGTGCCAGCAGATTGCAGCGTTCGGCCCAGCTCCAATGCCCAGAACGGATTCCCACCAGCGGCAGCCACGATTCCGCGCTCATCACTAGTCGACGGGAGCGCCCCCAGTTGTGAACGCACAACTTCCAAGAGCTCAGCATCAGGCAGCGGTCCCAGCACCATCACCGATGGCGAGAGTCCTGACAGTGCATCGACGACTACGCGCGCATCAACGTGTCCCGATACTCCAGCGACATCGGCAGTGCGCCGCGTCACCAGCACCGAAATAGCCTCCTCACGCAGACGCCGCAGGGCGAACGCGAGTACCTCGCCGCTTGCGCGATCCAGCCACTGCACGTCGTCGATCGCAATTAACACCGCTGCATCTGCTGCCAGCACCCGCAGCAAAGCGAGGACAGCCGCGCCGATTTCGCGTTCGTTGGGCGGCACACCGGCGGGTACCCGCCGCAGTAGCGCCACCTCGAGGGCGGTCCGCTGCGGAGCCTCGAGCCGGGGCAGCAAGGCGTCGGCGACGGGATCGAGCAGGTCACCGAGCCCGGCGAAGGACATCTGGGCCTCGGATTGCGCCGGCCGTACCGACAGCACGACGTCGCCGCGCCGCATCGCTTCAGTGACTCCGGCACCCCACAGCGTCGACTTCCCGATGCCAGCCTCGCCCTCGATCACCAGCGCGGCGGGAGACTCAGAACTCAGGAAGGCGGCAACGGCATCACCCTCGGCGTGGCGGCAGGTGAGCACGACAGGTCCAGCGGCCGGGACCGTTCCTGTCATAGGTGTCACGACCCGTCGGGCGCTGCGGCGCACCTATCGCTGGTCGCGATCAGTATCAGAGCCTGCTCGCCGTCCTCAGTGTTGCAGCAAACTCAGTGTCGCAGTCAGGTCAAGCGCGTGTCATCTACGTACCAAGACCAGTCCTTCTACGGATACGGACGATCGGCCCCGCTCCCTAGCGTCAGCCGGTGTGAGCACCTACCTGATCCAACGCCCAGTCGGGGCCGGCGAGGTCGCCGAACTCGGAGCCGAAATTGCGGCCCTCCAAGCCGCTGCATTGGCGATGACGGCGACCGGCCTGCCGGTGAAGGTTCTGCACACGACCTACGTGCCTGCCGACCAAACCTGCCTTTGCCTGATGGACGCCGACGATGCGGCCACCGTCATGGAAGCCCTCCGTCGCGCTGGCGCAACCGCGGCCAGAGTCCTGCCCGCCCTCGCTCTCTGACACCCACCGCTAACCCAAGGAGTCCACGATGACCTTCACCAATCGACGTCCAGCAAGTTTCATCGTTGGCTTCGCTGCGTTGTGCGTGTGCCTCGCATCGTGCTCAGCCAAGAGCAACAATGCAAACGCCTCAGCCGGGACGTCGAAAGCTGACGCAACTGCCGCGGCTGCAAGCGATGCGACGGCACAGGCCGGTGCGCCGGTCGACAGCGCCGCGCCGGCTGACAGCGCGAAGCCGGTACGGGCCTCGATCGATCCGTGCAGCTTGTTGACCGACTCGGAGGCCGGCATTGCACTCGGCGGCAAGGCCGAACACGACCTTGCGGATCCGAAGACCGACATCGGCGGGGTGGACCTGCCGGTGACCGAAAACCTCTGCAGCTACAACCTCGTCACCAGCGACCAGTCCGGTCACGACATCTACGTCGGTGTCTTCGACGGCGCGAACCGCACGTACTTCGACGAGACGGCGAACGACTCCGACCACTCCGCCTTGCCCGGCCTAGGTGATGCCGCAACGGCCGCCGGGCAGCACGAGTTTTACGTCTTTAGTAAGGGATCCATGGTCGAGGTCTACGGCAGCCTCGACGGCAACGGCTTGCAGAAGGTTGCCGAACTCGTCGTCGCCAAGCTGTAAACCCACTCAACATTTCTCTGAAGGGCTCACCATGAACAGTGCACGGACCCTGCGTCTCACTCCGATCGCATTGGTCGTCGGTGCGATGGTCATGGTGAGCGGTTGCAACAGCAGCAAGACTGCGTCAACCGCAACTACTGCCGACTCGCTGCTGCCGTTGATTCGGCGGCACCGGTCGACTCAGCTGCTCCGGTGAAGGCCACCGGGGGTGGCAAGTTCTGCACCGAACTCGCCACCGCGATGAACTCATCAGCGGCGTCCGCCGCGACGGCGGGTACCGATCCCAAGGCAGAGATCCTCGCCGCGCGCACAGCGACCAACAAGATCGTCGGCGACGCACCGAACGCCATCAAGGCAGATGTGCAGTTGCTGGTGAAGGCGTCGAACACCATGTACGACGCGCTGGCGAAGGTGAACTACGACTACAGCAAGCTCACTCCAGCTGATACTGCAGGACTCTCGGCGCCTGACGTCGCCGCGGCCGAACAGCACCTGCAGGATTACGTCAAGAACACCTGTGGCATCGACCTCGGTGGCGGCGGAGCTGCGGCCGCGAGCGCGGCTGCGGCTGCCGGTTCACAAGACGATGCGGCGGCCGGCTCAGATGTTGCTGACAGCGGGTCGGCATGCAGCCTGGCAACGATCGCCGAGATCAGCGCTGGAGCGGGCAAGCCGATGAAACTCACCGGTGGTGCCGGCACGATCTGCGCGTATGGCGCCGTCGACGACCCGAGCTCATTCGTGTACGTGCAGGTCTACAACGACAAGGACGCCATGGCCACGCCGCTCGGAATCGAGAGCGGCAGCGACCACGTTGACGGCCTCGGTGACGACGCGTTCTTCAACAAGAGCACGGGCATGATCTTCGTGCGCAAGGGAGACCGCGGCTTCAGCTTCACCGTCCCGTCGCTGGCGAACCTCACGTCCGACCCGGCCGTGACCAAGGCCAACATGGTCGCGCTCGGTAAAGCAGCAGCGGCCCGCTTCTAACCACTCCCTCAAGCTGTGCCGGCCCTTGAGCGGACGGCGGGGTGGTGGGGGTTAGCGGACGGGTGCGGGTGCGGTGCTGCCGAGCCCGTGGGCTTGACCTACTCGGCCAGCCTCGACGCGGTTGCTGACGTCGAGTTTGTGCAGCACGTTCGACACGTGCACGCTGGCGGTCTTCTTGCTGATGAACAGGGCTTCTGCGATCTCGCGGTCGGTCATCCCGTCGGCGAGTTGGCCAAGGATCTCCAGCTCGCGCGGCGTAAGCCCCAGCGCCGAGGCCGGCGACGAAGGCAAGACGACTGCATCAGAAAGCGTGATGCGGGCGCGCTGGGCGAGTTGTTCGATGTGCGTGCGCAGGGGGACCGCGCCGATCCGCGCCGCCGTCGCGAACGCAGCTTGCAAACAAGCCTCAGCTTCTCGCCGTCCGACCCGATTTTCTAGCAGTGCCTCCGCCTGCCGCCACTGGCAATAAGCCGCGCGGTAGGGCTCGTGGGCGTTCTCCCAGAGGGCTACCGCGGCTGCCCATAATGACGGATCCGACCGTGAAAGCCGAGACTCCTCGGCGACGCACATCGATATGCATGCCATCGCCTGCGGTGCACGCGAGCCTGCCCCACCGTCAACCAATCGGCTGGCCTCACGGACCAGTCCAGCTGCGAGCTGTTGGGCATTCTCGACGTCGTCGTGTCGGCCCCGACTTCGGTCGTAGGCCAATCGGTCTGCGAGAGCACGTACACCTAACGAACACATTTGTGCACGACGTGACGCGTCGTCGGTCACCGTGACGAGCGCAAGTGCACGTTCGACATGGGCGTACGCCTCGTCCGGTCGGCCGCGCTCGATAGCCAAGTCAGCGCTTTCCATATGGAGGAGGCCTCGGGTCTGGATATCGCTGAGGTTGACCGACGATCGTTCACCGTCGGCCAGCAGGCGCTCAGCCTCGTCGAGTAGTCCACGACGGATCGCGATGATCGCAGGTATGAGCTGTGGGGCGACGTCAGGTGTGCCGACTCCTTTGCGGCCGACGCTCGCCAGCATCGCTTCGGCATCCTCATAGCGGCTGAGGCGAACGAGCGCCCACGCACCGTTAATAACGGCGCCGTTCAGGTTGGGGAATCCGCGTCGCTCGCCAGCTGCGCGGCACTCCAGGACCAGGTCGACTGCCTCCTCGAGTTTGCCCCAATCGGTGAGCACGTGACCGAGGTTGACGTAGGCCCGGTCGATATCCCACGCACTGCCAACTTCTAGCGCGATGGAGAGTGCACTACGCAGCAACTCCAGGCCCTCATCGGGATGACCGAGGTCGGCACGGCAAACTCCCAACGTATTGAGAGCGTGTCCCTCAACCGTCCGGGCGCCGATTGCTCTCGCGACTGCGACCGCCTCGTGACACAGAACCTCGGACTCGCCGTTGCGTGCGACGAGCATGAGCCAGCGAGCTTCTTCGGCAAGGATGCCGGCGAGTTCGACTGACGGCGGGTCCTTGGGCAAGAGGCGAGCTGCTTCTCGATACGCATCGAACGCCGCTTGCGACTCGCCGAGCGCCCATCGGTGGCGCCCGAGCAGCGTGTAATAACGCGCCACACCGAACGGATCAGCGGCGGCGTCAGAACTATCGATGGCTGCCTGTGCCAACTCGGCGGCGCGTTGGCCCGCGCCTGCCATGTGGGCGACGTCCGACACCTTGGCGAGCAACTGCACACGGTCGGTTCCGGCATTGCCTGGCATTCGATCGAGTGCCGACAATGCGTGCTCGAGATGCGCGAGCGCTTCGGGGAACGCCCAGACTGCTTCGGCTGCGTCGGCGGCTGTGAGTGACGTGGCGAGTGCTTCCGGCCACTCGCCAGCCGCCCACCAATGACCCGCGAGTTCGGCGACGCGGTGTCCCGGTCCGGACGCTCCGAGCGAAGGATCTGCGGTCAATATTTTCGCCAGGGCACGATGCAGTCGGCGCGCCTCGCCAGGCAACATCGCTGCATAGACGGCCTCACGAAGCAGCGCGTGCCGAAAGCGGTAGCCGACAACAGCGGCGTCGACGAGGAGGATCTGCCGATCGACGGCTTCAGCCAGAGCAAGGTCAAGAGCATCAGAATCGAGGACGCCGAGGGCAACCAGCAGACGGTCAGTGACCGTGGACCCAGCTGTGGCGATGACCCGCAGCACCTGCTGCGTCGGCTTAGCAAGAGCTTCGACGCGGCTGAGGATTACGCCTTGCAATTCCGGCGACAGCGACGGATCGTCGCGGGCCGCGATGAGCTCTTCAGCGAAGAACGGATTGCCTTGCGAACGCGCCCACACTCCGTCGGCGAGTGCCCAGTTCGGCTGCTCGCCGAGGATCGCACCGATCAGCATCGCGGTCTCGTCGCGATCGAGTGGGCCCAGACGCAGTTGGGTGGCGCGTGGATGCCGCGTCAGCTCGGTGAGCCAGCCGTGCAGCGGGTGATCGCGTAGCACTTCTTCGGCCCGGTAAGTAACAACGATGAGTGCCGTGGCATCGGTGAGGTTGCGGACCAGGTAACCGAGCAGCTCGGCGCTCGCGGAATCCGCCCAGTGCAGGTCTTCGAAGACGAAGACGACCCGCGTCTCGTTCGCTATCTTCAACACGAACGTGAGAACCGATTCGAACAGGCGGGTCTTCGCGAACTCATCGACCGGCACCACGTCGCCGGAGGTGTCGATGCCCAGGCCTCGCGCGATAGGGGCGACGAGGTCGGCGTTCGGCGAAGCGAGCTGGCTGAGCACGTCGCGCACGATGCCGACGATCGGCGCGTAGGGGAGTCCCCCACCGTCAGTCGGAACGCACACGCCGGTTGCGACCAGCGCGCCTGCCTCGCGGGCGAGAGAGCTGAACTCTTCGACGAGCCGCGTCTTGCCGACCCCGGCGTCGCCGCCGACTAGCACCGCCGTCGTCCGGCCGTTGCGCACTTGTTCGAAGGCGGCCTTGAGAACGTCGAGCTGCTCGGTGCGGCCGACGAAGTATGGGGATGAGACCCGACCCCCCACGGCCTCACCCATCCCTGCGTTTCCTACCTGCATGCGCCGGCTCGACGCCACCGAGGTTACCGCCGGCGCGAGATCGCTGGCAGTCATTAGCAGGGCCGGCCGGCGAAGCACGACGCGGTGTTGGCCTGGCTGATCGGCGTGACCGGCGCAACGTCGTTTGCGACCTGGGCACGGTTCGCAGGGCTGACCTGGGTGGCGGTCTTGGTGAGAGGCGCAACGTCATTCGCGATCTCGGCCCGGTTCGCGGCACTCATCTTCTCGGTGGTGGCCGTGCCGGGCACCGATGCGACGTCGCCGGCGACGATCGCGCGGTCGGCAGGGCTGAGCTTGGCGGAGACGGGGCCGGTGGCGACGTCGTTCGCGACGATGGCACGGTCCGCGGGGCTGAGCTGCGCGTGGATCTGGGCCTTCGAGCTCACGTGGCTGGGAGCCGTTGCGCGGCCGAGGAAGAACGACAGTGCGAAGAGAGCGATGACCGTGAAGACGATGATGGCGTTGCGCTTGTTGTGGGTCGAGGACTGCTCGGTGCCGACCTGACCGAAGACTGTGGTGGCGCTCATGATGTTCCCCTTTCACCCGATCGCCCTGGTGGTGATCGCCTTCCGTCCAAGGTGCGCGTAAGGAGGTAGGGCGGGCATCGGGAGACCTCCTCAGATGCGCCCTAGGTACTACCTAGATTCGAGGGGACGACGAGTGCCTGGCCTTAGAGCGCCGCCGGCGGGTGGCGGGGGCGATCTGGGTCGAAGTGACTACCCGCGGGCGGGCGGATGCCGATCAGCTGCGCTCAGATTTGGAGGAACAGGTATTCTCCTGGTCCATTCAGGCCAAATTCGCCCGTTTGATTGGCGCCTGAGCGCAGTGTCACAGAGGATGCAGGTCAGACGTAGATCGCCGCCCGGCGGCAACGCGCCCATTTGCTTCCGTCCAGGGGGACGTTTTATGCGCAAGGCAAGTTCGATGCTGGCCACCGGTATGGCTTTGAGCGCCCTGCTGACCACGAGCGTGGTGGTCGCCCTCTCGGCCTCCGCTGCACCCGCCGTCGAGGCAAATGCACTCGCGCCCGCGATCACGCCGATCGCGACCACGACGATCAACCCGACCCCGCTGACCTTCGCACGCACCAATGGCGACATTCTCGCCATCAACAAGGTCGGCGCCGACGAGTTGGCGATCGGTGGCAACTTCACCCAAGTGATCGAGCCTCAGGGTGGCGGAACGCTGATGGTTGCCGCGACCGACTTCGCGGTCATCCAGGAGTCGACCGGGCAGGTCGTCTTCGCGGGGCAGACGGTGGGCACCGGATCGGGTTCGGCGACTAACGGGTACGTGCGGGCGATCAACAGCTTCGGTGGCGTCACTTACATCGGCGGCGACTTCACTTCAGTCGGCGCCATGAATGGCGCGCAGACCGCGCGCAACTATGTCGCTGCACTCGATTCCTCGTTCAACGTGACTGCGTGGGCTCCCGCGGTGACCGGCCATGTGCGGGCCATCGCCTCCGACGCCGGCAACGTGTACGTGGGCGGGGACTTAGGTTTTGTGGAGGCGCGCGATGCCACGACCGGAGCCCCCGTCTGGCAGCAGGCCGTCACGGGCGGTGGCGTGCACGCGTTGCTCGACACCGCTGGTTCCCTTTACGTTGGCGGCCTTTTCGAGACCTACGGCGCCGTGACCCAGCACGGTTTGGTGAAGGTCAACCCCAGCGACGGTTCAGTCGTCACGGCATTCAACGCCAATCTCCGTGCGGACGAGGGCACCGTGCAAGACCCGACGTACGGCGACTACGACGGCGAGGACGTCATCGCCTTGTCGGTGGGTCCATCTGCGAACCAGATACTGCTCGGCATTGGCGGCCATGCCCCAGTGAACGAGTCATCGAACGAAACGATCCTGACCGATGCTGCAACTGGCGCGCGGCTCTGGAGGTACGGCACGCGTGGTGACTCGCAGGCGGTCGGAAGCGTCGGCGACACCGCTGTCGCGGGCTATCACAACAGCACGTCCGACAATCCGGTCACCGCGCCAAACTATTTCGGCATCCAGTTGGACGACACGAACTCGGCCGTTACGTCGTGGAACCCGGCAGTCACGGGCACGGTCAACGGGAACGCTGACAGCGGAAACGGCGGCGTCCAGGCGATCTACGTCGACCAGGGCACTAACACGCTCTACATGGGCGGCGCGTTCACTAACTGGAACAACCAGACGACCCTCGTCGACAAGTCCCTCATCGCGTTCTCGTTCAGTACCGGTGCCGCAACGGCGCCCGGAATCCCTGCCCCGGCATCGCGACCGCAGGAAATGGCACAGCTTCGGTTAACTGGACGGCTCCCTATGACGGCGGCTCATCGATCACCGGCTACACCGTTACCTCGACACCGGCACGGATCCCCGAAACGACGACCGGTGCCACCACCTTGGCTTTTCACCGGACTGACCAACGGCGTCTCCTACAAATTCAAGATCACGGCGACGAACGGGGTGGGCACGTCCACCCCGTCGGTGTCGACGAACTCGGTCACACCAGCTCTGCCGAGCGTGACCACAACGACCACGGCGATTTCGGCTTCGCCCGGCGGCCCGGCCACTGTTGGCGCTTCGATCGACTTCACTGCGACCGTGAGTCCGAGCAACGCTGTTGGATCGGTGCAGTTCATGGACGGTTCGGCCGCGCTGGGCTCGCCCGTGGCGGTGACGGCCGGCACTGCGGACTACACCACGTCGGCACTGAGCGTCGCGACTCACCCGATCACCGCTTCGTTCACGCCTACCGATTCCACTGCGTTCTCGGGATCTGGGAGCAGCGTGCTCAACTACGAAGTTGACGCTGTTGTCGTCGGTGGCGGCGGTGGCGGTGGCGGTGGGGCACCCGCAACGCCCGCATCGCTGGTGCGCATTGCTGGTGCGGACCGCTTCCTGACCGCCGTGGCCACTATGAACGCCGAGTACCCAACCGCTGGCAGCGCGGGCGCAGTCGTGTTGGCACGAGCTGACAACTACCCCGACGCATTGGTCGGCACTGCGCTGGCAGCTGCGAAGAATGCCCCGCTGCTGTTCGTTGAGGGCAGCTCGTTGACGCCCGAAACGCAGGCCGGAATCGTGCGAGTGCTGCCCGCTGGTGGCACCGTATATCTCCTTGGTGGAACCGCGGCGATTCCGGACAGCATCGCGACCAAGCTGACGGGCCTGGGCTTCAACGTCGTCCGCTACGCCGGCACCGACCGTTACGACACGGCATTGAAGGTGGCTACCGCCCTCGGTAGCCCGAGCACCGTGTTTCTCGCGACCGGAACCAACTTCCCCGACGCGCTGAGTGCCGGACCGGCAGCAGCCGAAGAGCATGGCGTCGTCTTGCTGACCAACGGGTCGAGTCTTACACCGACGGTGAAGGCGTACCTGACTGCACACCCCGGCACGGTCTACGCAGTGGGCGGCCCCGCCGTTGCAGCCGATCGCTTGGCGATTCCGTTGGATGGCGAGGACCGGTACGCCACCGCCGCTGTCGTGGCCACTGCGATCTTCACCGCACCCACGAACGTCGGCCTCGCGAGTGGCGTCACGTTCCCCGACGCATTGAGCGGCGGCGCCTACCAGGCACACGTCGGTGGGCCGATCCTGCTTGCCGCACCGACGACGTTGCCAGGCGGGACCGGCACCTACCTGACGGGCGCCAAGGCAGTGATCACCAACGCGGAGATCTTCGGCGGGGACGCTGCGCTGTCCGCGTCGGTGCAAAGCGCGATCACCACAGCGCTCGCCAGCTAACGCCGCGAGGCGAGCCAATCGCCGTCCGACCTGGGAACGGTCACGCAGCGTGATGGGCGTGGCAGTGCTCAGATCTGCCGGCTGACGGTCGATGGGTCCTCAGGATTGATCACAAGCCGAGGGCTTTTCGATGCGAAGCATTTCCCAACGAGCCGAAGCCGGGCTGATCTACCTGTGCGTCTTCTTCGCGCTGCTGACCGCTGCGCTCGGAATAGTCGGCATCTTGGGAGTGCGTTCGACGACTTCCGTCAGCGAAAGAATCGTGTCCGACGAGTTGGCGACGGAGACGTCGACCGCGACAACGGCGCGCACGATCGACGGCATTTACAGCGACGGCGAGCAGATCCTGCTGAGTAGCAACCCGGCGGCCCGACTCGGCACGTTGTATTCGCAGAAGATCCCGGAGGCCGACGCTGAGCTGGCCGCTCTCGTGAGATTGCATGCGGACGACCGAGGGGCTGAGCTCGTCGGAATCGATCAGCTTGAGAGTCAGTGGGCGTCAATTCGCACAGCGCTGGATCCGGGTGTCATTGCGTCGCTGACGGGCGCGTCACAAGCGCTTGCGGACCGGCTGACCGTCGCTTACACGCCGCTCAGTGCGCACCTCGACGACTTGCTGAGCCGCGAACAAGGTGATGCCGATCGGGGCAGGGCGCAGGCGAAGTCAACCGATGCGCGAACGGTCTCGATTATCGCGTTCGCTGTTGTGCTGGCGGAGGTTGTGACGTTCGCAGCGTGCGTAATCGGGCGGCGTCAGATTCGCCGGTCGGCCGAGCCGGAAGCCGATCAGGTCGAGTTCGCCGAGACCTTGCAGTTGGCGAAGAACGAAGAGGAAGCGCACGCACTGTTGCAGCGTCACCTCGAGCGCATCATTCCTGACGCAAGCGCGACGGTACTGAACCGCAACAACAGCGCTGATCGTCTCGAAGCTGTCACCGCACTGCCGCCCGGTTCGCCGCTCGCGCGTGCGCTCGAGCACGCCGAGCCGTCATCGTGCCTGGCCGTCCGGTCGGCGCGCCGCAACGATCAGGGTGGTGACCACCCGCGGCTGCTGACGTGCAGCGTGTGTGGCGACTGCGCCGGGCACGTCAACATGCACGCCGCTCACGGTGAGCGGCGAGGTGATCGGCTCCGTGCTGGTTAGCCGTCCGACCGCGTGCACGGCGGGCGACAAGCAACGCATCAGTGACTCGGTCAGTCAGGCTGCGCCGGTGCTGGCCAACCTGCGCAACCTCGCCATAGCCGAGGTCCGGGCCGCCACCGACTCGCTGACGGGGTTGCCAAACAAGCGAGTTGTTGGCGACACGTTGAAACGCATGGTCGCGCAAGCGGCGCGAACGTTGACACCGGTCGCGCTGATTCTCATCGACCTCGACCACTTCAAGGACGTCAACGATCGGCTTGGCCATCCGGTCGGAGACCAGACCCTTGCGAGCGTTGGCGAGGTGCTCGGTCTGCGCTTCGTGCCAGCGACTTCGCCGGCCGCAACGGTGGCGAGGAGTTCGCGGTCGTTCTCCCAGACACCGACGTGGTTGCGGCGGCGGCTATCGCAGAGAAGATCCGGCAGGCGATCGCCGACATCGTGCTGCCGTCGCCCGAGATGACAATGACTGCCAGTCTGGGAATCGCCGTGTTCCCCGACCACGCCGCAACGACCGAGCGGCTCGAGCGCCTCGCCGATGCGGCCCTGTACACCGCTAAGCGCGCTGGCCGCGATCGCGTCGAGATCGCCATCATCAGCGAGGAGCGGTCGGTCGGCGTCAGTCCTTAGGACCCCGAAAATCTAGGTAGTACCTAGGGCCGCCGCCGACGCCGAGCTTTTGGTTAAGCCGTCGCTCGAACGGCCGCGTCGCCTCGGTGCTTGGAGAGCATGCGCGCTACGGCTTTCTCGACTTCCCCGTGAGTGGCGAGCCCTGACGACGCGGCGGACCCGAGCCGATCCAGCTCCCGCGAAATGGTCACGCCCTGCTCGAACAGCTCGACGACGAGCGGGTCAACGTACGACTTCCGGCAGATGGCAGGGGTGTTCCCGAGGTAGCCAGCGACTTCGCGGTAGGCGCGCGCGATCGCCCGAGTTTGGGCAGCCGACGAAGCCTTCAGGGCATGAGTCGACACGCTGAGTGCGACCGCCATTAACACCGTGGCGTGCCACGTGCGGAAATCCTTGGCGGTCATGTCGATGCCCGACATCTCTTGCAGGTGCGCGTTGATGTCCGCGGACGTGACGTCGTGCCAGCGGCCCGCATCCTTGTAGGCAAGCAGTTCAGAGCCAGCCCCACGCCGCCGCTTCAACGCCGCGACGACGTCATAAACGTCCGGATCGATGACCGTGAGAACGCGGTGCTTTCCGCCCTTCGCGTCGTACTCGAACATCAGCGACTGACGCCGCACCACGACATGCTCCTTGCGCAGCGTCGCGAGACCGTAGGTGTTGTGCGCCTCTGCGTAGCTTTCGCCGCCGACCCGAAAGAAACCAAGATCGAGCAGTCGGACCGCGGCGGCGAGCACCCGGCGCCGGTCCAGCTCAGTTCCCTCGAGGTCGTGGGCGACCGTCGTACGCAGGGCCGGCAGCACCTTTGCCATGCGGAGCACGCGTTCGTGCTTCTCGGCATCGCGCACCAGCCGCCAGTCGTCGTGATAGCGGTACTGCCGGCGTCCGGCCGCGTCGGTGCCGAGAGCCTGCACATGGCCGTTGGGCCATGGACAAATCCACACGTCGGTCCAGGCAGGTGGCAGTACCAGGGACTTCACCCGCGCGAGCACGTCGACCTCGGTCACCGGCCGGCCGTCCGGGTAGTAGTACGCGAATCCCGCCCCGCGCTTTCGCCGCGCAATGCCTGGCCCGTCGCACTTCGATCGACGCAACCGCCGTCCCACGTTTTGCTCCTTCACAAGCCGAATCCAGATGGGACGCCGGGTGGGTCAGCTTGCGGCAACCGGCAGCGTCCGCGATACCCGAGCACCGCGTCGTCCAAACGAGGGGTGCCCTTATGCAAGGCGGAGCTTGGGTTCCGCGCCGCAGCGTGTGTATTCGCAGCCCCCGGGGGGCGATGGATCCACACTCTGCAGGTGCTCGCGGCAGGTGCTCGCGGCAGCGGTCCACAGGCGCGCGAGTGTGCACAACTTGGCGGCGCGATCGCCCGACGGCGGGCAACCCGGCCAGTTTGGCGTCATGCATACGCTCCTCATCGCCATTGCCGCCGCTCAATGTGGTGTGTTCAGTCGCGCCCAAGCGCTGTCCGCCGGGTATACGGATAAGCAGATCCAGCGCTTGCTGACGGCCGGCACCTGGCTGCGATGTCACCCTGGCATTTATTGCTTGGCCGGCATGGCGTCCTCACTTGAAGCGAGTGCGTGGGTCGCGGTGCTCGCGGCGGGCCGGGGCGCGCTGCTGGGCCATCGAATGGCTGGCAAGATCTATGGCCTTGAAGGCACGCCCGCCCCCGTGTACTTCGAGATCTCGGTGCCGGCAGTCCGTGATCCACGGAACGTACCCAGGGCGAAAATCCATCGCGTCGAACTCGCGCCCGAGGACGTTGGCGTGTGCCAAGGCTTCCCGGTCACATCGATCGCGCGAACGGTGGTCGACCTCGGCAGGAGCCTGCCACTTGAGGTGGGCTCGAGAGTGATCGCCGATGCGCTGCGAACTCGCCGGGTGTCGATCGCAGCGCTGGAGCACACGATTTGCAGGCTTACTAATTGCGTCGGCATCGATCGTGCCCGCCGTGCACTCGCTAGTGCCGATCCCACGCTTGAATCCGTACTCGAACGCGAGTTGCTCGTTTTGTTGCGCAGGGCGGGCCTGAATCCTGTTGCTCAGTACGTCGTTACCGTCGGCGGCCGTGCAATTGCGCGAGTCGACTTCGCACTACCTGGCATCCGGCTGGCCATCGAAGCCGACGGATACGGGACGCACGCGCTTCGGCTCGGCTTCGAGCGCGACCGAGAGAAGGCTGCCGACCTGCAACTCGCCGGCTGGAGCTTGCTCTCATTCACTGCGATCCAGATTCGGCAGCAACCCGACCGGGTTATCGCCACCGTGCTGAAGCGAGTACGGCAACTTTCCCCGATCGCCGGCTAGTCCTCGGCCCCACAGTGTGGATCCGCTGCCCCCGGCGGGAGGTGATTTCACATCCTGGCCGCGAACGTCAGCGAAGCGGAGGGCGCGGGCGCTGTACCTTCGATCCAAGTCGGGGCACAAAGGCGTAGGTGTGGAGTGAAGCGATGGCTCGGGTCGTGGTTCGGTACTTCGCCGCCGCGCGCGACGCCGCTGGCGTGGCGCAGGAGTCGGTCGACGCAGACACGATCGGCGGGTGCCTGTCGGTAATCGAGGCTACCCACGGCCCCGAGCTGCAGCGCGTCATGAAGGTGTGCACATTCCTCGTCGACGGGCTGCGGGCCCGAGACCTCGACCGCCCGCTGCTCGGTGACGTCGAGATCGACGTGCTTCCGCCGTTTGCGGGCGGGCTGAGGCTCAGCCGCCGGCCATCGCGCCGACAATCAGCAGCGGTTCGGCGCCGAGCGCGACAGCGTCGGGCAACGCAGCGTCGGGTGCGGCGTGCGAGAGATCTTCTTCGCACGCGAAGAAGCGGACGAACGGTCGCCGCTGCTGCGTGGTCTGATCTCGCAGCGTCCCGCGCAGCATCGGGTAGGTCGCCTCAAGCACATCCAGCACGGCGCGCTGAGTGACCAGCCCCTCGACGTCCAACCGCACTTCGCCGTCGACCCGAGCAAGTGCTCGCAGATGGGCAGGCAGCACAACGCGGATCACGGCAGCGTCTGGACTTCCACGGAGAGCACCGCGGGGAGATCGCGGACGATCGGCGACCAGTTGTCGCCAGCGTCGTTCGATGCATAGACCTGGCCGCCGGTGGTGCCGAAGTAAATGCCGCAGTCATCGAGCGAGTCGACGGCCATCGCGTCGCGCAAGACGTTGACGTAGCAGTTGCTCTGCGGCAGGCCGTTAGTGAGCGGTTCCCAGTCGTTGCCGCCCGTGCGACTGCGGTACACCCGCAGCTGCCCATCGAGCGGGAAGTGCTCGGAGTCGCTCTTGATCGGGACGACGTAGATCGTCTCCGGCTCGTGGGCGTGGACGTCGATCGCGAATCCGAAGTCGGTCGGCAGGTTGTCGCCCACGTCCTGCCATGAGTCTCCGGCATCGTCGCTGCGCATCACGTCCCAGTGCTTTTGCATGAACAGCGTCTCCGGGCGGGTCGGATGCATCGCGAGGCTGTGCACGCAGTGCCCGACCTCGGCATCGCCGTCGGGGATGCCCTCGGAGTGCAGGCCCTTGTTCACCGGCTGCCACGTTTCGCCTGCGTCGTCGGTGCGAAAGACGCCGGCCGCCGAAATAGCGGCGAACATTCGCTGGTCGCGCGTCGGATCCAACACGATGGTGTGCAGGCACATCCCACCTGCACCGGGTTGCCAGTCGGGGCCAGTCTTGTGCTGACGCAACGACGCCAACTCGTGCCAGTTCGCGCCGCCGTCCGTTGACTTGAACAGACGCTGCATCTTGCACGCCTGCGTAGATCGTGTCCGGGTCCGTCCGTGACGGTTCGAGATGCCAGACCCGGGTGAACTCCCACGGCCGCTGCGTCCCGTCGTACCACTGGTGGGTGCCGGTGGCGCCGTCATAGGTGAACTGGTTGCCTACCGGTGCCCAGGTCGCGCCGCCGTCATCGGATCGCTGGATGAGCTGGCCGAACCAGCCATTGGACTGCGACGCGTACAGCCGATTCGGGTCGGCCGCAGAGCCGGCGACGTGGTAGATCTCCCACCCAGGAAAGTGCGGGCCGCTCACGTCCCACGCCGTACGGCCACTGTCCGACGTCAGTACGAAGGCGCCCTTGCGGGTGCCGACCAAGACCCGAACGCCGCTCATGTCGACCCCTCCAACCGCGCCGCACTGTCGGCGGCTCCTCAGTGAGACGAATCGTAGAGAGCAAAGTCATCGGTCGAAACCAGCTAGGGCCGACATGGCGATGCAACGAGCCTAGCCCCAGTGCGGCGCCGTCACGATTACATGCTTACAGAGCCGCGAAAACCCGATGCCGTGCCGGGCTCAGATTGGGTAGCCAGCAGCCGATTGGGAGCGGACGACAATCGTCGTCACAGCTTCTGAAAGGCGTCGCGATGAGTGGCCCAGCAGCCGCGAGCCGAGAGGGCGATGCGTCCGCGCAGCCTGCGGCGGGAATGGTCGCGGGCCTTTGTGGTCATGCTGGTGCTCTTGCTGGTGTCGGCCGTCGCGGCGATCGTTGGTGTCCGCGGACTTGTTGATCAGGTCCGGGCAACCGGGCGTCAGCTGCACGTCGAGTCGGTGACGGTCGCCGCGCTGAGCAGCGGCGTTGTGGCGCACGAAGAAGTTGGCCACAAGCTGCTCAGCAATCAGCCCGTCGACCGCATCGCCTACGTTCAGCAACAACAAAAAATCTCAGCGCTCTTCGACCACGCCCGAACCGTCTTCCCGGCGAGCAACGGGACACGCGCAACCGTGATCAAGGCCGCGCAGTTGTGGCAAAGCGGCCTAACGACTTACGGCCTGTGGAGCACCGAGGTCGGAGAGCTGCATGGCGACCACTCGGTCGACAACCCGCTGTACGGCGCTTCCTCCGACAACGTCGGCGCGTTGCTCGGCAGCTTGGAAGGTCCGTCACTCGACTCGATGGACCGAGGGCTCGCCCACGCCGGCAGTCTGGAGAAGGCGCTGATCATTGCGCTCAGTTGCCTCTTCAGCCTTGCGCTGGCCGCGACGGTTTACTACCGGCGCCGCATGGTTCGCGATCTGTTGCGGCCGGTGACGACCATGCACCAGGGAGTCTTGAAACTCCAGGCTGGCGAGTACGAGCACCGCATCGCCATCGCGCGCAGTGATGAGCTCGGTGAATTGGCCGGTGCCTTCAACGGCATGGCGGGCGCGTTGCGTGAAAGCCATGTTGCTCTCACGCTGCGAGCTACTCGCGACTCACTCACCGGGTTGCTGAATCGCGCATCGTTCACCGAACGCCTGACTGCCTCGTTCGCTCCCGGCATCGATCGTCGGAGCGATGCAAGAAGGTGTTCTCTTCATCGACGTCGACGACTTCAAAGAGGTCAACGATTCGCTCGGCCACGAAGGAGGCGACGCGCTGCTCGTCCAGCTCGCATGCCGGCTGAACGAGTGCGCTCGCCCGCAAGACTTGGTGGCCCGGCTAGGCGGCGATGAGTTTGCGATTGCTGTCGTGGCGACAAATGCGAGCGCGGCGGTTAGCAAGCTCGCAGAGCGGATTCTCAACAGCTTGCGCGAGCCGTTCAGCCTCCAGAACAGCAGCCTCGTTGTGTCGGTGAGCATCGGTGCAGCTGTCCGATTGACCGAAACTGCAGACGCGGCGGAACTGTTGCGCAACGCCGACTTCGCGATGTACATGGCAAAGGGTGGCGGGAAGAACCGCTTCCAACTCTTCGACGCGGAGGTGCGCGACTCTGTTGTCGGGGGGCCGCAGCTCAAAGCCGATCTCGGCCAAGCGGTCTGACGAGTCTTTCAGCTGTTGCGCCCGAGCATCGGTTCAGTCGCCTTTCGCAATGCGGTCGCGCCGCTCTTGTGCTTCAGCGTTTCGACGTTCGGCACCTCGGACCACACGTTCGGCTTGCTCCAGTGCGCCGGCGACATCACGCCGATGGCGGTCGGCATCGGACGCCGCCTTGGTCGCTTCCTCTAACTGCTGCCGCACTTCCGCTATCCGCTCGTGCGCCGCAAAAGCGGCTTGGTCCGCGTCGGTCGCGCGCGACTGCGCTTCTTCGAGCGCGGCGGTTGCGGCCGCGAGCGCGCGCCCGGCCTCGATGAGGGCGTGCTCGGCCAGTTGCTGCTGCTCGTCGCGAGGCGCGCGCGGCTTGTCTGACTGCGAGCGAGGGGTGCCCGCCTTGCGGCCAATCGGAATCACGTCGGCAGTTGCCGCGCCGAACTCGGAGCCGAACCCGGTACCGAAATCCGAGCTGTGTAGCGCATCGGTCAGCCGACCTAAGAGCACGAACCGCGCGGCCAGCTCGTCGCCCAGCGCAGCGCGCAGGGTGTCTTCTAATCCCCGCACTGCGTCTTCGCTCACGGAGCGACCAGCGGCGCGCGCCAATGCGCGGGCCTGTTGGACCAGTGCGTACATCACCTTCTGCTGCTGCCGCGACAAATCCCGCAGCTGATCGCCGTCCAAATTCTGGGTGGCGTCGCGTAACGCGCCGCCAAGTTCCAGCAAGGGTTCTAGCTCAGCGCGGTGGGCGCGAACCAACTGATTCGCCAGCCACGCCGTCACGGTCGGTTTGGCGAGGCTGTGAATCGCGGCAGCTCCAGCGCGGTCACCAGCTGCCTTGGCTTCCTTCTCGTAGCGCGTGCGGGCGGCGGTGAACTCTTCGGGCGGTAGGCCGTAGAGCTCGTCGGCGATCTCGTCGAAGTCCGGCATCCCTGAATCCTGCCCCAGCCGCCCGCCGTCCGACCAAATCCTGCGCAGCGAAGCGACTTACGGCTCGGTGCCCCAGATCAACTTGCCGTTCGCGTATGCGGTGATGTGAGTCCACGCCTGCGAACTCATGCTCGACCCGTAGCTGTAGTCGTTCGACTGATTGAACAGGGCCAAGTTGGCCTCGGTGATCCGCTGCTGAATCAGGCCGGTAGTTGCTCCCGGCGCGAGTGTTCCGCTGAGTTGCAGTTGTAAGTAGTGGTCGGCGTCATGCCCGCCCGTCTTCACGAATGTGGCGCTGATGGTGCCGCATCCGGCCGCCGCGTAGGTGCAGGTGTACTTCAGTGCGGCATTGCTGTTGTCGGCGGTGAACCAGTACCGCACGGTGACTGTGGCGAGGTCGATCGGCGTCGCGCCCTTGTTGACGACCTCGATCTCCGGCATCAGCAGCGTCGTCAAAGGCAGCGGATCCGCATCGGCGTAGTTCACCTGCACGGCGCCGACCGCAGGTGGCCCAGGTGGGGTCGGAGTCGGAGTGGGAGTCGGGGTCGGCTTCGGTGTCGGCGGCGTCGGGGCCGTGGGGTCGGCTTCGGTGGCGCGGGCGGGGGTGGCACGACAGGTGCTTTGCCGGACGGCGGGGGGGTGGCGGTCTTCTGCGGGCTTCGGCGTCGTTGCCGCCTTCACCTTCGGGCCGGCGTTCGCCGGCTTACCCGCTGGCGACGGCTTGGCGTCGCGCGTGGCGCGGCGGGCGTCGGTGTTGGCGGTGGGCGTCGGTGTCGGGGTGGCCGTCGGTGTCGGCGCGGCGACGGTCGCCTTGGGGATCGCACTGACGTGCCCGGCACCCGACGAGCTGACCCCAGCCTGCGCAGGAGCAGCGGGAAGTCGATCCGACAGCGACTGCCGGCGTCGCCGACTGTGCGACTGGTTGCGGAGTCGGGGCTGGGTTGCTCGGTACTGCCGCGACTGCGACGCCCGCGACGCTGGCCGCTGCTACGCCGGCAACACCGGTCGCGGCCTGCGCGGCCATGCCTGCACCCGTCAGCGACGGCGCGGATCCGATGAAGGGCAACCCGGTCAGCCACGACGCGGGACCCATCGCCCACGCGAGTTTCGGCGCAGACACCGCGAGCAGCGCGCGCACGACGTCCGGGTCGAATTGGCGACCGCTGAAACGCACCAGTTCTTCGAGTCCTGCGGCGCGGGTGCGTGCCCTCTTATACGGGCGCGCCCCGGTCATCGTTTCGAACGAGTCGGCAACTGCAACGATGCGTCCGGCGAGGGAGATGTGCGTTCCGCCCAACCCGCGCGGGTAGCCGGTGCCGTCGAAGTGCTCGTGGTGCTCGGCAATGGCGAGACCCCAAGGACCCAACCACGGCAAGAGATCCGCGGCGAGTTGCGCCCCGTCGTCCGGGTGTCTGCGTATTGCTTCCCACTCCGACTTCGACAGTTTTCCCGGCTTGTTCAGCACCGCGGCCGGGACCCACAACTTGCCGATGTCGTGCAACAGCGCAGCCCAACGCAGGCGGTCGACTCCCGCGGCAGGTAGGTGGAGTTCGGCGGCGATCATGTCGGTGTAGACGCGTACCCGCTCGGAGTGACCGCGGGTGTGTCTGTCGTGGGCGCGCAACGAGCCGACAAGGGCCAGGATCTGTTCTGCAGCAGTGGCGACGTCACCGCGCTCGCGCGGGCTGCCCCTCTCGGACAAGGTCTTCAGCGACCTGAGGTCGCCGGCCTTCCTGGCGATCGCGAATCGGGTCGGAGCGCGGCCGGGGAAGAGAACGGCGAGATCGAGCAGTGCGGCAAGCGGGGTCAGCCGGCGCGCGGCGCGGTCGGCCACCCACAACGCGAGCACTGAACTGGCCAGCACCAGCGCCCACCACCCGGCGACCAGCACGAGGGAGCCGGAACGCGGACGAGGCACGACGACGGCTGACGATCGCCATGACGACGACGGCCGCGATGACAGGGGCGATCACGATGCCGGCGCGCAACGACCAGGCGGCGAAGCGGCGGCTTTCCCAGCGCGTTTCTTCCTGGGCCGGGGCAGCCGAATCGGGGGTGTCCGCGTCGATAGCCAACGAACCCCTCCCGAAGTGTCCTTGTAGTCATCGGAACGGGGCGCGCGAATGTTGAGGGGCCGCGGGTGGTGACGAACCCGACAGGCGCACCCGCGCCGAGCGCTCGCGGCGATGTCTCAGAGCGCGGGTCCGCTGGCCGATAGGGCGGGGACAAGGGGGTAGCGATGCCGGCCAGGCACGGCACGACGCTCGACGATCGCCCCAGCTCCAAGATCAAGAGACCGGGCATCAATCTGGTGCAACTGGTGGCCTCGGCATGCCTGGCGATCGCCCTGCTCGCGCTCTCCGGAGTCGCCACCTGGTCGGCCTTCGCGACCAGCAATGCCGCGACCGTCTCGACGCGGGACGGCCGCCTTGCGGCCGAATACAACACCGCGCGCCTCGAGATCGGCGCCGAGGAGTCCCTCGAACGTAAGTACCGACTCGAGCCAAGCCCGGCGGTCAGGCAAGATCACCTCGCGGCCAAGACTGCCCTCGACGGCGCGCTGGCGAGCGTCAGTCGCGACGGCGATGCGGCTGACCGAGTGGTCGCGAGCGACGTCATCGAACGAAACGCCAGCTATTTGATCGCGACCGATGTGATGTTCGCAGCGGTCGATCAGCACAATCCGACCGTGGTCGTCGCGATCGATCACGGCGCCGTCGATCCGGTGTTCAACACCATGCAAACGATCGTGTACGCGCAAGCCGCCGCCCACCTGCATATCGCCACTGAGGCAGCCAAGCGTCTGCTGCGCATCGAGAGCGTCGCGCGTTGGGCGACCTCGCTGGCTGTCGGAGTCGGCGCAGTGCTGCTGCTGCTGTTCAGCCGTCTGCGCCGGCAATCGACGAAGGCGCACCGCGCGCAGTCCGACCTGAACGCGTATCAGGCGACCCACGACGAACTCACCGGTCTGCCCAACCGCGGGCTGTTCAGCACCCTGCTCGAGAGCGCGCTCACGCAGGCCCGCGAAAGTGACGGCACGGTCGCGGTCGTCCTGCTCGACCTCGACCGGTTCAAGGACATCAACGACACACTCGGCCACCGTTATGGCGACTACTTGTTGCAACAGATCGGTCCGCGCATCAGCGCTGTCTTGCGGGACGTCGATGTGCTCGCGAGGTTGGGCGGTGACGAGTTCGTGTTGCTGTTCCCGTCGGAGGCGTCCGGCCAGGAGGCGATCTACGCCGCGTTGGATTTGACCCGACGGATCCTCGATGCTCTGCACGAGCCATTCATCGTGGACGACGTGTCGTTGGCCGTAGAAGCCAGCGCGGGCATCGCTGTGTGGCCGGCGCACGGCGACACCGGTGACCTCTTGTTGCAGCACGCCGACATCGCGATGTATCTCGCGAAGTCACGACACGAGGACGTCGCGCTTTACAACAGCGCGCTCGACGGCCACAACCCGCGCAAGCTCACGCTGCTGTCGCAATTGCGCGGCGCGGTCGACAACGGTGAGTTGATCCTGCACTTCCAACCACTGGTCAACTTCGGCAGCGGGGCGGTGGTCGGTGCCGAGGCGCTGGTGCGGTGGAATCACCCCGAGGAAGGGCTGCTGCCGCCAGGCGAATTCGTTCCGCTCGCCGAGGGCAGCGGGTTCATCCACGAGCTCACCCGTTTCGTGCTGTACGCCGCGTGCGAGCAGGCCAAGGAGTGGGAAACCCGCGGGCTGCCGCTCGTGGTCTCGGTGAACATTTCGGCGCGGTGCCTGCTCGACACTGAGCTGCCGCAGCAAGTTGCCGCGACACTGCTAGCGACCGGGCTGCCTCCGCACCTGCTGAAGCTCGAACTCACGGAGACGGCAATCATCGCCGATCCCGACCGGGCCCGATCGATCATCGGCAGGCTGCACACGCTAGGCGTCGGGTTGTCGGTCGACGACTTCGGAACCGGCTACACATCGTTGTCTTCGTTGCGTGATCTGCCCGTGCAGGAATTCAAGATCGACCGCTCATTCGTCAAGAACATGGTGACGAACCCGAAGGACGCGATCATCGTCCGCACAGGCGTCGAGCTGGCTCATCGACTTGGCCTCGACTCTGTGGCCGAAGGCATCGAGGACGCCGAGACCTACGCCGCACTCGCTGCACTTGGCTGTACGACCGCGCAAGGGTTCTACCTCGGGCGACCGATGCCGAGCGCCGACTTCGACGCCTGGTTAAGCGACTGGAAGACAACCCATCGCGCGCTGCCCGCACGGTCACCTCTGACCCGCGCCGGCTAACAAGTAGACCGCCCTTTATTGAAACTTTGCCTTTTCTTGGGCATCCTCTTGCCACGCCCGTGGGGGCAATCAACAAGGGGAGAGCGCGATTATGGGTCGACACAGCTCATCGAGCACAACATCAGCGGGCAGCACGCGATGGCTGCGCCGGAGGATGGTGGCCGCGGGCGCCGGCGTCGTCATGGTCGCTGCCGCCGGCGGGATCGCGCTGGCTGACGGCGGCTCGGTGTCATCCGTCTACACGTCGCTGGCGCCGACCGTGGTGGGGCAGTACAACGTCGTGGCCGGCGGGAATAAGGACGTAACGGTGGCCGGCGTGGATGGAGTGCCGTCATCGGCGACGTCGGTGCAGCTTTCGGTCACGGCACTGAACGAATCAGCCACGAGTTCCCTCTACGTTTACGCCACTGGCACGACCCAACCCGCCTCAGCCAACGTGCGATGGAACGCGGGTGTAGTGACCACCGTGCCAATCACGACGGCGGTCGGCACCAACGGACAGATCCACCTTCACAACACGTCGGGAACCGCTCAAATCAAGATCAGTGTGATCGGCTACTACGCGCCCGAGCTGGGGAGTACCGCAATAGGGAAGATTGGCTTCTCTACCTTTCTCAGCACGACGGCTGCCAACGTGATCGCGATAACTGTGCCTGCTGGGACCTACAGCGTCATCGCCAAGCTCAGTCTTCAACAGAACGCAGCCACGAGCAGCACAGAGGACCAGGTCTCCTGCAGCCTGTTTGACCCCAACTTCGATGACATAGACGAAGGCAGCTATACATTGCCGGGCACTCACGGAGATACCGGCACGATCACGATGACAGGCCTCGTCAGCATGGACGCCGGCCAGATCGCCGTGAGTTGCGACGACACTACGAGCGGCGGCTTGGCGTTCGAGCTGCGTCTGACAGCAATTCATCTGAGTTCAGCCACCGGGAGCGTCGCCGGGACCTGACGTGGGCAGAGGTCGGGCAGGACACTGCCACGAGAGGCAACGAGCCGTCGATGTCGCTCGCGGTACCCCAGCTAGTGCCGTCGAACGTAACCGCGTTACCGGCGTTGTCGACGGCAACGTGCGAGTTCGCTGCCCTCCTGGGGCGGTAAGTCCGCACGATTCCGAGTGGACGATGTGGACCGCCAAAAGGGTTGGCTATTGCTGTTTTGCCTTGGGCAAAGCATTCGCCGCCCTATCCTTTCGGCCATGGCGTGGAGACGGCGGACGACGGTTGCGATCGCCGCATTAGCGGTTGTTGCGTTGATTCTTACCGTTCTGGCCCTTCATCGCGGGTCGAACCTAACGACGGCCGGTGCAGCGGCATCGCCGAGTTTTCCGCCGGCTGTGTCGGCATCATCGGTACCACGGCCGAGCGCCACCGCGAGCCCCACCACGAAGGCAACTACCACCACGAGCCCAAGCGCGCACCCGGCGAGCAGCTCGCCTGCGCACCTGGTCGTCGCGTTTCTCGGTGACCAATACGTCGGTGGTGAAGGAGCCACCGCCCCTGCGCGCAGATGGACATCGCTGGTCGCGGCGGACCTGGGCTGGACGGAGCGGAACTTCGCCTTCGGCGGTACAGGCTATTCGACAGCCGGAAAGGTCAAAGGCGGAGTGCCCTACACGTCACGGGTTGCTGCGGTTGCCGCTGCCAAACCGTCGATCGTCATCGTCGCGGGGGGGCGTTACGACATTCAAAGCAGCAACGGTCCGACCCAGATCAAGGCTGGCGTCACCGCAACGTTCACGGCGTTGCGTGCTGCGCTACCAAACGCGACGATCATCGCCGAGAATCCGCTGTGGTCGGCGACAGCGCCACCCGCACCACTTGCTCTGATCGCGGCCGACGTGCAGCAAGCCGTGGCCGCGGTCGGCGGTCGGTATCTCTATATCGGGCAACCGCTGATTGGGGCTCCTGCCGATCTGGCGGCTAATCGCGCTGACCCGAACGACGCCGGTTATGCGGCGCTTGCCCAGGCGTTCGAGAAGGCCTACAGCAGCTAACGCCAGCCCCCTTGGCGAGCTGCTCGAGCTAGCGCCCTCCGCCCACTGCCGTTTTCTCGCCGAGTGAAGGAATTCGGCTGTGTCCAAGCGAAATTAGCGACCGAGTTCCTTCACTCGACAAGAGCTCCGAGCACGAGGCGGCGGATACCAGCAGCTAGGCAGCCCCATGCAAGTGCCTTTACACTCCCGCAGCGCCAAGCGCGGGAGACGCGCTGGCCTGGGGGAGACTTCGATGCTCC
This sequence comes from uncultured Actinomycetes bacterium, assembly GCA_963799955.1. Classification (GTDB taxonomy): domain Bacteria; phylum Actinomycetota; class Actinomycetes; order Acidothermales; family Acidothermaceae; genus PALSA-607. The sequence continues at coordinate 334,106 of CAWCZJ010000011.1, forward strand.
GATCGACGTCTTGCAGTTCGACGACGCGCAGTTCAACTTCACGCAGCCGGGGGCTGCGCCGCGCCGCCGTCAGCCGCACCCGGGACGCGCTGAGCGCGTGGTGGCCATCGGCTCCGCTAACCCGTGATCCAACGCTGGGAGTTGACGATTCCGGTGGTGACGCAGGCGCCCGCTAGATGCCCCGTCATCGCCATTACCAGGCCGTTGCGACCGACCTATTCTCTTGGCACGTGAGTCGCAGCAGAGGCTGAGACCCGGTGAGCAACGGGGAGTCGTCATGGGCGGTTACCGGCTGGTTCGTTCCGATTCGGGTTCAGGTTCGCAGGGTCCGGGTCGTCGATGGTTCGGCGGTCGCGCTGGGGTTGTGGGTGTGGCTGTAGCCGTGGTGGGTCTGACGGCGGTCGGAGTTGGCATCGCGGAAGCGTCGAGTTCTGCTTCGTCGGTGTACTCGGCGATCGCACCCGTGACGGTGCTCGGTCGGTCGTTGGCTGCGCATTCCACCACCGACGTCACGGTCGCGGGCGTTGGATCAGTACCGAGCAATGCGACCTCCGTGCAGCTGTCCGTCACAGCGCTTTCCGGGACGACGACCAGCTCGATGTATGTGTATGCAACCGGCGATACCAAGCCAACGTCCGCGAACGTGCGCTGGCAAACCGGTGAGACGGTGACGATCCCGGTGACGGTGGCGGTGGGCACGAGTGGCGACGTTCGGCTGACCACCGACGGCGGCGTCGTCACGGTAAAGGTAGCCGTCGTCGGCTACTTCAGCCCAACGCCGCCACCTGGCGGCGCCAGCTACGTCAGTCGGCCGGTAGCAGCCGTAGGGGTAAACAACACCGCCACGACCGTCGCCACGCTCAGCGTCCCCGCAGGCAGCTACGAGGTTCAGGGCAGAATTTATGCGTTTTACAACCAGGACACTGGTGCAGATCAAGTCAGATGCGAAATAGACGACCCCAGCAGCAACAAGGTGGACGCCGCGTTCGCAGACCTGACCGGCGTCGCCCCCGACATGACGATCTCGCTCTTCGGTCTCGACACCACGTCGGGCGGCACGATTAGCCTCGTCTGCTCCGACGGGACGGGTGGTCTAGTGGTCGGCGCCTACACCATTGGTTTGCTTGCGGTGCAGGTGAGTTCGACCAGCGGCGATGCCGCGGGCGGGTGAACTACTGCGTGGCCTGATCGAGAACTGAGCCGTTCGCCAAGTTGGTGATGTCACCGCTGAAGCCCAAGAAGTAACTCGCCTTGGCCCAGTGGTCCTCATCGGAGGCACGGTCTTCGGTGCTGCCAGCGGGGTCGTCGGCATCATTTCCAAGTCGATGGAACGCCAGCCGTGGTGACGCCAGCGACCGTTGACGCGACAGAGCTCCCTGAAAAGACGCGCATGATCGTCGACGTGGGTAAGGCCGCCACGGGTTGACGCTAGACGGCTCCCTTTCTGGACGCGACACTCACGAGCGTGCGAGCAAGGATTGAGACGTCCATGCTGACGCTCCAGTTCTCGACGTAGAACACGTCGAGCTTCACTCGCTCTTCGTATGTAGTGGAGCTGCGACCATAGACCTGCCACAAGCCGGTGATGCCGGGCTTGAGGGCAAGGAAGCTCGAGGCCTGAGATCCGTAGCGATCCAGCTCCTCTTGGGTGATCGGTCGTGGGCCGACCAAGCTCAGATCGCCGCGAAGGGCGTTGAAGAGCTGGGGCAACTCGTCGAGACTCGTCTTGCGGAGGAACTCACCAAGTTTTGATGTTCGCGGGTCATTGGCGACCTTCTGGTTGAGCTGGAATTCGGGAATGAGATCCGACCTGTCCATCGCGACGAAGGCGTCCTCCGCGGTCTTGAACTCCCGGTCCGGCCCGGTCGAGTATTTCCACAACATGCTGCGGAACTTGATAACGCCGATGGTTTTTCCATCAAGGCCGATACGTTTCTGGGTGTAGAACACTGGCGCATCCGGCTCGGTAATCTTGATTGCGAGGGAGATGGCCAGCAGCAGCGGAGAGAAAAGGAAGAAGAGCAACACTGCTCCGACTGCGTCAAAAACACGCTTCCCTACAGCGCCCCAACCCTCGAGTGAGGTCAGGCGGACTTCCATGACCGGCACACCGTCGAGCGTCGTCATCTTCGACGCCGCGGCATACATGTCGTACTTGTCGGGAACGAACCGATAGCTCATTCCACGCGCATTTGCGAAGTCCATTAAACGGGCCGCTTCTGCGGACGGCACATCGACCTCAGCTTGAATGATCTCGTCCACGTGCCAACCGTCAAAGGTGGCGACTGCCGACTCGATCGTTTCGAATACGCGCGCCCCGGCGAAGGAGAGTGCGTTGCTGCGACCCCCGTCGACGACGCCGACGAGCCGGTAACCGCCGTCGCGTTTGGTGATCTCAGTAGCGATGCGCGCTGCGAGGTCACCGATACCGATAAGGATCACGTTGTGCAGACCACGACCACGCCTGAAGAGCCTGCGCATCACGCTGCGCACGAACTGACGCTCGAATACGACTAGCGGTACACCGACGACTAGGGCAATCAGTGGCACCGAGTGGCTTGGGAAAATCGGTGAGCTAAACGTGTAGTAGTCGACCGAGACCAGCACCATGACGCCGCCGGCAACCGCCACGATGACGCGACTGACTTCACTCACGCGGCCACCATGAACGCGAACCCTGTACAGGCCGCAAAGCGCGAAAATTGCGATCCACAAGGGAATCGCGGCCAACTCGACCGCGGTGAATCGCGTGGTGCTGATCATGTGGGCGAACGGCCGGCCAGAGTGGCCTCGCAATGCGCGGGCGATCGCAAAGGCGCTTGTCATGGCGACGGCGTCGAGCACAACGAGCATCGCAATATGCAGCATTTCGCGGCGACGGGTGTACCGCGCCCACGCGATCCCGTGCATCTTCGCCCCCGGGTCCCCGCCGCCACCAAGTGCAAAATGTGCCCGCCATCCATCTCGGCAGCCTCCACCGATTCGCCGAACTTTAGCTCCTGTAGGTCATCCCCGGTAGAGCGCAGGGAACAATGGGTGGTTTAGGCCCGAATATGGGGTACCCGCTGCTTGGGATGCGCATCAACTCTTGTCAGTCCGACAACAGGGCACGAAGAAGTGTGCACAGTCGGTTGGTGTTGTCCGGGAGCGCCGCGACAGGCGTGGCCGTCGTCTCGGACGCCAAACTCACGGTGGTCTCACTGCGCACGCGACGGGCGAGATCAATGTGCGCGTCGTCGCGCCGGTCGGTAAGAGCGCCGTGGTAACCGCTGACCAGTTCACCTACAAGGTGGTGGTGCCGAAGGCGACCGGCGTATCCCGACATCTGGGCCGACGGCAGGCGGGACGGCGGTCGCTGTAAGGGGAGTGGATTCCCCCGTGCAACCCAAGTGTTGTCCAGCAGTACGGTCCCGGCTCATCTTGTGGTTGTGTCGGATACCGAAGTCACCGTGATCGCCGGGCGTTCGACTGGTGTGACGAACGTGCGAGTCGTTATGCCCGCGGGCACGCGCGGCGTGGTGGCAGCTGATGAGTTCACCAACCCGGCGCCGCCGACAGTCACGGGCGTTTCCCGACATCTGGACCCTAAGACAACCCTGTGGGTGCCGTCCGAGATCGTTCCGCTCGATGCGCTGACCGATCCCGATACGGTGCCCGCTGCGCCCGACATATTGGCAAGTACAAGGTCGCTAGCTTGCCGCCGGACGTCGCAGGCACGGTGTAACACGGTGTAAGTGGTGGTATCCGGGTTCGCACTCGCGATCTGGCCACCAGCGAGGAGGTTCCAGCGGGTCCGGGGCTCCCTGATCTCCGCAGGCAGTTTCGACAGCTTCGGGTGGAGCTCTTTGTTGCCAAGCGTTGGCCCAGATCTGGCCTCGGCACGTCGAGGACTATCCCATTGAATGGAGGATCCAGCAGGGTATGACCGAGGTGGACATGGACACCTCGGCGGGTGCCTGGAGCAGCGAACCCCCCGCTGCTTGACCTCAATATCTGGGCACCTCGTTCGTAGAACACGTCGAAGTTCATGTCCGATCAAAGTGACCGGGCGACGGAACCGCTGCGGCTCTGAAGCCCCTGCTGGCAGCCGGTTACCACCCAGTGGCGGGATCGGTCGCCGTATTCTGTCCTCCATGAACCGACGAGGGCCGATGGTTGTGGTCGCCGCACTAGCGGTGCTTGCGTTGGTATTCGCCATTCTTTCGCTTCACCGCGCGTCCACCCTGACGACGGTCGCGGCGACACTGCCGAGATTTCCCCCTGCCGTGTCGGCAACGTCGGTGCCAGTCGTGGTCAGCGCTAGTGCAAGCGCGCGTGCATCGAGCAGTGCGTCGGGATTGCCGGTCGCTGCGTTCCTGGGTGACGATTACATCGGTGGCGTGGGAGCCAGCTCCCACGGATTGCGCTGGTCGTCCCTGGTTGCTACTCATTTTGCTTGGACGGAGAAGAACTTCGGTTTTGGGGGGACTGGTTACTCGACCGGCGGGAAGTTGGCTGGCGGAACGCCGTACTCGGAGCGGATCGCGGCGGTTGCCGCAGCGTCGCCCTCTATTGTCATCGTCGCCGGTGGGCGTGACGACGTTGTCCTGGGCAGCAGTCCGACGCAGATCCAAGCTGCCGTCACGGCCACGTTCACGGGACTACGCACCGCATTGCCGAACGCGGCGATCGTCGCAGAAAGTCCGCTGTGGCCTGTGTCGAAACCACCAGCTACGCTCGTGCAACTCGCGGCCGACGTCAAGGCCGCTGTAACCGCCGTTGGCGGTCGGTACCTCGACGTCGGCCAACCACTCGTTGGGGTACCTGCCGACATCGCACCTAATCCTGCACTTCCAAGCGACGCCGGTTACGCGGCGCTAGCCAAAGCCTTTGAGACGGCGTACGACAGCTAGGACCTGCAACACTATTCCGCCCTCCGCGCCGAATGGACTTAGACGGCACCCTTTCATGAAGCGACATCTACCAACGTGCGAGCGAGGATCGAGACGTCCATTCCGACGCTCCAGTTCTCCACGTTGGAGAACCGGACGCTCGCGGCCCGTCCGTCACCCGGAGCATCGCAAATGTGCGCTCTTTCGCAGAAGTCGGTTGTGAAGGGATTTTCTGTAGTTCGAATGTCTTCACGAAATAGCCAACCTTGCACACTCTCCGCCGGAGCTCCGAGTTCTAATGGACCGTGTTTATCCGCACAGATTCGCCCGCCGGCAGGTCATGCCGCACTACTGCGCGGGCCCCGACAACGCTGCCTGTACCGATTGTCACCCCCCGCAGCACCAGGGCTTGCGCTGCAATCCATACGCCGTCCTGAACGACGATGGGCCCATTGTCGTACGCAAAGTCGGGCGATTGGTGATCGTGGCTCCCTGTACAAAGGAACACGCCCTGGGAGAGGCACACATCAGACCCAATCGTGATGGGCTCGAGGTTCAGCAGCCATACGTCCTCACCAATGAGCGTGTTATCGCCGAGAGTGAGTTTCCACGGCCACAACACGCGCACGCGGTGCCGGATAAACGCGTCGTGACCGATCGTGGCGCCAAACAATCGGAGTAGGCGCGGCCTGAGTGCACCGGGGCACCACCACGCTCCGAATATTAGGTTCTGTACCGCGAACCAGCTGGCCTGCCAGAGGAATCCCCGGCCCTTGTCGTAGCCAGTCGGGTGCGGGTCCCTCAGGCTCGGGTACGCCCGAGGTTCCGTGTTCTTCGCTTCATCGCTCACGAGCTGTTCCACCCAGTCTTCATACGCGGCAAGGGCCGACTCGCTGCTCAAGTCATCAAGCGCGAACTGTTGCCCGTGTTTGCCGAGTTGCTCTGCTCGACCGTAGTCGACGCCGATATCAAGCGCAGCATCGAGCAGCATCCGGGGCTCTGACGGGCGGATGATGATGCCGCCCCCGGACGCCTCGACGAACTCGGCAGTGGCACTCGCGGCTTCGGTCGCGGCCAGGACCGGTCGACCGGCAGCGAGGTACGAGGTGAGTTTGCTCGGCAGGCTCATCTCCAACACCCCAGCTCGTTCGTTGACGAGCAGGAGGTCTGCGGCCGCCAGGAAGTCGGAGAACTCGGCGCTTGCTACGGCATCTCGAATCTCAAGGTGCGCTAGTCCTGCGCCGGCGACTTCGAGGCGTGCACGTTGGTTGCCGTCGCCGGCGAGGACGAAACGGACGGCAGCCTGCTCGTCCTCAGCGAGCCGTGCCGCCTCCACAACGTTGTCGAGGTTCTGCTTCAGGCCCATGTTCCCGCTGTGTAGGACCACGATGTCTTCATTACGCCAGTCGAGCCGCTTTCGCGTCTCGATGCGATCGGCGGTTGGCACGTCAATGTGCGACCAGTTGTAAATGACCCGCAGCACATTTGCCGCGACCGCATAGTCCTCCTCTAGCACCTTCGCGAAGCGCGGGTGGATTGTGCATACGCCGTCCGCTCGACGTAGCCCGGATCGCTCAATCTTTGCGGCGGCGCCAGCGGCGGACCTACCGCCCCGGATACCAGTTTGCGCTGCGGCCCGGCTAACGATGTCCTGGACTATGAGTCCGAGACGTGCCCCGTGCCGCCGAGCAACGAGCCCGGCGACCTGCGAGGTCAGCAGCGTCGGCACCACACCGATTACCAAGTCGGCCGGGTGACGTAACCCCTCAGCCAGAGCCCGTCCTGCCCAGCTCAGCTCATAAGCGGCCCGCCGAAGAGAGTCTTGCCTGGTGGGAATGTAATGGGCGAGCCGAACGATCTGTAGCTGATCGTGGTGCTCGACAGTGCGCCAGTGGCGCCACTCTGAAGGTACGTGCCATTCCGGGTAGTGCGGCAGTCCTGCGACGACGGTGACATCGTGGCGTTTGCTCAGGTGCCGCGCGAGCCCTGTCACATAGGGAGCGTTGCCGGTGTGCTCTGGGTCGAAGTAGGTCGACAGGATTTGCACACGCATGGCATATGGCCTATGCCGTCACGAGTCGCGGAGCCGTCAGCTCGGCATCAACCATAATTTGCGCAAGCTCGGGCGGGAGGACCGAGGCATGCCACCCAAGCTTTTCCATTGCCTGAGAGGCATCACCGATCAGTGAATCCACTTCAGTAGGTCGGAGGTACCGGGGATCGAACTTGACAAAATCATGCCAATCGAGACCCACACGGTCGAAGCAGAGTCGGACGAAGTCACGAACGGTGTACGCAGTTCCGGTCGCGAGCACGAAATCGTTCGCGTCGTCAGCTTGCAACATGCGCCACATGCCCTCGACGTATTCTGGTGCGTAGCCCCAGTCTCGCACGGAGTCGAGATTTCCGAGATAGATCTCATGCTCTAGGCCGAGCTTGATTCTGGCGGCTGCTCGCGCGATCTTACGCGTGACAAAGGTCTCGCCACGCCGTGGCGATTCGTGGTTAAACAGAATGCCGTTCACCGCGAACATCCCATATGCCTCGCGGTAATTGCGGGTCATCCAGTAGGAGTAAACCTTTGCGACGCCGTAAGGGGAGCGCGGATAGAACGGTGTGTGTTCGCTTTGAGGAGGAGGAGTTGCACCAAACATCTCCGAACTCGATGCCTGGTAGAAGCGGCAGTCTAGGCCGATCATCCGGATGGCCTCAAGCAGCCTTGTACTGCCTAGCCCAGTCGTGAGGCCGGTGAACTCGGGCTCGTCAAATGACACGCGAACGTGAGACTGGGCCGCAAGGTTGTAGACCTCATCCGGCTGCAAAGCCTGGAGCAGTGTGACGAGCCTGGAGCCGTCGGTGAGATCTGCATAATGCAGATGGAATCGTATGTCTGCAACATGCGGGTCTTGGTAGAGGTGCTCAATTCGCTGAGTGTTGAACGTACTTGCGCGGCGGATGAGCCCGTGCACTGTGTAGCCCTTGGCGAGCAGAAGTTCGGCCAGGTACGAACCGTCTTGTCCTGTAACTCCGGTGATCAAAGCCGTCTTGGACACTCGCAATCCCCTCCGTGGACACCCTCGCCTAGGTCCATTCTAAGGAGGCGACGTGACGATCCTGTTACGTGGCGGCCGCCCTGCTGCCGTACCTGCTAAGTCGGCGTAAACGGCTTCTAAGCTATCAACAACGGCGGCGATGGAGTAGCTCTCGCGTATTACGTGAAGTCCTGCCGTCCGGGCGAGCAGTGCTCGTGGTGGGCTAAGTAGCAACTCGACGGCGTCGGCCAGCTGTCGTGGCGACCCGTCCGTCACCAGCGCCGCCCCACGCTCGCCAAGGTCCGCAGCAATCGCGCACGTATCAGTCAATACGACCGGCGCGCCGCTTGCGAGCGACTCTAGGACCGTCATTGGGAATGGCTCGTCCACACTCGGTAGTACGTAGACCCGCGCAGAGCCCAGTAGGGTCCGCACTTCATTGGGGGGCACCGGCCCTATGTATCGGATATCGAGATTTCGTACTTCCGCCAGAGCTGCGTTGAGCTTTCCGAGCTCGCCGCCGTCCGGTCCCGCAATCAGGAATGGAACATCGACGCCGCGCTGAGAAAGTATCTTCGCCATCTCCACGAAAGCCAAGACTCGCTTCCGCGGATGCAGCCTGGCGCAAAACAACACAGGCCCACGATCACTGGCATGCTCCGGTGGTGCGCCTGGGCTGATTCCGTTTGGCAGGTGCTTCAGCCGAATAGGCGATGCAACCGCTCGAAGCCCTCGTTGTTCCTCGGGCGTCAAGTAGGCAACGGCACCGGCACGGCGCAACGCCCGACGCGTGGCGACCGCATCCAGGACTCGTGCCTTAGGTCGACTATCCGGCTGGATCATTCCATGGGTCTGAACGACAAGGTGGGTCCGACGTGCCGCCAGAAGAGCTCCCGGCATCGTTACCAAGTCTCGCGCGAGGTGAACGTGAACGACGTCGTAGCTGTCAGCGTGTTTCCTCAGATAGGCCATCAGCGATGGCGCAATCAAGCCGGCGAACTTCGCGGCCCGCACGAGGGAGTGCGTTCGGAAGAGGTTCACCTCGACGCTCGCAGGCACGTCAGGTCGGGCCGAGCCATCCCATCCAGCCAAGATCGTAACCTCATGTCCGCGAGCTGCCAGCTCTGTGGCTTGCTCGACCAATACTCGGACCGGGCCGCCGTACGCACCGTCAGCACTGATCAGCGTGACAATGTGCGCTACACGCATTACATACGCCTCTTTTCGCTTCGGTACCATTAAGGCTAGCGCGAGACCAACCGAAGATTCGGGGGCTTCACCATCGGTACCGATGTCCTCATCGTGCAGCCGTACTTGCCCGACTATCGGGTGCCACTCTTCGCGGCTTTGGTCCAGGACCTCCAGCGCGACGGCATACAGTGTCGGATCGCGGCTAGTAGCCCAGAAAACAAGCAGGCGGCGCGCCGCGACGGAGCTGCGATGGCGCCCTGGCTAGTCGAACTTGAGACACGGTCGATTCACCTGGGCGGCCGCTGGATTCGTACTTACAGTAGCCAGTCCCTCGCGCGGGACTCGCACGCAGCCATCTATGAACTGGCCGCCGGGGCGCTCGACACGTATCGGGGCCTCGTGCGACGGGGGACTCGCAAGGTCGGTCTGATGGGCCACGTTGGGCGTTACGTAAGCAAGCATTCGTCTACGGCGGAAGCATTACAGACTTGGCAGATCAAACGGGCGGACCACGTGTTCGCGTACACCGAGGCGGGGAAGCAACTCGCAATCCGAACGGGTAAACACCCGGATGACGTGACCGCGTTCCTCAACACTGTGTCAACGGCGGACATCATTGCCGCGCAGGAGTCGCTCTCGGAGCGAGACGTGCAGCACTTTCGCCGAGAGGCTGGCCTACGAAGCGGTCCGGTCACCGCGTACGTTGGTGCTCTCGATGGACCGAAGCGCATCGAGTTCCTTGCAAATGCGCTAGATATTCTTTGGTCCACCGACCGCGAGTTACAGTTGCTCGTCGGCGGCGCCGGGCCGGATGAGAGCTACCTTCGGCCAGCTGTTGATCGAGGGCAGGTCGTAATGCTAGGCCGCGTTGGCCCAGTTCAAAAGGCACTCCTCTCACGAGTGGCATGCATGCTCCTGAATCCCGGCAGAGTGGGTTTAATCGCAGTTGACGGTTTCGCCATGGGTCTTCCACTCATTACCGTCGATTGGTCATTCCATGCTCCGGAGGTCGAGTACCTCAGTCCGAGCATTGACAGCATTTTTACCGCCGACAACCCGCAGGCGTACGCCGAGGCGATCTCACAGCTGATAGCGAAAGCGAGTGTGCTGGATGAGTTACGAGCGAATGCGCGAAGCAGAGCCGGATCACCGGACATCGCAGCGTCGGCGCGGAGGTTCGCAAACGGTGTTCGCACCATGCTCAGGGTACGTCCACGGGACGAGTAATCTTCCGTTGTGGCAAACGCCGGTTACCCGTGGGACGCTCCGCCGAGCGCCGTCCAGGCGATCACGGACTAGCCACCTATGATTGCCGAGCCCAGCGGTACGCGTAGCTTTCACATCCCGGCGCCGACACTGCCCGCCGCAATCATATTCGGCGGCGCCATCCCGGCGGCGTTAGGCCCTCATGCACTCGCGTCATTGGGTGGCGGGCTCGTGCTTCTCTTCTCGATGTACGCAGGCACGCGTTTTGCATGGACCCTACTTGCTACAAGGCCTCGGCCAGTCCGACTCTTCGCGTGGTTCTACTTCTACATATTCCTTGGCCTTGCCCCACTGGTCCAAAAAAGCGGCGGCAAGTGGGCCATTCCGTCAACGCATCCGAACGGCCATGCAGTAATCAACACCGCACTCATCGTCTTCTTGTTCGTCGGAGCATGGGATCTTGCGGGCATATTTGTTAGCCGGAGGGGACTATCGGTGCGTGTCCGTCCGGCGAGGCTTGAACTGTCGACCAAGCGTACTTGGTTATTGGCTCCGGTCGCGCTTGCAATCGCACTGTATGAGGTTCGTCAGCTAGGCGGCGCGGGTCAGCTGTTCACGAGTCGGGCTGACCGAGGTGCGAGCTTGCAGAGCCTAAGCAGTGCGACGCGAGGCATCGAAACCGCGCTGCTTACGTTCCCGGTGTTCGTTTGTGCATGCCTCCTTCAGGCGAATGGGCGGTCCGCCAGAAACCGGCGCCTCGATGTTGGCGCGCTGCTTCTGACACTGGTCGCACTCGTTCTAGCCAATCCGGCGGGTAGCTCACGATACGTGGTCGCGACCGTCTACATCGGCCTGGCGTTCTCTTGGGTTTGGCCGCTGACGAGGCGGCAGATGGTCACGGGCGGGGTCGCTTTACTGGTCGCGTTATTTGTGTTGTTTCCCGCGTTAAACTACTTCCCGCACAGGTGCGCATACGGTGGCGGCGGCCGGCAGCGTGTCGCAGCAGCTGACGCACGGCGACTACGACTCGTTTCAGCAAATTGCAAATACAGAGACGTATGTCGCGGCTCGAGGACACACGTACGGCGCACAGGAACTGAGCGCTCTCCTCTTCTTTGTGCCGCGATCCATTTGGGCAGGGAAGGCGGCGGACACGGGGGTAGTGGTCGCCAACTTCATGGGCTACGGATTTACGAATCTATCCGCACCGGCACCCGCCGAGGCATATATAGACGGTGGCCCGCTGTGGGTACTGATCTTCGGAGGATTGGTGGGCGCGTTCTCAACGTGGCTCGACGAGCTGGCCGCGGATCCAGCGCGGCGCCTAACGTATGTCGGATTGTTTGCACCGATCTTCGCCGTGTACCAAGTGATCCTCTTGCGGGGATCGCTACTCCAGGCAATGGGCGGCATAGTTGCAATCGTGGTCTTAATCGGCCTATGCATGCGGCGCGCAGCATCCGGTGCAAGTGTTGTTATTCCACTGACCGAGGGCCCGAACACCGATCGGGTGCGGTCGCTAGGGCAACACGGGTAGAGAAGTTGAGGTCATCTGGAGTCGCTTTCCAGCCGATCTATCTCCAGCCAGTTCCTGACCTCCACAACGCGGGAATCCCCCGCCATATAGTGATTTGCGAAATCCGTGACGTAGAGCTGGATGTCACCTAGAAATGCACCCCACGCGCTGAACGTAGAGCCGCTACCGACTATGTATTCGGACTGTGCGAGCACGTGTAGGTCGTCGAGGGCGTTCGTCGCTCTGCTTCGCTCGACGAACGGCAGCTTGGTTACGGCCGCCAACTCCTCGTCAGTTCCATCCGAGCACACGAGGATCCGGCGCTGTGTTCCCGCCGATGCTATGCGGACCGCAGCCGCGGCGAACCACTCCAACGGAGTTCTTGCGTTACGAGCGGCGCCGCTGGAAGGCGATACCTCGGGCGCAAAATCTCCAAGACGAATGTGCATGGCAACGTACGGCACGTCCACGTCGGCTCCCGTCGGGGGCGTTCGTGCCTTTTCAGCGAGCCTCGCCCTTATGAGCAAACGCGCGGGAGTGAGAGGGACAAAGAAATCTCCCATGCCTTCGACAACAAGAACGTCGCGCCCACTCCCCCGCCGCAAGCGATCACCCTGCTCGTTCCAAAGGGTTGCGGACCCGAGTATGAGTTCACGTCTGATCCGGTCGCGAATAGATGGAGGCTGGAATAGCTTGTGGTACCGCCGCTTGTCGTGATCCCCTCGCAGGTACGGACCAATGCGCAGCTTGGTCCAGCGCTCCGCGAGCTGATCCGCTCCTGTGGTCTGAGATACGACTACGGCTCGTGCCCATGGGAAGAGAAGGTTACCTAGACCCTGGCGCCCGAGCTTTGCGTACGCGTAGTCGAATGACGTGGGGTGGTCTGCTGTCACGTCGTAGTCTCCGAGATCTGCGAGGAAATACTTATCGGTACTGTGCTGCGCCTGTGCTTAGACAGATGACGTGATGCAATGGCGCGGGCAATATTCAGCGAGATGAGATCGCGCACAACCGTCCCCGAGGCCGCTCCGACCAATCCGAATGCCACAGTTAGGCCCACCATTATGATCGCCGCCACTAAACCACCTGCGAGCCTTCCGATGCCCACACGCCTGTGATCCTTTGAATCCGACTCCGACCGAGAAGTAGATGCCTGCGACCGCGCTCGGCGTGGCCGCGGCTAAGCAAAGCAGGATCGTGGCCGTCCCGGACCGTGACTTCAAGGGCGCTAAACTGGCGAAATGATGCGTGCCGGCAATCGTGGCGATGAAAATGAGCAACGCGCCACCAGTGCCAAGGCGCACGGTGAGGCGAACTGCCTGCGTCACAAGATCACGTGGGCGTCTACCTTCAGCGACGCCTTAGCGGCCCGCACTGTGATCGGCGTCGCAGGCGAAAGCGCGAGGGTCGCGACGCCATTCTGCAGTTGGCTAGCGACGCCGAAGATCCCCAACTGAGTCGGAGAGATCAGCGCAGCGACCAGCAACGTGTCGCTCTGATTCGTCAGGACGTTCAGGATCGACGCGCCGCCTAGCCATAGGTGTTGCCTTGAGATGCGCTCGGGAGTTGATACGGCGTTGGGGGGATAGGAGTGGCGGCGAAGGCACGCGACACATAGTGCTCCACCGACCACTTCTCCCACGACAAACGAGAACAGAATGCTGGCGGCAGAATGCGTTATACCAACCAAGACCAATGCACCGACAGCCGACACAAATCTGCTCGTTCCGATCATTTGCGTTGGAGCCGAGAAGTTACCGAGCCCACCGATGGTGGCAGCGAGTTCGGTCGACGTAACCAGACTTGCTGCGAAAATTGCCATCCCGCCGTACAGCGCCCACGAAGCGTGGCTATGTGTCCCAGCAGTTAACCGAAAGGTGATCGGAGCTAACACAACAGCAATGGGAAGGCGATACACCATCGTCTTTACAGCTAGAGCAACCGTCGCCCGATTCGGACTTCTGGCCACTGCCCGATAGATCTCGTTGGAGAGACCAAAGTCTCCCGACGAGCTGGCGAGGTAGCTCGCCCCGACCGCGGTTGCGACGACCCCGATGCCGGCATATCCACCTACCTCGTATCCACCGACGAGGAGTGCAAGCGACTGAAACTTGCTGAGAGCATTCAGCGCGAGTGTCCACATGCCGTCGCGAGTCAGGCGTCGCTTCTCGGAGTCATCAGAATGACCGCTTTCCTCAGGCCGATCCGCGAACTCTGTTGAACGGGCGGACGCCTTACGCATCTCGAACACCCGTTCCAAGCAAGCACGGCATCTCGCCGCCGCATTTGGCACGTGTCTTGGCCCCCAGAGCTCGTGCTCGGGGTCTAGTACAGCATCTGCGTGTTGCCGTGGCATTTCCCGGGCTCGGCTTGCGGGGCTTGATCGTCACCGTACGCCAAGCGCTCCCGGAGGGTGGCCCACATCGGACCCCAAAATGGCTGTGCGTCCGGTCGCAAGTGTAGGTCATGGCGCTGTGGCCCGGCTGTGCTTCGCGACTAGCTAAGCTCTGAATTTAGGTCCGACGGTAAGGGGCGCCAACCGTGAGCTTGCATGACTACATGCACTTGTTCCGGAAGCGGTGGCGCCTGATCGTCGCGACCCTGGTGGTATGCGTTGCGTTCGGCGCACTATACGTCCTATCTCGCACCAAGATGTATGAGGCGACAGCTCAGGTTTTCGTCTCGACCGCGGGGTCGGGCGGCGCGAAGGCAGCTGATCTCGTCCAGGGTAATACCTTCACGCAGGCTCGAGTGCAGTCCTACACGAGTGTCGCGACGAGCCCGAGTGTCACCGATGTCGTCGTCAAACAGCTCGACACGAAAATGACTGCAGACGAGCTTGCTCGCGAAATTTCAGCCGATGCGCCACTCAATAAGGTTCTAATTAACCTCCACGTCACCGACCGCGATCCCGTGAAGGCAGCTCGGCTAGCGAATGCCGTGGCTACGCAAATCAGTACTGTGGTGGACGCCCTCGAGCAGCCCAGCGCGGCCCAGCCGTCTCCCGTGAAGCTCACGGTGACTCACCCCGCGCAGGCGCCAACTGTCCCGGTGTCCCCAAGGCCCAAACCGGATATCGCCATCGGCGTCCTTGTCGGTCTGGCGTTGGGGCTTACGATAGCCCTCTTGCTGGAGGTACTGGACAGCACGATCAAGGGTCCGCAGGAGCTCGCGGCGCTGTCGGCGCTGCCGGTTCTCGGCACAGTCCCGTGGGACGACGGCGCGACCACAGCCCCCCTCTCGTTCGCCGCAGATCCGCAGCGCAGCCGTGCCGAGGGATTCCGGCAGTTGCGCACGAATTTGCAGTTTATCGACATCGACAACCCTCCGCGGGTCATCGCTATCACCAGTGCGTTGTCCGAGGAAGGCAAATCCCACACCGCTCTGAACCTCGCCGCTGCAATTCGCTGACCTTGGCCAGCGGGTCTGCCTGATCGAGGCCGACATGCGCCGACCATGCATCGCAAAGGCGCTTGGGATTGTCGGAGACCTAGGCCTAACGTCGGTGCTGATCGGACGCGCGTCCCTCGCGGATGCGCTACAGCTCGCGGGCCATAACCTCGAAGTGCTCGTCGCCGGCGGGACGCCGCCCAATCCGAGTGAGCTGCTTAGCTCCGAGGCATTTCGGCACACTCTGATGGCAATCCGCGCACGAGTCGACACCGTAGTCGTCGACACGGCTCCGCTGCTACCCGTTACCGACGGCGCGCAGGTCGCGGCACTCGCTGACGCCACTGTCCTCGTTGTTCGCGCCGCGAAGACAAGCCGCGAACAAGTCCTTCGGGCAATCGAGACGCTTTCCAATGTCGATGTCACACCGGTCGGCGTCGTTCTGTGTACGACTCCCAACCAGCGCCTGGACGGCTATTTCTATCGTGAGTCACCTCCAGACCGACATGCGAACTCGGTCGTGACGGCCACGGATAGACCATAGCCAAACCAGCGACCGTGCCGGGATCTGAAGCTGTACATTCTGCCGGATCGCTCGCTGTCACGCTGGCGCTTTGAGATGGAGCAAATCCACGGGAAGCGCGCGCTTCGGGAATGGTTGTTCCGACCTCGCCGTCATTTAGCTTGCCCCTGTATCCCCCGCGTGTCCCATGTCGGGAATGCGTCAGCGGCTGGACTCATCTGCGTTTACCCTGTGGGAGGGAAGAATTCGGTATCGTTCGCGCTGCCCGACTCAGGTGAGGGCTAGTACCGGGACATAGAGGCATGGGGGACGCATGTCGGTTCAGCCGGTTCAGCCGGTTCAGCCGGTTCGGCCGGTTCGGCCGGTTCGGCACCAAGCACAGCCCGCTCGCGTCGAGACAGCAATTGGCGGCTTCCGTCCAGATATTGAAGGCCTTCGTGCCATGGCGGTGGTCTTGGTGGTCCTCGACCACCTCAGTCTGTGGCCACACGGAGGATTTGTCGGAGTCGACGTCTTCTTCGTGATCTCGGGATTCTTGATCACTGGTTTGTTATTGAACGAGTCTATTCGCACGGGTCGAATCTCTATAGTCGACTTCTATAAACGGCGAATGCGACGCATCCTGCCAGCGTCCCTCGTCGTGCTCGCAACTGCCTGGTTCGCGGCCAACCTAGTGTTCCGCGGCACCCGTGTTACCGACGTACACGACGACATCTGGTGGGCACTGGGCTTCTCAGCGAACATTCATTTCGCTCACATAGGCACAGACTACTTTCAAGCCAACCGGCCACCATCTCTTGTGCAACACTACTGGTCGTTAGCGGTAAAGAGGGGCCGACCGATGG